>CAVTZY010000045.1:0-38174 GCA_963739235.1 Terriglobia bacterium | reverse complement strand
GGAGAGTTTGCCACGGCGCCATTTCTGCATGCGGCGGGAGATGCGGGACTGAAAGTGGTTGCGCGGTTGAAGGGGAACCTGCCGGAGTTATACGAGGCGGCCCAGCGACGCTTCGCCTCCAAGCCGCGGGATCGGACATTTCGGGACGGTCGTGATTGGATCGAGATTTGGGATGCCGACGATTTTGATCCCTGGGACACCCTCCGCTGGGAAACGGTCCGCGTGATCCGCTACCGGCAACATAAGCCGGATGGTACCGTGGTTGAAGCCTACTGGCTGACCGACTGGTCAAAGTCAGAAGCTGGGAGCCAAGCTCTTTACCGCATGGCGAAGAGTCGGTGGGAGATTGAAAACCAAGGCTTCAACGACGGCAAGAATCGATATGGCTTAGAACACATCTGTCACCATCATCCCAACAGTCTCTTAATCAACTGGCTGATCATCGTTTTGACGTTGACCCTGGAGCAACTCTATCGCAATCGCTACCTCCATCGCGGAAGCCACAAGGCAATGGAACCAGTAACTCTGGTTCGGCTGCTGTGGATAAGTCTGGGAAAGCCGACCGACAGCAGTTGAGCTACGACAGACTGCGTCAGGTCTCTCCACGAAGTAGGTCTTCCCGCCGGTGACGGGATTCGTGTCGATCCAGCCTGAAAAACACCTTCGAAAATACCCCCGCCTTCCAGACAAGCAGACGATTCAGCGCGCGTCGGCAATACTTGTAGGCCTGGGGCGTACCATTTATCATGGAGTTCCGAAACGGCTGGGAGGCGAATGAATGGCTTGACCATGGGAAAGTAGGTATTTATACTAATTTGTTCGATTTACACTCGGGTAGAAATCCCTCGTTCATCCCAGATTTGCTTTGCAAAATGCCCGATGGATCGGTAGGGTATCGCTTTATGTAGTTTGAGATACCGGTACGCATCTCATCCGGCATAGGAGTAGATCTATGTTGTTCAGCTTTTCGGGTGTCTTGATATTCCTTGGTGTAGGCTTCGTGCTTCTGGCAGTGGCTCTCATTTTGTCGCGGCTGCTGCAGCCGGAAGGAAAGGATGCTCCCGATAAGTACATCCCCTACGAGTGCGGCGAGGTTCCGGAAGGCTCTGCCTGGATCCGTTTCAACATCCGTTTTTATGTGTGCGCCCTGATCTTCATTATCTTCGACGTGGAAATCATCTTCCTTCTGCCCTGGGCCGTTGTTTTCAAGACGCTCGGCCCGTTTGCGTTCGTGGAGGGGCTTATTTTCATTGCCATCCTGGCGCTCGGCCTGGCCTACGTTTGGAAGAAGGGCGACCTCGCCTGGGTGAAGCCGGAAGATGTCAGCGCCATGAAGCATAAGTAATGAGGCGCTCTCCGGGCAGAGGCGAGTGGTTTTGAGGAGATCACCATGGGAGTGTTAGAAGGTAAATTTGAAGACAACGTGTTCATCACGTCGATGGATTGGATCTTCAACTGGGCCCGCTCCAATTCGCCGTGGCCGCTTTCTTTCGGTCTTGCCTGCTGCGCGATCGAGATGATGGCGACGGGAGCGTCCCGCTATGACATGGCGCGGTTCGGCGCCGAAGTTTTTCGCGGCACGCCGCGCCAGGCGGACGTGATGATCGTTGCCGGGACGGTCACGTTGAAGATGGCCACACGCATCAAGCGGCTCTACAACCAGATGCCGGCGCCCAAGTACGTGATCTCCATGGGCAGCTGCGCCAACAACGGCGGCCCATACTGGCAGTACGGCTATCACGTGCTGAAAGGGGTGGATGAGATCATCCCGGTCGATGTCTACGTCCCCGGCTGCCCGCCCCGCCCGGAGGCGCTGTTGGAGGGCATCATCCAGTTGCAGAAGAAAATCCGTCAGGAAACGATGGCGAAAACAGACAAAAATAAGGGTGCCGCATGAAAGCAGATGAAATTGCCGCCCTGCTCGGCGAAAAATTCGGCGCGAAGATCCTGGAATCGAAGCTCGATGGGCTCAATCCCTGGAGCGTGGTGGAGCCGGCGGAGATCCTCGTCCGTCTGCCGCTTTCTGCGCGATGACGAGCGTCTCGCAATGGACCATCTCGAGTGCCTGGCCGGGGTCGATTACAAGGACCGGGTCGAAGTGGTCTATATCATGTACTCCATGAAGCACAGGCACCGGTAGCCTTGAAGTGCCGCATGCCCAGGGAAGGGGCGCACCTCCCGTCCGTCGAATCGGTCTGGGCGGTCGCCAACTGGCATGAGCGCGAAGCCTTCGACATGGTCGGGATGGTGTTCGATGGCCACAGCGATCTCGCGCCGGATTCTGCTGCCCGGACGATTGGGAAGGGCACCCGCTGCGCAAGGACTATAAGTTCCCCACGACCTACCGGGACATGCCCGTTTAGGAGGACCGATGCAAGTAGAGTATGACGGCGATGTCATGACCTTGAACATGGGGCCGCAACACCCCTCGACCCACGGGGTACTGCGCCTCGAGCTCAAGACCGATGGCGAGGTGGTCGCCGATGCCATTCCCCACATTGGCTATCTCCATCGATGTTTTGAAAAGCACGCCGAGAACATCGAGTATCCCGGCGTCGTTCCGTTCACCGACCGCATGGATTACTGCGCGGCCATGAACATGGAGCTCGGCTACGTGCTCGCGGTCGAGAAACTCATGGGGATCCAGGTCAACAACCGGGTGCGCTGCATCCGCATCATCATGGCGGAGCTGAACCGCATCGCCAGCCACCTGATCGCAGCCGGCACGTACGGAAACGACATCGGGTCCTTCACGCCCTTCCTGTGGTGCTTCCGCGATCGCGAAACCATCCTGGATATCTTCGAGGAAACCTGCGGCGCGCGCCTGCTCTACAACTACAACTGGATCGGCGGCCTGATGTGCGATGTCAAGCCGGGGTTCGAAAAGAAGGTGGTGGATTTCATCAACTACTTCGAACCGCAGGTGGACAACCTGAACACGCTGCTGTCGAACAACCTTATCTTCATCAAACGCACCGCGACCGTCGGCATCATGTCCCCTGAAGTCGCGCTCAGCTACGGCGTGACCGGCCCGAACCTGCGCGGCAGCGGTGTGAAATTTGATGTGCGCAAAGACGAGCCCTACCTGGGATACGAGGAGTTTGATTTCAATGTGCCGGTGGGACTAGGGGAGCACGGCCCGGTGGGATCCTGCTGGGACCGATACATGGTGCGCATTCGCGAGGTCAAGGAGAGCTGCAAAATCATCCGGCAGGCCGCAGCCAAGATGACGCCGGGTAACGTGCAGGAATCCATTCCAAAGCGCGTGAAGCCCCCCGTCGGGGAAATCTATCACCGCACGGAGTGCCCGCGCGGCGAGCTCGGGTATTACCTTGTGAGCGATGGCGGCCTGAAGCCCTATCGCGTCAAGGTGAAGTCGCCGTGTTTCACTGTGATGAGCGCATTCCGGGAGATCAGCCACGGAGCGATGATCGCGGACATCATCGCCATTCTGGGCAGCGTAGACGTAGTATTAGGAGAGATTGACCGTTAACTCCGGAAAAGCAAACTCTTAACGCAACGGAACACTAAGGGTGGCACAACCCAGGCCCCGGAGGGGCCGCAGATAGTAGCCCCGGGCAAGCGCAGCGCAGCCCGGGGTGGGATCATGAGAAACAACAGAGCCCCGGCAGGGGCGATGGAATGACGCCGTGACGAATGTGATTTTGATTTTGTTTTTCGCCCCTCCAGGGCTCTTCGTCGTTGTCTGGCGAACCCCGGGCTGCGCTGCGCTTGCCCGGGGCTACGATCTTTCGGCCCCTCCGGGGCCCTCATAGGCCTGAGGCCTCCGCAAAGCCCCGGCTGTGCGGGTGGAGCTTGCTTTCATAAGCTTGGGCGCGGCCCCGGTGCATTGGAGATTGCGTTGAGAAACAATAGACGAGGATAGCTGGGATGGAATCGATCGCGCAGCTGTTGAACATGATACCGAAATATGATGTGCTGCCGGAGTTTGTGCGGACCTACATGCCTGCCGCCGTGTGCAGCCTCGTCGTTTTCGGGCTTTTGTCGGTCTTCGTTCTTTTCCTGGTGTGGTGGGAGCGCAAGATTTCGGCTCACATGCAGGACCGGCTGGGACCGATGTATGTCGGCGGCTGGCATGGGTGGGCTCAGACCATTGCCGACGCGCTCAAGCTTCTGCTCAAGGAAGACATCGTCCCGCAATCGACGGACAAGTTGCTGTTTAAAATGGCGCCGTTCATCGTATTCCTCGGCGCATTTGCGGCCTTCGTGGTCATTCCGTTTGGCGCCACTTCCATTGTTTCCGACCTGAACATCGGCATTCTTTACATTTTTGCTGTCGGCAGCCTGGCGGTGGTCGGCATCATGATGGCGGGCTGGGCTTCCAACAGCAAGTATTCGCTCTACGGCGGCATGCGGTCCGTCGCCCAGATTGTCAGCTATGAAATCCCGGCCGCGATGGCGGTCATGACGGTCATCATCTGTGTAGGCAGCCTTTCGATGCAGGCGATCGTCAATGCTCAGAAAGGCGGCATACAGAACTGGTTCCTGTTCAGGAATCCATTCACGTTTTTGGCGTTTTTCATCTACTTTATCAGCTCGCTGGCCGAGGTGAACCGCACCCCGTTCGATATTCCGGAAGCGGAATCCGAGCTGGTGGCCGGCTATCATACGGAATACTCCGGCATGCGCTTCGCGTTTTTCTTCCTCGCCGAGTACGCCAACATGATCGTGGTTGCAGGCGTGGCCGCGACGTTGTTCCTGGGCGGCTGGACGCAGGTACTTCCGGGCGGCACACAGCTTGTCCCGGGGCCGATCATGTTCGTGATTAAGGTGCTGGCGCTGATTTTTGTGCAGATGTGGCTGCGCTGGTCGCTGCCGCGCCTGCGGGTGGACCAGCTGATGTATGTGTGCTGGAAAGTGCTGCTTCCCGCTTCTTTTGTGCTGGTGATTGGCGTCGGCTGGCTCGCCGTCTACTGGAAGTAGCGTTTGGTTGAGGCTTCGATATGAGGACTTATTTCAGGGATCTCGGGCTTGGGATTGTCACCGTGGCCCGCTCAATGTGGGTGGCATGGCTTCACCTCTTTACTCGCTCGGTGACGCTGCAGTATCCGACGGAAAAGTGGCCCATGCCGGAACGATCGCGGGCGCGGCTGTTCAACAAGATCGAGGACTGCATCGGCTGCGGCCAATGTGTGCGCGCCTGTCCGACGGACTGCATCACCATCGAGACCGAAAAGCGCGGCAAAGATGAACCGGCGATTTTTGCCTCCGACGGCACGGCGATCAAACTGCGCACCCATGTCTTCGACATCGACATGACGCTGTGCTGCTATTGCTCCCTGTGCGTTTTTCCATGCCCGACCCATTGCCTGGTCATGACGCCGGAATACGAATATTCGGTCTACAACAAGCAGGATCACGTGTATCACTTCGCCACGGACAAACCATTGTATGCCAAACCTAGCAAGGAGACTCCGGCAGACAAGGCCTGACATATGGATATTGCCAATATTCTGACCCAGATTGTCTTCTACTTCTTTGCCGCCATGACGGTGATCTCGGCAGCCGTGGTGGTCTTTTCCAGGAACCTGATCCACTCCGCCTTTGCCCTGCTGTTTACCTTTTTCGGAGTGGCTGCGCTCTACGTTTTCCTGGGCGCCGATTTTCTGGCTGCGGCCCAAATGGTGATTTACGTCGGCGGCATCCTGGTGCTCCTGATCTTCGGCGTGATGCTGACGCACAAGATCTCCGAGATGAAGCTGAAATCGGAAACCTTTCAGTTCTGGCCGGGACTCGTTCTGGTAAGCGTCGTGTTCCTCTGCCTGGTTTTCGTCATGATGAAGACCACCTGGCACAGCACGGCGCTGCAAGAGTTGAAGCCGACCACCGCGGCAATCGGGGAACTGTTTATGAAGGAGTACATCCTTCCGTTTGAAATCGCCTCCATCTTTTTGCTGATCGCCTTGATCGGGGCGGCAATGATCGTCAGGAGAAGACCTCAATGATCGGGCTTGCCCAATATCTCATCATTAGCGCCGCGCTTTTCTCGCTGGGCATGATGGCGGTGATGACGCGGAAGAACGCAGTAAACGTCCTCATGGGGATCGAACTCATCCTGAACTCGGCCAACATCAACCTGGTGGCGTTTTCCCGGTTCTCCTGGATGAACCTCGATGGCCAGCTGTTTGCGGTGTTTGTCATCGTAATCGCCGCTGCCGAAGCCGCCGTGGCTCTTGCCATTGTCCTGTCGATGTACCGGCTGCTCAAGTCGGTGAACCTGGATAAGGCTGACACGCTCAAGGGATAAGTCATGAATCCACAGATTCTCCAAGACCTGAAGGCTTTCTACCCGGAAATCACCCTCACACTGACGCTGCTCGCCGTCATCGTCATTGACCTGGCTGCACCTCGCATCCGGCAGGCAACGACCTTCCTGCTCAGCGCCCTGGGACTGCTGATGGCACTGGGTTTCTGCTTTCCGCTTTTCAATGCCCCGGCGGGCACGCTCTTCTACGGCATGGTCGCGCTGGATCCGATGGCCGTATTCTTCAAGGTCTTTTTGATCCTGACTTCTTTCTTGATCCTCCTGGCCGCGCCCGGATCGAAGGAGATTGCCAAGCAGCACATCGGCGAGTTTTACACGCTGTTGCTGGGCGTAACCCTGGCAATGGTTCTGCTGGCATCGGCGGTGGACATGCTGATGCTGTTCCTGTCGCTGGAAATGGTGTCGCTGAGCAGCTACATCATGGTCGGGTATCTGAGCAACGAACGGCAATCGAACGAGGCGTCGCTGAAATACCTCTTGTTTGGAGCCGTCTCGACCGGCAGCATGCTCTATGGCATTACGCTTGCTCTTCGGCCTGACCGGAACCACCAAAATGGTTCTGATCCGGGATGCCATCGCCCATGGGGCGGGAAGCGGCAACAACGGTGTCATGCTGCTGATCGCGACCGTGCTCATCATCGCCGGTTTCGGCTTCAAGACCGCCTCGGTGCCCTTCCACTTCTGGTGCCCCGACGTTTACACCGGCGCTCCAACGCCGGTGACCGCCTTCCTGAGCGTGGCGCCCAAAGCGGCCGGCTTTGCCACCCTGATCCGTTTCTTTTTCACGGGCCTTTCGGACACTTCCGGCGTCGCACCCTGGGGATCCCTTCCGGCCATGAACTGGGCGGTGCTGGTGCTGATGATTTCGATCATCACGATGACGCTCGGCAACATTGCCGCGCTGCGCCAGGAAAACATCAAACGCATGCTCGCCTATTCCTCCATCGCTCATGCCGGCTACATTCTGATGGGGGCGGTCGTGCTGACGTCCCAGGGGCTGCAGTCGGTTCTTGATCTACCTGATCACCTACCTGTTCATGAACCTGGGCGCCTTCCTGATCGTGATCGAGATCTACAACCGCACGGGGAGCTTCGAACTGAAGGACTATCGGGGCCTCTGGCGCCGATCGCCATTCCTGACCATCGCGATGACCATCTTCATGCTTTCGCTGATGGGGATTCCGCCTTTCGCCGGTTTCTTCGGCAAATTCTATCGTTTTCGGCGCCGCGGTCAATCACAACCTGGCCTGGTATGCGGTCGTGGGCGCGCTCAACAGCGTCATCGCGGTCTATTATTATGCCCGCGTGATCAAGACCATGATCATCGACGCCGAGGAAGAAGGAGCCAGGCACGACTCGTTCAGTCTTTCCTGGGCCAGTCACATCCTCGTGTGGGCGATGCTGCTTCCCACCGCCGGCCTCGTGATCTTCTGGGACCGCATCCAACAAATCACCCAGAACTCGCTGACCCTCTTCTTCGGCTGATCACGCAGGGAAAGTACTGAGTGGTGGGTACAGAAGGCGGTCTTCTGTCGCGCCAAGACGTAGTGGCGAAGTGGGCGCCGTGCACCGCACGGCGCTCCGATCCTAGAATGATTCGATCCCAAGCCCCGTCCGGGCGAGACTGCCTCAAAACTCTTATGCCGGATGACATGCCCGCGTTTTCAGCCCTGGAAGGGCTGAAGACAGTAGCCCGGGCAAGCGAAGCGCAGCCCGGGGTCTTTTGGAATCTGATCAAGAGCCCTGGAGGGGCGACAGAGCACATCTGAAATTGAAGGATTTCTGTCGCCCCTCCAGGGCTCTTGCACGGTGCCTGCCGTGACCGGGGGCAGCGCCGCTGCGCGGCTCGCCCCCGGCTACTTTCTCAGCGTCCCTCCAGGACGCCCAGTTTTAAGATAGTCTTGGCAGCCGGAGCCCACTTTCCGACTTCTTAGTCGGGGATGTAGCGGCCGGTGTGAAGGTAGTTCATGACGACCGTCGTGCCGAGGGCGGTCAGAGACGCGAGACGGTATTTTTCGTCATCGGCAGGCAGGCTGAGTCCAAGGTCCCGGCAGCGTTGGAAGAACTTGATCACAACGGGGGCGACGACCTTTTCTCTCGCGCCGGTCCAGCTGGCGATGGTGGCGATCAGGAAACGGCGATTTTTGCGAATCAGATCCTTGGCCGGGAATGTATCGGTTGTGGCCGTTGGACTGGACCGGGAAGATCCACTTCAAATCCTCGTCGTAAATCCCCAGCGCATTGTCCTTGTAGTCATCGAGATTCTCGCCGTAGTACTCGATGAGGGTGTAGGTCTTGGAGTGATAAGGTGAGTCCAGCGGGCCGGCAACCACCTGAGGCTTCTTGAAGCGCAGGGTCTGCATCAGGCTCGTCCAAATATTCGAGCTTCTTCATAGCCGGCCAGTTGCGATAGGCAACGCGCCAGTTGGAGCGGGGGGTCAACCAGACGGCAAAAGTCTCGGCAAAATCTTCGTCAGGATGCGCCTGGGCATAGTATTTCGGCTCGCCCTGGCTGCGGACATAATCGCGGCTGTAAGGATTAAACTTAAACCTGAAGTTTATCGGGTAAACCTTGTTGAAATCACCAAAAACTTCCTTCCATTCCTGCTTGGCATACAGCTGATAGGCATAGTTGATGGCATGGCCCGTCTCGTGCCGGAGGAGGCGGATGAGATCATTCTTGTCGTAGGTGGTGTACCCCATCTCCTTTTCGATCCGGGTCAGCCGGTTGTCCGCGAGATGAAATGGGATGCCGATAATGGGAACGCGATCGGGGCAGCCCCACTCGTCGCCTTCGCAGGTAAAGTAGTACCGGGGGCGGAACTGGAGTTTCTTCAGGGAGAGCTCATCGTAAAGCTTATTAATACAACGACATAAGAGCGTATCTTCGAAATCGAGCGTGAGGTCGCACACGCGCGTGGTCAGCAGCGCGTACCTTTCGGTTTCCCAGTTGTCTTCATACTGCAGCGCGGAGCCCATCGCACCTCCTACCGGTTATATTGCAACCGGTCAGGGCAGTCTCATTTCGATCCAGGAAGCATGGGTAACGATCAGCAGACTGGATGAATCCTGCCCGGCGATCGCAAGCATCCCATCGGTGAATCTGAAACCTCTGGCCTCCAAGGTGTTAATTTTCAATACTTTATGAAAACCTTACGAGGACCTCTGGAGCGGGTCTGCCCAAGGCCCGGCGAGCGTGCCGGACAATCGAATTATACGCATAACTTGGTCCGGCGGAGAAGTAATTTTTTAAAACAGAATAGAGAATTCAGAATACAGAATTCAGAAAAAAAGCTGGTACGTTGGATTGCTTCAGACAGAGAAAGGCTCGCTGTTGGCTGTAGGTACGCCGGAGGATTCAAGGAAATGCTTCTGTAGCCCCATTCTGAATTCTGGATTCTATATTCTGTATTCCGAGCCTTTCCCTATCTCCATTGAACCAGTACTAATTGATACGCCGTTTTGAAGTCAAAATATAAAATTCAGGGGCGGAGCCTACCATCGATCTTCTTGGGCTGTTCCGGGGTAAGAATGCGGATTTCAGTGGCTACGCCGTCGAGCGAGATTCCGTCTTTGCTTAATTTCTTCAGCTCGAATTTTACATTGACCACGCTGTAGTGGACCAGCTCTTTGAATTCAGTAGCCTTGCCATCGACTGTGATTTTGGCAGTCGACGCATCGAGGAGGTATTTGATTTTCTTTTCGGGGCTTTGCGAGATGAGAATCATCTTGTTGACGTTGGTTGACGACAGCAGCCGGAATTGCCCCGATTCGAGCGCCATCAGCATCATCGGCACCAGCAAAGCAATGCTTAAACCTATCCATGCCTTTCTCATATCCATGCATATTCTAAGCGGCATCGCCTCAGCTATCAAGCCTCATGTGCAAGCGCGTAGAAATGGGTAAGTAGGACATCGCACAAAAGGTGGCGACGTACAAAAGGCTTAACGCAAAGGTCGCAGAGGATCAACGGCATAACGACAAAAGCTCACTCTGCGAGCTCTGTTTTTTCTCAGCGGCTTCTGCGTTAATCTTTTGATGCCCTTATTTGTTTTCGCGAGTGAAATATTGAACTATTATCGCTACTCTTGCGTACCAATGGAGACAAAAGCGAGGTCCCTTTGATCATCGATCTGGAAAATATCACCGTCGATTTCGGCAAACAGAGGGTGCTGGACAGCGTCAACGTCCAGTTTGAGGGTGGATCCATGGGATTGCTGGGACCGAATGGGGCCGGCAAGAGCACCCTGCTCAAAACTCTGCTCGGCTTTATTACCCCTCTAACCGGCGGCGGCAGCGTGCTTGGGCTGGACGTGCGTTCGCAGCAGCTGGCGATCCGGCAGAGGGTCGGCTACATGCCCGAGAACGACTGCCATATTCCGGGGATGAATGCGGTCACATTTGTCGCCTACGCCGGCCAACTCACCGGGATGCAGCCCAAGGACGCAATGCGGCGCGCCCATGAAATTCTCTATTACGTCGGCCTCGGCGAGGCGCGCTACCGCAACGTCGAGACTTATTCCACCGGTATGAAACAGCGCATCAAACTTGCGCAGGCGCTGGTTCATGATCCGCAGCTGATCTTTCTCGATGAACCCACGAACGGATTGGATCCCAAAGGGCGCATCGAAATGTTGGAACTGGTGCGGGACATCTCCATTTCGAAAGGGATCAACGTCATCCTCTCGTCGCACCTCCTGCCCGACGTTGAGTGGGTATGTAAGGAAGCCCTGGTGATTCACAAAGGCCGCCGCCTGGCTGCAGGCAGGATCGAGGATTTGAAGCGCACTTCAGGCACCGAGTACGAATGCCGGGTCAAGGGAGACGCCAATGCATTTCGCGCCGAGCTGGAGACTATGGGCTGCAAGTGCGTGGAAGGGGACGACGGCATCATCAAGATCCGCATGAACGGGGGTCTCAGCAGCCATGCTTTGCTGCAGGCGGCCCGCAATCAGAAAGTCCAGATCCGGCATCTGGTTCCGTTGCGGCACTCCCTGGAGGAAGTGTTCCTCGAGGTAATCGCAGAGAAGCCGCAGTGACCAGTGACGAATGCCACCCAGCTAGGAGTTTACTTAACTGCGTGCCCCGGAGGTAATCGCAATGACTTGGATGAATTTCAACCGCGCGCTCCGGAGTCATTCGCAAAAGGCGCGGATGCGCTGAGACCGAGCGCCCCGGAGGGGCAGCGAGACAGTAGCCCCGGGCAAGCGCAGCGCCGCCCGGGGTAGGATGACAGAAAATGATAGAGCCCCGGTAGGGGCGATGGAATGACATCAGTGACGAACACGATCTTGATATTATCCTTCGCCCCTTCAGGGCTCTGGTTAACGTTGCGCTAAACCCCGGGCTGCGCTTCGCTTGCCCGGGGCTACTATCTGGCGCGCCTCCGGCGCGGGTGAAGGTTCGCGGAACATAACTCCGCAATTATGGGAGATGCCGTGAACTTGGATTTGGGAGAATACAAATGCCCATTCATGATTTGAGTTATGCACATTGGGCGGGTGAGTGGACGTCGCATCCCTATCGCTGGTGGGTGATCACCAGGCAGGGGATCGTTCAGCTCGCAAAAAAGCGGGGCTTCATGGTGCTCCTCTTTCTTTCGCTCATTCCGTTTCTGGTGCGCTGCGTCATGCTTTATGTCGCGGTAGTAATGGGCCGGATCACGCTGGTTAAGATCGACGCCAGGTTTTTCGAGGCGTTTCTGTCCCAGCAGCTGTTTGCGACGTTCGTAATATCGATTTTCGCGGGCGCCGGGCTGATCGCGAATGATCTCAAGGCGAATGCGCTGCAGATCTATTTCTCGAAAGCGATCACGCGCCGCGATTATCTGATCGGCAAGCTTGGCGTGGTGGTGTTTTTTGTAGCCTTGACGACGCTGATTCCGGGGATCCTGCTGTTTCTGATTGCAGCGGCTTTCCATTCGAACCTCGAATTCCTTCAGCAATACGCGTGGGTGGCGCTCCCGATCATTGCCTATTCCCTGATCATAATTTTCACCAACGCGCTGGTGGTGCTCGCCATGTCGGCGCTCAACCGGAGCGCGCGATTCGCCGGCATTTTCTTTGCCGCTATTTCCTTTTTCGGCCAGATCCTCTACAGCATTCTGGCGACGTTGCTGCGTACGACCTCGGTGTCCTGGATATCGATTTCGCATAATCTGACGCAGATGGGCGACGTGCTGTTTGGCAGTGAACCGGGCTACCAGACTTCCCCATGGATTTCCGCTTTCGCGCTGGTTGTGGTCATGGCAGGCAGTATCTGGATTGTTCATAGTCGCGTGCGCGCGGTGGAGGTGGTGAAGTGACTGCGGTTCTCGAAGGGCGCAGCATCTCGAAATGGTACGGTCAGGTAATTGCCGTAAACAATGTCACCTTCACGATCGAGCAAGGCGTGATCGGGCTGTTGGGGCCCAATGGCGCGGGCAAATCGACCCTGATGAAGCTGATCACCGGCCAGTTGCGGCCGAGCCAGGGCGCAGTCACGATGTTCGGTGAACGCATCTGGAACAATTATCCATTGTTCCATCGGATCGGTTTCTGTCCGGAACAGGACTCTTTCTATGAGCGCATGACGGGGGCCGAGTTTTTGGCGGCTATGCTGCAGATGCACGGCTATTTCGAGGACGAGGTCAGCGGGCGTACCGACCAGGCACTGGAGACCGTAAAACTCACCTACGCCCGGGACAAGAAGATTGCCGCTTACAGCAAGGGAATGCGGCAACGCATCAAAATGGCTCAGGCCATCGCCCACGACCCCGAAGTCCTGATTTTAGACGAACCACTGGCGGGGATGGATCCGGTTGGCAGGCATGAGGTGATCCAGATGGTTCGACAGTGGGGGCGCGACAGGAAATGCGTCATCGTTTCGAGCCACATTCTGCACGAGATCGAGGCGATGACCTCGACCATCCTCCTGATGCACAACGGACAGGTGCTGGCGGAAGGGGACATCCACCAGATCCGTGATCTGATCGACAAGCACCCGCATTCAATCTCGATACGATGCTCAGAGCCGCGCCGTCTGGCCGAGGCTCTGGTTGGATTTCCTGATCTGGAAAGCGTCAGATTCCGCCCCGATGGGGATGGGCTGACGGTCGAGTCGCGCACGCCGGATGATTTCTATGGCCGCCTCCCCGCGCTCATGTTGGAGCGCGGCATCGAGCTGGAAGAAATCACCTCGCCTGACGACAACCTGCAGGCGGTTTTCCATTACCTGGTGAAGTAGGAGCGAGCATGACGGGAGCCATCGGTTTGAAAAAGGGCTGGCGGGACGTAAAAACGATCGCGTTTCTGACCCTCGATACGCTGTTCTGGAGCAAAAAGACCCTGTTCGTCTTCCTGCTCTCGCTGATTGTGCTGGTGGTGGCGGTAGTCGGGCGCGTGGTGTTATCCCTGAACCTCATTCCTACGGCGTTGCCATCGGCGCAGGTTTTCGGCACCTTGATGGCCACTTCGGTCATCCGCTTTCTCGTGATCTTCGTTACCCTCTTTTACGGGACGGCCCTGATTTCCGAGGAAGTGGAAGGGAAGACGCTGACCTACCTCTTTATGCGCCCTATAGCGAAGCCGACGATCATGTTAGGCAAGTACCTTGCCCTGACCTGGATCGGTGTGATTATGGTGCTTCCTACGGTGATTATCAGCTATCTGATCCTTTATCTGAGAACGGATATGCGGCCATTTTTCCAGGACATGGGGGTCCTGGGCCGGGATATTCCGATCGTACTGCTTGCCCTTCTGGCCTACGGTTCATTTTTTGCCCTTCTGGGTGCCTGGCTGAAGCATTCGATTCTGGTCGGCCTGATCTATGCTTTCGGCTGGGAGGGTTTTGTCGCCGTCCTGCCGGGCTTTACGCGGAAGCTGACCATCACGCACTACATCCAATCGATCTTCCCGCACGAGGACACCCTCGGAGCGCTTTCCATGCTGGTCGGCCAGCGTACCGATCCGATCGAATCCGTCGTGACCCTGGTCCTGCTGACCGCCTTCTTCCTCGCGACCGCCAGCCTGGTCCTCCGCGAAAAAGAGTACATCCTCGAACAGTGAGGCTTCAATCGAGCCATCCGTACGGGCGACCTGCCGAGACTATTTCAAAACTTATGCGCCTGATGATATGTCGATGATTCCAGCCCTGGAAGGGCTGGAGGACAGTAGCCCGGGCAAGCGAAGCGCCGCCCGGGGTAGATAACGAAAGAGAAACAGAGCCCTGGAGGGGCGATGGAAAACATCTGCAAATTAATGACTTCCATCGCCCCTCCAGGGCTCTTACCCATTGCCTGCCGTGACCGGGGGCAGCGCCGCTGCGCGGCTCGCCCCCGGCTAATTTCCCTGCGTCCCTCCGGGACGCCTGGTTTTGAAACAGTCTCTGCCGGTCGCCCCTACCGCATGCTGTAATCATTTTTTCGGGGGCGAAAATTGTTTTGAAATTGCGGCGGTAGGCGTGGTATCAAATTGCGTGCAAAAGCTGCTATTATTGTGTTTTATCGTACTTGTACTGGCATCTTCAGCCACTGCCGGTACCACCTTCCTGGTTTTTCCACTCGAGAACCAAACAAAGCAAAAAGCCTTGAGCTGGATCGGGGAGGGTATTGCCCTGGCGATCTCGAGCGAATTGCAAGCCCCAGGGGTGGAAACGATCAGCTGGGAGGAGCGGGCGAGGTTTATCGAGGCCTCGGACCTGCCATCCGGCATGACCCTTAGCCGTGCCAGCATAATTCGCGTGGCACAGCGGGCGGCGGCTGACCGCATGGTCTTCGGCAGCTACTCAGGCACGGAAGAAAACCTGCAAGTCGTTATCCGCGTGCTCAACCTCAAAACGCTGCGGACAAGTGGAGAAATCAGCGCCAGCGGGCCGGCATCCTCACTGCCGCAGATTGAAAATGGCATAGCCTGGCAGATCCTGTCGGATAGCGGGCTGACCGGCGCGCTTTCGCAAGAGAGATTTCCGGAACCGGACGCGCGCCGTGCCGAACAAGACCTATGCCAGTTTTATCAACTGCCTGGCAATCGCGGACGAGGAAGAACGCGCCAATGCGCTGCAGAAGATGCTCGATCTTTACCGCGACCTGCCTCAGGCCTCATTTCTGCTCGGGGTCCATTACTTCCAGAGCGGCGATTTTGCCAAGGCAGTGCAGTATCTGAAAGCGGCATCGACAGGACCCGCAGAGTTTTCTGGATAACCAATTCATGCTGGGCACCTGCTATTTAAAGCTGGATAACCTGGCCGAGGCCATCCAGGCCTATAATGCGTTTGCGGAGCGCGCCCAGGCGCTGGAAGTTTTCAATAATCTGGGCGTAGCCTACATGCGTAAAGGCGACTTCCCGCTGGCAGTCCAGAATCTGATCGAGGCGCGAAAACTCGCCAGTTCGGATGTAACGGTTGGGCTCAATCTCGCGCTGCTGCGGCACCTCGAGGGAGACGAATTATCCGCTTTGTCTGTTCTCGAGGAGGTTGTCAAAGCGCATCCCGAGCAGGGGATGGTTCAGTACCTCTACAGCGTTGCGCTTGCCAGCCGTGGCGAACAGAAGAAGGCGGCGGCTGCTCTGGATGAGGCCATGAGATTGGGTGTCGATCCGGAAAAGTTGAAGCGGCAGGATCCGAAGAGCTGGACCAGAGTATTTCCTACATGGAACCGCCGTCCCGGATTTACCTGGGTGGGCGAGGCCAAGGATTACGGGGCCGGCGAGAATGGTGCCAAGCATCGCCTGCGCCATTGACAAGGCCGCGGCAGCCCCATAAGATATCCATCCGGCAGTGCCGAAGTGGCGGAACTGGCAGACGCGCTAGGTTCAGGGTCTAGTGGGCTTAAGCTCGTGGGGGTTCGAGTCCCCCCTTCGGCACCAATTATCCGCGTTAAATATCCGCGCAAAAAGCAAAAGCAGCCACGAATGACACAAATACTCTCTTTCCAAAAACAAAAGCAAAAACGGGCACGAATAGATTCTGCTGATAAAGATAAGCAAAAGCTGGCACGAAAAGAAGGAAGGATCTTTTTACCTCGATTCCGAAGTTGCAGATTGAAAGTGCGTTCTTCTCTTCCTGAATCAACAGGTTTACTATCATAATCTCAACTTCGGCGAAGTTGGATCTTCACAGGTTAATTTATTGACTTTGAATGAGATCGACTCGTTTGAGGGACACAATATCAGAATCGAGGTTTTATCGTATGATCCGTTTTGTTTGTAGGCGGGGGGTGGCGAAATTCAGTAGGATGGCAAGGCGGAAACCTGTAGCTGCAAGGTAGTTTAGCGCTTGGGCTGTATGGGCTGGGATCAAAGTCAAGCAAGATTTGATTTCCAGGATGATCTTGCCATCGACCACAAAATCTGCGCGATACTCGCCGACTTGTTCCTCTTTGTATTTTACTATCAATGCAGCTTGGCGTTCGAACGGGATATGTCTCAGACCAAATTCGTGAGCAAGCGCCGCCTCATAGGTCCCCTCCAAAAAGCCCGGCCCGAGAACTCTATGGACTTCAATCGCCGCCCCTACCGCAGCATACGAAAGCTCTTTATAGAGTACATCCGTCATGCTCCTACTAACTGACTTCCCTCATAACTGAGCAGCAAAAAAAAGAGCATTTTCGTGCCATTCGTGGCTGCTTTTGCTTTTGCCTTTATTTTTTGATCACCGGTTGCGCGGGCAGAGCGGATATGGATCGCATGTCGCGCGTCGCGATCGTGGCGAAACCGGCGATTCCTTTGTCCGTTGTTACCCGGATATAACCCGTGGTGCGATTCTGGCCTTCCAGTTCAGGGAAGAAGGCGGTGAGGTCATTGACGATCCGCTGCCGCGCCGGGATTGCCACGCTGACGCTATGCTCGCGCGTGCCGTATTCGTTGTACAGGTCGATGGTGGCGGTTGCGGTGGTAGTGTTCGGATTGAGCAACGACAGGCTCATGGAATAGGTCTCATTCCAGACCAGGTGGTTGAAGAGCATTGAATCCGGCATGAACGCGACGAGCGGAAGAGCCGTGGCGCTGCCATTCTCGTCACCAAAGAGCACATTGCCTACGAGTCTCGGGCCGTTGCTCTTGATCACGACATACCCCGTGACTGTTTCGGATCCATAATTGCCAAAGAATGCCGGGTCGTCGATGAACACCTTTCCGTTGCCGGCGATGCCCATGACCCGCGTCGGGCCGACCTGCCTACCGTCATCCGCAAACATCCAGAGCGTCACCTTGCCGTCCTCACCGTCGAGGTTAGCGATGGACAAGCTCGACCGGGCGCTACCGCCCACGGCAAAATGGGGTGAGTAGACCGTGCTGCTAGCGGTAGCCATATTGATTGCGTTCAGTCCGGCAAAGTCCTGGTCCGGTTTGCCGACCATTTCGAGGACCGCGACGCCTGCATCCGAAGCGACCTGAATATAATTGTCGGCTTCCGCCGTGATGCCTGGGAAAAGGGATGCGATCGATTCCGCAAGTGCGGACTGGGATTCGATCTGCCTGTAGACCACAGCCAGTGGCACGCCATAGGCCGACCACAGCGTGAACGCGACGTTTGCGGTCCGGGGATTGGGATTGGCAACATGCAGGCTGGTGAATCCCTTGCCTTCCACCTCGGTGAGCAGGGATTGAATGGGAAGATTGTCGGAAATGATCGTGCCGTCCAGGGCTTTCAGGCTGGCGTCGGATATCAGCGCCACCCCGGTCACATTCTCGACGCTGCTTTCAATCTCGATCCAGCCGATCGTGCTGTGATCCGACAGCAGGCTGCCAAAGAGATCGAGGCCGAGAATTGAGAGTTGCGCGCCCGCGGCCAGGTTTCGCTGCGCCGGGTTGGTGATGCCGTCGCCCTGGAGGACATCTCCGTTCTGAAGGTACGCCGTAAAGGTCAAGACTGCCTCGCTATTGCCGAGATTGGTGACAGTGATCCCCGTATATTCGGTTTTATCCAGCAGTATGCCATCGGCCGTCGTGGCGGTTTCGCCCGTCGTATTCGCGAGCCGCGGATAGGCGAGTTTCATTACTGCAGGAGCCGTGGTCGTTAGTGTGAAATCGTCCGAAGTCGCGAGGTTGCCTGCGGCATCCGTGGACAGAACCCGGAAATGATACGTCGTCAAGGCGGCAAGCCCATGCAGCCGGATGGAATGAGATGTCGTCATGCCGCCACTTGCGGTAGCCGAGTTGCCGTAGGATGTGGTGATCCCATATTCGACGAGCGTGTCGCAATTCTCGCTGGTGGTCCAGGTGATGGTTGCGCCGGAGCTGGTAATGCCGGAACTGGCGACCTGGGTGATGATCGGGGGCGTAGTATCGGGAGCCTCCGCAGTCACGAAAGTGAAGTCATCGGAGATCGCCACATTGCCGGCCGCATCACGCGAAAGGACGCGATAGTGGTACGTGGTGCTGCCAAAGAGGCCGCTCAGCAACTGCGCGTGCCAGGCGGTCCGACTCGGGTCGAGGAAAGTCCAGGTGCCGTAATCCGTCGTGGTGCCATACACGAGCTGCGAGTCTGCAGGCTCGCTCGTCGACCAGGTGACCATTACGCTAAATGGTGTAATTCCGGCGCTGATGACATCGGTGATGACCGGTGCCGTCGTATCAGACGGATCCCCTGTGGTGAATGTGAAATCCTCGGATGCGGAGAGGTTGCCGGCAGCATCCCTGGAGATGACGCGGAAATGGTAGAGCGTTCTCCACGCCAGGCCATCGAGCTTGAGTGTATGGGACGTAACCAGATTGCCGTCCAAGGCAGTCGAGCTTCCATACCAGCTCATGATTCCATATTCGACCTGAGAATCGGCTGCCTTGTTGGTGATCCAGGTAATCGTCGCGCCGGCACTTGTGATATCGGAACTGGCGACCGCTGAAATCACCGGCGCCGTCGTATCAGGCGTATCGGTAGTGGTGAAGGCAAAGTCATCCGAAACGGCGACATTGCCGTCCGCATCCTTGGAGATCACGCGGAAGTGGTAGACGGTAGCTGCGGTCAAGCCGACCAGCGTCTGCGCATGCGAGGTCCGCATTTCGGCATCCAGTGTCGTGGCACTGCCGTAGTCGCTCGAAGCGCCATACTGGACCATAGTGTCGGCAGCCTCATTGGTGGTCCAGGTGATGGTTGCGGCAGAGTTGGTCACGTCGATACTCGTGACGCCGGAGATAACCGGAGGCGTGGTATCGGACTGTTCCGCGGTGGTGAAAGTAAAATCGTCTGAAACTGCCAGGTTGCCGGCCGCATCTCTGGAGCTTACCCGGAAGTGATACGTTGTGTGCGCCAGCAGGCCGTTTAGCGACTTAGCGCGGATTGTGACCATGTTGGCATCGAGCGTGGTCGAGCTTCCGTAGGCGGCCGTGGTTCCGTATTCGATCTGCGAAGTGGCGGCTTCATTGGTCGACCAGGTAACGGTCGCGCTCGAACTGGTCAACTTGGTCACGGTGACATCCAGGATGACGGGTGGGGTAACATCCAAAGGATCAGAAGTAGTGAATGTCGAGTCATTGGAAACCGCCACATTGCCTGCGGCGTCCCTGGAGATGACCCGGAAATGATAGGTGGAACTTTCTGACAAGTCGACCAGGGCCAGCGTGTGACTGGTCCTCAGATTTGTGTCGAGAAGTGTCGAGTTGCCGTAGGAGTCCGTCAGGCCGTATTCGATGCGGCCATCCGTGGCCTCGTTGGTGGACCAGGAAATGGTGGCGCCGGAGAGGCCAATGTTGCTGACGGTGACGCTGGTGATCGCCGGAGGCGTCGTGTCAACCGGGCTCGAGGTGGTAAATGTGAAATCGCCGGAAGTCCCGAGATTGCCGAAGGCATCCCTGGAAAGGACACGCAGATGGTATGCGGTGCTTGGAAGCAGGCCGTTCAGCATCTGAGCATGGGCCAGCACCTTGTTGGTGTCGAGCAGAGTGAAGAAGCCATAGGATGTCGTGGGCCCGAATTCAACCTGGGAGTCCGCGGTCTCATCGGTCGTCCATGTGATGGTTGCGCCTGAACTCGTGACGTTCAGGATCGTGATGCCGGTGATTGAGGGCGGCGTAGTATCAGTCAAGTCGGCAGTTGTGAAGGTCTGGTCGCTGGAGATGGCGAGGTTGCCGGATGCATCCTTTGATTTCACCCGGAAATGATAGGTGGTGCTTGGAGTCAATCCGCTCAGACTCTGCGAGTGCGCGGTTACCATGCCGGCATTCAGAACGGTCGAGGTGCCGTAGGACGCCGATGGGCCGAAATCGATCTGCGAATCAGAGGCTTCGTTGGTGGTCCAGGTAATCGTAGCACCTGCGCTGGCGATGCTGCTGCTGGTGATTCCGGAAATGACCGGCGGTGTGGTGTCATTCGGCTCGGCAGTCTGGAAACTATAGTCGCCTGTGATCGCAAGATTGCCGGCGGCGTCTCTCGATCTGACGCGGAAGTGGTAAACCGTGCCGGCGGTCAAGCCGCTGAGTATACGCGCATGCGCTGTAACCATGGATGCATCCAGCGCGGTGGAGCTTCCATAGGACGTGGTTGTACCGTAATCGACTTGGGAGTCCGAATTTTCATTGGTCGTCCAGTTGATTGTCGCACCTGAGGTGGTAAGGCCGGAACTTGAAACTCCGGAGATGACCGGTGGAGTTGTGTCGGGTGGGTCAAGGCTCTTGAAGGTGAAATCACCCGATGTGGCGAGATTGCCGGCGGCATCCCGGGACTTGACGCGGAAGTGGTAGGTCGTGCCCGCGGTCAGACCACTCAGTGCGCGTCCGTGCGATGTAGTCATGGTTGCATCCAATGCGCTCGAATAGCCATAGGAAGCAGTTGTGCCGTAATCGACCTGGGTATCGGCGGCTTCATTGGTCGTCCAGCTGATGGTCGCGCTTGAGCTGCTGATGCCGGAGGTAGCGACGCCGGAAATCGTCGGTGGTGTGGTGTCGGGTGGATCGGCTGTCTTGAAAGTGAAATCGCCGGAGGTAGCGAGGTTGCCTGCGGCATCTCTGGACTTGACGCGAAAATGGTACGTTGTGCTGGCAGCCAGGCCGCTAAGCGCGCGTGTGTGGGACGTGACCAGGTTCGCGTCGAGCGCGGACGAACTGCCATAGGAAGCCGTGGTGCCGTAATCGACCTGGGAATCCGAGGTTTCATTGGTTGACCAGGTGATAGTCGCGCCCGAGCTGGTGATGCCGGAGCTTCCGACGCCGGAAATCACCGGCGGCGTGGTGTCGGGCGGATCCGCCGTTTTGAAAGAAAAGTCGCCGGAAGTGGCGAGATTGCCGGCAGCATCTCTGGACTTGACGCGGAAATGGTACGTTGTGCTCGCCGACAAGCCGCTCAGCGCGCGTGTGTGTGACGTCGTCATGCTGGCATCGAGGGCGGAGGAACTGCCATAGGCGGTCGTCGTGCCGTAATCAACCTGAGAATCCGAGGCTTCGTTCGTCGTCCAGGTGATTGTAGCGCCGGAGCTGGTAATGGCTGTGCTCGAAACACCTGAAATCGTCGGCGGCGTCGTGTCGGGTGGAGGAGCGGTCACAAAAGTGTAATCGCCGGAAGTGGCGAGATTACCGGCAGCATCTCTGGACTTGACGCGATAATGATAGGTGGTATTGGGCGAAAGACCGCTCAACGCCTGGGAGTGCGACGTAATCGGGCTGGAGTTGACTGTTGTGGAACTGCCATACGACGATGTGGTGCCGTAGTCGACCTGAGAGTCTGAAGCTTCATTCGTGGTCCAGGAAACTGTAGCGGCTGAGCTGGTAATGCCTGCGCTGCCGACTCCGGAAATAACCGGCGGCGTCGTGTCGGCGGGCGGAAGGACCGTGACGCCGCCATTGACGCCGGACAGCGGCAGGGACAAGCCATCAGGGTCAGAAGCCGTAATGTTCGTGATCGCAACGGGAATGGCTCCGGCAGGAGCACCGGAAGCTATAGCTACGGTTACGGTGGCGATCGAACCTGCTCCGATGACGTTGCGATTCAAGTTGAATACGAGCACGCGCACACCGCCGCTGATGCCGCTTCCCGAAGCGGATTTGGAGGCAGCGGCGGATGCCGCTCCGGTCGCCGTAGCGACATAGCTCAGCGTGCTGGAGAATTGCAGATCAAATTGCAGGGTGCAGACGTTACCGGCTCCTGAAGAGAGACTTACATCCAGATCGATGTTGCTTCCGGCCGCAGCGCTTGCCGATCCCACGGTAAGCGTGCCAGCAAACGGCGGAGGCAGCGCGCTTCCGGGGCTTGCCACCCCAAAACCCAGCAGTAAAACAGCCAGGATCACAAAAAATGCACGACCGCGGTTCGAGCGCAAAAGAACAGCGGAAACCTTGGGATGATTGGTCTTCAGCATACAAGTCTCCTTGCCGCCAGAAAAAGATCCGGTACTTCTCAGATCGGTAACTCACACCCATCTCATTAGCCCCAAGTCAAATATTTGACACATTGTTTTGCGCCGCCTAAGCTCATCCAATGACACGACCTGCAGTCGGCAGACTCATCGATTTCTCTGCCCCCAGGCCTATCGGGTACCTTAAGAGAGTGAGGCGCAGTCAATATCAGGGGGTCAGGCCTGGAAGCAGACCATGGAAAGTGGTTTCTCATCAGAAGAAAGGCAAAGACGATGAAGTGAGTCTCCACCCGCGAAGCGGGTGGCATCAGGAAGCCTCCCGGAGGAAGGCAAGGGCTTTGCCGGCCTTCCAGGGGCACTTTTAATCAGGTGCGGGCGAAACGCCCGCTTTGGAGTGCGGCGGCATGACGCCGCTTTGCCCCCCAATTAAAGGCTCTGGACCCGCGGCAAGCCGCCCGAGTCGGCAATTTACCAGCGCAAAAGCGGCATCATGCCGCCGCACTCCAAAGCCGCTTCGCGGCGCTGACGACACCAGTCGAAATATCGTAACCCAAGTCCCAGCCCTCCTTCTCGGTACCATCCATACACCCGCAGGTTCCAACACCTTGTTAATTTTTGAATCTCCCCGGACAGCAGAGCTTTTTCGAGTCTCACCGCCACAGGCGGTGGTTTACCTTGATCGAATTATGGATTTTCACTAGTTCTCGTATCATTTCAATGAATCGCAATCGATCTCGATCGTCAGCAAATGTCTGTGATCCTGCCACGTTGTGAGACATGACGTGGTAGATCGCGCCGGGAGACTCGACTCGGATGGGGTCGGGACATAGCGTTGCCTACGACCATATCTAACCGAAACTGGTGGGATTGATCCAAACAGGGTTGTCTTTTTCGAGGCACCAACCAAAAAGCAAATCTTCCAGGCCGACACCTGTTTCGTTATCCGGACCTGGCCCCGAAGCGGGGTTGATGTTTATCCGAACGGATATTATCCAGCCCTGACCCCGAAGATGACACTTCTGATTTGATCTTACCTTTCGGGCTGCGCTATGACACAAGGATTGGTGCCAGGCTGGAGGCAAATCCTCCGGGCCTGGCCCCGAGATCTAACGAATGGATTGAGGGGGAATGGCGGACAGGAGGCTGAGGTCGTACGTGCCGAAAACGGCGAAGCTGGCAACGCCGACATCTGAAGTGACCTGGAAATACCCTGAATAGCGCTGCAACCCGACGAGATCGGGAAACAACTCTGTCAGCAGGCTCGAGATCCGATGGCCTGTGGGAATCGTGATCGTGGTCGACACTCCCAGGCTGCCGTCGCCATTGAAGCACTGGATGGTCACATGGGCGTCGGTCGGGTTCGGATTAACGATCGCGACACCGGTATAGTACTTATCATTCGACGAGACGTGGCTGAAAACGATGGATTGATCCAAGGTTTTGACCAGCGGGAGAGCCGTCGAGTGGGTCCGGCGCTGTGCGTCCCCGAACACCACGCTGCCCGATAGCCTGATAGTACTGGATGTGATCAGCAGGTACCCCTCGCGTCCGCCGCTTGGCAAGGACGGCTCGAAGAAACTTGGGTCATCCAGGCGGAACTTGCCCAGGGAATCGATCTGCACGACCCGCGTGGCGCCGATCTGAATGCCGTCTTTGCCGATGAAGCTGATCGAGACGTCCCCTGCGGCCAGGTCGAGGTTTACCAGCGAAACGGTGGAACGCCAGTCGTTGCCTAGAATATATTGAGGGCTGTAGAGATTCAAAGACCCGGTAGATGCATCCTGACCGTGGAGGCTCTGGAGGTCCTGCGCTCCCATGCCCGAATCGCCGAACTTGCCCATCACCTGGTAGGGGAGGACGGGTTTGGTCGAGCTGACCTTGACGTAGTCACCAGCATCGACGAGAACACCACGGAAAATATCGGCGTAGAGGTCCGCTACCAGTGCGCCGTTGGCTGGGATCGTCCGCGTCTGCACGGACCGCATGTAACCGGGGGACGCAAACAGGCTGAGAGTCAAGGTTGCGGCGGTGTTGTTTGGATTTCCGATATTGATCCTGTTAAAACCGTTGTTGTTGATTTCCGGCAATACGAAGGACGTGAGCGTGGTGCTGTACATGTCGGCTCCGTCGAGTTCCGAGAGCCGCCCGTTGAACATCAGGAAGAAGCCGGTAACGGAAGAGACATCGCTTTCGATTTTGACCCAGCCGGTCGCATCGGGGCCGCTTACGCTGGTGCCGAACAACTCCTGATCCATGATGGGGAGCTGATGTCCGCTCTGCAGCTGGCGGGTCGCCGGGTTGGTGATCCCGGGTCCGCTGAGCAGGACACCATCGGAATTATAGACGGAAAACGTAAGCGTGGCCGTCTGGCTGTTCAGGTTGGCGATGCCGATGCCGGTAAACTCCTGGTCAGAGGATCCCGCTTCCGTCACATCCCTGGTCAGCATGCGCGGATAGAACAGCGTCACGCTCGCAGTGCCGCCTGTCGCAAAAGTGTAGTCAGCGGAAACCGTGAGGTTTCCGGAACCGTCGCTGGATCTTACGCGGTAATGGTATAGAGTCCTTGGCGTCAAGCCGCTGATGGCCTGCGAATGGCTCGCGGTGAGGTAATCATCCAATGCCGTCAGACTGCCATAGGAGTTCGTGAGCCCGGATTCGACCCGGCTATCCGCGCCTTCATTCGTCGTCCACGAGACGGTCACACTGGTCGCAGTGACATTGGAGACTGCAACGCCGCTGATAATGGGGGGCGTCGTATCGGTCGGCCCAGGCGATGGCGGCGGTGATGGTGGCGGAGGGGTAGGCGGTGGAGGGGTAGGAGATGTGGCAGTGGTAAAGGTGTAGTCGCCGGTTATGGCGGGATTGCCGGCTGCATCCTTCGATCTGACGCGATAGTGGTAGGTTGTGCCGGGCAAGAGCCCGGTCAGCGACAGGGCATGAGAGGTGATCAGGCTGGCGTCGGTGGTAGAACTTCCGTAAGAGGGCGTGGTGCCGAAATCGACCTGGCTGTCCGCAGCCTCGTTGGTCGTCCAGGAAACAATCGCGCTTGTCTGACCAACCCAGGAGGCTGCCACCTGCGAAATGACCGGCGGAGTAGTATCCGGCACCCCCGTGACCACAACCACGCCGTCGGATCCTGAAGCTGCAACATTGTTGCCTGCTGCATCTGAGGCCACAATACTGCCGACAGTCACTGCCAGCGCAGATCCGGGTGTACCTACAGCGATCGAGAACCGCACGACCGCAAGTTCCCCCGACCCGATCGCGTTCTGGTTCAAGCCGAAAATCAGAATTCTCATTGCTCCGGAACTCGCGCTACCGCTGGCGGATTTGCCGGCAGCCGCTGCCGCGGCACCCGTCGAGGTGCTGACCGGGGTGAGAGCGCTCGGAAACGAAAGATCGAATTGCAGCGTGGCAACACCCTGCGCACCTGCCGTGAAACCTATCGACAGATCAACCGAGGTGCCCGGCAATCCGGAGGCGGAGCCCACGCTGACGGTTTGCGCGCCGGCGGCCGCCGGAAAGAGCGCGGCGCAAGTCGCCGCCATCAGCGCGACGGCCACTGCCGGAGCAAAAGTGTTCCAGGGAATCAAGCTGGTGACAGCACGACGTGAACCAAATGTAGAAGCACGCATCATAGCGGACAACTCCGTATAGCAAGTATCACGTTCCCCAGGATCTGCAAATCCAGCACATCGATTCTGCCGTCTCCGTTCAGGTCGCCTTTGCCTGCAGGCATCGCCTGAATTCCCAGGATCACGTTGATCATGATCTGAAGATCGAGCGCATTCACAGCGCTGTTGGCATTCATATCGCACTTCGAGGTGGAGGGGGTTCCTGCGATGGTCGTGGAGACCTCATTTGAGTAGCCGCTTTCCAGCCCCGACGAGTTTAATGCGGTGACGGCGATGTAATACGTGCCGGCAGGAAGCCCGGTTATGGTGTATGTAGTTTGATTGCCGAGGACAATGGGAGTGTCGTACACGCCCGAGGCGGTCCCATAATAGACCTTATAACCTGCCAGATTGGACTCGGTGTTAGCATCCCAGGCGATGGTCACGTCTGCAGCCAGCCCCGAAGCGGTGAAGGCGAAAAATAGCAATATCGCCAAGACAGTCCTCGAATGGAACTGATGAGTCCGCTGCAAGAGAACCATGCTTCACTCCCTCTATCCCAGAAGCGCGGCTGAACCAACCGAAACTAAGAGCGATTCGGTTGATTCTATCGGCACAACCTGAACCATGCGTGTGTGCTGTGTCACAATTCCTTCGAATAGGAGGTTCGGGAACAAATCAGCGGCCGGAACTTCATGACGGCACGGAAAGTAGCACGAATGATGGAGGTTCTCAAGAGAAGGTTTCAATTAGTTAATGAACAGGCCTTAATTCATATGCGGCTGTATTTTAGAGCCAATATTGCCACTGACCTTCGCGCATGACATAGGCGGCAAGGCAGGCGTTTGTAACCGCGTGGGCCAGGATGCAATCTCCCAGGCTTTTGGTGCGGATGATCCATGAATTGTAGGCGATGCCCGCGAGCAACCCGACCTCCCAGTAAGGGCCGTGTTCGGTCGCGAAGAGAACCGCGGTCAGCCAGAAGGAGATGGCGGTATAGGTGCCCAGCTTGATCTTCTGGAAATCGGGTGCAATGAGATAGCGCATCAGCCACCCACGCCAGAAGAGCTCTTCGACGATGGGTACCAACAGCACCGTTCCGGCAACGCGAAAGGTCAAAAAGACAGCATCGTTGCGCAGATTTTCAGGGAGGGAGCTTTGGGCTGCCCCGAGCAAAGAATTATGAAACAGCCAGTGTTGCCGATAAGCCGGCCAGAGGAGATCGGGTCCGATCCAGACGGCAAAGATGGCGATGCCCAACAGGGTGCTGGACACGGGGCTCGACGAACGCAGCGAGATCACCCGCCGCGAGAAGATGAGCAGAACCGCAGAGACTGTCAGAACGTGCACCGGGTATTCGAAAGGAATATACGATTTAATCGTCAGGAACAGTAGGAATGCGACAAATGGTGCGACATAGGAAAGAGCTGGATACTTGGATTCCATCGATATTTTCCCTGCGCCCTCTGCAATCTCTGCGTTAAGATATTCCATGATACCAACATGAATCGGACCAGCCCATGAAAACTATACGACTTTCGCCGTTGCTCTTGATTTTCGCTGCGACGGCTCACGCTCAGTCCCCGGAAAACATCCTGCTCGTGCTCAACGAGTCGAGCCCGGCATCGCTCGAAATTGGGCAGTACTATGCCCAGAAACGCGGCATTCCGACGCAAAACATTCTGCAGCTGAAGGCGCCGGCAACGGACGAGATCTCCCGGGAGGATTTCACGCGCGAGATTGAGGCCCCGATCGCCCTGTGGCTCGCGCGCAATTCGGCCCAGGACCGGATCCTGTATTTTGTGCTGACAAAAGGGATCCCACTCCGGGTGGCCGGAACCAGCGGCGAAAACGGTACGATCGCCAGCGTGGATTCCGAGTTGGCGATGCTGTATCCAAAGCTGGAGGGGATGCAGGTCCCGGCCGCAGGCAGGATCAACAATCCATATTTTTTCAAGGATGCCGCCATCACTTCCGCTCGCCAATTCAGCCACCAGGCATTTGAGATCTACCTGGTCAGTCGGCTTGACGGATATACGGTTGCGGACGTGCGGGGTCTGATAGACCGGGGATTTGCGCCCTCAAAGGAAGGGAAGATCCTGCTCGATCAGAAGGGTTCGTCGAACGGCAAAGGCGACGACTGGCTGGCCGCAGCTGCAGATTGGATGAAAGCCAACGGTTTTGCAGACCGCGTCGTGCTCGACTCCGGCACTAATGTGCTTCAGAAAATCCAAGGCGTGTTGGGATACTATTCATGGGGTTCCAATGATCCGGCCATCCACATCCGTCATTTCGGCCTCGAATTTCTTCCAGGAGCCTTGGCAGCGATGTATGTCAGCTCGGACGGCCGCACCTTCACCGAACCGCCTGCCGATTGGAAGCTCGGAACCTGGGAAGACAAAAGCACGCACTTCGGTGGTTCCCCGCAGTCGCTCGCAGGTGACCTCATCCGCGAAGGCGTGACCGGGATTGCCGGGCATGTCGCGGAGCCATTTCTTGAATACACGATCCGCCCAAACATCCTTTTCCCCGCCTACCTTTCCGGTTTTAATCTGGTCGAGTCGTATTATCTGGCCCTGCCCGCGCTCAGCTGGCAAACAGTAGTAGTCGGAGACCCGCTTTGTGCCCCTTTCCGCACCAAATCGCTAACGCCGCGGGAAATTGACAAGGGCCTAGATCCTGACACCGAGCTGCCAAGCTATTTCTCCGCCCGCCGCCTCCGCCAAGAAGCAGCCGCCCCAGTCAGGCCCGGCGCCGGCGACCAGGATGTGATCAAACTGTTGCTCCGTGCCGAGGTGCGCCTCGCCAAGCAGAATTACGCCGGCGCCCAACAGGACCTCGAGGAGGCCACTGCGAGAGACAAGCGCCAGATAACCGCCCAGTCGATGCTTGCGCAGCTTTATGAGCTAAACAAGGAATACGACAAAGCCGAGGCGCGCTACCGCATTGTCTTGGATTGGAGCCCCGACAACTGGATTGCGCTGAACAACTTAGCCTACCACCTCGCCGTCCGCCGCAACTCCCCCAAAGAGGCTCTGCCCTTGGCAGAGAGAGCCTATAAAGTGAGTAACGGTCAGGCCGGCGCAGCCGACACCCTGGGCTGGATATATTACCTGACCGACGAAAAGGAGAGGGCGAAGCCTTTGATCGAAGCCGCCTCGCGCTCGCTCCCCGACAACGCCGAAATCCACCTTCACTTCGCCATTTTATCCGCGGACCTCGGCCAAACCCTCCAAGCCGCTGCTGAACTGGATCGCGCTCTAAAACTAGACCCCGCCCTCGAATCCTCCCCCGAGGTAAAGCAACTTCGTACCAAAATTAAGAAGGATCAAATATCTGTGTTGAAACTTGGGCTTGGGCCCAGACTCGGTTTCCTCCGCGTCCTTTGCGTCCTCTCCTTTGATCCTTTGCTTTTCTCCATACCTGGCCGCTCCCCACTTATCCTTGCCGTTGAATTCTATCCTCCGTCCTCCTATAATCATATTGCCTGTCAACAGTAAAAGCGCATCGAAGTGTGTCCAATGAAAATAAAGTGTCCTTTGGATGCCGCTGGCCGATGAGATTCAAGGAGCGCGGGGCCATGGAATACTTTTGCCACGGGAATTCAAAATGAAAAACTTCAAGAATCTTGAGGTTGAAGAGTACTTACAGATCTTTTGGCGCAGGAAATGGTATTTCGTGGTGACCTTTGTCCTGGTGGGCGCCGGGGCTGTTGTATACGCTTACAGGCAGCAGCAGTATTACCTCTCCGAGACCAGGATCATGGTCCAGTCGGCCGCCGTCCCGGAAGATTATGTCCGCCCGGTGGATCGCTCCACTCCCACGGACCGCATAAACGCGATCCGCGCCCGGCTTGAGAGCCGCGCGTTCCTTGCCCGCATCATCGAACAGTATCAACTCTATGGTTTCGGCTCGGGACCCGGCTTCCGGAATGAAGATGCTATCAATGCGTTGCGAGGAAGCATCCACGTAGATGTCTCGACAGGTAATACCTTTACCCTTTCCTATTACTCCACGGACCCGCAGTTAGCGCGGGACGTAACCAAAAAACTGGCGGAATCGCTTATCGCTGCGAATGTTTCTGCCAACAAGAGTGCAACAATTGAGACGGATCAGTTCGTGGACGAACAGTTGCGCCTGGCTGAGAGAGACTCGCTGTGCAAGAGGAAAAGATTACGGATTACAAGACCTCCCACCTCGGAGAACTTCCCGAGCAGAGCGCTGCCAATTGGAACGTGCTCACAGGGCTGCAGGCGCAGCTGGCATCGGTCGAAGGCCTGATCGACCGGGCGAAAGAGCAGCAAAAGCAACTCGAAAGCTCACGCCAGGAACAGGAACGCCTGGGCGCACTTTTTTCTGATCCGATCGAGTCTAATCCGGCGCAGCCAGCAACCGGTGCCGCGACCGACAACACAGTCCCTCCCTCCAATACTCTGGAAGGTCAGCTGGCTATCAAACGAGCGCAACTGGCTCAAATGGGTATGCGCTTGAGGCCCGGCCACCCAGACTATGACGCCATGGATCGTGAAGTGAGGGACCTGGAACAAAAGGTGGCTGCTGCGGACGCGGCCAGGAAGATTGCCGCCGCCGTGGCTGCTACTCCGCTGACTCCGCTCGGGGCCCAGGCAACAACGACTGCTGCGACTGCGGGGGCCAAGCCCGGCACTGACGCGAGCGTGCTGCCGATCGATTTGGTCGCCGATGCGATCCGCATCCAGAGTGAAGGTCTCAAAATCGAAGTAGCCAAACATGAACGCGGGCGCGCCAAGATCCTCAAGCAGATCAAAGCGGCGCAGGGGAAACTGAACCTGACGCCGGCCATTGAGCAGGAATTGATGGCGTTGATCCGCGATCGCGAGGTCCTGCAGCGCCGCGACGACGACCTGCAGAGCAAGAAATTCAACTCCCAGATGGCCACAAGCCTAGCGAATGACATAAATAATGAAACTTACAAGATCATCGATGAAGCGAACCTGCCGGAAAGGCCGTCGGTTCCCGACCGTATGCGGATCGTGATGCTTGGTCTGGGTGGTGCGTTTCTGCTGAGTCTGGGGGCCGTTGCGGGAAGGGAATACCTGGATCCGACCTTAGGGAGCGAACATGAAGCGGCGTCAGTACTGCATCTGCCGATATTAGTTTGCATTCCTGAAATACAGATTCAGAGCCGGGCGAGGAGGAGGCTGCTGGCGAAAAAGGCCTCATAGTTTGCGGATGAGATGGTTCAAGAACAGAAGAAGAGAGCACTGAGAGCTGCATGAGCGAAATATTCCGCAGGTTGCAAGAGACTGGACTGGAACGAAGGCGAATCGTTTCCGAAGCATCAGGACAAGTTATACAAGTGGCAGAGGCGGAACAGGCCCCGGCAGTGGATGTTACTGCGGTACCCGTTTCTGACGATAATGGCACACCGCCTGCGATGGCCATTCGGGCGGATGCCCGCTTTAACCTGGAAAATGCAGATGCGCGCATCAAAACAGTGATTGACCCGCTCACGGATGTCGGTGAGCAGTATCGCATGTTGCGGGCCAAGCTGGCACAGATGCAAAAGCAGCGCGGGATAAAGACACTTCTCGTTACTAGTACGCTCCCAAGTGAAGGCAAGACGTTCACTGCCTGCTGTCTGGCCAGCATCTTTGCCCAGGAACCCGGCAAGCGGGTTCTTCTGATGGATGCAGACCTCCGCAGGCCCCACGCAGCCCGGGATCTTGGTGTGCCTGATAGCGCAAATATGTCGGGCCTGACGCAGGTTTTACGCGGTGAAATTGCTTCGCAGGATGTAATGATCAGTTCCAATTCCTTGAATTTCTATCTGGTGCCGGCAGGGACCGTTCCGACCGATCCGGCAGAGCTGTTGAGTTCGCCGCTGCTGGAGCAGACCATCAGCCCGCTCAAGGAAGGCTTCGACTGGATCGTAATAGATTCACCGCCGATCCTGGCGCTGGCGGATGCGTCCCTGCTTGCGCCATTGTGCGACGCCGTGCTGCTTGTAGTGAGAACTGACAAGACCCCGGTCAAACTCATCAAGGAGGCCGTCGCGCGCCTGGGCGCCGACAATATCTGCGGCATAATAATGAACCGTGGCCGCCACCGCGAAAAAAGCAACTACTATTACTACCGGTACTATCGCAAAACTACGCGAAGCTGAACGCAGAGCACGCAGAGGGGGCAGAGGACGTGGAGGAAGAATAATGCATCTCTGTGCGCTCTCTGCCCCCTCTGCGTGCTCTGCGTCGAGATTTTAGCTCCCTATGCTGAACGCCCTCACCGTTGATGTTGAGGACTTTTTCCACGTAGAAGCCCTGTCCTCCGCGATTCCAAGGACGTCCTGGGACACCATCTCCCCCAGAATCGAACAGAACGTCACCCACATCCTCGAGATCTTAGCCCAATTTGAGGTGCACGCGACGTTCTTCGTCCTGAACTGGGTCGCCGAGCGTTTCCCCGGCCCCGTGCGCGCCATAGCCGCAGCTGGTCACGAAATCGGCTCGCACGGGCATGGCCACCAGCGGCTCCACACCATGACACCAGACCAATTCCGCGCCGAGCTCCGGATGTCTCGAGATACGCTCGCCGATCAGGCGCAGCGCCCCATTATCGCATATCGCGCTCCAAGCTTCTCCATCGTCACCAGCACCCTCTGGGCTCTGGATGTCCTCGCCGAAGAAGGCTTCCAGATCGACTCATCAATCTTCCCCGTCCGCCACGATTTCTATGGCATCCCAGGTGCCCGCCGTTTCCCGTACTGGGTCAAAACCGCCGCCGGCAACTCAATCTTCGAGTTCCCCCCTTCAACGGTAAATATTTTGGGAAATGACCTGGGAATCGCCGGGGGTGGATACTTACGAATCTTCCCATACGCCTGGACGCGCTGGGGACTTAAACAAATCAACGAGAAGGAAAACCAACCTGCCATGGTCTACTTCCACCCCTGGGAAATAGATCCGGGCCAGCCGAGATATCGTGCTCGCTGGCGCTCCCGCCTCCGCCACTACACAAACCTGGGCACAATGGAAAAGAAGATCCGCCGCCTTTTGGCAGATTTCCAATTCGACACAGTATCCACAGTCTGCGCGGGCTTGGAAAGTTATTGGCATGATTAAAGCATTAACGCAGAGCGCGCTGAGGAGACAGAGGACGCATAGGAAGAAATTGGTATCTCAGCATCCTTTGCTCCCTCCGCGCGCTCTGCGTTAAGGATTTCATCCCCTCATTTTCCGGAAATACCCTGGAGCACTTTGCTCGCCTCGTTTGCCCCCTGGAACTTGCTGTCGAGGTCGAGGGCCTTCTGCAACGAATCCTTCGCCCGCTCATTCTGCCCGTTCCTGTAATACGTCATCCCCAGGTGATAATGGAGTATTGCTCTCTTCGGATCCTGCGCAATGGCATCGCTGAGGATCTCGATCGCCGACTGATACGCCTTGCGTTTGTAGTACACCCACCCCAGCGTATCCGCAGCCTCCATCGATTTGGGCAGCTTTTCGTGTGCAATGCGCGCCAAGTTCAACGCCTCCTCTAGATTCCCACCGTTCTCGCACAGGATCCATGCCAGGTTATTGGCCGCGATCGGCGACTGCGGATCCAGCTTCAGCGCCTCGCGATAATACGATTGTGCTTTGTCGATGGTGCCGCGCGATTCGTACAACGAACCAAGGATCAGGCGCGGCTCGACAGCGTCAGGCTTGGCCTTGATCTGACTCTCCAGCGAGGATACAGCTTTGTCAAAAGACCCTTGGAATATATAGAGCTGTGCCAGTAGCTGATAAGCCGCGTAGTTGGTCTTATCGAGCGCGAGTATGCGCCGGTACTCTTCCTCTGCCTTGCTGTAATTCTTCTGTGACAAATAGACGCGGCCCAGGAGTTCGTGGAAGAAAGGCTGATCGGATCCCTTCGCGACCAATTGCGTCAGTCTCTGGATTGCACTCTCCTGCTTTTTCTGATCTATATACAAACCGACTAAAGCCGCAAGGGGCTCCGGATTTCCGGGTTCAATCCGCAGCGCGGATTCAAAGGTGCCCTCGGCTTTGGCGGGATCGTTTAGGGCGATTTGAACTAGCCCGAGGCGCACAAGCGCGGTTACATTATTCGGGTTTATCTTCAGCACAGCTGCAAATTCGGCAGCGGCGTTCTTGAAATCCTTGTCGACAGCATACGCATTGGCGAGCAGGAAATGGGCGTCACTCGAGCCTGGATCGGCTTTCAGCATGTCCTGTCCAATCCGATAGACGCCGGCACGGTCGCCTGCATCCAACTTGAGCTGAGCCAACGCCATCTGGGCAGGGAAATAGCGTGGGCTGTTTTTAATGGCCTCGTTGAACGCGGCTTCGGCCTCTGGAGTTTTCCCAGCCTTCCGATAGGCCACTCCGAGCGCGTATTGGGCTGCGGGGCTGGTGGGCTGGTCCTTGACTGCCTTCTGAAATTCGAGCAGGGCATCAGAGGCTTTCCCTTGGGCAATCAAGATGTTGCCGCGAAGGAGGCGGGCATCGGCATCCCTGTCGTTTTCTTTCAGCAGCGCATCAACCGACTGCATGGCGTTGGTGAATGACCTCTGCTGCAGATAGAGCTGTGCCAGCTGCATCCGTGGAGCAGGATTCTTAGGATCGTCCTTGATGGCGTTTTGATAGGTTTCAATCGCTTTGGCGGTCTTGCCGGTTCCCTGGTAGAAAGCGGCCAGCGCCAGGTTGAAACCAACATTCTTGGGTTCGAGGGCAATGGTTTTCTGGTACTCCTGCTCTGCCTTTGCAAAGTCCTTTTGGCCAGCGTAGATTTGTGCCAAGATAGCATGAGGCCCGGCATTGTTGGGTGCCTGGGACGCCGCCTGATTGACCCTATGCAGCGCCCTGGTCAGGTTCTTCTGCCTCAGATAGTCGCCCGTCAGAGATGTGAGCGCTTCCAGATTGTTGGGATTGTCCCGCAAGATCGCTTCATAGTGATTTTCGGCGCCTGCATAGTTGCCCAGTGCCGAATAGCTCTGAGCCAGACGGAGGCGTCCGGCGGCTTGATCGGGATACAACTTCACGTACTTTTCCAGGTCGGCTGCCGCGTTCTTGAAATCGCCTTTGAGATAATAGGCGCTGCCGGTAATAAAGCTGGCTTCGCTCAGGCCGGGATTCACCTGGAGGACCCTCTGCGCATGGCGCAGCGCCGTATCGGCGTCCCGCTGGTCGAGCTTCAAGCGGGCCAGCAGCAGTAGCGCTGGAGTGTAACGTGCATTGCTGTTGACCGCCAGGCCGAGTTCAGTTTCCGCCCGCTGGTTTTGCTGGATTTTCAGGTAGGCGAGTGCTAGGAAGTAATGGGCCGGAGCTGAGCTTGAATCGCGCTTGAGTACAGTCTGCAGCTGATCGATGGCCTCTTGAACCTTGCCCTGACTGATCCAAATCTGTGCCCGTGCGATGCGAGCGCTCACATCCTCTGGGCTTGCCGTCAAAACTTCGTCCAACAGCTTCACGGCCTGATCAAAAGACTTCTGCTGGAAGTAGATGCCTGCCAGTTGCTTCCTGGCATCGTGATTCTGAGGATTCTCCTTCAGCATTGTCTGGTAGGTTACGATTGCTTTCTCAAGCTTCCCCGTTGCTGCATAAAAGCTGCCTAAGACAGCCCGTTGTGCCGGATCGACAGCTGCCGCCCTGACGTAAGCCTCTTCTGCATTGGTAGTGGCATTCTGGCTCAGATAGATCTGTCCGAGCATTTCGAGGAGCCTGGGATCCTGTGGCGACTGTTTGATCTTATCCTGCAGCAGCTGGATCGCTTTTTCGGGCTTTTTTTGCAGAACCTGAAGACCCGCCATCGCTCCGATGGCATTGATGTCGTTGGGAAAGCTCTTCAGCAGCGCCTGAAACGTGTTTTCTGCCTGGGCTGGTTTGTCCTGCTGCATGTATGCCATTCCAAGGTAAAAAAGCCCTTGTGGATCGTCAGATTTCAGCCTCAAGTACTCCTCAAGTTCACGCGCGGCGCTTTCGAAGTCTCTCAGGCCCAAATAGGCGCGCCCCAGGACCAGGTGAGCCTGGCCGAGGGCGGGGTCGATCTTCAAAGCCTGCTCTGCCAGTGACACACCGGTCTCCGGGACACCGGAGTCTGTCTTAACTGCGGCAAGGGCCAGGTATGCTAGTGCCATCCGATCGTCGATCTTGATGGCCATGGATAACGCCGCATCAGCCTGTGGGAACTTGCGCAACTGAGAGTAGGCCATGCCCTGGAAATAGCGTGCCAAGGCTGATCCGGGGACCTTTTTCACCAGATTATCGAGTTGCTGGACCGCATCCGCTGGCTTGTTCTGACCCAGCAGGATCCTGGCCTTCAAGAATATGGCTTCCGCATCGTTGGGATCGGCTGCGAGAACTTCATTGGTGAGTTCCGAGGCCTTATCCAGGCTCTTCTGGCTTATGTAGACGCCAGCCAGCCGGCGTTTTGCGATCTGGTTCTTCGGTTGTTCTTTAGTGACCGCCTCGTAGGTTGCGATTCCTTTGTCGGCCTGCCCGGCTGTCATGTAGAAGTCGCCGAGAATGATCCTTTGCTCCGCAGGGTTCTTTGCAAGTGCTAGTAACTTCTGATAGGCTTCCTCCGCCAGATCAAACTTCTTATTGCGCTGATAATGGAATGCCAGGGCCCGCAAGGCTTCGACGGAATCTGGGTTTACCTTGACAGTGGCCAACAGGATCTGCTCCGCCTGGTTGGTTTTGCCGGTAGCAATATAGAAATTTGCACGGGCCAGTTGTGCTGGTACGTAGTTTGGCGCAGACTGGGTCAGCTTCCTAAAGGTCTGTTCGGCCATGGCAAGCCCTTCCTCGGAGGCCTGGGCAACCCCAAAATCAAGGTAGGAAGGGAGCAGGGAAGGCGGGGATTGGAAGGACAACAAGATTTCCTCCGCCGACTCGTTGAGGTTCAGCATGCGCGCATAAGAGCTTCCTATAAGTATCTGGGCAGCAAGGTTTTGTGGCTCCTTAGTCAGCACCATTTCAGCCTTCGCGCGCGCATCATCAAACTTCCTGTCCATCAGAAGAAGAAACCCAGCCTTCAACTGCGCCCGCAAATGATTAGTATCGATTGAAATGACTCGGTTGAACTCCTGTAGCGCGTTGCCATACTGCCGAGTTATCAAATATGCGAGCCCGAGCTGATAATGTGCCTCAGGCGACTGCGGTGCTGCCTTAGTGGCATTGCGAAGCTCGAGAAACGCCTCGCTGTACTTCTTCTCTTGCATAAACCTCTTCCCCCCATCGATGTACGATTGGGGATCTCGGGAGCAGGAAAAGAGCGAAACTGCAAAAACAATCCCGATTGGCCAGGTAACACTCTGCAACGTAATTCTTGAAGAGCAGGTTGATCGCATTTCAAACTCCTACGGCAGTATAAAAACAAGCGAACAGGCTTAAACGATATAGTCTGAATCACCCGTTAACATAAGGTCAATCAATTTAGGCTGACTCGCCGGGATGAATCTGGCAGCGCCAGGATAATGCGGTTGCAGGCTGAGAGTCAACTTCCCTGCTAGCGCGCGGGGCGAAGCATATGATTATAGGTGCCCCGGAATACGCATGCACAGGCCCTGGGCACGGAACTCTGGGTATCGCATGCGCTGACCCCCGATGGCCACTTGAAAATCCCCCACTTGTGGCCGGGTCAAAATCCCCCAGGCGACAGCAGGAGTATAACCTACCAACAATCCGTATAGAGCTCCAAGCTCATTCCTTTTTCATCCAGAAACTTTTTGTCGGTTTTCGGTCAGCCGGATGGACGCCTCCTTGAGACGGTAGCTCCTACCTTCGAACTTGAGCAGATGGCCGCGGTGAAGGAGTCGGTCCTGAATGGCCGACGAAGCGGCGTTGTCGCCGAGGAGTTTCCCCAATCCTCCAGGGGACGATTGGAAGTAATCAGGCTGCTTTTTTCTCGAGGTGTATCGATTCAGAATAATCTCGAGTAAATCGTCGGCAGCCTGTTCCGGGACGTTCTTGCGCAGAAACAAATCGTCGATGACCAACAGATCGCTTTCGGAGAAGAGTTTGGTCACCTTTTTTCTCCG
>CAVTZY010000044.1:0-75145 GCA_963739235.1 Terriglobia bacterium | reverse complement strand
ACGAATCCGGCGCGCTCGTCCTAACAGCGCGTGGCGTCCGTACTGCTACGACCCGTCGGCCGACGGCAACCCGATCAAGTACCGCGACCAGTTCGCAGGCTTCGCGCGCTGGGCGGCCGAGCGCTTCAAGCCACAGTCGATCATCCTCGCACAGCGCATCAACCTCTACGAGGCGACCTGCGCCACCGCGTATAGCGCGCTCGTCGACTTCGCAGGCGAGGCCGCGCGCCGCATCGCCGCGTCCGACGCGCTCACGACGAAGCCGACGGCGTCCATCGCGGAGCCTCGATGTAGAAGACCTCTACGGCTTTCCGAAGAAGGACGGGCGCTGCCAGAGCGGCACGCCGGCCGATTGTCTGGCGACCGGCAAGGCGTTGATTCCCGCGACCCTCGAGGCCTCGGATGTCGCCGTCGTCGGCCTCGAGAGCTATCCGGCCAACGCGTTCGCGGACGCCGCCGCGATCCCCGGCAACTGGCTAGCACTGGTCCTCGCGGCGACGACGAAGCCGACCGCGATTACCGGCGCCGAGCTGCCGGCGCTGCCGCTGATATGCTGAAAGGCGCTGCGCACTCAGTCGCTTTCGTCGAACGAAGCGCAGCAGCGCGCCTTCTTGGACCAGGTGCTCGCCGCCGGCGACGCCCGTGAGATGTCGCTCGTCGCCTGGGCGTCATCGGCCGACCTGCAGCCGGCGGACATCATCAGCTCGTGCCCGTGCGCCGGCGACTTCGCGCTGCAGCCACCTCGACGGGCTCGGCAGTAAGCGCGACGAGCGGCGCCTGATGCTGGTCGGCGGCCTCGGGCACCGCCACCGTCGAGCGTCAGGCGTTCGCGGTCTGGAAGGCGCTGCTCTCACCATGACGCCTGCCACCCCTGCCACCCCTCCGGGCTTGTTTGCCTCTCCGGCCCCGGTCGCGACCGTGCGCTTTGGCCGCAGCAACGCGCTCGTGCCGCGCGTGTCGCTCGGTACCTGGGCCTATGGCGGCGAGAGCATCAACGCCAACGGCGCCGAGGTCGGTTGGTCGGGCCACGACGGCCAGTCCGCCAAGGCCTCGCTGTGCGCGCCTTCGAGCTCGGCATCACGCATTGGGACACGGCCGATGTCTACGGCGACGGCCGCTCCGAGGCGCTCATCGGCGACCTCATCGGCGCTCGCACCGTGCCGCGCGACCGCCTGTTTTTGGCGACCAAGGTCGGCTACTCGCGCGGCCGCTACCCGCACGCCTACCACCCGGACCTCGTGCGCCAGCGCATCGACGGCTCGCTGCGCCACCTGCGCACTGATGTCATCGACGTCTACTACCTCCACCACTGCGACTTCGGCCCCGACGATGCCTACCTGCAGCCCGCGCTCGATGTCGTCCGGGCCGCTCAGCAGGCGGGCAAGCTGCGCTTCATCGGCCTCTCCGACTGGCGCGACGAAGCGATCATGCGGGGTCATCGATTGGGTCCGGCCCGACGTCGTGCAGCCCTATCGCAACGTCACCCACGACTCGTTCTACAGCTCGGGGCTCGCGGCCTGGTGCCAGCGCCATGACGCCGGCGTCGCCTTCTTCTCGCCGATCCGCCATGGCCTCCTGCTCGGCAAGTACACGACGCCAACGACCTTCCCGGTGGGCGATTTCCGCAATTCCGACAAGGCCTTCGCTGACGCCCACATCCTGCATCGGCTCAGCCAGAACGCCGCTGCGCTGCACCAGCGCTTCGCCGATCGCTCGCCCGAGCCGGTGCTCGCCGCGCTCATCGCGACCTGCCTCGCCGATTGTGATACCGGGACCGTGCTCCTCGGCCAGCGCCACCCCGGCCAGGTCAGGCCGCCGCCCATCTGCGTCGCTCACCTTGAGCGACCAGCAGCTCGCACGGGTGCGCTCACTCTATGCGGGCATCCCATCAGACTAATCGCAGCGGCTCGCAGCCTGGCTCACCAGGTCCGCCCATTGGGTGCCCGGACGTGACGGCCCCGTCGACCACCACGGGCGTATCGGACAGTCGGAAGGTCCCTGCAGGGTCTCGAGGCCGTGCGCATGCGCCCCGGCATGTACATCGGCGCGACGACCTGCCGCGGCCACCACCACCTCGTCTGAGGATCATCGACAACTCGGTTGACGAGGCGTTGGCCGGCTGTGGACGCACATCGAGGTGACGCTCGAAAGGACGACGACGTCGAGGACCGTCGAGGATGACGGCCGCGGTATCCCGGTCGGCGTCACATTCCGAAGCTGAAGATGACCGCGCTCGAGGTTGTGTTGACCAAGCTTCACGCCGGCGGCAAGTTCGACACCGGCACCTACGTGGTCCTCGGGCGGTCTGCACGGCGTTGGCGCCTCGGTCGTCAACGCGTTGTCCGAGTGGCTCGAGGTGACGATCCATCGCGAGGGCAAGGTCCACCAGCAGACCTACGCGCGCGGCACGCCCAAGACGAAGCTCAAGCTCCTCGACAACTCCAACGCGCACGGCACCATCCTCCGCTGGAAGGGGATCCGGACATCTTCCCGAGAGACGCGCTACCAGCTCGACATCATCGAGAACCGCCTGCGCGAGGCTCGCGCAACCGGAACCCGGGCTTGACCATCCGCCTGCGCGACGAGCGCAGCGACCACAAGCACGAGGCGGCCGCGCCGACCCAGGACGTCGAGATCCCGCTCGACGAGGACCTTGCTGGCGCGCCCGAGGTCGCCCCGAGCGTGCCCGAAGTCTATGATTGCACGTTCTGTTTTCCGGGCGGCCTGGCCGAGTACGTCGAGTTCCTCAACGCCGAGCAGGACGTCCTGCACCCGCCGATTGTCTACGGCGGCAAGTACAAGAGCGACACCACGCAGGAGGTCGAACTCGAGGTCGCGTTCCAGTACAACGACGGCTACGGCGAGCTCTACCAGCTTCTGCAACTGCATCCGGACCGGCGAGGGCGGCACCCACGAGACCGGCTTCAAGTCGGCGTTGACCCGCGTCATCAACGACTATGCGCGTAGCAAAGGCTTGTGGAAGAAGAAGGACAACCTCACCGGCAACGACCTCCGCGAAGGCATCATGGCGGTCGTGCACGTGCGCATGCAGTCGGTCGAGTTCGAGGGCCAGACCAAGACCCGCCTCGGCAATCCGGAGGCCCGCTCGGCAGTCGAGGAACTGACGGCGCTGCACTGTCTTGCGTGGCTCGATGAGCATCCCGCCCACGCCAAGGCTATTGTCGAGAAGGCGACCACCGCGCTCAAGCTCGCGCAGGCCGCGCAGAAGGCCAAGCGCGGAGGATGCCGGAGCCGCCCTCGGCGGTGCCCATGTCGCAGCAGATTCAGATGTTGATGCCCAAGATATTTTCCTATGTAGTGGTGGTGATGGGACCGAATTCAAACAAGGCCGATTTCCAATTGCAGACCTTGAAAATGATCAGCCCGCAGTCGCAAGTCCTTGGAGGGCGGGTGTCACGATGAGCAATCGGAGCAGGGCACGAGTCGGCAAGCGAGCGGAGGGTTTCACCCTCATCGAGATGCTGGTCTCGGTGACGCTGATCATGATGATCGCGGTCTGCCTGTGGGCTGTGATGCGCATCTGTATCTCCACGTGGAAACGCGGTACGGAATCGATGGATGAGAATCAGCGCCACCGCGCTACTTTTGACCTGGTGCAGAAGCAGATGGCCTCTATTTCAAACCTGATTCCCACTCTCGATCTTCAGACCGGAGCAGGTCAGGCACCGGTTTTCTTGGGATCTCCGACCACCGTCCAGTTCATTTCGCTATGCCCGCTGCGTTTTCGCGACAACCCGGGATTGACCTCCGTCACCTATGAAATCGTGCCCAGCGACAATGGCGAATACGCGCTGGTGGAGCATGAGAGCCGGTACCTCGGTGGCGATCCGACGCTTGCCGCCGGTTATGAAGACACGAGCGAGCCTGCCACAACCATCTTCGATCACCTCACCAGCGCATCGTTTGAATACTTCGATCCGGGCAACGGGTCGATCCCGTCCCAGTGGGTCACGGACTGGAGCGCCCAGGAGAAGGCGAGCCTGCCGATCGCGATCTCGATGACCGTGGATGCACGGGACACGAATGGCGTAATCCAAAGCCGGAAGATGGTTGTTCCCATCTTGGCGGAAGCCGATGCCACGACGACCAGTTTCGTTGATCCGTTCGAGACACAAACGGGAGGTTTCGGTGCGAGTCCTTTCATGGGCCGGCAGGGCGGACAGGGCCCGCCGCCGGGACGGAGAGGCGGCTCCGGTGACAATCCACCTCCCGGCGGACGCAGAGGCGGACCCGGCACCATCGGCCCGCAACCCGGTCGAGGGAGGGGTGGGCCCGGCTTCGGCGGCCCTCAGCCTCCTCCAGGTGGCCGCAGAGGTGGGGACATCTTCAATGATCCGCGTCAAGGTCGAGGCAGGGGAGGCCGATTCTGATGGTTCCTCCCGTGTCGAATGGAGAAAAGCAGGCATCCGTGACGATCCAAATACGAGAGGATCATCAAGGCGTCATCTTGATTGCACTTCTCTGGATTCTGACGATTCTCTCGGTCATTGCGCTCAGTTTTTCGCGCGAGACATTTGTCGAAGTGGCTACGGCCCGCAATTCCCGCGATCTTGTAGACGCTTACTACATTGCGCGCGCCGGTATCGCGGCAACTGTCTACCAGATTTATCAGAAGACCTACCTCACTCCGCAGCTGGGGCTGGCCAGCCTCCAGCAGCAGCAACCCGACGCCATCGACCTCGGCAAGGTCACCGCACCATTCGGCGATGGGGAGTATGAGGTGGACATTCAGGACGAGTCGGGCAAGATCAACCTGAATATGGTGAAAGAAGATCAGCTCAGAAATCTGGTTCAGGTCATCGGCATTCCCGATCCCGATGCCTCCACTATCGTCGATTCCATCCTGGATTGGCGCGACCCGAGTCCTATGGCACGGCCCAATGGCGCCAAGGACGACTATTATCAGTCGCTGACGCCCGCCTACTCGATCTGGCTGGACGGTGGCAGAATGAAGGCGGTAGAAGAACTCCTGCTGGTCCGGGGCGTAACTTCCGAGTATTATTACGGGCACCGTGAAAAGACGCCCGACGGCCAGATTGTCGAGCGCTATGGCCTCTCGCGGTATCTGACGGTCTATGGTTCCGGACTACAGATCAACATCAATTCCGCTCCGCTCCCCGTGCTGCTGTCGATTCCCAACATGCCTCCGGCCGCCGCGCAGGCGATCTTCGAGCGTCGCCAGGTGAAACCGTTTACCGGTTGGGATGATTTCAACCGGGAGATCGTCCCGAATCCGGGGCCGGCGATATTGCCGTATGTCTTCTGGGGGCGAAGATCCATTTTCACGTTAAATGCATCGGCTCACCGCAGCGATTCCAAGGCGCGCCGAGTTATCCGAGCCATCATCCGGATCAATAATCCCGGGTCGCAGGAAAAATATACGATCCTTTACTGGAACGAAAACGTTCCGAACTGGTAAGGCGAAAAACGTGATCTATCTGAGAGCCAGCGTGGGAATTGAAATCAGGCAGGAGGATCTGCTCATCTCCTGTCTAAAAAACAATTTTGCCGGCAATACGTTTACGCAATATGCGCGCATCTCCGGCTATCGACAACGCGATCCGGAGCAGGTGCGCCGCGAGATTGACGGTTTCTTCAAGGCGGGGAAGGTCAGCCGGGACAACGTAGTGCTCGGCATTCCTCGCAGGGACGTCATCCTGCGCCATCTCGATCTGCCCAAAGAGGTGGAAGACAACCTGAAGCAGGTCATGCTTTACCAGGTGCAGTCCTTCGAGCCGACGGATGACGACAAACTATATTACGATTTTGCACTCCTCAAGAACGGCAAGGCTGATAAAAAACTTCAGGTGCTTGTCGCTATGGTCCGCAAGTCCACGCTGGACGCTCACCTGGCGAGCATGAAACAACTCGGCATCCATCCCACACTGGTTACCGCCGGCTCAGTCGCCCTCGCCAGCATGCTGGTGGGCACGCTGAACGGCAGCCGGGACAAGACATTTTTCCTTGCCGATTTGAAACCGGACGGAATTGAATTCGCAGTCCTGCGCGGCGGTGTTCTGATTTACAACCGGGAAATCACGAAAACGGACGATCTTCCATTGAAACAACTGTTTTTGAACGAGATGGAAGTCGCTGCCGGGAAGGTGCGTTTGGATCCTGAGGAGGCTATCGAAGGCATCATTCTGGCCGGGGAGGAGTCCGATAGCGTGGTCGAGGAATTGCGTGAGGAGGTCCCGGCATGTGAGCTGATGGGTTCACGGCTGCGCTTCAAGATGCCGCAGCATAACAGAGAGCAGCTGAAGGACGCCGTCACCTCGCTCGGGCTCGCCTATGCCGGCATCACCCGCGGGCAGCCGATGAAACTCAACCTGCTGCCCGCCGGATTGCGCGTGCGCCAGAAACGCTGGGCTTACATTCCCACCATCATCCTTGGCCTGGGCCTGGCCGCGCTTGGCGCCGGTTTTGCCTTCCGCCCGATGGTCCAGCAGCAAAGTCTCATCCGCCAGCTCGATCAGGAACTCAAAACGCTGGAGGGGCCGGCCAATCGTGTCAGGGAATTGCGCACCCGCATGCAGAACCTGGAAAAGAGGATCAAGTCTATGGAGGAGGTTTTGAACCGGCGTGATCAGAACCTGGAGGTCCTGCGTGAACTGACCAGTTTGCTGCCCAACGACACCTACCTTACGATGTACCGAAACCAGGACTGCAACTTCTCATTAAATGGTCAGAGCCCGCCGTCATCTTCTTCGGATCTGATTGGCAAATTGGAAAAGTCGCCGCTCTTGAAGGACGTGATAACAACCCAGGCCACTTTCAAGAACCAGCAGACAGGCAAAGACAATATTCAACTTTCAGCCAAATGTGAGAAATAGGCCGTGAAGATATCCACAAGAGAAAAAAAGTTCCTGATCGCAGGCGGCGTTGCTGGATTGATGGTGATTGCCTTTTACCTGGCGCCGATACTTCTGCCGCAAGATCTTTCCGGCATGGTCGAAACCAAGAAGAACGAGCTGCGAAGGAAGCGGGAATTCATCAGCCAGGAGGAAGTCTTTAAGACACGGATCGCGCAGGGCCAGCAGAGGTTGGCACAGGATCTGGACCGGTTGCTGCCTGGAAACAATCCTACCGCCGCCGGACCGGCGCTCCAGAAGGTGTTGCAGGACCTGGCAGATTCTCTCCAGGTGGAGATTTCGCGCAAGTCCATCCAAGCGGAGCAGAAGCTTCCTGAAAACCTGACGAAGGTTACGGTGCAGCTGGATATCAACTGCACCCTGGACCAGCTGGCGCGGTTCATGACGGCGATCGAAAACTATGAAAAGTTCCTGAAGATCGATGAAATCTTCATCCAGAGCCGGCGTTTAGGGAATCGGGACCAAATCTATCCTATGCTCAAAGTGGCCGGACTGATTGCAACCTCGGCCCCCGAGGCAAAGCCTGTCGAAAAACCTGCCGACGGTAAGTGAGAGCGGAAAAAGTTGAGGGTAATATGACCAAGAAATGGATGGCAATTAATCTGATGCTGCTGATGGCGGCAGCGCTGCTAGGCCGGCAGCTCTATGTCTCCGCGCTGTTTTTCAAACAAGAGAACAACCTTGCCAATATCACCCGGGTTCAATCCGGCAAGAAGGGGGCTGTGGAGGCCCCGCTGCCGCAATTGCAGCCCGTCAAAAAGTTCAGTGACGCGGAGTATGCCGTCATTCCCGCGGGCAATGTGTTCACTGAGACCCGCAAGCCTGAGGAGATAGCGGCGGCTCCAGCGCCTGAACCACCCAAAAAACTGGATAATCCGCCCGTTCTGGTTGGAATCCTGGTTGCCGGCTCTCAGCGCCAGGCGCTGATCCTTGATACTGCAGCTCCCAACGTCTCCGGCACGCGGCGCACACAGACCATGCGGATCGGGGACAACTTTCGCGGGTTTGTCGTGACGGATATTACCGAAAACGGGATGGTCCTGGAATCCGGCCCAAGCCGCGAGGTCGTGCCACTTTTTGCTGCCGGCAAGACTCCTCAGCCGGGCAAGACGCCGATTGTGGCCACCAAGGTAATAAATTTCGGTCCTGGTCAGGCCGGAATTGCTGCGCCAGCCGTTGCCTCGGCCGCCGGCGGTCGCACCACAGCGATTCAGAGTCCGGCGCCTGCCCTCGGGGCGCGTGCGAATCAGGCTGCGAACCCTGCGCAACAGCGGGGAAACCCGTCTCCGCCGCAGCAGCAAGGGCAGGTAATTCAACAGCCGATGCAATTTTTACCTAATCAATACATTGATGCCCAGGGCAGACAGGTAATCCAAACGCCTTTCGGCATTCTGCCGGTTCAGCAGCAGACTCCGCCGCCGGCCCAAACGCCAGTGAAAAAGTAATCAACCTTGTAAGTGAGAGGAAGTCACGTGCGAACTGTAAAACGAAATTCACGGATAGCTTGCCTAGTTCTCCTGTTGGTTATCACAGGCAGCATTACAGTGACAGGCGCTGGATCCCAGGTGCCGCCCCCGCCCGGCCGACCGGGTCAGACTCAGGACCAGACCGCCGCCGAAAAGCAAAAGGCGCTGGAACGGCAGAAGGAACTAGAGCGGCTTTTGCAGGAAATGGCTAAAACGACGGGAACGCCTCCCCAAGTGCCGGTGCCGGCACCCGCACCGGCTGCGCAAAGTCCTACGCCCATTCCCAGCGTCGTCCAGCAAGCTCCTTCTTCATCCGGACCGATCCAACTCAAGTTCGACGGCTTTTCCCTGTTCGAATTTATCACCACGGTCGCGGACATGCTCGGCATCACACCGATCCTCATTGACCCGGATGTGAAGGGAACGGCCACCATTTACAGCTCTGCCGCCATGTCGAGGGAAGACGTATTTCCGATATTTTCCAGCGTCTTGAAAAATAACAATGCGGCGCTCGTAAAATCAGGAAATTTCTATAAGATCGTGCCGATTTCTCAAGGGCTCAGAGAAGGGTTGGAGATTGTGAATATCCTTCCCCCACTCCCCCCAGCGAAGCCTCCACAAGATGTCCAGAAGAAGACGGAGCCACCGGCCGGGACAGCGAAGCCGCCAGAAACTGCAGGAGCCGCGCCGCCGCCTGCGACTGGTGGAACCGCACCGCCACCCACGACTGCCGGAACCACGCCTCCCACAACCGCTGGAACGGCGAAACCACCTACGACCGCCGGTACCACGCAGCCTCCCGCGACCGCCGGAGCCGTGCCGCCTCAAATCTCAACTCCTTTCGGACCGGTGGCGGCCCAGATTCCCCCTGGACAGGCAATCCCGGTGCCGCAGGCGCCGCAACCTTCCCAGTCCCGTCCGGCAGCGTCCACGGCTCCCCATCTGGCGACGCACATCATCCGCGCCGAGTATGTGCCGGTTACCAGCCTTGTCGAACCGCTCAAGATGTTCATGACCGAAGGCGGCGTGATCATGCCCTACGAGCGGCAGAACATGCTGATCATCACCGATTACACCGACAATGTTCAGAAGCTGCTTGAGGTGGTGCACCTGCTGGATAACAACTTCCTCGATCCGGATCTGGTTGAACTGATCGAGATTAAGTCAAACGTGGCAAGCGATGTGCTTGACGACTTGAAAAAAGTTTTCGGCGGCGGTAAAGACAGCAACACCGGGGTCAGCATGGTCGTGCTCGACCGCATCAATGCCATTCTGCTGATGGCTAACTCCAAACGCGCGCTCGAGGAGGTAAAGCGGTGGATTGCGATCCTGGATACGACGACGGGAAGAAGCGTCCAGACCTTTATTTACACCGTTGAGAACGGCACCGCATCAAACATCGCCATGGTTCTATCCATGTTGTTCGGCGGCAGCGACACCGGCAGCGGGGCGGGGACGCAACCGGGCGGCGGCGTTTCCGGCGGCGCGCCGGGCGGAACGAACCAGCGCGGGACTACAGGTCAGGGAGGTACGTCATCTCCCTATTCCGGAACCAGCGGTTCAAGATCCCCGGCCGCAGGTGGCAACACCATGTTCAACAGTGCTATGGGGCAACAGGGATACAATCCGCAGGGATATGGCAATACTTCAAATCCGTATGGCTATGGGGCAGGTATCATCGGCGGCCAGAATGTCGGCGGGCCGCGCTTGAGCCAGGGCTTGGGAATGACGTCGCAAGTTTTGAATGGTGGTGCGTTTTCAGGTTTGCAGGGACAAGTGCACCTTGTTGCAGATGATATGAACAATGCCCTGATCATTCAAGGGAGCGCGGCCGATTATAATTACCTCCTGGACACAATTAAGCGCATGGACATTATGCCGCGCCAGGCGATCATCGATGCGCGCATCTTCGAAATCGATCTGACGGACGACCTCAGCTTCGGCGTTTCTGCGACCCTGCAAGGCCGTACTACTGACAACCACCTCACTACCGGCTCAATCTCGGCCGATACCGGAGCTCTCTCGGCTGCCACATTTGCTTTCATCGGAAGCACGCGCGAAATCCTGATGAACCTGAGCGCACTACGCGCGAAAACCAAAGTGAGGGTTCTCGAAGCACCATCGGTTCTAGCTCTCGACGGCACACCCGCACGCATTCAGGTCGGCGGCTCGGTCCCCATCCCCGGCGCGACCATCATTTCGTCCTTGGGCACACCCACTCAGACCGTGCAATATGCGGATACCGGCACTTCTCTGTATATTACCCCTCGCATTTCAGCCTCCGGCACGGTGACCCTCCAAGTCTATCACGACGTCCGCACACCGGGCGCCAGTAACGGGCTTGGCACGACCTTCAGCACCACCAACGTGGAGACGACTCTGGCGGTAAAAGATGGCGAGAGCGTCGCCATTGCCGGCCTGATCAGGGAGTCGGACAGCAACGCCCGCAACGGCGTGCCGTTCTTTTCCGATATCCCAATTCTGGGGGCGCTCTTCGGGCGCACAACGCACAGTGCAACCCGCACCGAGCTGCTCATCATGATCACCCCTCATGTAATCCGGACCCCTGACAAGTTCCGGGACATGACTCAGGATATCAAGGACTCGCTGCGCAGCGTGGGCAAGTATGCGGATGAAAAACTGAATGAAATGCAGAACGATAGGATGAAGTCTCGCATTGAAAACGAGGAAAAGTTGAAGAAGTCGAATACTCCAGTCCCAGTGAAAAAGGAGGGGAAAAAGAAGTCTTCCGCGCCTCCTCCTCCAGTCAAGAAAGAGGAAGAACCGGTGGCGGAACTTGGATCACGGATTTCAAGTCTCCCCCTTCGAATTACATCGAGTGGCGGATTGATTGTCCGTGCCTAGAAGTTAGCAGTCAGAATATAGAATACAGAATTCAGAATCTCTGTGCAGATAAAGCCCTGGCAAACGCCACGGGCAAAGGCCCAGGAAAACGCGGCACTTTCGGCACAGGGATTGGTTGTTATTCTTGCTTCCAAATTCTGAATTCTGAATTCTGTATTCTGGCTTTTCTTGTTTGCTCGCCAATGAAAAAAAGTCATCCGAAAGCCGGACAACCAAAGCAGCGAAATGCCAATGCCGCGACACGCAACGAGGGCTTTCTCATCTCTCTTCTGGAGCGCGCCATTCTTTTGGGCGCGGTTGTTGCCCTGTTCCTGCCTGTGGTGGTTAACGGCTCCTTTTTCTATTCCTTCATTTTCCTGAAAAGCATCCTGTTCCGAGCCACGGTGGAGGGGATGCTTCTGCTCTACATCCTGCTGGCTACGCTTGCCCCCGCGTACAGACCTCGGTTCCACTCTATGTCCTATGCGCTGCTTGGCTGGTTTGGCGCCATGCTTATCAGCTCAATGCCCGGCATCAGCGTCGATGCCTGGACCAGCTGGTGGGGGGACTTCCGGCGCATGAGCGGCATGGTTGCTCAATTGCACCTCCTGGGTTATTTCTTCGTTCTGGTTCACACCTTTAAGCGCGAGCGCGAGTGGCTGATTCTATTCGCCGCTTCGCTCTTCTTCGGGGTGTGGATGGGATTCTCGGGCATGGTGCAGTACCTGGGGTTGAACTATCTGTACCGGTTCCCGCAGCAAGCTCGAATCGAAGGGGCGGCGGGAAACGCCAACCTCTTTGCCGCCAGCATGCTGCTCAATTTCTTCGTAGCTCTCTGGCTGCTGGGGCGGAAGGACAAGAGCACCACCTACGCCTTGATGGCAAATGTGTGGCTGGTTCTCATCCTTCTGCTGGATCTGTTGGTCGTTGTTTGGGACTTGTTTGCCGGCTCGGGCATCAGCTCGGGGCTGGAAATGCCTGCCGTGGGAATGTTTGCAGCTCTATTTCATGCGGTGTGCTTGTTGTGGGTCGCAACACGCCGCGACGCCCGCGTGGGTGCCATCGTGATTGGCAGCGCGGGCGCGTGGTGCATTTTCTGGATGTATCTGACTCAGACCAGGGGCGCCCTTATCGGTCTGGTGGGATCGCTTCTGCTGGTCGCGGGTTTGTACCTGTGGGGCGGCGCAAGCAAAAAATTGAAGCTGCTCTTTGCCGGCATGATACTTCTCGTCATTCTGACACCCGCATTTATTCTGCTCAACCGCCGGGCCTCATGGGTACAAAGCCATCCGACATTGGTCAGATATGCATCGTTGTCGCTGACGGATGCCTCCGCGGCGAACCGTCTCCTTGCATGGGGTGCAAGCGCGCGCGCGATCAGCGACCGGCCCATTTTCGGCTGGGGCATGGAAAATTACCGGCTCGGATTTGACCTCTATTTCCCCGTGGAAATCTATCGCTCCTTAACTGGCGAGTTTTGGTTCGATCGCGCTCATAACCTGATCATCGATATTGGCATGACCACCGGCTTGGTGGGCCTGGCGGCCTACCTGGCGTTTTTCAGCCTGGTCATTGGCTTTCTTGTGCGCCAATGGATGCGGGCCAAGGATCGAATCGACATTCTTCTGATCCTGGGTTTGTTGCTCGCGTACCTGCTTCAGGGCTTATTCACTTTCGACACCATCAATACCGATCCGATTTTGTACCTCGTGCTGGCCTATGTCTGCTATTTGTTTGCCGCCAACAAAAATGTTTCCCCAGAGATTGCTTTCGGCACACTCCTGCGGCGTAGACAGCCTATGCGGGCATGGATTCCGCTCGCCCTGGCCGTTATGGTTCTGCCTCTGGTCTTTTTTTATGCCGTCCTCAGGCCTTTTCAATCGAATCGGTTGTTGCAGGAGGCCCGGGCAACCACAAGAGGGCGGAATCCGCAGACCAACGAGGTCAGGCTTCGGTTCAGCGAAAACACCCTGGACCTGTTTCGTGGTGCAGACGATTATCAGACAACCGGACGCACCGAGGTACGCGAAGAATTTGCAAATTATGCCTTTGAACTGAATCGTGCACCGTATATACCTGCAGATCAGAAACTCCGCGCCATCAAAGAAGGTATCCGCCTTCTCAGGGAAAGCATCGAGCAGGCGCCGGCCAACGCGCGCAGTTATCAATACCTAGGAAGCCTCGTCAACGGCACGCTCGACACCATCCGGCAGGCGGATCCGCAGCTCGCCCAGTCGTTAGCTGAAACTACCTTGCCGGTGTTGCAGAAAGGCGAGGCGCTTAGCCCAAATCGTCCGCAGATGTACTTTGAAGAAAGCCAGTTGCTCTTTTTCCTCGGCCGCAAGGAAGAGCGCCTTGCTGCATTCGAAAAAGGCGCGTCCTTATCCAGGGCAGTGAAGGATCCTCACATCGATCTGGTCAATCTTTATGTTGAAGACGGCCGCTATGAGGATGCGGCCAGGGAATGGCAAAACATCAAGAAACTGGGATTTCAATTGACGGACGCGGACTATGCTCAGGTCATCCAATTCTATGAAGCCCGGAAGTCACTCACATCCTTGTCTCCAGCGGCCGCGCAACGACTTCAGAGTTTTTGGGACAGCCTGAAAAAATGACCGCTGCGATGCCTGCGGCACCCCATGTTCCGGGATTCGTGCCATTGTATGCTGCTTTTGCAGTTTGGAGGCGAGTTATTTTCGTGGCCGGAAGTGGCGCGCTACTTGACGGGAGATGTGGCCACGACGAAGGCTACGCCGACATCCAGGGAGCCCTGTTTCCCGATGTCGCCGAAGACGAGGAAAATCTGTGGTGTGATGCGCATGTTGGCAACGTTAAATGTCTGCCCCAGGTTGTTCGTAAGCATGACCGAGGCATACGAGCCGGTTTGATAAACCTGCAGGGAACTCGTACCGCCGTCAAACTGCTGATCAAGGCTGATCGAGATCGCCGGCTGTGCCGGCAACGTTTCGGAAGTTTCGGTCAAGCCGTTACCATTGAGCCACTGGTAGAGATGCGGAGTATCTCCGGTTTGAGAGGCGGAAAGATAATCCACTCCAGTTCCCAATTGGACAAGGTGGGCGAGGTATTCGGGCACAAAACCAAGACTGCCCTGGCGGTAGGGCAGGTAAATGCCGCGGGGAACAAATATCGTATACGATCCGGTTCTGATATCCACGGCAAGGATCTCGCGCCCTCCGCTTCCCATCGGGCCGGGCACTGCAACTGTGGGTTCATACCCGGTTAAAAAGTAAGTCGAGTAGCGGAGGTTGCCGCTGCCGTCCCCGTGGAACATGTTTCCGAACATCCTGTCCCGGTTGGTCTGCAGCAAGTCCATGTTGCCATCGCCGTCCATATCCTCCACAGTGAACGAACGCTGGCCCTCCACGGCGGCCGGATTGCTGAAAATTATGAAGTTTCGCGACGCGTCGCTGAACGAAAATGACGCATCCCCCGAACGCTTGGCGGAAGCACATTTCAGTATCCCGCTGCCATCGAAGTCTCCAAGGAACACGAATCCGGCATCGCGCGGGCTGATCCCCATGGCGCCGGCATTCGGAGTGCTCTGGGCGGGCGGGGACGTTTGCGGCGCATCTTTGGGAGTCTCCGTCTGCGGTGCAGCAGGAGAGGGAGACGCGGGCGCAGCCACAGCAGCGGGCTGGGCTTTCTCAGCCGCGATAGATTTCCTCGCCTCGGTGAACGGATTCGGGAGGTCTTCTTTTCCTGTCGGCGCATCCTTCCGGTTCATGAGGCTGGCAAACAGGGATTCAAATGGCGCATTTAGCGTCAAGCCTGCAAGGTCGAGGGCAGTTGCCGGCGTCCTGTATCCGCCCAGCCGATTCGATCCGGCTTTCGCGGTGGCCACCGTGAAAGTTCTGGCTGGCGTCGTGCCGACTAAATGGCGTGCCGTGTCGGGCGCAAATACCTGGGGAAAATCCAGTTGCTGAGGGCTCGGAAAGTAGTCTCGCGATGGGGAGGAAAATTCGCGGCTGGAGTACTCCGTGGCGCCGGGCTCAGGAGCTGCAATTGTTGTTGCTGTGGAGGAGGAATTGCGAACAGCTTTGTAGCCTGCTCGAGGCAGTTGTCTAGATGAAGCCTGAGATGCTGCCGGATCATCCTGAAAACAGCCGCAGAAAACGAGGGACATCGCGGCGAGCAGAACTAGAATCGCACTTCGCATCATCGAGCCTTTGCGTAGCTCCGACCTGAACCGGAAATTCGCGGCGACGGCACGCTAGGTCTCATGACCCAGCTCCATCCTGTTGCAACGCCCTCATTGTACACAAACTCAGACGCTCAGCAACCGAAAAAGCATTTTTCTGTGAGATTTATCACCTATTGCTGGATCCGCTTTTTTATGTAGGTAAGAGCCTGTTCATACGTCGTCAGCGCCTTGTCCAGCTTGCCCTCGATCTTGAAAATGCCGGCCTTGAACAGCAGCAGCCTGGCTTTGTCGGCATTCGCCTTCACGCGCAAAAAAGCTTCATCCAAAACTCTGTGAGCGATCTCGTATTGACTCTGATCCACGAGCAGCTTGGTGGCAATGAGCGCCGCGTCCGTGATCTTCTCGTCACACTTATCGGGCAGATTGAGCTGGAAGATAACTTTCATTTCGGGCAGGACGCGATCGAATTTGCCTTGGGCGATGAGCACTTTTACGATATCCAGGCTTGTTTCGGCAATTGCGAGCATTTTGTCCAGTTCTTGGACGCTGAGCTCGCCGGCCGGCAAGGACTGTGGGCTTGACTGGCCATAGGCCCTGGGCAAAGCGGTCAGGGGGGATAAGGTAAGTACCAGGGGGATAAGAAGTATCAGGCAATTCCGGGGAAAAAGGCCTGTTTTTCTGCGATTCATGAAATCCGCTCCTCTCACCTTTTCCCCAACGAGGGAGCAGACTTTGAGCCGGCATCCGTATCACTTACTCTGAAGGGATTTCTGCCAGTGTCGATCCGAGGTGATATAGCGAAAGGATTATAAGATTCCGCATTCTGCGGCAATAGTTTTTGATATGTAAAATCAATTTCAGCCAGCTGCCGTCGTTCGGTTCGGATTGCTGACCAATGCAGGACCGCGACACTGCATCCGATCACCATGGTAGCCGCCAGGGCCAGCACTTCTGCGCGCACCCAGGCGTTTCTGACGAAGGTCGAAGTGAGCCTCGAGAACCAGCCTGCGTTCTCCAGCTCCGCATCCTCCAGATCCGCAGAAATCTTCGACCACAAGTAGGATGGCGGTTCGACCACTTCTGCTTTGCGGAACAGCCGATCTACGGCAGACAGCCCGTCGCGGACAGCACGGCAATGATCGCAGCCTGCCACATGCTGTTCCACGCTTCCGGCAGCATCATCCTCCAATTGATGATCCAGCCAGGCAGAGATCTGTTCCTCGGATAAGTGAGCGTTCATTTGTCAGTCTTGGGCGCCGGAATCAAGATTTACGTACCGTCCCAGTTCTTCCCTGGCGGTCATACGTGCCCGATAGATGTCCGTTTTCACGGACAAGAGCGAACGGCCGACCACTGCGCTGATGTCCTTGTAACTCATCTCTTGAACCACAGCCAGGATGAAAACCTCCCGGAGCTTCAGCGGCAGACCATCAAGAACTGCTTGCAGCCTCTGTCCCAGCTCCGCGTTCAAAAGAGCCTTCTCAGGATTTGCGTGCAACCGGTTTTCCCTGGGTTCGACGGGATCCTCGCTTTCGAGAACCTCCTCCTCCAGGGAGCCGACCTTCTTGCGGCGAAACTTCTGGTAAACCTCGTTGCGCGCAATCCGGTAAATCCACGATTCGAGCTGGCCCGGATCTCTCAGATTTTTCAGTTGTTTGAGAGCGATCAGGAAAGTCTGCTGGGTCAGGTCTTCTGCTTCTTCGCGCGATCCCAGCAGCCGATACAAGAAGTTATAAATGCGGGAGCCATAATTACCGTAAATCGCCTCAAATGCGTTACGATTTCCCGCCTGTGCGTCTTGCACAAGCTTCCTGATCTCCGAGTCGTTCTTCATCGACCCGCAATTATACAGATGTTTGACCTCTAATAAAGTCGCAAACAGCAAACTTTTTAGCCACCTTTGCGGGGTTCACGCATCTGTCTGGTTGTACGCATCGTACGGCGTACAGTCCAAGCAGTAAAACTATCCCGTGCGCGGGAATCAGAAAGACTGAATACGGTTTTGCGGGCGGAAATCAATCGGCCGATGCTCGAGTGACGAGACGCATCCCGGAACATCGAGATGCGAATCTGGTTGCAACGGCATTTTTTCTGAGTAGAATAGGTTATCCTTGCAACACAACCACTAGTGGTGAGTAGGTACTTACAACACTCAACAAGGAGCTTAGTTTAGATGAAAACAAAAACGCTTTTAATAGCAGCCGTGATGTTCTTCGCGCTTTCGGCGGTTGCATTCAGCCAGGCAGCGGTCTACTCGGTCAGCAGCACGCCGATAACGACCGTGATCGCAACGGGGAATGCAGAGCCGGCGGGTGACATCACATTTACGCAGACCGGCGGAACCAGCGTACTGGGTACGATCAGCCTCCAGTATGGTGGGAACAACGTCAACATCACTAACCCATTCGCCAATATCACAATTACTTGCACCGGCGGCTACGCGGCATCGTGCCCTACGGTGAACAATACCCCCATTTCTCAGTATAGCCCAGGTCTGCTGGTGATCAGCATTCCTGCCGGAGTTGCTCCATCAATTCCAGGCCCCCCTGTCGTGACCAGCACCTTCACAATTTCCGGCGTGCGCGTGCAGATCAACGGAGCCGGCCTGACCAGCCTGGTGGCAAACATTTCGGCAACGGGGAACCAGGTGGCCGCTGGATCGAACAATGTTACCGTCATCAACAGCACGACCGGCAACGGGATCGCCCCTGCTTCGGTCGCAGGCTACAATTACAATCCAGCATCTCCCGCTCCTGCAGTGCCGATCCCGAATCTTGGTGCGGCCACTGCGGGTAATCCAACCATTAATGGCGTCACGGGAGCTTTTGTTTTCTCTCCGCCCGTAGCCGGTGTCTATTCCCAGAACACAGTTATCAAAGTTGGGGAGGGATTCCTGGCAGCATGGTCACAGAACGTGGGTGTTCGGATCACGGTATCTGCGACTCCGCCGAAGGGTGTCTCCTTCACATTCCCAACCCAGGTCAACAGTTACGATGCCAGCGTCACAAACGCCTCATCCTCCAATGCGAAAAACACCTGGGTGAGGGGAATTTCCACGGACAGGACAGCGCTCACCAGTGCCGGCGTAATCAACAGCGGCAGCACTTCGTCGAGCTCTCTGCAGATTTATTATTACGTCGCGACCGACATCGGCCCCACTACCGTCGAGACTCTGGAAATCCCGGTGACGATCGCTGTCGATACGACGACCGCCACTTTCCCATTGCCGGCAAGCACCTTCACCTTCACGGTGTCGCTGGCTCCGATACAGGGCCCTTACCAAACGAGCGGTTCGAATATCAACACCCCGATAGGCCTGTTGGCGCCGCGCTTCGCAGCGTCGGAGGTCGGACCTGCTAATCTGGTGACGATTCAGGGCAGCAGTACCACCCTGCTAGTTCCGTATGGCTACGCCTCGAAAACTGCAGGGGATTTCAATACTGCCATGGCGGTTTCCAACACCTCGGAGGATCCAGGGATAGGAGTATTAGGATTCACTGGTGCAGTAGCTAACGCCGGACCGGTTACCTTCTACCTCTTCTCGCAGGATAACACACTGCCCATGTTCACGTACAAGACCGTTGCCGGTTCGCCGGGTTCGGGCTTGGATGCATCCGGGAACGTGATTTCAGGCGGCACCTACTCGGTGTTCCTGAGCCAGATTTTCCCGTTGGCGACGCCTCCGACCGGTTCCACTGCGGTATTGGGCAACAACTTCACGGGCTACGTTCTGATCTACACCGGCTTCACGCACGCTCACGGAATCTTCGTGATCAGCAACTTCACCACGCTCACCGCACAGAGTTCGCTGATGTTGGTTCTCAGTGACCGTAGCATTACGCCGGAGAAAGCTGGATTCTAATTCTCTCCTGTTTATGGCTGTACAAGAAGGGGTTGCCTTCGGCAACCCCTTCTTTTTTCTGCCCGCATCACGAACCTATCCTGATCCCGCATAACGAAGGCGATTCTCAAGGTTTTCATCGAATTAATTCCGAATTAATTCCCATAAGGATGACCGCCGCCTCTGCCGGCGAGACCTGACGAAGCTCTGCTGTATCTGACGCCAGGCGAGGACGGGATGGGGATATACCACATGAGCATCACGAGGGAGGCGTCGTGATGTTGAGACGCTTCTCGGAATTGCAACTATGGAGCACGCTTGGTTTTTGCCAAGCCGGCCATGATGGCATCGCGGTTGCGGCGGGCGTCGGCGTTCTCCGGATTGATGCGCAACGCTCCCAAAAAAGCATCCAGGGCTTTTTGGATCTGCCCCTGATTGAAATAGATCACTCCCAGGTTATTGTAGGCCTCCACAAAATCAGGCTTTATTCGAATTGCCTCGCCATAGTTTGCGATGGCCCCCTGCACATCTCCCCGTTCCCCTAGTGCCGCCGCGAGATTGTAAAAAGCGTCGACATAGTCCGTCTTGACACGGATCGCCTCACGATATTCGGCGATGGCCTCAATGGATTTCCCCTGGGTGCTGAGTGCTACTCCTTTGTTGTAGTGAGCTTCGGCATATTTCGGCTTGAGCCGGATCGCTTCGCTGTAATGCCAGAGCGCCTTGTCCACCTGACCTTGCTGGAGGAGGACATTTCCAAGATTGCTGTGCGCTTCGGCATATTCCGGTTCCAGGCGAAGAGCCTCTTCAAATTGACGCGTGGCCTCCGTTGTCTTCCCCTGCCCGGCGAACACCACACCGAGACCAAAGAGCGCTTCGGGGTACGAAGGCTGCATACGCAATGAAGCATGATAGGCATCAATGGCTTCCTGTGCCCTGCCCACCTTGAAGAGGGCATCGGCGAGAGAGCAGGCCAGCATGAAGTCGTCGGATTTTAATCGCTGTGCTCTAATGAAAAAATCCACTGCTTCCTGGTATCTCCCCTGGTCATATCGAATCCGCCCCATGTTTCTCAGCAAGAATGCATCGTGAGGGTCGATCTTGAGCCCCTTGGAGAATTGCTCGATCGCCTGTTCTGTTTTCCCTGCCTGATAGAGGGATGTTCCCAGGTTGCCCAACATGCTTGTCTCGGTCGGTTCAAGCCGGAGCGCCGTGAAAAAGTGATCCACCGCCTCAAGGTTTTTCCCGCGCCTGGCCAAACCGGTACCGAGCAGAAAATGAGCGAGGTAGCTATCGTTATCCATAGCCAGAGCGCGGGTGAAAAGGGTTACCGAATTCTGCCAGTATCGTGCCCGGAACCAGGTCGTCACGGAACAGGCAATCAGCACCGCTACTCCAGCTGCAGCCAGCGAGATTTTTGCGCCGGACCAATTCGGCATCAGATCCGGAATACCCCAGGCAACGATTATAAAGACACCGATCAAGGGGATATAGGTGTATCTGTCGGCCAGCGCCTGACCGCCAACCTGAATCAGGCCTATTACCGGGACGAGCGTGCCGAGGTACCAGAGCCATCCGGTTACAAGGTACGGGAAACGCGGGGCGAGACTGAGTGCCAGGATCGTTATGCAAATCAGGAAGAAAGCAGCCCCTGCTATTTCCGAGAAAATCGAGCTGGGCAGGGAGAACCTGTAGTAGATGCTGAGGCCGCTGGGCCAGCCGGCCTTGAGGAGGTAGCTGAAGTAGGAATGGATCGCATTGGCGATTCTGGCGTCAAAGGGCAATGCATCGATTCCTTTGACCGCTCCCCCGGCCTTCTGGACCAGGAAAGTGATGACGCTGGAACCTGCCGCAAGCAGAAAGAAAGGGATTTTCTCACGGACAAGGGGGCGTAAGGAGGGCAACAGCCCATGGAAAAAAGTCTGCCTCGAAGACCTTGCGTTGCCCCGGACGTCCGGCGAAAATCGTTGGAGGGGCCAATAATCAAGGAGGAGGAGGACAAACGGTAACGTAACGAGCATCGGTTTGGCCATCAATCCCAACGCAAAAAAGAGGAGGGGCAGCAGGTACCGCCCGGTGCCGGGCTTGCGCGCGCAATTCGCGTAAGCCCAGAGGGTGAGGAGAAGGAAGAGCGTGCTCAGGACATCCTTGCGCTCGGCGATCCAGGCCACCGATTCGACGTGGAGCGGGTGCAATGCGAAGAGTGCCGCTACGAAAGCAGATTTCCAAAGAGCGCAGGTCAGCTTAGTTAACACCAAAAAAAGCAGGCAGGCATTGGCGATGTGCAAAAGCACATTAACCAGGTGGAGATATCCGCTATTCAACCCGAAAACCTGGCAATCCAGCATGTGCGACAGCCAGGTCAAAGGATGCCAGTTTGCCGCATGACCGGTAGTAAATGCCCAAGCCACATTAGCCAGGCTCAGACCACTCATGACGCGCCAGTTCTCGAAAACATACGCGCCGTCATCAAGATCGATGAATTCAAACCTGTACACCTGGACATACACAGCCAAGGTGACGGCCGCAAGGCCGATGCAGATCCATATGCGTTGCTGCTTCAAAATGTTGTCCATTTTGTGTGAGTTTTTATCGCTAAGGGGTCAATGGCGCAAGCTAAATCTGGGAATCGAGTGCAAGCGCAAATCAAACGTGCAAATATATCCCCTTTTCCCGGGTGTGAACAGCGCTTTCCTGTGTGATAGAATGCATCTTCCTCGAACCGGGCCCTCAAAAAATCAATGTCCGGACTGCTTAAGAGCTTCGAAAGGCTTGCTTTATAGTTTTATCGGGTATCGATATGAAGAAGAAAAAGACCAACATTGCAAGGCCTTCCAGAACCGGCAACCGCGAGTTCTCTCCCTATCTCAAGTATGGACTGGTTTTTCTGATCATCCTGCTGGCCTCCTTGATCCGGATCCGCCTGCTGGATTGCCCGCTCGAGCGCGATGAAGGAGAGTACGCTTATGCGGGACAGCTCATTCTTCAGGGTATTCCGCCCTACCAGCTTGCCTACAACATGAAGTTGCCCGGGACGTATGTGGTCTATGCCCTGATCCTTGCAGTCTTTGGCCAGACGCCCAGTGCGATTCATATAGGTGTGCTGCTCATCAACGCCGGCACAACGCTGCTCATGTACTTTCTAGCCATGCGCCTTTTTGGACTGTTAGGAGGGCTTGTGGCATGCTCCAGCTTCGCCTTCCTCTCCTTAGGCCAATCCGTTCTCGGCACGGCAGGTCATGCCACGCATTTCGTTCTTCTGCCGGCACTTGGCGGAATCCTGCTTTTGTTGAAAGCAATCCAAAAGCAACGAGCATGGACTTTCTTCTGGAGTGGACTGCTGGTCGGGTTGTCGTTTGTGATGAAGCAGCCGGGCATCTTTTTTGTCTTGTTTGCTGTCGCTTTTTATTCCTGGAGCGAATGGCATGGGTGCCCGGTCTACTGGCGGCGGTTTGCCGGGCGAGGAAGCCTCCTGATGCTTGGAGCCATGGTGCCATTTGGATTCACCTGCCTTTTTTTACGGGTGCTGGGGGTATTTGACCGCTTCTGGTTTTGGACATTTTCCTATGCGCGTGAATATGCCACCCAGTTGCCTGTTTCCATCGGCCTTCAAAACTTCTTAATCCACGCACGCAAAGTGGTTGTCCCGTCGATTTTGATCTGGATTATCGCGGGCGTAGGGCTCGCGGCGCTTGCATGGCATCGGAACGCGCGGGCGACGCGGCCCTTTCTCTTGGGCCTGCTCGTTTTTTCTTTCCTGTCTGTCTGTCCGGGACTCTATTTCCGAGGACATTATTTCATTTTGATGCTTCCTGCTGTAGCTCTGCTCGTGGGTTTGGCAATAAGCTCCGCAAAGCAATATCTTCAACGAGCCCGGCGGCCGCAAGTCTTTGCGACCTTGACATTTGTCGCAGCGTTATGCGTTTCATTGATGCAGCAAAGGTCATTTCTCTTCGAAATGACTCCCCTGGAGGTTTGTCGTGCCTTATACAGCGCAAATCCATTTCCGGAGTCCCAGAAGATTGCCAAGTACATCCGAGACCATACGGCTGAGGGTGACCGCATAGCTGTAATCGGTTCCGAGCCGGAAATCTATTTTAGCTCCGGGCGTCATTCTGCCACCGGCTACATCTATACCTATGGCTTGATGGAGGAACAGAAATATGCATCGCAGATGCAGAAGGAGATGATCGGCGAGATAGAGGCGGCACGCCCAGCGTACATGGTCATGGTCGACGTTGATATGTCGTGGCTCATGAGACCCAATTCCGATAGAACCATATTATCATGGAGCGATCAATTTGTGGCGAAGCATTATGCCCTCGACGGGATTGTCGACATTCTGAGCGAGCAGCAGACTTATTATCGCTGGGGTGATGAGGCCAGGAATTACCAACCACGATCATTTTATAATCTGAAGATTTTCAAGCGGGTCAGTCCTTAGCCGGTGCGGAGAAAAATTCCGTTCCCCGCTTCTGGCGCCAAATATGCCTGCATCCATGCGCACGCGCCCCTCATAGAGTATAGGTCACGATTATCTTTTGAATTTGCCCGCTGTCTGCTGCTCATGTCCCCTCAATCTTAGCTGTTCGAAGCGAAGGTGATCCTGTGGTATTTTTTTGATCGCGCGGGTAATGTTGCCTGTTATGCCGCGAAATCGGTGATTCTCTTAATGGGAGAACAAGCCAATGCCGCTATTGTCCCAATCGCCAACGGCCATAAACCGGTGGCTGCTTTTTAGTGGACTTATCTTGGGAGGGATTTTTCTTGATTTGCCGGGCAATTTGGCCGATGCCGGCCAGGGCGTGAAAAAACCGCCCGCGCCGGCTGCTCAATCCACGCCGGTCCAGGCAGCGCCGAAACCCTCCCTGGATACCCTTAAATCGCGGGTGAATGCATTCTGGAACCTGCTTATGCGTGGCCAGAAGTCGGAGGCCCTCCAGTATGTTGAGCTTTCCGGGCGCAAAAACCTTGAGGCCTGGCAGCTGGTGCAGATTTCCGAGCCCCGGATTACTACCTTAGCATTTACCTCAAAGGCCGAGGAAATGTCTGTGACCGTTGAGATAAAAAGGACGTTCCCGCCTTTGCCGGCAGCATTTTCATGGCCGGTGACCCAAAACTGGGTCTTCCGCAACGGGAACTGGTTTGTCCGAGTGGAACAGGCCTCGGCAACAGTCTTGTTTCCAACCAGTCCCGGGAAGCCTAACCAAAACCTGCTTAGCCCTGAGGAAACGGAAAGGCGGCAAAATCAAATCCGGGCGGCTCTTCAATTCGAGACCTCGACCCTGGAGTTTGGCAGGGCAAATCGCGACGATGTCCTTTCACTGACCATCGGATACAAACTGGCCGGTAGCGAGCCCTTCGGAATTTTCCTGAGGAATTTCCCCGAGGATTTTTCTGTGCGCAACATTGCCAATAGAACTTTGCCTGTCGGCAATGAGCAGAAGATTCAGATGGAGTTTTTGACTCGATCGTACGCCGGCGAGGTCAACGAAAAATTTACGGCAGTGATCAGCCATCAGAATGTAGAAGTTCCATACGATTTCAAAATCCATGGTTACGTCTATGTGCCTGTGTATGCCAGTCCTGGGACACTAGCGTTCCGTAACGGCGAGCGCGTCAAAGAGGTCGTGATCAGAAACGATTCCAAATCGGAAGTGGTCATCAATAAGATTGCCAGCAAGGACTTCGACGTTACCCCTCTCCCCCAGAAATTGCCTCCCGGTGGGTCTTGCACCCTCAAGGTGAGCGTGCTTCAGGATACCGCCGACAAAAACCATGCGGATTCCATTTCTCTCAGCTTTAACAAGCCCGTGGAGGAAATGGGCGGGCTGGATCTATCCATTATCCGCAATTATGAGGTAATCGATCCTGAAAAGGCGCGAGAGCTTCAACTGAAGGAACTACTGCGGCAATCGGGAATCCCGATCAAAAAATGACGAGCGAAGGATGACGGGGTGTGCGCCATCCTTCGCTTGGAGGCGCGGGTTATTTGCCGACATTCTGAGGCGGGATCGCACTCAACGACATGCCATTATTGCTCCCGAAAATCGAGAGGCTCATGATCGGCTGGTCGGACTTGATATATACATACCCGCCCAACTGCCCGGCTGCTGCTGGAACCAACTCGTGCAAGAGCATGGCGATCTTCTGCCCCTGCGGCAGAGTAAGGGATCCTGTACCCACGGAAACCCCGGCATTCGTGAATACCTCGAGCGTCACTGAAGCGGGAACAGCATTCGTGTTCAAGATTGCTATTCCCGTGTAGTAGCCCGCAGTTTCCACCGCATGCGAATAAACGAATTCCGAGAAGGCGGATGATGACACCGGCAAAGCCGCTGAGCCGGAACCATTGGCTGCGCTGAATCGGAGCGCCGCCGTGATCGCCGGTATAAATACGAAGGGGCCCACGTGCGTCGGAACAGTGTCGACTCGCACATATCCAACGATTGCCTGGGATGATGGGAGATTGGGAAATAGCTGGGCAATTGTTTTGGTGGTTTGGCTGGAGATAGGAATGGAAAGCGGTGCTTGACCGAGAGTGAGGCCGAAGGGATCAAGTACCGTCACGACGAGATTAGCGATCATCGTCGAATCGCTATTTACAACCGTCAATTCCGTGGTCAAACCGCCGCCCGATGCGAAGTGCGGCCAGTAGAACGTGTTGAAAGTCTGAGGTAATTGGCCCGGAAGCACGTTGGAATCCAGCGAATTGCCAAAAGTCTCTCTGACAATCAAGGGAACGTCGGCTTCCCCCTTCACATAGCCGCCGGTAAATGAGTTGAAATCGACGAGAGGGAAGAGTTGCTGGATGTTTTGAGTTACGGTCCCGGATGCCGCAATCCCCAGCGACGCTGTTTTGATGAGTGTGCCACTGGCATCGAACAAACTCAAGGTCGCATTGGCCCGTGAGAGAGTGGGATTAAACATTTCAAGAATCGTGAACGGCGAAGGAGCCTGGCGGAAGATCACCGGCCACACCCAATACCGCAAGGAAGTCATTTCTGCGGTGGCGCCATCCAGCCTCGAGCCATTGAAATCCCCCAACAGATAAAATCCCGGCAGGATCGGTGTGTTTGCCTCTGCCAGAATTGTGCCGACCTTACCGACGTTGAAATTCGGACCAAAAATGTCGGCATCGGTTGCGAGCTTGGCAATCTGGCTCTTCGGAGGCATCGTTATGATCCTGGGATCCAGGATGGGCGTGCCGCTGGCATCGAGTGGCGTCAGGGTGACATTCACATAGGCCTTCAGTATGTTCGTCATGGCTATGCCGGTGTAGGTTGCATCGCTCTGGGCACGGAATGGGAAATTCAAAAACACCGAGCCGGAAACACCGGGCAGCTGAGATTGGTCCGGCACCAGGCGTTCGCTATAGCGCGGAACATCTTTGGATGGAAAATCATCATTCGGCACCGCGATCCCTATGGGGATTAGGGCCACCTGAAAGTTGGCAACCCCGGTTTCATCTGTGGCTTGAAGACTAAGCGAAGTGGATAAGGTAAAGGATTGTACTTGCGAGCTGCCGCCGCTATCAGACGTGTATTGATACACGACATCCACTGATCCATCCTGCCGAGGGATCTTTTCATCCCCTCCCGATGTTGTGGTCAACACTCCTCCCGAACCCGAGGTTGCAGTCGCAGCGAACGTGACAGATACGCCGGGAGGTAATTCAGGAAAGGGTGTGATGCGGATCGTGGTCGGGAGGGTCTGCCCGAGGATCCCTACGCTTTCCGTGAAGGCACCGAGATAGCCCTCCGTAATGACGAATGAACTCGTGCCTTTTGTTACTGCCCCTCGGGTGAACGATAGTGGGGGCTCGAGGGTCATGTCGACGCTGAAGGGTGCCAGAATCGAACGGATCACGGTGACTGTTTCTTGGCCTGCCGCGATTCCGTTACCGCTACCCGTCAGAAAGCTTGCGGTCGCTGTAACGTTTGAATAATTGCCGCCTGCAAGTGCCACCCTCACCCCTCGAATCGTGATGGTGTTTCCAACAGTGCCGCCCGCGGGTAAATCGATCAAGATCGAATTCTCGGTGCGCAGCACAGATGGAAACGGAGCGACGCCCGCAAGGCCCCCGGTGCCGGTAACATGGATCTCGGATGCAAAGTTGGTGGTGATCGGCGCCGAGTATTGGAGGATCAGCGGCCCTGCCGCCGTTGTGCCTCCCACAACGCTGAGCGTGACTTGTCCTGTGAGCTCCGTAACGCCGATGTCGGCACCTGTGGCCACCGCTGATGAGAGGGAGATGGTACCCTGGCCGAACAAAGGCGCAGCACAAAGCGAGATCAAACAGATGCCGGAGGCCACCCAGAAAAACCGATTATGAACCATTGCCGTTTATTCCTCCTGACCCCGTCTTTCCGGACTCTGACCAGGGCCGGTTATATTTTTCATTACGCCGCACAAACCGATTATAGCGACCTGTTCCGTCCCCCGGGGTGGGCGGGAAGATCATGCGTGACCGCCGGCGCTCATTATTTCCGTTGATTTACTCCAACTTACTATTGACGCTTTGGTGCCGGGAATATAACGCCGGCACCTCTGGGATACACGTCGTTTCCGGAAGTTTGAAATGAGGTCGCGATCTTACCAGACTCGTCGCTTTCAAGATATTTGCCCGTTTGATAAAGCATAGAGCAGATGGATATTACCACAAATTAGCTCATTCCAAAAGCTCCATGCGACGAACTTTTCCCAGGGTGCCAGAGGAATTTCTCGGAGCAGCTTGGATCTTCCCGGGGCAATTGCCAATTTCCCCTCGCACATGCATGATTCTGCACCTCCCTTTCGGCGCTGTTTGCAGGGTTACCTTGACTGATGCGGCAGGTCCATGGACAATTAGGGCTGATTTCGCGTGTTCCTGCGCGGCGCCGCCTGAGGTCCACAGCCCGATCCGCACTGCAGGCAGACGAATACAAGGATCGGCTGCAAAATGTAATTATATCCAAGGAGAATGGCACTCGATGTTTCGACGATTCTTGGTTCTGATCGCTATGTTCCTCGCATTTTCGCCATGTCCAGGATCGGCGGAGACTGGCCGCCAGGACGCCAAAGGAAGGCCCGCTGCGACGGGGATCCCGGCCGATCCAGTGGTGGCCAAGGTGCTCGGCGAGTCCATCACCGAAAAACAGGTTCTTGATTCGATCAAACAACTTGCGATGCAGCTTGCTGCCCAGAAGCAAGCCACACCGGAACAGATCCAGCAAAAGGACACCTTTTTTTACAAGGAAGCCCTGGATACCTTGATCGGCACGATTCTGCTGAAAAATGAGGCGAAAGAAAAAAATCTCGTTACTGACAAGGCCAAGGTCGAGGACGCGCTGCAATCCACGAAACAGCGGTTTGCGGATGAAGGCCAGTTTCAGCAGGCCCTACAGCAGCAGGGGATCAAGGAGTCAGATTTGCGCGCTGCCATCGAAACCAACCTGCTGTGCCAGCAGATGCTCGATCTGATCGCCAAGGACCTCCCGCCTCCCTCGGATGCCGAGATCCAGCAATATTATAAGACCAACGAAAAATCCTTTGCGGAGCCTGAGCAAAGGCATGCTGCGGCCATTTCTTTGCAGGTAGATAAAGGCGCCACCCCCGAGCAGAAAACGGCAGTCCTGAAAAGACTGGAGACCATCCGCGAGGACATCGAAAGCAGGAAAATCACATTTGCGCAGGCTGCGATCAGAGAATCCGATGACAAAGCCAATAGTGCCAGGGGCGGTGATATCGGCTTCGTGAAACGCGGGGCCATGTTGAAGCCGCTCGAAGATGCGGTATTTGCGACCCAGCCGGGATCGCTCACACCCATCCTGGAGACTGAAATAGGCTACCACCTGATTCAGGTGATCGAAATCAAGCCCGCGGGGATCATGCCTCTGGAAACAGTCAAACCGAAGATCAAGGATCTTCTCGAACGCAAGGCCAAACAGGAGGCTACGAAGAAGCATCTCGAAGAACTCAAGACGGAGGTCAAGATCGAGATCGTCATGTCCGACGAGGAATGGAATAAGCGCCACGCTGTCAAATAAGCGCCAAGTATTGAGGGCTGCGCATTGGGCGGATTGGTCCACGATCGGCATCATGAGTTTTTCTGCATTTCTCCTGATGTGGTCTTTTGTTATGATCTTGCACCGTGTACAGAAATCGCCGCATCACCGTTGTAATTCCATGCCTCAACGAGGAAGAGGGCATCGTGCAAGTGCTCTCGCGCATGCCTCCCTTCGTGGATGAAGTCATCGTCGTCGACAACGATTCGACCGATCGTACAGCGGAGAGGGCGCGGCTTTTTGGTGCGCGCGTCATTCACGAAAAGGTCAGAGGGTATGGGCGCGCTTACAAGACGGGCCTGATGCAAGCCCAGGGCGACATCATCGTTACTCTCGACGGCGATCACTCCTATCCTGTGGATGCAATATCCTATTTGATCGAGGTCTTCCTCCACTCTGATGTGCGTTTTCTTTCGGCATCGCGATTCCCGCTGAAGAACAAGCACGCCATGTCTTTGAAGCACTGGATCGGCAACAAAGTGCTGAGCATCTTCCTATCGCTTTTGTTCTTCCGCTGGGTGCGGGACTCCCAATCGGGGATGTGGGTTTTTGAGCGCGCGAGCCTGCAGGAGATGGACCTGCGCAGCGACGGCATGGCCTTCAGTGAAGAAATCAAGATCGAGGCGATGCGCAAGCGGCAGATCGGCTTTAAGGAAATCTACGTCGACTATTCGAACCGGACCGGAGAAATCAAACTTCAGCCCTGGCGCGACGGCTACCGCAATCTCGTTTTTCTCGTGCACAAACGCCTGACACGCAGTCGCACTCCGTCCGCTGTTGCCAATCCCGTGAAGCCTGAGCAAGGGTGAGGATCGTGATCGCAGAGCTTGCCCACGCCCAATCCGACGCCGGTCCTGCGTGCCCGATCTGTGCGCGACCTGACGCGTACGCGTTCGCCGTCGCAACCGACCGGCTGTTCGGGATTGCGCCGGGCCATTTCCGCCTCTATCGATGCACGTCCTGCGGCTGCATCTTTCAACATCCGCTTCCCGATGCCGCGGCGCTGGCCTCGTTCTATCCGCAGGATTACTGGTGGTCGGAGAATCGGCAATCCGGAGCTGCCCTGGCGGTGAACCGGATGGAACGTACCTACCGAGAGTTTGTCGCCCTCGATCACGTGCGGTTTCTGGAGCACTGCGCAGCGGGTGGCGGCAGGTCGCTGCTCGACATTGGGTGCGGCAGCGGCACGTTCCTGCATCTGGCAAAGCGGCGCGGCTTTCTCTCGCACGGGATGGATGTTTCACCTCATGCAGTTGCGGCTGCCCAGGAGCAGTACCATTTGCCCGTGCGCCAGGGAGACATTGGCAGTGATGTGTGGAAAGGCCATAGTTTCGATTTCATTACCATGTTTCATGTACTGGAGCATCTGCCTGATCCACGAAAGGCAATCGCAAGTGCCGGTGAGCTCCTCAAGCCGGGTGGCAGCCTGATCCTGCAAGTGCCCAACGCCGCGTCTGTTCAGGCGCACCTGTTTGGCGCGCGTTGGTACGGTTTCGACGTGCCGCGCCATCTGATCAATTTTACGCCACAGTCGCTCACGCTCTTGCTGACCGGGGCGGGATTCTCTTGCCGGCTGGTAAACCGTTTTTCACTTCGGGACAATCCCGCTGCGCTGGCTTCGAGCCTCGCCGTCTGGATGGATCCGATCGGACGCAGAGGGAGAAGGAAACGCGCGCATGCGGCCGTGGAGGGCGGGCTGGAATTGTGTTATTTCGGGCTGGTATTGCTGGCTTTGCCGCCGGCGCTGATCGAGAGCTGGTGCGGCCGCGGAGCGACGCTTTGGGTCCAGGCCCGGCGCACGACCTCAAGCACATAATGATATGCCAGCGTTTTCAGCCTGGAAGTGCTGAAGATAGTAGCCCCGGGCAAGCGCAGCGCAGCCCGGGGTTTCTGATCCAGAGCCCTGGCGGGGCGACAGAAAACATATGAAATTGAAGGACTTCCGTCGCCCCTCAGGGCTCCGCAACGTGCCTGCCGTGACCGGGGGCAGGGCCGCTGCGCGGCTCGCCCCCGGCTACTTTCTCAATGTCCCTCCGGGACGCCAGGTTTTGAGACAGCTTCGCCGGACGGGGCTTGCGATCGGATAATCCTGGGATCTAAGTGCCGTGCGGCGCCCGGCGCCCAGGTCGCTTCCGCATTTTCATTCGCTGGGTGTGCCAACGGTGCATGGAGGACTGCGTTGATCTTTTGCCTTTCTTTGCCTTAGTGTGCTGCAGAAGTGCGCGGATAAGGAGGTCATATGACCTAATTAAACGTGAACGAGCTGTGCGATCGATGAGGGTCGGCCCCTCGGGATCGGCTTTCAGGAGCAGATCTCAAACCACCTCCAAGCTGCTGCGGTCAAGAGCCATGGTAGTGAGCGTTGGAGGAAAAGCGCGAGGAAAACTCGTGCAGGTGTGCATCCGAGAGACGAACGAGAGTGAACCTATCGAGGACGCGTCGTTAAAAATTCAAGTGTCGTCAAAACCAGGTGCGTAAGGTACGCCTGGGATAAACCTGCTGGGGGCCTGATGACTGAGCAGGTGGCGACCGGCGTAGAGAAGGCGTGAAGCGGATGCAGGCGGTGGCACGGAACTGCAGGAACCAGTCGCTCCGATGGAAAGGGAGAAGCCCAAGCGGCCAAAACCGCGAGGCGAGAGTACCGATACGGAGCACTGGGGCGGACCGACTCGTAGGAGCGAAGAAGGCCCTGTAATGGGGCTGGAGCAAAGGGGTCGGGTCAGGCGGTCACATGAGCGAAACAACTGGAAACAGGATGATCTCGATGCATGCGACAGACAAACCGTTCAACATCGATAAGCGGATGGTGTACGAAGCCTATAAGGCGGTTAAATCAAATCGAGGAGCGGCCGGTGTGGATGAGCAGACGATCGAGCAATTTGAGGCCGACTTGTCGAGGAATCTCTACAAGATCTGGAATCGGATGAGCTCGGGGAGCTATTTTCCGCCGCCGGTGCGAGCCGTCTCCATTCCCAAGAAGAGTGGAGGCGAAAGGATTTTGGGAGTGCCCACCGTGGCAGATCGTGTGGCGCAGACGGTAGTCAAGCAGGTGATTGAGCCAATTCTGGACCCTGTTTTTCTAGCAGACTCCTATGGCTACAGGCCAAACAAATCGGCGCTGGATGCAATAGGGGTGACGCGACAGCGGTGCTGGAAGTATGACTGGGTGTTAGAGTTTGACATCAAAGGCCTGTTCGACAACATCGACCACAAGCTCTTGTTACGAGCTGTTCGGAAACATATAACGTGTAAGTGGGCGCTGTTGTACATCGAAAGATGGCTCAAGGCGCCTATGGTGCAGGAAGACGGGACCACAGTTGAGCGAAGCCGCGGTACGCCTCAGGGCGGAGTGATCAGCCCAATTTTGGCCAATCTTTTTATGCACTACACGTTTGATTTCTGGATGGCGAGGACACACCCTGAACTCCCGTGGTGTCGATATGCTGACGACGGGCTGGTGCACTGCCGGACCCGGCACGAAGCAGAAGCCCTCAAGGCCCAGCTTCAAGCACGGCTGGTGGAGTGCCACCTGGAGATGCATCCGACGAAAACCAAGATCGTTTACTGCAGAGACGGGAAGCGTAAAGGCAAGTACGCAAATGTCAAATTTGACTTCCTTGGGTACTGCTTTCGACCCCGTCTGGTCCGACGTATCCGAGATATGGCGCTGTTCTGCGGATTTAATCCAGCAGTCAGTCCCTCGGCGATGAAGGCCATGCGGGAAGCGATTCGGGACCTGAACATTAGGCATCAAACACAGCTGTCCTTGCAGGACATTGCTCGGCAGCTCAATCCTCTCCTTCGGGGTTGGATCGAGTATTACGGGCGTTATGCTCCCTCGGCGCTGTATCCCCTACTGCGGCACGTCAATCTGACGTTAGTGGCATGGGTGATGCGTAAGTTCAAGCGCTTTAAAGGCCACAAGACCCGAGCCAGCCAGTTTCTCCAACGGCTGGCCGCGGAGCGCGTGGATCTCTTCGTTCACTGGCAAATCGGGATGACCGGTACGTTTGCCTGATGGGAGCCGAGTGAGGTGAGAGTCTCACGCTCGGTTCTACGAGAGGCTGGCGGTGCAATTCCGCCGGCCTACTCACCCGAGAAAATTGTCTTTTTTTGATTTTTCTGCGTTCTTTTGTTTTTATCCGGCTATATTCTGATAGTTTAGCGTGCATATTCGAGGCGTAGTGATGGCGAATCCCGATCTGTCAAAGGCCAGGGTGCTGGTTACCGGCGCGGGCGGATTTATCGGCAGCCACCTTTGCGAGCTTCTGCTGGCTCAGAAGGCTGAGGTGCGCGCTTTTGTGCACTACAACTCCAGGAATGACTGGGGAATGCTCGAGGACCTGGATGAGCGGAAACTCCGTCGGATAGAAGTTGTGGCCGGCGACCTGCGCGACGGGAATGCGGTCCGCCGCGCGGTGCGCGGTTGCCAGGTGGTTTTCCACCTGGGGGCGCTGATCGGCATTCCTTATTCCTACGCCAACCCCGCGGATGTGGTAGCGACCAATGTCCTCGGCACACTGCACATCCTGCAAGCCGCTCTCGAAGTGGGCATTTCCCGTCTGGTCCAAACATCGACGAGCGAAGTCTACGGCACCGCACAGTTTGTACCAATGGACGAGAGTCATCCGTTAGTTCCGCAATCGCCCTATGCGGCATCAAAAGTCGGTTCCGACAAGCTGGCCGAGAGCTACTATCGGACCTACGGATTGCCCGTGGTCATTGTGCGCCCCTTCAACGCGTATGGTCCGCGCCAGTCGCCGCGAGCGGTCATCCCCACGATCATAACTCAGGCGCTCGAGTCCTCGACCATTCGTCTCGGCCGTCTAGACACCCGCCGGGACCTTACTTATGTCGTGGATACTGCTCGTGGATTTATTGCGGCCGCAACCGCGCCGTCATGCGAAGGCCAGACCGTCCAGCTTGGCTCCGGGCAGGAGACCTCCGTGAAGGAACTCGTGGGGATGGTTGGATCTGTTCTTGGCAAGCGGCTGAAGATCGTTCCCGAATCGAAGCGCCAACGGCCGAAGACCAGCGAGGTGGAACGGTTGTTTGCCTCCAACAAAAAAGCAGCGGAACTCCTATTGTGGCGCCCGAAAGTCTCATTGGCTCAAGGGCTGGAGGAGACGATCCGCTGGTTTAATGCGCGTTCTTCCCGATACAAGCGCGGCCTCTACTACCTATGATGACAAACGATCCCAAGATTATCGTAGTGCTGCCCGCCTACAACGCGGCCCGCACCCTGGAGCGCACCTACGCGGATATTCCCAAGGAAAAGATTCATCGGATTATTCTCGTCGATGATGTGAGCAAAGATCAGACCGTGGAGATTGCACATGCGCTCGGGCTTTCGGTCGTGATCCATGTGCAGAATCGTGGCTATGGGGGAAACCAGAAGACCTGCTATCTCGAAGCACTCAAAGATGCAGCCGATGTCGTGGTGATGCTTCATCCGGATCACCAGTACGATTCGAAGCTCGTACCGGAACTCGTTCGTCCCATTCTGGATGGCCAGGCTGACATGGTTATGGGGTCCAGAATCTTGAATGGGCAGGCGCTCAACGGCGGGATGCCGATCTGGAAGTTTATCGCCAACCGGGCGCTGACCATTCTCGAGAACCTGGTCTACGGAACCCGGCTCACCGATTGCCACAGCGGTTTTCGCGCTTACAGCCGCAAGCTCCTCACGACGGTTCCCTTTCTGCTCAATTCCGACGATTTCGTTTTTGATTCGCAAATGATCGCCCAGGCCGTGCATTTTGGCTTCCAGATTCGAGAAATCGCCGTGCAGGCGCGTTATTTTCCCGAGGCCTCCAGCGTCAATTTTCGTGTGAGCACGAAATATGGGATCAAAACCCTGGGCGTTATGCTCCGCTTCATGCTGCGGCGCGTGGGCCTGGTCCGATCGAGAATTTTCAAAATGACTCTGCCCGAGGTCGTCAGCCGGCATTACCACGATGCCATATTCGGTGAAAAACGAAATCCTTCCTGAACCTTTGGATTTTGGATTGCGGGTTTTGGATTTGAAAGAGTTCGAATCGTGAGGGCGGAAGTCGGATGGACGCGCCCGTCCACGGGCTATTGATAATCAGGAAATACAGGGACAGAAACAAAACTCCCAGCCCTGAAGGGGGGAAAGAGAATAGCCCCGGGCGTGAGCCCGGGGTTGTGAGCAGGTGAAGAAGGAGCGCTGAAGTGGCGACACATCAATCCTTGGAACATCGTCACCGGATATGTGATATTCGATAGATCAAATTCAAAACCCGGCTTCTTGATTGGGCAGAGGTTGTGGCGGCCGAGTCGTAAGCGCCAGGGAGAAAGCGGTTGCAAGCCAAAACCCGCAATCCAAAATCCCAAATCGAATTGGGGCTTGTTTCCGTTATCGTGGTGAACTGGAACGGCCTGGCCTACCTCGACGAGTGCCTAGAGTCGGTGGAAAATCAGGCGTACCCCCATATCGAGATGCTAGTGGTAGAAAATGGTTCGACCGACGGCTCGTGCCAATGGCTGCACCAGAGGTGCGGCGAGAACTGGCGACTGGTCGAGCTCTCTTCGAACCAGGGATTTGCCGGAGGGGTAAATGCAGGTATCCTGGCCTCACGTGGCGAATTTGTCGCCCTGCTGAACAACGATGCCGTTGCCGATCGAGATTGGCTCTCCAGTCTGGTTGCCTGCATGACAAAACCTGAAATTGGCATGGTGGCCTCCAAGATCCTCTTTTATGATCGACGCCAGGTGATTGACAAGGTTGGGCACCTGCTTTACCCTGACGGGCTCAATCGAGGGCGCGGGGCCGGCGAGATTGATCGGGGACAATTCGAACAATGCGATGAAGTGTTTTTCCCGGATGGTTGCGCCGCTCTATATCGGCGCAGCATGCTCGAGGACATCGGGATGTTCGACGAGCAGTTCTTCGCCTATGGAGACGATGCCGACCTGGGATTGCGGGCGCGCTGGCGCGGCTGGCACTGCCTCTATGCGCCGCACGCCAAAGTTTATCATCGGCACTCGAGGAGTCTTGGCAAGTATTCCCCTCAAAAAGCATTTCTCGTGGAGCGCAATCGGTTCTGGGTAGCAGTGAAACTTCTGCCCATGCCGATGCTTTTGATTTCGCCGCTGTTTACACTGTGGCGCTTTCTCTGGCATCTACTCAGCATCTTGCGGCGGCGGGGCCTGGCAGGGGGCGTCACCCGCGAACACGGCGCCGGCGGCCTGCTGGCTGCCTTGGTGCGCGCCTATTGTTCGGGCTTCGGGGGGCTGGGCGAGATTTGGAGGAAGCGCCGAGAGGTGTTTCACAGCAGGCGCATTACGCGGATGCAGTTTTTCGTGTTGTCGTGCAAGCATCGTATCTCAGCAAGGGAACTGGCACTGCGGGACTGACGGGGTGGCGGCGAAAGATCCTAATGAACCTAATTGAGGAGTGGATAACGGCTGGTTCAGGCCTTGCATTGGCAAAGGATTAAAGAGATTTTCTTTCGCCCCTCCAGGGCTCTTCATGAGTCATCGGCGAACCGGGGGCGGCGCTGCGCTTACCCCCGGCTACTATCTGGCTGCTCCTCCGGGGCAGCTGTTCAGATGAAGCCGGTGCTTTGCGGATAAAACCCGCGCCGGGGCAGCTGTTCAGAGGAAGCCGGCGTTTTGTCAGCAAAACTTGCGCCGGAGGCGCGCAAGACAGTAGCCCCGGGCAAGCGAAGCGCAGCCCGGGGTTTATGAGAATGTGATCGAGAGCCCTGAAGGGGCGAAAGAAGGAATTTGCTTTACTCAAGCGCCATTCGTGTCCGGCGCCGGATTCTCAGGGAGAAGGATTATTGATAAACCCGCGCTTGAAATCGCTGGCTGAAAAAATATTGCCGCATTTTCTGATCGCGTGGCTGGACCCGATTCAGGAGATCATTGAATCGGAGGTACAAACCGCGGCCGGCCGTCTCGAGGAGGGCCAAATCGTTCTTGACGCCGGGGCCGGCGAAGCCGGGCACAAGAGGTATTTCACTCGTGGGCGCTACGTCGCTTTAGATTCCGGCGCAGGGAATCCGCAATGGGACTATTCGCATCTTGACGTCCAGGGTGATCTGGAACATCTTCCCTTCCGATCCGGCACGGTCGCCTGCATCCTCTGCATGGTGGTCCTGGAACACACGCGCAATCCCAACCGGGTGCTGGCTGAATTCGCGCGCATCCTCAAGACCGGCGGTTTGCTGTTTCTTGTCGTTCCGTTTCTCTGGGAGGAACATCAGGCGCCGCATGATTACCTGCGCTTTACGCGCAATGGCATCCGGATGCTGCTGGAGGGGTTGCCGCTCCGGATCGACCTGCTTGCCCCGATGGGCGGCTTTTTCTGGGTATGTGCCCGGCGCTGCATAAATCTATTGAGCTTCTTTCAAGGGGGCTGGCGTTGGCTTCTGTTCATTCCTCTGGCGCCTTTTTTCGGCCTGATGTTTCCTCTGCTGTTTTTCTATCTGGACCGTCTGGATCAGAAGAAGGAATTTTCGCTCGGTTTCCGGATTCGAGCGACCCGGTTGTAGAAATCCAAGCAAGGCCATTATGAAGCCATTTGTTCAATACCCGGTTTTGCGGAAATTCCAGGTGCACCGCGATCTGGCAATAATCGTACTGATCGTGATCGGTTGCGCAGTGCCTTTCCTCACTCAGCCTTTCCACATGGATGATAATTTCTATATGGATCTGGCCCGCAACGTTCGCGTCGATCCGTTGTATCCCTATAGCGCGCCCTATGATTTCGGCGGACTCCATGCGGCGGACACCGCATCCCACTCCCACCCGCCGCTGCAGGTATATTTTCTGGCTGCTATCCAGCACTTTGCCGGCGAGGGTGAGGGAAGGGAATGGATCTACCACTCCGTGGCGCTGATCTTTCCTTTACTCGCGGTGGTCTCTTTCTACTTTCTCGCCGCGCTCTTTGTGGAAAGGCCGATGTGGCCTGCGCTTGCCCTGGCGGCCTGCCCGTTGCTCCAAGTCATGGAACATACGCTGATGATGGATGTGCCGATGCTCGCCTACTGGCTGGCGGCCACATCATGCTTTCTGTGGGCCGTGGAATTAAATCGGAAGAGCCTGTACGCCGCATGCGCGTTGTTCCTCTTTGCCGCTATGTTTAATAGCTATCAGTCTGTCGCCCTGGTGCCGCTGCTCGGGTTTTACCTGATCCGCAAAAGGGGGCGGGCTTCAGGGTGGATCTCGCTGCTTCTGCCCGTGGCCGCCATGGCAGGGTGGATCACCATGAGTTCCATCCACTATGGCCGCATGATACTTGGCGAAACGGTGAAGTTTGTTCAGGCTCGCAATCCGGCGACCTTGAGCATGTTCGGAACGAAGTTGCTGGCGCTCTTTGAATATCAGGGCTGGCTGATCGTATTCCCCCTTTTCCTGCTTTACACATTGGCGCGCGGCCTGAAAGGGCGGCTTCTCGGGCTGGCCCTGATGGCTGCCGTTTATCTGGCCCAGGCGAGAGTTCCCTCCTATCTCCTGGTTGACAAGGCTATCTTTGCGCTTGGACTGGTGGTCGGCATGTTCATCACAGCTCAATGGATTGGGTTGCTTGCGAAAGCCTTCAGTAAGGAGAAGACTGAAGCAGCCGGATTCGGTTGCGTTGAGGCTCAGTTCATCGTGCTTTGGTACTTCGGCGTCGCAGCCTATTGTGTGATCCTATTGGCAGAGGGTTCGGCCCGCTATGTTTTGCCGCTCGTGCCGCCGGTCCTGGTCTTTTACTTTCGCCGGCTCGAAGTCACAGAAACTTCGGAATACAGAGCCGAGTCGCCGCCGCTCCTGAATTCCGCCATGGTTGCCAGCGGCAGCCTGGTGCTGTCGCTGGCCTGGGGAATGTTTCTAGCGCAGGCGGATTTCGAGTTCGCGCGCATTTATCCTCGTGCGGCTGCCACTTTCTCGCGCATGTTCCCAGGCCTGGATTCCTATCTCACGGGCGAGTGGGGATTTCGCTACTACTTCAGGCAGATCGGGGTTAAGACGCTGCCGGCTGACGAGTCTTCCGTACTCGGCGGCAGCCTCATCGTCACGCCGGCGCTGGCGATGCCCTTCGATTTGCCGGGCGACCTCGACTCCATGACCATCTCCAAGCCGCTCGCGCGCGTTTCCTTTGACCTCAAGACGCCCTTCCGGACTATGGATCTGCACTCGCCGGCCGGCTTTTACTCCACCTTCTGGGGACTTTTGCCGTTTTCCCTTTCTACCAGGAGCCTGGAGACCCTCGAAATCCGGCAAGTGAGTTTTATGATCGAGAGGCTGCCATTTGCCCGTGCCGAGTGCAACACCGGTGTGCTGCCCTGGCCGGGATATGTCTGGGGCGGGGAGCGAGCGCTTGCGGTTTTGGCAAAACCGGACACTAGCCTCGTCTACCCCTGGACTTTCCACAGTCCTATGATCCTTGCGTTGAAGGTCGGTGTCGAGCCGGATGCCGCGTCCGCTAAAGATAACCTCTATGATTTTGAGATCGTTTATCGTGATCGCCAGGGCAGGATCCTTGCCCGCTGGGAGAAGACACTGGAACCCGGAAAACAGGGGGCGGATCTCGATCTGCAACCCGTGAAGCTCAGTCTTCCTGCAGGTACATCATCAGGGGAGACCCTGGAATTCCACTACCGGGTGCGCGGTGCGAGCCGCGCAACGGGAGCATTCGCGGAAGCATTTATTACACCGGAGTGAGAGCAGGATGAAATCGAGAGCGGTGCGCTTCTGTTGTGTTTATAGCCTGTGCGTCGCGATGCTTGTGTGCGCCAGTGCGCCCTGGTTCTGCGCGGCCCAGTCTGTACCGGAAGTGATGGATCTGGCCGCGCGTTTCCAGTCGGAGGGGCAAAGAGATTTGCTCAGACAGCATGTTTCCGTCACACGCAAAGGCCGACGCATGGATGCAACGGTGCTGATCGCGCCGGTCACAGTCCGTGCCAGCCTTGCCGGGCTTTCCGGCCGGTTTATTTTGAAACTTACCGCGGCACCGGCATTTAATATTGGCGATGGCATGCAGATGGATCTGACATTATCGGACGCGGGAGAACGCCGGCCGGTCTATGCACGCTACTTCGATGCGGGGCGCAAAGCCGGGGACCGCGAATGGATACCGATCGAGGTTCCGCTCGCTCTGTCCGGCTCCGGCGATGTATATTTAGAAATCAAGATTTCGGGTGGACCCCAGGGTGATATGGTGGCGGACTGGCTGGCATTTGCCGAGGTGGTCCTAGTGCGCGCAAGGGATTCGCGATGAGCTCACCTGATTTTACCGGGGAACGCTTCATTCCAGGGCAGGGCGGGGCGCAGATCGCGTACGAGCATCTGCATCGATACCGGTTTGCATTGCGCTGGGCCGCCGGACAGAATGTACTGGACGTAGCGACCGGTGTGGGGTATGGAGCCGGTCTTCTCGCCACGACAGCGCGCCGTGTCTGGGCCGTCGATCTCGATCCCGTCAGTGTCTTGTACGCTCGCCGGACTTTTCCTGCCGACAACTTGTTGCTCCTGCAGGGGGATGCCACTTCCTTGCCGGTGCGTTCACACTCGGCGGACCTGGTGATCGCGCTCGAGGTGCTCGAGCATGTCGAGAACCAGGAGGGCCTGGTTGCGGAGCTCGCTCGCGTCGTACGGCCGGGGGGCGCCGTCCTGATTTCCACTCCGAATAAGGCTGCGTATTCCGACGCTCGCAACTATCACAACCCCTTCCATGTGCGTGAATTCTATCGCGAGGAATTCCTGGCCCTGCTCCATCGTCATTTTGACTCCATCCAGCTCGTGCATCAGCATGTGCGCGCCGGTTCGCTTATCCTGAACGAGGGATCACCTGCCGGTGGCGCGGAAATTGTTGCCGAGGCCGTCGGAGGCGGGCCTGCCATTGATTCTACATATTTTCTTGCCCTCTGCGGGCTCGGCGACCAGCTGCCGGCCATACCGACAGCGTCCGCTTATTTGGATACTAGTGATGGCTTCCTGCGGGAATGGGAACAACGCCTGCAGGCAGCCGGCGTTGAGCTTGAACGGCTTAATCATGAAATCGAGAAGCTGGGTTCATGGAGTTGTGAGCTCCAGAATAAGCTAGCGGCGCGGGATCAGTCAATTCTCGACCTTCAAGACGAAATGAGACGCGAGATTTCCTCGCGAGACGGGCAACTGGCTCAGCTGAAAAATGAGTACGCGGAGCGCAGCCGCTGGGCGCTGACCTTGCAGGCTGAGATCGCAGCAAGAGACACCAGCCTGGAGCAGCTGAATGAGGAACTGGCCCGAATCCGGAAGGAATTCGACGAGCGCGGACGCTGGGCTCAGCAGTTGGACGAGGAGATCGCCGCCAGGGACGCAAGGATCAAGAGCGCCCAGGAAGATCTGGCGCAGATCAAGGGCCGGCGGATGTATCGCATGCTGCGTCGCCTGGGCTTGTTACCGGAATAAACTGCAAATCAGGCGGCTGCGAAAATTGCCCGTGACAGTCCCGGGTAAACAGGTATTATATGTTGGATTTGGCACGGCTTGCTTGCGGGCAAAAGTGTCGAATTTTGGGGTTGCAGGCACTTGTCATGAGTGTTAGACTAATAACTTTGTCAGCGCTGGCGTAGCTCAGTCGGTAGAGCAGCTGATTTGTAATCAGCGGGTCGGGGGTTCAAATCCTCTCGCCAGCTCCAGTTGGGGAGTGCGGGAACAGCATTTCTGCTAAGGCGGCGGCAGGAAATAGGTTAGCGTGCCAGGATTTTGAGCGGAATCAAATTTTACCAGTCGACCGTTTGGAAGCGGCAATCCGAACGGCAGGAGACTTGAGGGGCGCAAAGTTTCCGAGGTTGTCAGATCCATTCCCGAGGTCGGGGGCGAGCTCAGGAATCCCGCATCTGCATGTATTCGGAGAGGTGGTCGAGCGGTTAATGGCACTGGGCTGTAAACCCAGCGTCCTTCGGGACTACGAAGGTTCGAATCCTTCCCTCTCCACCAGCAACTCTTTAAAAGAGAGCGGGAGTAACTCAGTTGGCAGAGTCATAGCCTTCCAAGCTATTGGTCGCGGGTTCGAGTCCCGTCTCCCGCTCCAGAGTTTCAGCCCACGTAGCTCAGTCGGCAGAGCGCGTCCTTGGTAAGGACGAGGTCACCAGTTCGATCCTGGTCGTGGGCTCCAGAAGAAAGCGCCGTCAGGCATTGAGTTTTTCAAACAGGTTGGCAACACCGTCATCGATATCGAGGCAATCATCAGATCGAGGTTGCAGCAAAGCTAGGAGAAACATATGGCGAAGGAAAAATTCGATCGCAGCAAGCCGCACGTGAACATAGGGACGATCGGGCACATTGACCACGGCAAGACGACGTTGACGTCGGCGATCACGCAGGTATTGCACAAGCTGGATCCGAAGGTAGCGGTGCGGACATTCGATTCGATCGACAATGCGCCGGAAGAGAAGGAGCGTGGGATCACGATCGCGACGGCGCACGTGGAGTATTCGACGAAGAACCGGCATTACGCGCACGTGGACTGTCCTGGGCACGCGGACTACATCAAGAACATGATCACGGGAGCGGCGCAGATGGACGGGGCGATTCTGGTGGTATCGGCGGCAGACGGGCCGATGCCGCAGACGCGGGAGCACATTCTGCTGGCGCGCCAGGTAGGAGTGCCGTGCGTGGTGGTGTTCATGAACAAGATCGACATGGTGGATGATCCGGAGTTGTTGGATCTGGTGGAGCTGGAGGTGCGGGAGCTGCTGACGTTCTACGAATTTCCTGGGGACGAGATTCCGGTGGTGCGGGGGAGCGCGCTGAAGGCGTTGAACGGGGAAGCGGAGGGGGAGAAGCAGATCCTGGCGTTGATGGAAGCGGTGGACAAGTACGTACCGATGCCGAAGCGGGATGTGGAGTTGCCGTTTTTGATGCCGGTGGAAGACATATTTACGATCTCGGGACGAGGGACGGTGGCGACGGGGAGGATCGAGCGCGGGAAGGTGAAGGTTGGGGAGGAGATCGAGATTGTTGGGATCCGGCCGACGTTGAAGCGGGTGGTGACGGGAGTGGAGATGTTCAAGAAGCTGCTGGACGAAGGGATGGCGGGAGACAACGTAGGGTTGCTGCTGCGCGGGACGGAGCGGAAGGAAGTGGAGCGGGGGCAGGTGATATCGGCGCCGGGGAGCATCACGCCGCACACGCATTTCAAGGCGCAGGTATACATATTGTCGAAGGAAGAGGGCGGGCGGCACACGCCGTTTTTCAACGGGTATCGGCCGCAGTTTTACTTTAGGACGACGGATGTGACGGGGGTGGCGGAGTTGCCGGAGGGGACGGAGATGGTGATGCCGGGCGACAACGTGAACCTGACGATCAAGTTGATCACGCCGATCGCGATGGAGAAGGGGTTGCGGTTTGCGATCCGCGAAGGCGGCCATACGGTGGGCGCCGGAACCATTGCGGAAATTCTGGAGTAGTACATCGGGCCTGGCTGCCTGCGCCCACGGGCTGCAGAGCGCGCTGAATGGGAACATCATGCGAGACATCATTACGTTGGAATGCACGAAATGCAAAAGTCGGAACTACACGTCTACCAAGAACAAGAAGACCACTACCGAGCGGCTGGAGTTCAAGAAATTCTGCAACCGATGCCGGGCCCATACGGTGCATAAGGAAACGAGGTGAGCGCGGCGCGGCGTTCACGGAACGAGATATGGTACAGGCCAGTAGCTCGAATTGGTAGAGCGGCGGTCTCCAAAACCGCATGTTGGGGGTTCGAGTCCCTCCTGGCCTGCCAACTTTCCTGATTCCTCGAACTGTGGGCTGCCCGGATCGGCGGTGACGGGTTTCGCGGAGCTGAATCCATGAGCGGATTTTTACAGAAGATCAAGGATTTTTTCTAAATTCATTGAGTTTATCAAAGATACGCGGAAGGAACTCAACAATGTTTCCTGGCCGAGCCGGCGCGAGGTAGCCTCGCACCACGCTCGTGGTCATTGCGTGCGGTGTTTTTTTTCGGCTTCTTTCTTGCTGTGGTTGACCATTGTCAGTCGAGTGATGGCTTTCTTACTGGCGAAGCTCTCATCCTAGCCCGAAGGGATACGCGGATGGACGGCGAAAAGAAGTGGTACATCATCCACACCTACTCAGGATATGAGCGGAAGGTTGCGGAAAGCCTGATGAACCGCATCCAGGCCTATGATCTGGGCGACTGCATCGGCCAGATTCTGATCCCGACGGAAGATGTGGTGGAGATGAAGAGCGGGAAGAAGGTCGTCACCACCAAGCTTACTTTCCCGGGATACATCCTGGTCGAAATGGACATGACCGACAAAGCCTGGCATGTCGTGCGGGGAACGCCGAAGGTCACCGGCTTCATCAGCACCGGCAAGAAGCCTACTCCTCTGACCGACGAGGAGATCAACGAGGTTGTCAACCGGGTCTCGGTCACGGCGGAGCAGCCGAAGCCGAAATTTACCTTCGACCGGGGTGACCCGGTCAAGATCATCGACGGGCCCTTCAAGGATTTCACGGGTGTGGTCGAGGATGTCAATCCGGACCGGAATACCCTCAAAGTCATGCTCACGATTCTGGGTCGGGCAACGCCCGTGGAGCTGGAATCCGAGCAGGTGGAAAAGGCATAGCGTAAGAGCGCGGCACTGGCATGAAGCGGTCGCGCGTGGATAGGGAGTTCGCATGGCGAAAAAGATTGTCGCAAACGTCAAACTGCAGGTCAGGCCGGGAAGGCGACTCCGGCGCCGCCGGTCGGATCCGCGCTGGGCCCGCACGGGCTCAACATCATGGATTTCTGCAAGGCTTTCAATGCCAAGACGGCCAAGCAGGAAGGACTGATCATCCCGGTGGTCGTGACCGTCTACAGCGATCGCACCTACTCTTTTGTGACCAAGACGCCTCCGGCCGCTGTGCTGCTCAAAAAAGCCGCCAACATCGCCAAGGGATCCGGCGAACCCAACAAGACCAAAGTCGGCAAAGTGACGATGAAGCAGGTCCGTGAAATTGCCCAGATCCAAGATGCCCGACCTCAATGCATCCACGACCGACGCCGCGGTGCAGATCATCCTGGGTACGGCGCGCAGCATGGGACTGGAAGTCGAAGGATAGAGGATGAAGGATTTACGATTGACGATTGGCAGACCGTCAATCATCAATCGTTAATGTGTCTGTGAGGTATTGCAATGCCTAAAGCTGGAAAGAAATTATACCAAAGCCGCCGCCGCGCTGGAACCGCGCCACTATACGTCTGGAGGAGGCGGTGGCGCTGCTGAAGAAGATCGCCTTTGCCAAGTTCAACGAGACTGTCGAAGTTGCGATGAGGCTGGGAGTCAATCCCGAAGCACGCCGATCAGATGGTGCGCGGCACCGTCGTGCTCCCCAACGGCCTGGGAAAGAGCAAGAAAGTCATCGTGATCGCCTCGGGCGAAAAGGTCAAGGAAGCTCGCGATGCCGGCGCCGATGAGGTCGGAGGCGAGGATATAGTCGAGCGCATCGCCGGCGGCTGGACCGATTTCGATGCTGCCATTGCGACGCCCGACATGATGCGCAGTGTGGGTAAACTCGGCAAAGTGCTGGGCCCGCGCGGCCTGATGCCGAATCCGAAAACCGGAACCGTGACCTTTGAAGTCGCGAAGGCCATCAAGGAAATCAAGGCCGGTAAAGTGGAATTCCGCGTCGACAAGACGGGCATCATCCATGCGCCCTGCGGCAAGATCCAGTTCGACGAGAAGAGCCTTTACGAAAACGCCAAGGCGCTCATCGATGCGGTCGTCCGCGCGAAGCCGCCCAGCAGCAAGGGCAAATATGTAAGGAGCGTTTCGCTCTCATCGACCATGAGTCCCGGGATCTGGATCGATGAGACCACGCTGGAGTCGAAACAGTAAAGGGAAGTCAACGGGGCGGCGGGCGACTGGATCAGATTTCGCGCCCACCGCATGGGCTCGGGAGTGGGGATCAGCAAAACCGGAGCGATCCTTTTGAGCGCTCACACAACCAAGTGAAGGTCTCGTAAAGTTTATGAACAGAGAACAGAAACATCAGTTAGTGAAATCTCTCAGCGAACAGTTCCGCACGGTCAGGAGTATGTTCCTGATTGACTATAAGGGCCTGAAAGTCGTAGATGCGACGGAACTGCGCCGAAAGATCCGGGACTTCGATGGCAGCTACATCGTGGTGAAAAACACCCTCGCGCTCCGGGCCGCGAAGCAAACGGATTGGAGCAGATTGGCTCTTACCTGGAAGGTCCGACCGCCGTGGCATTCCATCGCCGGGATGTTGTGGGCATGGCCAAGCTCCTGACTGAAATTTCGAAAACCAACCCGAACTTTCAGTTCAAGGCGGCGGTGATCGAAGGCAAAGTCGTGCCGCCATCCGAAATTCAGAAGATCGCTTCGCTGCCTTCGCGAGAGGTGTTGCTGAGCAAACTGGTCTTCCTCCTCAAGGCGCCGCTGCAGAGGCTCGCAGGCGCTCTGAAGGCTCCGGCAAGGGATCTGGCCCTGGTATTGAAACAGGTGCAAAAATAAAGGTCCCGATAAATTTTAGCTATATATTTCTACCAATCCTAAAGGGAGTTAAAAAAGATGGCGATTACGAAGAACGATGTTTTGGCGTGGATCGATCAGGCGACGATGCTGGAGATCTCGGACCTGGTGAAGAACCTTGAAGAGAAGTACGGCATTACTGCCGCAGCGGCGATGCCCATGGCCGTCGGCGGCGGCTCCGGCGGCAGCGAGGCGAAGCCTGCTGTCGAGGAACAGACGGAATTCTCCGTCGTCCTGGCTGCCGTGGGCGACAAGAAGATCAACGTGATCAAGGCCGTCCGCGAAGTGACCAGCCTCGGGCTTGAAGGAAGCCAAGGATCTGGTCGAAGGCGCGCCCAAGCCCATCAAGGAAGGCGTGTGCAAGGAAGAGGCCGAGACGATCAAGAAGAAGTTCGAAGAAGCCGGCGCCACCGTCGAGATCAAGTAGTGCTCGAACGTTTCTGCTCTTACTCAAGGAAGTGATGAGTACTGAGTACAGAGTACTGAGTGAGCGGACGCGGTCATGACCGGTCCCTGAAATCACCCGGGCTCTTCACACAGTACTCAGCACCCAGAACTCAGTACTCAGTACTACAGCACGAGGTCACTGTGCCGCGGACTAGTAAAGGCAGAAGGCAGAACGCCGACTCAATACCTGCCGCCTTCACATCGAACCAGAAGGAATGCAACCATTGGGCGGCGCTGGTTGCTGCGGGGATTTTCCTGCCCCCCCGCTTTTTCGTCCTACGGTACCCCCAACGGAAGATTGAGAGACTAACCAGTCTGTCGAGGTAAACCATTCGATGACCAATATCACTACCGCCAATGTCTATCGGGATCGCATGGATTTCGCCAAGATCCATACCAGCATCCCGATTCCGAATCTGATTGAAGTTCAGAGGAAGTCGTACCATCGCTTCCTGCAGATGGATGTTCTTCCCTCGGAACGGGAAGACGTAGGGCTCCAGGCTGTCTTCAATTCCGTATTTCCCATCAACGATTTCCGCGGCACTTCGTCCCTGGAATTCGTCGAATACTCGATCGGGAACTGGCAGTGCAAGTGCGGCAATCTGAAGGGACTCAACTACCTCCGGGCCAACTGCGTCGAGTGCGGCAAGATCGATCGTCAACAGCCCGTACAATCCCGAAAGCGGCATGCTGCAAGCACTGCGGCGCCAAGAACGAAATCGAAAACACCGCGCTGCGAGTTTTGCGGCGGCGCCGTGGAACTGAACGTGAAGTACACGGTCGAGGAATGCCAGGAACGCGGCATGACCTTTGCTGTGCCCCTGAAAGTCACCGTGCGCCTGGTGGTTTGGGACAAGGACACCGAGACCGAAGGGCGCAGCATCCGCGACATCAAGGAGCAGGAAGTCTATTTCGGCGACATCCCGCTCATGACGGAAAACGGCACCTTCATCATCAACGGCACCGAGCGCGTGATCGTGAGCCAGCTGCACCGCTCGCCGGGAGTTTTCTTCGAATCCAACGCCGGCCGGACCTTCATTCTGGCCAAGATCATCCCCTATCGCGGCTCCTGGGTTGAGTTCGAATACGATCAGAAGAACATCCTGTACGTCCGCATCGACCGCAAGCGGAAATTCCTGGCCACGACGTTTCGTCCGCGCCCTTGGCCTGAACAACGACTCGGATATCCTCCGCGCTTCTACCATGCCGTCAAAATCCGCTGGGAAGAAAAGAGCCTGTATCGCAGCCTGGGGCGCGATCTCATCGGATCCAAGGCGAACGAAGAAATCCGCGATGGCGCAAGGGCAAAACGGTGTACTCGTCGCCAAGGGCAAGAAGATCACGGCCGGGCATCTACAACCAGATGGTCAAGGGCGGCGTGATCGGAAATCAAGATGGATGTCGACGGCCTCGAAGGTTCGCTCTCGCTGTCGGAAGTGATCAATCACGGAAACGGGCGAGATCCTGCTCGAGCCCAACTCCGAAGTGACTGCGCAGACCATCAACAATCTGAGCGAAGCGGGGATTGACGCGGTCGAAGTGTTCTTCCCCGAAAAAGAAGACACCGGCGTTACCATCTCCCAGACTCTGAAGAAGGACCACATCAAATCCCAGCCGGACGCACTGATCGAAATCTATCGCAAGCAGCGCCCCGGCGATCCGCCGACGCTGGAAACCGCCACCGCCCTCTTCGAGGGCATGTTCTACGATCCGCGCAAGTACGATTTCTCCAAGGTCGGGCGGCTGAAATTCAACATCAAGCTGGGCCTGAACACCCCCCTGGAGCAGCGCACCCTGACCGCCGGAGGATTTTTACGCGGTCATCCAGTACGCCTTGAAGCTGCCCAAGGACATAGGCAGTGTGGACGATATCGACCATCTGGGCAACCGCCGTGTGCGCGCCGTAGGCGAACTGCTCGAAAACCAGTTCCGCATCGGGCTGGTGCGCATGGAGCGGGCCATCAAAGAAAAGATGTCCGTGCATCAGGAAATGACCACGGCCATGCCTCACGACCTGATCAATGCGAAACCGGTCATGGCATCCATCCGCGAGTTCTTCGGCAGCAGCCAGCTCTCTCAGTTCATGGACCAGACGAACCCGCTGTCGGAAATCACCCACAAGCGGCGCCTCTCGGCCCTGGGGCCCGGCGGCCTGAGCCGTGAGCGCGCCGGATTTGAAGTGCGCGATGTTCATCCGACGCACTACGGACGCATCTGCCCGATTGAAACTCCGGAAGGCCCGAACATCGGTCTGATCTCGTCCCTGAGCTGCTATGCGCGGATCAATGAATACGGGTTCATCGAGTCCTCCTACCGCAAGGTGAAGAACGGCAGGGTGCTGGATTTCGTCCAGATCGTTTTCCCCGGCGACACCCACTTCAAAGTAGGCGAACAAGTGGAACGGGATCTGGTCGAGAAGGATAACCGGCGCTGCGAAGCCGCGGGAAAGCGGCCCGCGCAGTTCGAGCCCTTCTCCTTCTACCAGACCGCCTGGGAAGCTGAGGAGTACACGATCGCGCAGGCGAACGTCGACACTGGACGAAGCACGGCCAGATGCTGCAGGATCGCGTCAACGCCCGGATTGCCGGCAACTTCGCCCTGGTTCCGCGGGAGCAGGTGCAGTACATCGATGTCTCGCCCGAAGCAGCTGGTCAGCGTGGCGGCGAGCCTGATTCCGTTCCTCGAGCACGACGACGCCAACCGCGCCTTGATGGGATCGAACATGCAACGCCAGGCCGTGCCCCTGCTGCGTGCCGAAGCTCCTTACATCGGGACCGGCATGGAGTACATCACCGCGAAGGATTCGGGCGCCGTCGTGATCTGCAAGCGGACCGGCATCGTCGACAGCGTCGATGCCACGCGCATCATCGTGCGTGTGGAAGGGGAGAGCGAAAACGGCAAGCGCGCCCGCGATGCCGGTGTGGATATTTACAGCCTGACCAAATTCAAACGATCCAACCAGAACACCTGCATCAATCAGACGCCCCTGGTCAACCGTGGGGATCGGGTCGTCAAGAGGACAGGTGCTGGCGGACGGCCCCTGCACGGATAAGGGCGAACTTGCTCTCGGCCGCAATGTGCTGGTAGCTTTCATGCCCTGGCGCGGATACAACTTCGAAGACGCGATCCTGGTCAGCGAAAAGCTGGTCAAGGAAGACAGCTACACCTCGATCCACATCGAAGAGCTGGAGATCGAAGCTCGTGACACCAAACTCGGGCCGGAAGAAATCACGCGCGACATCCCCAATGTCAGCGACGCCTCGCTGCGCGACCTCGACGAAAGCGGCATCATCCGCATCGGCGCCAAGGTGCGACCCGGCGATGTTCTGGTCGGCAAGGTCACTCCCAAAGGGGAAACGCAGCTTTCCCCGGAAGAGAAACTGCTGCGCGCCATCTTCGGTGAAAAGGCCGGGGAAGTGCGCGACGCGTCTCTGGTGACGCCTCCGGGAATCGAGGGGACCGTCGTCGACGTCAAGATCTTCTCGCGCAAGGGCGTGCCCAAAGACGAACGCGCCAAAGTCCATCGAAGCGGGAGCAGGTCGAGAAAATGGAGAAGGATCTCAACGACGAGATCCGCATCATCAAGGAAGAACGCAACAAGCAGCTCATCGACATTCTGGCCGGCGAAACTCTCCCCGAAGATATCACCAGCCGCTCCGGCGAAATCGTGCTGCAAGACGAAAACCAAGCTCACCCGATCCGTGCTGCTCGGGCTCAGCTCGACCGAGCTGAACAAAATCAAGAACGACTTCAAGGCTGAAAAGGAAGGCAAGGTCTACGAAGGCATCAAACGCCTGGAAGACAAGACCGAAAAACAGATCCAGATCCTCAAGACCCTGCACGAGGAGCAGCTTGACCAAGCTGCGCCGCGGCGACGAATTGCCGCCCGGCGTGATCAAAATGGTCAAGGTCTATGTCGCCATGAAGCGCAAGCTCTCCGTGGGCGACAAGATGGCCGGACGCCATGGCAACAAAGGCGTGATTGCGCGCATCCTGCCGGAAGAGGACATGCCCTACCTGCCGGACGGGACTCCGGTTGAAATCGTGCTCAACCCGCTCGGCGTGCCGTCCCGTATGAACGTCGGCCAGATTCTCGAAACTCACCTCGGCTGGGCGGCCAAGGCGCTTGGGCTCTATTTCGCCACACCGGTCTTTGACGGTGCCTCCGAGATGGAAATCAAAGATATGCTCAAGCGCGCCGGCTTGCCCGCGAGCGGCAAAATCGACCTCTATGACGGCATGCTGGGCGAGAAATTCGATCAGAAGGTCACGGTCGGGTACATCTACATGCTCAAGCTGTCGCACCTCGTGGATGACAAGATTCATGCGCGCAGTATCGGACCCTACTCTCTGATCACGCAGCAGCCCCTGGGCGGAAAAGCTCAGTTCGGCGGACAGCGGTTCGGAGAGATGGAAGTCTGGGCCCTGGAAGCCTACGGTGCCGCAAACATCCTTCAGGAGCTTCTGACCGCCAAGTCCGACGACATCCAGGGACGAACCAAGATCTATGAAGCCATCGTGAAGGGGGAATCCCACTTCACGCCGGGCATTCCTGAATCGTTCAACGTACTCATTCGAGAACTGCAGAGCCTTTGTCTGGATGTGGAATTGATCCAGCGCCAGAAAATCCGGCGTGCGGAACCCGTTGAATACGGATTGACGATTGACGAATGTTCCATTCAATTGTATCGTCAATCGTAAATCGTAAATGAAATTGAACCTCTAAGATTAGGGGGGAGCACCATTGAGAAGTTTTAAGGACGCAATCGAAAAGTCAGATCTGAGCAATGATTTCGACAGCATTCGCATCAGTCTGGCCTCGCCTGAGAAGATCCGGGCCTGGTCCCACGGGGAAGTGACCAAGCCGGAGACGATCAACTATCGCACTTTCAAGCCCGAGAAAGACGGTCTCTTCTGTGCCCGTATCTTCGGTCCCGTCACCGACTGGGAATGCCTGTGCGGCAAATATAAACGGATGAAGTACCGGGGCGTCACCTGCGACAAGTGCGGCGTCGAAGTAACCTTGTCCAAGGTGCGGCGCGAACGGCTGGGGCATATCGAGCTGGCCTCTCCATGCTCCCATGTCTGGTTTTTCAAAGGGCTGCCGAGCCGCATCGGCCACCTGCTCGACATCAGCCTCAGAGATCTCGAACGAGTGCTCTACTTCGAGGCCTATGTGGTGATTGATCCGGGCGAAGCTCCGCTCAAAGTCAAGGAATTGCTGACGGAAGAGAAATACCGCGCCCTGATGCAGGAATTCGCCGGCAGGTTCAGGGCCATGATGGGCGCCGAAGCCATCAAGGAACTCCTGCGCCAGGTCGATGTCGAAGAGCTTGCCGATGAGCTGCGCGCGGCCATGAAGACGGAGACGTCCCAGCTGAAGCGCATCAAATTTGCCAAGCGATTGAAGGTGGTGGACGCCTTCCGCAAGTCCGGAAACAAGCCGGAATGGATGATCCTGGACGTGATTCCTGTGATTCCGCCGGAACTGCGCCCCCTGGTTCCTCTCGACGGCGGACGATTTGCCACTTCGGATCTGAACGATCTGTACCGGCGCGTGATCAACCGCAACAACCGCCTGAAGAAGCTAATGGAGCTGCGTGCCCCCGAAGTCATCATCCGCAACGAAAAGCGCATGCTGCAGGAAGCGGTTGACGCCATGTTCGACAACGGCCGCCGCGGCCGTGTGCTGCGCGGCGCCAATAACCGGCCGCTCAAATCGCTCAGCGATACATTGAAAGGCAAGTCCGGACGTTTCCGCCAGAACCTGCTGGGCAAACGCGTGGATTACTCGGGTCGTTCCGTAATCGTAGTCGGACCGGAACTGAAACTGCATCAGTGCGGGTTGCCCAAGAAGATGGCTCTCGAGCTGTTCAAGCCGTTCATCTATAACCGGCTTGAGAACGAAGGCCATGCTGCGACCATCAAAGGCGCCAAGGAAATGGTGGAACGCCAGGAATCGGTCGTCTGGGATATCCTGGAAGAGGTGATTCAGGATCACCCGGTTCTGCTCAACCGCGCTCCGACGCTGCACCGTCTAGGCATCCAGGCTTTTGAGCCGGTTCTGGTCGAAGGCAAAGCCATCAAGATTCCACCGCTTGTTTGCACCGCATTCAACGCGGACTTCGACGGCGACCAGATGGCCGTCCATATTCCGCTCTCTCAGGAGGCCCAGATCGAGGCATCCGTATTGATGCTGAGCACTCAGAACATTCTCTCGCCCGCCAACGGCCAGCCGATTGCCATTCCCAGCCAGGACATCGTGCTGGGCTGCTACTACCTGACCAAGGCGAAGCGGGGCACCAAGGGCGAGGGGCGGATTTTCGGCTCCTTCGACGAAGCCATGTTCGCGCTCGACAACAGCATAGTGGAGCGCCTGACTCCCATCCGTTACCGCTTCAGCGGTCTTCTGATGGATCTCACCACACAGTACGACGACCAGGGGGTCATGCGTGCCGACGTGCGTGAAGTGCGGAACGAGTTCATCAACACGACCATCGGCCGCCTGATTTTCAACTCGATCCTTCCCGAAGGCATGCCCTTCATCAACGGCCTGATGAAGAGAAAAGGGCTGCAGCAGCTGGTGAACTACTGCTACCTGAATTTTGGACTGCCGATCACGGTCACCATGCTCGACGATTTGAAGAATCTCGGCTTCCTGCACGCCACCAAGGCAGGCATTTCCATCGGGATCGAAGATCTTATTGTTCCCGACAGCAAAGCCGACCTGGTGGACGCAGCGCGCGAGAGCGTCATCGAGGTGGAAAAGCAGTACCAGGACGGCGCCATTACCGATGGCGAGCGCTACAACAAGATCATCGACATCTGGTCGGATGTGACCGAAAAGGTCTCCGATGAGATGTTCCGCAAGATGGCTCAGCAGGACGAGAGCGGCAGCGAATTCAATCCCATTTTCATCATGGCCGATTCCGGAGCCCGCGGCAGCAAACAGCAGATCCGCCAGCTGGCCGGCATGCGCGGCTTGATGGCGAAACCGTCCGGCGAGATTATCGAGACACCCATCACGGCGAATTTCCGTGAAGGGCTGACGGTGTTGCAGTACTTCATCTCCACGCACGGCGCGCGCAAAGGTCTGGCCGACACCGCCTTGAAGACCGCGGACTCCGGCTACCTCACCCGCCGCCTGGTGGACGTGGCCCAGGACGTCATCATTTCCCTGGATGACTGCGAGACTCTCGATGGAATCTACGTTACTTCCATTATCGAGGGCGGTGAGATCATCGAGCCCCTGCGCGACCGTATCGTGGGACGCGTATCCCTTGAAAATGTCAAAGACCCGCTGACCGGCGAGCAGATGGTCGGCGATCAACCAGGAAATCACGGAAAACCTGGCCGGCGAAATCCAGGCGGCCGGTATCGAACAGGTGAAGATCCGCTCCGTGCTGACCTGCAAGGCTAAGAGGGGCGTTTGCATCAAATGCTATGGGCGCAACCTGGCCACCGGACAACCTGGTGGATCTGGGAGAGGCCGTGGGCGTGATTGCGGCCCAGTCGATCGGCGAACCCGGCACGCAGCTGACCATGAGAACGTTCCACATCGGAGGTACGGCAAGCCGTACCCACGAGCAGTCGACCGAAGAAGCCAAGAACGACGGCATCGTGAAGTTCCTCAACATCCAGCACGTGACGAACCGCGATCAAAATCTCGTCGTGATGAACCGCAACGGCACGCTGATCATCGCGGATGACGCGGGACGCGAGAAGGAGCGCTACTCCGTGGCCTACGGCGCGTTGCTCAAGGTCAAGGAAGGGCAGAGCATCAAGCCGGGCCAGGTGCTGGTCGAGTGGGATCCCTACTCCTTCGCCATCCTGACCGAGTTCGGCGGCACGATCGCCTTCAAAGACATCCATGACGGCATAACCGTCAAGGAAGAGCGCGACGAAAACACCGGCCTGGTGCGCCAGGTCATCACCGAATCGCCGGATGAAAAGTACCAGCCGCAAATCCTCATCAAGAACGAGAAGGGCAAGGTCGTGAAGAGCTACCTGCTCCCCTCCAAGGCTCACCTCTGGGTTGACGAATGGCGATGAGGTCTTCCCCGGCAGCATCCTGGCGAAGATCCCGCGGGAAACGCGCAAGACCAAGGATATCACCGGCGGTCTCCCGCGCATCGTCGAGCTCTTCGAAGCGCGCAAACCCAAAGAAACCGCGGTTATCACCGAGATCGACGGCTTCGTGAAATACGCCGGCCTGGTCCGCGGCCAGCGCAAGATCGAGGTCCACAACGAGAGCGGCATCATCAAGGAATACCTGCTGCCGCGCGGCGTGCACATCAATGTCCAGGAAGGGGAGTATGTACAAGGCCGGCGAAGCGCTGATGGACGGCCCGCGCAATCCGCACGACATTCTGCGCGTGCTGGGCGAAAAAGAGCTGCAGAGCTACCTGGTCAACGAGATCCAGGAGGTCTACCGCCTGCAGGGTGTCAACATCAACGACAAGCACATCGAAATGATCGTGCGCCAGATGATGCGCTGGATCAAAGTCGAAGAGGTCGGCGACACCGAGTTCCTGCTCGACGAGCAGGTGGACAAGTTCCGCTTCTACGAAGAGAACGAGCGCGTCGAGACCGGCGGCGGACTGCCTGCCAAAGGACGGCCGTTGCTGCTCGGAATCACCAAAGCTTCTCTCTCCACCGACAGCTTCATCTCCGCCGCCTCCTTCCAGGAGACCACGCGCGTGCTTACCGAAGCCGCCATCAGCGGCAAGGTCGACTACCTGCGCGGGCTGAAGGAAAACGTCATCATGGGACGCCTCATCCCCGCCGGCACGGGCATGGAGTATTATCGCAATGTCCGTCTGACGGAAGAGATCATCCCCGAGGAGAATATCGAGTCCGAACCGGATCTGGAGGCCGATCTTCTCTCAAGCGGCGTCAGTCTGGAGACCCTCAAGGGCAAAAAGGTTGACCTGGGATAGTCGAAGCATGGAAAGTTAGCATGGAAGCCGGCGGGCTTACGGTTCTGAATCCAAAGAAAAAAAGAGGCGAGGAGGAATCCTCGCCTCTTTTGTTATTCCGTTAGAGCCGTAGTCGGGCTTACTTCTGGATACCGATGCCGTCTCCGGCTGCCATCGCAGGATTGCCCGGATCCGTTGTAGCTGGGGCAATAAAACTCTGATAACGGACCACCTGGTCAGTGCCGATGGCATACTGGTAGCGCGCATATCCTGCATTCGGGACTGCATTGTGGCTGAATCCAGGCGGTGTCGTAACGACCGCCGGCAAGCCCGCGCCGCCCTGGTCTTCATCGTACTTATAGCCGTTAAATCCGTTCGCGGACGTAAAGCGGGAGTCCAAGAATCCATTGGTGACAAGGGTTGCTAACGCGGCGTACGTGGCGTTGTTGGTGGATGCATAGGCGACCTGTGCCGATCCGCAGGTCCGGCAGCCCTGAATTCCTCCGGCCTCATTGGCGGCCATGCGCGATGTCAGCAAGCTCGGTACCGCGATGGCGGCGATAATGGCGATAATCGCCACGACAATCAATAACTCGACAAGCGAAAAGCCCTGTTCATTCCTCATCTGTTTATTTCTCCTCTCCTGTGTCTGGGTGATTGCGTCTCACGGTTATGTTTAGCAATAGCTGTGCCAAAAATGTGTCGCCGATAAAAAATAATGTAAATGACTTGTAATCAATAGGATGGCGAGGTGATGAAAAACCTCCCGATCAGGCCAAACGGGTCAAAGTGATGATCCGCATCATTTGGACCATGATGAAAATCATCAAAGGCTGCAAAATCGAAAAGTGCGATTTTGGTGTTGCCCGTCACCTCTCCTAACCCGCAGATGCCCGATTCGAGCGAATAAATCTACATGTATACGACAACTGATGCCTTTTTAAAGGCAGCCACGAATGGCACGAATTGGCGCGAAGCACGGTCCTTCCCGGCCGGCAAAAATTCGTTCTATTCGCGCCATTCGTGGCTGCTTTTGCAGTTTGAGGCGAGTTATTTTTCAAGCAGATGAGGGCCACGAGATGGGTGCAAATTCGGATTCCGTGCTGACGGTCAGGAATTTGCGCCGTTGCCCCGGAAAACCGTGGGATCGATGCCCAGAGTCTGAATCCGGTGCCGCAGGGAAGGTTTGGTCAGTTTGAGGTCCTGCGCCGCCAGGGTCTGATTTCCCTCCGTGCGCCTCAGTACCTGGCAGATGAGATTGTATTCGAGGTTGCGCAGCACCTCTTCGAGATCGAAGGATCCTTCGGGCATGGGAATGGACTCGCGGATTGCGCCCGGGGGGAGCTTGCGCACCGCATCGGGCAAGCGCTCGATCTGGATGGCTTCGGTCGTCTCCAGGGCGATGGCACGCTCGATCGTATTCTCGAGTTCGCGCACGTTGCCCGGCCAATGGTAGTTTTCCAGGCAGGCGAGCGCCTCGCGCGAGATGCTGAAGACGCGCTTGCCGCTCTTTTCGGCGTATTGGCTCAGGAAGTGGAAGGCGAGCAGGTCGATGTCTTCCGCGCGCTCCCGCAGAGGCGGCAGGTGGATCATGATCACGGCCACCCGGTAATACAAGTCCTCCCGAAACTGGCCTTGCTGGATTGCCGCCTGCAGATTGCGATTGGTGGCGGCGATCACGCGCACATCCACGGCAATCTCCTGCGTGCCGCCGAGCGGCCTGAGTTTCCTCTCCTGCAGGACTCTGAGCAGCTTCACCTGCATGGCGGGCGTCATGTCGCCGATCTCGTCGAGGAAGATCGAACCGCCGCCGGCGGTCTCAAGCAGCCCCTTCTTGTTGCCGTTGGCTCCGGTGAAAGCTCCCTTTACGTATCCGAACAGCTCGCTTTCGAGCAGAGTTTCCGGGAAGGCGCCGCAGTTGATGGAGACGAAAGGGCTGTTCTCGCCGCAGCGATGCCTCGTGGATGGCGCGCGCCACCAGTTCCTTGCCGGTTCCGCTTTCTCCGACGATGAGCACGGTGCTTTCGCCCATGGCGACGGTGCCGATCGTCCGGTAGACCTCGAGCATTTTCTGGCTCTTGCCTACGAGATGGCTGCGATGCAGCGCCTGAAAGAGCTTCTGCCCCTGCTGGGCGCCGATCTCGTTCTTCAGCGATCGCAACCTCGCGCTTCAGGGACTTTTTCTCGAGCGAGTGGCGGACGATGTTCAGCAGTTCCTCCATCTTGAACGGCTTGGTGAGGTAGTCATAGGCGCCGTGCTGGAGGGCATCGATGGCGGTTTCGGTGCTGGCAAAGGCTGTGATGAGGATAAACACGGCCTCGGGGGCGATTTTCTTCGCCTCCTTGAGGAGTTCCACCCCCGACATATCCGGCATGCGGATGTCGGAGATTACGATGTCGACTTCATTTTTGTCGCAGCAGTCCCAGGGCATCGTTGGCCGAGGAAGCCTTCAACACCTCCAGGCCTTCATCGCGCAGACACGATCTCGAGGATCTCGATGATGTTCGGCTCGTCATCCACCAGCAGAATTGTCGCTTTGGAATTCATAGCCCACCATCCCGGCACCCAGGCCCCGGAAGGGCTAAAGATAGAAGTTCGGCACAGCCAGGACCTCGGAGTTCGGCACAGCCAGGACCCTGGAGTCTGGAGCAGCCAGGGCCCCGGAGTTTGGAGCAGCCAGGGCCCCGGAGTTTGGAGCAGCCAGGGCCCCGGAGGGGCCATAGATAGTAGCCCCGGGCAAGCGCAGCGCAGCCCGGGGTAGGATAGTGGAAAAGGATAGAGCCCCGGCAGGGGCGATAGAATGACGGCGGTGACGAACGCAGATTTGATTTTGTCTTTCGCCCTTTCAGGGCTCTTAACCGTTGTCTGGCTAACCCCGGGCTGCGCTGCGCTTGCCCGGGGCTACTGGCTTTCGGCCCCTCCGGGGCCCTCACGAGCCTGACGCCTCCCTCTGGGATGCCTCCTGAATTCACCCGCTCTGCGGGCGGAGCCCCACTCAAATTCACGGTTCGGTTTTCAATTCCTTGCATTGTCGTCATGATGTTATTGGACTGCCAGAGGCAACTGGAGGGTAACCCGCGTTCCGCGACCCGGCTCGCTGTCAAAGTGGATCTTCCCCCGGTGGTCTTCAATGATCTGAAAAATGATGCTCAACCCCAGGCCGCTGCCGCCGGCAAAACTCGAATGAAACGGCTGGAAGAGGTGGGCTTTCTGTTCTGCACTCATCCCTATTCCCGTATCCTGGAATATAATCTCTCCTCCCCCGTTCTCCGCGGTCTGCATCGTAATGGTCAGCGTGCCGCCGGAGGGCATAGCGCGCAGCGCATTCTGCGCCAGGTTCCAGAAGACCTGCCGAAGCCTGTCGGCATCGCCCAGAATTGGGAATCTGTTGGGCCGCAATGTTCAAATCCACCGCCTGCTTATCGCGTACCTCCGGGCTGTTTTTCAACAGGAGGACCGAGTCATGGAGCAGCGGAACCAGATCGAGCGGCTTACGCACACATTGAGCCGGTTTGGCAAAGATGAGGAAATCCTCGACAAATTTGTTCAGGCGATCGCTTTCCCTGACGAGAATGTCCAGCAGGCGTTCGTCTGGGCCTGGAAGGTTGAGGTGGGAGTGCAAGATTTCCACCGAACCTCGCATGGCCGCCAGCGGATTACGGATCTCGTGGGCAATTCCGGCCGCCATGCGCCCGATCGCCGCCATTCGGTCCTTGATCCGGACCTCCTCCTCCAGGCGTTGGATATCCGTCAGATCCTGGAAGGAAATGATGTAGCCGATCAGTTCCCGTTCCTGATTCAACAGGGGCGAGACGCTGTAACCCAGGAAGCGCCGGGTGCCGCTAGGCAGAGCCAGCCACTCTTCGTAACGCAAAGCACGGGCATCCTGGAACAAATCGGCCCCGTGGACCTTGGCCCACAACCCTTCGCCGATCACCTCGAGGATGGAGTGATTGACCGCGGCAGAGCGCGGCTTTTCCGTGAGTTCCTCGGCCGTGCTGTTAAACAGCGTGATGTATCCATCCAGGTCGGTCGTGAACAAGCCGCTGCGAATGCTGCTGACAATGTGTCCTGTGAGCCTCTGAAGCTGCTCCAGGGAGTCGATTTTCTGTTCCAGCTCTACCTGGACGGCATGCAATCGCTGCGACAGGTTGGCTCCCAGCAGAGCAACGGAAAAGAATCCAAGCGCATGGAGCGAGATGCGGAACGTCAGGTTATTGAAATCGGTCGATCCGCCGCCGACCTCCAGCATTCCCAGATGGCCGAGAATGATGACGCCGGCGTAGAGGATCGTGCTGAGGGAGGCGCCGATAACTCCGCCGTTCCTACCCAGGGTCAGGCTGCAGTAGATGATGATGAGCAGGTAAAACGAGATGAAGGGGCTCTGGCTGCCGTGCGTTTGCGCGACGACCACGGTGGCGATACCCAGATCGACCGCGATCTGCAGATACAACTGCAGGGCCAGGAGCCGGCCGCTCCACCAGAGGGCGAGATAGACGAAGGCGAGCGTCACCGAAAAGATATTGAAAAACGGTATAAACGGGAGCGACCCGAGCTGATGGGGCAGGATGCCCAGCGGCACGGCCAGGTTCAACCCGAGGAAAAGGATCATGGTGCGGGACGAGATGAGCCAGAGCAGGCGCCGGCTCAGTTCGCCGGACTCTTGCAAGGGCAAAACGGCTCTGCTCTGCGCCGGTTTGCGCCCATGCCTGCAAAATCATTTTCTCGAGCGGATAATCCTTAGCCACGTGCTTCCTCTGCCCGTGCAGGCAGCCGGCAGTGGAGATGGTCAAGCGCCCACTACCTGCCACAGGCCGCTAACTGATTCTAACCCCCGGACAAAATCTGGATGAGTTTGAACATCGGCATGTACATTGAGATGACGATGCCGCCCACGATGACGCCGAGAATCACCATCAGGACCGGCTCGAGAATCGTCAGCAAGTTGGCCATGATGACGTCGACTTCTTCTTCGTAGTAGTCCGCGACCTTGACCAGCATGGTGTCCAATTCGCCAGTGGATTCGCCCACGGAGACCATTTGGGTCACCATGGCAGGGAAGAATTTCGACTGCTTCATCGGCTCGGCCATCGTCTTCCCCTCTTCGATGTTGCTGGCGGATCTGGAGGACGATATCCTCCAGGATGGCGTTGCCGGCGGTCCGCGCCGTGATGTCCAGGCCCTCCAGGATGGGGACGCCGCTGGTCAGCAGGGTCGCCAGGGTGCGGGTAAAGCGCGCGACGCCGATTTTGCGGAAGACTTCGCCGAGGACCGGAATGCGCAACAAGAGCCGGTCGATCAAGTGCCGGCCGTTATCGGTCCGATAATAGGAGCGCAGGCCGAATGCGCCGACGATCACCGCCACGATCACAAAGATGGCAGTAGCTTTCGACGAAGGACGACAGCGCGATGACCATGCGCGTCAGCAGCGGCAACTCGACATTGAACCCTGCGAAGAGAGTGCGGAATACCGGGATCACCTTCCACAAGATGATGCCGACCACGATGACCGCGATCGACAGGATCACGCCCGGGTAAATCAGGGCGGAACGCAGGGCGCGTTTGAGCTTGACGATCTTTTCGATGAATTGAGCCAGACGCTGCAGGATCGTGTCGAGGATGCCTCCTGCTTCGCCGGCCGCAATCATGTTGGTGTAGAGGGTATCGAATACCTTGGGATGCCGGGCCATCGCGTCCGACAGCGTGCTCCCGCCTCGACGTCGCCACGCACCTGCTCGAGGACCGCTTTGAATGCCGGGTTGGGATTCTGCTGCGCCATGGCCTCCAGGCACTGCACCAGCGGCAGCCCGGCGTCGAGCATGACGGAGAACTGCCGGGTGAAGATGGCCACCTCGCCTTTGGACACCCTCCGGCGGAAGGAGAACAGGCTTCTTCTCCTTCTTCTCCTGAATCGAAACGGGCGCACCTGCTCGCGGCGCAGCACGGCAGCCAGCGCTTGCGCGTTGGCCGAGAATCTCTCGCCCGATGATGTTTTCGTTGGTGCGGACATTACGTCCGCGGAATGAATATACTGGCATGTTAGCCTCTCCGGATTAGTGACTGTACTTCCCACGGCCTCCGGGCGGCGCGGGCGCGCCGCCATGGCTGAGGCCGCAGATGCATTCAGTCCTACTCCACGACGGATAAGCTCCTGCAGTTCATCGATGCTGGAGGACTTGCTGAGCGCATCCTCCTGGGTGATCTGCCGGGTGAGCACCAGATGGGCCAGCGACTGGTTGAAGGTCTGCATCCCGTACTTCTCCTGCCCTGTCTGCATGGAGCTGTAGATCTGGTGGACCTTGTCCTCGCGAATCAGATTCCGGATGGCCGAGTTCGGAATCATGATTTCCATGGCCATGGCACGCCCGGTGCCATTGGAGCGGGGGATGAGGGACTGACATAAAATTCCTTCCAGCACCATGCTGAGCTGGGCTCGGATCTGCGGCTGCTGGTTGGCAGGGAAAATGTCCACGATGCGGTTGATGGTTGAGGCTGCGCTGTTGGTGTGCAGAGTTGCCAGCGTCAAGTGGCCGGTCTCGGCGATGCGCAGCGCCGACTCCACCGTCTCCAGGTCGCGCATTTCACCGATCAGCACTACGTCGGGATCTTCGCGCAGCGCGACGCGCAGGGCGTCGGCAAACGAGTGGGTGTCGTTGTTCACTTCACGCTGATTCACGATGCAGTTCTTGTGGGAGTGCAGGAACTCGATCGGGTCCTCGATGGTCAGGATGTGCTCGTGGCGCTCCCGGTTGATCTTGTCGATCATGGCCGCCAGCGTCGTCGATTTGCCGCTGCCGGTCGGTCCGGTGACCAGAATCAGCCCGCGCGGCTTGCCGCACAGTCGCTGCACCACCGGCGGAAGCCCCAGGGCCTCAAAGCTCCTGATTTCGAACGGAATCACGCGGAACACCGCTCCCACGGCGCCGCGCTGGGTGAAGATGTTGGCGCGGAAACGGCAGAGATCCTTGATGCCGAAGGAAAAGTCAAATCTCCCATTTCTCCTCGAACGCATGCTTCTGCGTATCCGTCATGACGCTGTAGGCCAGGCGTTTGGTGTCCGCCGGCGTCAGCGGCGGCAGATCCATTGGGCGCAGTTTGCCGTCGACGCGCATCTGCGGCGGCGTACCGATCGTCAGATGCAGGTCGGAAGCGCCGGCCTGAATGGCGCTTTGCAGCATTTCTGCTAGTGTCATCATTGAATGGCCTCTTCCTCAGTTGAGTACCGTTTCCCGCAGCACTTCATCCAGATGTCGTGATGCCCGGCCTTGATCTTGTTCAGTCCGCTCTGGCGCAGCGTGAGCATTCCCTCTTCCACGGCCTTGCGCTTGATCTCGCGGGCAGAAGCCCCGACCAGGATCAACTCCTGGATTTCCTCGGATATTTCCATCACCTCATACAGGCCGATGCGGCCCTTGTATCCCGTTCCATTGCAGGTCTTGCAGCCTTCTCCCTTGAAGGTCTGGATGTTCTTTGCCTCCTCCGGACTGAAGCCGATGTTGATCAAGGTCTGGAGCGGGGTCTTGACCTCGGTCCTGCATTCGTTGCAGATCTTGCGGATCAGGCGCTGGGCGCAGATCAGGTGCACGGAGGTGGCGACCAGAAAAGGCTCGATGCCCATGTTCAGCAGGCGCGAAATGGTGGAGGGAGCGTCATTGGTGTGAACGCGTGGACAGAACCAGATGTCCGGTCAGCGCGGCTTTGATGGCGATTTCAGTGGTTTCGAAATCGCGGATTTCACCCACCAGGATAATGTTCGGGTCCTGGCGGAGGAAGGATCGCAAAGCGGCGGCAAAAGTCAGCCCGATCTGCTCCTTGATCTGAACCTGGTTGATGCCGCGGAAGTTGTACTCCACCGGATCCTCGGCGGTCATGATGTTGGTTTCCGGAGTGTTCAGGCGGTTCAGGGCTGAATAGAGCGTCGAGGTCTTGCCGCTGCCGGTCGGGCCCGGTCACCAGCACCATGCCGTACGGCTTTAGAATTCCCGCCTCGACACGTCTTCAGGGAGGCTTCCTCGAAACCCAGCTTGCTCATGTCGAGCGGCAGGTTGTCGCGATCGAGGATGCGCAGCACGATCTTTTCGCCAAACAGCGTCGGCAGCGTCGAAACCCGGTAATCGATCTCCTTCTGTTTCGAATTGAAACTGGTGCGGATCTTGATGCGGCCATCCTGCGGCAGGCGCTTCTCCGAAATGTCCATCTTGGCCATGATCTTGATGCGTGACGTGATGGCATCCTTCAGGCGCAGCGGCGGACTCATCATGTTGTAGAGGATGCCGTCAATGCGGAAGCGCACGCGGAAGTCCTTTTCATAGGGCTCGACGTGAATGTCGCTGGCCCCCTTTTTCAGCGACTCCGACAGGATCAGGTTCACCAGCTTGATGATTGGCGCTTCCTCGCTCGAGCGCTGCAGCTCATCGATGGATACCTCTTCCTGATCGTCGATGCCTGCTTCGAGATCGAGCTCGAAGCTGTCCTTCTCACCCTGGGCGATCTCCTCGTAAACCTTCTTCAGCTCGATGGCATGGGGCGTGCCGTAGTACTTTTCCAGTGCCTCCATGATGGAGGCTTCGGAAGCCACCACCGGCTCCACGTTGAATCCGGTCATGAACTTGATGTCGTCCATGGCGAAGACGTTGGTGGGATCGGCGGTGGCGATCGTCAGCGTGCTGCCCACCCGGCTCAAGCGGCACAATCATGTATTTTTGGGCCGTCTCGACCGGGATGAGCTTGATTACCGCCGGATCGATTTCGAAGTAGGCGAGGTTGATCGACGGCACGCCGTATTGCCTGCTGAGGATGGAGGTGATGTCGTCATCCTGGACAAAGCCAAGAGCGATCAGAATCGATCCGAGGCGGCCGCCATACTGGCGCTGATGCTTGAGCGCCATCTCAAGCTGCTCGGCAGTGATGAAATTTTCTTTGATCAGGAGTTCGCCAATTTGAGACGGCATAGCTACGACGTCCGGTGCCAGAGCATGTCAACTCCGGCGATCACAAAAAGTAGAACGCTGATCCAACCGTTGATCGTGAAAAAGGCCGCGTTGACCCGGCTCAAGTCGCCGGGTCTTACCAGGCTGTGCTCGTACACCAGCAGGAGTGTTACCAGCCCCAGTCCTGCCAGGCTGAACAGCCCCAGTCCCGCCTTCCAGAACACCAGGCCCAGCAAGATCACCATGCACGCGTGCAGCATTCCCGAAATCCAGAGCGCGCCGGCGACGCCGAAGCGCTTGGGGATCGAGTAGAGGCGCTCGGTCCGATCAAACTCTACGTCCTGGCAGGAGTAGATGATGTCGAAGCCTGCCACCCAAAGAAGCACGGCGAGCCCCAAAAGCAAGGGAACCGTCCCGAGGTTTCCTTGGATAGCCACCCAGGCGCCCACCGGCGCACAAGCCAACGACAGGCCGAGAAAGAAGTGGGTTCCCCAGGTAAACCGCTTCAGGTAGGAATATCCGAGCACTATCGCAAGGGCTACCGGGCTCAGCTTGAAGGCCAACGGGTTGAGCATCGCAGCGGCAAATACCAGAACAGCTGCCGATGCGAGGATGAATACTACGACGTAGCCCCTGGTGAGCTGTTTCCGGGGCAGCGCCCGTCCGGCGGTGCGTGGGTTTCTGGCGTCGAAAGGCAGATCCACCAGTCGGTTAAATGCCATCCCTGCGCTGCGGGCTCCGATCATAGCCAGGAGAATCCACCCGATTTGAGGCAATTCTGGAAAACCACGGGCCGCCAGAAATGCACCCATGAACGCAAACGGCAATGCAAAAAGCGTATGCTCGATCTTGATCATCTCCAGCGTTGTTATCAGTTTTTTCAGCAAGGAATCACTCTAGAAGGCAGTCCACCATTGACCAGTCACGGTGTCCTGCCGTGAAATCTCATCAAGCCGAGCCTGCCCTCCGCCGGCCAGGAAGAGGGACACCGATTTCTCTGATTATTTATCGGCAGAACAACGGCTTAGATGAAGAGTTTTTGGTTTGTGGCCAATTGTAACAAAATAAAAGAATAACATTAGTCCCACTCACCCGTCTGTGGACCAATCTGATGCCTCCTTCCGGTGCCCCTATTGTTTCGCAATCCAGGCGATTTTTTCAATCTTCAAACCTCCGCGGCTCCGGCGCCGGATTGTTGTGGCGATTCAGAAAGTGGGAAAAAACCTTGCCACGAACGGCACGAATAGCACCAAAGGAGAATGGCGCCAGAATGATGGCCGGAGGCCGCCCGGGGTAGGAGGCAAGATCGCAGATCACCGGCGCGCTCTGCGATAAAGTTGATTCTTTGCGGCTATGGCTATTCGTGTCATTGGTGGCTGCTTTTGCTTTTTACTGTCTGAATCACAGCGGATTGTTGCTTAGTTCTTGCAAAGATAGAAGGGGTTCGCTAGCCTAACTTCTTCCTGGGGAGGGAAGACCGACATGCTGACGCGCAGTTACGATCCGATCCGGATGGAGATCTTTAAATCCCTCTATGCCTCAGCCGCCGAAGAGATGGGGGTTACCCTGCGCCGGACCGCGTTTTCACCCAATATCAAGGAGAGACGGGATTACTCCTGTGCGGTCTTTGATGCCTGCGGCCAGCTGGTCGCACAGGGAGATCATATGCCTGTGCACCTCGGCTCGATGCCGATGTCCGTGCACGCCGCCGTCGGCGCGGTCAAGATGGGGCCCGGGGACATTGTGATGTTGAACGATCCCTACGAGGGAGGAACCCACCTGCCGGACATCACTCTGGTCAGCCCGGTCTTTGAGGACACCCCCAAAGGATGCAAGATCCTATTCTATGTCGCCAATCGCGCACATCATTCTGATGTCGGCGGCATGACCCCTGGATCGATGCCGCTGAGCACCGACATCTTCCAGGAAGGGCTCCGCATTCCGCCCATCAAGCTGTTCGCCGGCGGCAGGCGCGTAGATGAAGTTTTTCGATTACTCCTGGCCAACGTCCGGACGCCGCGCGAACGGGAAGGAGATCTCACCGCACAAATCGCCTCGAACCGCACAGGGGAACGCCGCCTGCTGCATATCGTCGAACGTTACGGATCGGCGGAGGCAGTCGCTTATGCCGGTCATCTTCAGGATTACTCCGAAAAAATGGTTCGTGCCCTCCTTCGTCAGATTCCGGATGGGACCTACGCGGCCGAAGATTTTCTGGATGATGACGGTTTCAGTTCCAGGGCCGTGAAGCTGTGCGCGCGTATTTCCGTCGGCGCCGGCAGACTTACGGTCGATTTCGAGGGCACCGATCCCCAGGTCATTGGGAGCATCAACGCGGTGCGCGCCATTACCGAGTCGGCAGTCTATTATGTCGTGCGCGCGCTCATCCCGGAATCGATTCCCGCCAGCTCCGGCGTGCTGCGCCCGATTCACATTCAGACACCTGCCGGGAGCGTTGTGGATGCGCGGTTTCCTGCGGCGGTGGCGGCGGGCAACGTCGAGACCTCGCAACGCATCGTCGATGTTCTCCTGAAGGCTTTTGCCCAGGCGGTTCCGGATCGGATCCCCGCAGCCAGCAGCGGAACCATGAATAATCTCACGCTCGGCGGCATCAATCCGAAGGATGGCCAGGTGTTCTCCTATTATGAGACCGTCGGAGGAGGCATGGGCGCGTGCGCAACGCGCGCTGGAAACAGCGGCATTCACACTCACATGACGAACTCGCTCAACACTCCGGTGGAAGCGCTCGAATATGCGTTCCCGTTTCGGGTGCGTCGTTATTCGCTCCGCCACGGAACCGGAGGACGCGGTGCCTGCCGGGGAGGCGACGGCATTGTGCGCGAGATTGAGCTTCTGACCGATGCCGATGCTACGATTCTCTCCGATCGCCGCCGCTTCCGTCCCTATGGATTAATGGGAGGCGAAGCGGGCAGACCCGGGCGAACCACGCTCATGGAGCAGCACAGCGCGCGCCGCCTGGCATCCAAGTGCCGCTTCCAGGTACGTGCGGGGGGACGCATCGTCGTAGAGACTCCCGGCGGAGGGGGTTGGGGCAAACGGCCCAAGCGAGCGACGAAATGATCAATCTTCAGTCGGTGCAGCTGCGTGAAATCCACCTGCCTCTCGTGCATTATTTCGAGACCAGTTTCGGCCGCACGGTCAATCGCAGAATCATCCTGGTAACGGTACGCACACATGACGGAATCGGCTACGGCGAATGCACCGCAGGGGAGGAACCCGATTACAGCAGTGAAACGACGGAAACCGCCTGGCACGTGATCTCTGATTTTATCATCCCCCGCCTGTTGGGACGTGACCTGGAACAGGCGCTTGCAGTTGCCCCGGCTCTGAGCGCGATCCGCGGGCATGTGATGGCCAAGGCTGCGCTGGAAACCGCAGTCTGGGATCTTGAATCTCGGGGGCTAGGGTTGCCGCTCCACAGGCACCTTGGGGGCGTGCGCGATGAAATTGCCTGCGGAGTATCCATTGGCATCCAGCCCAGCATCGATGCCCTGATGGATAAAGTGCGCCTGGAACTGGCTACAGGATATCGCCGCATCAAAATTAAAATCAAACCCGGGTGGGAACTCGAGCCGCTTCGCCATATTCGCGCCGAGTTTCCGGAAATCCCTCTGATGGTGGATGCCAACTCCGCATTTCGTCTGACCGACATCCGCCTGCTCCAGGCGCTCGACCCATTCAAGCTGATGATGATCGAGCAGCCTCTGGCCCACGACGATATCGTCGACCACGCGACTCTGCAAAAGGAGATCGCAACCCCGATCTGTCTCGATGAGTCGATCCATGGTGCGGAGGACGCCCGCAAAGCGATAGAATTAGGGAGCTGCCGCATCATCAACGTGAAGCTCGGACGCGTAGGAGGATACGGCGCGGCGCTCGAAATCAACGACTACTGCATGCGCCACGGTGTTCCTGTCTGGTGTGGCGGCATGCTCGAAAGCGGAGTCGGCAGAGCTCACAATATCGCCATGTCCGCCCTGCCGGCTTTCACCCTGCCGGGCGATGTTTCCGCCAGCCGGCGCTATTATGCGGAAGATACAGTGCAGCCGCCTGTGACCGTAACTTCACAAGGGACCATACTACTCAACGACCGGCCTGGAATCGGGTATGATTTGGACTGGGAGCGGATTGAGCGTGCCACGGTCCGAATAAAGGAATTCAAGTAGGCTGGTGCGGCGAAGAGAACCCGTTCGGACGAACCTCCGAGGAGTATTTGAATTCTGTTCCGAAAATAACTCCGTGGAGCGCAAATTGACTCGATCGTTTCTGTGCCGCCCTTTCAGGGCTTATGCTCTCCGGCCCCCGACCCAGGGCTTACGCCCATAAGCGCTAAGTTCAGAACTCCTGACGTGCCCCCTGGAATTCTGGGAATTTGGGCAGTTTTCCGGACATGGGTGCGCACCGAAAACTGTCCGCTTTTTTTCGCGCGTGGACTTCAATCCGGGCAAAATCGCGCCAAACTGAAGGTCGGCCTGGGAAAAAGCGGACAGAGATCAAGGTGACCATGTCAGGAGTTCTGAAGTTAAGATCGATTTGGGCAGGATATGGAGATTTCGGGGAGCGTACTGAACCAGAAAATCCAAGGAAAATAGGATCCATGCAACATATATTCGGCCGCAAAAAGATTATCTTAGCGCTTATGGGCTTACGCCCTGGGCTGTGCTGTTCCGCCCTTGCAGGGCTATGCCTTGCACGGCCGTGAAAATCCCAAGGATCACGGCTGCAAAACCCCGAAGGGCTGGCGCAGCAAAGCCCAGGGCGTGAGCCCTGGGAACAGGGAATGGAGTGAAAAGAGCCCTGAAAGGGCGGCGCAGGAAACCTGCGGCGAGAGCGCAACGTTTTCATGCGTCATGTGTGCGCCCCGGCTCATGGTAGACTGTTCCGAAAATAGGCGGAGCCTTTGGAGTGCGGCGGCATGACGCCGCTTTGTCAGGCTTCAAAGCGGCGTCATGCCGCCGCACTCCAAGGCGCTTCGCGCAACGGCTGTGCTTTTCATGCGTCACTGAGTGCGCCCCGACGCATGGGAGACCGCTTCGTAAATCGTGCCTGTAATAGTGCATTGTGAAACGTTGAAGGGAGTGCAGAAATGCCGGATCGCATTGTGGGAATTCTAGGCGGGATGGGGCCGGAGGCCACCGTAGATTTTTTGCGCGAGATCATACGATTGACCCCGGCTAAGAAGGATCAGGATCATATACCCGTCATTATTTATTCCGACCCGCGTGTTCCTGAGCGGACCGCAGCCATTCTCCATGGCGGAGAAGACCCGACCCCCTACCTGGTCCAGGCAGCCGTAACCCTGGAGAAGGCCGGGGCGGGCATTCTGGCCATGCCTTGTAACACGGCTCACTACTACCTGCCTCGAATCAAAAACGAAGTGGGCATCCCCATCCTGGACATGATAGAAGAGACCTATTCGAGCGCTCGCGAGCAGATCGGCGGTGCTGAGGTCGTAGGGCTGCTGGCAACCCGGGGAACCATCCAAAGCGGCGTCTATCACAATGTCTTTGCGCGCCACGGAGTCAAGGTTCTCGTGCCTGATGCGCGCGACCAGGATTGCATCCAGGAGGGAATTTTTCAGGTCAAAGCCGGCAGCTACGACGGTGCGCGGCAGGGCTCGTTCGAATCCATCGGATCCAAGCTGGCCGCGGCAGGGGCCGCGGCTGTAATTCTCGGATGCACAGAAATCCCCTTAGGATTCAATGCCAATCGCGTGAGCTATCGGGTAGTGAACGCCACCCGCGTTCTTGCGCAGGCGGCCGTCGATTGGGCTTTGGGGAGAAGAGCATGAGCTCAGATGCAGTGGCATGTCTCCTTCTCGATGTCGGTAATGTGCTCATCGACTTGAACTACCAGGATCTGACCCAACGCATGCTGGCGCTCACGGGACTGGGCCCTGCGCAGCTTCAGAAGATGCTCAGGGAAGATGGATTAGTGGAGCGATTCGAGACCGGGAAAATGCCGGGGGCACAGTTTTATGAGGAGATCTGCCGGCGCACGGGTGCGCGCATCTCATGGCCGGAATTTCTGGCGATTTGGAATTCGATACTGGGACCGCCCCTGGTCTCCCGAGGAACTGATCATTGCTCTGGCGCGGAAGCTCCGCCTGTGGATTATTTCCAATACCAACGAGCTGCACTTCGACTTCATGACCCGGCATTACGCATTTCCGCGCTACTGCGAAGGCTTTGTGCTCTCTCATGAAGTCGGTGTTCTCAAACCCGATGCCCGAATTTTCGCGCATGCGGTGGCAAAAATGCAGGTCGATCCTTCTCTGGTGCTTTTTGCCGATGACCAGCAGGTGAATGTGAAAGCCGCTCAGAATCTGGGAATCTGTGCCTTCCAGTACCGGGATGCCGACCAGTTTTCCGCCGAACTGAAGCTCAGGAGCGTCCTCTGAAAAACATCGGGCAGCGCGCGCGTGGATTGCGCGCCGCCCGATTTTCCCTATTTAATATCCAGGAACAGTTTGTTTGAAGCGCCCGCATTGTCCGGACTGGTCACGCTGATTGGAATCTTGCCCGCTGTGCGGATCAGGGAAGCCGGCACTACGGCCTTCAGCTGATTATTGCTGACAAAAGTCGTGACCAGAGGTGTGGTTCTGAAGTTGACCACAGCTCCCGGCTTGAGGTTGTATCCGTTCACGGTAAGAGTGAATGATCGGCCGCCCGGAGATACCGTTCCCGGATCGAGCGAGGTCAGGAAAGGTGCGGCTGCGAACGATGCCTCGGTGACCATAAAGGTGACCGGATCCGTGCATCCTCCGCCGGGCGGAAGATTGCAGGCTAAAACGTACCATTCGCCCAAGCCCTCGGGGTGGCTGATTTTAAACGAGGTCAGCAGCTGCGTGGTGCTAAGCACCTTGGCCTTCCCATCTACAGGATCCTTGTTGCTGCCGGTTTGACCGATATATATCGTTGTATCAGGACCGAAATTCGTTCCATTCACGACGAGTGGCATGATGAACTCTGATGGGTTGGGCGTCAAGGTAGGTGAGCCTGACTGTACCGAGGTGATCGTGGGCTGCAGCCCTTCGATGCGCAAATAGACCGACTCCAGGCTGGCGAGCGCAGGATCAGGGTTTTTGACCTCGATTTTCCCAAATCCCGCATTCTGCAGCATGGACGCCGGGACCTTGGCATAGAGGTGAGTGTCCAGGCAGTAGGCATCAGTTTCGCAATAGGTGGTAATCAGGGGCTGGCCTTCCAGCAGCACGACGGCACCGCGCCGGAATCCGTAGCCGGTTACTTCGATATTCAAAGGACTGGCGTCCATCTCGAGTCTGACCGAGCAGACTCCGGGTACCACGGCCTGCACCCCGGGTGGCGGATTATACACTGTCAGCAACTGGACGGCAGATCTGGCGCCGGAAGGAAATGGATTCTCCACTGTGACCGGGTAAATTCCTCCCGACTCGAAATAACTTGACGGCAGGTATGCCACAATCAGCTGGCTGCTGACGACGTTTACCTGAATACCTTCGCTCGATCCGTTAACCAGAACTCTGGCTCCCTCCAGGAAGCCGCTTCCCTTGAGAAGGAGGCTGCCCGCCGGGCTGCCTTCTACGATGTTGCCGCCGGTCACAATCTCCTGCAAGTCCGGTTTGTCCTGATAGGCAACTGCTGAATATGCCTGGCTTACACGACGAGAGGCATCGGCTCCATTCGTCACTACGACGATTTGGAATCTCGAAGCAGTTGCCGTCAGAAAAGCCGGCACGATCACCTGCAGTTGCAGGGAATCCACGTAGGTTGTCGTCAACCGCAGTGTTCCCACAAATGCCTCGGACGTGGGATTAAATCCCTGGCCGTAGATGATGGCCTTGGTGTCTGGACTTCCCACGGGGAAGGAATCCGGTTGCACCAGGATCGCGTCGGATGCGGTAAAGGACTGGAAGTTCTGGTGCTTGCTTGCGCCGGTCAGATCAATGCTGGCTTGGGCAGGCACAAACTGGAATCCGGCCTGGGTTACCGCCAACGTATAGCTGCCCTTCGGGAGGTTGTTGAAGAAGTAGTTTCCGTCTGCATCTGTGTTTGTGGATTTTGTTGCCGTCCCGGTGAGCGCCACCTTTGAACCCGGCCGCCGGTTTGTCATTGACGGTCACGGTGCCGCTGATGGCAAAACTGGTAAGCGGACTATCAAGGAATCCTGTATCCTGTGGAACAACACTCGTAGCCAGATTCCCCGAGTCACTCCAGATCGTGGCTGTAGCGAACACAGCCCCATTACTGGTGACATGCATCAGGCCACTCCAGGGCTCACTCAACTCAGGAAACAGCTGTCTCAGGGAAGTCGACACCCTATTGTTCGGACCCAGTGTGATCTGACTGGCCGCCACAGAGGAACCATCGGTGCCGATCATGTGGACGTCGACAGCACTGGTAACCGCAGCGACGTTGACCAAATTGAGATCGGTATTCAGACCATTTCCCTTAAACACCTGCGAAAAGAGAAATCCGACAGATGGAATCTTCTGGGCAGGCACAGCCGCAAGCGCACCCGCGTCGCTGCGCCCGTATATGATGTTTCCCACGGTCCTCCCGGAAGCCTGGACCAGCAGCCATCCCTCCTGCTCACGCGAACCGAGCGCCGGAATAACGCTCTCCAAGGGTGCCCTCATACCGCCCTGGGGCGCGAGACTGACCACGCGCGTGCCGAGGGTCGATCCGTTGTTGGCGATGGCAGTCACATTTACAGATATCGTGGCGGACTCTACGTTCACCAGTCCGAGTGTCGCGGCATACAGGCCGCCCGTATGAAAGTACGGAATGACACTCGAATTTGATGTCTGAGTGACAGGAACGGCATTCAATGCCGCGATGTCAGGGTAGATGCTGGCGAAAGCCCCGGCGGTGAAACCCATGAACAGGCAGGTGCCGGCTACAGACTGCGGAGCCGACAGTACGTTCCGCCCCTTGGGTACGGCAATGATGTGGGATGCATTGCTGAAACTGGTGCCGGACGGAAACGCGTCCTGGACCGAGCTGCGGTAGCTGCCGCCGGCGGGGACGCGGACGGTAGCCAGGCCCAGCACTTTGCCATCCATGCTCCACAGTTTCAATTCAACCGAGGTCTCACGCGGACTCGGATTGGCGAGATCAATTTCCGCAACCCCTTCAGCTGAACCCGGAATTACCGGGAAAATCATACTCAACGAAGTTTCGGCGGCGTCCAGCGATTCAAAGAAGGTTTTGGCCGGATCATTGGTCAGCGCGTGTGCGATGAGCCCTGAAGTGGAACTTGCAACCTCGAGAGATCCATTCAGGGCCAGATTCTTGCCGAACAGATCGTCAGCCGTCAAGATTGACTGGGCCCGTGCCGGTACCGTCAGGGTGACCGGGTCGCTCACGCCGGTCAACAATTGCCCGTCCTGATTCCTGAAGGTGAAAGTCACGGTTGCCGCTTGCGAGTAGGGATTGAAGACGGTAACTCCAGGAACTTCCCCCTGGTTGGATACATAGTGCGGAAAGAGGAAGTAGGAGGCGGAGCCGGATTGAGCCTGCAACGCGCCAGACGAGAAAATGATGAACAGGCATAGTGCCAAAATCCAAAGGCGGTTTCTCATGGCGAAAAATCTGTCATTCATGACATGACCTCATAGGATTGAAAATATTCTCCTGGGCCTGCCAGCGCAGTGTCCGGCATCACCAAGTCCTGGCGACCTCAAAAGTAGTAAGTAAAGGCAAAGGATGCTTCGACCTGGTGGAAGACACCACTGACCGGGAACACCAAAGCGTTTGGATCCGTGGAATGCTCGGACATTCCGAATCGCGGCGCGCGGCTCATATAATCGCGTACGTCAATGCGGAGCCCTGCATGTTTGCTCATCCGCATGCGCAATCCTCCACCTGCATTGAAAGCGAAGATATTTTCAGAGCGCATTTGGCCTAATCCTGCTGCCAGGCCCTTGTCCACCGTTTCCGGCGAGATGACGAAAAATGTGCCGCCTCCGCCCGTCGTCAGATAAGGAAAGACTTTTTTCTTGGCGTCGAAACCGCCCGGATACCACAGGACATTGAATGCGATCTGATGGGACCACACGTTGAATGGAAACTCCGTGTTACTGGTGGAATTGATGATCTTTGTGGCA
>CAVTZY010000043.1:0-32304 GCA_963739235.1 Terriglobia bacterium | reverse complement strand
CGGCTCAAAGGTTACGAGGGCGAATTGCGGCAAGTGACGGTCACCGATCTTGGTCACGAGGATCCAACCGTCCTGCTCACCAACAATTTTGCGATCAAATGCCCGGCACTGGTGACCCGCTACGCACAGAGAATGCTGATTGAGAACTCAATCTCGGAGGCCATCCAGTTCTTCCATATCGATGCGTTATCTTCGATGGTTGGACTTAAAGTAGATTTTGATCTACAAATCACCTTGATGGCCAGTTCCCTCTATCGGTTGATGGCCGAGAGAATCGGCAGAGAGTACGAACGAGCTCAGGCTAAGAAGATCTTCCGAAATCTGCTTGATGTATCGGCGACCATCGTGGTCGATGAAGGGCGCGTGCATGTGATTCTCGACAAGCGCGCTCATAACCCGTATCTTGTTGCCTCAGGGCTTGCGGACACATCAACCCGGATGCCCTGGTTTGGAAACAAGGAACTGGTCATCAGTTTCGCTTGATCGCCTCAGTGGCCCAGGCGTTAGTCTTTCGCAGTACCGTGGAAATCGAGGCTAGGTGCTCCCTGAGCTCCCTGTGAAATTGGGGAAATAGTAGCCTGACACCGTATTTGGCTTGGCGCCGGCAGAACTCTTGGGTAGAGGTGTGCGCAAAACTCGAGCTCCAGGCCCCATTTTGAGGTATCAGGCACGCTGGCGAGTGACGCAGCCGCGGAGCGCCCGGCCAAAGTTGACATAACATCTTATCTCGGAACCTGACAGGCAGTCACACCCAGGCAGCGGTCAAAGGACAGTATAACCAGGCACCGATGATTCTTTCGGGGCCACAGCTGACATGGGAATTTCCGATGGGAATGAGACCGCATCGACTATCGGAGTGCTCACCGATTGGCACTGCCCGGAAGCCGTCGGCCATCGGATAACTGTGCGGCGCGCGACAGACGATGGCGCCCGTTGATGCGTGCGATTTGCCAACCGCGGTTCGTACGAAACCAAGGTTCACAGCATCAACGCTAGAGGGCAATTCGGTCCATTTGGCCTCGAACAGTTCGAGATGCCCGCCGGCATCGACGACAAAGTCCACCTCGCGAGTACGATCACGCCAGAAGAACAGACTCCCGGCGCGTCCGGCGCGGCGCTCACGATGTCGCAGCTGGGCGAAAACAAAGGTTTCCCAAACTGCACCCGCCCATGGAGATTCGGTCAGGGCTTTTTCGGAGCGGATATTCAGCAAAGCACAGAGCAGGCCTGTGTCCGAAAGGTAGAGCTTTGGACTCTTCACGAGTGATTTGGTGCGATTGGAAAACCACGGTTCCAACAGCACGGCCTGTCCAGAAGCCTCCAGTATGGAAAGCCACTGATTAGCTGTGGACGGCGCGATCCCGACGTCGCGCGCAAGGTCGGCCTTATTAAGTAAATTGGCGGAACGTAGGGCACAGGCGCGGAGAAACCGCTCGAAGTCGCGCAAACTTCCGATATTCGCGAGCGAGCGCACGTCACGCTCCAAATACGTTGCCAGGTAGGAATTGTAGAAGGCCACCGCATCGATTTCAGGGTTGGCGTTTAATTCGGGAAAACCGCCGCGCACGATTGCGGTTTCCAGTCCTGTTTTGGGCCTGGCAGCAAGGATCTCAGCCAAAGACAGTGTCTCCAATTCGACAACGTCCGCTCGCCCAGCCAGAGATTCCGACACGTTTTTCATCAGCGCAAATTTCTGAGAGCCTGTCAGGAGATACTGTCCATAGCGATTCCGCTTGCCTTCCACCACCACCTTCAGGTGGCGGAACAGAGCAGGCGCATACTGCACTTCGTCAATGATCGAGGGAGCTGGGTAGCGGCGCAAGAAGGCTTCGGGCTCTTTCTCTGCTTGTTCGGCTTCGGTCGGTAGGTCGAGAGAGATGAATCCGTAATCTGGAAAGAGCCGCCTGAGCGTTGTAGTTTTGCCGGTTTGGCGGGCGCCGGTGAGGACCAGAACCGGGCGCGTCCGTGCCGATTTGCGCAGATGTTCTTCTAAGTATCTGGGAATCCACATAATCACATTATACGATAACATCGCATAATTTGTAAGTGTTCGTGCCCCAAAGTAAAGAAATTTGAATTTCCGTAAGTGCGCTCCACTTAGTCAGTTCGAGTCGGGAGTCCCCGACGTCATGCCGCGCGGCGGCGAAATAACCATCGAACTCGCGAGCGGCGCTCCGGACAACATGATGATCGGAGCGCGTCCCGACCTCAGCCCCGGCGCGTGTGTGGTCCTGACCGTGCGCGACAACGGGATCGGCATGGCGACTTTGGAGCGCATATTCGTACCTTCTTTACGACAAAACCACGTGGGAAAGGGACAGGCCTCGGACTCGCCGTGGTTTTCGATATCGGAAAACAGCATCGCGGTCATATGCGTGTCGAGAGCTGCGCCGGCAAAAAGACGCTGATAAAGAAAACACTCATCCTAAAAGACGCCTGGTTCGACAAGGTTCTTTGATTCCGGGATGTGATTCGGGATCAGTTTACTGCAGCCACAAAGTACACAGATTTTGGGCAGTTTCGTGTTCTTTGTGGCTGCTTTTGCTTTTTTACTCAGATATCCCGGTCAGGTCACAGCTTCAAGCCACCATTTTCCTTCGCGCCAATCTGCGCGCGGGGTATAGTAAGAGTTTTATTTTTCTTTCGGCCTGGGCGCAGGGCGGAGATTACCGGAAGCTATTGTTAAATAAAGGATTTTGCCTTGTTGGTGGGCCCTCTCCACTTCTGCTAGGATTGTGGCTGCATGGATATCTTGGCTGCTTTGAATCCCCAGCAGCGTCTCGCGGTTGAACACGGGCGCGGGCCCGCACTGGTTTTGGCCGGCGCCGGAAGTGGTAAAACCCGGGTAATCACCTACCGCATCGCTTATCTGATTCGCAACGGTGCCGTGCGCCCCGAGAACATCCTGGCCGTCACCTTCACAAACAAGGCCGCGCAGGAAATGCGCGAACGCGTCCACGCCTTGCTTGGCCCCTCACGGACGGCAGAGCCCCTGATCACGACCTTCCACTCGTTTTGCGTGCGGGTGCTGCGTCGCGAGATCGCGCGTCTCGGGTACAAGCGTGACTTCTCGATCTACGACACCGACGACCAGAGACGTTTGATGAAGCAGATTCTGGAAGACGAGCATCTGTCGGAAAAAGAGCTTGCGCCCCGCGAAGTTCTCAGCCGCATCAGCTACGCCAAGAATCACAATGTCCAGGTAAAGTCGTATGCCCTGCGTTTTCCGTCGGAAACTGCCGAGGACGTCCAGCACCTCTTCGAGGTCTACGATGGGCGGCTGCGCAAGTCGAACGCGCTGGACTTCGACGACCTGCTGTTGAAAACCGTCGACCTGCTGGAGCGCTTTACTGAGGTCTGCGACCACTACAGCGACTGGTATCGATATCTGTTGGTCGACGAGTATCAGGACACCAACCGCACCCAGTACGATCTGCTCCACCTGCTGACGGCGAAGCATAAGAACGTTTTTGTGGTCGGCGACGAGGACCAGTCGATCTACAAATTCCGGGGCGCCGATATTCAGAACATCTTGAACTTCGAACGGGACTTCCCCGGGGCCAAAATCATCAAGCTCGAGCAGAACTATCGATCGACACAGACCATTCTGGATGTCGCCGGCGCCGTGGTGGCGCATAACACCGAACGGAAGGGGAAGGTGCTGTGGACGAAGAACGAACGCGGTGATGTAGCTTCCTGCCACCGCAGCCCCTCGGCTCGGTCGGAGGCCGAATGGGTAGTGTCGCAAATCCAGGACATACTGCAAGAAGACCCCGAGGATCATGTCGCCATCCTTTATCGGACCAATGCCTTATCTCGTAATTTCGAGGACGTCTTGATTCAACGCGGGATCTCCTATGTAGTGGTAGGAAGCGTCGGATTTTTCAATCGCATGGAAGTCAAGGATATGCTTGCGTACCTGCGCGTTGTCTACAATCCCGAAGACGATGTGGCGCTGCTCCGGATCATCAGTACGCCGCCGCGCGGTATCGGCGGCACGACCATCGATCAACTGACCGCGGCTGCGGTTGAACGGGGAGTGCCGATCTCGCAGGTATTGCGCGAGCTGGCGCGGGATCCGCAGAAGGCAGGTCGGGCACACCGCGCACTTGCGCGTTTCCAGGAGCTGCTGGACGCCTGGATGGCCAAAGCCGAAAACACGTCACCGGGGGATCTGCTGGAAGAAATCCTGGAACAGACGGGCTATCTGAGGATGCTTGAACATCGTGAGACAGAGCAGGAGGCGGCAAGTCGCATCGACAACGTCGAGGAACTGGTGCGCGCCGCCCGTGAGTCCGAAGATCGGGGCGAGACGGTCTTCGAGTTTCTGGACCGCGCTTCCCTCTCTTCCGAACTCGATAAACTTGATCCGGATGCCCGCGTCGCTCTGCTCACGGTGCATAGCGCCAAGGGGCTGGAGTTTGACGTGGTGTTTCTCGCCGGTCTTGAAGAGGGTCTGTTTCCTCACTCCCAGTCCAGGGATGCCAAGGAGGATTTGGAAGAAGAGCGACGACTCTGTTATGTGGGCATGACTCGGGCGCGGCGCAAGCTCTACCTCACATGGGCTCCGTTCCGCCGCAGTTTCGGTCCGGAAGCAGGCAAGTCTTCCCTGCCCTCGCGCTTCCTCAATGAAGTCCCGGAAGAGCTGGTCGAAGGGCTGGACACACAGGCGGGCTCCGTTTTCGAGGAGGACGAAGACTATGAGGATCAGGATGAAAACGAAAACGATTCTTCAGACGATGAGGTGGAGATAAGAGCAGGAAACTATCCGAAATCGCTGGCAGAGCTTCGCACCTATGTGCAGAAAAAGAACTCCGCCGCTCAGAAGCAAGGCCCCTCCAGGCCCGGCGCGGCCGAGGCAGGCAAATCCCTCCTCATGGCGGGAATGCGCGTGCGTCACCCGCAATTTGGGGATGGCATCATCCTGAACCGTGAACGCGTAGGAAATGACGTTAAGCTGACCATCACTTTCAGCCGAGTCGGCAGGAAGACTCTGATCGAGAAATACGCTAAACTCCAGGCCTTGTGAGAAACTCAGCGGCAGGCACGAAAGGCGCTTAGATAGGGATTTCAATTGGGACCCTGAAAGGGTCCAGCAGCAAAGCCCAGGGCGCAAGCCCTGGGAACTGAAGTAGGACAAGGAACCAGCCCTGAAAGGGCGGCGCAGGCTGTGTCGAAACTATGACAAAGCGGGCCTCACGGTGAGGTAGCATGGTTGTGCTTTCCAATCATCAACCATCAACACCGGAGGCCACAAATGAAGCATATAGGAATGGATCTGGGCGGCACAACAACAACTGCAACCGTTCTGAGTGCACGGGGCAAGAGACTATTGGATCGAACGATAGTGACACGAGAAGCGGAGCTGGTGGATTTCGTGAGCAAGATACCGGGAGCCAAGCGAGTGATCGTAGAAGAAAGCCAGCTTGCGGACTGGGTAGTGCGCGCACTCAGGCCCTACGTATCGGAAGTGATTCGCTGTCAGCCACAGCACAATGATTTGATCAGTAAGTCCGAGAACAAATGCGATGCGGAGGATTGTCATGCTCTGGCACGGCTTTCGTATTTGGGTGAGTTGAAGCCGGTGCATCACACGGATTGGGGGTACCGGCAATTGCGCGAGGGCGTGCGGGAATATTGGAAATCGAGTTGGGATTTGACCCGGGCAAAGAACCGGCTGAAGGCTCACTTTTTGTTCAACGGGATACCGGGTGAGGGGGAGGCGGTCTATGGGGTCCGATGGCGCGCCGCTTTCTACGAGAAGCTGCGGGAGCGTTCGGCGAATCTCAAATTGACAGACCTTCACTATCAACGATTGGACGTCTGCCGAGCACTCAAAGCTGGGCAGTTTGGTCTGCTGCGCGCATTGGGGCAGCCGTATCAGGAAGAGATCCATTGCCTGAAGACGATCCCCGGCATAGGTCCGATCGCTGCCTACACGATGGTGGCTTACCTGGAGAAGGGGTGGCGTTTTTCGAACAAGCGGCAGCTATGGAAGTACTGCCGGCTTTCGGTCCGCAAGCACGAGTCCCAAGGTAAGGGTCACCGGGGAGCCTCGCGTCAAGGCAATCTTTATCTGAAGTGTTCTTTAATGACGAGCGTAGCGAGTTTGGCGGCCAGGCGGCAGGATAACAACGCATTGACCAAGCTCTGGCACCAGGGAGTGATTCAGGGCATAGCGCCGGAACGGATGCGTCGCAACCTGGCGCGCAAGCTCGTGGTGGTAGCGCATCATGTACTGCGATATCGGAAGGAGTATCAGGATGAGCTGATTTTAGTTACCGGTTAACCCGGCAGGTACAAACGGTCCCCAAGGAGTTGCCTAGTGCCACTGCCCAAGGGAGAGTGCCAGTCGGGGAGGCAGGGCGGAGTCTCATTGAAAGGGATAGGTCTGGTGCTCCGTTAGCGCCAGAATCTCCATGTGTCGAAGAGGCCCGTCCCGCTGATGCCTAATATTTCTATATCGCCGCCGCGCACACAACTCTGGGTGAGTGTGACAGAGTGTACGAGGTTTTGAGGCTTCGATGAAGGGTGCCGGAGGAAACTGCCGCGCTGTGGAAACCGTGGAAAAACCAGAAAACAGTTTTTCCACCGTTCCCACAGCGCTTGGAAAACCCCTCGCAAAAAGCGTACAAGCGCTCGGGGTTTCCCACAGTTTCCACCGGCACTACGGCTGGCATTATCTGGTCACTTCGTATGAACGGAAAAACCTCCGCGGTGAGTATCCAATAGACGCTGGGCACGGTGATTACCGGTGCTGTAGAGGCAGAAATCAGACCCGTGGATCAAAGTTCAGGTTCGAGCCGGGCACGAAAACGGAGCAACGACCGGGTTGGGAGCCAATATGAGAGAGGCCCTTCAGATGTCAAAAGTGAAAAAAGGGTCACCCTAGGAAAAGTATGTCTTGACATCTGATTTGTCATAGACGCCCTTTCAGGGCTGCTTTCCCGGATGACCATGATCCCAGGGCTCACGCCCTGGGCTTTGCTGCCCCGCCCCTTCAGGGCTTAATCACTTGATTAGGCGTGAATAACAGGTGATTGGGGCATTCTTAACCAAGCGCCATTCGCGGCAGACACCAGTTACCGGTGAGACAGTGCGGTGGTGGTCAACGGCTTCATTTTTCAGGTTTTATCAGTCATCTTATTTCTGAGGGAGTAGTGGCAATGAATCCAGATGTGCGCGCGTATCTGGGGGAGGCTATCTTACGCGACGGCAGGTCTATCTACATTCGTGCCCTGCAAAGCGACGACCGGCAATGCCTGCTCGATCTCTTCAATCAATTAAGCCCGCGGTCGGTTTACTTTCGATTCTTCCGTTTCAAGCAATGGCTGACCGAAGCGGAACTGGCACAATTTACCGACTTGGATTTCGACAAGGAGGTGGCGCTGATTGCCGCTGTCCGTGAAGGCGACGGGGAACGCCTCATCGGTGTCGGCAGGTACTCCATGTTGCCTGAGAGTGGTGGCGCGAGACAAGCCGAGGTCGCCCTCGCCGTGGCGGATGCTTTCCAGGGGAAGGGAGCGGGGACTCTGCTGCTCGAACATCTGGCGGTGATCGCACGGCGCAAAGGCATCACGGAGTTCCGGGCCGACGTCCTCGAAGAGAACGCCCGCATGATCGAAGTCTTCACCTCCATCGGCTTTCAGGTGAAACGATGCCAGGATTCGGGGGTAATTCACTTCTCCTTTCCTACTGAACTGACTGCAGAATTTGTCGAGGCGCAAATGCGGCGGGAGCGGTGGGCGACTGCCGAAAGTGTGCGCTCCTTCCTGAAGCCGAGGGCCATTGCGATTGTCGGCGCTTCGCGCAAGCACGGCACCATCGGGGCGGCATTGCTGGCCAGCCTGAGGCGCTGCAACTATCAAGGTACGCTTTACCCGGTGAACCCGGGAGCACAGGAAATCGCCGGCATTCCCACCTTCCCCACCGTGAGCGCCATTCAAAAGCCGGTGGACATGGCGCTCATCGCCGTTCCTGCCGCCGCAGTGGAAGATGCGATCAAGGACTGCGCGCGCGCCGGCGTGCGCAGTGTGGTGGTAATCTCCGCAGGATTCGGTGAGGTATCCGCCGAAGGGCGTCAGACGGAGAAACGACTCAGGCAGCTGGCACGCTCAGCGGGCATGCGCATGGTCGGGCCCAATTGCATGGGCGTCATCAATACCGCGCCGGATGTCTCCATGAACGCCAACTTCGCGCCTGTGTGGCCGCCTGCCGGCACGATAGGACTGCTGTCGCAAAGCGGCGCTCTCGGCTACGGCATTCTCGACCTCACACCGGACTTGAACATCGGCATCTCTACATTTGTATCGGTCGGCAACAAGGCCGATGTTTCAGTCAATGACTTGCTTGCGTATTGGTCCGAGGATCCGGCAACCCGGGTCATCATGCTCTACCTGGAAAGTTTTGATCAGGCGGGAAAGTTCGCGCGCATGGCGCCCGAGATCGCGCGCCAGAAACCGATCGTGGCGATCAAATCCGGGCGCTCCACAGCCGGGACCCGCGCGGCCTCAAGCCACTCTGCCGCGCTGGCCAGCTCGGATGTGGCCGTGGACGCCCTGTTCGAGCAGTCGGGAATCATTCGCGCCGGCACGGTGGAGCAGCTGCTCGACATCACCCGATTGCTGTCGAGCCAGCCGTTGCCGCCGGGAAAACGGGTGGGGGCGATCACGAATGCCGGTGGCCCCGGCATTCTGCTTGCCGACGCCTGCGAAATGCATGGGTTGGTCCTGCCCGAATTCGCGCCTGCCACCATAGAGGCGCTGCGCAGGTTCCTGCCGATGCAGGCGGGGTTGGCCAACCCGATCGACATGATCGCCTCGGCCACGCCGGAACAATACGCGCGTGCGATTGAGATCGCAGCCGCCGACCCGAATGTCGACTCACTGATCCTGATTTACCTGCCGCCGCGGCTGCACTCGCCGGAAGACATGATTAAGGCCATCAAGGCGGCGGTCGAGTGCATCCCGGCGGAAAAGCCGGTGCTCGGAGTATTTATGTCGGCTCGCGGCGTTCCGCCCGTCGTTTGCGACGGTCCGCGCGGGCGGATTCCCTTGTACGGTTTCCCGGAGAACGCGGCCGTGGCTCTCTCGTCCGCCTATCGGTACGTGTCCTGGCGCAAGCGCCCGCAGGGCTCCGTTCTGACTCTCGACGCGCGCGCAAAACGCGACATCCGTATGGTGATCGACCGGGTGCTTGCCTCCGCCCACGGCGCGGTGTGGCTCGAGCCCACGGATTTAGCCTTGGTTTTGCAGGCTGCCGGCATTGAGTTCGCGGCCGCAGAGGAGGCCGGGCTGGACGAAGCGCCGGCAGTCGCAGACCGGTTGGGGTATCCTCTGGTCGCCAAAGTGCAGGCTGAGGGTGTAATCCACAAGAGCGATGTCGGCGGAGTCATGCTCGGACTGAAATCGCCTGCAGAGGTGGTAGCGGCCATAGCGACCATGAAGGAGCGCATGAAGTCCATCGGCGTTGAATTGAAGCGCGTGCTGTTGCAGCGCGAGATCCGCGGCGGTATCGAAGCCCTCGCCGGCGTCACCGTGGATCCGAACTTCGGCCCCATGTTGGTGTGCGGGCTCGGTGGCGTGCTGGTGGAAGTGATCAAAGATGTGGCCTTCCGGCTGCCTCCCATAAATGATATCGACGCCGCCGAAATGATCGGCAAGCTGCGCGCCGGTATTCTTCTGGACGGCTATCGCGGGGCGCCTGCCGGCGATCGCAAAGCACTCGCACAGGTGTTACAGAGAGTTTCCGCGTTGATCGAGATCATTCCCGAGTTGCAGGATCTGGACCTCAATCCCATCAAGGTGCTGGAACCTGGGAGCGGAGCCGTGGTGGTCGATGGACGAATGAGAATCGGCAAATGAGCCGCTGCAGCAGGTCGGGCGTCACGGGCTCCAGGCATCCAGGGGTACTTTATCGAAGGAGTGTGCAGCATGTCTCTGTTCCGCAGAAAGCCGCTGGACCAACTGCTCGATGAGCGAGGTGACGAAGCACACGGTCTCAAAAAAACACTGACGGCCATCGATCTCATGGCCCTCGGCATCGGGGGCATCATCGGTGCGGGGATCTTCGCTGTCCTGGGCACCGCAACTTCCGGAGGCAGCGGCGTGCCGCCCGCCGGCCCCGGCGTAACCGTTTCGATCCTGCTGACCGCGATTGCATGCGGCTTCTGTGCGCTCTGCTACGCCGAGTTTGCCAGCCTGGTGCCGATTGCGGGTTCGGCCTACACTTACAGCTACGCTACTCTGGGCGAGCTGGTGGCCTGGATCATCGGCTGGGATCTCATTTTGGAATATGCGGTGGGAAATATCGCCGTGGCAATATCGTGGGCGGCCTATTTCCGCCAGCTCATGCTTGGGCTTGGGGTCAATATTCCCGCCTGGATGGCCTCCGATTACCGCTCCGCATCGATGGCGGCAAAGGCAGTGGCCGCGAGCGGCGTCGGCGCGCTTGGCCCGGAAGCAAGCATCGCCTATCAGGCATACCAGTCGCACCCGACGTTGTTCGGCATCCCGATCGTCTGCAACCTGCTCTCCGTTCTCATCACTGCCTTTATCACCTGGATTCTCGTGATCGGCATCAAGGAGTCCGCACGCTTCAATAACGTCATCGTGGTCTTGAAAGTGATCACGTTGTTGTTTTTCATCGGTGTGGGGACGGTCTATGTGAAGCCCGCCAACTGGCATCCGTTCTTCCCGGGAGGACTCCACGGAGTGTGGACCGGCGCCTCGCTGATTTTCTTTGCCTACATCGGCTTTGACGCCGTCTCGACTGCGGCCGAGGAGTGCAAAAACCCGGGGCGCGATATGCCGAGGGGCATCATCGGATCGCTCATCATCTGCACGGTGCTTTACGTCGCCGCAGCAACAGTCTTGACCGGAATGATTCCCTTCACCAAGATCGCCGGGACGGCCGATCCTCTGGCCGCGGCGCTGCATTATGTCCAGCAGGATTGGGCTGCTGGGCTTCTGGCTTTCGGCGCCGTGATCGCCATGACGGCGGTGCTGCTGGTGTTTCAGCTGGGCCAGCCGCGCATCCTGATGAGCATGTCGCGCGACGGCCTGCTGAGCCCGTGGTTCCAGAAGATTCACCCGAAATATCGGACACCCCACGTCACCACAATCCTCACGGGTGTTTTCGTCGCCTTCTTCTCCGCAATTGCCAACATCGACGAAATCGTGCAGCTCACCAACATCGGCACCCTGTTCGCCTTCGTGCTGGTTTGTATCGGGATTTTGATCTTGCGCAAGAGAGAACCGGACCGCCCGCGCAAATTCAGGGTGCCGTTGGTACCTCTCGTTCCCTTGCTCGGCATTGCGATGTGCGTGTTCCTGATGTCGGGCTTGCCGCTTCTGACCTGGATCCGTTTTGTTCTATGGCTGATATCCGGCCTGGCAATCTATTTCCTCTACGGTGTCCGCAAGAGCCGCCTGGCGCAGAATTCTGTTCCCGAAAGGAAAAACTAACCGCTGCTTCGAAAATTACTCCGTGGGGTGCCAATCGATTCAATCGCTTCTGTGCCGCCCTTTCAGGGGTTGCGATCTCCGACCCCCAAACCCAGGGCTTACGCCCTGGGCTGTGCTGTTCCGCCCTTTCAGGGCTATGCCTTGCACGGCCGTGAAAATCCCAAGGATCACGGTTGCAAAATCCCGAAGGGGTGGCGCAGCAAAGTCCAGGGCGTGAGCCCTGGGAACAGGGAATGGAGCGAAAAGAGCCCTGAAAGGGCGGCACAGGAAACCTGCGGCGAGAGCGCAACATTTTCATGCGAGGAGGCTGCGGAGGGTGCGCAGGTTCATCAGGTCCTCCTTCATATCTTCGCCCTTGGGCGTTTCCAGGATTTTCGGCACAGCAGCGAAACGGCGATCGTTGACGAGGCAGCGGAAGGCTCCTAGGCCGATGCGTCCCTGACCGATATGCGTGTGACGATCCACGCGAGAGCCCAGAGGTTTCAGACAATCGTTCAAGTGGAAGGCGCGGATCCTTTTGGTGCCAATCAGCCGGTCGAACTCACGAAGAGTTTTGCGATAGCCCGATTCTGTGCTGATGTCGTAACCCGAGGCGAAGAGGTGGCAGGTGTCCAGGCAAATCCCGATTCGTTCGGCATCACGCACACCCTCGAGTATGGCAGCCAGCTGCCGGAAACTGTGGCCGATGGAACTCCCCTGACCCGCCGTGTTTTCCAGCAGAATTGACACCGGCGGGGGGACACGATCCAATGCGTGGTTGAGTGCCGCCGTGACAGCAGCGATACCTGCATCCTCCCCTGATCCGCGGTGCGCACCCGGGTGCAGGATGACCGCAGGGACGCCCAGGAAACTGGCGCGCTCCAACTCCTGAACAAATGCCTCGATCGATTGCTGATACAGGGAGGCGTCGGGAGAGGCAAGATTGATCAAGTAGCTGATGTGGCCCACTACGGGAGCGATCCGGCTCTCCTCCTGCGCTTTCACATACAGTCTTTTATCCTCTATAGCGTCAAAGGCCGGTTGGATCAGCTAAGTTGCTGATTCGGCTGGTGTTTGTTTCCCGCCGAGTCCTCATTGTATCAGGACATCCGAAAGGCAGCTCTCAAAAATCCAAGGTTTTTTGATACTTTGCTTGCAGAATGGTTCACCGTGAGATACAATTGGGATTATAATAGTCCTAGATGTATCACAGGAGAACCATGCTCACTCCAACCGATTCCATCGAGGCTTTGACAGCCTTGTTCCGCAGGCGCTCCGTAGCGGACCTCGCAACGCTTTACGCGACACTCGAAACCGAATCTCGTATGAGTGTATTTCGCCGCCTGTCGGCTGTCGGGTATGTGTCCAGTTACAGTCACGCCGGCCGGTTCTATACGCTGAGCGATATTCCCACATTCGACCCGGACGGCCTGTGGTGTTATCAGGGCGTCTGTTTTTCCCGTCATGGGTCGCTGAAGTCGACCGTTGCCCATATGGTCCAAAAGGCAGAAGCGGGAAGCACCCATCACGAGTTGCATGTGCGGCTCCGGGTCCGGGTGCACAACACGCTGCTCGATTTGATTCAGGAGAAACGGATCGGGCGCGAACCCCTGGCTGGGCAATTCCTGTATGTCAGCGCCGATGCCGGGCGCGCCGGTTCGCAACTGGCCTTGCGGCGCAGGCAACTGGAGGACACACCTGGAGCGGCAGTCGAAGTGCCTGCTTCGGTCGTGATCGAAGTGCTCCTGGATCTTGTCCAGGGTGCCGGGGTGCGGCTCGATGCCGGTCGCGTGGCGGAAAGGCTCAGTGCCCGTGGCATTGCCGTCACGGCTGACCAGGTGGAAGGTATCTTCCGCCTCCACGGAGTAAAAAAAACGGCACGCTCCCGCTCGAAACGCTTGCGGTCATGAGGCGGCAGATACGTTCGATGCAAGACGGCTTTCACAACCACTTGTTCGACGTTGCCGGGGTTCTGGTGACTGCGGACGATCCCCTGGAGACGTGCCCTGTCTGCAACCGATCGATGTACGTGCAGAAAACCGTTCGGCGCAACGGGCTGACCTTGTCGCACGGTTCCTTTCGCGTGCGCGAGACCGTACGCGTCTGTGCCTCCCGATGCCGGCACGAGGGTTCTCGGGTAGCTCATCGTCCGGCAACACTGGCCTGCCTGATTCCGCCTGGAAGCGTGGTCGGATACGATGTTATGGTCCACATCGGTCTGGAGCGTTTCGTTCATCACCAGCAACGAGACGAAATCCGTGTCGGTCTTGAGAAGGAACACGGCATCCTTCTTTCTTCCGGAGAGATCAGCGACCTCGGCAGGCGCTTCCTGGTCTATCTCGAAGCTCTCCATCGAGAGAAGGCTCCGGCGCTCCGTGCTGCTCTGGAAGCCGATGGTGGCTGGCCCCTTCATATCGACGCCACCGGCGAAGATGGAAGGGGTACGCTGCTGGTGGCGTTCTCGGGCTGGCGCCGCTGGGTGCTGGGCGCGTGGAAAGTCCCGACCGAGCGATCGGATGTCATTCTTCCCCGGCTCGACGAAACAGCTGCGCTTTTCGGTTCTCCTTGTGCCATCATGCGCGACCTTGGCCGAGCGGTAACAGAAGCGGCGGAGGAGTTCGTGAACCAGCTCGCCTCTCCCATCCCGGTGTTGGCCTGCCACCAGCACTTCCTGCGCGACGTTGGCACGGACCTGCTGCGGGAAGGACACGACAAGCTGCGCGGTCTCTTTCGCTGCGTCGATATCCGCAAGGATATTCGCGCCTTCGTGCGCAAGCTGGGACATTGCCTCGGAAAGAGAATCCACGAAGCCCGGGTGGACATTCGAGCTTGGCTGGATCAGTCCGTCCAGGACATCGAGATTCCGGAAGGCGCGGCAGGGATCGCCGTCGTTCGTGCGCTGGCGCAATGGATACTGGATTTTTCCGCCGACGGCAGGAATGAGGGCTTCCCGTTCGATTTGCCTTACCTGGATCTCTATGTCCGGTGCCTGCACATCCGCTGGGCGGTGGCTGGCTTTCTCCGAAAGGCGCCTGCGGACGCGAAGGTCAAGAAGTTCCTCGCCCGCTTGCAGAAGATTCTGGCGCCGATGGATTGCGATGTGCCGCCCTTTGCCCAGGTCGCACAGGATCTCGACAAGCGGGCGAACATCTTTGCGGAATTGCGCACCGCTCTCCGGCTGGCTCCAAAGTCCAGCGGACGGAGCGATAGCGCAGCCGCGCCTTCGGATGCCCTGCTCACAGCCAACGAGTTCGAAGACATCCGCGCGGCCGTCGCCAAGCTTACCGCGCGCTTGAAAGAACGCCGCCCGGAGCGTGGACCGGCCAAAGACATAAGGCAGGCAATCGACATCGTCCTTACGCATCTCGATCGTCACGGCCAATTCCTCTGGGGTCATGCTATCACCTTGAACGAGGAAACCGGGCGCGTTCGGCTGGTGGACCGGACCAATAACATTCTCGAAGGTTTCTTTCACGGGATGAAGCATGGGGAACGGCGGCGTAGTGGCCGCAAAATCCTTACGCAGGACTTCGAACGACTGCCGGCGGCAGCCGCTTTGGCCATAAACGTGACCCGGCCTGATTATATTGCGATTCTCTGTGGCTCCCTTGAGCACCTCCCGAGGGCCTTTGCGAAACTGGACGAGGAAAACCGATCGCATTCCCTGCCGGCGAGAACCGAAGAGAGTCTGACGATTGAGACAGAGACTGCTTCAATGACTTTAGCCGACAAAAAGCTGATCAGATTAGCGCAAATGGAGAAACGGATTGTGGCTGCCGGCGGTTGACATCGATCCGGCCCAATTGAGACAATTACGACTCATCCAACCGAATTTTGACGCCGTAGTTTATCCTCTTTCGTAAGCGGCTTTGCTTTCCACTGGTTGCTGCTTTTCAAGAAGATCTGGAGTGTGCGGCAATCCGCCCGCAGGCCGCGTTCAAAGGCAAGATGAATGCCGCCGGCGATCGACATATGAGCGCCGACAAGAAATTCGCCGGACATAGATTTTTCCCTGTTTATGATATCATGGGATTTACAATTCCCGGACCCGAGCTGTCTATGCCCAATGATCATCATATACTCCTGGTAGGAATGACCGAACAGGCTCTGGCGCTGAACCATTTCAGCCAGGCGGGCTGTCGGACGACCTTGGCTCCAGGACTCAGCCAAGAGATCGAAGGCTTGAATGACCCCGAACTGGACGTTATTTACCTTCAGCCCACGGATGATTCACGCGCAATTGAGGAACTTCGTCAGACGCTGAGCTATCGGCCCGATGTGGCGATCGTGCTGGTTTGCACCCAGCCCTCGATGCACCTGACGCTTGAAGCCTGGCGCGCAGGTGCATCGGACATCCTTTTCCCTCCAGTGACGGCGGACTCTCTGAATGCAAGCCTGCGGCGAGTAGTGGCGAGCACGCTGGAACGCCGGACGCAGAAGGACGAAGACGTCCAGGCCAGATTCCGTTACCTCGACGACGCGGGGAAGGAGCGGTGGGCTCTCATCGTGGCACCCAAGTTCACCATCGGACGCAGTTCCAACAACAATCTGGTGCTTCCCAAGCAACACGTATCGCGAACTCAGGCCGAGGTTTTTCTGCAGGACGGAGATTACATTCTGCGCGACCTCGGCAGCAAACACGGAACGTTCGTTAACGGGGCCCGGATTGAACAGGTGGTTCTCAGCCATGGCGACCGGATCCGTGTGGGCGGCTTGCAGGGGGAGGCTCTCACCTTTCAACAGGGTGATCTTCTCCAATCGCTGCTCGCCGGCAGCGGATCCAAGGCGGATTCCGGAATAACAGTGCACGGCTTTCGTGAGATGGGCATGCTGCTGTCGACATTCCAGGCTCTGAGCTCCATTCCGCTCCTGGACGACCTGCTGAACCTTGTCGTGGATACGGCCATTGAGCTGACGGCGGCGGAACGCGGCTTTATCATGCTCAGGGAAGCTGACAACACGCTCAGTTTTCGCTGTGCCCGGAATGCCTACAAGCACTCCATGGACGGGGCTTCGTTCCAAACCAGCCGGCGCGTTCCTGACGAGGTCTACCAAACAGGCAAGCGCATCGTCATTAATGACCTCGAACTCGAGAATGAATTCGAGAGCCATACTTCCACACGGAGGTTGGGAGTGCGGAGCATCTCGTGTGTGCCGCTGCGCTATCTTCCCTTCCGCGATTCCGGAGGGCTTTCCGGTATCGTCCCCATGGAGACCATCGGGGTACTCTACGTGGATAGCGCCAGCGTCGGCGGCGCCATGTCGCCGGCCCAGATCGATGCGTTCGACACCCTGGCTTCCGAAGCTGCAATGGCCATCGCCCACGCCCGGCTCTACAAGGAATCCAGAGAGAAGCAGAAGCTCGAAGAAGACCTGGCGACTGCGCGTGAGATCCAGCAGGCCCTGCTGCCCCCGCCGGATAAGACGTTGCCGTTCGTTTCAGCCTGCAGCTTGAATCTCCCCTGTCGTGAGGTGGGCGGAGATTACTTCGATTACTTCGACATGGAAGGAGGACGGCTCGGCTTCGCCCTCGGAGATGTCGCCGGCAAGGGAATGCCTGCAGCACTTCTCGCCGCTATGCTCCAGGGAATCTTCTGTGCCCAGACCTTGCTCAATCTCCCGCTTCCCAGCATGATCGCCAACGTCAATTGCAGCCTGGCCAGGCGCAGTACTGGAAGCCGGTTTGTGACCTTCTTCTTCGGCATTCTGGATGCCGAAGGGAACTGCACGTATACCAATGCCGGCCACAACCCTCCCTCCCTAGTCCGCACCAACGGCACCCTGCAGGAGCTCACAGAAGGGGGCATGGTGCTCGGCCTCTTTCCCCAGGCGCAATATGAGTCGGGTACCGTCAAACTGGAACCGGGAGACCACCTGGTTCTCTTCACGGATGGGGTGCTGGAGGCACGCAATACGGCAGGCGAGGAGTTTGGTGAAGAGAGGCTGGGTAAGCTTCTGCGGCAAAATGCACGGGCCAGCGCCGCCACCATTCTGCGCTGCCTGAAGGAGCAGGTGGCTGCGTTCTCCGCCAATACCCCGCAGCACGACGATATCACCATGATGGTCCTGGGGTACCACGAAGCAGCCCAGGGCTGATTTCAAACAAAGGCCGGTCTCAGATCACCGTGCCGCTGGCAATGACCGCGCCTTTGGGCACGACGATAATGCCATCCCGGATGTTGTAGCTCTCTTCGTTCCGTTCCTGCAGGTTGTGTGCGTTGATGATGGAAACGTTGTCGCCGATACGCACATTTTTGTCGAGGATGGCATTGATGATCGTGCAGTTGTTCCCGATGGCGACATTGGGGATGCCGCGCTCTCGCATTGGCTGAGATCTCTTCGCTGGTTTCGTAATAGTCTGCGCCCATGATGATCGAGTTCTTGATGGTCGTCCCACTCCCGATCCGGCTGCGAACTCCCACGATGGAGCGCCGGATGTCGGCGCCGTTGAGAATGCAGCCGTCGGCGATGATCGGACTGGTGGAGCGTGCAATTGTTCAATTTGGAGCTCGGCAGGTTTCGGGGATGGGTATAGATCGGCATGCGCGCCATCATAGAAATTGAAGCGTGGGATAGCTCGCCGTGAGCGCCAGGTTGGCTTCATAGAAAGATCGTATCGTTCCGATATCGGTCCAGTATCCGTCGAAAAGATGAGCGAACACCTGGCATCTTCTTGACGGCCTCGGGAATCAGATCCTTGCCGAAATCGAGGGCGTCGGGATTCCGTCAGCAGGTCGATCAGAAATTCCTTGCGAAAAGCATAGATACCCATGTTCGCCAGATAATCGCGTCCATCGTCCAGCATTGCGGCGGCCTGGCAGCTGGCAGCGCAGCTCCGGCAGAGAGTCAGGGCCCGGCTTTTCGTGAAATGCGATCACATGCCCGTCATTCTGCATCTTCATGATGCCCAGCCCCGAAGTCTCGGCATGCCCGTGACAGGGATGCCGGCAACGGTGATATCCGCGTGCTTTTCCTCGTGGAAGCGGATCACCTCGCGAAAGTCCATCTGATAGAGCTGGTCGCCTGAAAGGACCAGGATGTAGCGCACATCGTAGGGCGCAAAATGCTTGATGCTCTGCCGGACAGCATCGGCCGTGCCCTGGAACCAATCCGGGTTATCCGGAGTCTGCTCGGCAGCGAGAATATCAACAAATCCCTCGCTGAACATGTCGAACTTGTAAGTGTGGACGATGTGCTGGTTGAGCGACGCCGAATTGAACTGGGTGAGCACAAATATGCGATTGATGTCTGAATTGAGGCAATTGCTGATCGGGATGTCGATGATCCGATACTTCCCGCCCAGCGGGACAGCGGGCTTGCTGCGGAATTTCGTCAAAGGATAGAGCCGCTGTCCCCGGCCACCGCCCAGCACCAATGCCAACGCATGCAGCATGATCGCCCCTTTCCCGTGTGACGAGGGATTATACCAGTTTCTCGCGCATGCCAAGCGCCGGGGCCTGAAGAAACTATTACCTCCGATAGTAACAGCTCAATGCAGAGGTCGCCTGGAAAGTGATTGTCTGGAGTCATTCCTTCGGAAGATATCTGCAGCGTCCGGGCTTTCTCTGTGGCCTCTGCGTTAAGCTTTTTGATGCGGGATTGGCAGTCCCTGGAATCGGGATTGGATGCGGCAGGCATCGCGTAAGGCATGAGCCGCAGCCTTGAAGATAGCCTCGAGAGCAGGCCGTCCGCCGACGCCATACAGGAGTTCGATGTGAAGATTGAGGCGAGCCTGGGCGACAAAAGCGCGCCAGAATCTCTCTACCTCGACAGAATCCGGGCCGTCAAGAGGTGATGCCTGCGCGGGCACATGGTAGACCAGGCATGGATGCCCCGTAATCTCGACCACTGCCCGGGCCAGGTGGTCTGCCACAGGTGCGCAGCAGTGGCCCAAGCGGAGAATTCCCTGTTTGTCCCCGAGCGCCTTATCCAGGGCTAAGCCCAGGCAGGAACCGACCTCCTCCATCAAAGCGTGCGGCCGGGCTTCATCGAAGCAGCATTGAACTTCGAGATCGAAGACTCCATGCCGGGCAAACAGAGCGAGCAGGTGATCAAGAAAAGGCACACCGGTCTGCACAATGCCGCTGCCGCTGCCTTCGAGGTCGAGCACAATTTTCACTTCCGTTTGATCTGTGGTGCGTACAACGTTAGCTCTGCGTGTGCTCATGGAAAACCCTCATACGTATTGATTTCTTCCAAAGGAGATCGCACTTGTGGGCTGGAGTCCACAACGGCAACCGTGATGCATTCGGCGACTGCTCATCATTCCTATGCTCGCAGCCCCGCATCTGAGATTCAGACAGTGACAAGCCCCGAAAGGGGCGGCATAGCTACAGCCCAGGGCGTGAGCCCTGGGGAAGGGGCATGTAACCTTCAGAGCCCTGAAGTTTGGGCGGCAATGGCTGTGTCGCCCATTCAGGGCTTTCATCTCCGAATGCCCACAGCCCCAGGGCTCACGCCCTGGGCTGTAGCTGTTGGACCCCTTCGGGGTCAAATCGGAAATGCTTCAGCTCTGCCAGCATTCCGGGACTCGGCGTCGGTTGCAGAATCTGAATCGCAGGCGCTGCGTGCAGCTCCCGGCATGAATCAGGGTGCCGGTGCCACCTGTCCGGATCAGGCCCTGGTCGCCTGATCATCCCGGGCGAGGGCAGATTTCAAAGCGGCTTCCATGACCTCCTCCGGCGGCGGAGTACCGCACCAAAGGCACTGCTGCTTCCAGGCCTGCCCGAGGAACATTTCGCTCCCTGCAATGGTGCGGCAGCCACGCTGGGCCGCGTCCTTCAACAATCGAGTCTCGGCAGGATTATAGACAAGATCGTAAACCCATTCGCCCGTGAGAGCGCTCGCCGGCACGGGAGATCGATCGGATTCAGGAAACATCCCGATGGGCGTTGCATTGACCAGAAGATCCCAGCGGAGGCCTTCCAGGTTTGCCCAGGATGCATATTCCGCTTGAAACTTCTCGGCCAGGGCTCGAGCCTTAGCTTCATCGCGCGCCACGACACAAACGGCGGTCCCTTCGGTGCGCAGAGCATGAATCACCGCGCGGGCGGCGCCTCCTGCCCCCAACACGACGGCGCGCATCTTTCCAGGATGTGCGCGGCGTTTGAGCGGGCGCAGAAATCCTTCGACGTCGGTGTTCTCGCCATGCCAATGGTTCTGCTTGAGGATCAACGTATTGACCGCTCCCGTCTCCTCCGCCGCAACCGAGACACTGCGTGCAATCGCATGGGCTGCTGCTTTGTAGGGAATGGTCACGGCGACGCCCTGCAGTGAAATTGCAGCGTGAAACCGAAGAAAATCGTCGAAGTCCGCAGCTTCCAGGGGGAGCAGTATCGCATCGGCACCACGCGCGGCGAAGGCGGCGTTATGAATCTGGGGTGAAAACGAATGATGCAGGGGTTTTCCGAGTACGCCGTAAAGCCTGGTCTTGTCCGAAATGGCACGGACGCGATACAGACCCGTGAGCACATCGGCGGGAGGCTGGCCATCGGCCGTTGCTTCCCCTCCCGGCAGGCTGGCGAAGGTCATCCAGGACCCCCAACCGGGTCCGAGGATCCTGCTGGGTAATCCCTCGCGTCCCATGGCAAGTGCGCACAGCTTCAGGTTCCTTTCCCGAGCGTGTTCCAGCAGTTTTACAACTTCCAGGTTGTCGGCAAGGTTGCGGGCACGCACGGCGATTTTGAGAATTCCTGCGCCTGAATCGGCCATGGTTTCCAGGAGTTCCTCCAGATTGGAGGGCGTCTCTTCATAATCATGAAAGGAGAGGATGACCCGATCGCTCGGCACCCTTTGCAGAACTACCCTCCAAAAAGCAGAAAATTCCACATCCACATAGTCTGCCCCTTGCCGGGCCGCTGCCAGGATAGTCTCCAAACGCTGCCTCTCGGGGCCGAGGTACGCCCCGCCTTCCTGGCGGGATCGCAAGGTAAAAATCACTGGGCGGGACTTGACGCGAAAAAGAAGATCGAGATCGAGATCCTGGATAAAATCGGCGCGAATTTCTACCAGGTCAGCCCATTCGGCGGCTCGCGCAGCCGATTCGGCCGCCTTCACCGAAGTGGACTCGCAAATGGAAACACAGATCTGTGCGCACATCAAAAGGAACCCTCTGCAAAAACCGTCAGTGAGACTTCACCCGCAGAGCGGGTGGCCCCAGGAAGTCTCCCAAAGGGAGGCATCAGTCTCAGGAAGGCCCCGGAGGGGCCGAAAGATAATAGCCCCGGGCAAGCGAAGCGCAGCCCGGGGTTAGCCATGCCCCAAGGTGGAGCCCTGGAGGTTACGCAATTGTGCCTGCTGCGCAGTCAAAATTGACGCAACCTGTGATTGTGCAATATGTCGCTCCCCCCAACATGTTGTGGTACGCGCCATATCGCACAATCGAAGGGGCGACAGAAGTTTCTTTCGCCTCTCCAGGGCTCATTTCTCTCCATTCCTATCCGGGGGCAGCGCCGCTTTGCGGCTCGCCCCCGGCTATTGTCCGGCGCCCTCCAGGGCGCTTGCCTCGAACACAGCAGCCATCTGCCGCCGGAGCAGCAGAGCTCTCTCGGATCTCACCGCCAGAGGCGGTGGTTTACCTTAACCGAATTGCCTTCAGGCCCGATGGAGTCGTTGGGCCGCGATAAATGAAAAACCCCTCTCCGTCAAAGCCCAGGCGGTCTTGTTGGCAGCATCGAACTTATCCAGGAAATTTCGAGCCAGATGATCCCAATCGCCCGAATCGATCACCTCATGCTTGTCGCGGAAGTAATCCAGGATATCGGACGGGTGCGGGCGGACTCCATCCACCTCCGGATCTCCGCCTTCGTGCTTGGCGGATATGTTGGCAATGTGATCGGCGATCTCAAGCAACTCACTCCGGCGATTGTAGGGTTGGCGCACGATGCTCTTGTAAGTTTCCGTAATGTGGTGCTCGAAGCGTACCAGGTCTTCAAAACCAAGCGCCTTGCGGAACTGAGCGGTAATCTCCATGGTCTCGTTGTTGATGGAGTTGCTCCAGTTGAAACCGATCAGAGGGGTGCTGCCGTCGCTCCTTGAAAACAGCCGGGCGCCTGCCAGAGTCCACAGGGCGGCATACGGATTGTCGTTGCCCATGAAGACGGAGATCTTGAATTCGATATCTACACCGAGGCGATAGAGCAGGTATCCGGCCAGCACCGTGCCGGGATTGATATTGAGCACCTGGCGCACACCGTAATGGGTGTAGTAGTAGAGGAACTCGTCAACCCATTGCAGCACGTGATCATTCGGCTGGCCAACGCCGCCGAAATATCCGGTAATGGTCGCCGGTCCTCCCAGGTGGATGTTCGAACCGTCCGTGCCTTTGGTGTCCAGCGTCTCGACGAAACTGGCGCCGATGATATTCATGGCCGCAACAAAGGCGGGCAGATCCCCATCCGCCTCCTGTTCCTTCATTTTGCGCACGCAGATAAAGCGACCGGGCATGAGCGCACCCTGGGCGATAGCGCACTCGGCCGCGGAGATTACCCATGGGAAGTACTGCGACGCGCTGACCTCGAGCGTTACCGCAAAGTCGTCCTTAAAACGAGTGGATGCAGCGCGATCGCCTAAAACCTTGCGCCTGTACTCCGGGATGCTGATGAAAGCGCCCCGGTCACGCTGTGCTTCGAGCCAGCGCAACGGCTCGAGATATTCGGGTTTAACCTCGTGGACGTGCCGAAGCAAAGCGGTCAGTTCGCCGGCTTGCGCTGCCTTGCGGTTGATCTCAGCCGGCGTGCCGTGCCGGGCCACGACATCCAGCAGGTCGCGTATGACACGGGTATTGGGATCGAGCAGAATAGCGTTAATCTCCTCCAATCGCTCCTGGGGAATCTTCAGCAGTTGCTGGATCGGCTGTTCCATGGAATATCTCCTCGAAGCAGTCCAGTAATGACATTGCGAATATTGCGGACGCATGATTCTACCATCAGTACTGAGTAGTGAGTACTGAGTACTGAGTCAAAAATCATTTCATACTCAGGACTCAGCACTTTTTCTGCGATTCAGACGGTGGGGAAAAAACCTGGCTACGAATAGAACGAATAGAACGGAAGGAGAAAGGAGCCACCAAGGGAGTGCGATTTTGCCTCCGGCCGACATGGGGAGGAGGCAAAATCGCAGGTTATCGGCGAGCTCGGCGATAAGGTCTTTTCGTTGCGGCTATGGCTATTCGTGCCATTCGTGGCTGCTTTTAGCTTTTACTGTCTGAATCACAGAGCACTTTTTCAAGAAGGTTGACATTCCCTGGGACGGGTGATATCAACGGCCTTCGTCATGGATGCCCTGTGACTTAATACAAGTGATAGAGTTTTTTGGAGGAGCTATGACCGAAAGAAAACCAGCGACACTGCCATCTTTGTTTAAAAAAGTCGCCGATGGAATACCGCTCAGCATGCTCACCTGTTATGACTTCCCGACGGCCGTGATGCAGGACCGCGCCGGCATCGACATCATCCTCGTGGGCGACAGCCTGGGCATGACCATGCTGGGTTATGAGAGCACTCTGCCCGTAACGATGGATGACATGATCCGCCATGCGCAGGCGGTGCGGCGGGGATCGCCGAACACCTGGTTGATCGGAGACATGCCCTACATGACCTACCAGCCCAGCATCGAATGCGCGATCCGCAATGCCGGCCGCTTCATGGCCGAAGCAGGATGCAATGCCGTCAAGCTCGAGGGCGGCGTGGAGATGGCCGACCGCATTGCCGCTCTAGTGCGCTGCGGGATTCCGACCATGGGCCACCTGGGTCTGACCCCTCAGAGTGCCGGTGCGCAGGGAGGCTTCCGCGTCCAGGGCAAAGGCGCACTCCAGGCAAAGAAAATCGTCGACGATGCCAAAGCATTGGAAGAGGTCGGAGCCTATTCCATTCTGCCTCGAGATGGTCCCCGACCGGGTTTGCAAAGTGATCACCAGTCGCGTCAAGAATTGCTTCATCATAAGCCTCGGTTCCGGTCCTGATGCCCACGGCCAGCTCCTGATCTACCACGACATGTTCGGTCTCTACCCCAGATTCAAGCCCCGCATGGCCAAGGTATTTGCCGATGCCGGCAAAGTTATCCAGGAAGGGCTGCAGCAGTATGTCAGCGAGGTTACCGGCCGCAGTTTTCCGCAGCCTGAGAACTGGTTCCAGATGCCGGAAGATGAATATCAGCATTTCTGCGAATTGCTGAAATGATACTGCCCTCGCAAAACCTCAAGGCAGAGGACGCGGAGAAATATGCGTGCCCTGAATTTTCCGCGCCCTCCCCGTTGGATTTTGCATTTGGCCCCCCGACCAAACCCGAGAGGAACCGAGAATGTCTTACGACCCGACCAAGATGGCGGATTGGCAAATTGCCCAGGAGGCTGAAAAGAACATGCCCTCTCCCTCCGCCTGGAGGGAAAAGCTGGGCCTGCTGGAAGATGAAATCCTCCCCATGGGCAGAGTCTGCAAGCTCCATTTTTTGAAGATCATCGAACGCCTCAAAGACCGGCCCAATGGCAAGCTCGTTGAAGTGACAGCCATCACCCCCACACCTCTGGGCGAAGGAAAAACTACGACCTCACTTGGCCTGATCCAGGGCTTGGGAAGACTGGGCAAGAATGTAGGCGGGTGCCTGCGCCAGCCTTCCGGCGGCCCGACCATGAACATCAAGGGGACGGCCGCCGGGGGCGGCAATGCGCTTTTGATCCCCATGACCGATTTCTCCCTTGGGCTCTCAGGGGACCTCAACGACATCATGAATGCCCACAACCTGGCCATGGTGGCGCTCACGGCACGCATGCAGCACGAGCGCAACTATGACGACCAGCAACTGCAGAAGCTGACCAGGATGCGCCGCCTGGATGTGGATCCCACTCGCGTCGAGTTTGCCTGGGTGATGGATTTTTGCGCCCAGGCTCTGCGCAACATCATCATCGGAATCGGGGGCAGGAACGACGGCTTCATGATGAAGTCCCAGTTCAACATCACCCCCAGCTCCGAGCTCATGGCGATCCTCGCCATCGTACGCGATCTTGCGGATTTGAGAGCGCGCCTGGGAAATATCACCCTGGCCTTCGACCGCCGCGGCAACCCGGTCACCACCAGGGACCTGGAAGTGGATGGCGCCATGTGCGCCTGGATGCGCAATACCATCAATCCGACGTTGTGCAGCACCGCCGAGTACCAGCCTTGCATGGTCCATGCCGGTCCCTTCGCGAACATCGCGGTCGGACAGTCTTCGATTATCGGGGATCGGGTTGGACTGAAACTGTTTGATTATCACATTACGGAAAGCGGATTCGGCGCCGACATCGGTTTCGAGAAGTTTTGGAACGTGAAGTGCCGTTACGCAGGGTTGGTCCCCGGCACATCCGTTCTCACTGCCACCATCAGGGCACTCAAAATGCACGGCAACGGTCCGGCCGTCGTGCCTGGGATCCCCCTGCCCTCGGAATACACCAAGGAAAATCTTGGCCTGCTCGAAAAGGGGATGCCCAACCTGGTCCATCACATCCAGATCATCCGGAAGGCGGGAATCAATCCCGTGGTGTGCATCAACCGTTTCGCGACCGACACCAGGGATGAAATCGCGCTGGTGCGCGGCGCGGCGGAAGCAGCGGGCGCCCGTTGCGCCGTTTCTGAGCAGTGGGCCAAGGGAGGTGAGGGCGCGGTAGAACTCGCCGAAGCGGTCCTTGAAGCATGCAACGACAAGATGGATTTTCATTTTTTGTACCCGCTGGAGAAAAAACTCAGAGAGCGTGTCGAGATCATCGCCAGGGAGATTTATGGTGCCGATGGAGTGTCCTGGACTCCGGAGGCCGAGGCCAAGGCAGAGATGCTCGAGGCCGATCCCAGATACGCCGACTATGCCACTCTCATGGTGAAAACACACTTGAGCCTCAGTCATGATCCGGCGATCAAGGGGGTTCCGAGGGGATGGTTTCTCCCAATCCGCGATGTCTTGATCTTCTCAGGGGCCAGATTTCTCTGTCCACTCGCCGGCAGCATCAGCCTGATGCCCGGTACGGGATCCAATCCCGGCTTCCGCCGTGTCGATATCGACACAGCCACCGGAGAGGTGAAGGGGCTGTTCTAATCCTGATCCACGGAATACGCGGAGGATTCTTGACTCATTTTCTGGGTGTCATAATCAATGAGGCCATAACTATGGGTTATCCAAGGGGAGAATCATCGTGCTGATTATCGGGGAACGGATCAACGCAACGCGCAAGAGAATCGGCGAGGCGGTTACTAAGAGGGATGCGGATTTCATCAAGGAAGAAGCCCGGAAGCAGGTGGAGGCCGGTGCCCATATGCTGGATGTCAATGGCGGTGTCGCCGGCCAGGAAGTGGAAAACCTGGCGTGGCTGGTGAAAATCGTCCAGGAGGTTGTTCAGCTTCCTCTCTGCCTGGACAGCGCTGATCCGGAAGCGCTGCGGCAGGCACTGCCTTTGTGCCAACAGCCGCCGATGATCAACTCGATCACAGATGAATCGGATCGATACCAGGCGGTTGCACCTCTGGTGAAACAGTACGGTGCCAAGGTGATCGCTCTCTGCCTTGCACCCGGGGCGCCGCCCCAAGGTCTGGAAGATCGTGTGGCGACCGCCATCAGCCTGGTCGGGCGATTGACTACGGATGGAATTCCCGCCGGCAATATCTACGTGGACCCATGCGTTTTCCCGATCAGCACAGGCTCGCAACACGGCCCCGCGGTGCTCGAGGCCATTAGCAGGATTCGGAGCCAGTGTCCCGAGGTTCATACCAGCTGCGGGGTGAGCAACGTATCGTATGGATTGCCCGTCCGCAAGCTCCTGAACGAGGTTTTCCTGCTGATGCTGCTCGGCCGCGGCATGGATGCCGCTATTATCGATCCCTGCGATGCGGGATTGATGGCCAAAATTTCGGCCGCGGAAGCCCTGGGAGGTCGCGACGCGCACTGTATGGGGTATCTCCGAGCTTACCGGAGCGGCAAGCTTGAAGCGCCTCAGCCCGGGTAGGCTGCGAGCAGGGGGATATCGTGAGCTTCGGGTCTTCGCGTCCCAATGCGCTGGTTGTGCGGCACGAAGATTCCAGCCCTGGCAGGAATGGCACTTGGTTAAGCTTGAGCGAGCGAGGTTTGGCAGAAAAATGACCCTGAAGGGGTCAAACAGTGCCAGCCCAGGGCGCAAGCCCTGGGAAAGGGTGCAGCCCGAGTGAAGCCCTGCAAGGGCGGCACAGGCTGTTTCGCCCCTCCAGGGCTCTTTCGCTCTTGTCCCCCGCATTCCCAGGGCTTGCGCCCTGGGCTGGCGCTGTTGAACCCCTTCGGGGTTCCTTAATTACGGGCCATTCAGCCCTTGATTGAGTACGTGCATTCAGCCGCGGCTTAAATATGTGCCTCCAGCGCCGGCTTGAGGGCGGGCCTTCAGCCGCGGCGCACGATAGGTGGTTATGCCGGTAAATCAGCCGACTGTGGTCATTGCCTGTGCGGTGTTCCGGGGAGCAATCCAGGACATGATCGGCGATCAGAACACGCACGTCATTGTCATGGATTATGGCCTGCACCTGACGCCGCAGAAAATGAGGGCGGCAATTCAGGAACAGATTGACGACCTCACGACGCCCCACCTCGTGCTGATTGGTTTCGGGCTTTGCGGCAACGGCCTGGTCGGGTTGAAATCGCGGAATCACACGTTGGTGATCCCCCGTGTCGATGACTGCGTGGCACTCTTTTTCGGTTCGCGCACGACCTATCTCCGGGAGTTCCAGGCTGAGCCGGGCACCTATTATCTTACGCCGGGGTGGTTGGAGTGTGGTGGGGAGCCCAGGAGCGAATATTTGAAGTGCGTCGAAAAATACGGGACGGAAAAGGCGACGTTGATATCGAATACCCTGTATGGCCGTTATCGCAAAGCCTGCTTCATCGCCTTATCCTCGGCAGAGTTGGAACAATATCGCGCGCAAGCCAGGCAGGTAGCCGATTTCTGCCGGGTGCGCTGGGGCTGGGAATACAAAGAGGTGATCGGATCGCCCGCGCTCATCCAACGGCTGCTCGAGTTCGGTCGACACAAGGTTCCCACGGATGAACTCCGCAGCACAGAAGAGTATGTAGTCATTCGACCGGGAGAGGAAGTAAGGCAGGAGCCATTCATGCTTCAGCTCAAGCTACAGGAGGAGTGAGACCCATGTACTACTTATACAACCAGGTGACGGAAATGACCCCGATGGAGCGCATGATGGCCGCACTGCGGGGGGAGAAACCCGACCGAGTGCCGGTGCACATCTACCCGCGTTGGGCTCCGCTTGAGTACTTGGGACTGAACTTCCTGCAGACATGGCAGGTCCCGGATCTCTACGTAAAGGCTCAGATCCTGGGCCAGGAGAGGTTTCAATACGATTGCATCATCGATTATGACATGATGGGACCGGTGGAAGAAGCGCTGGGCACAGTGCTCAAATATCCGGAAAATGACGTGCCCATGGTCAAGGAACCTGCGATCAAGAGCAAGGAGGACACGCACAAGATCCAATGGAAGATTGATCCGCGAAAAGACGGCAACATGCCCAAGGTCCTCTATGTCATTCGGCGGCTCAAGGAGGAATTGCTCAAGAGAGGGGGCGGGAAACAGCACGTCCCCATCATGACGTGGGGCAGCTGCCCGTCCAGAACGATCGGCTGTCTCCTCGGCTTCCAAAAATGGTTCACAACGGTCGTGCGTGATCCGGAATGGGCACAAGAGCTCATGGAACTGGCACTCGGGCCGTGGCTGGAGATGGTCAAAGCGGAGGTGGAAGCCGGAGCCGACATGGTGTGGGTGAACGATCCGGTTTCATCGGCCGACTGTATATCGCGCGCCACCTATGAGAAGCTGACTCAGCCCATGGAGAGAAAGTTCATCGAGGCGATCCGTAAGGAAACGGGTGTGCCCGTCGTTTTCCACCCTTGCGGCAACTGGCACGATCGCCTGGATTTGATCGCACAGAATCAAGCCGACGGTTACTTCCTGGGCCCCATGGATATCCAGCTTTGTGTCGATAGGATCACCGAACAGAATCGGGCCGGTAAAGCGCGGGCAAAGGCTATCAACGGCAATATTGGGGCCACGACTCCGACCGTTACCGAGAAAAAAGTGCCGGTGCCCTACGCCACGACTCTGGACAAGGGGACGCCGGACACGATCGAAGCAGAGTGCAGAGCAGTGATCCAGGCCGTCGAGGGGAGTGGATTGCGCAGCATCCTCGGCCCCAACTGCTGGACCCCACAGGGTGTGCCCTTTGTGAATATTGATGCGGTGGTTTACGCAGCTAGAAAGCACGGCCGGCGGTAGTCGCACGCCGAAGGCGCGGGCGTGCAGTGCCACGCCGCCCCGCACCTGGATCTTGCTCGTAGATTTGTAATTTGGAAAGTACCGAGGAGATAGAGATGACACTCGCCGATGACATCCTGGAAAAAATAAAGCTCAGTATCGTGAATCTGGAAGACCAGAAGGCCGTTGAGTTCACCAGGAAAGCCCTGGAGAATCACGCAGCAGAGGACATCCTGAACCATGCCCTGATTCCCGCAATGGAAATGGTCGGCGATGAATACGAGCATGGGGAAAAGTTCATCCCTGAGATGCTGTTGGCTGCCGAAGCAATGAGCGCCGCCCTCGAGCTCTTGAAGCCGCTGCTGGCCCGCTCCGAGACGAAAAAAGCCGGCAAGGTTGTCATGGGAACCGTAGAAGGGGACGTGCACGATATCGGCCAGAGAATGGTCTGCATCATGCTGGAAGGGGCAGGCTTCGAGGTTCACAGCCTGGGGGCGGATGTCCCGACGCCTGATTTCGTGAATGCAGTAAAGACAACCAGCCCAGATATCCTGGGCATGTCGGCACTTTTGACCACCACGGCGCCCAGGATGAAATCGGTTATTGAGGCGTTACGCAAGGAGGGCCTCCGTGACAAGGTAAAAATCATGGTCGGCGGAGCCATCCTGAATCAGCGCCTCGCCGATGAATACGGCGCCGACGGCTACGCCCCCGACGCCGCTTCCGCGACGCGGTTAGCCCGCACACTGATGGGCACGGGCTCCTGAGGCCAAACGCGCAGCCTCCACTTATTCGCAACAGCGCGCTACCATCGGACCCACTTTTGTGGCGCAGCGGGCAGGCGGAAACATGCCGGCCCTGCAGCCGCAGCCATTTTACTCCTTAATCATGTTAGTGGTGATCCGGCGCCCAGCCGCGAGGACCGCGAGTGCACGGCCCGCATGGTGAAGGCCGGGAAGATCCTCGGCATCCGCCTCGTCGACCAAATCATCATCGGGGAAATCGAATACTTCGGCTTCGCCGACGCAGGCCTGATCGATCAGAGCCTGGATGAAATCTGACCCGCCCTCGGCCGGGTCAACTTCTCCCCGAGCATCCGGCAGGGCATCGCCCATCTCCCGCTGGTTGATTCTGGAGCTCCAGCCCCCTCGCTTCTGTTTTGAGTCGGGATCTGCAGAATTTCAGGCCAACGATGCACTGCAGATAAAACCCAGATGCTTTCCAAAATCAATGTCAGGCGATTTCGTCAATACGCACGAAAATATGTCAGGATTGACTCCCAAAATCCATTTGTCCGGGTTCGCCGTTTAACCGGAACGCCGGTTTTTCACACATGTGGCTGGTCATCCGTTAACTTCCCACATCGCCGTTTCAGGACCGAGTGCCGTGTTCCATGTAGCGACTTCTGGGTATCTGGCAATTGCGTTTGTAAGGACGAGACCGTCATTCAGTGTTTATATTGGGGCGTCGTTCATCGATAATAGCTCTCATGGTCAGCCCCGCGTTCAATGAAGCCCGCTGGTTGCGTGCCGAACCGCGCCGCACCTTGCCCGCGCACATTATGGGGGGGATCGTCCGTACCGCCTTTCCACACTGCGGCGTAGTCGAAATGGAACCACTCGCTGATGGCTTGCGCAATGCGAACTTCAAGCTCTGCATCGATTCTAGCCCCGAGTTGTTCGTGCTGCGCGTCTACGAACATGATGCGTCGCTGTGTCAAAAGGAACTCGATCTGATGCGCCTGATCGGCGGCTCGGTTCCTGTGCCTGAGGTGATTCACGCGGAGCCGCGAGGGTTTGAGGATCTTCCGCCGTTCATCTTGATGCGCTATGTCCAAGGCATTAGCCTCCGTGTGCTGAAACGTAGCGGTGATCGCGATGCAATCCAGCAGGCGGCATACTCCGCGGGCGAAACTCTGGCCGCAATCAGCCGGACCACCTTCTTGAAGTCCGGATGGCTTGCGCCGGGGCCAACCGTAACAGCGGCACTCTTGGAAGGACCAAGCCCAATGCCGCGCTTTGTCGACTTATGCCTCGCATCATCCAACCTGCAGCGGCGTATGCCAGCGGATTTGCGTGATCGCACCCATGCCTTTGTGTGGTCCTACGTGCCACAATTTGCATGCCTGGAGGATGAAGCCCGCCTCGTACACGGCGACTTCAACAAACGTAACCTGCTGGTCAGATCCATCGCTGGACGCTGGTCCGTGGCCGCGGTTCTCGATTGGGAGTTCGCGATTTCAGGCTCTCCTCTGGGCGACATTGGCAACTTCCTCCGATACGAGCGAACTGCCCAGCCTCTCGCCGAGCCCCATTTCTCTACCGGCTATTTGCACGCCGGAGGTACATTGCCAGACGATTGGCGACGCTTGGCGCGATTGGCCGATCTCACCGCGTTATGCGAGAGCCTGACACGCGACCAACTCCCGGAAACAGTTATCGAAGAACTCGTCGAACTTGTCCGAGCAACTGCCGAATTGTGTATTCAATTGATGATGAGCCATTACTGGAAAAGGTTTTATTTTTGTAATGGAATCCCAATTTTCACTGCAATGTTCTTATATTACTGGAAACGACAAAGCAATACTGAGTCAAGGCTAACATAAAC
>CAVTZY010000042.1:0-426374 GCA_963739235.1 Terriglobia bacterium | reverse complement strand
GCACAGAAATCGACGAATTGCTCGGCACCGCTATGGGCACAATTTTCGGAACAGTCCTTCATGCGCGTGGCGCGCACCCTACGACGCAAGAAAAGGTCATGCTTCTTTGATCGGCAATTGTCGGTATCGGTATCAGATTCGGTGTCGCTATCGTAGTCGCAATCGGCTTTCGCAGGCCGATACGACCGATTGCGACTGCGATTGCGACCCCGATACCGATCCCGACGTTATTGGCATTCTGCTGCTATTTTCGGAACAGTCCCCCATGCGCCGGGGCGCACCCAGTGACGCATGAAAATGTTGCGCTCTCGCCACAGGTTTCCTGTGCCGCCCTTTCAGGGCTCTTACCGCTCGATGCCGGCTTCCCAGGGCTCACGCCCTGGGCTCTGCTGCTCCACCCCTTCGGGGTTTCCAAGGTCGTGCAATGCTTAGCCCTGAAAGGGCGACACAGAAACACACATGTGGTTCGGCGCCGCAATCGGTTCTATTTTCGAAGCAGTCCCTCATGCGCCGGCGCGCACCCGGTGACGCATGAAAATGTTGTGTTCCGGGCGCGAGTTTTCTGCGCCGCCCTTTCAGGGCTCTTTTCCCTCCATTCCCTGTCCCCAGGGCTCACGCCCTGGGCTTTGCTGCGCCACCCCTTCGGGGTTTTGCAGCCGTGATCCTTGGGATTTTCACGGCCGTGCAAGGCTCAGCCCTTCGGGATTTTGCAGCCGTAATCCTCGCGGTTTTCATGGCCGTGCAGCGCATAGCCCTGAAAGGGCGGAGCAGCACAGCCCAGGGCGTAAGCCCTGGGTTTGGGGGCCGGAGATTGTAAGCCCTGAAAGGGCGGCGCAGAAACGATCGAATCAATTGGCACCCCACTGAGTTATTTTCGAAACAGAGGTAAGTCATTCAAAAATAAAAATCCTCTGCGGTCTCTGCGCCCTCTGCGTTGAGGCTTTTGCCTGCGGATATTCCCCGCCGTGCGGTTCAGTTTCAAATGCCGAACTTCTCCCGCAGGTTGGCTGGAATAACCTGCAGAATCCCGTTCCGGAATTGTTCTGCTGTAAACCTCCGACCCAACCGGCTGACCTCACGCCGGTCGAAATTCATCTGCTCGAATCTGCGGACCGCATCGACCACGCTACTTGAGTTCTGCTGCTGAAAGAAAATGCCGGTGCGGCCCTCTTCGACAATCTCCAGCGCCCCGCCCTGCGCGTAGGCAATCACGGGTGCGCCGCACGCCATGGCTTCGGCTGCCACCAGGCCGAAATCCTCCATTTGGGGGAAGAGGAATGCTTTCGCGCCGTTGTAGAGCGCATGCAGATCCTGGTCGGTCACGAATCGTTTGAATTGAATGTTGCCGGCTCCAGCAGCCATCTCTTCCAGCTTGGACAGCTCCGGTCCGGATCCGACGATCCACAAGTTCAGGCCCAGCTGCAGAAAAGATTCCACCAGGAGCGCGAACTTTTTGTAGTGCAGCAAACGTCCCGCGGCCAGATAATAGGGCGGTTTGGCCGCGGATGGTTGGAGGTCGGCATCGAAATAGAATTTTTCATAGTCGACGGGCGGATATACGACCCGGGCCGTTCGCCCATAAACTCGGCGGATCTTCTGGGCAATGAAGCCGGAGACAGCTAAAAGCACATCCGGCTTTTGCGCCGCTTCGAAATCCCAGCGTTTCAGGTAATTGAATGCCGGTCGAAAGAAGGTCTTGAATACCGGATTGGCAAAATAGTTATCGACCTCCCAGGCATAGCGCAGGGGTGTGTAACAATAACAAATGTGAAATGTCCGCTCCGGATTGGATATACCCTTGGCGTATCCTGCGCTGTCGGAAATGATGAGATCGTATCCATCTCCGATCTTCAGGCTCCTGACTGCGAACGGCATCAAGGGAATGAACAGCCTGTGATGGTGCCTGGCAAACGGGAAATCCAGGATGCTGGTCTTGCAGACTTTTTTTCGAAAGTGCGCTGAAGTTCTCTCCGGACTGTATAATAATGTGTAGACGGGTGCGTCGGGGAAAATGTCGAGCATGGTGTCGAGAACACGCTCCGCGCCGCCATACTGGTTTAGATAATCGTGGATGAGTGCAACTTTCATCAGGAACCTCGCCGGCCTCTATGAGTCAAATGTCTCACAATCGTCAGGCTTTAATCCAGAGCGATGCTCAACCAGTGGAGGAATCCGTCGAAGCCGCCACTTTACCCGCGAATGAGCAGATCGCAAGCGCTGTTCTGAAAACCCTTTTGTACTCCGACCTTTTTCGATTACCCTCTGACCCCTGAGGAAATCACGCATTACCTGATCGATGCCCCCGGCTCCAAGTCGCAGGTCCTGGCAATCTTACAGAATCCAGCCTGGCTTGACGGCCGGATCAAACAGGTGAATGGATTCGTGACGCTGCCGGGGCGCGAGAATATTGTGACCGGCAGGCGGCACAGATCGGAGGTTTCGCGCCGGTCATGGCCTAAAGCCAGATTCTATGCTCGAGTTCTGGGCCATCTGCCGTTTGTGAGGATGGTCGCCATCACAGGTGCCCTGGCGATGGACAACAGCAACGAACGCGACGATGTGGACATCCTCCTGGTCACTGCACCCCGCAGGGTCTGGCTTGCCCGCGCCATGGCTGTGCTGCTCGTGTATGCCGGCAAGCTCACGCCCAATACTCTGTGTCCCAACTACGTGATCTCGGAGGAAATTCTGGCGCTCGAACCGCGCACGGTTTACGTGGCCCATGAATTTGTGCAGATGGTTCCACTCTATGGGTATGAGGTGTACCAAAAAATGCGGGCCGTCAATCCATGGATCGCGCAGATGCTGCCGAACGCCGCTACCCCCCTTCATTGGGAGCCGGAGTATCGGCCGGGGAAAATGGGTCGCTGCATCAAGGGAGTTATGGAATGGCTGCTGGCAGGGAGGATCGGCGCATGGCTTGATACCTGGGAAATGAAGCGAAAGATTCACAAGTTCGCTCCCAGGACGGCTCAGGCTCATGGCTGCGTTATCTTTGATCGAAACCAGGTCAAGGGTCACTTTGACGATCACGGGACGCACATCTCTTCCCAATACCAGCGTCGACTCGATGAATTCAGACTGTCGGCTACAGATCGGACACCTGGCGCCCCCGCGGCAGCGGCGCCGGAGAGGTCCGGCAACTTACCCTTCCTCATTGTAGTTCAACCTCTTATACTATAGGTCTGGGTTGGGATCCACGAAGCCAATGCCCTTGAATATCAGGCAGGAGTTGATGCGACTGCAGTGGTGGAGGAGACTCCACTCCGACTCGTTGCATGCTCTGCCGACCGCGATTCTCTCCATCACCGACCAATGCAACTCACGTTGCAACTGTTGCGATTACTGGCGCGCCGGACAGAACGAACTTCCGATGGAACGGGCGCAGCAGTTGGCCGAGAAACTGGCCTCTTTCGGCACTTGCTATGTGCTGCTGACCGGAGGAGAACCCTTGCAGCATCCCCATTGGGCTGAGATCGCCGCGATGTTCAGAGCCAAGGGTGTCAAGGTAGCCCTGGCAACGAGCGGCATCCTGAGCTTCAGACACTCTGATGCTATTTTGAGCTGTATCGATGAACTCTACATCTCGCTCGATGGCGCAACCCCTCAATCCTACAAAGCTGTGCGCGGAGTGGATGGGCTGAGCCTGCTGCAGCGCGGAGTGGAAAAGATCGCCGCATCCTTGCCGGTGACTTTCCGAACCACGGTACAGCGGGCAAACTATCGTGAGATACCCGCCATGATCCGGCTGACTCGATCGTGGGGAGCTGCCCATCACTCGTTCCTGGCAGTCGATGTACACAACCAGGCTGCATTTGCCCGCTCCGCTGAGTTCGACCGGTCGATGGCCTTGAGAGCAGAAGACCTCGATCCCTTCGCCGCAGTTCTCGATGATACCGAACGGGAATTCGAGGCCGAATTCGCCCGGGGATACATCGTTGAGTCAAAATCCAAATTGCGCAACTTGCACCGTTATTTCGCGGCGCTCCTGGGACTGCAGAAATTTCCGCCGGTGCGCTGCAACGCCCCCCGTTTTTCGGTATTTATCCAGACGGATGGTTCCTTCAAACCATGCTTTTTCCTCCCTCCTTACGCACGGCCGGACGGCATTTCGATGGAAGACGCCCTGAATACCCCGGCCGCCAGGGGCCTCCGGCAACAACAGCGGTTGGGCCGGCGGCCGGAATGTGTGCGTTGCGTTTGCCCTGCCTTCAAATACGGACGCGATTTGCTGGAGGATGCATGAGCCGGATTCTCCTGGGGCAGTCCTACTATCTTCGATTCGACCCCAAGCTTCATGCGGCCATGCAGCCCTATGCGCCGCTGGGCACCCTTTACGCAGCGTCCTATTTGCGCGGGCGCGGCCACGATGTGGCGCTCTTCGATGCCATGCTCGCCGATGGTGAAGATGAATGGGAGAGGGCTCTCCAACTCCATCAGCCCCGATGCGCGGTCCTTTACGAGGACAATTTCAACTACTTGAGCAAGATGTGCCTGCTGCGCATGCGCGCAGCGGCGTGGCGAATGATCGCCATCGCGAAAGGGCGCGGCTGCGTCGTCGTAGTTTGCGGAGCTGACGCGACCGATCGCGCCACAGAGTATTTGAAGGAGGGCGCGGACTATGTCATCCGGGGTGAAGGGGAAGAAACGCTCGGTGAGCTGATGGATCATGTCGAGGGCAAAGCGCAAGTGCCGATCGAAAACATCACCGGCCTGTCCTGGCTGGACCCGTCAGGCGCAGAGCGGCGCAATCCGCCCCGGCTCCACCTGACCGATCTCGATGCCCTGCCCTTCCCCGCGTGGGATCTGGCAAACATCCCCGCCTATCGTGGCCGCTGGCAAGCTCGACACGGCCATTTTTCCATGAACATGGTGACCACGCGCGGTTGCCCCTATCACTGCAATTGGTGTGCAAAACCGATCTGGGGGCAGCGATACAATTCCCGGTCGCCGCAGAACGCAGCGGCCGAGCTGGAGTGGTTGAAAAAATCCTATCAGCCGGATCATATCTGGTTCGCCGACGACATCTTTGGCTTGAAACCCGGCTGGATCGAGGATTTTGGGAATCTGGTGCAGGATCGAAATGTGGCCATACCGTTCAAGTGTCAGATGCGTGCCGATTTGGTGAAGCCGTCGGTGGTGGAGGGTCTGAAGGCTGCCCGCTGTGAAACCGTCTGGCTGGGCGCAGAATCCGGATCACAAAAAATCCTGGATGCTATGGAAAAGGGTACCACCGTGGCCCAGATCCATCAGGCGCGCCGCATGCTGGCCGCAGCCGGCCTCAGGGTCGCCTTCTTCCTGCAGTTCGGTTATCCGGGCGAGACGCGCTCCGATATCGACATGACCCTGCAGATGGTCCGGGAATTGATGCCGGACGACATCGGCATTTCTATTTCCTATCCACTGCCCGGGACCAGGTTTTATGAGCAGGTGCGCGCCCAGTTAGGAAATAAGCAGAATTGGATCGACAGCGACGACCTTGCGATGCTCTACCATGGCCCCTTTCCTGAGACTTTCTACCGCACCCTTTACCATGCGGTCCACGCGGAGTTTCGCACGCGCAAAGGATGGGAAAGGATCCGTCGACCCGGCACACAGCCGCGTCCAGGGGGAGGAACCTGGTTGCGGACGCTGGCCTCGATACCAAAAAACTGGCTCGGATGGCGAACAAATCAACGGGTACTCAAGCGGTTCCACGAAGATCCAGCCGCTGCAAATCTGTCATCGGAGGCGTGCTGATGCGCCGGAAGGTGGTTCTGTACAACCCACGCGCGGTATTCTGGACTATGCCTCTTGCCCTGCTTGCCGTCGGCTCGGCACTCGACCGTTCCCGATATTCGGTGATACTGGTAGACGGTCGATTGGACGCGGACCCCGTGGAAGCCATCTTGCGGCATCTCGATAAGGACGCGCTGTGCATAGGAATGACGGTACTGAGCGGGGCACCAATTCGTGATGCGCTCGCGGTTTCCCGCGCGCTTAAAAAAATGATGCCTTCAGTCCCCATCGTGTGGGGGGGCTGGCACCCGTCTTTGTTTCCCGAGCAATGTCTTGCGGAATCGTGTGTAGATGCGGTGGTCATCGGCCAGGGCGAATTGACGTTTGCGGAGGTGGTGGAATGTCTGGCGGAAAACAGGTCGCTGGAGGGAGTGGAAGGTTGCGCATATCGCCGGCAGGATGAGCCGCTGCGGATGTCCCCGCCCAGAGCCTTCTCCGACGTTAAATCTTCTGCCCACCCACGATTACGGGCTCGCTGCCATTGAGCGCTACTTCGAGTGCAAGCAAAAACGCCAGTTTGACTACGTCTCCTCGCAGGGTTGCCGTTTTCGCTGTGCGTTCTGCGCCGACCCCGCTGTCTTCAAACGCGGCTGGTACGGTCTCGCGCCCGAGCGGATGGCGGCCGAACTCGCTGCTCATTACCGGAAATACCGATACGAGGAGATTTCCTTTCAGGACGAGACGTTCTTTACCAGTCCCCAGAGGGTCGAGTCGATTGCCGAGGCATTTCTCAGGAATGGCCTCAACGTGGCCTGGACGGCTACCATGCGCTCCGATCAGGGCAGCAGGCTGGACGACCGGCTGATGGCGCTCTGCAGTCGATCAGGCCTGAAACGTGTGATGATCGGGGTAGAATCGGGGTCGCCGGATACGCTGCGGCGAATCCAGAAGGACATTACACTTTCCCAGGTGTTTGACAGTGCCGCAAGGTGTGCTCGGCATGGCGTCGGTGCCATCTTGAACTTCATCGTCGGCTTCCCGGGCGAGCCGGACGACAGCATTCGACAGACGCTCGATGCGGCTGCGCGGCTGCGCGCCTTAAGCCGCAATTTCGAGGTATCAATCTTTTACTTTCGACCGTATCCCGGCAATCCAATCTCGGAGACGCTGGTTCACAACGGTTACATCTTCCCCTCAACCCTGGAGGAATGGGCCGATTTTGACTATGTCGGGTCCAGAGGGAGATGGATTACAGCCGAGCAATGGAAGCGCATCGAACGCTTCAAGTTTTACCAGCGCTTTGCCTTCGGACATGCCCGTCACAATCTCGGTCGTCCATTGCAGCTCGTCAGCCGCTGGCGCATCCGGCGGCGCTGCTTTTCATTTCCGTTGGAGAAAGTCATCCTGGAAAATCTGCGGCCGGCGCAAAAACTCTCCTGATGCAGACGGGGTCCGGATGGTAACCATGGACATTCTACTGACACACGGCTATTTCATGCATGAAGATCCGCATGAGCTGAAGGTCATGAAGCCATACCCGCCCCTGGGAATTATCTCTATTTCGGCCTATTTGAAAGCGGCTGGGTATCAAGTCGGCGTCTTCGATTCCACATTCCGGACATTCTCTGAATATGCGGATCTCCTCGATCGTGATCACCCGCCTGTAGTGGGCATCTACGCCAACCTGCTGACGAGATCGAGGGTGGTCGGAATGAGTCGTGCAGCGAAAGACCGCGGCGCGATTGTGATCCTGGGTGGGCCCGAGCCGGCTGATTATCCTGAAGAGTATTTACACCGGGATGCGGACGTCATTGTGTTTGGCGAAGGCGAAGCAGCGCTGGTGGAGCTCCTGCCGGCCCTGGCGAAGCACGGCCCCCGTGCGTTGGAACACGTCCCGGGCATTGCCTACCTCAATGAGGAAAGGCGGGTCGTGCGCACACCCTCACGCCCAATGATCGCGGATCTCGATCTATTGCCCGATCCGGACAGGGAGGCAATTGACATAAACAGGTATTTGCACACCTGGCGCGTGCACCACGGCGCGGGATCGCTGTCGCTAATTTGCGCGCGCGGCTGCCCTTATCATTGCACCTGGTGCAGCCATGCGGTGTATGGGCATACCCACAGACGCCGCTCGCCGCGGCGAGTCGCGCAAGAGGTCGAATCCATTGCATCACGCTACCAGCCCGATCAATTGTGGTATGCGGACGACGTGTTTACCATGCACCACGCCTGGTTGCGCGAGTATGCCGGAGAGTTGAAGCGCCGCGCGCTCCGCCTCCCATTCGAGTGCATTTCGCGTGCCGATCGGCTTAATGAGGAGGTGGCCGACCTGCTGGCAGAAATGGGGTGCCACCGGCTTTGGCTTGGTTCTGAATCGGGATCCCAGCGCATCCTCGACGCAATGAGGCGCGGCGTGACAGTGGAGCAAGTGCAATCGATGACCGAGGCCCTGAAGCGCCGGGGTATTCAGGTCGGGATGTTCATTATGCTCGGGTACGAGGGGGAAAGCGATCAAGATCTCCAAGCGACAGTCAGACTCATCAAACAATCCGCCCCGGATGTCTTTCTTACGACCGTCGCTTATCCGATCCGCGGAACCGAATACTACGGCAAGGTTGCCGACCGCGTCATGAGCCGGGGTGATTGGCAGACGCGGACAGATCGCGATTTCCAGGTGAGCGGCCGGCACTCCCGGCGTTATTATTCCTTCGCTACGCGCTGGATGGTGAACTCCGTGGCACTCCAGCGCAAGAAAGATTCCGGATTGGGCGTTTTGCGCCTGGCAAAGGCGGCCGCAAATACCATGCTGGGCAGAGCAGGAATGTGGCTGACCCAAGGTGAGACTGAAGGATTTCATCGCGGCAGCCGCTCCGGCGTGCGAAAGTCGGTGCCATCATGACAGCCCGGGCTTTTGATGCGATCGCCGATCAATACGACAGCTCATTCACCCATACCCCCATCGGGCGAGAGTTGCGTCAGATCGTTTGGCGCAGTTTGTCGGACACTTTCCAGCCGGGAACTCGGGTGTGGGAGCTCAATTGTGGCACGGGTGAGGATGCCGTCTGGATGGCCAAGCGAGAAATCCACGTCCTGGCCTCAGACGGTTCTCCCGCAATGCTGGAGATTGCCTCACGCAAGGCCGCTGCCTACCACCTGTCAGACAGAATCGAGTTTCTCCTCTACGACTTCGCGAATCCGGCTGCCGACTGGCCGGATGCTCAATTTGACGGTGTGCTGTCCAATTTCGGGGGATTGAACTGCATACCGGATCTGAGACCTCTTGCAACAGTGCTGGCGCGCTGCATCAAACCCGGCGGGCGTTTAGTCATCGTGGTCATGGGGCGGTGGTGTGCCTGGGAAATATTGTGGCACCTGCTCCACCTTCAGCCCCGGCGAGCGTTCCGAAGACTCGCACGCACAGGAGCCGAAGGCTGCATCGGAGGCCACAATATCAGGGTGTGGTACCCCGCTGCGAAAGCTTTCCGGGGTGCCTTCGCTCCGGAATTCAAAATCAGGCGCATCATAGGATTGGGAGTGTTCCTGCCGCCATCCTATCTGCACCCGGTGCTCGCGGGCAGAAGCGGTCTGTTCCGGCTCCTCTGCCGGTTTGAACAGTCTCGGGCGTCGATCCCGCCTTTTCGCATACTTGGCGATCATATCCTCTATGATTTTGAGCGGACTTCCATGGCATCAGGAGAATCCGGATGAAGCCGAAAATCGTCCTTTACAATCCCAGGAGCAGCCCCTCGGGCAAAAAAATCTTGCCTCTGTCCCTGATGGCTCTGGGTGCCGTACTGGAAGGGCTTTACGAATACAGCATTGTGGACGGCAACGTATCGCCTGATCCTCTGCGGGAAATCCGCGACCAGACCGGCCGCGGAGCCGATGTGCTCGCCGTCACGGTAATGCCGGGGCCGCAGCTTTCTCAGGCTTATCCTCATTGTGTTGCTCTCAAAAATGAATTCCCAGGATTGATGATTGCATGGGGGGGCTACTTCCCAACTCTCCATGCCGCTGCATGCCTGAGTTCCCCGGCGGTGGACATTGTGGTGCGCGGACACGGCGAGTTGACATTCCTCGAATGGCTCAACCTGCGCGAGCACGGCGGCGACTGGCGAGCGCTGCCAGGGCTCACAGTGCGGGACGGCGAAGGAGCGGTGGTTGAAAACCCGCCGGCCATGATCCCGAGTCCCGATGATCTGCCAGCCTATCCCTACCACCGCATAGATATGGCCCGATATGTCCGCAATACCTGTCTCGGCTCTCGTACCCTATCTCACCATTCGAGCTACGGCTGCCCGTTCTTATGCAACTTCTGTGCGGTGGTGAACATGGTGAACGGACGTTGGCTGCCTCAATCTGCGACCAGGGTGGCCAAGACTGTTGAGCTGCTCGTCCATCGCTGGCAGGCAAATGCCATCGAATTCCATGACAACAATTTCTTCACGAGCGAATCCCGCGTCGCCGAGATTGCGGAGCAGATTGCTCCGTTGCGCATTTCATGGTGGGGTGAGGCGCGGATTGACACCTTGTTGAAATTCTCGGATAAGACCTGGAAGTTAATGCACGATGCGGGGTTGAAAATGGTTTACATGGGCGCGGAATCCGCTTCCATAGAGACGCTGAAACGCATGGCCAAGGGCGGCACCATGACCCCTGAGAAGACCCTCGCCATCGCGGCAAGAACCAAAGAGTATGGCATCGTGCCTGAATTCTCCTTCATCGTCGGCAATTCGCCGGATCCAGGAGCTGACCTGAGCTCGAACATCCGATTCATCCGGCAGATCAAAAAAGTAAATCCGAAAAGCGAAATCATCGTTTACACTTATTCTCCTGTTCCCCTGGATGGCGCCTTGTATCATGCCGCTCAGGAGGGCGGCTTCCGCTTCCCGGATACGTTGAAGGATTGGGTCAACTCTGATTGGCTGCAGTTCGCAAGCCGGCGGCACACGCAAACGCCATGGCTTGACAGGAGCCTGCGGCGCCGGATTCGGAATTTCGAGCGCGTTCTCAATGCATATTATCCGACCTCGACGGATCCGAGGCTGGGTGGGCCAAGAAGAGCGCTGCTCAGGGCGGCGGGATCGTGGCGATATCACACCGGGTTGTATGGGTTTCCTTTGGAGCTGCGCGCATTGCAGAAACTTTTTCGCTACCAACGTCCCGAGACCACAGGCTTCTAAAATCATGCCCCGCTGGCTGGAGCGCTTGCTTCATCGCAGAACCGAACTCGGTGCCGTGGATTCTTACGCGCGCTGGGCCCCGAACTATCCTCCTTATGCTCACAATCAATTCATGGAAATGGAGGAGAGTGCCGTCCTGCAAATGTTACCGGATCTCAAGGGAATGGCAGCACTCGATGTGGCCTGCGGCAGCGGCCGGTATCTCAAAATCATGATGCAGCGCGGGGCTGCGCTGGTGGTGGGGTTGGATGCCTCGCTGCCTATGCTCGCCCGCGCTCGTGAGTTCGCTCCCCATCTGGTGCAAGCCGACTTGCTTTGCATGGGCTTGCGCACGGGCCGGTTCCAGGTTGTAGCGTGCACGTTGGCCCTCGGCCACGTCGAGGATTTGCGCAGCGCCCTGATCGAGATCAGTCGCGTATTGGCTCCCAAGGGCACCGTGATCTACTCCGATTTCCATCCGCTGGGCGCGCAGTTGGGTTGGAGGAGGACCTTTCGCGGCCAGGACGGGAGCGAGTATTCTGTCCGTCATTATTCTCACTCATTCTCCGATCATGTGGCTGCCTGCACCGCAGCGGGCCTGGCGATCGCGGAGGTGCGCGAGCCCACAATCGATTTCGCCCACAAATGGCGGGGATGCCCGGCCGTGCTCGTCATTCGAGCGACAAAAGCGGGATAAGATATGCTGTTCAGCCAATCGCGTCCCATCACCTTTGTGCAAGCCCGCATCTATGGCGCCGCTGGGGTCCTCGGATCTTCGCTTCGAGTAGTCGACGGCCGGATTGCCGGATTGGAAGGTCCGGCTGAAACTGGAGATGCTGTCATCGATCTCGATGGCGACTCCGTCTTCCCGGGTTTCATCAATGCACACGACCACCTGGAGCTTAATAATTTCCCGCGCATGAAATGGCGTGAGCGCTACACAAATGCCTGCCAGTGGATCGCCGATTTTCAGCCGCGCTTCAAGACAGATCCAGCCCTGGTCACGGCCATGTCCGTTCCCCTTGCAGACCGGCTGCTGTTGGGAGGCATCAAAAACCTGCTTTGCGGCGCGACCACCGTCTGCCATCACAATCCGCTTTATCGTTGCCTTCAGCGAGGGTTCCCGGTCAGGGTGGTCCGCCGTTACCGATTCAGCCATTCGCTGCTGATCGATGGAGAAGCCGCCAGAAGAATCTATCGAAAAACTCCCATAAAGTGGCCATGGATCATCCACGCAGCCGAGGGCACAGACGAGGCTGCTGCCGACGAATTTACACGCCTGGACCGCTGGGGTTGCGTGGGGCCGAATACGCTTCTCGTTCACGGCGTCGGGCTGGATCAGGACGCGCAGACAATGCTGATGGACCGGGGAGGAGGCTTGATCTGGTGCCCCTCTTCCAACGGCTTCCTGCTGGGGACCAGCATCAACGTATCCATGCTGGCCAACGCCCATAGGGTGGCTTTGGGAACCGACTCGCGTCTGAGCGGCGAACGCGACCTGCTCGCCGAACTGAAATTTGCGGCGACCCATCATGACGTGAATGCGGACAACCTCTTCCGCATGGTGACGATCGACGCTGCGTCGCTATTGAAGTTACCCGATGCCGGCGTGCTTCGACCCGGTGTGCCCGCGGACTTCGTGGTTTTGCCAAAAGGGGCTGAAGGACCACTGCAAAATATCCTGGGCACGGATCGATCCCGCATCCGGCTCGTCGTACTGGGTGGACGTGCTCAGGTAGGGGATGTGGACATGAGGCCGGCATTCGCCGCTGCTGAAATTCAATGCGTTGAGGTCAGCCTGGATGGCCGGGCGAAACTGATCGATAAAGCGCTTGCGGACAAAATGCGCCAATGCGCCGTGCAGGAACCGGGGCTGGAATTGTGAACCATTCATCAATCCAAACATCCTGGGTAATCCGAGGTTTCGAGCAAGGCGACGAGCCGGGTATCACCGCCCTGTTTGAGATCGTGTTCGGGCGCCCTGTGCCCCAGCGGTACTGGGAATGGAAGCTGCATTCTCCCTCGACAACACATGAGAACGAGTGGGTCGCAGAATCCCAGGGAAGAATCGTGGGCCACTATGCCGTGATCCCGATTCGGTTCAAACTTCATGACCGGCAGGTCCTGATTCCGCACGGATGTGATGCCATGACTCACCCGGAGTACCGGCGCCAGGGTATTTTGACCGCACTCGGGCAACGCGCTAATGAAGTATGGGCACACGCCGGGTCACCTTTTCAAATCGGATTCCACTATGGGGGCTGGGGCTCCGTGCGTGAATTGCTAGGATGGCAGCCGGTCGCTCGGCTGGTCTGGATGAAGCGCTGGATCCGGCCCTTTGCCGGCATGGCGCGTCAGTTTCATCTTCCCGGCGCCAAGATCTGGAAAGGCGCGGATTCTGGCTTCCACCGATTTCTTGACCGGAAAGAAGGAAGGGGACGCGGGAATTCAGGCACAAGTGGGGTGCACCTGGAGGACGTCCTGCAGGCCGACGGCCGGTTCGACCGCCTCTGGAATAACCTCTCCCCTGGATATGATATCCTCGCAGTACGCGACCGGCCCTGGGTGCAGTGGCGATGCCTCGACAGACCGGGTGCGGAACAGCGTCTGTTCCTGGCGATGCGTGCGAACGAACCGCTTGGATACATTGCACTGCGCATAACCCAGACGGCTGCAGCGGTGCGAGCCACGATCATTGACTGCCTCGTCGGTCGCCGGGACACCGTCACCGCGAATGCGCTCTTGCATCACGCCGTTGCTGTGGCGGCCGAGTCCGGTGCACGGAGCATTGCTGCATTGGTTGCCCCGGAATCACCCCTGTCCGATCGATTCAGGGCAGCTGGATTTCATGCCGGCCGGCATGGGTATGATTTCTCGCTTATTTCTTATTCCCCGTCAAGGCCCGCATCGACAACCGCCGATTGGTTTCTGACCGGAGCGGAGGGGGATGTACTTTGAATATCGTCGCGGCGCTCGATCCTGTAGCGGAAAGCATGTGGTGTGTGGCTTTTTCGGTGCTCGGACGCCTGGGCCAGGCGCGGGCGCCCCACTGGAAACCCGAGGGAGGACAGCGGATCCTATTCGTAGCCCCCCACCCCGACGACGAGGTCGTTGGCTGTGCCGGCACTCTCCTCCTGCATGTGTCCAGCGGTGATTCAGTTTGCATTGCCTATGTTACGGATGGGTCCAGATCCCGCGCCGGCGGACTCGGCCCCGAAGCGATGCGCCGGCAGAGAAAGCTGGAAGCGGATGCGGCGGCGAGATCATTGCAGGTGGACCGTTTCGAGTGGTTCGGACTGATCGAGGGAGCATGGAGTTTTGAGGAACTGTTGCCTCCTTTGCTGAGTTTGTTGCGCCAAACTTCTCCCCAACTCATTTATGTCCCGTCGCAGGTGGATTTTCATCCGGAGCACCGGAAGGTCGCGCATGGGTTGTCGCTGTTGCTTTCGAGAGAAGGTGTCACACCTGCAGAGGCGGCAGTACGTGTGTGCCAGCTTCAAGTCCCGCTGACGCCTTTGCTCACCAATCGAGTTGTCGACTGTTCCGGCGTTGCCGAGAGAATTGAGGCCACACTGAAGATCTATAGGAGCCAGTCGGCCAATCTCGGCCGAGCCCTGCGCATGCGGCGCTATGCGGCCCGATTCTACGGTTTCAGGGTATACGCGGAAGAATTTTGGCAGATGACGGTCACGGAGTATTGCCGGCTCCACGACATTCCGCCCGATCGGTGGCGTGCCGGCCGGTTTCGCGGTATCCGGTATCGATCATTCAGCGATCCGCTATCCTATGTCTTAGGATGGAACGAGCGTCGCCGCCTGCGGTTGGCCTAAGCAGCCGAGGCCGCCCATCAAATTTAGGGTGTTCCTGTGCTCAGAGTCGTTTGGATTGTCCCCGGTTTTAGCAGCAACCAGGAAGACTGGTGCATTCCGGCCCTGCTCGACCTCGCGCGGGCCGTCGCACGGCGATGCGACCTGAAAATCGTGGCGATGCGCTATCCCTATCGGCGCGATCGCTACCGTATCGCCAATGCAACGGTGTACAGCATCGGGGGTGCGCATCGCGGCCCGCGCTACACACCCGGCATCTGGCGGGACACCGCACGCACCGTCAGGGAAATCCCCTGCGATCTGCTTCATGCTTTTTGGGCGTACGAACCCGGCCTGGTCGCTGCGTGGTTCCGCCCGCGTTTGCCCGCCGTGATCAGCCTCGCCGGCGGAGAGCTGATATCCATGCCGGAGATCCAATACGGATTAATGCGGCGCATGCGGACCAGGACATTGATCCGTTGGGCTTTGCGAAGAGCACGCGTGGTGACTGCCGGTTCTCCGTACCTTGTCGAACACGCACAGGCGGCGCTCTCGTTGCCTGCAGTTCGTCATATCCCCCTCGGGATTGACCTGCGGCGGTGGCCATTCTCATCCCACAACGACGTCCCCCGACGATACTCAATGTCGGCTCGCTCGAGCCTGTCAAAGGACAGGATATTCTACTCCGCGCTTTGCCGCGTGTGCTGGGCGAAATGCCCGAAGTTCGATGTCTCATCGTCGGCGGAGGTCGGGAGCAGGGCAGGCTGGAGGCGCTGGCCCAGGAGTTGGGGCTGGCGGGCAAGGTCAAGTTCGCAGGGGAGGTACCGCACCCGGAAATGCCCGCCATCTATGCCGCCGCCGCGCTGTTCGTCCAGGCCTCATGGCATGAAGCCCAGGGAATGGCGCTCCTCGAGGCTGCGGCCTGCGGATTGCCGCTGGCAGGAACCACGGTGGGCGCGATCGCCAACTTCATACCCGATGGCGCCGTGGGCGCACCGGCCGGCGATGCACCCCAACTGGCGGCCGCCATCTTGCAGATTTTGTCGCATAGGAATGATGCAGTGGAGTCAGGACGAAGAGCCCGCACAAAAGTGGAACAGAGTTACGAAATTGAAACCGTTGCTGATTGTTTCCTACAGTTGTACCAATCGATGGTTTGATGTTCGACGCAGGCTTGACCGGTAATTCTCAAAGCCTGATTTAAGCGCGGTTTGTGCCTGCCTTTGTACGGCTCGAGGAACTGATTCGCGTGCAGTACCGCCCGATCATTTGATGTTTGGGGCGCCGGCGGGAATGACGGGGACGGCGGTAAACAGCCCATTGTTGAGCACGAGCGCTACTATTGAAAACGGCTTCCCGGACTGCTCAATCATGACCACCGAGCCTCGAAAGATCAGGAACTGGTTGTTGTTCGCATCCTGCCAGAGGAACGAGGCGACGTGTCCTCCCGGCGCCAGCGGGTTCAGGGCCGTAGGGCTCACGGTCAGATGGATCGTCCCGTCGGGGTGCACGAAGATGACCTTGATATTGATGGGTGTGCTGCCGGGGTTTGCTATGGCGTAACCGGTGTCCTGCTGCAACACATGGTCGTCATCCATAGGGATAGTAGCTACACTCGTCGTCGGCGCCGAAAGAACGCCGACGATGAGGGAGAGCACGCCTCCAGCGGTGTATTGGAAGGTTGCAACTCCACCCAGCGAACCGCCTGAGCTTTCCACACGGGCCCAACCTGTTTTGGTCGAATCCTTTATCGGATCTACAGGTGCGGCAATGACCTCTTGAAAACCTCCGGAGGGCAGGGATAGCGGATAAGTAAAATCGATGGTATCAAAAGAGCCGGGCGAGGAGAAAGCGGCGCGCAACGGCTGTCCATGGTCGTCATTCAGGATGAGATTGCCCGTCGCTGCGGTCGCCCCGGTGTTTGTAAAACTGAAAATCGTCGTATATCCCCCACCGAACGCAATTTGTGCGAACAGATTGGTGGTCGTGACCGCCTGGAAGGGGGCGGCGAGTTCAAAGGATTCGATGCTTGGCAGTTCAAAGGGTTTCTCAACGGGACTGGCTTCCTTCAACGCAGCCGGCATGGGCATCAAAGTCGCTCGGGCCGTGCCGCCGAATCGGATTTGGGCATGAGCCGAAGGGATTACCATCGCCAAGATGATAAGGATGGCCGCGAGTCCGAAGAGGTTCATGGGGGTAAGACGATTCATGGTGGAGTCCCTCCCAAGCAAATCTACCGTAGTGAGCAACCCTCGTGCACTTCCCTAGCCCTCATCTTACCCGACTGGGCAAGCTGGATCAACCATAACAGTTATGACATATGCCTGTGCGCTGCTACCTGGAACTCCTTGCCCGCACCGAAAGCACCCCACGAAGCACTCCGACACGGTCCCGATACGCTCCTGCAGTATCATGCTCCGTGATGAATTTTAGCTCATTTTCCGCTTCGGCAAGTCTGCCTTCCTGTATAAACGCATTGGCGCGCATATACCTTGCCTCGAGAAGATCCCAACGAAATCGCATCAGACTTTCCAGAGTCTGCAGTGCGGACCGTGTGTCGCCGGCTCGCATCTGCAGGGTGGCCAGATTCATATATGCCGGTCCATATTCGCCGCACAGACGAATCGTCTCCTCAAATTCCCTTATCGCATCCTGCGGGCGCCCCTGCAGGATGTCGAGGTTGCCGAGGTTGTGGTGCGCCTGCCACATTTTCGGATCAGCCTGGATGGCCACCCCGTAATACTTCCTTGCAGAATCTCGGTCACCTTCAATCTGCGCAAGCCAGCCCAGATCGTAGAGGGCGGCCGCATATTTCGGATCAAGTTCCACGGTCTTGAGCAGCTCTTGCCGTGCCCGTTTTCGGTCGCGGTTCAGGCAGGAGGTGCCGAGATTGTAGTGAACTCGGACTTTGAGGGGAGCCTTGGCTGCCGCATCTTCCCAGAGACGAATGTTGTCCCCCCAAATGTATGTCCTCCTCTTCGCCAACGCTGAATAACATGCCAACAAAAGGCATAGGCTGGCCAAGGATGCCACGGTCTTTTGCTTATTCGCTATCGGGATCAGGCGCATGACTGCGAACACTGACCATGCCATCAGGATCGCGGCAGCAATCATGGGAAGGTAGAGGCGATGCTCAAAAAACAAATCGTTGCTGGGAATGATCGAGGATGTTGGCGCCAGAAAAATCAGGAATGCCAGCATCAGAAACGTAAGAGAGGAATTCCGCCTGCGGACGAAGAGGGCGAAGCCAAGGATGCCGGCAAGCGTCAGTACGCAGAGCAGGCCGTAGGCTGACATGGCTGGGGCGGGTCGGAAGTCGTGATCGATGGACAATCCTGTGGGCAGAATCAACATGCGGATATAGCCGGGCAGGACCTGAATTTGAGCCAATAGATATCGGAGTGAGCTCTTGAGAAAACCTGGGGCGGCTGCGAGACCGCGTTGGCCCCACAGGTGGATCAGAATCCACACGCCAACCGGGAAAGTCAAAGTGCAGACCAGGGCAAACCAACGAGCGCGCATCAAGGACCGACCGAAAGCCCTGAAATCTTCGGACTCGGTCCAGAGCAGCGCGATCCAAAGTAGAGGTAGGGCCAGAGCCGCTTCCTTGGAAACGACCGCGAGGAGGAAAAAAACGCCGGATGCAGCAAGCCAGGCCTTCCGGAGCCGCGAACTCTGCGCACGAAGGAAACTGCTCATGGAGAGGAGGGTGAAGAAGGCCGCCAGAAGTGTAGAACGCTGATAGACGTAGTTCACAGCTTCAGTTTGAACGGGGTGCAAAGCGAATATCCCCGCGGCTGCGAAGGGCACCCAGCGCTGCATCCATGGCGCGAAGGTTTCGGCTTTGCGCTGAAGCATGAGCCTGGCGAAGAAAAAGAGTGCGAGCACGTTCGCCAGGTGCAGAAACAGATTGACCAGGTGGAAACCGAAGGGTGATGTGGATCCAATCCGATAATTCCAATAAAAGGTCAGGTAGGTAAGCTGGCGGGATTGAGCAGGATTGAGCAGATACCAGGGATTTCCAGGCTCGGCAACTTGAGGGCTCTGGAGAAAAAGAGCGTCGTCGAAATGGAATGGGTTCCAGAGCGAACTCCAGAATGTCCACAGGCAGGCCGCGAGCAGCAGCATCAAAATCAATGAAGTGGAGGTTCTGTGTTTGGCCAAGCTTTCTCTACCTCCCCTCTCAACCGGACGATGCAATTATTGAGGATCAGATATGATAGTGACGCTATTCCACAGATTGATGTGTCGCTCCCAGGGCTCCTTCTTCACCTGGCCTCAACCCCGGGATCACGCCCGAGCCTATTCTCTTTCCGCCCCTTCGATTGTGCGATATGGCGCGTACCACAACATGTTGGGGGGAGCGACATATTGCACAATCACAGGTTGCGTCAATTTTGACTGCGCAGCAGGCACAATTGCGTAACCTTCAGGGCTGGGAATCTCCTCTGTCACTCCATTTCATGATTATCAATAAATCCGAGCCTAACAGGGATCGGTCATATTTGAGTTCGAAGCCGCCTTGGGTCGGAACACCGAGTTTATGCGCAGGTCTGCCTCCACCATCTCATGCACCAGATCTTCAAAGCTAAGCCGGTAGTCCCATCCAAGCTGCCTTTTGGCCACCGAGGCGTCCCCCTGAAGGATATCGATCTCCGCGGGCCGGAAGATTTTCGCGTCGATGGCTACATAATCCCTGTAATCCAAACCGACGTGAGAAAACGCCAGCGAGGCCAGTTCCGCCACGGTGTGGGATTCACCGGTGGCCACGACGTAATCTCCCGGTGCGGGTTGTTGGAGCATCAGCCACATGGCCTTTACATACTCCTTCGCGTGCCCCCAGTCGCGTTTTGCCTCGAGATTCCCCAAAGGAAGCGACTTGGCCAGCCCCAGTTTGATTCGGGCGGCATGGGAAGTGATCTTGCGCGAGACAAACTCGTAACCTCTGCGCGGGGATTCGTGGTTGTAGAGGATGCCGCTGGAGGCATGCATGCCATAGGCCTCGCGGTAATTTCGAGTCAGCTCGAATCCTGCAACTTTCGAGATCCCGTAGGCAGAGCGAGGATGAAATTTGGTATTCTCGTTTTGCGGAACCTCTGAAGTTCGGCCGAACATTTCGCTGGAACCCGCAAAGTAAAACCTGCAGTCCGCTACCAGATCGTGCACCGCAGCCAGCATGTAGTGAGAGCCGTTGATGTTCGCATTCAGTGTCGAAAACTCATCTTCAAAGGAATAGCTTACGAAGCTCTGGGCTGCCAGATGGTAGCACTCCGAGGGCTGCACCGAGCGGATCACCCTGTAAAGACTTGCAAAGCTCTCCAGTGAGGCCGAGTGGACTTCAATATCATCCAGGATGTGCCGGATTCTCCACAGGCGATGTTCGGGATCTTCCAGGGCCACGCGGCGTACCAGGCCATGTACGCGGTACCCCTTTTCGAGCAGCAGCTCCGCGAGGTACGAGCCATCCTGGCCTGTAATCCCGGTGATTAGCGCGACTCGCTGGTTCATGGGGTCAGAATATATATCTACGCAGCAGGATGCAAGCCTCCCTGACACCAGCCCGGACCGCGCAGTGTTCTTAACTCTCGGCAGCTTGATTTCCCTAACCAATCGAGGGCGATGCCAGGGCTGCACGAATCTCGCTGATCGTAAAAGCCCGAGCCAGCCAGGCCGTCACAAGATAGACGAGACATGCGACGGTCAGGCGAGCCATGAGAGTCCATGCCTGGCACCATCCCAGCAATAAAACCATGACAATGCACGCGAGCCCGGGCCGCCAAAAATACGGCGCCAAAGGCAACGGCATTACTCTGTGCGCGACTTGCCGGGAGACGAGGAAGAGCAGAATCCCCTCCGCAATCACCATGGCCGCCGCCGAGCCCACATACGAATACCTGGGAATCAACATGAGATTTAGACCGCTGTTGATTGCCGCCGCGACAAACGTGGACCACAGCAGCTGCGTTTGAAGGCCATGAGACAGCAACGTATTTCGAAACACGACCCTGCAGCCGACCAGGGGAATGACCCAGATCAGGATCTGCAGTGCCTTGGCTGCTGCAGAGAACCGGTCCCCATAAATAACGTTCACCAGATCTTGTCCGACCACCATTCCGCCCACCGCCAGAGGCAGAGCGAGCAGGAGGGTGAATCTCAGGGACTTCCCAGCGACTTTGCGCAATTCAACGGGATTGCCCCTGCAGCGTGACAGGACCGGCAGCAGATTCGTCCCATACAGAAACACGAAGGCGGAAGCAAAGTTGATAAACTTGTAGGCGGCGCTGTACTCGCCGACCTCTGAAGCCGGCCTCCAAAATCCCAGCATCACCATGTCAAAATTGAAGAGCACCACTCCAAACGCACCTTCCATAGCCATGGGAAGGGATACGCGCAAGACTTTACCCCATTGGCGGAAATCGAAATCGGGCCGGGGCAGCCCGTAGCGTTTGCGGAAGACCCACAACAGCCATAGGACCGTCAGCGCCTCACTGCAGAATTGAAAAATCGGTACGCAGAAGAATCGGCCGGGAACGGTTAAAAGCGACAATATCAAAATCGCGAAGATCAGCGTCGACAAGATTCTCGACGCGGCGGCAAACTTCATATCCTCGACCGCCTGAAAGACCCACTGTGGAGAAACTGCCGCAGTGAAGAACATCAAGCCGGCGAGTATCAGGAGAAGCTTCAGCTCTGCCGGTTGCGTCATGCGCCAGACGGTGACGCTGAGGGCGAGATATGCGAGGATACTGGCGGTCAGCCGGAGGCCGAGAATCGTGTCTGCGTGCTTTCTGGCGAGCGAAGGATGTCGCGCGACCTCCTGGATGCCGTACGTATCCAATCCCTGGCGGGAAATCAGTTCGAAATATGCCGTAAAAGCAGTGGCAAAGCTGAGGATACCGAATAGGTTCGTCCCCAGCACGCGCGCGATGCGGACCATGGCGAAAAATGCCACGCCTCTGGACACAAGGTCGCCCAGGACCAGAATTGAGTAATTGGCGAGAAACCTACGAGCATAGGCCATTGGGCGGCTCTTCGAGACATGACTCCAGCAACGGATGAATTAATCTTACCCTGGATCGAGTCTTGGGCTTTCGTTCTGTTCGCGACAATCAGGGAGTACTCCTCCGATCATCGAATCCTCGGCGCGGCGCCTTTTATCGGATCCTCCGGTAAATGTTGAAGCCCAGAGAGACATCGTTGCTTTCCGCATTGACACCATACTTGGACACGTTGAAATCGCGGCTTGTGGATACCAGGATCGTGAATACATGCGCCGGAGTGCGGATTGCCAACCCTCCGCCGAATTGCGGCTGGTTCTTGCCGAATCCTCCAAATCCCGCCAGGCGCGGCACAGCTTCGCCTATCAGGGAGAATCTGCTGCCTAAAGCAATGTCCCCTCCTATCCCCAAAGAGAACGTGTTATTGCTGTGGGAATTGATCGCGGTGGCAGGGGAGGCCTTCAGCAGCGTGTCATCGCGGCTGTTGAAGATAAGAGTGGGAACGAGATGCAGGCGAACTCTCTTGTACTCAAAGGACGTGGCCAATTGCGCGTAGGGTGAAAACTGTCTCTCGAAGTTGCCCTTGCCGTCCGCCCCTGCCAGGAAAGACATTTTCCAGGGTGAGTCCTTGCGGGTCCTGATCTCATAGGCCCCGCCGATGGAGATGAGCTGATCGAGCCGCGCGCGCGAAATCCCTGCGCTCAGGCGGTCTGTGAAGGCGTAGTTCACCCCCAGATTTATGTTGGCGCCGAAATCAATGCCGAAGGCGTCGCCTGGAGTGGAGTCTGAGATGGATTGGAAGAAGCGATGCTGGATGTGGACCTCTACAGTCCCCCTATTGAGATCCACGGGTGACGGCAATGCCACGAGCTTGGAGGTTTCGCTCAGCCGCTCATTTCCGCCGGTCTCGGGTTTCATGGCTCTAGGGATTTGAGCTTTTCCGGTCATCCCCGCTACACCACTATAACCGCCCGCTGTGTAGATGTAATCGCCGGTAGGCGTTCCGCTGCCATCGGCCGCGTTACCTGCTGCATTGAAAAAGACGGGGCCGCCTGCGGTGTCCGGAGCCGTCCAATTGAAATGAAACTCCACCGGCCCGTTGGCAGTTCCTTCCCGCGTCCCGGCCGATGTGTGTTCCAGGTACTGGATGCCTGCCTCCTCCTTGACCTGAGTCGCGGCATCCACAGGGGCTAATTGGCCCGCTTGCTTTCCGGAGCCGACGTGCCTGATGGATATCTCGAATCCCCAGCGGGACTGGCCCGGCTGGCCGATGACTATGGTTATCGGATACGAATGCTCGTGTTCATAGGTCAAAGGCACTCCCCGGATTTCGAAGACCCCACCGATGGTCCTTCCATCGTTGAGTTTGAAACTGTTATGACAATGGAGGCACGTTTCTTCTCGAAATCCGGCGGTGTGTCGAGGAAGTGGGCCGGCAGAATTTGCCAGCAGGACCACAGCAGTCAGGAAAATGAAAATAGGAAGTAGGAAGATCGCTTTATTCAGCTTCATAATCAGCCTCCCATCGTTGGAACTGCGGAACAGCAGAGCAAACGATAATCAAATGGAAAGCAGGCCATCCAACCTGCATTCGAAAGCAGAGTGTCTGTATCCCATGCCTCGAGAACGGATCTTCGGGGTGATGAAGAGCGAGTGGGAAATCAACTCACTTTGCCAGGGGGTTCTCCCGGCAGGCGCCCACCATGCTGTAGGCCTGTCCCTTGGGCGCATTCATAAATCCCCATGCAAACGAGATTACAGGCTTCCGTGCCCGGTCCGTTCTCTCCGAATTCTTTCGGGAAACATCATAAACTACCCTGCCTTCTTGCGCTATCCACTTGAGGATTCCGTACAAGGTATGACCTCACATCTCGAGCTTCCGGGAAAATCCGCTCTCCTATGGCAGGATCAAGCCGCAGCAAAACGGCAATAAAATTCAAGTAGAGGCGCCATTTGACTCTTCTGCAGCGGATGACGCCAGGGGGGCGGTGGCATGGAGCAGCAATGCCGTGATGCCGACGCAGTGCGGATCCCCGGCATCGAGTCGACAACGGAATATCCGTGAATGATAAGATGATAGAATGATCGTGGCTGGTCAAGATCCTCGTCCTTGCCTATTGATGATCATGAAATATGGTGACAGAAAAATTCCCAGCCCCGAAGGGGTGGAAAGATCATAGCCCCAGGCGTGAGTCCGGGATTGTGAGCAGGTGAAGAAGGAGCCCTGAACGGGCGACACGTTTATTCTTGAAATAGCGTCACCATAGTATCTGATCCTCAATAAATCTGGTTGCTGACTGGGCTGGTAAAGCGCAGCACGTACCACAGTTCCGATTTTGGCATTCTTAACTTGGATAGGTCGCGGACTCTCTGATGCACAAAGGTGTCGATTGCGATGCGGCAAGCGCTCACCAGAGCGCCCGTGCGCGGATTCTCTGGATCGATGCCTGGATTACGGTGTTAGGCTCAGGTCTGGCGCTGCGGCTGATTGCCATCAATAGCCGGGGACTGTGGAGCGATGAAGCGTGGCGAGTCTGGGCGGCCCGCCTCCCCTCGGCTGTGGATGTGCTGCGCGTCGCCTGGGCCCAACCTCCCTCCGCGCCGCTCTACTGGATAGGCCTGCACGCCTGGATTTCGCTATTCGGCCATGGCGATGTGGCCGTTCGCATATTTTCGCTCATCCCTTCGGTGTTGAATATCGTGGCGCTCTACTGGTTGGGCAAGCTGATGGGCGGCCCCCGAGTCGGGATGCTGGCTGCGGCGCTGCTTACCTGCGCACCCATGGCCGTAGAAGTCGGCCAGGAAGCCACCATGTACGCGTGGACCATGCTGATCGCCACGCTTGCCCTGGCCTCCGGGTTGAACTGGCTCCAAACCGGCCGGGGCGCGAAACGTTACATTGCTGCCTGTGTGCTGCTGATCTACATTCACTATCTCGGTCCCTTGCTCCTCGCCTGGTTTTTCGTCGCGATTTTGCTGTCCTGTCGCGCTCCTGGCCGATTCGGGATCGCACCAGTATTGCCGCCCCGCACGTGGTTCCGTGCACACATCCTGATATTTGTGTTCTGGCTGCCTTGGGGAATCGCCATGGTGGTGCGCATTGTTGCACGCTGGACCGAGCTTCGCCAATTGCAGCACTCCCCCCGATGGTCTGATCTGTATCACACGGCAGCGCATCTGTTGTTTTCGGCCAGCCCCCAGACATTTTGGCACCCTGTATTCGTGATGGGAGCGGTGGCGAGTGGCGGCCTCGTTCTGGCATGGGCGTTATGGCGTTCCCAGTCTCACTCCCCGGCGTGGCTGTGCATGGTGATCATGATCGGTATGCCGGGCACACTGCTCGCCGGCGCCGCAGTCACGGGGGCCTGGCTTTTTCAACCACGCTTTCTGACGCTGATTCTTCCCTTGCTGCTATCTGTACTGGCGCTCGGAGCGGCAGTCCCGATGGCGGGTTGGAGGCAAAGCGCGGCAGCCGCCCTGGTGACCGTTGTCTGGCTGGGTCTGCAAATCGGGGGCCTGGTGTCCTTTTATACCCAGCCGGTGCATGGTCGTGACGGCATGCGCGAGATTGGAGCGTTGCTGACGAAAGTTGTCGTGTCTGGTGATGTCGTCGTCGGCAATCATCCTCTACTCCTGTGGACGGTATCGCAGTACTATGCCGGCCCGCTCCACGGTCTCCCCGCCGACTGGGATGTGCGCAAGGGCTATCCGTTGACTCCTCCACCCCAGCCTGCGTGGGTGGAGACTCAGCTGGCAGCATTGCCTGGAATCATCGGCGCTGCTCCTCGCCTCTGGCTGCTGTACCTCCCTGTCGTCGATCCCGATGGCACCCTCTTGGGCTCAATCCGGATGCGATATCACCTCAGCGAAACCCATGCCTACCCTTTGCTCACCGTATACCTGTTTACCCGGAACGCACCTTAAAAAAACAGACTGGCATTGGCAAATCAGCGGAGTGTGACCAGCCAGATGTCGGCTTCCGTCACTCGCCGTGTGAAATAGACACTGCGGTTGTCGCGCGGCGGGCTGATCACGTCGCAGTCGACGGAAAAGATCTTCCGGACTTCCTTCGACTGGCTATCGATGATCAAAAAGTGAGATTCATCACTGCAAAACAGGCGAACCATGACCACAATGAGTCTAGATCATAGTCTCCCATGGGGTAAAAAAATGTTAGAAAGTCAAAAAAACGCATGCCCCCGTCTCTGGATCAGCTACCTGCAGTCACGCGGAGAAGCACGGCATTTCAGTTATCTGGTCGCACAGTTACGGGAAATGAACATTGAAGCTACCTACGATGCCATCCAGCTCCGACCGGATATGCACCTCGGTCAAAGAATAGCTCAGAAACTGCGCAGCATTGGATTCGATGGCTGGATGTATATATTGACACACCAGTTTCTAATCCGCGGCGGCCGCGCGGATGAGCTGGTCGCAGCCATTGAAGAGACGCGCCAGCAGATGTGCCCAGGCTTTCCCATGTTCGGCCTGCTGCATGGCATTGCCGCCCAGCACGTGCCGCTCGCGCTCAGTGTGAGGCCCTGCTTGTCCTTGAGCGACCCGGATTGGAAGCTCCGGGTATTGCAAGCGCTCAAACAGCGCGCGCTCGAAGGTAATAACGGGGCAGTGCGGAATGACACGCGCTTTAATTGGAAAATCCACTCCTGTTACGGTGGCGACCCTTCGTTGTCGGCTGTCGAAGTCGCCCCCAAACTCGAGAGCATTCCTTACTGGCGATTCGCAATTCCCAAGCCGGCACAGGCAGCCTGCTGGGGCGTGGGGGCGGCAGGCGGCGGCGAAATTTCGCCCATCAAATTTGGCGTAGCCAGGGGCACGGGGAAGTACGGAAGCTGCGACGTTACCTGGTTTGGCGCCGCCAACAGCGTGTCCAACACGGAAAGTGCATACGTCGTGTTTTGCAGACCCTTGCCGGATTTCGTCTGCTTCGGACCTGCAGACGGACCCCTCGGGCCTCCAGGCCCCATGGAAATCCTCCGCACCAGCCACAGTTAATTTCGGGGACAGGCGCCATAACCTCGAAATTACTTGCCATTCGAGGAACCTGTTTCCCGTGGAATTTCGAGGTTATGGCGCCTGTCCCCGAAATCCTCGAGCTTTGCGCAAACCTCTACCCAACCGGGGTTCCGCTCCATCGCTGTTGATTGAGATTGCGGCTCTTTCGTGATGTCAACCGTCCAAGTAAGGCACAGGTGCCGGACCGGGAAAAGTCGTTGAATCCAGTAATGTAGAATTCACTGAGGCTCGGATAAATCGAGCCTATGTCCGATTTTTGCCCCCTGATCTTTCCTTCTGCGGCGGTCTAAGTCGCCAATCCGTAATCTCGGCCCGCGAGGTAATTCCGACGGTTTCTCACCTGCGCCAAATCGCTAAATCAACAGTGCAGGTAGGACGAGATGGAGGTTTCTTAAGCCGAGAAAACGGGCGTCAAAACTAAACGTAAGCCCTATTCTCCCGTGCAGTATTGTGATCAGTTTCTGCAGATTCAATTACTTCCTCAGGTCCGGCACCTATCTCGACGCTAATCATTTGCCAGATTCGCGAGAATCGTTGGCTGATATGGGTTTGTCGAGCCACATCACGGGATGGAACGTGTGATGGCTAAGCAATCTCGATCTCCGGATCTACAGCCACTACCTTGCCGATGTGAATGTTGTATTTGAAGAGGTGACCGCTAAAAGCCTTAGCAGGGTCCATGTCCAGTACGATTGTCGCTCTGTTGTTTCCGGAATTCACATCTGGAACCGTAACCTTCAAAGCTCGTGTGATCGCCACGTAAGGGTTGTGCGGACCCGCCATGGAGGTCTGGTTCCGAAATGCCCTTAGTTTGACCGTCTCGTCTGCGCTTGTTTTGTTGATCACATCCCATGTAACTGCCGCTTGGTTGGGCTGGACTGTAAAACTTTCCGGCTTAACGCGAACCACGATGGTGGCTTCGCCGAACTCGTCAGTCCCTGGTTTCATTGTTATGGTGCAATCGGCCATAAACACCGCTCCTTTTTCACGATTTGACTCCGGTTTAACTGCTGTTCACAGTTTTACTGAGACGAATAGTTACTGACGCCGTGTTTCCGTAAGCGCACGAAATTCCGGCAACTGCCGGACCGATGAGAGATCCTCGTCCTTTTGAGCTTCCGATGGGCTATATCCACGGCGCAAGGCCTCCGCAAGCGTGCGCAGCGCTTCGGGCTGACGCCCCGCAAGCGCGAACACCACGGCTTCCCTGTAAAGGACATCGATGTCCGCCGGACCGAGCGCCACAGCTTCTGAAATGTGCCTTTCTGCGTCCTGGCGCGAACCAAGTTTTGCTTCAAGAACGGCAAGGCGCGCCAAAGTGCGGGCATCCTTGGGATTGACCTTGAGTCTTGACCGGGTGAGTTCTAGGGCACGCGCATAGGATTCACGGGCCTTTTGCCGCTCTCCCAGGTGCTGCAAGGTATCTCCGAGGTTTCGGTGAGATAGAGGATTGTTGGGCAAGAGCGCGATGGACTGTCTATAGGCCTGGGCGGCCTCGGCATAACGGCCCTCGTCATAGTGGATTTTCCCGATGTTGGCATAGGCTTGGGCAAGGGGAGTAATCTGATTGGCCCGTTCGTAGTTCAACAGCGCCTGCCTGGTGTCTCCCATGAGATGATAGGCCGCGCCCAGATTCTGGAAGCCGGGTCCGTTATCCGGCTGCAACTCCGTGAGGCGTTGGAAGGCGGTAACAGCCTCCTGGTAGCGGCCGGCCTGAAGGCAGGCTTTGCCCAGCGACTGATGGTTTGCCCAGAAGTTGGGGCGCAATTCGATGGCCTGTCTGAACTCGGCGACGGCCTCGTCGATTTTGCCGCGCTCGGCGAGTATCTCGCCGAGTTGGCGATGTGCATCGTCGTTGTTGGGTTGCAGGGCGAGCGCGCGTCTCAGCTCCTCGATGGCCTCCTCTTTGCGGCCCGTCCCACTGTAGACGACGGCAAGAGCCACCCGGACCAGCGGCTGTTCCGGATCAAGGCGCAGCGCCTCGAGTGCCGATTCACGCGCCTGTGCCGTCCAACTCGCTTCGCTGGTCTGTTCATACCGTTTCCAGTAAAGCTCGGCCAGGGCCGCATGCGGGAGGGCAAATTTCGGGTCCTTCTTGCTTGCGCTCAGGAGGAGCTGGGTTGCCCGGTCCAGGTTGCCGGGGACGTCCGAGCGCTCGAGGAATGCGCGCCCCTGGGCATAGTCAGCGTACGCCGCTATATTGGTGGTGGGTGAGAGGGCCACCTTCCGCCGCTCGGCGGGGTCGGCATTTACTTGCAGGGCTACCAGGAGTCCTTCGGCAAGCTCGCGCTGCAACGTGAAGATTTCTGAGACCAGCCCGTCGAAGGCGTCGCTCCAGGCGACCACATTCGAATCCGTGCGCAGCAGGTTGACCGTGATCCTCAGCCTGTCCTCCGAACGGTGCACGCCTCCCTGGACCACAAACGTTGCGCCCAGATCGTGCGCCACCTTCTTCAAATCTGGCGACGGCCCCTGGAACGGCAGGGTTGCCGGGCGCGACACCACCGTGATGCTGGACATGGATCCCATTCTGGCAATCAGGTCGTCGACGATTCCAGTGCCAAAATAGTCATTAGCGGGGTTGCCGCTCAGGTTCGAGAACGGCAGCACGGCGATGACAGGCCTCAGCGCGTCGGAGGTGCGGTCGGGAACCTTGGGCTGCCAGAGCTGGCGGGCAACGAAGAATCCTGCCACCAAAAGCAGAACAACAGCGGCCACCCCAAGGGCTGGTTTCCAGCGATTCCAGGCTGTGGGACGCACCGTCACAGAGCTGGATTCGACGGCGGCGCTTGAACTCGCAGCGGTTTTCTTAGACCCGGCGGCAGCGCCACTCAGATCCGCGCCGATCTCCGAGGCACTCTGATACCGTTTGTCGGGCTGTTTGGCCATGGCTCGTTCGACAATGGCACACATTTCTTTCGGGATACTGCGTTCCAGATCCGAGAGCGCCGGGGTGCCCTCGGTCAGCACCTTCATGGCCAAGCCCATAACATCAGGGTCCTCGAACGGCCGGCGCCCAACCAGCATCTCGAATAGGACCACCCCAAAACTGTAAATGTCGGTTCGCTGATCGACCGTTTTGTTCAACAGCTGTTCTGGAGCCATATAGGCAGGTGTGCCGACAACCTTCCCGGCTTCGGAAAGCGCCGATTCCAGCGTGTCCATGGACTGTTCGCGACTGGGATCGCTCAGGACAGATGTCTTCGCCAGGCCGAAATCGAGAATTTTCACTTTGCCATCGGGCATCAATACAATATTCGCCGGCTTGAGATCGCGGTGTACCACCCCCTGGGAGTGTGCGCTGGCCAGCGCATCTGCCAGTTGAATCCCAATCGTCAGGACCTCGGCACACGGGATTCGCCCACGATGAAGCCTGGCCGCCAGAGTCTCTCCCCGGACATACTCCATGACGATGTAAGCGCGGTCGTTGGACTCGAGGCACATCATAAATGGCGGCGATGTTCTGGTGATTCAGTCTGGCAGCGGCGCGCGCCTCGTGCAGGAATCGTCTGCGGGACTCGGGATCGTCCAGCCCTTGTGAAGTGAGGCTCTTAAGGGCAACCATTCTGTTCAGACGGGTATCTTCCGCAAGGAAGACTTCTCCCATGCCGCCGGCGCCGAGCCGTTCCAGAACCAGGTATGGACCTACGGAAGTGCTGATCACCGTTAGGCTCCGAGAGCGGACGGATGAGAATTTCTTTTGAGCATAGCTGTGAACCTATCGGTGTGTCAATCAGCAATTGGAGATGGGTGCCGGGCCACGTTATTTCAATGACATCGCAAGTATTATGCCTGAATCGAACCTTCAAAATCCCAGGGTTAAATTCGGTGGCGTGAAGCGCGCCTGCATGCCAGGACCGCGATTACAGGTCATGGACAACGAGTGGTCAGCATTCGCGCCGGAGGACCGGTCATCTTGGACGGTGCCGAACGGTTCGTCGTGACACCTCCGGGGCTTCTGGCAGAATCCCTGAATAATAGGCAAATGGTATTTTCTGTTGGGGAGATCATTCGACGGCTCGCTGATGAGAGTATGCGGAATTCTTACCCCGTGCAGGCAAGCGGCCGGATTTGGGCGAGGATTGAAGCTCTGAAATAGTTGAAACGGGCAGGAGAGGCCACCGGCGAACTCGCTGGGGGCCTCTCCTGCCCGTTTCGGGCGCGGACCTGAGCACACCTCCCCCTGTGCGGCGTCCAGGCGGCTCGCGCAGGTTGCATAGGGGGGAGTGCACGGAGATCTATTGGGTAGGTTCCGACCGCTGGTCGACGTCGCCGAAGACAACATGGAATCTGCCTGCCCGAGGGGCCTACGCGTCAATTCTATGTATGGTCGAGAAGCTGCGCTTGGGCATGGCTATCCTGAACGGCCCCGTTTATAGACTCCTGGACGGTTCCTGTTGTGGGCCGGGCTGAAGGCGGCGCTGCTTCAGCAGGTAGAACAGCACCGGGGTGACCAGGAGCGAGAGTATCATCGAGATGCCCACGCCGCCGATGACCGCGATGGCCAGGGGTTGCAGTACCTCTGCTCCCGAGCCGATGCCCAGAGCCAGAGGAAGCATGCCGAATATGGTGGCCAGCGCCGTCATCAGGATCGGGCGGAGGCGGCGCCTCCCGGCCTGGAAAATGGCCTCCCTGAGCGGGTATCCCAGCGCCGAAAAGTGCTTCTCCGAATCGAGCATCAGGATGCCGTTCTTCTGCACGATGCCGACAACCATGATCGCGCCCATGAAGGACGATATGTTCAAGGCCGTGCGGGTCAGAAAGAGGGCGAGCAACGCGCCGGAACCGCATAGAATCGTCGCCGCGAGAATGGCGATCGGATGCGAGAACGAGCGGAATTCGAAGACCAGAACCACAAAAATGAGCAGGATGGACGTCAGCAAGACCTGGGTCAGGCCGAGAAAGGACTCCTGCTGGATCTTGTATAGCCCTCCGAACTCGATCTCGGTGCCCGGAGGCAATGAGATCTCCTTGGACAGGCGCGCCTGGATCTCCTTCATGGCCGAACCAATGTCACGGCCCGCAAGGCGCGCCGTAACCACGGCATCATTTCGCAGGTTGTCCCGGTGAACTTCCGTCTGCAGCTCGTCCATCTCCACGGAGGCGACACTCGAAAGAGGAACGGTCACTCCCGTGGGGGAGGTGATCAGACAGCGATTTCAGCTTGTCTATCGAGGATCGGTACTCTTCCGGATAGCGCACGCGGATGCCGACGAGGCGATTGCCGCCCTTTATCATGTCTGAGGCCACCTCGCCATCCAGGATGGCCGCCTCCAGGTCCGCGATGTTTTGGACGCTGAAGCCGGCGAGCTGAGCCTTCTGCAGGTCCACTCTGAAATTGGCGGCCGGCCCAATGACGAAGGTCTGGTTGACCACGTCCACCACCCCGGGAATCTTGGGAAGCCATTCCTCGATGCGCTGCGCGACCTCCTTGTAGACCGCCTCATCGTCATGGTAGACCTTGATTTCAATGGGTTGCGGGGACCAGGCGAGATCCCCCACCAGATCTTCCAGATATATGCGGGAATTCGACTTCGATGGCCTGCTCCGAACTCGTGATCTTTCCCCTGAGCTCGCCGATGACTTCCTCAAGAGAGCGCTTGCGGTCACGCTTGAGCTTGACTAGAAAGTCGCCGGTGTTGGGTTCGGCGATGGCAAGGGCCAGTCGCGCGCCCGTGCGGCGGGAGTAGCTCTCAACCTCAGGGGTGTCTTTTAGAATATCCTGGATATGCCGGAGCACCCGGTCGGTCTCCTGGAGCGACGTGCCCGAGGGCATCACGTAGTCGAGCACGAAGGCGCCCTCGTCCATCTCCGGTAGAAACCCACTGCCGAGCTGGTAGTAGAGAACAACGGATCCCACGACTATGCCGAGGGCGGCTACCAGCACGGTTCGGCTGTGCAGGAGGGCCCAACTCAGCGCCGCTTCATAGCGGGCCGTCAGCCAGCGCAAAATGCGTCCTTCGCCCGCCTGCTCGGCCTCTTTGAAATCCGCGGCCGCTACTTTTTTCACGTCCTTAAGGAAAATGCCCGCGAGCACCGGCGTGAAGAAGATGGCCAGCAACAGCGAAGCCAGCAGCGCGGTCGCCATCGTGAACGCCAGGGCGCGGAAGAATACGGCGGTAATGCCGCCCAGAAACACCAGGGGCACAAACACCATGATGGGAGTCAGGGTAGATCCGATCAAGGCCGGGGTCAGTTCGTGAATCGCGCTCCTGGCAGCCTCGCGCGGAGTCTGGCCGAGCGAAAGGTGCACGATGATGTTTTCCACCATCACGATGGCGTCATCAATGACGACGCCGATACAGGCCGCCAGCCCTCCAAGCGTCATCAGATTGAAGCTCATGTTAAAGAGCTTCATGAGAACAATCGCCATGAGAATCGCGATTGGAATGACAAGTGCAGCGACCAGCGTCGTGCGCCAGCTCTTCAAGAAGCCGACCAGAACGGCGATCGAGAGCAAGAGCCCGATGAGAATGCTGTCGCGCACGCTGTCAATCGAGTCGCGCACCAGGACCGACTGATCGTAGAAAACCGACATCTGGACATCGCGCGCCAGGCTCTTGCGGATTTCAACCAGCTCGCGATTGACGGCGTCCGCGATCGACACGGCGTTGCCGTCCGGCTGCTGCAGCACATTCACTAGCACGGCCGGGCTGCCGTTGGCCGTGACGATGTTGTAAACCGGCTGCTCGCCCGGCACCACACGAGCGATGTTCTTGATTAGTACCGGTGTGCCTTTGATGACGTCGACGACGGTATCTTCAATCTGCTCCTTTTTGCGCATCAACCCTGTCACCGTGGTCAGGTAGAGATGGTAGTTCTCCTGGACCATCCCGGAGGAAGCGATCAGGTTGGTATTTCGAATGGCATCGACAACCTTCGTGACGGGAAGGCCGTAACTGTTCAACTTGCCGGGATCGACGAGAACGTGATATTCCGTCGGCCGCCCTCCGACAATGCGGGTTTCGGCAACGCCGGGCAGGCGGTAGAGGCGAGGGGCAATATCATAGTAGGCAAGATCCCACAGTTCGGCCGTGCTCCTCGTAGGAGAAGTGATGCTGAACCCGATCATGGGAAAGACGGAAAAGGTCAGGCGATTGATGTAGAAGCGCGTGGTGGCGGCAGGGTCGGCAGGACCTGCGAGATTCGCCCCTGCAAGCAGGTGGAGCGCATCGTGGATGTCCACATCCCAGCGAAAGAACACGCTGATCTCGCTCGAACCGCGCGCCGTGACCGAGCGCACATCCGTGATGCCCGGAACGAGGCGTATGGCCTGCTCGATAGGGCGCGTCACGGTCAGCATCTGCACGTCGACCGGGGCAATCCCGTTGTCCACCAGAATGACGATACGGGGGAAATCCGTTTGCGGGAAAATCGCAATCGGAATCTGGAACATGAACACGATGCCGGCAAGAGCAAAGCTGATGACGACGAGGACCAGAGCCCTGCCGTGGCCTTCGATGAATTCTCCGAGACTTGAAGTCACTACTTCTTCTCCTCTGCCAGACGAACTTCCGTTCCGTCCGGAAGTCCATAGCCACCTTCCACAATGACGAGTTCGCCGGGGTTGACTCCTTTGATGATCTGGACCATGTTGTCGGCGATCTCGCCGGTCTCGACCTCTCTCTTGCGGGCAGCATGCTTTTCGTCAATCACCATCACGAACCCGTTCCGCGTCCCTTCCTGAAACTGGACCGCGGGCAGGGGGACAAGAACGCTCTTGGGAGCCGTGCCAGTAATAATCGTGGCATTGCCGAAGGCGCCGGCCCGCAGCGCTGGACCGGGACGAGGAATCTCACACCAGACTTCAATGGTACGCCGTGCGGGATCCACCGCACGGTTCACCACCGACGATTGTCCCTCGTATGTGGATGCAGGGGAATCCGCGGGAGTGAAGGAGCATGCCTGCCCGATGCGCACGGCCCCGGCCCGCTCTTCCGGGACCTGGGCCCGAGCTATGGCAACGGATAGATCCATCACGGTAAAGATCGGCGCATCCGGTTTGGCCATATCTCCGGCGTACATGAACTGCTCGATGATGGTGCCGTCGAACGGGCACTGGATCTTCGTGAACTGAAGCTGCGCGTTCAGCAGGCTCAACCTGGCCTTGGCCTGATCGAGCCGGCTCTGAGCAATGCGAATATCCTGATCGCGCGACTGATTCAGGAGCAGATCGAGCGATTTCTTCGCGACTTCCTGCGCAGTCTTGGCCTGGGACAGCTCGGTCTCGCTGGTCAGCAGATCCCGGTTGGGAATGGCACCCTGCGCGAACAGCTCCCGGCGCCGGTCATAGATTTTCTGCGCCTGATTCAGCGAGGCCTCGGCATTGGCCACCTCCCCACGGGCTCTTTCCACGTCGGCAGGCAGAGTCCCGGAGGTTGTTTTTTGCAGGCTGGCTTCGGCATCGACAACACCGGCGGCAGCCTCATCCCGTTGAGCGACCAGATCCCGGTCTTCCAGATCGGCCAGCACCTGTCCCGCACTGACGTTGTCCCCCTTGCGCACATGAAGCTGCCGGATCGGAGCGGTCAAGCGCGCGGCGATGTTGGCCTGCTGGCGCGGGAATATGGTCGCGGGCGCGCCCACTGAGATGCGCACGTCCCCGACCCCGGCTCGAGCCGCCTTCACATTGACGATCGGCGTTGCGGATGGTTCTTCTTTCGCAGAGCAGCCCGCCATCAGCAGGCATATTCCAAGGATAAATGGCGTTTTCATTGGCCCGTGGCGACCTCCAGATCAACTTTGGCGTTCCAAAAGCCGGCCAGCGCCGTGTAATAATTGGTGCGCGCCAGGGCCAGCTGATTTTGTGCGGCGACGACCTCGAGCGCCGCTCCTTCTCCACCTTCGTAGCGCACGCGACTCATGCGCAGGTTTTCCTCCGACAGCTTCACCTGCTTCTCAGTCAAGGCGACTTGCTGAACCAGGGATTTCAGGCGCGAGAGCGCATCCTGGTATTCCTTTGAAAAGGAACGGGTGGCAATCTCTCGGTTGACTTGCACCTGCTGCGCCTTGAGCTGAAATTGCCGCGCGAGATTATTAGTCTTGAACCAGTCAAAGACCGGAACGTTCAAGTTGACAAATGCCGCATAGCCGCGATCACGAATGCGCAAGTGCAACGAGTTGATCCCGTACTGGAAAACAACACTGGCCTGCGGGAACAGGTCAGCCCGGGTCCGCCTGGAGTCGGCCAGAAACCCCTGCCGTTGCGCATCCAACAAACTGAATTCAGGCCGCCGCAGGTAGGGAGCTCCGGTGGAAGGGGTGGCGCCGAGTATCGATTCGAGGGATGGCAGAGGTTGAGACAGCGGATCCTCCAGGGAAAGGGTATCACCCACAGCATCGGTCCAGAATGAGGCGAGATCGTGATTGGTGACCTCAACGTCCAGTTGCGACGCATTGAGGCTCTGCTCAAGGAAGGCGACCTCAGAGGCTGCTTTTAAAACATCGGCCTGGGCGGCCTCCCCATTCTCGAAAAGAAGCCGGGTCCGGTTCGCGAAGGCCTGCGCTTCCGCAAGAGTGTCTTTCGCCGACTGAACCAGGTGCAGCGCAAGCAGGACCCGGTAAAAGCTGGCGGCCACGGCGCGCTTGAGGTCGCGCTGGCTCAGATTGAGACTGGCCGCCGCCGCGTTGCGGTCTGCGCGGGCGCGCGCAAGTTCAGCCCTCAACCGTCCGGAGACATCCAGTTCCTGAACCGCCGTTAATTGCGAGTTGTATTCGCGGATCCCATTTAAGGCGATGAACGAGAACTCTCCGGGATTTCCTATTTGCGGACTGTTGTAGGTATAGGTGTTGCTTATCTGGACCTGGGGGAGAAATCCCGCGCGTGCGCGGTCTACCCCATAACGCGCGATCTCCGCTTCCTGGCGGGCAGCGCTGATCGAGGACTGGGCTCCTTGTGCAAGGCGGACGCAGTCTTCTAGTGAGAGGGGCTTGGCCGCCGATTGCGGGAAGGCCTGGGCTACCGAAACGATCAACAGGATGGTGGCATGAAATAGGGAACGCACAAATCAGACCTCCCGAGTTTTAAGATTCATTCATGGGTACGCCCTGCAGAGGATCCAATCTGCACAAGCTTCAAGCAGGTTATGTATACTCTACAATAGCTGAAAGGCAATCCCTCTTCACCAGGGCCACTGGCAGAATTGTGGGTACGCGCGACAGCGATGGGACGCAGCTGGCCTTTTACCGCCTCCTCAAGAGATCTTCTAGCATCGGCGCGTAATCCCCTTTATAAGCTTTATGCGCACGCGTGGCCACTGATATTATCCTGACTTTTTCCTGAATTGTTTTTCAGAATAGAGACTGTCCCTGCTAATAAATCCATCCGAGCGAAGATCGATGGGGGCAGGGCAAGCCATTTCAGACTGTTTGAATCCTTGTGTTGAACGTAACACCCCGAACCGACAAGTGCAACGATATCAGGCAATACGAATTTACTAGCAGGGACAGGATATCCCGAGTTGTATAATCTGAGTCGAGGATTGTTCATAGCTCGATGAAAGGAGAATTGGCGCATGTCAGCAAACGATCCGCTGTCCGATGTAAGTATGGAACAGTTGCCCGAGCGTTTGCGCGAGGCTGCCGCTCGCGCCGGCTGGACAATCCTCATGCCAGTTCAGGCGCGGGCGATCCCATATCTGCTCGGCGCGCGGAACATGATGATTCAGGCCCGCACGGGCAGCGGCAAGACCGGTGCATTTTTGCTGCCCATGCTGGAGAGGCTTGACCCAAGGCGCCGTCATTGTCAGGCGCTCATTCTAGTCCCCACGCGGGAACTCGCCCGGCAGGTGGGACAGGAAGCCGAGAGGTTGTGCGGAGGCGCGGGCCTCCGCACAGTCGTCGTATATGGCGGCGTCGGCTATGACGCGCAAATTGACGCGCTCAAGCAAGGCACGCAAATCGTCGTCGCCACGCCGGGGCGCGCGCTCGATCATCTGCTCAAACGTACGTTTTCCCTCGATCACATCGAGATGCTGATCTTCGACGAAGCCGACCGCATGTTATCCATGGGTTTTTACCCCGATATGAAACAGATCCAGCGCTACTTGCCCGACCGTAACCTGCATACCTGCATGTTTTCAGCCACCTTCCCGGTTTATGTTATGCGCACCGCACGCGAGTTCATTCACGAACCGGAATTCATCTCGCTCAGCCTCGATCATGTGCACGTGACCGACACCGAACACGTCTTTTACCTTGTGCGGGGCATGGACAGAGATCGCGGTCTTATTCGCCTGATTGAAATCGAGAACCCGCCTTCGGCCCTCATTTTCTGCAACACCAAGGTCAAAGTGCATTACGTGTCGGCGGTGTTGCAGAGCTTCGGCTACGACGCGGATGAGTTGAGCGCTGATCTGTCGCAAAAGGATCGTGAGCGGGTCCTGGCACGGGTGCGCCAGGGGAAGTTGCGGTTCCTGGTGGCCACCGACCTGGCCGCGCGCGGCCTCGACATCCCGGATCTCTCCCACGTGATCCAATACGAACCGCCTGAGGACCCCGAGGGCTACATCCACCGCGCCGGACGAACAGGCCGCGCGGGCGCGGCCGGGGTCGCCATCTCATTGGTGAGCGACCTGGAGAAGATGGACCTCGACCGCATCGCCAAACGTTTCGGCATCAACCTGCAGGAGCGGCCGCTGCCCACTCCCGCAGACGTGGAAACAGTAGTAGCCGAACGCGTCACCGCTCTGCTTGAAGCGCGCCTGCGCCAGCGTGACAAGCTGCATGTCGAACGAAGCCAGCGTTTCGTGCCGCTGGGCCGCAGCCTTGCCGAAAACGAGGACGAATCAGCAATCATCGCGATGCTGCTGGACGATTACTACCAGCAGACACTTCATGCCGCCTTGCCGCAACCGGCCGGCGCGCCGGCACCCACGAGACAAGGCCGCGCAGGGACGGACCAGCATCGCCGCCGCTCGCGCCGATGAAAAAGCAGGGGCCGGTCCGGCCGGTGGAGCGGTTGTTTTCGTTCGTGTTACGCTCCCGCATTCTGATGGTGGGACGCGACACGCTGGCACGCAGCAAAAGCAAGCTGCACTTCGTGCTGATCACCCACGACCTCTCCGATTCCAGCCGGGCGGAAATCCTCTCGGACTTCGCGTATTACCCGGTGGTGCAGCATTACACCGCGGAGGAGCTGGAGAAGTTTTTCGGTATTAAGGGGGCAAAAGTGATTGGGTTTGAGAAGTCAGGCCTTGCCCGGTCGCTCTACGCGGAGTTGAAGGAGCATCGGATCAACAGGCCGGTGGTGCCGTCAAGACCCGCCGGGCGCGCTGGCTGATGGCTGGAAGCAGTGTTGCGGGGTTTCTCATGAGCCTCAGTGGGCTGTGGGGTCGGACCACGCCTAATTTTGGAATTATGATATTTATATTGCGCCAGACCTCGCAGACTGGATTCTGCTTCTCAAAAAACGAAAGGTCAGCTGAAGGACATGGTTCCGGTGCAGGTTTGCTGATATCGGGGACGCTTCATGTAAAGCGCCGGTGGGTTATCCATCACCCCCCCGTCTTTATAGAAGATGCACTCGGCCTGGGGGAGCACCCGCCATTCGTCTAGAAGAATCTCTTTTGAGAAATCTCATCGTGGAATGCCCTGATGAACTCTACACCGGAATGAGAACTGGAGATTGGGGTTGCCCGCAGCTTGTAAGCAGGAGTTGGAACACCTTCATAGAGAAACATCCACTTGCCAATCGCCTTGTCTCTGATCACCGAGACACCAGCCACTGATGCACCCTTGTTATAGGCATATACCTTCCTACAGGCGATCGCAACTTTCTGATCATCCTTTTGCAGATCCCTCCTATAGTGTTCGGCAATCGTCGGAAGAGATTCGACCTCCAGGCTGTTCACAGACAGGTGATTTTCCCCTGGATTAGGCAGAAAAGCAGCGGACGATAATCGTTCACCTTTCTTGAACTGGGGATGCACATATCTTGCCAACATCATTTTGGCAGAAAAGGATGGCTCCAGGTGGGGGTGTGCCTGTCGCTTATTTTTCTTGCTCATACTGCCAAGTCAGCGCGACACCGTTTTGGTAGGATGTAATGATTCTGAGGATTTCCTTGATCGAAGACGCTCCCTCGATAACCGCCTTGCGACCGTCAATCAACGCGAAATAGGAGTTTTCTCCGCTACCGCGGAAGTCGATTTCCAAACAGTGCTTGCTGTTCTTGCTCCACTCCGCTTGGAGGTGGCCGCTGGGCGTGAGCACTAGCTCGGGCTCCACAGAGAATTGGCGAACCTGTTTCCAAAATGCAATAAAACTCCATAGGGAGGATGCATTCATTCCGAGTGAGCCCGAACCATTCCAGCCTGCGGTCAGACCTGCCAACTCAAGCAGGCGCTGATAGATTTTTTCGCTCAATCCTCCACCGGCAAGGTCATTCCAATTGGAAGAAATCGCAGTTGGCAAAACGGTGGTCGGGTGCTCGGCAGAGGGCAGGAATGGATTTTCCTGCACCTGTGTCGCAGTTACCAATATGCTTACTGATCCCAACGAGGCCAACGACGCAGCCGATTTATAATAGTAATTGAGATTCGACCGGATGTTTGTTGTTCGGATCACCACCTGTGGAGTTACAGTCCATGCACGTATTGTGATGTCAGTCTGCGGTTGGTGCGCTTCCTCTATATGAAATGTCTCAGTTATTGTCGAGTTCAGACTTCGATTGCCGAAGACGGCGTTGAATAGGGCATCGCCCACTACGTTCGCTTCTGGCACTGAGATACCACTTGGGGCAACCGGATCTGGCATTCTAGGACCCCGTGAATTTCTTCATTAGGTGTTCTTTGATAAACTCCTTGAAAAACGGACTCGTTATATCGTGCGCGTTTTCAAGCCATTGGTTTAATTCTGAGACAAACTGTCCACGTCCAGTCTTCAGCTTGCCAAGGTTGGTAACAACCTTTGATTGCATTATGACAGACTTCACTCCCTGGGAAACACCGCTCCCTATCACTATTACGAACAACGTCTCCCCCATTCCTTTTACTGCATAATTCAAGACCAACTGTCCGTTTGTGAGTCCCGTCAGCCTTCCTGAGACAAGTTGTGGAAGCGTCAGGCTTAAGGAGGTATTGTGGTTCAGGAATCCCACTAAGTCCTCGTCTGCCTTAGTGCCAAGGCTGAAAGAGTCAAGGTATCTCAATTCCAAATGGAACGGCTCCCACCTGAAGTTTCGCAATTTCGGATAGCAGTGCACCAGCAGCCTAGCACCCTGCAAGCACAGCTTCTTGAAAGAATTCCATTCATACGAGGCCGAGTCGTTCGCTGCGAACACCCCAGGTCCTATTTGCCACAGAGGGAACGGCTGATCCTGCCGCTCATGAAAACGCCAGTCGATTGAATAGGGGGGTGCTTGAGCAAATGGAGTCGGCTCCTCTTGCGCCTTCCTTGGATAACTGAATCCATGCTCTGACGCAGCAGTGCCAAAACGATCGGCCATAACGTGATAGCCGGGATCGTTCCTGAATGGGATCGGGATTGACTCCGACCCATCAAGCCTCCAGCGAAGCTCAAAGACCACTTCTGTGAGCGGTGCATTGGGGAGCCGAGTCGTCGGCTTTGGGGATTCAGGGCTCATAGGATTATGTAACGGCACCAAGGCTAACAAGTTCAAATGAACTTGCGACCAACATGCCTTTTACCATACTCGATCAGGGTTCGAAAATCTTATTCCACCATTCCTCTTCGGAAGCTTATCCCATCCACAATATAAGTATGGGCAAAGTCATGGGCAAAGTCACCCTGTTTTCGAGGTTTCGTGAAAAAGCCGGTTTCTGTAAGTCTAATGGAATGAATGCCGAAGGAGGGGGTCGAACCCTCATGGCCGCAAGGGCTGCGGGATTTTGAGTCTAGGTACTGTGTTTTCTGTCCTTTTCGAAATTCTGCTAAGGATTTGGAAACAGAAGAGGATGGCGAGGATTGACGTTTCGGTCTATTTCTAGGGTTTCTGAAGGATTTCGAACGAGTTGGTAACCAAACAGTAACCAAATCCCCGTGAGACTTCTTTCGCCTCAGCCGGTTCTTTGGTGCTGATGCACGATGCAATGTCGCATGAAACAGCAGGATTGCGGAATACCAGAATCGCAGCGGAACGTTTGCTTCATCCGACAACGGCGGTTCAGCCAACCTGGTGCGCGGTGCTCGTGATCCTTTGAGGAGAGAGAGCCGGCGAGCCGGGTGATCTCCGCATCCTGATCCACGGGTCCGGGTCCGAAAAGGCCCACACATGGCGGAAAGATGCCCGAGAAAGGCTCACCTGACGTGTACTATGTATGGCGGGACACACACCCCTGTAAACCCAAGCAACCAGCCGGTGGGAGTTTTGGCAAAGGACAGGTTCCTGATCCTTCGGTGGCTTTGTCGGCTGTGGGGCCTTCCAGGCATCAGGTTCCGTGTAATCATCCAGTGATTGCCAAACCTGTTCTCGGCGGCCTGCATCATGAATATCGACCTGCAAAGGTTGCTGCCCGAACATCGCTGTCCCCTTGACTCGGTATTCGTGACATCTTTGCGGAGCATTGGTCTCGCGTCAACCCGCCGCGCGGATTCCTCACAAAGCTCGCTTAACTCCTGTTTGAATTTCGCGCAAATGACCGGTCGCAAGTATATAATGTAGGGATTCGTGGATACTTTTAAGCTGCAATGTTCCTTCGCAGAGGGCCATGAGGTTCGTTCCCTGCGGCGGGGGCATAGTGCCGCGTTCACACGCTTCGGTCTCTTGCTCCCCTTGCGGTATCAGCAGAAGCGTGTCGGAGCGCGCTACAATTCATGACACGACGCTGCCTGATTAACGCGAACGGCCAGGATGTGCACGGTGAATAAAAGGGCTCCGATTGCCTCGATTACCACACTGGCAGTGATGGTGCACCTGGTCTTTTTCTGTCATGTGATGCCGGCCGCCTCATGGAACAATGAAGACCGCGAGTTATCGCAATATGGAATCGACTTCTGGCAGGAAGCTCAAGGATTTCCCTCCACCCGAATCAGAGAGATTGTCCAGGCGCGAGATGGCTATCTTTGGATGGCAACCTATAGTGGGTTGGTCAGGTTCGACGGAGTTAGCTTCACTCTTTTCAACCTTAAAACCGGCAGCCTCAAATATGACGAGGTATGGGCTCTTAAGGAGGACAAGGAAGGAGGGCTTTGGATCGGAACATATGGCGGAGGGTTGACCCGTCTGAAGGATGGACGGTTTACCACCTTCACCACCGCCGATGGACTTCCGGATGATGCAATCAGGTCGATCGATGTGGATCCCGATGGGAATGTCTGGGTAGGCACCTTGCGTGGCGCCTGCCGTTATTCACACGGCTCGTTTACTTCGTTCACCACAAAAGACGGTTTGTCCAATGATTTTGTCACTGCAATTTGCGCCGCTTCGCGCCAGGGGATTTTTGCCGCCGCAGGCAACAAGCTGCATCGCCTGGTCGGCGGACGATTCGTCGTGGAATCGGGAATCATTGAAGAAAAGGATGGCAGGATCTCAAGCCTCTCCGGTGGGAGCGGCGGATCAATCTGGATTGCATCGGAAGGCGGCACGGTCAAAAGGCTGAAGGATGGCGTGGTTACCGATTGTGCCGTCGAAAAAGCCTTCGGCGCCGGGGATAGCAGGGTCTACGAGGACCGGCAGGGAACGGTGTGGATGGGCTCCGGTGACGGTCTGCGCATATTGAGAAATGGGAAGTTCGAGGATTTTTTCCGTGGAAGGTCAAAAACCGGACTCGGGGTCGTCCAGAGCTTATGCCTGGACCGGGAAGGGAGCCTATGGATCGGGCTGGAAACCAATGGTCTGGCGCGCCTCAGAAAAGCCCAGTTCGCGACTCTCACAGACGAAGACGGGCTGCCCCACAACAGCGTTCTCTCGGTTTTTCAGGACTCCAACGGCGATATATGGATTGGCACGGCCAACGGATTTTCAAAATTGAGCGGAGGCAAGATATCAAGTCGAACCGACTTGAACGGCTCACCCATACGCCACGTCTCCTCGATCGCCGAGGATAAGGAAGGAAATCTCTGGCTTGGAGCCGGCGGACAGCTTTTCAAGGTCTTGAAATACGGCAGGCTTGTCAAAGACCCGGGCTGGAATAAGGTCTTTGAGATTAAAACGATTTATCGTGATCCGCTGAACCGGATGTGGGTCGGCACGGACGGAGACGGCTTGTTCCGATTTGAGAACGGACGCGTAACCGTGTACCGGATTCAGGATGGGCTGCCAAGCAATCAGATCCGCGGCATTTTGTACGATCGTCAGGGAACACTCTGGGTGACTACTTTCGGAGGAGGGGTAAGCCGGTTTGCAGACAGCAAATTCACCAACTACACTACAAAGGATGGGCTCGGAAGCGATCGCGTTGTGGCTGTCCATGAGGCCGATGATGGCTCACTCTGGTTTGCCACTCGCGGCGGTCTGAGCCGATACCAAGATGGTCGCTTTTTCACCTATACCATCCAAGAAGGACTGCCCGTCAATCAAATCAGCGGTATTCTGGAGGATGAAAAAGGAAGCTTCTGGTTTAGTTGCTCGCAGGGCATCTTCAGGGTTCGAAAGAGCGACTTCAGCGGTCTTGCCGAGGGGAAAATCGCGCGGCTTAACTGCATCAGCTACGGGGTAGGAGATGGGCTGCGGAGTTCGGCTTTCGCGGCGGGATTTCAGCCCAATGCCTGGAAGACCAAGGATGGGCAGCTGCTGTTCACCTCCCTGAAGGGTCTGGCTGTATTTAATCCCGGACTGCTCCTTTCAAATGCGCTCGTTCCTCCGGTTCATATTGAGAAAGTGCTCATCAACAAGAAAGCGGTGGACGCAGGTAATCATGCGGAGATTCCGCCCGGCGAAGGAGAGGTTGAAATTTACTATTCGGCCCTGAATTATTTGGCCCCCGAAAAGATGCAATTCAAGTATCGGCTGGAAGGATCCGACAAGGCGTGGGTTGACGCTGGCACAAGGCGGTTTGCTCATTATGCCGGCCTTTCGCCGGGGCAATACCAATTCCGGGTAATTGCATGCAACAACGACGGGGTCTGGAACGAGAGCGGCGATGCTTTCGCGTTTTACCTCAAGCCTCATTACTACCAAACCTACTGGTTTTATGCTTTGTGTGGCGCATTGGCGCTAGGTGCCGCATACCGTTTTTACCGCACGCGCATCAACCGGATGAAGGCCGAGTTTGCGGCCGTGACGGCGGAACGTAATCGGATCGCGCGGGAGATACACGACACCCTGGCTCAGGGATTCGCCGGAATCTCGGTGCAATTGGAGGCCGGCAAGCAGACGCTCTTCGATTCGCCTCAGCTTGCCGAAGAGCATCTGGACCAGGCTAACAATCTGGCTCGCGGCTGCCTCGAGGAAGTTCGCCGGTATGTATGGAATCTGCGCCATCGCGACCAGGGCAAAGGGGATCTCGCTGCCAGGCTTTCTGAGCTGGCCAAGGCGATTGCCGTCGGAGTACCGTTTCAGATTAAGATTTCCGGCGCGCCGCGCCAGCTGTCGGAACCAACAGAAAGCATTCTTCTCCGGATCGGACAGGAAGCCATTGTCAATGCCGTCAAGCACGCCCATGCAGGCAGGATAGAGGCTGAAATTCTCTTTGATTCCCGGCATGTCAGGCTGCGCGTTCAGGACGACGGCCGTGGGATCGATCCCGAGGAAGAAAAGGTGGAGGACAATGGCCGATTCGGCATGCTGGGGATGCGTGAAAGAGCAAATCAGCTGGGAGGCAGTCTTTCAGTAAAAAGCAGCCCGGGGCATGGCACGGAAATCGAGGCAAAAGTACCTTTGCGCGCCTGAGAAATTCGGTGACAATCACGAATGCCACTTACATAAGGCGAAAGTTCAGCCAATAAGACTGAAGATTGGTGTTGGATGCAATCCAAAACAAACCGCCAAGACCTCGAAGACCTCAAAGCATTTATGATGATTTCTATGAGGTCTTCGCGGTTCTGCTTTTTGATGCCTACCACAATCGGATCTATCATCTTAATTTTATGCCATTCGTACCAGACACTGAATTTCCTAAAATAGGGGGTGAAGCTTGAGTCCTTCCAACCTGATCCGCGTCATGGTTGTGGATGATCATGCCATCATGCGGGCCGGCCTGGTTTCCATGATCGACCGGGAGCCCGGAATGACGGTGGTCGCCGAGGCAGGTGATGGAATTCAAGCTGTTGAAGGATTCCGTCGGCATAAGCCGGACATCACCCTAATGGATCTCCGCATGCCACGCATGGATGGCGTGAAGGCTATTGAGTCGATCCGCAAGGAGTTTCATAAATGCCGCTTCATCGTGCTTACGACTTATGACGGGGATGAGGATATTTACCGCGCATTGGAGGTCGGTGCGCAGGCGTACCTGCTCAAGGGTATGGCACGTAGCGATCTCTTTGCCGCAATCCGGGCAGTTCACTCCGGCTTGCGCTACATTCCCTCTATCGTAGCAAAGTCGATCACCAGTCGAATCCGGTCTGATCTGACCAAGCGGGAGCTGGATGTTCTGAAGCTGCTGGCAGCCGGCAGGAGCAACAAGGAAATTGCAGCTTCCCTCAAAACCACGGAGGGGACTGTTAAATCGTATGTCATTCATATTCTGGACAAGCTGGAAGTAGGCGACCGAACTGAAGCCGTAACCACGGCAATCAAACGCGGCATCATCCACCTCTAAATCCGCAGTATCTGCCCCATTATGAAGTGGAGCCAGGCCGTATCGGCACAAATCGAAGAGGCAATCGAAGGCTTGGCCCTCTAACAGGCGCATTATCTCATACCGGACATCTTCCTTCTGAGACCCGAGAGCACCTACAATCGCACCAGACATAATCTCCACGACCTCAAGGCCGTGAAATTGTGGGGACATGAATATTATAAAGGATGGTAATCCAAGGTCGAGGCGGAATGGCTGTCCGCGTTACGCGATATATGCGGGAATGCGAGAAAAAATCACACACTATCTTTCGATAGTATACAGGCATCGGGAGTTCGGATAGTTTGCCCTCGACAAAGATTACCTTGCCGTAATCTCAGCAAACTGGGAGGGTCGAGGGACTTCTACATTTGAGTAATCGACCACGCCTAGAAGGCGTGGCTTTGGCCTGCCCCTTACAGAGGGGCGAACCAAGGGGATTTAAACCACGAAGACCTCAAAGACCTCGAAGTGTCTTCTCAAAGGTCTTCGCGCTTCGCGTTTTTCCGGCCAGGCGAAATACGCGAAGCGGCTCGCCGGAACGGCGGAGCCTGCCAGGGTCGCACGGCCAGAGGCCGTGGGTTTAGCTCGAACTAAATGCGGGGAGCGGCTTAATTGCGAACAACCTACCCTGGGGCTTTGGGCTCTATGGTGCATGCAAGAAGAAACCACTTGACTGATAGCAAAAAGAGGCTTGATTGCGAACAACCTACCCTGGGGGTTCGGGGCGTCACGGTGGCGCCATTCTTGAAAATGTTTTTCAGGAGGCCATATGCGATTTTCTAATATCGTCGTCCTATTTTTTGCGGCGCTCTTGTTATCGTGTCTCTTAAGCGGCATGCTGTTCGGCCAAGCCGTCCAAGGCATGCTGCTGGGAACCGTTAAGGATTCTTCGGGCGCCGTCGTTCCCAACATCAAAGTAGTCATCACAGAAATGAACACCGGCGTGAGCCGCTCCACGCAGACCAACGCGAGCGGCAACTATGTATTCCCGACCCTGGACCCCGGCCTTTATCAGGTCGCCGTCGAGGCGCCCGGGTTCAGCAAGGCTATCAAGGACCGTGTCCAGGTTTTGGTGAACTCGTCCGTGCGCGCTGACATGGAATTGAAGCCGGGGGGGATTACCGAAACCGTTACGGTGACTGCCGAAACGGCCATGCTGCAAACGGACCGTGCCGATACGGGCCGCAAGCTCGAGGAAGTCCAGTTGGCGGCCATGCCGCTCGGGTACAACCGGAACTTCCAGTCCCTGCTCAACCTGGTTCCCGGCACCACCCGCGCTTTCGCGCCGCATTCGGAGTTCTTCAATTCCCAGGTCTCGTTGACCACCCAGGTCAACGGAGTCGCCCGAGAGGGGAACAACGTCCAGTTCGAGGGCGTGGACAACAATCACCGCACCGGGCTGCTCACCGTGATGATCCCGCCCATCGAGGCAATAGATACCGTCGATGTCAGCACCAGCAACTACGATGCGGAACTTGGCCGCGCCGGCGGCGCAGTAACGAATATCTTTCTCCGCTCGGGCACCAACCAACTGCACGGTGCGGTTTACGAGTTCAATAAGACGAGCAAACTGTGCGCCCGCGAAACGTTTTCACCCACAAAGCCGGTGACGACGTATAACTACTACGGCTTCAACCTTGGCGGGCCGATTCGCAAGAACAAGACATTTATCTTTGGCGATTACCTCGGATTAAAGGACCGCCGCGGCGATTCATACGTTCTCACTGTTCCTAACCAGGACTACCGGAACGGCGATTTCAGCTCGGCTTTGAGCAGCGGTGTGGTGATTTACAACCCGCTCACGGGTGATCCAAAGACAGGGGCGGGGCGTCTGCCCTTTGACAACAACAAGATTCCCGACGCGCTGATCAGCCCGATCACCAAGAAAATCCTCGCCATGATTCCGCTGCCGAACAACGGCACACAACTCACGAACAATTACGCGACCTCGACCGTCCGGAGGAAGGACGCCGAATCGTTCGATGTCAAGGTGGATCATAACCAGACCGACAGTGATCGCTTCTCGGTGCGCTACAGCTTCCAGCGTCCAGTCGTAACCGATCCGGGCATCTTCGGAGTTTACGGCGGGGGCGGCAAAGGCTTCGCGGCAACAGGCATCAACCGCACCCAAAGTGCGGCGGTCAACTACACTCGCCTGTTTTCGCCGTCCTTTATCATGGAAGCACGCCTCGGCCTGAGCCGTTACTCGAACAAAGCCTACAACCTCGACTACGGCACCAAAGCGACCGATCAGATTGGAATCAAGGGAATCAACCTCGACGATTGGACCAGCGGATTGACCACGATCACAGTGGGCGGCTTTCCTGATCCGCTTGTCGGATACACCGCGAGCTTGCCATGGAACCGCGCCGAAACAAACATCGACTTTGTGAATAACTGGACGAAGGTTGTGCACAACCACACAATCAAATGGGGCGTAGATATCCGGCGGCTGCGCGATGAACTGTTGCAGACGCAGGACGCGGGCGGTCCGCGCGGCCAGCTCAGCTTCGGCGCCAATCAGACTACCATCGCCGGCGCCAAGACACTGACGCAGGCCAATGCTCTCGCCGCTCTGCTGGTGGATGCTCCCTATCAACTGCGGCGTGACCTCGCTGTGGTGTTTCCCGCCTACCGGGCCACAATGCTGTTCAGTTACGTGCAGGACAAGTGGGTGGTAACCCCCAAGCTAACCCTAGACCTTGGGTTGCGCTGGGAGTACTACCCTCCGGCAACGCCACGCCTCAAGGGCGGCTTCTCGAATTACGATCCAGCGACCAACAACTGGAATGTGTCAGGATATGGGGACATACCCATGAACCTGGGCCGCAAAACCTACTACCGCGATTTTGCGCCGCGCGTGGGCCTCGCGTACCGTCTCAGCGAAAAGACAGTCATCCGAGCGGGCGCCGGGATCAGCTGGATTCCCTTCCCGGATAATAAGTACGCGTGGGACAATTACCCCGTAAAGCAAAATGCCGTTTACAACAACCTGGGCACATATGGACAGTCAGTCGGACCGGATGGCAGCATACTGACGATGGCTTCCGGCTTCCCGGCGCCGTCACCCGCCGTCATTCCCAACAGCGGTATCATGCCCGCGGCGTTGACGGCGAACGTCAACAGCTGGCTCCCTCTCGACTACCACGAGGGCTATATCGAATCGTGGAATATCGCGATTCAGCGGCAACTGCCGAAGAATTTCACACTCGAAACGGCCTATGTGGGCAACCACACGGTTCGCGCGCCGGTGAGCTACAACACCAACGCCTCGTTTGTTTTTAATTCGGGCTCTGCCGGCAAGCCTCTTTACGTGAAGTTCGGCAGGAACGTCGATACCCTTGAGCGTTATGCCGGCTGGAGCAACAACTATGAAAGTCTGCAGGTGAAGTTCGACCGGCGCTTCAGGGGCGGCTTCCTGCTGGTCACCGGTTACACCTGGAGCAAAGCCTTGGGCTATTCGAGCGAGGACGGAGGCCTCTGGAACTATATCGATCCGCGCCGGACTTACTCGCGGCTGGATTTCGACCGCACCCAAAGTTTCGTGCAGAGCTACGTATACGAACTGCCGTTCGGCCCCAACAAACCACTACTCAAGCACGGTATTGGAAGGTGGCTCCTGGGCGACTGGCAGCTGAACGGAGTGCTCACGTTAATGACCGGCAGACCATTCACTATCGGCAGCACGGTCAGCGCGAACACGCCCAGCAGTTCCCAGACGGCCGACATGAACGGACCGCTGACGATTTTGCATGCCATTGCCGGCAACGCGGGCACAAACCTCTGGTTCGACACCTCAAACATCACCCAGCCGTTGAATGCGGACGGCAAGACTCCACACTGGGGCAATACGGGACACAACGCATTCTCGGGGCCGGGCCTCGGCAACCTCGATTTCTCGTTCTTCCGCAAGTTCATAATTGGCGAGCGAGTCAAAGGCGAGTTTCGTTTCGAAACCTTCAACTTTACCAATACGCCGGCATTCAATAACCCGGACACCACGATGGGCAGCGCTACCTTCGGAAGAGTGACGAGCACTTTGTCCGGTCTCATCAACAATCAGAGCTACGGTGGAACGGGGTCGCGCCAGATCCAATTCGGCATCAAGCTGAGTTTCTAAAAGGCAAGCAGCGACTGGCGAGCCGACTTGCTTCGGCTCGCCAGTCATCCGCGGGGGCGGGGCGATATCTCCAGAATCCAAATTCCTCCTCTTACGTGACAATATTTGATTCAGCAAAGCATAGACCGCAACCTGGCATCAGCTGCGGGCTTGCCGAGGAGGGAGTAATGAATCGAAGGTCCTTCGTAAAAAGAACCTGTTTCGCATCGGCACTGAGCTACTCTGCGGTGGCTTATGCCGGCCGAAATCTGTCGACCCAGGCCAGAGTCGAGAGAACCGGTGGTTCAAAGCTGAAGATCAGCTGCAACCTCTTCTGCTTCAACGGTCCGCTCCTGAGTGGCGAGTTGACGCTCGATGCCGTGCTGGAGTATTGCGCGCAGCTCGGCTTCGATGCGATAGATCCGACTGGCTACTACTTCCCGGGTTATCCGAAAGTGCCACCTAACGACTATCTCTACCACATCAAGCGCAAGGCCTTCGTCCTCGGGCTCGCCATCAGCGGGACGGGTGTCCGCAACGATTTCACCGTGCTGGACCCTGCCCTCAGGGAGGCGGATGTCGAGATGGTCAAGTCATGGACTGATTGCGCTGCGCGACTGGGGGCACCGGTGCTGCGCGTCTTTGCCGGCAAGGGTATCCCCGATGGACGCACCGAGGATGAGGTGCACGGCTGGATTGTGGACGGGATTCGAAAATGCGTGGAACATGCTGCCAAATCAGGCGTCTTGATCACCATTCAGAACCACAACGACTTCGTCAAAACCTCCACGCAGGTCCTGCGTATTTTGAAAGCTGTAGACTCGGAATGGTTCGGTCTGAATCTGGACATTGGCAGTTTCCGGACGGGCGACCCTTATGAAGAGATCGCCCGGGTGCTTCCCTTTGCAATCACTTGCCAGATTAAGGAGAGCCTTTACTACAAGGAAAAGGAAGTAAAAACCGATCTCGCCCGGCTTTTCCGGATTTTTAAGGAATCCGGTTACCGCGGTTATATTCCGATCGAGACTCTCGGCGCAGGAGATCCCAAGGTCAAGGTGCGTGGCTTTCTGGACGAGGTGCGCCAAGCGCTGGCCTGAACAGAATGGCGCTTATTATCGGTTGGGCTTGCGGCTATGATCATTTGACTTGCAGAAAATCTGTCTTGGGACATTTTAGCGCACGAAACGCGCTTGGCTTTACATATAGAACTGCAGCTGAACTCAGGAAGGCGACAGCATGAAAAAAACTAAGAGGCGCAGGATTGCCATCCGCCGAACAGCTTCCTTTATTATTATGCTGTGGCTGGCTGCGGTAACATGCCGGCCGGCGGTCCAAACCGACATTGCAACGAACACTCTCTCCGAAAAAGAAAAGAGAGAAGGCTGGAAGCTGCTGTTCGACGGTAAAACCTCCGCCGGGTGGCGCGGGGCCTATCGGGAGGCGTTTCCTTCCAAGGGCTGGGAAATCCGCGAAGGGATGCTGATCGTCCTGGAATCGGGCGGAGGGGAAGCTGCAGCCGGGGGTGACATCGTAACGGTGGATGAATACAGCAACTTCGAACTAAAGGTGGAGTTCAAACTCACCGAAGGCGCCAACAGCGGCATCAAATATTTTGTGACTGAGGGGCAAAAAAAGAGCCCGGGTTCCGCCATCGGACTCGAGTATCAGCTCTTGGACGATGCCCGGCACCCTGATGCTAAACTGGGCATCAACGGAAATCGCACACTCGCATCCCTCTATGATCTTATTCCTGCCCATAACAAGAAAGTGAATCCGATCGGAGAATGGAACCAGGCCAGAATTCTGGTGCAGGGAAAACATGTGGAACATTGGCTCAATGGCGTGAAGGTCCTGGAATATGAGCGCGGCGGAAAGGAGTTCCTCGCTCACAAGGCCGAAAGCAAATTCAAGGACATGAAGGATTTTGGCGAGGCTGAGAAGGGCCATATCCTTCTTCAAGAACATGGCAATCGCGTTTACTTCCAAAACATCAAGATCCGAACATTTTAGCCACACCGGTACTCATCAGGGAGAAAGAAAATGACTGAGCTATCGCGTCGCAATATTTTGAAATTGGCGGGTTTGACCACAGCCATAGGATCCCGGCCATGGGCCCATGCGCTGGCGCAAGGCAAGGCCGGCTTGGCCGCCAAGAGTCGGGTTCCCTTCGATTTGGGAATGGCCTCTTATACATTCCGATCCTTCACGCTGGACCAGGCCATCGAAATGACCAAGCGCCTTGATCTCAAGAAAATCACGTTAAAGGACATGCATCTGCCCATGAACAGTTCGGAAGCGGAAATCAAGAAGGCGCTCGAGAAGATACGCGGCGCCGGTCTGCAGCTCTCCTCTTGCGGCGTGGTGTATATGACGACGGAAGCAGAGGTCGAGAATGCCTTCAGATATGCCAAGTCAGCGGAACTCAAGATGATGGTGGGGGTGCCGCAGCCGCCACTGCTGGAGCTTGCGGAAAAGAAAGTGAAGGAAACCGACATCATGCTGGCAATTCATAATCACGGCCCCACGGATCAGCGCTACCCGAGTCCAGAGAGCGCCTATAAGCTCATTGCCAAGATGGACAAGCGCATGGGCTTGTGCATCGATATCGGCCATACGCAGCGGCTGGGCCTTGACCCATCCATTGAGGTTGAGCGATTCTCCGATCGGCTTTACGATGTACATTTCAAGGATGTCAGCTCGGCGGACGCTGAAGGAACCACGGTAGAATGCGGCCGAGGGGTCATCGACATCCCCAAGTTGCTCAAAACACTGGCGCGACTGAAATATTCGAGAACGCTCCATTTTGAACACGAAAAAGATGAAAAAGATCCGTTTCCTGGGTGTGGCGGAATCCATCGGATATGTTCGCGGTGTTCTTGCCGCCATCTAAGAGCCCTGAACTGGAAGGAGAAGCTATGAAGTCTCGACGCGAATTTGTGAGAGAAGCTGCTTTCGGAGCCGCCGGATTGGCTGTGGGCATGAACGCGCACAGTTACGCACGCATTGTCGGCGCCAACAACCGGGTGAACTTTGCCGTCATCGGCCTGCACGGCCGCGGGATCGCGCATCTGGAATGCATCCGGCAAAACAAGAATGTGATGGTCTCTCATGTCTGCGACGTGGATAGAGGGAGCTCGACAAGTTCGCAGCCGCGGCGGAGAAGAGTTTTCAGCAGGCTCCTGCGAAAGAGAAAGACTTCAGGAACATCCTCAAGTCCAAGGATGTCGATGTGATCACGATTGCTACTCCCGAGCACTGGCATGCGCCCATGGCGATTATGGGACTGCAGGCGGGCAAGCATGTCTATGTCGAGAAGCCGTGCAGTCACAATCCACTCGAGGGCGAACTGCTTGTGCAGGCCCAGAAAAAGTATGGGAAATTTGTGCAGATGGGAAATCAGCAACGATCGTCTGATCACACGATAGAAATCATCGGGAAGATCAAAGCCGGCCTGATCGGCAGGCCCTACTTTGGCAAAGCCTGGTACAGCAACACACGCAAGTCGATCGGTGTAGGAAAGCCTGTGCCCGTTCCGGAATACCTGGATTGGGAACTATGGCAGGGGCCGGCGCCTAGAAAGGCGTACAAGGACAACATCCATCCTTACAACTGGCATTGGTTCTGGCACTGGGGTACCGGCGAGACACTGAATAACGGCACCCACGAAGTTGATGTCTGCCGATGGGCGCTGGGGGTCGATTATCCCAATAGCATAACTTCCTCCGGGGGCAGGTATCACTTCAAGGACGACTGGGAGTTCTACGATACTCTGGTCACAAGCTATGAATACGATGACAAGATGATCACCTGGGAAGGCTATTGCTGTCATGGGAAAAAATACTTCGGCAGGGACCGCGGGGCGATCATCCTGGGTACGGAAGGCTCGGTTTTGATCGACCGAGGCGGATACCAGGTATTCAACCTGAATGACAAGATGCTCAATGAATTCAAGGCGGAGAAGAGCGCCAGCTCACAGGATCTTCTGAGCATCGATTCAATGACGACCAAGCATTTTGAAAACCTCATCAATGCAATCCGGGACGGAGAGAAATTGCGCGCTCCGGTCGCGGAGGCCAACATCAGCGTCACCATGTTGCAGCTATCCAATGTTGCATGGAAGATGAATCGTGCTCTCCATCTGGACAAGAGCACCGGACACATTCTCAACGACCCCAAAGCCATGAAGATGTGGGGACGCGAATACGAAAAGGGATGGGAACCCAAGATCTAGGAGCCCGTCCGAGAATTAGGAGGGGCCGCGTTCCGAGCGCCGCGGGGGCAGATGCCAGGCGGCGCGACGCAGGCGATGTCGCTGCACATCGTCGAGGAGCGCCAACGCCGCAGATGCCTCCGCGCCGCCGGAACCCAAAGGGCGCATGGGGGTTGCGCGGCGATCGCCGCGTTGCTCGCCGTGCAAGCCCCATGCGCGCGACCCCTCCTAATTCTCGGACGGGCTCCGAGGCCGAAGTCCCAGTTCAAGTCAAAATCTGTGAGTGGGAGAGGTGAGGAACTTGGTCGCGCACGACATCCCTGCATTCACACATTGCATCTCGTTACCTCCTTCGCGACCGTGATTCCCTATTCGCTCCTGTCGTGCAGGTTCCAGCTAATCCTGGAATCCCGGTAGTCGCCAGGACCTCACTTGAATGTACTGAATTCCGCTCGGATGGAGTTTTTGGCAGGGACACCGGTAAACGTCGCCCATCCCGCCTGAGCCCAGCCGCCCGAGAATGCGGTAATGAGAGAGCGTCGTATTGACTAACAGCGATTCTTCCATCTCACTCGGTTTCTCTGTTAGAGACCGACGCGCCGCATCAAGTCCGCAAATCGCGAGTCTGAGCGCAGGCTGTCGAATCTTTGCTCGGCCTTGAGGTTCACCAGCCCGTCTGAGCGTTCCTCATGAGCTTTTTCAAGCCATGCGAACGCCTGATCCTTGTCGCGAAGGCCGGCATAGATCGCGGCGATCTGGTAGGACGAGACATACTTGCTCTTAGCCAGTTCTTGCAACTCGTCGATTATTTTCTGCGCTTCCTCTCGATTCCCCGACACCGCATAGGTATGTGCGAGTTCTGCTTCGGCGATCGAGCTTCCCCCAGGGAACAGTCTTATCGCGTTTTGGAAGGCGGCGATGGCCTCGGCATACCTGCCCTTTTGCTCAAGGATCAACCCAAGCCAGGGATAGATCTGCGCGAAATTCTTATCCATCTCGACAGTCTTTTCCATTTGATCGAGGGCCCGGTCGTATTGGCGCGCGTACAGGTAATGCCAACCTAGATGGATGTTGAAGAGGATGTCGAACGGACTCAGTTCCAGGGCGCGCTTGCTCTGGGTCAGGGATTCTTCGATCCGCCCCTGCGCCATCAGATAGTGCGAATACCAGTGGTGAGCGTCAGCGTTGTTGGGGTTCAGCTCGATGGCTCGCTTGAACTCTCTCTCAGCTGCCGGCCAATTCCAATCGTAGAAGAATGTCACGTAAGCCAGCGACGCGTGAGCCTCGCCGAGCGCATTATCAATCGCGAGCGCATGCATCGCTGCCTCCTTCGCCTTGGGCATGGCTTCTCGCGGGGCTGCCACGCCCAGAGGGAAGATTTGCGAGGAGTAGGAGTCAGACAATCCCGCGTAAGCCGGTGCGTCATTTGGATCTTTAGCGAGAGCCTGCTGGAAGTAATCAATGGCTCTTTTCACGTCCGCTTCTGTCTTCCTGTTCACGAAGTATCGGCCTTTCAGGTACAACTGATAAGCCTCGGTGTTCTCGGTGTAGCGTTTCGTGAGGAGTTTCTGCTCCTCGCCGCCCAAGCGCAGCCGTAGATTCTCGGCGATTTGCCGCGCGATCTCTTCCTGTAAGGTAAGAATGTCTACCAACTTCCGATTGTAATGATCTCCCCAGAGTTGCTTGTTGTCTCTGACATCCACCAACTCCGCGCTCACCAGCAGATTATCACCACGTTGCAGCAACCTGCCGGTTAAGACAGCGCGCACCCCGACTCTTTGCCCGCCGCGAACGGATCGGCCTCTTTGCCTTTGTAGTGAAAGGCAGAACTGCGCGCGATGACTTTCAGATTCGGAAGCTGCGTCAAACTGTTGATGATGCTTTCGGTCAATCCTTCCGACAGGTATTCCGTATTGGGGTCGTGATTCTGATTGTCGAACGGCAAGACGGCGATGGAGTCAATGGCAACTTCCGAGTTCCGCGCGTGTAAGTAAAGACCGAGTCCTAGCGCGGCGGTGACGATGACCAGCAGAGCGATGAGCGCCGCAAGTTTGTGGCGTCTGATTTTGTTGACGACATACTCGGCGCTTGATGTTGTTCGCGCTGCTGCTATCTCGCCGGTTCGAGTCACCGGGTCGTTTGCAGTAGCAACCGACATCTGCCCGGCGCTTGCCACAGTCGTAGCTCCTCCGCTCGAAAGAGACTCTTTGGAACGCTCCGTCTCTGCGTCAAACTCCAGATGGTGCTTCAAGTTCTTGAGATCGATCAGCAGATCCCTGGCCGTTTGATAGCGTTCCTCTCGGTCTTTGCGTAGAGTCTTGCGGACTATCCGCTCTAACTCGGCAGGTACTTCTCTTGAGTACCGCGCAAGCGGCGGAGGCTCTCGTGTGAGTATCGAAGAGAAAGTCGCCGCCGCACTCTCTGTGGGAAAAGGCTGATGCCCGGTGACGATCTCGTACAGCACGGCTCCGAAGCTGAATATGTCACTGCGAAGATCAGGCATCTCACAACGCACCTGTTCTGGTGACATATAGGGCACTGTGCCAAGGATGACTCCTGGCTCTGTCAACAAGCTCTCGGTTTCCGCTTCGCTCTCTGCTAGCGATCGCTCCCGGACTACTTTAGCCAGCCCGAAATCCATCACCTTAGCCTGCCCTCGGGGAGTGACCATGATGTTCTGAGGCTTAATGTCTCGATGGATGATACTGTGTCGATGAGCTTCGGCAAGCGCGTCCGCGACCTGCACGGCAATGTCGAGCGACTCGCGCAGATCAAGCGGCTTGCGCTGAATCAGCTTGGCGAGAGTTTCGCCTTCGACGTACTGCATCACGATGAAGCTGCGGCCATCTTCTTCCGCAACTTCGTAGATGGAGCAGATGTTCGGATGATCGAGCTTGGCGGCAGCCTGAGCTTCTCTGAGCAGACGCTTCCTGGATTCCTCGTCAGCGGTTGATTCGGTTAGGAGAAGCTTGATCGCGACCTTGCGATTCAGCCGCGTGTCTTCCGCCAGGTACACTTCTCCCATCCCGCCCGCACCGAGCTTGTGCAGGATGCGGTAATGGGAGATCAACTTGTTAGCCGGCAGCGATTCTTTCATCCGGTTTATCTCTCGATGAGATCACGGCGTGATGCCCATCCGCCGCAGCAGGTCGGCGAATCGCGGGTCGCTGCGGACAGCGTCCCACACCGGCTCGTCTTTATAAAAAACTGTGATCGCTCCTGCTGCTAAACCGCGTTCCAGCCACGTCAAGGCCAGTTCCTTCTCGTTCAAGGCCGCATAGATTTTGGCAATCCAGTGCGCCTGGCTCAGGCTCGCGCCTGATATTTCTTCTTGCTCTTTGATGATCTGGAGCGCTTCCGCCCGCTTCCCCTGCGCGATGGAAAAACAAGCTGCATAATGTCGCATGCCCCTCGGCTACCCCGGCACGAATCAGCTTCCGATATGGTGGCGTTATGTCACCTTTGCCCCGTTTGCCGCAGCCGCCGGGACTCAAGCCGATCACAAATGGAATTGTAGGCCAAAACCGTGGTCCCCTATAAGGAAATTTTCCTACACTTCTGCCGATAGCAGCGGAAATGATCTCTCCGGCTCAGCAACAATCTTGGTCGTCTATCTCGCGTTCGGGTATTGCGCGGGCAATCGCCGAGGGTCTGGAAAGGAGGCCGAGTCAATCAAGAATCTTGCGAATAGCCTCCGGTGGGTGGCGCAAGAAAACAGCTTCAGGGATCGGCAGGGCGCTATGCAGCGTCTTGACCATGCGGTGTGGTTGCCAGAAATTTGGTCCAGATTGAAATTCTTGCACTTGCAGGATTCGGTTGCTAGCCTTTCGGATGGAATATTTGGCAGGGACACCGACCCTTATTGCCTGCCGCCGGATCGCTCAGTAGGTCAGGCCGAAGCCGTATTTGAAGAGCGGATTGTATCGGGCGTCCCCGACATTGATTGGGATCTGCGACATCGAGCGAGGCCAGGAATGGGATAGCTTTCCTGTGGGTTTGTAATCGCCGAAAAGAACATCCGCGATACCCTGGCCCTCCGTTCCCGGCAACCACGCGGCAATAAACGCATCGCACTTTCCAAGTATCTGGTCGATGATCAGCGGCCTGCCGGACAGCAAAACCGCAACAACCGGGATTCCCTGTTGTTTCATATTGCCGATTGCCGCAACATCCTCGGGCGCCATGTTCAGGTCGCCCCTGTCGCCGAACATTTCGGCGTAAGGGGTCTCGCCTACTACCACAATCCCTATGTCGGCTCCTGCAGCCCCGCTGCCATCCTTTGCGTAGGTTACCTGCGTACTCTTTGAGACCGTGTTCTTAATCGCCTGCAGAATGGTGGTCCCTCCGGGGGTGACGTTGCCGCCCTCGCCTTGCCATGTGATGGTCCAGCCTCCGCACTGGTTGCCGATATCGTCGACGCTTTTGCCTCCGACATGTATGCGCTTGAGCTGCTTTGATATCGGCAACGCGTTGTTTTCATTTTTGAGGAGAACAACCGACTGGCGCACACACTCGCGGGCAACCTGGCGGTGGTCTGCGGATCCGAAGTTTTTCCAGAGGGTTCTGTCGGCAAGCACTGATCTGGATTTATCCATCAGCCCCATGGCGAATTTGACTCGCAGGATGCGTTTGACCGCATCATCGATGCGAGCCATGGGAACTTTCCCCTCGTTAACCAATGTTTTTAAAGTTTCGAAAAACTCGACATAGCGATCCGGAACCATCACCATGTCCATGCCTGCGTTGATCGATTGTTCTATCTGGCTTTTGTAATCCCCCGGCAGCTCGTTCAGCGCGGCGTAGTCCGAGATCAGGAAACCTTCGAATTTCATTTTCTCTTTGAGGATTTTGGTCATCAACTCCCGGCTGCCGGAACATTTCACTCCATTCCAGCTGTTATAGGAAGGCATGATCGACCCCACGCCGGCCTTCACGGTCGAGATATAACCCTGCATATGAATCTCCCGGAGCGATTTTTCACTCAGGCGCGTGTCTCCGCGGTCGAGGGGGAAACGCTCATCCGATCCTTTCTCTTTCGGCACACCCGTTCCCCATGTCGTGCCGCCGTCCCCGACGAAATGCTTCGCACATGCAAGCACGTCCAGCGGATTGCTCAGATCAACACCCTGGAACCCGCGCACGGCGGCTTCTCCCAGCATTTTTGCCAGTTCCGGTGCTTCTCCGTACCCCTCGTAAGTTCGGCCCCATCTTTCATCGCGCGGAACAGTCACGCAGGGAGCGAAGGTCCAATTGATCCCTGTCGTCCGGACTTCCTCCGCCGTAATCCGGGCTGCTTTTTCGATCAGGGCGGGGTTTCGGGTGCAGCCCATGCCGATGTTGTGAGGGAAGATTACCGCTCCAAGCACGTTGTTATGCCCGTGGACCGCATCGACCCCATACAAAAGCGGTATTGCCAGCCTGGTCCTCAAAGCCTCTGCTTGATAGCGGTCGTACATGTCCGTCCAGGCCTGCAGGCTGTTGCCTTCCTTTGGATCTGAATTGCCGCCGCTGAGGAGAGAACCCAGGAAATATTTCTGGATATCCCCTATGTCTTTGAGTTTATCCTGCTCCACCTGTGTCATTTGCCCGAGCTTCTCCTCGAGTGTCATCTTCGCAAGCAAAGCCTGGATACTTGAGTCATGGGAAGAGAGCGGCTTCCGCACAGGTTGTTCTGCCGATTCCAGGGAGAGGTGCAACCCGATACACAAAGCAAACACAGCAATCAAACGTCCTGATGATTCCGTGGACCTCATTTTTTATGCCTCTGGTATACGAGCTGAACATACATCTGCGAATCATAACTGCGTCATAGGTAATTCCCATCAATGAAAAGAACATAATGTCGACCTGAAAAAAAATCGGCCGCCGGTCGGCGACTTGCTGTGGACAGCGCTGCAGCCGATGAAGAACTGACCCGATGCCCGTCCGGCCCCTGGCTACGGCCGCTCTATGAGAACCGCAGGTCCTATTGCCCCCGTTCCTCTACTGCCGGAGAGGCCGGCGGAGCCCTCGACGGCAGGTCCAGACACTCGAGGATCCCCTGGATCGCTTTGCCAATGAATCGCTGCCAGAATTCTCATGTGTCTGCCGCAGCGGTCGCACTGGGACTACCCAGCAAGGCAGATCCTTCCGGGAAGTCGATTTCGATCCAGCCAAGCGAGCTCCCGGCTACGCTCAGAGATGCGCCAGCGAGCACCGGTTGGGGGGAGTTCGAAAATTCCCGGCTGCCTACCCCGGGCATAGCAGTTGCTCATGGTTAGATCATCTCGGCGGTGGATTAGTAATTCCGCGGGTAGCTGCAACTCCCTTGCTTTCAATGGCAGTGCTAGCTACGCGGCTGCAAATCAGGAACAAAACTGGTAGCTAAGCGCGATGGGGAGGTACCGTTGAGAGATCAGTTAACTCTAATAAAATCAATGGTGCCGAAGGAGGGGGTCGAACCCTCATGGCCGCAAGGGCCGCGGGATTTTGAGTAGAGAACCCAAGATTACGAACGAGTGCGATATTCTCCTAAGGCGCTGGAAACAGAAAAAGATAACCAGCCACGACATTTCGGTCAGTTACTGTAGACTTCGAAAGATTTCGAGGGCGTTTGTAATGAACCTGTAATGAATTGCCCCCCGAGGCCTCCGAGAGGTCCAGGAACTCCGTCCTTGCCAAAACGGCCGCCCACGTGTTTTGGGCTCTCCTGAAAAACCGAACCCATCGCACTCGTCCCGACGTTCGGTCACCAGAACGTCAGCGCACATCTCATCATTTCCCAGATCAAGACTGGACAGTGCTGTTAATCCAAAAGCGATTTCTGGGGGACACCGCTTAGCCGCGGTTAAGACAGAACTCAATCTCTGATCCTTTAGGTCAGGAGGAGGGTTGCCGATCCTGAGAGACGTTCCTCTCAGCCGAGTTTAGTTCTTTCCGGTCGGCACGAGGCGCTTGAGTTCTGCAAACCAGTTCAAAATCACGTTGATTTGCCAAGCGGCCTGGCCAGGATCCGCACTCTCGAGCATCAAAAAACGCTGTCCGTCCGGGCTGACGTTGTACCCTCGGCGGTAGTCTGAGGTGCGTGGCAATGCGAACAATATCGCCGGGGCGTCGGCGGATTTCCCGTTCTTCATTCGCACTGCCATAAGTGAGTTCGCTGTCTGATAGAACAACTCGTCACCTTTTGGGTTCCAGACTGGTGCCAGCCCGCCGTCTGTGGAAACCTGTTCCTTCGCCCCTGGTCCGGGATAGGGCTGCACGTAAACCTCCCACCGGCCCGACTCGTTTGATTGATAAGCCACGAACCTTCCATCCGGTGAAAACACCGCCTCCAACTCGTCAAACTGCGTCCCTATGAACGTGCGCACGGCCGACTTCCGATCGACTTCCAATTGCCCGATGTCTTTGCCTCCCGATCGATCGTCGTCGATGAACAAGATGACCTTGCCGAGCGGCCACCAGGACGTTGGCCTCCCTCGAACGTGCGCGCCCACAGTCAGCGCATCTGGGTTCCCGCTCCCATCTGCAGGCGTCCAGAAAAGATTGGGCTGCCCGCCCTTTCCCGATGTGAATACCACTCTCTTGCTGTCGGGGGTGAACAAGCTGTACGTGTCATTGTCGCCAAAGGTCAACCGTCTGAGGGGTTCGGCTTCGACACTGCCGATCCACAGGTTTCGCGAACTGCCGTCCCGCACGGTAACTGACACCAACCGGCCGTTCGGTGAAAGGGCCGGAAACGCATACGCGCGAGGATTAAGATTCAGCGGCTCCGTGCTTCCACTTCTATTCTTCCAGACTAATCTATAGAGGGATGTGAACGGTGGGCTATACACCAGTGTCCCATTCGCAGACACATCGTACCCGCGCGCGCGCCCGGGTACAATAAAGTTAATGACACCCTCAGCAACGACATGCGACGTGCCGCGTGTCTCGAGGTTGTCCGGGTCAAACCCGATAGCGCGGAGATTTCCTTCCGACTGATACACAAGGTATCCGTTGGATAAGAACCGGGCGCCTCCGGCGGATTCGATGAGCGTTTTGAGTTTGCCCGTCTGCAGCGACAGAGCGGTAAGGCTTTGGCGCCCCTTGCGCACGGCCGTGAACACAATGGTTTTTGCGCTGGGAAGCAGTTCGGGAAAGCAATAAAAGGCGTTGTCAGGCGGCTGGGTGAGGACCTCAGGCGTACCCCCCTCGGCCGCTACCCTCGAGAGCCCGCCGTTCGGCCACTGGCTGAAGACAATTCGGCCGTCGCGCCCCCAGCTTCCACCGGTGCTCTGAAGTGCCACACTGCAAATCGTCTCGGTCGGTCCCGAACCTAGCGGGGCTTTCTTCAGCTTCCCATCCGCGATGAAGGCGACTGACCCGCCATCCGGAGAAAAAAATGGGCCGTAAGCTCCTTCGGTCCCCTTCAGCGGCAGAGATACCCAGTCACCAATACGGCGGACGTAAAGTCTCTGCCCGTCGACCGCACGCGCCGCGAACACAATGGACCGCCCGTCGGGAGAGATCGCGACGCCACCCTCGGTTAATGTCAAACCTGAACCGGAAAGGGAGATTGTCGTTTTCTCGACAGGCAATGGATTTTCACCAGGTGGGATCCAAATCCGCCCCAGCACCATTCCTGCGACGGCACTAAGCAACACACCGCCGACAACAGCCAGCAACATCAGCAGCCGACCGCGCAATCCCTTCTCCTGGACCTGCACGACAGCTGCTGATTCATTTAGTGCTTCCTGGATTTCAATCCGGACATCTGAAACGTCGTGTATCCGCTCGTGTGGATTCTTGCGCAGGCAGCGCTCGAGCAGTTTCCGGACGGCCGGCGGAGTGGTCGCGGGCAACGCATCCCAGCCGGGCTCGCGGCCGAGGATGGACGCGATTGTCTCCGAAACCGTATCGCCCGGAAACGCCCGTCTTCCCGTCAAGCACTCGTACACGATGCAGCCGAACGCCCAGATGTCCGCACGCTTGTCCACCGCTTTGCCGTTGGCCTGCTCCGGACTCATGTATGCGGCCGTTCCCAGTATCATGCCGGGGCCGGTCATGGCTTCGGTGATCGTGGGCGATTGGGTTGCGGCCGTGGCAGCCGATTCGGCGGCGAGGAACTTGGCGAGGCCGAAATCGAGGATCTTGATCTTGTCGTTGCCCGCGATCATCACGTTGGCGGGCTTCAGATCACGATGGACCACGCCTTTCTCGTGGGCGGCTTCGAGTCCTTCCGCAATCTGGCGGCAGAGCTCGAGGGCTTCCTCCATAGGCAGCGGTCCCTTCTTGATGCGCTGCGCCAGCGTCTCGCCTGCCACCAGTTCGAGAACCAGGAACTTCTTGTCTCGAGCTTCCTCCAATCCATAAATCGCCGCGATGTTGGTGTGATTCAACGATGCCAGCAGCTTGGCCTCACGGTCAAAACGGGCCAGCCGCTCCGAGTCATGCGCGAACGAGTCGGGAAGAATCTTGAGCGCGACCTGGCGATTCAGTTTCAGATCGCGCGCCTGGTATACCTCGCCCATCCCGCCTGCTCCGATTTTCCTGGTGACGGAGTAATGCAGAAGCGTGCTGCCGGTGAGGTCTGCGGATGGCTCGGCCGATCGATCGCGTGCGAGCGCCTGCGCCGCGAGCTCCATGGCCGGAGCTTCGAAGAGGCCTTCCGCCTCAGGCCGGCGCGCCAACAATAAATCAATCTCTCTCCTGAGAGATTCGTCGCCCGCGCAGGCTTCCTCCAGGAACGCTTCGCGCGGTTTCGATTCGAACTCCAGAGCCGAGTTGTAAAGCCGCTTGATCTGCTGCCAGCGTTCGGGATTCATTTCCGTGCTCCACATTTCAATGCGTCCGTCAGCCAAACCTTCGCATGATTCCAATCCTGCCTTACCGTTCTGTAGGTATAGGGATAGTCGCCAGTGTCCCTGCCAGACCGCGACAGGCAGGGCAACCACTTGCAGGGGTGCCTTCACCCTTGGTTCATCGGGGGACACTGGCGACTGTCCCTCGATCCTCGTTTTCTCCCTCGTTTTGCTATGGTCTTTTCACGGCCAGTCCGTCGATACGCCTAAAATCCTTCTCATCGTATGTAAAGGCCGTGTCCATCCCAAGGTTGAGTCCCCAGCATCCCATCAAGGCATCGGCAAATTTGATGTTCTTTTCCGTGTACAGTTTGAGCGCCTGCAGGAAAACTCCGGACATCACGACTTTGAGCTGCGGCGTGTTGACAATTGCTTCCGCCAATTCACGCACGGCGGGCTTGGGTTGGCGATAGACCTTTTCGAGCACCCAGACGATTTCCATCATGGTCACCGGCAGAACGTGAAGGGCGATGCCGTTTTCGGGCGCGGAGCGGATCAACCTCTCCACGGCTTGGGCCTTGAGATCATCGTCCTTTACCAGGAGGCGGAGAATGGCGGATGTGTCGATGAATGCTTTCATGACTCCTCATCCACGCCACGGGAAATGGCCTTCTCTCTCAGTTCATCCACGCTCATTCCCAAATTGGGCAAAGCACCCCTGTAATCGAAAATGGTCTTCCCTTTTTTGATAATCGCTTGCTCCCCGTCCGTGTCGAGCAGCAGAGTGTCTCCTTCTTGTATTCGCAATTTTTGGCGGATCTTCTTCGGCAGAGTGATCTGGCCCTTCGGAAGCACTTTTACTGCAATCATCGTGTTCTCCTACTAATACGAAATATCCTAATTAATATTCTAGTAGGAATATGTTTCTCTGTCAATCATCTCGAGAGAACTCGGGGGACAGGGGCGACTGACGACGGCAAGGCCATGCTCTATCCCAAGCAGTTCGAATCAGCGGAATTTGTCAATCAGCATAATGTTGGATTCCCTGCGATCTATTTGGCTCCAGATGACCGAGCGGCCGTCGCGGGAGACAGAAAAACTGGCGTTGCTGCTGATCCCGATTTTCTCGATGGTTCCGACCTGGGAAGCTTTCTGTGATTCAAAGCTGAATAACTTCAGAGGCTTCGGCGCTGCTGCCGGGACCGCACTGAAATCGAGGAAGTAGATTCCTCGATCGGTCACTGCCCAGTGGCCGCTTCGGACTGCCTCGATCACCGGAGTCTCCCTGCCGCCTTCCACGGGCACGCGCCAGAGACCTGCTGTCGTGCTGAATGTCTTGGTATAGTAGAGCTCCTTGCCGTCGGGCGCCTCCACCGCCTCGAAACCCCCGTCTTTCGTCAGCTGTCGGGGATTTCCGCCATCCGGCGACATTTTCCAGACCTGCTGGATACCTGACTTATTGGAGCCAAAGTAGATCCAGCGCCCGTCGCGCGACCAGCTGGGCCGTGCATTGAAGCCGTGATCGTCAGTCAGCTGCCGGGAAACTCGATTCTCCAGGTTGAGGACGAAGATGTCCAGGTATCCTCCTGCCATGCTGTCAAAGACAATTTGTCTGCCGTCGGGTGACCAGCGGGGCGCTCCGGCCGTTCGGCTTCCCGCAAACGAGGTCAATGGAGTTGGATTTGACCCGTCCCCCGCTGCGAGCCATATCTCAAGGTACCCGGAACGCTCCGATGTGAATGATACCCTCGTCCCATCAGGGGAAAACTGCGGATTGATTTCCGGAGCGGAAGAGGCAATGATTTGGGTGACGGAGTTGTTGATGTTGGGTGAGTGCGGAATCTCCATGCGCCAGATGTTTGTGTCTTCATAACTGCGCTGATATGCGAGACGGATAGGCGGCCCTTTGGAGATGGCAGGATATGATCCATCATCCGTCCCTGGAATCCGCTGAGGTTCTGCCCCAGGGGAAGGGATAATGCTCCAGAGGCTTCGACGCCCGCCGCGTGCAGAAGAAAAAACGATTTCCCGGCTGTCGGGTGTCCATGCAAAGCCAAATATATCGCTGCTGTCGTTGGTAAGTCTCCAGGGTTCTCCCTTTGGGGCGCCGTTGGCAAGGGACAAGATGTAGGCGTCATTGCCCATTACAGCGGGTCGCCTGGCGAATACCACGGTCTTTCCGTCCGGGGAAAAAGCGGCTAGCGTGTCCCCCCAAAACTTTGCCGGTGGCGAAGTCATTCTCTGCCTTTTGCCGGTCTCGATGGATACCATAAAGATCGCGAAGGGTTCCGTCTCTGAGTCCCGATCGCGGGTCGCAATCGATTTACCGTCCGGGCTCCAGGCTATCCCCCACCTGCCACGGCACAATTTGCGTTCGGCGTCTCCCCGTGGGGAGATCAAATAAACCGAATCATTACGGAGGAAGGCGATCTGATTGGCATCAGGCGACCACACGGGAAGAGCATCAGGGGCAGGATCCGTGGTGAGCCGCTGGGGCGTTCCTCCGCTCACCATCTGCACATAAACATCGACATTGTCCTGCTTCTCCCCGTTCCAGCTGAAGGCCACCTCGCGGCCGTCCGGCGACAGGCTTGGCTGCCGTTGCGTCCCTACATAGCTGGTGAGCGGGACCACCTTGAGCGGCGCCTCCTGTTCGGGCTCGCGCCGGAAATACCAGACGCCCGCGACGGCCAGAATCACGACGACAACAGCCAGCGACATCAGCAACCGACCGTGCACTCCCCTCTTTTGGACATGCACGACACCTGCTGATTCATTGAGTGCTTCCTGGATTTCAATCCGTAGATCGGCAACGTCGTGTATCCGTTCGTGTGGGTTCTTGCGCAGGCAGCGCTCGAGCAGTTTCCGGACAACTGGCGGAGTTGTCGCAGGCAACGCATCCCAGCCGGGCTCGCGGCCGAGGACAGACGCGATTGTCTCCGAAACCGTATCGCCCGGAAACGCCCGTCTTCCCGTCAAGCACTCGTACACGATGCAGCCGAATGCCCAGATATCCGCACGCTTGTCCACCGACTTTGCCATTGGCCTGCTCCGGACTCATGTATGCGGCGGTCCCCAGGATCATGCCGGGGCCGGTCATGGCTTCGGTGACCGTGGGCGATTGGGTTGCGGCCGTGGCAGCCGATTCGGCGGCGAGGACCTTGGCGAGGCCGAAGTCGAGGATCTTGATCTTGTCGTCGCCCGCGATCATCACGTTGGCGGGCTTCAGGTCACGATGGACCACGCCTTTCTCGTGGGCGGTTTCGAGTCCTTCCGCAATCTGGCGGCAGAGCTCGAGGGCTTCCTCCATAGGCAGCCGTCCCTTCTTGATGCGCTGCGCCAGCGTCTCGCCTTCCACCAACTCGAGAACCAGGAACTTCTTGTCTCTAGCTTCCTCCAGCCCATAAATCGCCGCGATGTTGGGATGATTCAGCGATGCGATCAGTTTCGCCTCACGGTCAAAACGGGCCAGCCGCTCCGGGTCATGCGCGAATGAGTCGGGAAGAATCTTGAGCGCGACCTGGCGATTTAATTTCAGATCGCGCGCCTGGTACACCTCGCCCATCCCACCTGCTCCGATTTTCCTGGTGACCGAGTAATGCAGAAGCGTGCTGCCGCTGAGGTCCGTGGATGGTTCGGCCGATCGATCGCGTGCGAGCGCCTGCGCCGCGAGCTCCATGACCGGAGCTTCGAAGAGGCCTTCCGCCTCAGGCCGGCGTGCCAACAGTAAATCAATCTCTCTCCTGAGAGATTCGTCGCCCGCGCAGGCTTCCTCCAGGAACGCTTCTCGCGGTTTCGATTCAAGCTCCAGAGCCGAGCTGTAAAGCCGCTTGATCTGCTGCCAGCGTTCGGGATTCATTTCCGTGCTCCACATTTCAATGCGTCCGTTAGCCAAACCTTCGCATGATTCCAATCCTGCCTGACCGTTCTGTCGGTAATTCCCAGCACTTCCGCCGCCTCTTTCTCGCTCAGCCCGCCAAAAAAACGCAACTCCACCACCTTCGCCTCTCGGGAGTCGATTTTCTCGAGGGCCTTCAGGGCATCGTCGAGTGCGATCAGGACCGCATCCCGCCCCGGCGAGGGAACGGCAGCCTCATCAAGTTCCACCTTCACGGCGTCGCCCCCCCGTTTTCGAGAGCCGTGCGAGCGGGCGAATTCCACGAGGATCCGGCGCATTACGTTGGCGGAGACGGCAAAAAAATGGGCGCGGTCCTGCCACTCGATCTGGCTGGCATCGATGAGCCGAAGATAGGCCTCGTTTACCAACGCGCTGGTCTGAAGCGTGTGTCCGGGCCGTTCGCGCACCATGTATATGTGCGCGAGGCGGTGCAGTTGGTCGTAGACCAGAGGGACAAGCTTGCCCAGGGCCGCCTGGTCTCCGCGGCACCAATTCTGAAGCAACAGAGTCACTTCCCGCGGGGAGTCTCCCGTCATGGTATCTCCCTGTTGACTGAGCCACCCTTTCCGATTTTGCTGCGATTATACACCTGTTCCAGAGCCGGCAGTTCATACCTTATTGCTTCGGTGTGGATATTTCTTGGATTTTGAGACCGTACACCCTTCCCGATTTTAGCTCGTAGCTGTCAAAAACATTCAAGCGTCATTTCCGCTTTTCACCACAGTCTTCGCATTAGGGGCCGTGGGCGGCAACGAGCCGCCCGGAAGGAGCGGCCCCATGACGGCCAGTTCAAGTCTGGCAACGGCGGCGGCGGTTTTCATGTTTCTGGCGGTGCCCGCCCAATCGCCGGCACAGGAGATGCCGGCGGATGCCAGCGCGGCAACGCAGGCAAAAGCGGAACAGCGCGGCATCCGCATGGACCGCCTGAAACCGGGCCATGTTAAGATCTGGAAAGCGATCGAGCGGATTGCCCTGGAGGTGAACCGTGATGGGCAGCCGGTCCGCCCCACGCTCCACAGCCTGTGGCAGTGGGCTCAGAAGAGCCGGCATGCAATCTACGTGGAAATGGATGATCATGAAGCATTTCACCACAGCGCAGGGGTATTCAAGATCGAGGATTACAACCAGGAGCTGCAAAGCTGGACTGCATCCATCCGGCTCAATCTCTCCATCATCCAAGTCGCCGACACAATCAAAAAGCGGATCGACGGCAGCAACCGATCGATCTCATTGGGAAAGGTCGGCAGGGACGCGCGCTGTGCCATAATTGTCGGACATGAGCTGGCCCACGCATCCCTGATCCTCGAGAATCCCCAATATGCGCGCCTGTATCAGGAGTGCGAGCGAGAAATGGCCGCGTACTACCTTGCCGGGGGCATGGCCGCGAAGGAATACGGCAACAATCTCGAAATGCAGAAGCGCATGAAGCGGCTGCAAACTTTAATGGATCAGCTGGAGGCACCGGCGGACATAGTCGAGATAAAGCTGTGGCGTGAGATTGTGCCGGGCCTGGCGAATGGGGCTCGGAAATAGACGGCGAGCTGATCTTGCTTGTCTCTGAATGTCGTTCTCGTCCCGGTCGATGTTCTGGGCGGACCTACCGGCTGCTTCTGCCCGTTGTGCCACCAAGAATGCATCCTGCTCTTTAACACGTCCACGAGAAGGTCATGGGCAAGGTCCCTGTTTGCCAATACGCGGTCACTATCCCCAGGATGCTGCGCCACTGTTTCAACTGCAATCGCAAGCTCCTGGGCGAGTTGAGGCAGTGCTTTTGGGATTCCATCAAGGAGATCCTGCTTGCCGCGCTCAACCTGGTGGTTCCTCGCCAGGCTCGCCGCCCCTTCCGGCCGCGATCTCCTCGATGCAAACCTACGAATAGGCCCCGCCCCGGTTCCACCCTCATGTTCACTGTTTGAGAATTTCGGGGGCAGTCACTTGTGCAGCCACACCTCGGCCAGTCCAGCCGCATCCCTCTGTGCCTATGATGATGAGACACCTACCCCATGTTAATTTAGTGTAGAGGGTAGGGAGAGAATCCAAGATGGGAATAGCAGAATTGAAGAGAGAGACGGGGATGGTTGCCCCGGAGCGGAGTGAAGGCGAGCGCAGCGAGCCTTCGCGTAGCGGAGGGGCAACCATCCCCTTGGCGGTGCCGGCGACCAAGGCCCCCGACATAGCCGACCCTGAGGTCGACAGCAAGGCAATACGGAGGCGTTTCTCCGCCAAATACAAGCGGCACATCCTGCTGGAAGCTGACGAGTGTGGACCCGGTGGAATTGCGGCGTTGATGCGGCGTGAAGGCCTGTATTCCTCCCACCTCACCACTTGGCGCAAGCAGCGCGAGACGGGAGAGATCGCCGGGCTGGAGCCCCGTAAGCGAGGCAAGAAGCCGGTTCCACGCAATCCCCTGGCCGGCGAAGTGGAACAATTGCGTCGTGAAACCCAGCGGCTGCAGAAACGCCTGCGGCAGGCCGAAACCATAATCGATGTCCAAAAAAAACTCTGCGATCTACTGGGGCTGACGGTTCCCCCGATCGAACAGAACGGGAGCGACGAATGATTGCCTGTCAGGAGCTGTCGACGGAGGTTGGGACCGTAGCCGCCTGCAGGTCGCTGGACATCGCCAGGCCGACGTTTTATCGCCGGCTTGAGACCAGGACCGAGGACACGCCCGTGCCTCGCCCTGCGCCACCGAGGGCTCTGAGCGTGCTCGAGCGGCAGGAAGTCCTGGACATCCTGCACACAGATCGCTTCGTCGATAAGGCACCGACTGAGGTCTATGCCACCCTGCTGGATGAGGGAATCTACCATTGTTCGGTTCGGACCATGTATCGCGTTTTGGACGAAGCGGGCGAGATCCGGGAGCGCCGCAATCAGGCCTGTCATCCCCAGTACAAAGCACCGGAGCTTCTGGCCACCGCTCCCAACCAGGTCTGGTCGTGGGACATCACGAAGCTGCTCGGCCCGGTGAAGTGGACGTACTTTTACCTGTATGTAATTATGGACCTTTTTAGCCGATACGTGGTCGGCTGGATGATTGCTCCCTGCGAGAGCAGCGCGCTCGCCAAGCGGCTCATTGCGGAAACGTGTGAGAAACAGAACGTGCTCCCAGGACAACTGACGATTCATGCCGACCGTGGATCTTCGATGAAATCCAAGCCCGTGGCCTTGCTGCTGGCGGATCTTGGCATCACGAAGAGCCACAGCCGTCCGCATGTGTCGGATGATAATCCGTATTCAGAATCACAGTTCAAGACCCTGAAGTATCGTCCGGATTTTCCGGACCGCTTCGGCTCCGCCCAGGATGGACGCTCTTTTTGCCAGGATTTCTTCCCCTGGTACAACTGCGAACATCGTCACAGCGGGATCGGACTGCTGACTCCGGAAATGGTCCATTATGGCAAAGCTGAAGCTGTGACCAGCCAACGGCGGATCGTTCTGGCCTCGGCTTTTGACGCCCATCCAGAACGGTTCGTCCGCGGCTTACCAGTGCCACCGTCATTGCCGGAAGCGGCCTGGATCAACAAACCAAAGGTCGAATCCAAGAAGAGCGTGCCCGCCGAAAATGTCCCAATTCTGGGGGTAGTAGGAGATGGGTTAGATGTGGATCGTCGATCCTGGGGCATCCTGGACGGTGATATTTCCAGCCAGGCGGGTCAAGGTCTTGGAAACGACATTAAATTCGAGTCAGAGGTGTCTCAAAATCATTGACAAGTTCCGCATTGGCCCATTCGAGGCGAGATACCGATATGCAAAAGCGTCTCCTGGACGCATAGTCGGCAGCCCGGAAACTGCCAAGCTCCCAAGAACCGACTTCTGGGAAATAACCGGGCGAGACGGTCGCTTGACTGGCTTGCCCGGTTAGGGCGAGTCAGGCTTGACTGACTGGGAAGAAAGATCGCCAATTACATCCTCACGAATCAGATTCTCGCTCCTCACGATCGCCGGTTTCTCGATCCTGCCCAGCTGGACCTTCATGTGGTGCGAAATCACCGGGGGATCGGTAACCGACTGATCGCGCCCGTGAAGCGGTGGGGCTGGACTTCCGTTGATGTAATCTGAGAGGAAGGCCCAATCCAACAGGACGTGCGATCACCGAATTGCGGGACTCAAAATCCCGCGGGTCAACTGAACCCCTTTATTTTCAATGGCAGTGTATGTGCCGGGGGGCTGAGATTGATAACGAACAGGTAATTGCAAGAACCGGATGGAGAGGAATAAGCCCGCGAAGATTGCCGCTAAGATTCTTACAATCAGTGAATTGCAGGTGGTGCCGAAGGAGGGGGTCGAACCCTCATGGCCGCAAGGGCCGCGGGATTTTGAGTCCGAACCGGCACTTCCTCAAATAGCTGCAAATGCTTGATTTACCAGACAGATCCCCGATGCACAAAGTTGGGTGGAGTAGGGTGAAATAGGATGTTTTTTGACCGCCATGGGCAAAGTCGCGGGCAAAGTCATCACCCCCCCGGTAGGCTCGGGACCACGCTATACCGGGGGTCGCGTAAAGAGTCTCATTCCCTCCCGGCGCTTACGTAAGAATTTTTTCGTGTGATTGTTCGTACACACTTTGGGTAACGACAAGACGCTTAGCAGGAGGATCTCCGCAGATGATGGGCAGGGAGATGCAGAGCAGAGGGTAGGTTCCGGTAGAATGGGCCTGTTTCTGGAATTTTGGTTACCCCAAATCTGGCAGATAGGGTTAAAATAAACTCTCTGTCAACAATCGCTGTGTTTCCCAAGTGTCATGCTGGCCTTGGGCCTTATAGTTTGCCCCAGGTAGGGGGAATGGATATGAGCCAGGATCACGGTAGCTTCACCCTCACGCAGGTTACCTGCCTGGAGGGCTTTCGCAACCAGCACCATGACCTGGGAGAGGCAATCGCGTCCTTGATCAGAGTGATGCAGTCCCTTGCACCATGGGCGTATGGGATCAGTTTTTTGACCAGGTGACTTGCCTGGATTCGATTGCGGATGTCATCAAACAGGAATTCGATGCAATCAATAGCTCCTTCAAATGCAGTGAATACCATTCTGAGGTAAAGAGTGAGGCAACAAAATGAGTAGCCCGACACCTAAAGAACAAGACTGGTATACAAACGAACCTGTGTGCGACTGGCATCACCTTACTTCCAGTTACGTCAAGTCTTTCTCGGTCAAAGATGAGAAGGTTTATTGGATTTTTCGTGGGGCTAGACTGGATGAAACCACTGGTGGTGAAACAGAGGGCCTTCGAACTCACATAGAGAGGGCCTTTGATCTCTATGGTGTAGAAAGTCGCCGGAACGACTGGGAGAAGGATATCATCAGAGAGTTTCAGCGCAAGGCGTCGCTCTATGTAGAACATTTGCCGGACAAAGACGATATCCTGGAATGGTTAGCACTTATGCGTCATTACGGTGCGCCAACTCGTCTGCTGGACTGGACTTATTCATTTTTTGTCGCTCTCTATTTCAGTTTGGCTCGGAACAAAACAGGTGTAGTCTGGGCATTCAATGCCCGAACGCTCTCTGACTCCAAACGTGTGAAGGAAAGGCTACTGGCAGCTAGCCCAATCACGAGTAAAGAATTCATACGTATTGAGAACTTACTCGAAAGAATGAATGACTCGTTGGGAATGCGGAAGCTGCGTGAGGAGAATGACAAGCTAGTTGATCTCGCGTGCGCCGTGTACCTTTTCCTGCATCCAACTCCGTTTGTCTACTCTGTCAATCCGTTCAGGTTGAATCAACGTCTGTCAATTCAGCAGGGCCTGTTTCTCTTTCCCGGTTCTGTAGAGATGTCCTTTGAAAAAAACCTTCGGAACCACTTCTCGGACAAGGAGGAACTGAGGAAAGGACTATACAGGATCGTCATCAAAGTAAACGGGGAGGAACGGAAAAGGATTTTACAGGAATTACACCAGATGAACATTGGAAATGCGACCCTGTTCCCTGGATTAGACGGTTTCGCAACTTCTTGGCGGAACGACTTGCCCAGCCAGAACCTGCCTGAATATCGCGATCAAGGGCAGGGGCGATGCATTCCAGAACAAGGACCGGCTGGGCAATCACGCTTGTAAGCTGGTTGCGATTGTGAGGCTGCGGAATCGAATGTGCCGGTGGCTCCCAGGCGGCAAGTTCTTGCCGCCAACCAAAGTGGAGACGCGCGCGACGGTAGGCTTCAAGGTGGGGCCAAAGACGTGGATTGCCGAAGGAGACGATTTCATCGCGGCATATCACAAACTGCATGAACAGGTGGTTGGCTGAATCTTTTTGGGGTAGGAGTCCAACCGTTGGAATTGAGTCCTACATTATCGAGAGCCGGAACACAGTAGGGGGTGGGGGGGTAAGCGAGGGTTGCAACATTCCCTTCAATAATGAAGCTTCAATCCATATCCGCACGCCAGCAAAAATTTCACTCGTAATTCCCGCACCCATCCGCCTGTCAGTTCCCATCCCTGAAACGCGCATTGATCCAGGCGAGTACCTCGGCATCCAGCCAGCCGATCGAAATTCTCCTGTTCCCCCCCCCGTCCACTCTCCTGTAAAATCGAAAACCAAATCGATCAGCACTTGAGAACGTCATCTCACGCAAAATGGTTAGCAGAACAGGAGACCAGAATGGCTGAAACGGAACCGACTAAAGAGGAATTGCTGAAACGAATCGCAGAGCTGGAGCAGCAGGCCCAGGCCAGGAAACCGACGGCGCTGGAGTTTCGGGTCAGCGACAAGGGAGGCATCAGTGTTTACGGCCTCGGCAGGTTTCCGGTAACGCTATACTACGAACAGTGGACGCGGCTGCTGGCCCGCGCCGATGAACTGCGAACCTTCATTGAGGAAAATAAAGGCAAGCTGAAACTGAAGCCCCGCGCTGGGGAATAAGCCTGTCTGTGTGTAACATGCAATTGCGGCGTTTGAGTTGCTGCTGCGGAACTCCGAGCTTGTGGCAGCGATCAAGGCTGGGCTGCGAATGCGGCGAAGATGGGCGCGACGAGGCATTGAATAGAAATGTTCATTCGTAACAATCTTAGGGGGTCTGCAATTATTAACCCTATTGTGAAGAGGTGGAAGGCAAACCATGCCTGCAAACCAGACTCGCCACTTCGTGATCCGCCATGATTTAGCGTCTCTCGAATTCCTGCCCAATTACGTTTGGAATACAGGCATTGGAGAGGCAAAAATTCCGCGCCGCTATAAGGAAATATTACCCGGCAGCAAGTGGGTGTCCTACGCTTACACAAGCACAGATTACAGTGCAGACCGCTTGCGTTTCGTCACTGGTTTTTTTTCATGTGTCACTCCGTATCAATATGGCAATATCCCGGTATCTCTCTCGGATCTTCGCAGGTACGACCCGAAATGTCCTTCCTCAGCGTGGCTGATTAGAGGCGAACCAGACGGGATGGAATTTGAGAATAGGGTACTGGTTCCGTCAATCGACTACTTCTTCGACAAGAAAAAATGGGCTCGGCAGGCTATTACACCCATTACAAAAGAGGAATACGAGCGCATACGAAAATACGTCTGCCGCTGTCAAATCTCGCTTTCCGAGATACCCCTGTTTGGCCGGGAACCTGAATCAGAACAAGAACTTTTGGCCATTTTCGTTAATGTCCATGAATTGCTCGGGGTAAAGAGGATTCTTCGAGTGCAGCAAGGATTCCCTGATCTGACAGTCGAACTAGAGGGCGTTGCTCATCCTGTTCAAATCGAACTGGAACTTTACAGCCAGAGCTACATCAGTCACGGCCATCCCAAGGATTCACGGGTCGCTGTCCTTTGTTGGCTGAATGACGACCCGAGAGAAAAGGGGGATAAAGTTCGGAACCTAGTCCACAACGTCTACGAGCTACGTGAATTATTCAGGCACAAGCGAAAGATCATCTGGTGAATTGTGATGATGCCAAAAGAAATCACCTGGCAAACACCGCAGACCGAAGGATGCCTACCAGAGGGAGGCGCGTCATTCGGGATCAGATAACCCGATGGCTCCGAGGTGGAAAATTTCTGTCGCCAACAAAAGTGGACAACCACGCGACTGTCGGCTTCAAGCTGGGCCGCAAGGCATGGCTCGCGGAAGGGGAGGATTTCCTGGCAGCGTATCATGAGCTGCACAAACGGGTTATTGGCTGAGGGAGTGTCGATGCCTTACCTCGACAGGTTCACCTATCCTTGGCAGGGTCAGAATGCAAATTCCTCAATGTGTGCCAAGTTCCTCATGGAATTTATCCAAGGCATCAACCTAATCCGCAGGTTCCTTATTCTCTTGCCGTCGTGATCAATATTTCGTCTTCTGCGAGTCGAAACTGAGCCCAAACCGCTGGATTTTTTCATAAAGCGTTGGTCTTGATATTCCAAGAAGTCTGGCAGTCTTACTTACATTCCAGTTGCATTGCTTTAGGGCGCTCTCCACTGCGTCCTTCTCTGCTTCCCCACGTATTAAAGAAAATTGAGAGGCACCTTTCCCCCCGACCGGAACAGGGGCACTCTCCCCTCTGGCGAGGCCCAGGTCGCTTGCCGTGATAACCGAAGATTCAGCTCGCACGATTGCACCTCGAACCCGGTTCTGAAGCTCATCAATATTTCCCGGCCATTGATGAGTGAGCATGGCCCCGATCGCGGAGCGATGAAATCCCTGAACACTCTTGGAACTCGCATAGGAAATTTGCTGCAACATATGATCCGCCAACCCAATAATATCGTCGCCGCGCTCCCGTAATGGGGGCAAGTGGATCTCGATTTCAGCCAATCGGTAGTATAGATCCTGTCGAAACCGGCCTGCCTTCACTTGCTCGGCTAGGTTTTCGGAAGTAGCCGTCACGAGAAATAGACTTTCGATCTTGGATAGCTGGCGGGTGAGGCGGCAGGAATCCACCGCCTCAACCATGCGAAGAAGCTGCAACTGCTCGATTGGAGGCAACTGATCGACATCCCCAATGAACACGCTCCCTTTACCCGAAAAAGCTCTCGCTGGACTGCTAGCTTTTTGCCTCATCCCCAAGATGCTTAGGGTGATGTCATTGAGTTGCTCGTGAATTAACCTGGGGTCGAGACTTCCATGGATTTCCATGAAGGCAGTCCGCTCCAGCCCTCGAAGCTCATGAAGCGCTTGTGCCACTGACAATTTGCCGGTTCCATTTTCACCCATCAGAAGGCAGTGGGCGCTACTATTAGAAGTCTTTTGGATCGTGGCAAAGACGGCCCTCATTTGCTCGCAATCCCCAATCAATTCGCCGAGCGATTCATGCGACTTTGGAATCTCGAAGACCCTGAGTTCTGACTCAAGCTGTGCAAGGTATCGCGCACGCCGCAACGCCAGAGCCAGTAAATCGCCATCAACAGGTTTCAAAATCACGTCATAAGCACGACCAGAGCGTACTAACTCGAACGCATCATCTCTCTTGGAGGGTTCTGAGAGCAGGATGAGTTTTATTCCGGTGTGCATTTTGGAAAGAGAATCAAGCACCCTCTCCCACCAAACAACAGGACGAAGTGAGTCGCTGGAAAGGTCAATTACGGCCAGCAAGACAGGTTCCGCAGGCGCGGTATCTATCCGATCATATGAACTACTTGCAAGCAATCGATACTCATTGGACAAGGCTTCGCCCAAGGAAATGAGTAAGTTCGGATCAGCGGTTGCAATTAACAGTGGCGGTACGGACACGTTTTCGGCTCCAGGGGACTGGCAGATCAGACCGCAGAGGCGTAAATACTCTGCCCAAGGCCGTAGTAAGAATCGTAAACATGCTGGTAGAGGGCCTCCGACTTCTGCTGGTAGATGGGCGGCGAGTAGATCGGCGGCAGGCCCTGATCCAGCACGGTTTCTATGCTCACCTTGACCTGTGCGCGGGATTGCTGCCGCTTGCGCCAGTCAAGCACGAGCTTCTCCTGCTTCAGGGTTTCGAGCAACTTCTCGGGAGACCTTCTTGACTTGGTTGCGCTCGGCATCAGTCAGGGTCATCTCGGGCTTCGTCAGGATGTCAAAGACAGCCAGCTCCTCCTCGGTGAGCTGCTCGCCGACTGACCGCCATTCTTCTTCCGTCAGGCTCTTTGCGAACTCCATAAGGCGGCGGAAAAAATCCTCGGTATTGACACTGCCCGAGTTATAGGCTTCGATCATCTCCTGGAACCGCTCCAGGAAATCGATGCGCGATCGGTTCAAGCGCACCATCCTCTGAAGCTGCCGGGCTACCGCTCCCTTCAGGCGTTCGATCTCGGTGTGCTTGCGGCCTTGGTCGAACTTTTGTCTAAGAGCTTCAAAGTCGATGCTGCTCAGATCGATCCGATGACTTGTTTCATAAGCGTCGCTGGGGGCGTTGATTACATAGCCCTCTGCGGCAATCGAACGATCCAGCAATTCCTCCACTTGCTGCATTACCTCCGAGATGTCGGCGATGGGACTCAAAGCCCGGATCTTTTCAGCTAGTACGCTTATCAGAACGCGGTCGGGCTGCAAATCTCTGGCGGCAGGATCGGGAAGCATGGCTCTGTAAAGCCGCAGCACGTTGGCGGCGAGATCGAGATATCGTTTCTTCTGCTCCTCCATGGCGACCAGTGCATCCACAGCATCGTCCAGCAACCGGATTCGCTCAAAACCCTCGGCATCCTTGATAGGTTGCAGCTCAATGCCCCTGTCCCGGCAGACGGTTTTTGCTTCCTCGATGACGCCTCTTAAGGCGGCGACCAGCGCCTGTTTATCTTCAACCGGATGCTCTCCTCCTCCGGTGCCTTCCCCGGCACCGTAGATTGCCAGCGCCCGTTCCAGGTTGCGGAAGACCCCCACGTAATCGACAATCAACCCGCTGGCCTTGTCCCGGTATACCCTGTTTGCTCGTGCGATGGTCTGCATCAGGGTGTGGTTCCGCATCGGCTTGTCGAGATAGAGGGTCGAGCAGGACGGCACGTCAAACCCGGTCATCCACATGGCACAAACAAAAACAAGGCGGAAAGAATCGTCCGGGTTTTTAAACTTGGTGTCCAGATCCTCCTGAACCATGCGCCGCCGATGGGGGGAGATGTCGAGCCCTTTTTGGGCCATATCGCGGATTTCGTTTTGCGACTGCGATACCACGACCGCCATGTCGGTAGCTTCCATGTCCCGGATCTGTACTTCGATTCCCAGCCGCTGCGATTCTGTGGCAATCTCCAGTTGGGCGCGAAACTGAGCGATCTTTTGCTGCCAGCACCTTTGCACCTTGTCATACATCCGCACCGCCGTGGCCTTGTCGATGCAGATCACCATCGCCTTCCCATGATAACCCCGGCTCGTAAAGTGGTTCACGATGTCCGCTGCCACCGTTTCCAGACGGTCATTCCGTGTTATCAGGTGGTACTCGCGGCTGAATTCACGCTCCAGTTTCTTTTCCTGATCTTCGTCCGGCTCCGCCGCTTCCAGCAGCTCCTCCATGTCCTCGTTGAGGTTCTCATTAGTGAGTTGCAGCTCAGGAATGCGATTTTCGTAATAGAGGGGAACGGTGGCCCCGTCCTCCACGGACTGGCGGAAATCGTAGATACTAATGTAGTCCCCGAAAACCTCTCGGGTCTTCTCCTCGCCGACGATCAGAGGGGTCCCGGTAAATGCAATAAACGAAGCGTTCGGCAGCGCGGTTCGCATGTTGAGCGCCAGCGTGTCATATTGCGTTCGGTGGGACTCATCAGTGATTACGATGATGTCATCGCGCTCCGATAGCATCGGATGCGCCTCCCCCTGATCGGTGCGGAACTTCTGGATGAGAGTGAAAACATAACGGTGATCTTCGCTCAAGAGCTGCCTCAAGTGCCGCCCACTCTCCGCTTGTGCCTGAGTTTCTGTGATTGCGCCGGTGGAAACGAAATTCTTGTATATCTGGTCATCCAGTTCCCGGCGATCCGTAACAATCACAAACGTCCAATTCCCCGGCACCTTCCGCAGCACCTTCTGCGCGAAGTAGATCATCGAGATGCTTTTCCCGCTCCCCTGCGTGTGCCAGAAGACCCCCAGCTTGCCCTCGCGCTGCTTGATCTCCGTTAGCGCCTCAAGCGCGTTGGTGACGCCGAGGTATTGATGGTTCTTGGCCAAGAGCTTGACAAGGCCACCCGGCATCTCCATGAAGAGCATGAAATTCTCGACCAAGTCGAGCAACCGCCTGGGCTCACAAGTTCCGCGCAGGACGGCGTCCAGCGAGATGCGCCCCTTTTCGGACTCGCTCCCGATCTTTTTCCAGTCCGCGAAATGTTCCCACCCTGCGGTGATGCTGCCGACCTTGCTTTGACTACCATTGCTTAGGATGATGAGGCCGTTGTGCCAAAAGAGCTGTGGGATGGTGTCCTTATAGTCGGTCAGGTTGCCCGTGAACGCGGTTTCCAGCCGTCGATGCGCAGCCTTCAACTCGACAAAGACCAGCGGCAGGCCGTTGACAAAGCCGACCAGATCGGCGCGCCGGGTGTACATCTCGCCGGTAATCCAGAACTGTGAGCAGAGGAGAAAATCGTTGTTTTCCGGGGTATCCCAATCGATGACCCTGAGCAATTCAACGCGCTCCTCTTCATTCTCACAACCCTCCAGATGAACCCGAATTCCGTTTTTCAGTAGCTCGTAGATCTCCCGATTTGCAGCTACCAGACTCATGCGGGAGCGATCACGGGTCAGTTCCTCGATGGCCTGATCGATTGCCTCGGGCGATGCGTCGGGATTGAGTTTCAGGAGGGCCGGGCGCAATCGTGAGAGCAAGACCACTTCTGATTTCGTTTCCCGGCCAAGTGGACTCCCACTTGCGGTATTGAATTCGTCATAGGCTTGATAGGTTTCCCAGCCGAGGGAGGAGAGCAGAGCGATTGCCGGTTGCTCTACCAGCGAGTCTTCGGAATAGCTGTCTCTCGATCGGGGAGTCACATAGCCTCCTCTGGAACCTTGATGTCGAGTCCTGAAACATCCACTTCACCAGATATCAGCTTGGGCAGGAGGAGGTCACGGGTTTGGCGAAGGTTGACATTTTTGGCTTGGAGGATTTCAACATGCCCACAAAGTGGCGACATCAGATTCACGAACTGCCTGTTCACGACTGGAGGTGGGACAAGGATCGGAAATTCCCTGAACTCAGATCGGTTGATCTCTTTGTAAGTAGCTCCCGATGCCACGCTGATGATTCTGTCTTTATTCTCTGCGATCCAGAAAAGGATCTGAAAAATTGAGATCCGTTCATTGGGGATGCAGATGATAAAACCCTGATTGGTGCAAGCCTCTTTGGTATTCACTGCCGTTACGCCAATTGTGGCTCGACTGGTCATCATCACCGAGAAAGAAGGGAATAGGTGGGCCGAACTCTTCTCCAAACCAAGCCGTGTGATCTTCTTGGCTGAATCTGAAATGAACATAGCGCCACTCGCTGTCAGATCGGAAGGTGTGAACCAAGTCACGTCCCCTCCCTGCCAAAACTCTGGATTCTTCGTCGATGGCGTTCCGCCTCCAAGTGTTTCAATTACCTCGCCGATTGGCTTCAGATCCCAACCTTCCGGTATTTTGCCAAGGGACGAGTCGACCATGCGGATTTTTTCGTGGCCAGGGAAGCGGAACTTGACGAACCACTCGCGGTAGAGGGACTGGGCCATCTCCTCCAGAATCTTGATTCGCCGCAGGTTGTTCTCGATCAGGTCGTCGTAGGCAGAGAGGATGGCGGAGATCTTTCGCTGATTGGAAAGCGATGGGAGTCTTATGGGCTGTCGTTCTGAAAACGTAGTCCATTGAAAACGTGAGACTCCGGTGTGTTGGGTATGATATTGATTCATGAAGCCAGCATGATACAGATGCTGCAAGTACCAAAAAACGTAACGCTTTTCTATGCCCTTGTTTTCTTTGAGACGAATGAACCGACTAAAACTGGCGCATGTGACTGGCTTCCCAAAACGCCATACTGTTGTTGGCTTGAGAAAAATCGTTCGCCCAGTAATCTGACCCTTCGAGCCGCCTGCGGCTTCTATTAGAATCTCCCCGCCCATGAGCGTCTTAAGTTTGGTGGCGGCTTTCCTGATATAGCGAGTTGGTACGGTGCTGAGATTACCACCTCGAACACTCTCGAAATCAGTCCCTCGGATAGCGGCCATTTCGACAGCTTCGTCGAATGTTTCGCTTTCACCCCATTCACCATCTCTAGAAAATTCGATCAAATCCTTTAAGACGCATTCGGTACTCATATTCCTAGAATTTCAGCAGAGTTCTCTGCGATCTGCTGCTCCAGTTCGCGTGCCTCGGAATTAAGCGCCTCCAGCTCCTCGTTCAGAGCCTCCAGCCGTTCGAAGAAGTCGCCATCGTCTTCGGCGCGTTCGGCCACACCCACGTATCTCCCAGGATTGAGACTCCACCCCTGTGCTTCAATTTCATCGACCGTGGCAACCTTACATAAACCAGCGACATCCACGTATTTCCTGTCCGGGAACTGCTCCATGAGAAGCGCCGCCCCCCCATGTAAGTCCTCGGGCTTCTCTCCGCGATATAGCCGTGCGATGTTGGCCAAAAATTCCACCTGCTCGGGCGTCCAGTCACGGTGGGCGCGGTCAACCTGCCTAAAGATGTGTCGGGCATCAATGAAAAGAACTTTGTCGGCACGACTGCTCTTTTTCTTTCCCCGGTCAAAAAACCAGAGGGTGCAGGGGAGGGTTACGGTATAGAAAAAGTTTGAGCCGACCGAAACCATCACGTCCACGGCCCGTGCTTCGATGAGCCTCCTTCTAATCTCCTGTTCCGAGCCTCGGGCATCAGAGGCTGAGTTGGCCATAACAAAGCCTGCCCGACCTGTCGCGTTCAGTGCGCTGTAGAAGATTTGAATCCAAAGATAGTTGGCGTTGTCTGTCCGGGGCATTCCAAACGGAAAACGCGGGTTATCCTTGAGCTGCTCCTTGTCCACCCTATCCACGTTGAAGGGCGGATTTGCCATGACGAAATCAAACTTGCCTCCACCCGCTGCGCTGGCGTGGAGATCCTCGTAATAGGTATTGCCTTGACGAATATCACCGGCGAGGCCGTGAACCGCCAGATTCATTTTCGCCAGCCGAACGGTTTCAGCAACGCGCTCCTGCCCATAGATGCTGATCTCCGCACCGGGATTTTTCTTATGCTCCTCTACGAAACGGGCGCTCTGTGCAAACATGCCGCCCGATCCACATGCTGGGTCCAGAATCCGCCCTTTGAATGGTTCTATGATCCCAACGATGAGTTTGACGATGCATGCGGGCGTAAAGAATTCGCCGCCCTTCTGCCCCTCGCTCATGGCGAAGCTGCCAAGGAAGTACTCATAGATTTTGCCGAAGGCATCACCCTCGATATCCATGGCAATGGAGTTCATCAGCTTCAGCAGCTCGGAAAGCGTGGCATTTTCAAGGCGATTGTAAAATTTGGGCAGGACATCCTTCAGGTCGGGATTCTCGGCCTCGATCGCCTTCATGGCCTCATTGATCGCTTGTCCAACGTTGGAATCCTCCGGGAGCTGGAGCAGGTTCGAGAACCGGGCCTTTTCCGGCAGGTAGAGGACGCCGAGCGCCTGATAATCCGCTGGACCGATCCGCCGCCTTCCAGCGCTCTTTCCCGCGAGCTGCGCCTCTGCGGCACTAAACTTGTGATCCGCATACCGGAGAAAGATCAGTCCGAGCACCGGAACCGAGTACTCTGAAGACTTCAGTTTGCTGTTGGCCCGTAGCTCATCCGCAGCACTCCAGAGCCGGGCCTCGATCTGGTTATTATTCTGGGCCATTATTCCGCCTTCTGATGTCAGGAAGATCCTGCCGGTTCGGGGGCAAGAGCGTCCTGAATATAAGCCAGAATCCACCAGATTTCGACAGGATTCCCTTGTGGGGCAAGCCACAGGCAATTTCGACTTGCGGGCGGTGAACAGAAACTTTCACGGATGCGGTGGCCGGTGACACAGACGCGGTGATTGGTTCACGCTTTCCTCACAAACAGAGCAACTCGCAATAGTCCTTTAGCGGGCCAAGCTCCAGGTGGATGGGTTTCAGTACCTCTTGTTTGGGGGGCGGCTCCCACACAAACCGAAACTCTTTCTGATAGGCGTAACGAAAGTGCTTGCAAAAAAAGATGTTCACTTTGGGATTGGGATGATACGGGTCTCGGTAGTCCACGCCACCAAAGGAAAACTTCCATCCGGGAAGCATTTCCTCCACCCGAACTTGAAGGGATTTGGCAAATCGACCGATGTCACGAATGACCAGACAGGCTTCCGCCTCGAAGTCGTCGTACAAACGATACTCGTATTGGCTTGAGAAACAGGCGATGTAGTAATCGCCGTCCGAACGCACCACAGATTTGACGTTGCCGATCACCGGCATTTCGATCCACTGGTCCTTTGGAACACTGAAGTCCTGATCGGGCGGGTAGTGAACCTTTGCGCCGTACAATTCTTCAGTGAATTCAAGTTCTTTATCACGGATAGAGAAGTTGAGCGACGGGTCATGATAAAAGCTTGCCGGTGCGACCCGGAGACTGCCCGCATTCAGTAACGGTCGAAGGTATTTTAGCTTGCTGAACTTTAGCAGATAGGTACCTTGTGGTAAGCCATATCCCTTCCACAATTGGGCGGCTCTTTTGCAGCTAACATATCGTCGTCCACCAAAATGAGCACCTTGGATAAGTTCCGGCCCGACGACTTCACCTCGAAGCTTAAGCTCTTCGAGAACGTGGGTGAAGAGTTCCCACTCACCTTCTTCGAGTGGATTCTTCATCACAATTTTGCCTTCTTCGTTGAAGTAGCTGAGATTGTCCATTAGGTCCTGCAACCGTTGTTTAATCTCCTCAGCTTTGGCGTGTTCCAAGTAGCGGCGTTGACGATACACGTGCTGCCACCATTCATGCCGCTTCATTGTTTTGACCATTGGCAGGCACTCCTATGCCTTTCATCCGATACGACCATGAAGCGTCTTACGACGATAATAGCCCCGCCAATTTGATACGTGGGGTTTCTGCCACGCCGCCTCCCACCTTCTTATTCTTGGCGGCTTCCCTCTTCAGATCAGTAATCATGCTGGCTTTTTGCGCCTCTTCGACTTCGCAGCCCTTGTCTTTGCCCAGTACGCCTTCATCCTCTCACTTTGTGCCTTCCTCGCTGCGGCACTTGGCCCTTTCTTCGGCTTTGACGGAGTCGCCTTCTTCGCAGCCTGGACTCTTTTGGCCCTTTTCTCTGCCCAAATCTTTTTCATTGTTTTGCTTTGAGCTTTGCGTTGGGCAGCGGTTTTAGTTTTCCGCTTTCCGGCGGCAGGGGCAACGGATTTGGTTTTGGTCCCGCCCTCCAACTGGGTTTGGATTGATTGAATTTCAGCGTCAACTGCGGCCATCCGTTTGTGAAGTGCTTCAAGTGCAAGTTCGAGAATTCGCTTATCCATGATTATGCCTTTCCGTGCGGAGATGGGAAATTGTATATGTGCTGTGGCGTGCTCCGCAACAACGGTAGCCTATGACAATGCCTCACGGTTTTGCAAGTTGGAATCGACTTTGTCAGCGTGTCACCGGATTGATGCCAACCAGGACCCGCTGGGGATCACAGCGTAAGAATCAAGGTGCAGGTCAAGGTGTTCTTCCAGGCACCGGCGGAGGAATGAGGGGAGTTGCGCAGTGCGTGGCAATCGACCTGCTCAGATCCTGGATGCATTCGGTTTGACGAACAATTCCAGAATCAAATAATCGTCGACCGGTATGCTCTCCTAGCCCCCGATGACAATGGGAGTGTGTCAACCGTCCAACGGTTAGACCGATCCCTGGAAGACCGTGAGCCTGGGAAACCGCAGAGGGTACTTAATAAACCAAAACGAGTGCAGTTGCACTCTGCACCTCCTTCACCACATCTGCCGATTTTCGGATTATAGATGGGCGAGGCGCTAACAGCTTCGTAACAGCCTCCGGCACAGTTTCCAAAAATGCCGTGATAAAAGAGCCTTTGAGCGCATAATTGACATTTTGGGGGAGGGAGCCCGTGACTCTCAATGTCTTCAAATCATCTAGACGGAGTGTGACAATTCCCACCACATTTCCATATTGATCGACAAGCGGCCCCCCTGAGTTGCCGGGCTGCACGGGCGTGCTGACCTGAAAGTAGCGCGGATCGTCCTGAATTCCGGCCATGCTATTGATCTCACCTCGCGTCATCTTGGGCTCGATGCCTTGCACCTGAATGTTCGGGAAACCAATCGTAAATATGGAATCGCCGAGCTTGACTCCACGGCTCGCCGCGAGAGGTAACGCCTTGAAGGTGCCGGAGACTTTGAGAATAGCAAGATCATTTGCTGCATCCGACTTGACTAGCTTTGCAGGAAAGGTACCTTGTGCTGTCTGCACGACAATTTGGGAAGAATCTGCGACAACATGGAAATTGGTGAGGAAATAGCCGTCAGCAGTGACAAAAAAACCTGAGCCACTTGATTTCGGAACAGCAGCGACTGCTGGCGGGTTGCTTTCAGGCTGGGTGCCAGGACTGGCTGTTTCTTTTTTGGCAACAAACGAGGCAGAGCGCCGCTGGCCTTCAGCGATCTGATCATTAGTCATCGACCGGGTGAGCTGTTGTCGTTGCTCCGCTGCAGTTCTCTCGCCTTTGGCCGCAGCGAGATTAAACCATTTATATGCCTCGATGTAGTCCTGCGGTACACCAAACCCGTTGGCGAAATCAGATCCGTGGTTTAATTGCGCCATGGAGTTCCCTTGGTTTGCGGCTCTGCGGGTCCACTTGGCCGCTTCAACATAATCCTTCGGAACACCCCAGCCAAACACATAGGCCGAACCCAAGGAAGCTTGTGCCTCGGCTTGTCCCTGATCCGCAGCCTTGCGAAACCACTTGACCGCCTCCCCGAGGTCCTTTGACACTCCAACACCACTTTGATATTTGAGCCCTACTTCGAATTGGGCATCAGCATCACCCTGTTCTGCTGCCTTCTTGAACCACCTAAATGCCTCTGCAAGGTCTTTGGTTACTCCGCGACCTTCAATATAACAGCGTGCAAGGAGGGCTTGGGCATGACCGTGCCCCTGCTCTGCTGCCTTGAGAAACCATTTGACTGCTTCAGCTTCCTCCCTCGGAACACCCCAGCCTATCGAATAGAACAAACCCAGATAAAACTGTGCATTATCAACCCCGTCGTCAGCGGCTTTGCGATACCACCTTGCCGCCTCCGCATAATCAGGTGAGCCGCCCCATCCAAGCCTATACGCATCTCCGAGGCTTGATTGCGCCGGACCATAATCTCGATCCGCCGCCAATCGGAGCCACTTAACGGCCTCACGATAGTTTCGTGGTGCCCATTCGCTGTTGCCGTACAATATCCCAAGCATATATTGTGCCCCAAGATAGCCCTGCTCGGCAGATTTGCGCAACCACATGAGAGCCTCACCATAGTCTCTTGGAACACCATCGCCCTTGCCATACCTCATTCCGAGGTCATATTGCGCCCGCGCATCGCCTCTTTCTGCCTTAGCCCTTGTCTCCTTGATTGCATCCATCTGTCCGGGCATTGCATTGGAGATCCCGGTAGAGCAGACAGAAAAGAAAAAAAGAGCATATATAATCAAAATGCAATGAACACCGTTCTCGCGATTAAGCCAAGGCTTGGACATAACAGACAATTTCGGTAATCGTTTTGAAAGCTCTTTTCCAGATCCACGCTCCTGAGTCATCATTTTGGGCCTTCCTTTTTCTTGCGTTTCTGCGATCCCCACTCATCTCTTATCCAGAAAGCGTATCGGCTCTGGATAGGGCCGGTCCGTTCCGCAAGCGATTGGTAAAGCTCTGGTAATCCCTTTCTGTGATGTGTTCCGTTTTCTCGATAATGGTTCCCTTGCACTTTTCATCACCGACTGGCGGAGGCAAGATAAATTTTGAATCTGGTACCGCATGAGTTTTGGCTGTACCGCCAAGAACCGGATTCAGGGTAACCTTAATAACAGAATATTCAGTTCCACCCGGCAGTTCCAATTCTTGAAAATCGAAGAACTCGTCATACTCAGAGGTGCCTTTGGGCTGGCAGAATCTTCGTTCTCTGAGCCAATCCGTGCCAAGTTGAAAGTAAACCTTATATGATCCAACGGGCACCTTAGTCATTGCCCCTGATTCGCCGCTGCGGATAAAAATGGCACGAAGGGGAATTCCAAAATCACCATCCAGCAAAACGGAAACGGCATCGTACTGAGTGCCATTAATGACCGTGAGTCTGCCGAGACCGCCGCGATATTTCCCTCCTAATTCTGCGCCTGACATGGGGCGCACGATTGCCTCGGATGGACAAGGGGGCAAATCGGAAGCCGTATTTGGAATAGATACCGGTTTGACTGATGATACGGATGCAGGGATTCCTGTTTGACCATTGCATGTCGGTGGGTCTGGATATGAAGGCGCGGGTCTTTTCTCGGACAAGAAGGCCGTCGCGCCACCATTTTGGGAAGGGTGATCATTTTGGATAAGCCGCCACATCATTGAGGCCGCCACAAAAACGACCGCCAGCAACACAACGGCTTGCTTGACGCGATTACGCGCAGTTGGAATCGACCACGACCGTGCATTCTCTTTGTGCTGTGGAGGAGGTGCCGATGGAGTTGCGTCGCATGTGGAGCCAGCATCAGGATGCTGAAGCACGGCAGTTACTTGTAGAAGTTTGCCGCATTTGCAGGGAATGTAGCGTCCGAGGTGCTGCTCATCTGCGTGGTAGGTTTCTCCGCACTGGCAGCGAATCGTAATCATGGTTCGCCTTCCCCCTCGGCAGGCTGCTCCAAATTCAACCGGAGCCCATAAGACAGTTGCGCGTCATTAGATTCCGGCAACCTAGCCGCCCGATTGCCTAAAATCCTGGGTTCTGGCACGGCACGCAATGGCTAGGGCTCAAGCCCAAAGCCTCAGATACTAATTATCGTCAAAAGTCGATAGTGACTATAGTCGTTACGCGATTTTACCCGCAGGCACTACCTTGGAGTGCATGCGTCCCCCGACTGAGGTGTCAAGGGAGTTTGGCCGGATGGTGAGGGTATTGCGCCAGCGGAAAGGAATGACTCAACAGGATTTGGCGGATGCCTGCGGCCTTGATATTGGGTACGTCGGCGGAATCGAAAGGGGACAACGGAATCCTACCTTGGGCGTCATGCATGGCTTAGCGTCAATCCTCGGTTTCAAGCTCTCGGAATTGCTGAGAAAGGCCAAGCTATAGCTCGCATCCCGCAAGTGCAAAAACGTAATTGACACACCATCCCTAAATCTGGATAATGTCGCAAGCATCAGGAGTGATTCCGACGTTATCGGAATCCGGCAACCTGGTAGGAGAGCCAAGGTGCCTTGGGCGAACTCAGTGCCCGATGTGCAGAACATGAGTTCTGAAGCAAAATCTCCAGCGGAAAGAGACAACCGCCTGATGCTGGGCGGTTTTTCTATTTCTGGCCTCCTGGTGCGTGTCCAGTACTAGCCGAAAGGATACGCATCATGAAACCGATTCTCCATCAAACATCTTCAGAAGCTGCCCTGTTCAAGAGCTTTCCATACCTCCTGTCGCATCTCGCAGGGTGCCTGTATCACATAATCCTGCTGCCACCGGCAAACGGGCAACAGGGCTCGCCACAGATTGAAACAGCCCGCTATCAGGCGCAGGCCAACAGACTGCCGACCTTGCTGGTTACGTCCGAGAAAGAGGCCCTGTTCTTCGATGCCGGGCTCCGCATTCCTGCGGTCGTGCCCGTACCGCGACCGAGATCCATCGTGTTCGGAAAACTGATCACACAGGAGGTGATCCCCGAAGAGAAAGAAATTCTCATTCGATACCTCAGCCTATCGCTCCACGCAGATTTCTTGCATGGCGACGGCCCGGCTCTCTATGTTGGTGATCTGGCCAAGGGGGGCCGTCCTGCGAGCGATGCCGAGATTGATCAGTTTAGTGGTCGTCAGCCCAACGGCGTCCTTAAGGGGCTTAGGCAATGCTCCAGTTGCCAGGGATGGTATGGAACATGCCTCGACACGAACATGCCACGCCTGCTTGTCAGCGTTCATTGCCGATGCCAGAACAACAACTGCTGTGCCCGATGCGGCCAACTCCTCTATGGGTTCAAGCTGAATTCCAACTATTACTCGGAATCGGAAGGCGGCATCTGGCATGTTCCTGGCTTTGTAGCGGTCAAGCATCGGTGTCCCCAGGCGGTCGAATCGTGGGCCACTCAGCGGTTCATCTCGCTGAAGACTGCGAGGTGCGACCAATGAACTCCCCACGAGGACCGGAAAATGCAGAGATGATAACAGCGGAACCAACAAAATCGTATCGCATCCCGCGATATCGCGTGTGTCTTGTGCGGGAGGGATCTGACAAGTCAGATTTTCGGCGCTTCGTGAATTCCAGGGAAGCGGCAGCTTTTGCCCGTAATCTGTTTCGATATGGCGACCGTGAGGAAATGTGGGTTCTTCTCCTCGATGCCAAGAACAGCTTGATCGGAACCTCCTTGGTCTCGGTGGGCTCCCTATCGACTTCAATCGTTCATCCGCGAGAAGCGATGAAGCCCGCCGTGGCTACCGCCCACGACAAGCACTGGCGTGATGTTGTGAGGCACAGTGTAGCGGCTCTGATTTATCTCCATAACCATCCCTCGGGCGACCCGACGCCAAGCGCGGAGGACAGGGAATGCACAAAACGCCTCTGTGAGGCCGGTAAGATCCTGGGCATCCGAGTTCTCGACCACATCATCACCGGCGATGCGGACTATTTCTCGTTTGCGGACGCAGGCTTTGGGTGGCTGAGTATGGACGACCAGGATCTGAATAACCAAGCTGCTTCTGGAGCAGGTGGTAGCGGCAGCGACGCTGCCAACGACGTATCCGAGCCTGAAGCGCAACGCCCACAGGGGACGTTGTTGGTCTTCAAACGACGATCCCTGAATGAGGAAGCAGCCATCTACCGACTCCTGCTGCACAACGAACCGTCTTGCGGCATCACCGAACGCAAGGTGGCGAAGCTTGTCAGTAAGCACGCATATTCTGATTGGCGGCTCCGAGTGGGCGATCGCGTAGCCGGTCGTTCGGGGGACCGAATCGTTCTGGGCACCGTGCTGGGAACAAAGTCAGATCCACGGCGACCAGCCGCATTTTACCGCGACACCTTCACCGCCTGTTGGCTCCTGCTCGATTCTGGAGAACGAGCATTGGCCAACGAGTTGCGGCCAGTTTCATGAGGACGAAGAACTGCAATGAAAACCTGCCCGAACCGGACGAGCCGAAAGGAGACACAACACGATCATGAGCCAACTTGAACAGTTTGATGGATTCATCACATCGCAGGGCAAACTGGTTTCCATAAAAGATGCCGACAGGATGTTCTCCATCCTGGTCAATAATTCGGAGAGCGTTGAAATAATCAAGGAGATGCTCCAGGCACTTGCCAGTGAATGCGTCGACAACGGCTACTTCAAAACAGCTTGTGCCTATATCGACAAGATCCTCTCGCTGGCGGACACCCCGAATGAGAAGGCGCGGTGCCTTCTGTCCATGGGACAGGTTCTGGAACAGGCCAACGACCATTGCCATGCCTTGGAGATATATCAGAAAGCCTTCGATCTTCCGCAAGAATCAAATGAGACCTGGTACTTTTTGAACAACAACCTGGCGTTCTGCCTCAATCAGGCAAGTCGGCATCACGAAGCTGAGGGGCACTGCCATACTGCTATTAAAATAAATCCTCACCGCCATAACGCGCATAAGAACCTGGGAATTGCCTTACAGGGCCTGGGCCGCTTTCCAGAAGCAGCAAGGAGCTTCATCCTGGCCACCATGGCTTGTCCACAGGATGGTCGCGCCCTTGGGCATCTGGAGGATCTCATCGCCGCTCACGGGGGAATTTTGGAACAGGAACCAGACCTCCTGGAGCAACTGCGGAGGTGTTACAAGGTAGTCGATTCGACAAGAGGAAATCCCAGCCTTCAGTAGCCTTGACTGGGTGCAAACGACCGGAGTGAGAGGAGGGCATCAAGGAGGGATGCAGAATGAGCCGCGAGACATTTGATCTGAAAAAGAAATTTCAGCCGATCATAGAGCGGCTGATTCGGGAAGGCCGCATGCCAACCTTGCAGGAGTTTCTGGCCGCGGTAGAGAAGGTGCGGCCAAAATATCGGAAACAGTTGGAGGAACTGCGTCGCAGGGAGAGAGTGCTGGTTACGGATTTTCGCTAGGTTTCGCTTTGGAGGACTTCCACCATGCCCGACCTAGGATAGCGGGCAATTAAAAAAGCGCCTTTAAAGAAGCATCATCGCTGTCGAACCTCCTATCCGATTGGGTTAAATCAGACGCCCGCCGGGAGCGTATCCCGGCACTCCCAACTTTGTGATCGGTCCTAAGCTGTGGGCAGTTGTAATAGACAAGTGGAAAATGGCTGTACCGGTCTCGTGGTTGGCTGCTGGCGCTTGTCACGGCGATCATCCTGGTTTTCGCTCACAGCAGGTCCAACGGTTAGACAGGAAGGCGCACTCGATCATGTAGCCCCGGGCAACCGGTTCGCCTGGAACCAGAACCGGCTGAAGATTCCCTCGCCCGAGCAGTGGGTGGGCCGGAGGCCGGACGGGCCTGCCGGACAGGGATTTGTGTGCCCCGCCATCCCTTTCCGGGTGTAAAATCCTGCCAGAGCCCGCCTAAAGCGGAGTGAGGCAAAATGTTTCGATCTCGCATTCGTTGGATGGTAGTGCCGATCACGGTTTTGCTTACCTTCGGTTGCGCACGCCTGTCTTACGGACAGAATACTTTGGACAAACGCTTGGAAGCAATTGAAGTGCAGGCGAAACAAGGCGTCAACATGGATAAACTGGAGGCCGAGGCACTGAAACTGATCCAGGACTTCCAGTCTCCGAATGACAAGGGTAAAATCTATTCCCTGATCACGTCGCTGTATGCCAGTCAGGGCGCAATGAAGCAGCCAAAGAAGGTGATAACTTATGCCACTATGGCATTAGAATATCCCTTGAACACACATAATGGTGGCTGGATGTACCTCGACTGGGGGCTGGCTATAATCGTTATATATCAAAGCGTCGATCCACTGGAATACCTCAAGCATAGACGCGAAATCGCGGTTCCCCTTCTTACTGGTCTTAAGCTGCTACTTGATAATGGAGTGCCAGAGGAGCGAGTGGACTTGCCCGGCGTCGGAGCCTATGACATCCCCCCAAACGATCCAAAGTACCAGGAGATAGTGGCGGAACATGAGCGGCAAATGAATGCACGCAAGAGCGCCGAGACGGTAAACGAACTCGTACAACTCCGAGGCGTACTGACAAGCAATATTTTCGGCATATATGCTCTGGGTGCGGATGCCACGGTGGAGCTACAGCAGCTTTCGGATCAGATTCTCAAGAACAACACCGCTGTTGCCGCCCTTCTGGCAAGAGTGAAGGCGTATCGCGAAAAGCGTATGCCATAGCTGTACCATTGGGTGGCACTAGGCCAATTGTGAAAAATTCCTCATCCGGCATTGCGGGTGATCAGAAGCATGGGCTGCATGCACGGCCAGATCATCGTATCTCACAGCAATTCCAGTTCTTAGGGCTGTAATACCGTCTCAGTTGTTGTATTGTGGCGTACTCGTACATAATCCTGCCCAGCATCAGCGTGACCCCGGTCCCGGTTTGATGTCCGTTTTTCCGGGAACTCCAGCCCAGCTTACTATTCGGTGTCAGCGGGAACCAGTTTTTTGGCGAATGCTCGCAGGGCGTCAAGGTCAGCCTGCCGAAACAAAACTTCAATGCCCAATGCTTCAGCGGTGAGACTCTCGGATCGCGCGATCTGCAAGAAAACTTTCCAAGGCAGATAGGAGATGATACCAGTTACCGCACACCCACCGCCCGGACAATTCGGATAGTACTGAAAATTCGTCCCGATGGAGTTCTTCATGGTTCCTAGCGGACCCACTAGATCCAACGGCTCGCCCGGCTGCGGCGCTAACTTCAGCGAGAATTTGGAAGCGACAAAGCGAGGATCAGCTTGTGCACGAAGAGTGATTTCTGTTGGTTCAAGTGGCAGTTCTTTCCCAGAGAAGGTGACGTAGAAGATCAGACTTACCGGTGCAGGCTTATGATCTTTCCCCTCTGGAGACAGCCGCACCCAAATTTCCGTTGTCTGAAATAATTCCCAATATAGTGTTTTGATTTCCCTGGGCAATGAAGGTGCAAAGTTATATCCATCGCCTGGTCCCTGTACGGTCGGCACTGCCGCTAGGAATAAAGCTAATAGGAAGCACATTTACACCTCCTTTTTTGAGCCATTATAGACCATTCTGGGCGTATTGGCGTATCCGGACAGAATGCACGCTGCTTTCCCGGCTTGATCCTTTCGGCTGCAAGGGATCACCATCGATGAAAAAAATCCAAACCCAGCAAAAATTCCAATTGATGTGGATTGAGCCGCAGAGCGTTTTGCCCAGCTCCTATGTTGCATACCCAATGCGTATAGCGCAACTCCGGCAAAAAACGCAGCCAACCGCGCCCGAATTCGAAGCCGCCCCCGATGGTCAGACCCGAAAAGTTGCGATCCTCAAGTTCGGGGGGTTGCTTTGTATCAATTGGGCTGGTCACCGTATGAACCGTCGTCATCAGAACAATTTCATTACTCACACCTCGGGCTCGGACCGGCCCAATATGGCGGAAAATACCCCCTCCGGATGCAAATGGCCGTCGCGAACGACCGAATCGATATTTCATCAATATCGGGAAATCCCATGAACTGCCTTTGACATCAAAAAATGTTGTGTCAATGCCACCGTAAGGGGATAGAGATATTTCGTCATGAATATAGCCCATGCGTTTGAAGAGAGCATCGGCTTCAAAACCAATACCGTGTGCGCCGCGCCACTCCGCCCACATGCCCACCGTATAGCGACGAGTGGCAGCCGAGTACTGAATACCGAATCCAGTGTAGCGGGATGGGGAAAAACCAGTTTGGAAAAATTCGGTTATAGGAATCCCAGCCTTGACTCCCAAATGAAAGCTCTGGCCGAGTGCTGGAAGGGTAAATGCAATCACAAAAAAACCAAAAAACATGTATCTCGTCAACTGACGCCAAACTGTCGAAACCATTCCATTGCCCTTTCAAAATCCTGCGCTCAGATGAGGAGAGAAAATCACAATATTGTGACGCCATGGGAGACGTAAACTTAGATGGAGAAGCGGTCGCCACCCACCCATCTTGGCGAACTGCCGTGAGGGGTGGCGGTCCAACGTTGGACCCTCCAGCGGATTGGATTCTGGTACCCGGCGCACCGCTATTTCGGCTACCTCCCTGCCGGGAACCGGGACTGCCAGCAAATCCCTCCCTCTAAAGCCTCGATAGGGCGCTACCCAGGAACCATTAAGGTGAAACGTGCCGGTGAGCGGGGGATAAAGGCGTAATTTCCTGATCCGGGATTGGGCAGTTTCAAGGATGCTGCCGGGTCATCCTGGATAAGGCCAGCCTGGAATCCCTTGTTAGGTGGCCCCAGCGGCTTACCTGAGCCATTGTGAGGCACTCTCTACAGGAGTGATGTTCCAACGTTGGGCACATTGGGTACCCGGTTGTGCAGTCCGATGGCCGAAACAGGGAACCGATCAGGATTCCCCCGCACAAAGCCAGGGAAGGGACCGGGGAGGTCACCATAGGAACCCGCAGAGAGCACCGCAGTGCAGAGGCTCACCCCCGCATCAATAGCATCCCCTGTAGTGCTGTGCCCGGCATGTTCGCCGCTAACCTTGACAAATGTGCGGTGAGCGCCGGTCATGCTGAAAATAGCGATATGGTAGTTTTGTCGTTTGGGAATTATCCCTGCTTATTCGAATTCTCGGATTTGCCCCAATTATCCACAAAACGCCTATTTTTAGCGGTAATAAGTAGACATTTTGTGGATTTTTGAGCGAATGGATTTAATGGTACTGGAAACTTATATTCGGGATCTCCCGGCATGCCGCAAGCGCCCAGCCTTAAAACTTTTCGTTAACAATTGCACCCGGGTGGGGAGTGCATAAATGTAGTTGTAATATTTTAAGGAGAATATCGGGCTATCATGGCATCGCATTCCTCCAGGTAGGTGCCTCGGCGCTTACGAAAAATGACCCAGTTGTGCTCGGATAAAGTGACCCACACTGAGAACACGATTTGAAACAGGATTCAGAACACGATTCGGAACAGAGGTCAACATCATCCACGCCGAAGGCGTGCAACCCTTGGCGCGCGCCAAAAAAGCGCCATTTGACCCGAAAGGAGGCGCTCCTGGTGTCCATATTGCCATCGAGGAGTGCCAGGTGCCCTTTGGCGCGCGCCAAATCGGCGATGTTCACTGTATGGGTTCACTTTGCCTCAGGATCTGGGGCCGACAGGGGCAATGGGTCATTTTTGCCGAGCAAGCCCGGGTCTTTTCTGGTTAGTGCCGAAGGATGTGGCCCAGCAGCCCGGCAACCACCACCGTCAGCCATCAATCGATCATGCCCCACGACAGCCCGATAAACGGCGGGCGCGACCTTCAGGACCGGTACCCACCCGGTTGGGCGGTGCAAAGCGGGACCCAATCCCGCGAAAGCAGGCGTTTTGTCACATGGATGGGCGCGTATTCGTGTGCCCATTATTCCCTATTACCTCGGGGGCGGGGAGCAACTTGGGGGAGGCAGGCGGGGGCTGAGGGCTCCTTTCTCGCAAAAGGTTGCGTCAAACCGAAAACGCACACTGTCCAGCAGGCACCCCATTCCTGGCGAGAAGACTGGCGGGACCGAAACACCGGGCTCCATCATGCCCAGCGCCCGATTAGGCTCACCCAAAAGAACTAACGCGATCCTGAACTTTCGGAAGAATTGTTCCGATTAGGAGAGAAGACCGAAGGCTGCACCCGGAAATGAACCAGCGTATGTCGCTGATATTGAAGGGCTCAAGATGGAGTTCCTCGGGAGATTAATTTGACCGAAAACAGCATGCCGGGCACGATCACTCTAAGAGAGGGAGAAGAGACTTTTCAGGCCAAGCTCTAAGGAGTTTGCGGGGGATAAACATCGATGGATGCTTGCGGCTCTCTCAATCTTTGTTAAAGCGGCGGCTTCTCTCCTCGACTCCTTGGAAAGGCCAGACGGTAGCGCCTATTGGGACGGTTCATTTGTTACCTATAAACATCCAGTGGATTGGGACTGGCAGTCGGGAAACGAACAAAGGCAATGCCTCGGTTTTGAGATCTCTGAGTCGGATCTCCTTGACAGAAAGACATATTTACAGAGATCGAATCAATACATTGTCGGTCAGGCACATCGTACCATCCTTGAATTGTTGTCACAGTCGAATGATCATTGGATCGGCTTTCCAGCCGGATGTGGAGGTGACAATCTTAATGCCTGCCTTATGACAGGCTCCAAACTCACGAGTGGATCTCTAATTCCTGATGGAGCTGAGCCCGTTCTCAGGTTCGTTAAAGATATTGGCATTCCGCCAGCCTTCCGGTTGTATGACTGGGAACTAGGACTGGTAGGAGGCGTGGTTTTTCGTTTCCTCCCGCTAGTCTTGGACACTCTGGCGCTATGTGCCCATTTCCCAGTGGAAGTGAAAATCATTCCTTTCATTGAAAAGCACCATGTCATAAATCGTTTGCCGCGTATTGCGGATCGATCTCGAAATGAATGGGGAGAGATTTTTAGCCAGCTCGCTCCATGGGCAAGGGAACGGTATGGTGCCGCCTCTCCCTTCGACTCTCTTTTATCAGACTTGAAGTACGAACCTGTAGAATCTAATAGATCATTAGCAACAACGCCAGTATTCATCGATCCGGCGCAACTTCAAGAGTTCGCTGACAGGCTTCAGGAGCAACTTTTGTCAAGCATGCGCAAGGAGTTGAGGATCGCGCTCAGTGGTCGTAAAAGCATTGTGCTAGAGGATGACGCGCAGCCGATATGCATCGGCAGTTCGACAATGGACCTGGAAGAGGAAAACACCTTCAAGAAAGTCGGTGATTACTGGGAAATCACTTACCAAGGAAAACGGACGCTTTTAAGGGACATCACCGGCGCGCGCTACATTGCGTTGCTGCTGGAATATCCTAAGCGTGCATTCTCCGTTCTGGAGTTGGATGCCACAGTCAGGCGCGGCCACATTGATGAAACAACCAAGTTGGGTGCCGCAGTTATGCACGACCTTATCGATGAAGGTGCCGATCTAACTACAGCGGGCGAGACCAGTGACAAGATTCTTGACCGGTGGGCTATGCAAGATTACCACGCTCGCCTCCGGGAACTTGCCAAGACACGCGCCAGCGCCGAAAAGGACAACGATAAGGTGTTGCTATCAGAGATAGACGAAGAGACTTCGCAAATCCAGGCAGTGCTCCATGCCGCGATCGGATTAGGCAAAAGCTCGCGGAGGTTCAGTTCACAAACGGAACGAGCACGAGTCAACATAACGCGCCAGATAAAATCTGCAATACAACGAATTGCAAAGGACAACCCCCCTCTCGGCTCATATTTGGCACTAAACATCAAGACCGGATACAATTGCCAATACAGCCCTATGCCAGGCACCCCAATCACCTGGAACCTCTAATTCCCTCGCACCCCTGCATGTTCAATTAGAAGGAACAATGTTCACGGCATCTTCACGCCTATCTCAGTGAAAGCAACTGAGGAGGACAGAAGATGGTCGCGGCAAGAGTGGATACAGACGGCACGATGATTCGTGAATCACTCGCAGTTCTCACTGGGGCTGAGGGCGTCAGAGAATTGCGAATTCCGAATACTGGGAAAGGGACTGTAAGCGGTTACTTTGACGACCTCGACAAATGTGCATTGGCAGCAGAGGAGTGGAGTGGCAGAGCGCCTGGGATCTACATTACCCTAAATCCCGTGGATTCAAATCTGCTTGCCCGATCAGCCAATCGCTTGACCCAATACGCTAAGCACACGACTTCGGATTCTGACATCCTGGGTCGATCCTGGTTACCGATTGACCTCGATCCGGTGCGACCCGCTGGAATCTCGTCGACAGATGAAGAACACGGACTTGCGCTCGCTCGGGCCGAACAGATCTCCGCATTCTTGAAAGAGCAGGGGTGGCCCGACCCCGTCTTCGGAGATTCAGGCAACGGCGCACACTTGCTCTATGCCATCGATCTACCCGACGACGAATGCAGTAAAGAGGTAGTTAACAAATGTCTGGAGACATTGGATTGGCTCTTCTCAGATGATGCGGTCAAGGTTGATCGAACGACCGGCAACGCCGCTCGGATCTGGAAAGTGTATGGCACGCTCGCCTGCAAAGGCGACAACTTACCGGAACGGCCCCACCGCGTAGCGCAGCTTCTTCGGATTCCGCCCAGGAAGGAATTGGTCAGCCTAGAACTGTTATCCGCGCTGGCAAAACTCGTACCGAGGTCCTCTGATGATCACAGTGCCGGGTCGCAGGCTTCCGGGAGATTCGACCTTGAGCAATGGATAGCAGATCACAACCTTCCACTGGCTTCGGCGGGATCATGGAAAGAAGGATGCCGGTACATCCTCCAAGCCTGCCTCTGGGACCCGTCCCATACCAACCGGTCTGCTTACATTATTCAATTCCCTAACGGAGCGATTGCCGCAGGGTGTCACCACAATAGTTGCGCCGGTAAGGGATGGCACGATCTTCGAGATCAGGTGGAACCGGGGTGGAGGGACGCATCGGACGATACGGACGCAATTTCTCCTAACGATAGCCCAAAAGAAAACCAGTCAAAATTTCTGGTGGATCTAGCATTCGGGGCTGACTTGTTCCACACCGCAGATGGTGATGTTGGCTATGCGACAATCCCCGTAAATGGCCACCATGAAACATGGGCAATAAGATCAAAAGTTTTTAGGCAATGGCTGTCCCATCAGTTCTACCTCAAAAAAGGCAGGCCCCCCGCCTCACAACCTCTGAAAGATGCGATAGCGCTACTGGATGCGCGGGCGCAGTTTGAGGGGCGGCAGGAAGAGACTTACATTCGCATCGCCCGCACAGCTTATTCGCTTTACGTGGATCTCCTGAACGAGGGCTGGGAAGTCATCGAGATATCTGCAAACGGATGGCAGATAGTAAAAGATCCTCCAGTGAAATTCCGGCGTGCTCGCGGCATGTTAGCCCTGCCCTATCCGACCAGGGGCGGCAGCATTGAAGAGCTGTTCCGGTTTGCCAACATCGAGGCAGGCAGGGACCGCATACTGGTAATTGGGGCTATGCTGCAATGCTTCCGCCCTAACGGTCCCTACCCGATTGTGGTAATTCACGGGGGCCAGGGGTCCGCAAAGAGTACGACGGCAAAGATCCTGAAGAGTATTGTCGATCCCAATACTGCGCCGTTGCGCTCAGCTCCTAAAGACGAACGCGACATCATGATCGCGGCGTCCAACGGTTGGATATTAGCCTACGACAACCTCTCGCATCTGCCTCCTTGGCTATCCGACATTCTGTGCCGACTGGCAACCGGCGGTGGATTCGGCACCCGAGAATTGTACACAGATTCGGATGAGGTTCTCTTTAATGCCCAGCGTCCCGTAATCATGAATGGCATTGAGGAGATTGCAGTGCGGGCAGATTTTCTCGACCGAGCCATCATCATTTACTTACCTGAAATCCCCGAAGGTAAACGCCGGGATGAAAAGAGGTTCTGGCAGGACTTTCGGGATGCTGCACCTGGAATCCTGGGTGCATTGCTGGATGCCGTGTGCTGTGCTTTTCGCGGCGAAGACGCCGTTGAACTGGCCGAAATGCCCAGGATGGCAGATTTTGTTCGCTGGGTAACCGCTGCGGAATCGGCACTTGGATGGGAGCCGGGAACCTTTCTCAGGGCGTACAAGGCCAACATTGAAGATGCCAATCAACTGGCGCTAGAGGCGAGTCCGGTCGCCGCTGAAATCTTCAAATTTGCAGAGCGCACGACTGGCGAGTGGAAAGGCTCTGCTAAGGATCTTCTCGAAGTCCTCAGCGCTGCCGCTTCTCTCGAAACCACTAAACAAAGGTCATGGCCGAAGAGTGCTAATTGGCTCTCGAATGTGCTTCGACGCCTCCAGCCAAACCTGGAAAAAGAAGGAGTGAAGGTCGAATTTGGTCGGGACAATGATCAGAGGCGGGAACGATGGATCTCCATAAGCAAATTGCCGCGAGAATTGCGTCCATATCGTCCGTCTTCGACCGAGACTGCCCCCGCAGATTCCGTTTTTGAAGCCGACTGGATTCCAGATCCCAGTAGCCCGCGGATCGAGGGTGACCTGGAATTCAGCACCGGCCCGGCTTGCAGATCGTGTGGCGAGCGGGACAGGTGGCGGGGAGGCGAAACAGGACCGTGGGTATGTGTAACTTGTCATCCACCGGCGCGATAGCGCCAGGCTCGACCGAGCGCCGGGCTGAGATTGGAGAGAACCGCTGGCGGGCATAGCGCCGAGCAGCAACAGGCAGGCTCGTGGCTCTGGACGCTACCGGGCAGTGTAAACGAGTTTCTGGCGGCAAGGTGTTGCCAGGATTAACAGGCCAAAACCCGGCGCGAGCCGGGTCCACCGATAAGGCCGGTGCCGATGAGGCCGGTGAGCCCGAAGAAGGGAAGATACAAACCATGAAAGAGGTACCAACGACATCAAATTATATAACCCGACCAGCCCCCAAGAAGGTCAAGGAAGCTCCCACTGAGGCCGGGGGCCTGAGTAGGAGTAGCGTGGAGATCGATAAAATCAAAATCGATTGTCGCGCCAGGCAGGACCTGGGCGATTTAAATTCCTTAGTCGCCAGCATCGAGAGAGTCGGGCTTCTGCATCCGGTAGTTCTAACCGAGGACGGAAGGCTAATCTCTGGAGCCAGGAGAATCGCAGCTTTCAAGATACTGGGCCGTGACGAGATCCCCTACACGGTGGCATCGTCCCTGAAAGAAGCGGTGGACCTCTTACAGGCCGAACGGGACGAGAACGTCGAGCGGAAACCCCTTAGCCCTACGGAAGCGGTTGCGCTGGCAATGCGTCTGGAGCCCCTGGAGAGGGAAGCGGCTAGCAAGCGGATGCGAACCGGCAAACCCTCGGAAAACTTTTCCAAGGGTCGTGCCTCCGATAAGGTCGCCGCAGCCGTGGGGATGTCTAGGCCCACACTGGCGAAGGCAATTGCCGTGGTTGAAGCTGCTGAGGCCGAGCCAGAAAAGTTCGGGCCGCTTGTGGCGGAGATGGCACAAACCGGCAAGGTTGCTAAAGCGCATCGGAGGATGCGTAATATCAAGGAGAATCTGGAAACTATCCCGGAGGTTGTCACAGTACCCTCTAACGCATCAACACCGGGGCGCAGCCGCTCAATGAAGTTAACGACCCACGATTTTGCGATGACGCTGGAGCGCATCGACGTGGCAAAGAAGGCCATTGGATTTTTGTCGAGATCCAAAAAACTTAGCGTGATCGCTCCAGATGCAGTTCGGACACTTTCCGAGATGCACGAGCGCCTAAAGCAGGTCCGGGCCGACATCCACTACATCTATGTAACCCAGGATGAAGCCGCCGAGGAGGTTGTGCCAGAGGCGGTCAACTAGGCCGAAACCCGGCATTGCCGGGTCCGGGGGTAGGACCCCCGCTGATGAGGCCGGGGAGCCTGAAGAAGGAAGACAAACCATGAAAGAGGAACAAATGAGATACAAGCCGAACAGGGGAGGCCACGCACCTGGTCATTTGCGTGATGCTTTTGTCGAGTCATTGTACACCGACGATCCCAACATCGAGGTTGATGATACCCAAAGATCAGTGGAATGGCTGTGCGGGCAATTGTGGAACTGCTCCGACATAATGCCCGGTGAAGACTGCGATTCCATAGAGCTTCCACGCGGAAGCACCTATGCGAAAGCGGCTCGAATGATCTTGTACAGAATCAAATATGCCAAAGCCCAGGTGTGCTGAGGAACAACGGGAGCGGGACTCGGAATCTGATGCGAGACGGCAAAAAACAGCCCCAAAACGGACAAAGTACGGGCAAAGTCATGGCAGAAGTTATTGATTTCAAAGGTAGAACGGAGGGCGCACGGGACCTGGAATCCCGCGTGCCTTCGGCCCGCCTGATGAATTTGCATGACGCCGCCGAGTACATCGGTGTGTCCTATTGGACCATGCGCGACTACGTCGCGGACGGGATCGTGCCCTATGTTGTTCTGCCGTGCTCCAGGCGTCGCAAGAAAGGTGGAGCGGTCGTACGCCGTGCTGGGGATACCGATGCACGCCGCAAGTATCTGGATCGCGCCGACCTGGACCGGCTGATCGAGAAATGCAAGTTACACGTAGAGCAGCCCTGTAATAATTGACAAAGTGTATTCATTATGCTATACATAGTACATGACTCCCAGACGCGGACAAAAACTGATACCGGACTCCGAGCGGAAGAGTCATCTTGTAGCTGTTCGGCTCACAGAAGAGGAGTTTCAGGCGCTAGAAGAGATATCCGCAAGGCAGACGCTACCGATTTCTCGGTACGTACGGGAGGGAGTTGCTTACATAATCAAGCACTACTCGAAGTAATAACAACTTGGGAAGCGGGCCTGCCGGTTGCGCTAACAACCGACAGACCCTGGCCCCACATCCTTTGCGAGAGGACGTGATGGTTGACCAGATTTTACCTTACATCTTTCTATCCAGCGACAATTTGCTGCGGTTCACCGCACCGGAAGGGCGGAGGTGAACCGTGGGAATGATCTATAAGCCGACATATCGATCCAGGAAATCCAGGCAGGTTCGCCAATCAAGAATCTACTGGATCAAGTACTACCGGAACGGAAAAGCGGAACGCGAGAACACGCACCTAACCGATCATGCTGCGGCCAAACGGCTGCTCCAATCGCGGGAAGGTGACGCAGCGCGAGGGATTGCAGTCAGCGCCAAGATCGGGCAGGTCAAGATCGATGAGCTGATCGCGGATGTTGTAACCAACTACCGGATAAACCGGAAAAAGTCCGTAGGCCACGTTGAGCGCCGCATACGCAAACACATCCTCCCGTTTTTCAGTGGTCGCCGTGCGGCTTCGATCTCGACTGGCGATGTTGAGCGGTTCATCCTGGCTCGTCAAGAGGCGCAAGCATCCAATGGTGAGATCAACCGGGAATTGGCCATCGTGAAGAGGGCATTCTCCCTTGGGGCCAGGGCGGGAAAAATCCTGACCAAGCCTTATATCCCTGCCCTGAAGGAAAACAATGTGCGGACAGGTTTCTTCGAACGTGACCAGTTCGAGGCTGTCCTGCGCCATCTTCGTGCCCCGCTGCGACCGCTGATGACCTTCTTCTACATTACTGGATGCCGCAAAAACGAGGGGCTGACCCTACAGTGGCGGCAGATTGATTTTCGCAGCGGCACTGTCATCCTCGATCCTGGAACCACCAAGAACAATGAGGGGAGGGTCTTCCCTTTCACCCAGGAGCTGCGGGAATTGTTGCTTGCCCAGAAGGCCGCAAGAGACCAGCTTCAACGCGAGAAAGGCATCGTGTGTCCCTGGGTCTTCCATCGGAACGGTGCTCAGATCAAGGGCTACGATAAAGCATGGCGCTCGGCTTGCAGAAAGGCGGGCTTACCTGGTCGCCATGTCCACGATTTCCGCAGGTCCACCGTTCGTCGGCTGGAACAGGCGGGCGTATCCCGCTCGGTTGGGATGAAGTTGACAGGCCACAAAACCGAGAGCGTCTACCGGCGATACGCTATTGTTTCCAGGAGCGATCTGGACGAGGCGGCGCGGCGGCTGGATGCCGCTACTGGCTCAGTTGGCTCTCAAGTTGGTCATCTTTTGGGCGGAGTGTAGGCGGGTTCGCTGAAATGTTCAGAGGGAAGAGCCACGCGAAATTGGAAATAACAGAAGCGCGTACTCAAATGCTCCAAATAAGGGCTAGCCAAACGGCAGCGTCGTTTGGTTTCACCGATCAGCAGCCTTTTATAAAGCTCATCTGCAGAGATTGTAAAATATCGCTTAAAATCGATACCTAGCTCGGGAAGACCTTGCCCGAGGGCGTCCTGTGCTGGTTCGATCTTCTGTAGGAATTGATACCGTTCATCTTTGTTTATCTTGATCCTTCTCCAAAGGTTCTCATTAATATCGGTGCGGCCCTTCAGGTTCTCCGCAGTGGTCATCTCGCAAAGCAGCACATTTGGAATGAGCTTCTCTCTTGCGACTGAGCCGTCCCTGGCCCTGTAATCCCAGTCTAGATCGCAGTCTTGTGTGAGGATTATTGCAAAGGGATGCTGGACGGAATTAATGATCGGTTCCGCCTGTTCTATACTCTCGATGGCGAGGCGTGTCTGTGAAAGATTGGTGAGGATCTCGCCTTGGCGCAGTGCTCCCTCTGAGGACGATGAAATGTAAACCGCCTGATCTTCAGGCAAGCATTCACTCCTCTGAGATGGGGAATTCCGGTCTTTCGAAAGAGCGTCCCCATTTTGCCTTGATTGGATTAGACACAGGTAAAAGTCGGAGATCGTTCCCAAGACGTTCTTGATAAAATTGCCGAATCTGCACCAAGCTTTCACTGGTTTCTTTCAAACCGCTGTCAGGGATCTGCCCAATCAAAATGTGACACAAAATCCGCCATAAGATCCGCGAAACGTCTTCCTTTGCAACTTCAGACCCGGTACGAAACGCAACCTCGTGTGAAAAACTGATTCCTGCGATCTCCTCTCTCCAGCCAACAAAAAAACCAGTTGAGGTAACGAGTGGATTTTCTTCAGGAATGGATGGGTCGAGGTCCCATTGCCTCATGAAGTCTGTCCTGAATGCACCATCTAAAAAGGCGACCGGACTGTTGATGGAAGAAGTCAAGTTTTCCGATGGCATTGTTTGTAGCCGTCCTTTCGTCGGTGAAAAAATCGCTATCGATAAGGTAGCAGACTTCACCATTCGCTTTGCTGTGGGCCAGCCCATGTTTCACCCTGATCTTGGCTTGATGGTCATCCAGTCTGAAAACCAGATCCCTCGACGTGCTTTCGACTGCCCCCGCAAGATTGGAATCTGCGAGTTCTCCCAAGATCGTTGGCCTTAATAAGGCACTCCATTCAAAATTGTTGAGACCCAAAACAGATCGCCTGATGACATTGCGGTAGCGCAATCCGATTCTTGTAAAAAAAGCAGGTTGGTAATGGAGGTTCAAAGCATCAACTGGCCCGCTAAGGTGTTCCTTAAATTGTTCCCATCTCACGTACTTCGGGGTCGAAAGCGCCATGAAATCTCTCGTAAGAGTCGCCCTCCACTGTTCGTCAGCCGAGAGAAAGTTGAATGACTTGCCGACACGAAGGGGGAGTTTTCCACCAAATATCTTGGCGACTTCCGGCGGAATTCCGAAGTTTTCTTCCTCGTCTTGAGGCTCAACAAACAAGGGATATTCGTGGCGGATGCTCTCCTGGTACGCTGAGGGAACCTCAGTATCAATGCGCAGAATAGGGGGAAATCGAAGCTGGCAGACCACTAGCTCCAAGGGATTTTTTTCGTAGATGACTCGTTGAGACTCGGGAAAGAGCATCGCAATCCTTATACGTTGAGTCGGAATCGTTAGTTGCAGGTTTCCAGTAGAATGACCTCTTAAGATATACCAATTCCAAACACAATTGTATTAGGTTCCGCTTCTCCATGCCAGTGCTGACCAGCGCGACGGGCAAAGTCACGGGCAAAGTCACCCTGTTTTTGAGATCTTGTTCAAAAAGTGAATTCTTTAAGCCTAATGGAATGAATGCCGAAGGAGGGGGTCGAACCCTCATGGCCGCAAGGGCCGCGGGATTTTGAGTCCCGTGCGTCTGCCAATTCCGCCACTTCGGCACATTGTGTGGCTCACATCCGCGCTGCAGGGGGTGCATGGTAGCGTAATTGGGAGGCGGGAGTCAATCCATGTCGGAGCTAAGGTTGTAGCTATGGCAATGCGATGCCGAATTGGAACGCCCGAGTCAGGGAATTCAGATGCTGATGGATTTCGTGTGGAATGGAATGAAAGCTATTAATAATGTATGTGGAGAGGAAGTGGGTAGGAAACTCCCAGCATAGAAAGTCGAGATTATGATGGGGCGAAGAGGCGGGATGGGATTCTATGGAGTGTCCATGATCTAAGCCTCTGATAAATATCGACATTTAATGATTTCTGGTGTTTTTTGCGATGCCGTATGCGGAGCTTTCTGCGGTGCGGACAACTTCCCCAGGATTTTCACCCTGGGGTAGCGCGATGCCGTCCCACCAGCGGCCGGATCTGCCGAAATCGGCTCCTCGATTGTGTTTGGAGGTCGGGAAACTCTGTACCCATGGCTTCCGTTTTGACTATGGAAGGGATTTCCGGTACAATATAGAGCTACCGGAGGCCCTATGGAATTTCGTGTAGGCGAAAAGGTCGTTTATCCCAACCACGGCGTCGGCATTATCGAGCAGGTTACCAGCCGCCCGGTGAATGGAATCCCCGAAGAGTTCTACATGCTCAGGATCCATTCCAACGCGTCGCTCGTCATGGTCCCAACTGCCAATGTCAAAAGCGTCGGCATGCGCAAGATCAGCCGCAAGGTCGACTGTGAAGGCCTGTTCAAACTCCTCGAAGAAGATTTCTTCGAACCCGCCGCCGACTGGAAAGGCCGGTACAAAGAGCATTGTGACAAGATGCGCACCGGTTCCATCTTCCAGGTTGCCGAAGTCCTGAAGAATCTCGTCTACCTCAGCTTCAAGAAGAACCTCTCTTTTCGGGAAAAACGCATGCTCGACCGCGCCAAGCAGCTCCTCATCAGCGAGATTGCCTGCGTTCGCGGTGTCAGCGAAAAAGCGGTCGAAGATCACATTGACAGATCGTTAGCCGAAGCTTACGCACGTTCGGTGAAGGCTACCGCTTAAGCCATTGCAAGCGCCTGCTGCTTACTTTGCCTTACTGGTATTTTTCCTGGTTCTCTCTGTATTCTTTTCTGCCTCGGAAACTGCCTTGATGGCCGTGAGCCGTCTCCGCCTCAAATACCTGGCGGAGACCGGCGACAAGCGCGCCGATTTCCTCAAGCGCATCGTGGCCAACCCCGACCGCCTGCTCGGGGTCATCCTGATCGGCAACACGATCGCCAACATCGCGGCCGCCAGCCTGGTCACCTACCTCGCCGCGACCTATTCGCCACCCGACAAAGTCCGATGGGTGAGCCTGCTGGCCTCCGTGGCCCTTACCATCGTGGTCCTTATTTTCTGCGAACTCACGCCCAAGATTATCGCCGCAACTCACGCCGAAGAGGCCGCACGCAAGCTGGCCTGGCCCGTCCAGATGTGCCTCTGGATGCTCTCCCCCCTCGCCGCCCTGGCATCGTTCATCGCCAACGGCCTGGTCAGACTGGCCGGACTTGCCACCCACGCCAGCCCGTTCACACACGCGCTGAGCGAGGATGAGATCCGCTCCATCATCGCCGGCTCCTCCGGCGCCATCATGGCCGAAGAGCGCAAGGAGATGCTCCACAATGTCTTCGAGATCGGCGCCACGCAGGTGCGCGAAATCATGATCCCGCGCACCGACGTGACCGCGGTCGAAATCAATGACCCGATGCCGGAGATCCTCGCCGTATTTCGAAAATCCAGCTACTCGCGCATCCCCGTCTACCGCGAGAGCTTCGACAACGTCGTCGGCATCCTCTACGTCAAAGACCTTCTCCAGTCCGTGCAGCGCCCGGGAGACATCAACCTCGAGGTCCTGCTGCGCCCCGTCCATTTCGTGCCCGACACGGCACGCCTCGAGCCCGTCCTGCGCCAGATGCAGTCGATGCACGTGCATCTGGCGATCGTGGTCGACGAGTTCGGCGGCGTCGAAGGGATCATCACGCTCGAGGACGTGCTCGAAGAAATCGTCGGCGAAATACGCGATGAACATGACACCGAGACTGAACCGGTGCATGAGCTCGGTCCCAACCTCTACTCGGTGACCGGCAACCTCACGGTGCGGGATTTCAACCGCTTTTTCGATATCAAGATCCCCGAATCGCGCGAATACACGACCGTGGCCGGATTCCTGCAGACCCGCGCGGGAAGGCTGCTCAAGGCCGGGGAGAGCGTGCGCTACCTGGGACTGGAGTTCTTCATCGACAAGGTGGATGGGATGAAGATCGTGCTGGTGCGAGTGCGCGTCCTGGCGGCAATAGCCACAAGGCTCTAACCCGCTTTTCTCACGGGTTTTCGAGGCTGTAGCTTTTCAGGCTGTAGGCTGTTAGCCACAGCATTGAGGAATGAGGCCGGTTGGACGCATTTCCTGCGTTGGGCTCGGTTGGGTGTGAGCCTAGACGTACCGTCAAGTCGGCGCGAGAAATGCGGGCTAATAAACTTCAGCGCCGCCTCCCATGTACCGGTGGCGCACCCAGTGCAGTAAATAAATGGCCTTTTCAAAGCAGCCACGGATGACACGAATGGGCTAAAAGTTCGTGACATTCGTGGCTGCCTTTGCTTTTTTCGCTTACTTGGCAAGCAGGTGAAAGGCTTCGGAAGCGGCGCGGACCGTGGCGGCGATGTCTTTGCGCGTGTGAGCCATTGAAACGAAGCAGGCCTCGAATTGTGACGGCGCCAGGTAGACTCCCCGTTCCAGCAGCGCATGGAAGAATTTGCCGTAACAGGCCGTGTCGCTGGCACGCGCCGACTGGAAGTCGGTCACCGGAGCTGCCGTGAAAAAAACCGTGAACATCGATCCCACCCGGTTGATCTCGACCGCAGCGCCGGCGTGGCGCGCGGCTTTGCGCAAACCCTCCTCCAGCCGCGCCGACAGCTCTTCCAGGTGAGCATAAGTTCCCGGCTTCTTCAGTGCCTTCAGGGTCGCGATGCCCGCCGCTACGGCGAGCGGATTGCCTGAAAGCGTCCCGGCCTGATACACCGGGCCCTGGGGCGCCACCCAATCCATGATCGCGGCGTTGCCTCCGTATGCGCCCACGGGCAGCCCTCCGCCGATGATCTTCCCCAAACAGGTGAGATCCGGCTTGATCCGGTAAAGCTCCTGCACGCCGCCATACGCCAGCCGGAAACCGGTCATGACCTCGTCGAATATCAGCAGCGTGCCGTGCTCACGCGTCAATTTGCGCAGCCGCTGCAGAAACCCCTTCGCCGGCGGCACAGTACCCATATTGCCCACCACCGGTTCCACGATCACGGCAGCGACCTCGGAGCGATATCGTTCGAGCGCGCGCTGGACCGCATCGCCATCGTTGTAAGGGAGCGAAATTGTCAGCGCGGAGGCCTCCGGCGGAATGCCGGGACTGTCCGGTAATCCGAGCGTCGCCACCCCCGAGCCCGCCTTGACCAAAAGGCTGTCCGCATGGCCATGATAGCAGCCATTGAATTTGATGACCTTGTAACGCCCGGTAAACGCCCGCGCCAGCCGGATCGCGCTCATAGCCGCTTCCGTACCCGAATTGACCAGGCGAACCTTCTCGATTGAGGGCACGGCCTGGCAGATCATCTCAGCCAGGATGACCTCATTCTCCGTCGAAGCCCCGAAACTCGTGCCCAGCGGGATCTGCGCGCGCAAGGCGGCCTTAACAGGCGCGGCTGAGTGCCCAAGAATCAGCGGCCCCCAGGAGCCGACATAATCGATGTAGGAAACGCCGTCGACATCTTTCATCCGGCTCCCTTGACCCGATCGGATGAAGACCGGATGCCCGCCCACGCTGCGGAACGCCCGGACCGGACTGTTCACGCCGCCAGGCACGCGACGTGTTGCGCGATGGAACAATTCATTCGAACGCTTTCCCACAGCAACTCCTGTTGGAGGATTGATGATTGTCGGATGCCTCGAAAAGAGGATGAGCCGGTAAACCTTCAGCTATTCGAATTCTGTTTTCAATTCGTCAATCGTCAATGATTTAAAAGTTTCGCTGCTTCCTTGGCAAAATACGTAAGGATGATGTCGGCGCCGGCGCGGCGAATCCCGATCAAGGACTCCAGCATGACCCGGGGCAGATCGAGCCAGCCCAAGCGCCCTGCGGCCATCAACGCCGAATACTCGCCGCTGACCTGATAAGCCGCCAGCGGCACGGGATACCGGTCCCGCAACATGCGGATGATATCCAGGTACGGGCCCGCAGGTTTGACCATGATGATGTCGGCGCCCTCCTCAATGTCCAACTCCACTTCCCGGATCGCCTCGCGCGCATTGGCCGGGTCCATCTGATGGCTGCGCCGATCGCCGAACGCCGGCGCAGATTCAGCTGCCTCGCGAAACGGGCCGTAATAGCCCGAAGCATACTTGACGGCATACGACAGGATCGGCGTGTTCGCGAACCCGTTTTGGTCCAGCAGCGCTCGGATCGCACCGACGCGGCCGTCCATCATGTCGGACGGGGCCACGATGTCAGCTCCTGCCTTCGCGTGCGACAATGCCATCCGGGCCAGCAAGTCAAGCGTGGCGTCATTGCGAATTTCCTCGCCGTCCACCAGTCCGCAGTGGCCGTGGCTGGTGTATTCGCACAAACAGACATCCGTAACCACAAGCAGGTCCTTGACCCCGCGCTTGAGCGCGCGCACGGCCTGCTGGACAATGCCCTGATCATCGTAGCCGGAGGACCCCCGTTCATCCTTGCTCTCAGGGATGCCGAAGAGCAGCACGCCGCCAATGCCCAGGGCCTTGACGGAACGAGCTTCTTCCACCAGGGTATCGACCGACCAGTGGTAGTTGCCGGGCATGGAAGCAATTTCCCGTTTCACGCCCGCGCCCGGGCAGACAAACAGGGGGTAGAGGAACTGGCCGGGCGACAACCGCGTCTCGCGCACCATGCCGCGGATGACCTCGTTCATCCTCGTTCGCCTCAGCCGTGTCGACGGGAAGGTCATGGAAGCCTCCTCATTGCAAAACGCATATTATAGCAAATCAATTTCATGGCCGCGGTACTACTTGAGCTGTGCGGGTCGCAAGGAGCCCAAAAGATTAACGCAGAGGGCGCGGGGAAAAAACTGAGGACGCAGAGAGTTTTAAGCGCGATCCCTCGTGCGCGTGGCGCACTCAGGCGCATGATAATTAATGGTCTTTTAAAGGCAGCCACGAATGACACGAATGGGCGCGAATGTGGTAAAAGTTAGGTTACCATGGGGAAAAAGTCTGGGCTGGCGGCACTGGAACTGAGGGTGCTGAGGACAATCCGGAAGTTTGACATGCTACGGCGCGGCGAGCACGTCCTGGTTGCAGCCTCGGGCGGAGCCGATTCCATGGCGCTGCTGCTCTGCCTTCAAGACCTCGTGGATCGCATGAATCTGAAGTTGACTGTGGCACACCTCAACCACGGCCTCCGCGGCGCCGAAGCGAATGAGGACGAGGAATTCGTGCGCCAGGCGAGCGCGGATCTGGGTCTGGATTTCCTTTCCGAATCCGCCGACGTTAATGCCATGGCGGCCGCGGCCGGGAAAAATCTGGAAGAGGCGGCCCGCGAGGCGCGCTATGCATTTCTGGAACGCGCCGCGGCCAGGGCCGGAGCCGACAAGATCGCCACCGGTCACAACCTCAATGATCAGGCGGAAACCGTTCTTTTCCGACTGCTGCGCGGCAGCGGTCTCGGAGGGCTCGAAGGCATCCGTCCCGTAATCCATCGCCGTATCATCCGCCCTTTGCTGGAATGTTCCCGGTCGCAGATCCTGCAGTATCTCTCCGGCCGCAACGCCGGCTATCGTGAAGACTCGAGCAACCTGGACCTGCGCTTCCAACGGAATCGCATCCGGCACGAGCTTATTCCCTACCTCGAAAAACACTTCAATCCGCGGCTGGCCGTCACGCTCACCCGTGAAGCCGCGCTGGCGCGCGCGGCTCATGAATTTCTCGAACAACAAGCCCGGCCGGAATATGAAAGGCTGCGCACCCTGCTGCCGGATGGAGTCGCGTTGCCGGCTAAGCGTCTGATCGAACTGGCCCCGGCCCTGCGCTACCAGGTCGCGCGCCGCGCCCTGCGGGAAATGCTGGGATCGACGCGCGGCATCGAGACGGTTCATATCGAAGCGATCCTCCGGTTGTGTCAGGCCGGGCAGAGCGGGAGGCGTATCGAGTTGCCTAGCGGCGTTGGAGCTCAGCGCAACCTGGAGCAGTTGGAATTGTGCATGGGGCAGGGCTCTGTCAAAGTGAGGTTTCAGTACCCGCTCGTCTGGCCGGGATGTTGCCGTGTTCCGGAGGCTGGAATTGAGCTTGTCGCCTCGATTTATGAGGGAGGAATTCCACGCGCATCAGCCGGCGTCGATGCGGCAAGCTGCGCTCTCCTGAATCCTGATGCGTTGCCCCCCACCCTGATGATCCGATCGCGGTTGCCAGGGGACCGCTATGGGGGCGCGGGGCATCGCAAAGTCAAGAAGATGCTGCTGGCCTCGAGAATCCCACTCCCGGCCCGAGCGGCTTTGCCGATGGTCGTCGCGGGGGACCGGGTGGTGTGGATCCCTGGTTTCAAACCGGCAAAATCTTTTAGAGCAAATCCCGATTCCGGTCGATCTGTTGTAATTAAGGCAAGACCGATCGGGAAGGAAACAGAGTAGCCAGGTGGGCGCCGGGGGCGTACCCAAGTGCATGAGAATCAATGACCATTTTAAGGCAGCCACGAATGACACTAACCATTCGTGTCATTCGTGTCATTCGTGGCCGCTTCTGCAGTTTGGAGGCGAGTTATCTTGGGAACAGCCGGGCAATTGTTCGATTTGTGGGCAACTTCTTGGCGGATTTGGCGTCTAAACTGGGTAGCGCGGACACCCGGGTGAGGAAAAGTGCAATATCTTGAAAACACTGAAGCCGCGCAGGGTTATATTAGGCAATGCTTCAGGGCGTCTGGTATAATGTCACGTGTGGGCTTCGCGGCAGGTACACTGGTTTGTACCCAAGGGAGTGCGGGTAATCGCGTCTCATAACGCGAAGAGACCCATCGGAGGTTTCTGAGTTGAGCAGCAATCTTAAGAACATCCTGGTCTGGTTGGCCGTAGTGGTGTCCCTCGTCCTGCTATGGCAGCTCTTCAACAACATGCGCGATGGCAACATCGAGGACCGCGATTTCTCGACGTTCTACCAGGACATGCAGGCAAAAAAGATCAAGTCCGTCACAATCGCGGGTGAGGATCTCGAAGGTCAGGACAATAATGGCAAGAAATTCAAGACGGTTGTCCCCGGCGATCAGCAGCTGGATCTGACCAAGGAACTGCTGCAGAACGGCGCCGTCGTGAAGATGGAAAAGACCTCCAACTCCTCTTTTATGTACGTTTTCCTGTCTTCCTGGCTTCCCTTCATCCTCTTGATTGGGTTCTGGATCTTCCTGATGCGGCAGATGCAGAGCGGCGGCAACAAGGCGCTCTCCTTCGGCAAGAGCCGGGCACGCCTCTTGTCAAGCCAGCAGAAGAAGGTGACGTTCAAGGACGTTGCCGGAGTAGAAGAAGCCAAAGAGGAGCTTACCGAGATTATCGAGTTCCTGAAGGAGCCGCAGAAGTTTCAGAAGCTCGGCGGCCGCATCCCCAAGGGTGTGTTGCTGATGGGGCCTCCCGGCACCGGCAAGACCCTGCTGGCGCGCGCCATAGCAGGGGAAGCAAATGTGCCGTTTTTCTCGATCAGCGGATCGGATTTCGTTGAGATGTTCGTCGGCGTCGGCGCCAGCCGTGTGCGCGATCTGTTTGAGCAGGGAAAGAAGAACGCTCCGTGCATCATCTTCATCGATGAGATTGACGCCGTCGGCCGCCATCGCGGCGCCGGATTGGGCGGCGGCCACGATGAGCGCGAGCAGACGCTCAACCAGCTGCTTGTGGAGATGGATGGTTTCGAATCGAACGACGGAGTGATTCTGATCGCCGCCAGCAACCGGCCCGATGTGCTCGATCCGGCGCTGCTGCGGCCCGGCCGTTTTGACCGGCAGGTGGTGGTGCCTCTGCCCGACATCCGCGGGCGCGAAGGCATCCTGAAGGTGCATACGCGCAAGATCCCCATCGCGGATGATGTCGATGTGACCGTCGTGGCCCGCGGCACGCCCGGTTTCTCCGGCGCGGCTCTGGCCAACCTGGTGAACGAGGCGGCGTTGAATGCCGCGCGCTATAACCGCAAGGTCGTGCTGATGTCGGATTTCGAGGGAGCCAAGGACAAAGTGCTCATGGGTAAGGAGCGCAAGTCCATGGTCATCACCGAAAGCGACAAGAAGGTGACCGCCTATCATGAAGCCGGGCATGCGCTCGTCGCTTTCCTGACGCCGGGATCGGATCCGTTGCACAAGGTCACAATCATCCCGCGCGGCATGGCGCTCGGACTGACACAACAGTTGCCCGTGAACGACAGGCACAACTACTCGAAGGAATTCGTCGAGGGCCAGATCACCATCCTGATGGGCGGGCGCTGCGCGGAAAAGATGTTCCTCGACACGGAGACTACCGGCGCGGCCAACGACATTGAAGTCGCTACCGAGAGGGCGCGCAAGATGGTGACCGAGTGGGGAATGAGCCCGGTCATGGGGCCGCTGGCCTTCGGGAAAAAAGAGGAGCAGATTTTCCTGGGCCGCGAGATCTCGCAGCATCGGGATTACAGCGAAGACACCGCGATTCAGATTGACCGTGAAGTGAGGCGCATCGTGGAAGAAGGATACCAGCGCGCCTGGGACTGCCTGGAGTCCAACAAAGAGAGCCTGATCCGACTGGCCGAAGCGCTGCTCGAATTCGAAACTCTCGACAGCTGGGAAATCGAGGCCCTCGTCAAGGGTCAGCCCATAGCCAAGACGAAGCCTGCCTCTACCCCCGACTCCGAGGGTAGCCCGGTCAAGGAAAAAACCACATCTCCCCACGGGCCACTGCCGCAGCTCATCAATCCCAAAGGCAAACCAGCGCCGGCCTGATCATTCTTTCGGCGCCGAAGGCGCTTTGGAGTGCGGCGGCACGATGCCGCTCTTAAATCTGGCAGCAGGCTGAAGCGGCACCTTGCCGCGGCATTCCAAATTCGTCAACCTGTTTGACCGCGACCTGGGAAGGGCGCGGGACATTGCCGAATGACTAGCATGCCCTACGCCGGCTCCCGCAGGCATTTTCGAATCGAGACCCGTAACCAGGTTCTGGATCTTGGATCCAGAACCCTGATCATGGGTGTACTCAACGTCACGCCGGATTCGTTTTCCGATGGCGGCGCGTTTTTCGAGACCGGCCGTGCTGTGGAGCGCGCCTGGTGCATCGCGGAGGAGGGCGCGGATATCCTGGACCTTGGCGGCGAATCCACGCGGCCCGGGTCGCAGGGGGTAAGTGCAGAAGAGGAGCTGAGACGCGTCCTTCCTGTGCTGGACGCGCTGGCAGGCAAGTATCCACTGCCGATCTCGATCGACACCTCGAAGTCCGAGGTCGGCCGGGCCGCGCTGGAGAGAGGCGCAGTTCTGGTGAATGACATCACGGCCCTGGGGAAGGATCCGCGGCTGGGAGAGGCGGCCGCGTCCTGTGGAGCCGGCGTCGTTCTTATGCACATGAGGGGGGAACCCGGCACGATGCAGACCCTGCCTCCGAGCCCCGACATCCTCGGGGAGATCGAGGTTTGGGCCGGCAAGGCGGTCGCACACGCGCAGGCGTTTGGAGTCGCCCGGGACAGGATCATCCTCGATCCCGGAATCGGCTTCGGCAAAACGGCGCAGCAGAATCTGGAGATCATCCGGAACCTGGACCGCCTCGCGGCTGCGGGCTTTCCGGTGCTGATCGGAACCTCCCGGAAAGCGTTCATTGGCAAAATTCTGGCGGACCCGAAGAAGGATCGGATCTGGGGAAGCGCCGCCGCGGTAGCGGCATCCATTCTCTTCGGAGCCCATATCGTTCGTGTCCACGATGTCGCGGCTATGCGCGATGCGGCGCGCGTCGCGGACGCGCTCCTCAATGAAGGGGGCAGCGAGTGAGCCCGTACTCTGACTTCATCTCGGGATTATCACAGTACGCGCCCCACTCGTTCCGCGACGTCCTCGATATTCTGATCGTCGCTTTCCTCGTCTACCGCTTCCTGCTCCTTCTGCGCGGGACGCGGGGGGCGCAGATGACCCTCGGTCTCGTCGTCCTGCTGGGCTTTTATGCCCTCACGCGGTACTACCGCCTGCGCACACTCGAGTGGCTCTTCACCAATCTCTTCACTTACGTCGTCTTCACGATCATCGTGCTTTATCAGAATGAAATCCGGCGCGGGCTGGCCGGCATCGGCAGGACGTTCGTGGTTCGCGGGAAAGCGCCGCAGCCCCGGCAAAGAGGACTTCGAAGAAATCATCCTTGCGGCCACCACCCTGGCTTCAAAAAAAATCGGCGCCCTGATCGTGGTGGAGCGCGACATCGGATTGAAAAACTATGCGGAGAGCGGGATCGCTCTCGACGCGATGCCCACGTACGATTTGCTGGTGACGATCTTCAGCCCGAACACGCCGCTGCACGACGGCGCGGTTATCATGCAGCAGAATCGGATTATCGCCGCCGGCTGCTTCCTGCCGCTGACGCTGGATCCGCATCTGAGCAAGGAATTGGGAACGAGGCACCGCGCCGCCATCGGCATCACGGAGGAAACGGACGCCGTCGCCATCATCGTATCGGAAGAAACGGGCACCATCTCCGCTTCGATTGAAGGGAAGATCACGCGCAATCTCGACGGCGCCGGTCTGCGCGATGTGCTGCTGGCAGCGATGCACGGGGAGCGGCCGGAATCTCTCGAGGAACAATTAACGGAGCGCCAGGAAATTGCGCAGGGATGAAGCTGGATGAGGACATTTCTTAGATATGCCCGGGAATTTCTGGCGCGAAACTGGTGGCTGAAGTTGGCCGGCCTCCTTCTGGCCTATATCCTCTGGCTGCTGGTGCGCAGCGGCGAAGGGGAACGAATCATCACCGTGCCGCTGGTCGTGCAGATTCCGCGCACCATGGAAATTGTGAGCGAGCGCCCTGCGACGGTGGAGGCCTCCGTGCTGGGCGTCCCCAATCTTGCGGGCAATCTGCCTACTATGACCTACACCATTAATCTCCAGGATGCCGGTGAGGGGGAACTGACCGTGCCTTTAACGCCCCAAGGTATCCGCACCAGCCCCGGATCAGGCATCACGGTAGTCCACGTCAGCCCCGCGCGCCTCACGTTGCTGCTGGAACGGGTTGTTTCCAAGGACGTGCCGGTCAAAGTCCCACTTCTTGGCGCCCAGGCCGAAGGGTTCGACCTCTACAAAGTGACCTGCCAGCCCGACATCGTGCATATCATCGGGCCGCGCTCCGACATCAATCCCCTCAAGGAGGTGGCAACAGATCCCCTTTCGATTGCGGGGCAGAAACGCTCCTTCCAACGGACTGTGAATTTTAATCTCCAGGGTGACGATATACATACCAGCCCCGTCACGGTCGAGGTGAACGTCCAAATCGGGGTGCACCGCGCCGAGCGCACGCTCAGAATTCCGATCGCGGTGCTTGGCGAGGAAGGCGTTGCGGCCAGCCCTCCGTTCGTGTCGGTGAGCCTGCTGGTACCGGTGACTTTCAAAGGGCGGCTCGCGGCGGAGGATCTGACGGCGACGGCAGCCGTGCCCGGCGACAGGCCGCTCCCGAATCGCACGGTCGTGAAGCCGGAGGTCAAGTTCCGCAGGGATCTGGGGGCGGATATCGTGATTAAGAAGATAAACCCGGAGGAAGTCACCTTGATCCATAAGACAGGGAAAAAGTGATGGGGATGCTCTTTGGCACGGACGGGATTCGCGGCGTCGCCGGCGAGGCGCCGCTGGATCGGGATGATGTATATCGGATCGGCTACTGTTTGGCGGGTTATCTGAGATCGACGCACGCCAAGCCGCTCCTTTTGATCGGCCGGGACACGCGTGTGTCCGGTCCCTGGATCGAGGGCTTGCTCCGTCACGCGATCGAAGACGCGGGAGGATCCGCCGAGCTGTGCGGCGTGGTTTCCACTCCGGCTGTGTCGCTCCTGACCCAGAAAGCCGGGGCCCAGGCCGGCATCATGATCAGCGCATCGCACAACCCCTATCAGGATAACGGCATCAAAGTCTTCTGCTCGCAGGGAATCAAGTTCAATGATGCTGTGGAAGAAGCACTGGAAAAGCAGATCCTCGCCTGCAGCCTTACGGCGCCAAACGGCTTCAGCCTCGACCCCCATTCGGTGAAGTACGACCTCTCCGTCGCGCCGGAGTATCAACATCTTTACACCGACTACCTGCGATCCAGCCTCGCTCCCGGTTTCGGACTGCGCGGGTTGCGCCTGGTCGTGGACTGCGCTCACGGCTCACTCTCCCACATCGCCCCTCCGTTCCTGCAGAGCCTGGGCGCCGACGTACATACCATCCACTGCCGGCCTGACGGGCGCAACATCAATCATCATGCGGGCGCGCTGCACCTTGGCGCTCTGCAGGAAAGAGTGCGCGCGCAGAAAGCCGACCTCGGCGTCGCTTTCGACGGCGACGCAGATCGCGCCATATTTGTGGATGCCGCGGGCCGGATTCACGATGGCGATGATGTGCTCTATCTGCTGGCGCGCTATTCCGAACTCGACGGAGCGCCGCGCACGGTGGTCGGCACCGTCATGGCAAATCTCGGCCTCGAGGTCGCGCTCGAGAAAATCGGCTTCAATCTGGTACGCACCGCGGTCGGCGACCGTTACGTGCTCGAGGAAATGATGCGCCTGGGTGCAGTAATCGGCGGTGAGCAGTCCGGGCACATCATCCTGGCGCGCCTGGCCCGCACCGGCGACGGCCTGTTGACCGTCCTGAAGGTCCTGGAAATCCTGGTGCAACAGAAGCAGGATCTGACGACCCTGTGCAGCCCGGTGACGCGCTTCCCCCAGGTGCTGCTCAACGTGCGCGTGCGCGAGAAGGTCCCCTTCGAAAAGATCGCGGGTTTACGCGAGACCGAAGCGTCCTGCAAAACGAAACTCGGCGCCCGGAGCCGCATCCTGCTGCGCTACTCCGGCACAGAGAAACTCGCCCGCGTAATGGTGGAAGGTGAAAACGAACAGGCGGTGCAGGAAGCCGCCCACGATCTCGCCGCCTTCTTCGAAAACATGTCCTGAAATCACTGCGCATTAAAAAAGCAGCCACGAAGAACACAAATTTGTTGTGCTTTGCGGAAGATGATGAGTTGCGAACATTTAGGACAGGTATCTGAAAAGCTTAACGCAGAGCACACAGAGAAAAAACACCCGCAGAGAACTGCAACCGCAGATGAACGCGGATGTCTGGCCAGGAAACAGGACGAGGCCTTGCTGCGCCGGAGAGGGTCGCGCAAGGCCTCGTCCGATATTATCGCGCCTCTGCTTCGAAAATAGAACCGATTGCGGCGCCGAACCACTTGTGTGTTTCTGTGTCGCCCTTTCAGGGCTTAAGATCTCCGGTTCTCTACCCAGGGCTCACGCCCATAAGCGCTAACTTGATTTTTTGCGACCATTAAATACGGCGTTTTAGCCGATTATTTGAATGCAAATGTGGCTAAAAAACGGAAAACAGATGTCCAAATCCTCTATTTTGGATTAAGAAATGAAACAAGTTAGCGCCTATGGGGCTCACGCCCTGGGCTTTGCTGTCCCGCCCTTCCAGGGCTTAGCATTGCACCACCTTGAAAACCCCGAAGGGGTGGAGCAGCAGAGCCCAGGGCGTGAGCCCTGGGAAGCCGGCATCGAGCGGTAAGAGCCCTGAAAGGGCGGCACAGGAAACCTGTGGCGAGAGCGCAACATTTTCCTGCGTCACTGGGTGCGCCCCGGCGCATGAGAGACTGCGTTGAGGCTTTTTTCGCCGCGGCTTGCCGCTTTGTAATCTTCGTGGCTGCTTTTACTTCTCGTCCAATTTCCTCCCGGCATTCAGGTTGTCGAAATTCAGGATGGCGTTGAATACCAGGAAATAGGAGCCGTGCGTCTCGGCGCGCCAGACCGGGTTGTTGGAGAACAGCACAATGTGCCCTCTATCCATCGGGACATCGATCACCGCTGGACGCTGCGCAATCTCGCCCCCGCCATCCAGCAGGCCTGATACGAGCAGGTCCTTGGCATCCGCATAACGCAGCACCACCCGCGGCCGGAATTTGGGCGGGATGACGTTGATGCCGTTGCGTCTCTGCTCGTCGGTCAGCGGCAGCGCCTGCCAGGGCTCAGCTTTGGGCTCGGGCGGAGGCTCGACATAGACCCGGTTCTGCGGCGTGTCGGGATCGTCCGGAGTTCCCCGTCCGGTGGCTCGCGTCGGCGCATCGCTGGTAGCGCGCGGGCGGCCGCCCATGAGATTGCTAAGGCCGAGGATCAAGCCGTCATTGCAATAGATGGACAGGCTTTCGCCATAGCCGTAGGCAATAGGGCTGGCGGAATCGACGAAGGTGCTTTTCAGCACGCTGCCCACTGCTTTGAGCCGGTTGGGTCTCGTGATGCTGACGCCGGGGGTAAGGCCGTAGGTTACAGCCAGGTCCGAGGTGTCATCGGTTGTCAGCAGCAGTCCGCCGCGGCGCACGAAGTTTTCGAGATTCGCGAGCCCGTTCCATCCGAGGCCGGGCCGCATGTCTTCGGTGGCATCGATCTTGCCGATATTGGGCGTCAGCGTAGTCGTCTTCCAGGGCAGCGCGTTCCCCCACATCGGCAAGCCCGAGAGGATGGACGCGGGGCCGCGCCCCACAGGCGCGAAAACGATGGCGTCGAACCTGGCGTTCAGGTTGGCGTCCCTGGCGACATCCTGGGTACTGATGTAAGTGTAAGGGATACTCAGAAAGTCGAAGGCCTGGCGCCACCATCCTTCATCCTGAGTGCTCAGCCACGTGTGCAGCAGCGCGATCCGCGCCGCTCTGACCGGATGGGTTTTGACGGAGGGAGCACTCTCGACGGCGTAAGCCCGAACGCCAAGCTCGGTGACGGCGCGCTCGAGATCCGCACGCGCGCTATTGCGCACGATGAACGAGCCCCGGTTGAATTTGTGCCCCGCTGCTTCGAACGGCTCCTCGGCTGCCTCAAAGGAAGCGCTGTGCAAGCGATAGCGCAGCGTCATCAGCGCGCTGTCGGCGTTGTGGTCGACAAGGAAGATGACGCCGGTTCCGTCCACACCTCCGGGGGACTTGATCTCCGCCGTGACCGGCTGCATCGCGGCATCGAGAATCTTGGTATCGGTGATGCGGAATACCTGCACGTTTGCAAGTTCCCCCAGTGTCCAGCCGGTATCGTCATAAGGCGATCTCTGCGGATCGTTCGGGCTCCAATACTGGTAGTCGAGGAGCGCATCGGCGATGCGGCTGTAGGGCTGGTCCATGCGCACGATGTAACTGCCGGCAGGAAACTGCCGTGGCTGAGGCGCCGGCGGCTCCTCCTTCTTGGCAGGAGCTGCCTGTTTTTCGGGCGCAGCCTGGGCAGCGGCCGCTTCTTCGGGTTTGGGCGGCGCCTTCTTTTTTGCCGGTATCAACACCGTGAAGGGAGCGGCGGCGCGGTGGATCTCGCAGCCCTGGCGTTGCAGAACACGCAGAACCTCGGCCTGCAGGCCGGGCCGGGGATCGTCGCCGGGCAGTACGTAGGCTGCCGGCCCCGCCGTCTTCGGCTTTTCGATCGAGCGCTTGCTCTTGAGATAAAAATTGTGCAGGAACATTCTGTTATTGGCGGCAAAGTATGAAAGCGAGACGAGAAGGCCGGTCTCCTGATAATTATTGTTGTTCCTTTGCGACCACAGCGCCTTCGGCAGCGGCGGATTCTGGCGATACCAGGTGCGCTCATATTGGGACGGCGTCAGCGTGCGCTCAACCGTATCGGCGCCGGCATTGCCGAAGGTTTCGTAGAGCCGGCTGATGCCGTTGTGCGCGACTGCGATGTAATTCATGTAGCCGGGAGACCAGGCGTCGAATGTGCCGTGAGCGAACACGCCCGGCATGTTGAACCGGGTCATTTCCATGACATTGTTATAGCCGGTGAGCTGCCACTCGTCGGCCAGGATGGGATCAATCCAGGCGTTGTAGGGTCCGTCGCCTACGGTGTTATCATAGAGGTAGGGCACGGATTCATGCAGGTCATGGATCACCTGCGCTTTCCAGCCGAGATAGGTCGTGAGAATGTTCTGCGAGAGCTTGAGCGAGAGATTCATGGCGTCGCGGTTGTTGTCGTGTGCCACGTAGTGACCCCAATACACGAGTGGAGGCCAATTGTCGTTCGGGTGCGCCAGGTGCCAGTTGTAAATGTCGCATTGCCGGTCGCGACCGTCCGTTTCCACCACGGGCGTGATGAGCGTGATCAGGCCATCCCGGATGGCCTTTATATAGGGGCTTTCATCCACAGCCAGCCGGTAGGCCAGTTCCATCAACGCCGTCGGTGCACCGGTTTCGGGCGAATGCAAGGACCCGGTGATGTAATAGATGGGAATGGAAGCTGCGACCAGACGGTCAGCCTCGGTGTCGTCCATCTTGATTTTGCGCGGATCGGCAAGCTGCGCCAGCCGGGCTCGGTTCTCTTCGAGCTTCGCCAGATTCGCTTCGGAGGCGATCGCCACCGCGATCATCTCGCGCCCTTCCTCGGAGGTTCCGATGGCAAACACCTTCACGCGCGGGCTGGCTTTTTCGAGCATGCGCATGTAGCGATGGACATCCGCGCTGTAGGGGAGCTTCCCCGGGGCGCCCGCAATGTCGCCGATCACCGCCAGCGGTGTAGGCACGGTTTTCGATGCCGGCAGGTAATTCACCAGCGGCGAGAGGAAGTAGGGAGCGGTCGTATATTCAAGGATCTTCTTGGTGTAGGCTTCATCGATGGGCTGGCTCGGATCGCGCCCCAGATTCTGCCCCTGCACCGCGGATGCCGCTAAAAGCAAACACAGCGTGATGGCAGGCACGAGAGTCTTTCGGATCATGGGACCTCCAAAAAGCCTCAACGCAGAGTTCGCAGCGCAAAACTCCTGGGGTGGTCGTTCAATTCTCTTTGCTTCCTCTGCGTTGAGAGGTTAAGCTCCTGGTTATTTTTGCAGCAGCCGTTCCACCTGTGCGACATGATTCTTGTCATGGTCGGTGATGTGAACCACGATCTGGCGCAACGTAAGCGCACCGTAGTCGGGGTGCTTCCCGGCCTTGTTCCAGGCCGATTTCGACAGCGATTTAAGGAGGTTCACGTTCCCGTCGCGCATCACTTTAAAAGTGCCCATCGCCTGCTTCAAAGATTGTTCCCGGTAGTTGAGGCTGCGCGCCCAGGCCTCCTGATCAAATGACACTAACACACCTCCGGGCTCCGAGATGATCTTGCGATAGCGCAGACCGTACACGATCTCGCAATCAGCCAGGTGGCAGAGGATCTCTTTGGGAGACCACTTGCCGGGCGCGGGACGGGCCGCAGCCCGCTTGGGGCTCAGCTTCGAAACCAGTTTTTCGAGGCGACGCCCGGTGGAAGCCAGGCGTTTCAAGGCCCCGTCAATTGTATAGTCATGGGGTTTTTTGCACATCGGGCAGGACATACGGATCTCCTTCGATATCGTATTCCCTTGCTGGGACACGTTGCTGCAAGATACCATAATTGGGGGAAAGGCAGGAATCGAAGAACTCAGAATATAGAATGCAGAATACAGAATGGGGATCCGTTTTTTAACTCACGCCTTGATTTCACTTCTGTATTCTGAAGTCTCCCCCTAAACCGGCAAGACAGGAATCGGAACGAGAAACTGCGAATCCAGAATGGGGGTCCATTTTGTGACTCACGCCCCGGATTCACTTCTGTATTCTATATTCTGTATTCTGTGTTCTTCCCTTAACACGGAACACTCGCAGACCATCCTCACCATCCGCCAAAAACACGAGAATCGTGCCATCGGGCTCGACTTCGGCCTTAACTCCGAGCGAGGTGCCGCGAGTGGGGACTTCCATGATGGTGCGCGACTGGATTGGATTGTGCACATCGAGCACCACGAGACCGCGCTTCCAGTTGGCCACGAACAGATAACCTCCGCACAACGCCACGCCGTGAGCCCAGCCGCCGGCCTCCGGATGCGGCGGATCCGAAGGATTGAGTCCGAGGACGTGGCGCGAGACGAAGGCAGGGCGCCCGTTGTTGTCGAGCACCACAAGCGAAACGCCGGCATGCCCTTCCGCAACCGCAACCGCGGGCTGGCCCATCAATTCTCCGACAGAAATGCAGATCGCCGTGGCCGGCGATGGGAGAATCCCGATCTCCCTCGGATGCTCCGGCGCGCTGATATCCACGACACGCAGGCCATAGTTCCAGTCCGCCATCAGCACGCGATTGCGCCAGAGCTTGACGTCATGCGACCAGCCGGGCGTCGGCAGCTCCGACACGAGGCTGAGACTATGAGCGCCGACACGGCAAATGACCAGGCCATGCGAACCATAAGCTGCAAACGCCAAATCGTTTCGCGTCACGACGGCATTGGCGATGTCCCCGTTCGAGAAACGATCTTCAACCCGGCCAGATGGAGAAACCAGCACCAGCCCCTCGAAACGGGAGGCAAGCAACGGCCTGCCGTTGTGCGGGGCGAGAGAGATCACATCCTGCACAGGCGCATGGATCCTGGGTCCCGTGTACTCGCTATCCCGGCGGAAAACGAGATATCCGCCCTGGCGGGCCGAGACGTACAGAAAGCCAGCATCCAGGGTGACGTCGTGCGCCCAGCCGGCGGTGTTGTAGTGGGCGATCTCTTTGAGATCGATCTCCCGATTCGGAGTGCAGGAGAGGAGCAAGGTGCAGGTGAGTAGAAGGAGCGACCAGGAGATTGACGATTGACGATTGACGATTGACGAATGTGGGGGGAGGACGTGGTGCGAGTTCGCTGTGGGTGGTTGATTTGTCATTATTAATCCTGGGGCGCCGATTTGCGGGCGCCGGCACAGTTTTCGCACCTATTGGCAGCAGATGCAAGGACGAAGCCGCGTTTATGTCGCGACGATCTTTTGGTGAAGGCATCCCCCTCTTCGCATCCTCTCCTCCGGAAATAACTCGCCCTGAAAAGCAAAAGCAGCCACGAATGGCACAAAATTCTTACCTATTCGTGTCATTCGTGGCTGTCTTGAAAAGGCCATTAATTTTCCTTTCCCCCATAAGTTGCCGGGAAGGAGGTTGCTTGCTGTGGTGGGAAGCATCTGATATTCTCCAAGCTCGTTATGGCGATTGAGAAGATCAAGACCCTCGAGGAGGTCGTGGAGATCCGGCAGCGGCTGCGCCGTGAGGGAAGGAAGCTCGTTTTCACCAATGGCTGTTTCGACATCCTGCATGCCGGACACGTACGCTATCTGAATCAGGCGCGCGCCATGGGCGACGCGCTGGTTCTCGCGCTCAACAGCGACAAGTCGGTCCGCATTCTCAAAGGGGAAAACCGTCCCATCGTGCCCGAAGACGAGCGGGCGGAGATCCTGGCCGCTCTGGCTTGTGTCGACTACGTCTTTCTGTTTGACGACCTCACGCCCCAGCGCGTCATCGATGCCATTGTTCCCGATATTCTGGTCAAGGGCGCAGACTGGGGGATCTCCGAAATCGTCGGCCGTGAGACCGTGGAGAAGGCCGGCGGCGCCGTTCGCAACGTCCCTCTGGTGGAAGGCACATCCACAACGAATATCATTGAAAACATACTCAGCCAATTCGGAAGATTGGGAAACAAGAGGAATGGTTAGAACGACGAAACCTGAAAAGATCGATTTGCCGGTTTAGTGATTCAGTTGGTCTAGACCGTGATTCATTTGAAGAGAGTGTTTGAGAGCGCAACCCTGAGCGGCGCGTTGCGCGACCTGTCGACACGCCTGCAGCAGGGGACGCGTGCGCTCACCATTGAGGGGCCCGTCGGCGGGGCCAAAGGGCTGGCGATTGCCCAGGCGGCCCTCGCCGAGCAGCGGCCCCTGGCGGTCCTGACCGCAACGAGCATCGAAGCACGCCATCTGGCACAGGAGCTCAGCTTCTTCCTGGGGCTGCTCTCTCCCACGCCGCCGCGCGTGATCCTTCTGCCCAGCCTGGAGGTCGATCCCTATCGCGGACTGTCTCCGCACCCCGACATCGCGGCCGCGCGCGCATGGGCCATCTGGCAGCTGCTGCAGGATGTGCCTGCGGTGGTTGTCGCTTCGGTGAGAGCGGCGGCCGTAAGGCTGCACGGGCCGGAGCGTTTTCTCTCCTATTGCCTGGAGCTCGACAAGAACCAGCCGTATTCGCCTGAGCTCTTGCGCGAATATCTGCACGAAGCCGGGTATCTCGAGGACGACCCGGTAACAGATCCCGGCGAGTTTTCATTGCGCGGCGGGATTCTCGACGTTTATCCGCCCCACCTGGAGAACCCGGTGCGCATCGAATTCTTCGGAGATCAGATCGAGTCGATGCGCCTGTTCGATGTCGATTCCCAGCGCTCCATCTCCGCAGCGCAGAGGGTCGAGCTGATTCCGATGCGCGAGTACTGCGTCCGGCGCCAGCTGCTCGAACGCTGGGCCGCCGAGGCGCCCGGGCTTTGGAGCGAGCCCTTTCACAAGCACCTTGCAGAAGAACTCGCTTTGGCACGGGCAGGAGAGTCGTTCCCCGCCTTCGAGTTCATGCTCCCGGCCATCGATCCGCTCGATCGGACGCTCTTCGACTACCTGAAGGGCTACCGGCTGGTACTTTCCGACCGCGAGAATCTGGAGACCGCGCTCGCCAAGCACCACGCTGAACTTTACGAACGCTTCGTCGACCGGGTGGAAGCCTGCAAGCCGGTGCTGGAGCCGAAACAGATCTATGTCACGAGCGACGAGTTCCAGGCTGCGCTGGAGCGCTTTCCGCGCCTCCAGGTGGAAGAGATCAGCGTCGAGCGCGGCGGGGAGGAGGAAGCCGCCGCTTTACCTCGCGTCCCAGAGCACCCGGAAATATCATGGCAACATCCGCGACCTGATCGCCGATCTGCAGAAATTCGGCGCAGCCGGGGAACAGATTGTCTTTCTATTCGCCAACCTGGGCCGCGCCGAGCGCGTGCGCGACATTCTTAAGGAATATGAGATCCCGGTCCATCTTTGCCTCGCAGGCGATGAGTCCGGCCAGGCGCAGGAAGTCGCCCAGACGGCGCGGTCTTGCTGGGGGTGGGAGCGCTGCACGCCGGCTTCTTCCTTCCCGCTGCGCCGCTGCGCGTCCTGACGGGTACGGATGTATTCGATGAGGCAGAGGTGGCGGCGGCGCCGAAACGCGCGCGGAGCGCGGCGCGCCTGTTCATTTCCGATTTCAGAGATCTCAAGCCCGGCGATTGCGTCGTCCACATCGATCACGGCATCGGCCGGTTCCAGGGGCTGAAAGCTATCGATCTCCCTGAGGGAACGAAGGAATTCGTGCTCCTGACCTATCAGGATGATGCCAAGTTGTACGTCCCGGTCGAGCGCCTCGACCTGATCCAGAAATACAGCAGCGTCGATGGCGCGCACCCGACCCTGGACCGGCTGGGAGGAACGAGCTGGGAACGGACCAAGACCCGGATCAAGAAATCCATGCGTGACATGGCAGGCGAGCTCCTGAAGCTCTACGCCGAGCGCCAGATGGTCCCGGGCTACAGCTATGCGACCGACACCGCCTGGCAGCAGCGAGTTCGAGGATGCCTTCGAGTTCGAGCTGACCCGCGACCAGGTCGATGCCATCGCGGCCGTCAAGAACGACCTGGAATCCCCTCGCCCCATGGACCGGCTGCTCTGCGGGGACGTGGGTTACGGCAAAACGGAGATTGCCATGCGCGCCGCCTTCAAGGTCGCCATGGAGGGGAAGCAGGTGGCGGTACTGGCGCCGACGACGGTGCTGGCGTTTCAACACTACAACACCTTCCGGCAGCGCTTCACCGCCTTCCCTGTGCGCACCCAGCTGTTGTCGCGCTTCCGCAATCCCAAGGAACAGAAGCAGACCCTTGAAGATCTCGAGGCCGGCCGTGTCGACATCGTCATCGGCAACGCACCGGCTGCTGTCGAAGGATGTTGCCTTTCAGGATCTGGGGCTGGTGATCGTGGACGAGGAGCAGCGCTTCGGCGTCGCCCACAAAGAGCGCCTCAAGGCGCTCAAGACGCGCGTCGACGTGCTCACGCTGACCGCCACGCCCATCCCGCGCACGCTGCACATGGCCCTGATGGGACTGAGGGACATGTCCACGATCGAAACCCCTCCCAAGAACCGGCTGGCCATCCAGACCTCAGTGCTCAAGTTCAGCCACGACGTGGTGCGCTCCGCGATCGAGCTCGAGCTGGCCCGTAATGGCCAGGTTTACTTCGTGCACAACCGCGTGGAATCGATTCATTCCATGGCAGCGATGATCCAGAAACTCGTCCCGGAGGCGCGCATCGGCGTTGCCCACGGGCAGATGTCGGAACGTGAGCTCGAGCGCGTCATGTTGCGCTTCGTCCAGGATGAGCTCGACATCCTGGTCGCAACCACCATTATCGAGAACGGGCTGGACATTCCCAGGGTGAACACCATCATCATCGACCGGGCCGATCTTTACGGCATGGCGCAACTCTACCAGCTGCGCGGACGCGTGGGACGATCGGACCGGCGCGCCTACGCCTATTTGCTGGTTCCCTCCGATGAGGTGCTCTCCGACGTGGCGCGCAAGCGGCTGGCCGCCATCCGCGAATTCAGCGACCTGGGCACCGGATTCCGGGTTGCTGCCCTCGACCTCGAGATCCGGGGCGGAGGGAACTTGCTGGGCGGAGAGCAGCATGGACACATCAATGCCGTGGGTTTTGACCTCTATTGTCAGCTGCTGGAGCAGACGGTCGAGGAACTGCGCGGCCAGAAGCCGGAAGTTGAGATATCGCTGCCACGCATCAAGCTGAATCTCGACATCCGCATTCCCGAGGCTTACATCGCCGACGAAAGCCAGCGCCTGCGCATGTACAAGCGCATTTCTTCGGCGCGCGACCACGGCCGAACTCGACGGTCTGAGGCAGGAGATGATCGACCGTTTCGGCCCCTACCCGGATCCGGTGGAGTATCTGTTCCGCTACGCCGCGCTCCGGCAGGAGTCGTTGGCACTCCAGATCCACACGATCGAACGCAGCCGCAACCACATCCATCTCCGCTTTGTGGATCAGTCCAAGGTCAGCGCCCAGAAACTGCTAGCGCTCGTATCGCGCAACAAACACGCCTCGTTTTCTCCCCAAGGCGTGCTTACCGTGGAAACCGAGGACCTTGCTCCCCATGCCCTATTCGATTCCATCCACAAGATCCTGGACCAGATCCGCCAATAACCGGCACCTGAGCACTACAAAGATAGGGGTAGCCATGGAGAACTCGACTGATTTGTACCACTAACAATCATTTTCTTTGAATTCTGCAAAGATTTTCATGCTGCAACCTTTTCTGTCCGATCGATTCGAATTACCGATTCCAAGTTTCCGGTTTGGTTAACTGACCACTTTGGTTGCGGCCGAAGGCCGCGACGTGTTCTTCGTGGCTGTTTTTGCTCTTGGGACGGATTGGCGGGAGGGAGGGAATATTTTGTGGCCATACAGGGGCACTCACGTCGATCCGCCGGCTCATTTTGTCAAGGGCGGCCGGACGGTCGATCAGATTGACGTCAAGGAAATGATCATGCCCCTGGTCGTCTTCGACGTTCACGACCAGGTTGCGAGGGACCCGGATTATACGTTGAAGATGGACGACATCCGTTCCTGGGAGGCTCGCCATGGACCGATCCCCGAGGATGCCTTTGTAGTGATGCGCACCGATTGGTCCAAGCGCTGGCCCGATATGGCTGCCATGCAGAACAAGGATGCGAAGGGAATATTCCACTACCCGGGATGGAGCCTGGAAACGCTTCAATACCTCTATGAAACGAAAAAGATCCGCGCCTCAGGTCATAAAACAACCGATACGGATCCAGGTCTGGTCACCAGCAAGGACCAGTTTCCACTGGAAACCTATATCCTGAAGCAAAACCGGTATCAGATAGAATTGCTCGACAACCTTGAACGCGTGCCTGAGTTCGGCGCGCATGCTGTGGTCAGTTTCCCCAAGCCGAAGTGACTGAGTTGTCCTTCCCGATTTTGCTTGATCGTGATGAATTTCGGTATATACTACAAATATGGAATTCGAGTGGGATGCCGGAAAGGCTCGCCGCAACTTCCACAAACATGGGATTGCTTTTGATCAGGCGATTACTGCCTTCGATGACCCGTATGCCCTAATCGCTCCCGATGACAAGCACTCCAGCACGGGGGAAATCAGGGAGTGGTTGATCGGTGAATCAGACAACGGGGTGCTCGTTGTGGTGTTTACCAGACGGCACGGAGGGAAGACTTTCCGCATTATCAGCGCACGGCGTGCTAGCCGGCGTGAAAGGAGGGGCTATGAAGAATTCAAAAGAGTTTCCCTTTGAAGAGGCGAGGCGCCTCACCAAGAGGGAACTGGCCGCCGCTCGCAAAGCGATCGAGGCAAAAACCGGCATGCCGCGTCCTCCCCGTGGCCGGCTCCCAAAATCAGAGGCGGAAAAATATCAGCCTACGTCGATTCGGCTGCATCCTAAGGTCATAGCCTGGGCGCGCAGAGAAGCCCGGAAACGAGGTGTAGGCTATCAGACCATCATCAATGAGGTCCTGCTAGATAAGGCGGGATAGCGAGTTCCACGATTGCCTGAATGCGCGGACTATCGGCCGGAGTTGTTTCTGACAGCATGCGATCTCTTAAGGACTTCAATAAGCCGATGACTGCAGTTTAGGTCAAATAGCCTGTTATCTTGCATACGGCATCGAGGCTCTCTTAGTCCAGGGACTGCTGCGATATTACAGCACCAGCCCGACACTGGGGGGCCAGCGCTTATTGCCAGCCCCCGTTGAATGGAAAAGGTGGAATGAACACCCTCAATGGATTGCAGGGAGAGGCCCTAACGGGAGGACTTTGCAGCTGAGAACAGGTTCTTCATAACCCAGAGTTCGTTCCTCCAGTTTTCGTCCATAAAAATCAATTGCCTACCATCCGGGTGCATACCCAGGAAATACTCATCCTGCAAACCAATCCTGAGCGGTTGCGGTTCGCCACCCCCGGCTGAGACCCACAAGATATCCCCTCCCGCTCCTGTTCGGTTATTGACTCTCGAAGTGAAAAACAGGCGCTGCCCGTCCTTGCTCCAGATGATTTCCCTGGCAAGCAACCCCTTTGCCTTGCAGACCTCGTTTGGTTCACCACCTTGTACGGCAACCGTCATTATGACTAAGTTTTGTTCAGCGGGCTGATGCCCTAATCTTGCGACGAACGCAAGTTGGCTACCGTCGACGGAAAGCGAGAATCCAGCGATATCGTCCGCCCTTACGCTGCATATCACCTTTGGAGGGCCACCTTCCAAATCCCGACTGACAATACTTAACTGCTGTGTATCAGCATCGCGCTTGAGATAAAAGATGTTCGAGCCATCTGGGGCCAGGACAAGCGATGGCGGATACATAGTTTGAGAGACGATTGGGATGGTTAGCGATTCGAGCAGTGGCCGGAATTCTCCTTTCTGTACGTCAAGCATGGCGAGTTTTCCGTTTCCATAATGGAGGAGCAAAGAACTACCATCTGGAAACCACTCCGGTTTAAATCCGAGATAAAACAGATTGACGTGCGGGGAAAACACGCGCTCTTCTCCCGTTTTTGCCGAGCGGATCACAACGGCCATTTCGTTTGGCGTGCGGACTGAGAAGTAGGCCAGGGCTTGGCCATCGGGCGACCACGCAGCACCCCTGTTGTCATAGCGACTGGTGATCTGTTTCGGACTCGACGTTGCATTGCCCGTTTGGGGATCGATGTCGATCGTGTAAAGGTCTCTCGTCGCACTGCCGCTCTGATAGTAACATTCGCCATTCTGCGTTACGCCCAGAAGTGCCGGCACATCCTTTCTCACAAGCTCTGCCGGTCCCGCTGGTTTGCCATCCGCAACCTTGATCGACCAGAGGTCGTTTCCACTTCGCGATGAAACAACCTCTTGCCGATTGCGGGAAAACAGAACTCTATTCCCTTCCGGCGTCCACAGAGGATTGGAAGCATTGGTGTCCTGCGATAGTGGGACTTCCTGGTCGCGATCCAAGTTCATCAGGTAAATGCCTCCAACAATACCGGATGCAGGAGTAGAGAGCTTCTCGTAAGCGATTTGTCTTCCGTCCGGCGAGATTTGGCCACAGAAAATCCTTCCTTCGGCTACAGTTTTGGATGAGCTGTCGGCGGCCGATATCAGCTGAAGCTTATTCTGTTTGGCTGCATCTGCTAAGGCGAGCACTTGTCGTCCGTCTGGAGACCAGCCGCAAGGGATAGCTCCTTGGGCAAGATCGTGTTGATTGGAGCCGTCGGTGTTAACGACTTGAAGCGTGCGTCCCTGTGGCGTTATTCTCAAAAAGGTGATCTGCCTGCCATCGGGAGAAATCATAGGGTAGAAGAAGCGATCTTCGTTCGAGGCTGCCGGGATAACCACCTGCGCGGTCCGCGTCAGAAGGTCGTGCAATGAGATCCCCCGAAGAGCAAAAGATAGATAGCGCCCATCGCGAGAGACCGAACGTCCATAAACCCGATCATCGCGTGCGCTTAGGACCTGTCGCAAATCAATGCCGGTATTCTGTTCAAAAACTCTAGTCGCAAGGTGCTCCTGCGCCTCTGCCGCGGCTTCCTTTTGGTCGGCATATTCTCGCACAATTCGCTCGTAGGCCTTCTGCGCTTCCTGGATTTTCGCCGCGCCCTGCTTCTCAAAGCATTGGGCCATGCGCAGCAAGGCTTCCGCTGCCACCGCATGGTTGCTTTTATACTTTTCGACGATGTTGCGGTATTGGCGGATCGCGGCCTCCAGGTCGCCGCTGACCAGCGCCTTCTTGTTTGCCGCCTCCAGCTGAGTTTCCGGCCGGCTTGTGGTTTGCGCTGGCATGAAGCTCGGGACTGCTGCTGCAACACTCAAAATCGCTACTACCCAGAACTTGTTCATGGTTGTTACCTCCTGATCTCAAAATAGGAGGCCAGGTTCAGATCCTTTTGTGGAAGCTGCAAAGATTGATCCGGATTCCAGTTAAGAAATCTTGATATATGCTTCATCCGTCGAACCGATAGCCGAGGCCGCGCACGCTTACCAGGATCTTCGGCTGTGCCGGATCAGATTCGATTTTCTTGCGCAGATTCGACAGGTGTGTGTCGACCACGCGGTCCGTGCAGAAGACTCCCTGCGGCCAGACTTTATCCATGATTTGTTCGCGAGTCAGGACACGCCCGCGCTCCCGGACAAAGACAGCGAGCATTTTGAACTCGATCGGCGTGAGATCGACAGCACAGCCTGCGCGCCTTAACTCGCCGCGCGTGAAATCGACTTCCATGCCGCCGAAGCGGTAGACCTCGGGCGCAGCGGCCTTGGAACGGCGCAGCACCGCCTGGATGCGCGCGCACAGCTCCATCGGGCTGAAGGGCTTGGTCACGTAATCGTCCGCACCGAGCTTCAAGCCCAGCACCTTCTCTGCGTCCTGCACGCGGGCGGTGAGAAAAATGATGGGTGTGTCGATGCCCGAGCGCCGCAGTTCCCGACAGACCTGGAAACCGTCGCGTTTCGGCAGCATGATGTCGAGCAGGATCAGGTCGTAACTGCTCTGCCGGGCGGAGGTGAGTGCTGCATCGCCGTCGCCAACGATTGCCACCTCGTAGCCCTCGAGTCTCAGGTCCTCCTCGAGTCCGAGCGCGATTCCAGGTTCATCCTCAACTACCAGGATCTTTGTCATTCAGTTTTCCGCTCTGGGCAGGCGCATACGGAAGATGCTCCCCTCGCCGGGAACGCTCTCAACCTCTATCGTGCCGCCGTGCGCTTCCAGTGTTGCCTGGGCCATGGTCAATCCAAATCCCGTGCCTTTGATATTCCGTTCGATCGCGGCGGCGCCGCGCGCGAATTTCGCAAAAATCGTCTGCTTTTCCTGCGGCGAAATCCCCAGACCGCGGTCGCGCACGGATAGAATGGCATTGCTTGCGCCCTCGGCCACCTCCACCCAGATGGTTTTGTGGTCCGGCGAATACTTTACCGCATTGTCCAGCAGGTTCCACAATGCCCGGCCCAGAGCCTCGCGATCCGCACGGACAGGAATCGAGCCGTCCTCGCTTCGAAAATCGATGGTATAGCCGCGCTCCACCACGGACTTGGAAAAATCCTCAGTAACGCTGCGAGCGAATTCACTCAGGTCCATCGTTTGGAAGTCATACTGGTATTTGCCCGATTCGAGCTTGCCGAAGTTGAGGATGTTCTCGACCAGGCCGTGAAGCCGCCGGCTCTCACCGAGCAGCGTCTGATAGAACTGCGCGCGCCGCTCCTCGCCGGAGAAGCGCCCGCGAATCAGCATTTCCGACAGCTGCATGATGGTCGTGAGCGGAGTTCTGAATTCGTGGGAAACCGCGGCCACGAAATCCGACTGCAGCCGGGCCACCGCAATCTCGCGCGAGATGGATCGCGCCATGAAAACGCCGGCCACCAGCGCAAAGAGAATTATCAGTGCCAGCGCACCCAACATAACCTTGGCCGGGCCTGAAAGACTCCCGGTTGTTGCCTGAGGATCAGGCGGGACGGCGTAAATCGTCCAGGGCAAAGCAGTGAGCGAGGCGGTTCGAACCGCTCTTATGGGGGAAGCTGAATTAGAGCTGCCCAAGACCCGATGGCCATCAGAGTCTTCCACAATGATCGCAGGAAAATCCACGCTCTTCCCAAGCGATGGGCCGAGCACGGAGCTCAGGAAGCTTGGCCCGACGCAGACCAGAGACAATCGTCCGGCTTCCGGATTCCATATGACGAGAATTGACCGCTCCTGCGCCCAAACGGTTTTCCGCCGGATGGGAGAAACCGCACTCAATGTCGCATCTCTCCATTGAAGATACACCGTCTCGGCCGCTTCCGCCAAAGCGAGGGCCTCGACGGATGGTTCAGCGGGCAGAGCATTTCCAAGCCATTCTCTGCATTGGCCATCATAGAATTCATAGGAAGCGCGCCGCAAAATCCAGCGTCCATCGGCCAGCGCGGCTGCGATGGCCGATGCCTCCTTCTTGAGCGCTGCGGCCTCGTTTCTCTCCGCGTAGATCTCCGCGCTTCCATAGTAGGCCAGCATTTCAGCCGGGTCGCCATCCACCGTGACGGAGACCATGCCGGCGAGCAACCTATAGGCCTCGAGGGCTTTGGATAGGAGCCTCGCCTGGCGATAGGCCCGCGCCAGCCGCACCAATGCAGCGGCGCGCATGTCCGGCTCCCGGCGTTCGATGAGCTGCGCGTATAATGCCGCCGCCTTGAGAGGCTGCTTATCGCCGAATTCGGTGGCTTCCGCGGCGAGGAATGGGTCCCGGGACGAGTCGTGAATTTTTTGTAGCACCGGGTAGTAGGGCAGTTTTTCTCCAAGCCGATCGGCCAGAATGCTGTCTCTGAAAACGAGCAGTGCAGTCCCCGGAGCCAGAACCTGTGCGGGGCGGCCCGCCAGGGTGTCGGCGAGCATAGCCTGAAGCTCCGTCATCTTCTGTGTCAGTTGTGCCGCTGCGTTGCCCGCCGCAATCTCGCAGCGCTCGAGCCACCGTTGTTGCTCTACCGCGCGATCCTGTGATATGACTCGCCAACTCAGCCAGGAAAGGACCGTAAGGAACACCAAGGCTGTTCCGGCGAATAGGATTACCGGGCGGGGAATTTGCTGCAACCGGTTTGTCAAGATTAGGGCGCGCACGTCACCGAGTATTATACAGCCGGCATGTCAAGGCCAAGTAAAGCCTCTGTCAAGAAATCAAAACATTCGACATGCTGCACCGGCGCCAAGATCTGGGGCCCGCCTGTCTGGAACCCATGCTGCAGGAACGGCTTCGGAATCGATACCGGCGTTTGCATCATTGCCGAGGAGCATATGCTTCACTGGGAGAACGCTGACTTAATAATAGGCAATTGAATAATAGGCAATTGCTTCCAAGGTGCTGAGCGAGGGTAGCATGAATTTGCAGAGAAAGTAATCGGGAATTCTCCCCGATTTCCGGGCGGAAGCGGCTGCAACATCGGGAAAACACCGGCGGGAGGCAAAACGGGGAGGGGGAACGGGGCGCGACGTCGCGCCCCGTTCCCCCTCCCCGCGCCGGCACTCGCTTGCAGGCACACTTTCCCCCTCAGGTACGGCAGCCGCCCTGGCCGGGAGCAGACCCAAGCCGTCTCACTCGGCCGCATCGGACCACCGGCTGACGTCCTCAAACCCGGGAATGTCGGGATCGTATCGTATGGATCTGTCGGGAGCAGCGGGCGGCGGGCGCTCCGGCCGGTCCCAGAGTTTCAGGTGGCGCAGGATTTTTTCGATCACCGCGCCGTCGCCGATCAGGCTGATGATTTTGAGCGGGCCCGAGCAGCGAGGGCAAACCAGGGGGTCCGCTTCGTACACTTTCTTTATCAGCCGCGCCCACGAGCTCCTGATCCGGCGCGCGAACTCGTCGGCGCAGCCGCCGATCTTCGTTTTCCGACGGCAGCGGATCGACCGGCTGGAGGCGCGGCGGCCGGTGAGCCTGACGCGGGCCCGGCGCACATTGGAGAAGGCGCCGTAGTAGCGAACCAACTGCTGTCCGGTATCGGGGATATGGGTGCACAAAGCGGCCAGGAAGTCGAGCGCCGGGAAGATGCGGGCCGGCGCGGGTCCGGCATCACCGCAACGCTGCGTTGGCGGCCATAGTAGATGACTTGTCCGGATTCAGGGCGATAGCGCAGACGTTCCAGGGCAATCGGCGGATGGACCATGTAGCCGGCCAGGCGCTGGCGCGCCTGATGGTCGTCAGCATCGATCCGCTCGCCTTGATAGACGGAGAAGCCCGGATGCCTCCAATTCCGCTATCGAGAACGGGCTGGATATTCCCAGGGTGAACACCATCATCATCGACCGGGCCGACCTTTACGGCATGGCGCAGCTCTATCAGCTGCGCGGACGCGTAGGGCGATCGGATCGGCGCGCCTACGCCTACTTGCTTGTTCCATCCGATGAGGTGCTCTCTGAGGTGGCGCGCAAGCGGCTGGCCGCGATCCGCGAATTCAGCGACCTGGGCACCGGATTCCGGGTCGCTGCCCTCGACATCGAAATCCGGGGCGGAGGGAACTTGCTCGGCGGAGAGCAACATGGGCACATCAACGCGGTAGGTTTTGACCTCTACTGTCAGTTGCTCGAGCAGACAGTCGAGGAACTGCGCGGGCAGAAACCTGAAGTTGAAATTGCCTCCACGATCAAGCTGAATCTCGACATTCGCATTCCCGAGTCCTACATCGCCGATGAAAGCCAGCGCCTGCGCATGTACAAGCGCATCTCTTCGGCGCGCGACCGCGAGGAGCTCGAGGGTCTGCGGCAGGAGATGATCGATCGTTTCGGCCCCTATCCGGATCAGGTGGAGTTGCTGTTCCGCTACGCAGCGCTCCGGCAAGAGTCTATGGCACTCCAGATTCACACGATCGAGCGCGGCCGCAACCATATCCATTTCCGTTTTGTGGATCAGTCCAAGGTCAGCGCCCAGAAGCTTCTGGCGCTCGTATCGCGCAACAAACGCGCCTCGTTTTCGCCCCAGGGCGTGCTTACCATGGAGACCGAAGATCTTCCTCCCCAGGCTCTTTTCGATGCCATCCACAAGATCCTGGACCAGATCCGCTAATAACCGGCACCTGAGCACTACAAAGATAGGGGTAGCCATCGAGGACTCGACTGATTTGTGTTCTTCGTGGCTGTTTTTGCTTTCGGGACGGATTGGCGGGAGGGAGGGAATATTTTGTGGCCGTACAGGGGGTATTTTCGTTTATGATTATGGGTTGAGCCTTCATAGAGTAGAGTGTGTACTTTCCCGCGGCCATTCGCTATTATTTATGTTTTGTCAGTAGGCATTGATTTTCGGATTAGGAGAGTCGGCTATGCCTCCAAGACGGCGGCACATGCTCGGCCTGATCTTCCTGCCTGCATTTTTCTGCCTTGAGAGCTGCGATCTGAGGGATCGAGGAAAAACGGAAAGCAACCCCTACGTGGTCTGGGTAGGCGAAAAAGGCTATGGCAAGGCCGATCTGGAGCGGTTTTTTGAGAGCCGCTTGAGCGAATTGCGGAGTTCGGAGGCAACCGACGATGTGAAGTCTGCCCTGCTGGACTCCTTTATTGAGGAGAAACTGCTGCTGTATAAGGCAGAGGAGCTGAAGATCAAGCCCGATGCTCAGGCTCTTGATTCGATGCGCAACAGGCTGTCCGCCAACGGCGGCGGCAGCAGCAGTGACCTCAAGCGCGATAAGGACCTCGAGCAGAGCATGATCGAGAGTCTGAAAGTTCAGGATTACCTGCGCAATCAGGTTTTCAAGGGTCTTGCAGTGACCCAGGAAGAGTGTGAAGCCTATTACAAGGAGCACCTCCAGGATTTTGTTCGCAACGACATCGTGAAAGTGCGTGAAATCCTCGTCGACACTCTTGAGCAGGCTCAGAAAATCCAGGATTTGCTCAAGAGCAAACCGGAACAGGAATTTTAAGGAGTTGGCCCGGCAGTATTCGAAGGCGCCGACTGCAGCCGAAGGGGGAGAACTAGGATCGTTTCAGAGGGGTGAGTTGCCCGACGAATTCGAGAAAGCCATCTTTCCCCTGGCACCCGGAATCATCAGTCAGATCGTACGAACGCAGTACGGTTATCATATCTTTTTTTTGGACGAAAAAACTCTGGCACACCAGCAAAAATACAGCGAGGTAGAAGACCAGATTCAGGAAAAACTGCTGCTGGAGCGGCAGAGGGAGGCACTGGCGAAGGAAATGGCAGCTTTGGAAAGCCAAATCAAGGTTCGCCTGGTTCGCGAAAAGCTGGATTTTAAGTACGTCGGCACTCGGGTCGCCTCCCGCGGAGGGTTATCTCAATGAAAAGAATCGCATGGCTTTTGGGCTTGATGCTGATGCTGGGTTCAGGTTTGCAGGCACAAACCAAACCGGCAAAAATAGTGGACCGCATCGTCGCTCAGGTTAACGACGACATCATTACCCAGTCGGATATCAACCGGGAGATGATCGGGATCAGGCAGGAATTGGCCGATAAATATACCGGCGATCAGCTGGACCAGGAAGTCAAGAAGGAACAGGACAACATCCTCGAAGACGCTGATCCGCAAAAAGCTGATCCTGCAGAAAGCTACGGAACTCGGCATGGGATCGGGAATGGACGTCCAGGTCTCCGCCTACCTCGAAGATTTACGCAAGCAAAACAAACTCAAGGACATGGACGAGTTCGAACAGGCGCTGCAGCAGCAGGGCAAGACCCTGGCAGGGTTCCGCGATGAAGTCAAAAAGGAGATGATCATCCAGGAAGTGATCGGCTATTTTGTCGACTCGCGCATCACCCTTCTTGCCGAAGAGATCGAGCGCTTCTACAAGGAGCACACCAAAGAATACTCTACTCCCGAGGAAGTCACTCTGAGCGAGATCGTGATTCCGAACGGTAGCGACGGGCATGCGCAAACCCTTGCGAATGAATATCGGAAGCGAATTCAGCAAGGGGAGGCATTTGCCAACATGGCGAGCCAATATTCAAAAGGGGCAACAGCTGCCAAAGGCGGGACCATCGGAACCTTTGAAACTGCGAAACTCAGCCCGCAAATCGCCGGGGCCATTGCATCGGTGAAAGAAGGCGACATCTCCGAGGTCATCAAAATCTCCGAGGGTTACGCAATCTTTCGCGTCGATGCCCGCAAGGCTTCCTTAGTGCGCCCCTTCGATGATAAGCTTAGAAGCGATATCAAGACGCTCCTTTATCAGCAGAAACGCCAACCGGAATTGGAGCGATTTATCGCACAGTTGAAAGAGGACGCATACATCCAGAAATTTGGTGAATTGGGTATCGGCAAATGAAGAAATCAGCCCATTTGACCCCCGGCGAGTTTGAGTTGATGGAGATCCTCTGGCCGCTGGGAGAAGCAAGCGTAAAAGCCGTCTGGTCGCGGGTGAACCCGGAACGCAGCCTGGCCTATACGACCGTTATGACGGTGCTGGAAAAAATGCATCGGAAGGGAATCCTCGCTCAGCGCAAGAAAGGGAAGGCCTACCTCTATTCAGCCCTCCTCAGCCGCGAACAGGTCCTCAAGGGAATCATCGAACACGTCCGCGATGCCTATTTCGGCGGATCCCAATCCGAACTTGCCGGATTCATCGAGAAAAACTGCGCTTCCGTAAAGCTGACCCAGGCCAAACCAGCCACCGCCGGCGAGGAGCCTCAGGCCGGCGAACTCCCAAAATAAACCTGCACAAATACAAAACCGCGAAGACCTCCAAAACCTCTGAGAGCCGACAGCCACTCCCTCGAGGCTTTGAAGGTCTTCGCGGTTTGCGAAATTTCGTTTAGCCAAGCTCAGTCTCGCACTAAATCAGCATCGCCTTGGAGATCCCTGGCATCGCGGGAAGGGACCGCGAAAGACTCCTCTCCGATACACCTAGCTCTAAGACTGAGCTTGGATCACGGGAAATTACCAATAGTTCTAAAGCATTTCGCATGCCAACCTCGGCAGTGCCGGAGCTACACATGCTAAGTCGTTATTTACCTTTAGATTATGATGATACTAGGTTTGAGACAACAGGTGCGAATCACCTCGTTAAATCCAATAATTTGAATTCAACCCGAGTTTTTTGAATAATAGCTGACACAATGCCTCATCTTCAGCGCCCGACCTGTTCCAAAAACAACAAGTCCTAAAACTGCAAAAGCCGCCACGAATGACACGGCGTGGCATGGCGCAACCAAAGAATCTCACCGCAGATAGATCGCCGAGACCGCAGAGAAATCTTTAGTTTTTCAATAGCTTGCCTCTGCGGTCTCGGCGATCACGCGTGGGTACAATGCTATAATCATTCCCCATGTTAAGGATCCGGGATATTGAGATCAATCCGCCTCTCGTGCTGGCACCGATCGCCGGACACACGGATTCACTTTTCCGCCGGACGATCAAGTCTCTCGGGGGATGTGGCCTGGTTGTCTCGGAACTCGTCAGCACGGAGGGAATGACTCGCCGCCAGGACCGGACTCTGCACCTGACGCGCTTTGAGGATTGCGAACGACCAATTTCCATCCAGATTTTTGGCTCCGATCCGGCGCGCATGGCGGAATCTGCGGCCATGGTGCAGGACATGGGCGCCGACCTGGTCGATATCAACGTGGGGTGCCCGGTCAAAAAGGTCGTCAAGCAGGGGGGTGGCAGCAACCTGCTGCGCGATATTCCTCTGCTGGAGATGATTTTTTCCGCGGTTCGCAGGTCGGTGACGATTCCGCTTACGGCAAAGATCCGCACGGGCTGGGACCGGAGCAGCATCAATGCCCTCGAAGTCCTGAAACTCGCCGAGGGTTGCGGCGTCGAAGCTCTTACTGTCCACGGCCGGACGCGCTGCGATTTATTTGCCGGCCAGGCGGACTGGTCCGCGATTGCGCGGGTCAAGGAGGCAGCCAAGATCCCGATCATCGGCAATGGAGACATTTTCGAGCCCGGCGATGCAGAGCGCATGTTCCGCGAAACCGGCGTGGATGGGGTCATGATCGGACGCGGCGTCCTGAGCAATCCCTGGTTGATGCGGCAGTGCCATGATTTCATGGGTGGAAATGTCGTGTGTCAAGTGAGCGTGGAGGAGAAGGCGCGTTTCATGCTTTCATTCCTCACGAGCCTGGCACAGAGTGTCCCCCCGATCGTCGCGGCGGGAAAAATGAAACGAGTGGGCGGATACCTGTCCAGGGGTATTCCCGGCGGAGCACGCCTGCGCGCCGCAATCCACTCCGCACACACTTCGGATGAAATCCTGCATCTGATCAAGGACCACTTCCGCCGGCCCTGAAGCATGGCCGCGACCAAAAACTACAACGCAGAGGCCGCAGAGCACGCCGAGAAAACGCGAAGAAAGATAGGGGACACGGTCAACTCGTACAAGAGCGAAAGGAAGAGACGGCCTCTTCCCTTCGCTCTTGCTCACCGATCCGACGTATGTTGTCTTCTCTGCGTTTTCTCTGCTGCCTCTCCGGAAACTTGGTTCGCGAAACAGGGCCGAAGGCCCGCTCCATACCAGCCTGGGGCAACGCCCCAGGTGCTGGGGCGATTTTTGTTTATAGGGCTGAAAGCCCGTTCCATTTGGAGCGGGCCTTCAGCCCTTCTTTTCTGCCATTCCCCAATCCTGGGGCGTTGCCCCAGGCTGGTATGGAGCGCGCCTTCGGCGCTGGGCCCCATGGGGCACATGGAGTTTCTGATTTCAATAACGACGAACCGTCGCAAGAGCTCTGCGTTGAGCAGTGGAGATTCTTTTAGGAGGAGGCTTGCCGCTTTTTGCGGCGCCAGCCGAAGATCGCGGCTACGCCTATGCTGAGCAGGTAGAGGACGATCATGGGCGCCGACCAGATCATCAGGTTGAATGCATCGCCGGTCGGCGAAATGATGGCGGCAAGGGCGACCATGATGACGATCGAGTATTTGAACTTGCTCCACAGAAAGTGCGCGCTGACCAGCCCCCACAGGGAAAGGAAGGCCACAATCACGGGCATCTCGAAGATCAATCCAAAGCCCAGGAGCATCATCAGGGTCATGTCCCAATACTCGTTGATCGAGATCAGCGGCAGAAAGTCACTGCCGAAACCGATGAGGAAATCGTAGGCTTGAGGGAGGACGTAGATGTAACAGAACGCGCCGCCGGCCAGGAACAGAAGCACGGAGGAGACCAGGAAGGGGACCACATATCGCTTCTCGCGGCGATACAGGCCCGGGGCAATGAACTTCCAGACTTCGTATAGCGACAAGGGAACCGTCACGAAGATGCTCGCGACGAACGCCACCTTCATGTAGAGAATGAAAGGTTCGGTGGGGTTGGTGTACATCAGCTTCGCCCCACTCGGCAGCGATGCCTCGATCGGCTTTTGGATGAAGCGGTAGATGGGCTTGTGATAAATCCAACAGACGATGAATCCAAGTCCGAGGTAGGTAATGATGCGGACCAGACGTTTCCTCAGCTCATCCAGGTGGTCGAGGAAGGACATCTTGCCGGTTTCTTCTTCCGGCTCGGACTGGCCGGTCTCGGGGTCGAGCTCAGTTCGTCAGGTCGCTCATTTAGCATCTTTGACATCGACAGAGAGATCTTTTTGCAGATCGGCCGAGGTGTCCTTGAGAAGATTGTTCATGGTCTCCTTTTCCTTATCGAGCTGGACTTCCTCTTCCCAGGTCCGTTTCAGATCATTGGAGGCCTTTTTAAACTCCTGAAGCCCTTTCCCGAGCGACTTTCCGATTTCCGGCAATTTTCGCGGCCCGAAAATGATCAGTGCCAGCACGAAAATCACGATAATTTCCTGCATACCCAGGGAGCCCATACTGTTACCCGCTTTCTGATGCCCCAGATAGGAGCAGCACTTTGCCAAGAGCAAGTCTAGTTTAGGGTACCCATCAAGTCAAGGAATGGAGGAAGGAGACGGAAGCCGGGAAAAAGAATATAGAATACAGAATTCAGAAGGCAGGATTCGAAGAGGGAGGGGGATGGGATTCCATTGTGTCTGGCGGAGATCTGGCGCACTTTCGCAACCTACTCTTGAGGGTCTGCCCGGCTAACCTAATTACCACATTCTGTATTCTAAATTCTGCATTCTGTATTCTTTCTGCTGACTTCCGCATTCCGCCTTCTTCACCTTGCTACCCCTGAGATCGCATGATATACTCGACTAGATGCGTAGCCCTAGATTTGGAGCAATCTCCTTATGAAACATAGATTTGCAGTCCTTGCGATTCTCGATCGTGCTGGCTTCCTCCCTGGCGGGTGGGTTCCTTGGAGGTCGACGTTGCAGCGGGATCCGGGCCTGCACAAAGTTCTCCCAACGAGTTTCTGCGCGAATTTACCGAGGCCGTTGACATCATCCAGAAGAATCATGTCGACAATATCGCCGCAGACAAGCTGGTGTACAGCGCAATCAAAGGAATGCTCCGCACGTTGGACCCGCACTCCAGCTTTTTCGATCCCAAGGAGTTCGCTCGCCTGAGTGAAGATCAGCACAGCAAATATTTTGGCCTGGGCATTCGTGTGCGGGCGCTTCTCCCGAGAAGCGATCGCGGCAAGGTGGTGATCGTGGAGCCGCCTTCGATCGGCTCTCCCGCGGAGAAGCGCGGCCTGCGAGCCGGCGATGTCATCGCCAAGGTCAATGGTCGAAAGCATTGATGATTGGACCCAGGATGAGGTCGTCGACCATCTGCGCGGCCCGCGCGGAACCACGGTTGAAGTCACCATTGAGCGGCCCGGCATCCGCGACTCCGCTTGCAGTTCAAGGTCGAGCGGGATGAGATTCCGATCATTACCGTCCCCTATGCCTTCGAGGTTAAGCCTGGCGTGGGCTACATCAAGATCGACCGCTTTTCGGAGTCGACGGCCGATGAGCTGCGGAAGAAGCTGGACAAGCTTGGGGCCGGCAAGCTTTCAGGCCTGATTCTGGACTTGCGCGACAATCCGGGCGGCCTGCTGAACCAGGCGATCGATGTCACGGATTTCTTCATTCGCAAGGACGATCTGGTAGTTTCCACCAAGGGCCGGATTCAGGGTTCGACCCGAGCTTACGCCGCACCCAGCCTGGAGAAGATCCAGGTCCCGCTGGTGGTGCTGATCAACAAGCACAGCGCGAGCGCCTCGGAGATCGTGGCCGGCGCGCTGCAGGATCACGATCGGGCGCTGATCGTCGGCGAGACCAGCTTCGGCAAGGGATTGGTGCAGTCCGTTTATACGATGGAAAACGATACCGGGATGGCGCTGACTACGGCGAGATATTACACTCCCAGCGGGCGGCTGATCCAGCGCGATTATTCCGGATCGGCATTCGACTACTACAATCTGCCTGATGCCCCTGGCAGCGAGAGCAGGCCGAACGAAATCAAGACCACCGACAGCGGCCGGCAGGTTCTCGGCGGCGGCGGCATTACCCCGGACGTAAAAGTCTCTTTACGCGAACTCAATCGGTTCGAAGCTTTATTGAATTCAAAAGACATGTTTTTCGAATATGCGCGCCGCCTTGCCTCCGGGCAGGTACCGGCAGCCAGCAGTTTTCGCCTGCCAATCAAGAACGATGAGGTAAAACCGGCCACGCCTCGCGAGGATACGGCGTCGGCTGCCAGGCTCGAAATCACCGATGCTATTCTGGACGATTTCAAAGAATTCCTGCGCAGCCGGAAGGTGGAATTTACCGGCCAGGACCTCAGCGATAACATCGAGTTCATCAAGCGGCGTATCAAACAGGAAATCTATACATCCTCCTTCGGGCTCGAGGAGGGCTTCCGCGTGGCGATCCAAGGCGATACTCAGGTTCAGAAGGCCCTGGAAGTGTTGCCGGAAGCAAGAGTATTGATGACGACCGGAAAACTACCTCCGGTTGCTGCGGCCCAAGAAATCAAAAAGTAGCCGGTCCGACTGCAAAACCATGAAGCGGCACTCTGCCCATTCCCGCTCTCGCGGGACTATGCGCTTTTCTTGCCCCTGCGCTGGTCCTCTGTCAACCTCAGCGTGTAATCCTCGGAGCCGCCTCCTCGCTCATGGACAGCAAGGCCGCAAGTAACGTCGCTGCGTATCTTCCAGAGGATCCAATATTCCCGACAAGATGCGTGCCATGGCGTGCACCAGCGAGGCGCGCTATCTCGAGGGATCTAGTCTGATCAAAGCGGGCGATTCGGCGCGGGCGCGCATCGAGTTCGATACCGCCGTCGACCTGCTCCTGGAATCCGAATGGGACATCAGCTCCACGCCTGGGCTCAATCGCTATTTCCAGGATCTCATCCAGCGCATCCAGCGGGACGAATCCCGCTACCTGCGTCCGGACGACGATGAGATATCCAAGCCGGAGCGTGCCGTGCTCGATGAGCTGGAGAAAGCTGGATCTGATCCCGATCCAGGTCGACCCGTCCCTCAAGGATGCAGTCGAAGCCGACATCCTGAACTCGAAATACGATATCCCGGTGATCGTCAACGAGAGCGTGTATAAATCGATGAACTTCTGGCTCGATAAGGGAAGAAAGTTCTTCATCGACGGGTTGACGCGATCCGGCAGGTACCAGGAGATGATCGAGCAGATCTTCCGCGAGGAATCCGTGCCTCGCGATCTGATGTATCTCGCGCAAGTCGAAAGCCTGTTCATGACCAATGCCCTGTCGCGCGCCATGGCCAGGGGGATCTGGCAATTCACAAAGGGAACGGCGGTCCGCTATGGTTTGAGGGTCGATCGATATATCGACGAGCGCTCCGATCCGGAAAAATCCACGCGTGCCGCGGCACGATATCTCAACGACCTCTACGCCATGTTCCACGACTGGAACCTCGTTCTGGCCGCTTATAACTGGGGCGAGGGAGCGATCCAGAGACTGGTCGACAAGAGCGGCGTATCCGATTTCTGGAATCTGGCGAACTTGAAGCGGAAGATGCCGGAGGAGACAAAAAATCACATACCCGCTGATCATGGCCAGCATCATCCTGGCTCGCAATCCGGAGAAATACGGCCTCCCTGTCGAACTGGAGCCTCCGCTCGCCTTCGACAAGGTGAAGATTAGCAGGCGCATCAATCTCAAGGCTGCGGCGAAAGCGCTGGATGTGCCGGTGGAGGTGTTGACCAGACTCAACCCGGCTTTGAGATCTTCCTATACCCCGCCCGACTACCCGGACTTCATGCTGAATGTGCCGGCGGGAATGGGAGACGATTTCTACGAAAAGCTCGCATCCCTGCCCACCGCGGACCTCAAGGCCGATCCTGAGTTCAACGGGCGCTACAAAGTTCAACCGGGGGAGACGTTGTCAGGAATCGCGGCTCGATTCGGGGTATCGGTTGATGCGCTCCAGATGACCAACAATCTCTCATCTCCCAAGTCGCTGCAGGCCGGCGCCTGGCTCGTGGTTCCTACCACCGGCGCAGCCGCGCGTGCGGCTGCGCCATCGGCGCCACTGCCGCTTGCCAACGGCACCTATAAAGTGCAGGCCGGCGACACGCTCATCAGCATCGCGCGGCGCTTCAATGTCACGATCGCCGCGCTCCAGCAGGCAAACAACCTTGAGTCGCCGGAATCACTGCGTGTCGGAGCCGTGCTCAAAGTACCCACGACCAAGGCAGAAGCAGGATCTGCTTCCAAGGGCGCGGCGGCGCGCCGCCATCAGGTCAAGGCGGGCGAGACCCTGAGTTCTATCGCCGCCCAATATCGGGTTACGGTGGATGCTCTCCAAAGGACAAATGGCATTCGCTCCCCTCAATCGCTGCAAGTTGGTGTCTGGCTTCAAATTCCCGCCTCCATACCGGAACGTGCCGCGGTGACTAAGAAAAGCTTTTGAGAACCTTCCGGCCCCGGATTTCGTATCAATCTTTGTCTGCGTGCCGATCAGTAGCGCCAGGCAGGGGAATGGCATAATCGTATGGATGCAACAATTCATAAGCTCGACGCCCCGATCGCGGCAACGACAATCCCGGCTCGACCGGTGCGCAGGTTTCCGCGCCCGCTCGTGACGGTCTGGGAGGCGTTTGCGATCGCCGCGGATTCGATCTGGTCACACAAACTCAGGTCCGTCCTCACCCTGCTGGGCATCATCATCGGCGTGGCATCTGTTGTGGCGGTAGGGGGTGCGATCGAAGGGCTTGGCTATTATATCAAAGACCGATTGACCTCGACATTCGGCAGCAATACTTTCATCGTCGCGCGCATTGCCCGGGTTAATATGTCGCAGGACGAATACGAGAAGGTCATTAAACGCAACAAGCGTCTCTATCTGGACGACATGAAAGCGGTCGCGGACCGCTGCGAAGATTGTGCCGCGATCAACACCAACATGGGCCGGACCGCGGATGCCAAAGCGGGGAATCGCACGTTTTATGACGCCAACATAAGGGGAGTCACCGAAGACGCTCCGAAGATTCAGGAGCTCGTGGTTGCGGAAGGCCGCTTTGTTTCTACCTTTGATGCCCAGCACTCGCGGCCGGTAGCAGTCATCGGGGACGCGATCCGCAAAGAGCTGTTCGGCCCCGTCGATGTTATCGGCAAACAGGTCCGGATTGGCCCCGACTCTTTCAATATCATCGGGGTCGAACGGGAGAACGGCACCTTTTTCGGTCAGTCGCTGGACAACAACATCTACATTCCCTACACCTCCTTCATGAAGATTTTCGCCCAGCGATCCATCAACTTCCAGGTGAAAGCGCCGTCTGCGGAAACTCTTGTGTCGACCGAGGACCAGGTGCGTGTGGTGCTGCGGTCGCGGCACAAGCTGCGTCCGAATCAAGAGGATGATTTCGACCTGCTGGCCAGCGAGGCAATCCAGAAAGCCGTTGGCCAGTTTACGGGCGCGATTGCAGCTGTTGTCACCCCGATTACTCTTATCTCACTGGTGGTGGGCGGCATCGTGGTCATGAACATCATGTTGGTAACGGTGACGGAGCGGACCGTAGAAATCGGCATGCGGAAGGCGGTGGGCGCCCGGCGCCGGGACATTCTGCTGCAATTCTTGATCGAATCATCCCTGCTGGCTTCGCTTGGGGGCGCGCTCGGATTGGTGCTCGCCTATGTGATTGCCGCAGTCATACGGGGAACGACCCCCATCCCGATGACCATCACGATCGGGTATATCCTGCTTGCGCTTTTGGCCTCGGGAGGAATCGGGCTGATCTCGGGCATTTACCCGGCCCATCGGGCAGCCAAACTTGATCCGATCGTCGCGCTTGCCAGAGAGTAAGGTATGAACGGCTTCAAGCAGAAAGAAAACGTGGCCATGGCCTTCCAGACGCTGATGGCCCACAAGTTCCGATCCTTCCTGACCATCCTCGGGATCATCATCGGGGTGCTGACGGTCGTGGTGATCGCCTCGATCCTGACAGGGATGCGCGAAAGCATTATCAGCATCGTCCAGGAGTTCGGCACCGAGAACATTTTCGCGTTTCACCTGGGGATGGGTCCACGCATGGGAGGCCGCCGGCCAAGGGATGAAATGATGCGGAAACCCTTGAGCGTTGCCGACGCGCAGGCCATCAAGGAACAATGCCCCTCCGTGCAGGATGTCACTTGGCAGGGATTCGCACGGCGCACCGCTGTGGCAATCAAATACCAGGGGAATGTCGCACGCGATTTTTCATATTCCGGCGTGCCGGCCAACTACGCCGCCGTTTCCAACACCGCTATCGCCACAGGACGGTTTTTCACTGAAACCGAGGATTTGCATGGTATGAACGTTGCGGTTCTGGGCCCGGATCTCAAGGAGGCGCTGTTCCCGCACAGCGAACCGCTCGGCAAGCAGATCCTCATCAATGGCCATCCTTATACCGTACTGGGCATTACGGAGAAGAGCAAGGCCGGCGCAATGGGCGATAATTCGCGCGACCGCGTGGTGCTAGTCCCCTATCGCTCCATGATGAAGATGATGCCGTGGGAGGATTGGCACTTCCTGCTGATTCAGGCGCAGCAGGGGAAACTTAACAGCGCTTTGGATGAGGTGGAAAGCCTGTTGCGCCGCCGGCGTGGTATCAAACCCAATGAACCGAACAACTTCGACCTTTCAACGGCCGATCGGCTGATCCAGCAGTTTGACGCCATTACGGCTTCCGTGGGACTCATCGCCATTGCCATTTCCAGCATCGGCCTGCTCGTGGGCGGCATCGGCGTTATGAATATAATGCTGGTCTCGGTTACCGAAAGAACCCGGGAAATCGGCGTGCGCAAGGCCGTGGGCGCCACGCGTCGGGACATCATTTTCCAGTTTCTCGTGGAGGCGATGACGCTGACGGGAGTGGGCGGCATTTGCGGTGTAGTTCTGGCCATTGCGACCAGTTACGTGGTTATGGCACTGGTTCCTTCGCTGCCGGCCAGCATTCCACTGTGGGCCGTCGTCACCGGTTTTGTCGTCTCCGTCTCGATCGGGCTGATCTTCGGAGTCTGGCCGGCGCGCAAAGCCGCCTACCTCGATCCCATCGATGCCCTCCGCTACGAGTAACGACGGACGTTACCGCTAGCGTCCCTTTTTCCTACTTTGACTAGCCCCGGATTCCGAAGTTGGAAAAAGTCATTGCAATAGGACGGACTCTTGATTCAGCGCCGAAGGAGTTCCCGATGCCCTGGAAGCGATGCGGGCTGCGAACAGGATGTGAAGCAGAAGAGCATCCGTGTCGAAGTCGAGATGGTGTCACTCCCCGTGTCGGTGACGACGCGGGCCGGGAAGCTGGTGGCCGGTCCCGCGAAGGAGGATTTTCAGGTCTTCGAGGATAAGGTGCAGCGGGAAATCCAGGTCTTCGCTGACGTGGAAGAGCCTTTCTCTGTGGCGTTGCTTCTGGACACAAGCGGCAGCACTGAGCTGCAACTGGATCGAATCCAGAATGAGGCCATTCGCTTTATCAATCTGCTCAAGACGCAGGATTCAGTAGCCATAGTATCTTTCGCAGAAGACGTTACTCTGCTGCAGGACTTCACCACCAACCGCGCGCGCGCCGCAGCTGCCGTCCGCAAAACCCATCCAGGCGGCTACACCGTTCTTTATGAGGCCATCTGGCTGGCACTCAAGGAGGTGATCCAGAGCGCTCATCAGCGCTGCGCCGTCGCGCTCCTCACCGATGGGGTCGACACGGCGAGCGAGAAGGCCACCAAAGTCGAGACGCGCGATCTGGCCAAGGAGTCGAAGGCTCCGATTTACTGCATTTACTTCAACACCCAGGCCGACATGCAAGGCTCTCCCCGCAGCCAGTTTCCCGGCCAAACGTTCCCCCCGATACCCGGGCAACCGCCAGGGTCGCGCCCCGTCCCAGGCGTGGGATCGCGCACGGAAGACTATATGGGAGGGCGCCAGTACCTCGCGGAGCTCGCGGATTACAGCGGCGGAATGGTCTTCGAGGCCCTCAAGATGGAGGATCTGACGCCTGCCAATGAGGCCATTGCGCGCGAACTTTCGAGCCAGTACAGCATCGGCTACTACCCAACCAACCCGCGGCATGAAGACAAATATCGCAAGGCCGAGGTCAAAGTCACCAAGCCGGGATTATACGTGCAGACCCGAAAGGGGTACTACGAACCCGACGACTCCAGAAAGAAACGTTGATTCCCGTTTTTGTAATTCTCAGGCAGTGTGCCCCGGCCGAAGAGACTGTCTCAAAACTCACACGCCGGATGGAATGGCATGCCAGTGTTCTCAGCCCTGGAAGGGCTGAGGACAGTAGCCCCGGGCAAGCGAAGCGCAGCCCGGGGTTATTTGGAAACTGATGAAGAGCCCTGGCGGGGCGACAGAAAGCATCTCGAATTGAAGAACTTCCGTCGCTCCTGCCGGGGCTCCTGAACCGTGCCTGCTGTGACCGGGGGATAGCGCCGCTGCGCTGCTCGCCCCCGGCTACTTTCTCGGCGTCCTTCCTGGACGCATAATGTTGAAACGGTCTCGCCGAGAGGGGCTTGGGAACGAATAACCCTGGGATCTGAGCGCCGTGCGGCGCACGGCGCTCACTCGCATGTTCCCGAATGCCTTACTGTTTCCGGCGGGAGAACAAATCCATTTCCAGGGAGTGGGCGTGGCAGTATTGCCGGATGGCGGTCAGCATCTCCTCGCCGTACTGCTCCAGCTTTTTCTCGCCCACCCCGAATACGCGCATGAGAGTGGACGGAGTAGAGGGTCGTTTGCGGGCCATATCCCGCAAGGCCGCATCGCCGAATACGATGTAAGCAGGCATCGCCCGTTCGTGCGCCAGTGTGCGCCGCAGCTGGCGCAGTTCCTCGAACAACCCGCGGTCGACGCCTTCCCATGAATCTTCCATGGGGGCAGGCTTAGGCACGGCCTTTTTCTTGGCGGGTTCAAGGAGGAGCGGCTGCTCTTTTCCCTTGAGCACGCGCCGGCCCTTGTCGGTGAGCTTCAGCACTCCGTACTCGCCGTATCTTTCGATGCACTCCTGATCTGCGAGCTGCTCGATCCAGTCCCGCACCGCGGACTTTGTCTCTTCCCCGAGAATGCCATACGTGCTCAGCTGATCGTGGCGATTAGCCAGGATGCGATCTTCGCGCGATCCAATCAGCACGCCCGCGGTATAATCGGCGCCGAAGCGCTCCCCCTGGCGCATCACGCTCGAGAGGATTTTTTGCGCCACCACTAGTGCATCGGGGACTCCTTCTACCTCGCTGAGGCAGATGTCGCATGCCCGGCAGTTATCCTGGACCAGATCCTGGCCGAAGTAATGCATGATCGCCCGGTGGCGGCAGGCAACGCCGCCGCAATAGCGGTACGTCTGGCCGAGCTTGTCCAGCGCCACCTCGTACGCCTTCGGCTCCGAACCTTCCAGGATGCGTTTCCAGGTCAGGTAATCGGCGCCAGAGTAAAATAGGAAACATTCGGCCTCCAGGCCATCGCGCCCGGCACGGCCGCTCTCCTGTTGATAGTGCTCGAGCGACTTGGGCATCTCCGCGTGAATGACGAATCGGACATTGGATTTGTCGATCCCCATGCCGAAAGCGACGGTGGCCACGATGATATCGACTTCCTCTTCGATGAAAGCATTCTGGCTCTTCTTCCGGTCTTCATCGGTCATGCCTGCGTGATACGGCGCCACGCGATAGCCGCGCCCAGCCAGATCCGCAGCCATTTCATCCACGTCGGCGCGCCGGATGCAGTAGATAATGCCGGATTCGCCCCGATGCCGCTCCAGAACTTCGTTGATTTGCCGGCTCGACTGCGTCCTGCGCCGGACGCGATAGAGCAGGTTCGGGCGGTCGAACCTGCCGACGAATACTTCCGGATGATCCAGCCGCAGCTGCTCGGCAATGTCGTGCCGCACGTGCGCGGTGGCCGTGGCAGTGTAGGCGCCGATGGGAACTCCCGGGAGCTCCTCGCGCAGAATGTTCAGCTGGCGGTATTCCGGCCGGAAGTCGTGGCCCCACATGCTGACGCAGTGCGCTTCGTCGACCGCGACCGAGGACACGCCGCCGGCTTTGAGGAAATCCAGGAAGCCTTCCATGACGAGCCGTTCCGGAGAAACATAGAGCAGCCGCAGCTCGCGCGCGCGCAGGCGTCGATACAATTTCACTTTTTCGGCATTGGAGATCGTGCTGTCGAGATGTGCGGCCGGGATGCCGTTTTCCAGCAGCGAATCCACCTGATCCTTCATCAGAGACAACAATGGAGAGACGACGAGAGTCAGCCCGGGCAGAACCATGGCCGGGGCCTGGAAGCAAAGAGATTTTCCTCCCCCTGTGGGCAGCACCACGATCGAGTCGCGTCCGGAGCAGACGCAGGCCATGGCTTCTTTCTGCAGAGGAAGAAACCCGTCAAAACCCCAGTACTTACGCAAAACCTCTTCGATGCCGTCCGCCATTCCCGAACCAAGAAAGCAGTGCCGAGCCAGGGAGGCAAGCAACTTCCATGCCCGCGCCTATGCCCGCGCCCGATGCCGTTCCTCAAGCCAGCCGCCGACCCAGGCATAGGGCATCACCATAACCAGGGAGATGATGTGGTACCAGGCAGGAGCGATGGCCCAGGACGCTGCCGTCCCTGCAATAGAAAATGCGAGTCCGAGTCCGCCCAGGATGAGCGCATGCTTCATCGGCCGAGCCGGTGCGAGCCGAGCCGCGAGATAACAGCCGGCCACCGCAAAGACGGCCACATAGCCCAGTATCAGGATCAAAATCGGCGTGTGCGTCACCTGCCCGCCGGCAGCAAATGCATCCGGCAGCATCCGGCGCAACAGTGCATCGGCCCCGAGCGACAGAATAACAATAAAAGCAAACCCGATTGCGATTGCTGCTATGCTCCTTATCATACATCCTCCTGTGTAATTCTCAGACAAACATTGCCAATGAGCACACACCGGATGCCAGACTTCCCCTTCAGCCCATCACCGGCCAAGGACAATATCGATCCCGGCGAGGATAAGGTGGAGTTTGGCCTGCGGCAATTTGCCGGCGAGCCCAGTGAGCATATCCCTGTCAATCGCTACCACCTGCGACACATTCGCTATTGAGTGTTTAGGCAAACCTGTCATCTTCGCCGGCAGCATGACGTTCCCCGGAGCGTCCGCCCACTGAAGGTTGCTGGTCAGCGGCACACAGACTACGGTCGCGATGCGGCTGCGGTTGAATGCATCCCCTTGCACGATGACTACGGGCCGGCGCAGTCCGGGTCCCGAACCCGATGGCTCCGGCAAGTCAGCCCACCAGATATCTCCCTGCGAAATGCTTACCATGGCGTCCGTGCCAAAGTGCGGCGTCCCGCCGCCCTGGAGAACTTGTCGATTTGGGGATCGAGTTCATGGCACACCTGGTTTAAGGCATCCGTGACCGCATCCGGAGCGTGGCGGGCGAGATACTCAGCCAGCGCCGCGCTATAAAGCGCACTGCGCGATTTCCTCACACGCCGCGCATAGCGCTCCGCTTCTTTGAAAATCCTGTCAGGCACAGAAATCGCCGTTTTCATACCTGCAGTATAACCAGACGCAGGCATGGAATCCACACTCCTCTTGCCCATGGTCAGGAAGTTTCTGCAACGGATAGTTTATTTCGCAAAACTTTTTTGGATTTTTTGCAATAGATGAGAATTCGACTTCCAGCTGCAGTGAGACAATTACGATTCTCTGCGGCCTCTGATCCGAACACAACTCGACTCAAAATTGCAAAAGCAGCCACAGATGACACAAACGCTTCGTGTCATTTGTGGCTGCCTTAAGAAGACCATTGATTTTCATGCGCCTGGGTGCGCTTAGAGGAATCCGAGCTGGAGCCGGGCGGCATCGGTCATCATGCTTGGATCCCAGGGCGGGTCCCAGACCAAAACGATCCTGGCTTCGCTTACTCCCGGGATCATCCGGGTCTTGCCTTCGACTTCCAAAGGCAGAGATGCGGCAACAGGGCAGCCGGGCGAAGTGAGGGTCATGCGCACCACGACCTTGCCGGCCGTGTCCACATCGATGTCGTAGACCAGCCCCATCTCATACACATTGACCGGAATCTCCGGGTCGTACACCGTATGCAGGGCCTCGATCACAGCCTGTTTGATTTCATCGGGGTTGACGGCTTTGGCGGGCATTTCATCGCGGGCAGGCGTAACTTCCTTTTTTGATTGCTCTGCCTTGGGAACAACCACCGGAGTTTTTGACTTAAACAGTTTCGAGAATCCCATGCTATCACTCCGTTGCGACGGTCTCTATGATCCCGGCCAGCGCCGCGCGCATGGTGTGCCACGCCAGGGTCGCGCACTTGACGCGGACGGGGTACTCGCGCACACCGGTGAACACTTCCAGCTTGCCAAGATCGGAGTTGTCGAGACCTGCGGAAGTCTTGCCGGTCACCAGGTTGTGAAAGCGCTCGAAAATCCGCGCCACATCCGCTTCCGACTTCCCCTTCAGAGTCTCCGTCATCATCGAGGCCGAAGCGGTCGAAATGGCACAGCCGGAGCCCTGAAAGGCGATGTCGCGGATGATGCCGTCCTCCACGCGCGCATAGACCGTTACCTTGTCGCCGCACAGCGGATTGAATCCCTCCGCATGCCTGTTTGCGTCTTTGGGCTTGCGGCAGTTGCGCGGCTTCCTATGGTGGTCGAGTATGACTTCCTGGTAGAGTTCGCGAAGGTCCGGCATCAGGAGAAAACCTCCGTCACTTTCCGAACTCCGGCCACCAGGGCGTCGATTTCCTCGCGGGTGTTGTAGAAGGACAACGAGGCCCGGGCCGTAGCCGGCATGTTGAAGAACTCCATCACGGGCTGCGCGCAGTGATGGCCCGTGCGGATGGCGATACCCTCCTGATCCAGGATGGTGCCGACATCGTGCGGGTGGACACCGTCGACAACAAAAGAGAGCACGCTCGCCTTTTCCCTGGCGGTGCCGATCAGCCGCACTCCGGGCAGGCGCGAAAACGCCTCCGTAGCATAGTGCAGCAACTCGTGCTCATAGGCCGCAATTCGCTCCATGCCGATTTCCTGGAGGTAGTCAATCGCAGTGCCGATGGCGATACCGGCGGCGATGTTCGGCGTCCCGGCCTCGAACTTGTAGGGCAGCCGGTTGTAGATCGTTTTCTCAAAGGTGACCGAGCTGATCATGTCGCCGCCCCCCTGATAGGGAGGCATGTCTTCAAGCAGCGCCGCCTTGCCGTAGAGCACTCCGACGCCGGTGGGGCCATACATCTTGTGGCCGGAAAACGCGTAGAAGTCGCAATCCAGCTGAGCCACATCCACACGCGTGTGCGGGATCGCCTGAGCTCCGTCGACGAGAACGGGAATGTGGCGTTGGTGGGCGATTTCAATGATCCGGTGCACCGGATTCACGGTGCCGAGCGCATTGGAGACGTGCGCGACTGCAACCATGCGCGTGCGCGGGTTGAGCAGCGCTTCGTACTCAGCCAGCAGGAGCTCGCCGTGATGGTTCATGGGGATAACCCGAAGTTGCGCACCCTTTTCCTGGCAAATCATCTGCCACGGAACGATGTTCGAGTGATGCTCGAGCGCCGAGATCAGGATCTCGTCACCGGCCTGCAGACGCGGGCGGGCAAAACTCTGGGCTACGAGATTGATCGCCTCGGTCGCGCCGCGCACGAAAATGATCTCTTTTTCATCCGCCGCATGGATGAAATGCTTGATCCGGGTGCGGCTGGCTTCATAATCCCTGGTCGCCCTTTCGCTGAGGAGATGGACGCCGCGATGGATATTGGCGCAGTCTTCGGTGTAAAACCTCACGAGCGCGTCGATGACCGCCTGAGGTTTCTGCGTCGTCGCTGCGTTGTCAAGGTAGACGAGCGGCTTGCCGTAGACCTTCTGTTTCAGGGCTGGAAAATCGTCGCGGATCTTCTGCACATCGAATGCGATCGGTTTCTCGCTGCGGGCAAATTCACCGGCGGTTTTCATAGCGGCACATCCACTCCTTCCACTCTCGACAGGCGCGCGAGCAATACCAGGTCGAGCTGGCATTGCAGCGGCTTGATTTTCACCGCGCCGATAACATCGCTCGCGAACGCATAGGTAAGCAGTGCGCGCGCGGCGCCTTCGCCGATGCCTCGTGTGCGCAGGTAGAAAAGCTCCTCGTCGTTCAGCCGGCCGATCGTGGCGCCGTGCGTGCACTTGACGTCATCGGCGAAGATCTCCAGCTGCGGCGTGGTGTTGACGAGCGCATCCTGCGACAGGAGCAGGTTTTTGTTCGTTTGCCTGGCGTTAGTTTTCTGTGCATCGGGGCGGACCAGGATTGTGCCTTTGAAAACGCCGCTCGAGTGGTCGTCGAGAATTCCCTTGTAGAGTTCGCGGCTGTTACAGTGAGGCTTGGCATGGTCGATGCTGGTGTGATTGTCGACATGCTGGTGCCTCCTGGTCACGTACAGGCCGTTCAGTGCCAGTTCTCCACCCTCGCCGCTCATCACAGCGGCGATGTCATTTCTGACCAGGCTCCCTCCAATAGAGATGGAGTGGGAGGTAACGTTGGAGCTCTCTTCCTGAGTCACATGCATGGAGCCGATGTGATACGCTTCGTCGCTCTCACGCTGCAGCTTGTAATGAGCGACCACGGCGCTGTCGCCGGCGATGATCTCAGTCACGCTATTCGTAAGATAGGCTCCACCCTGGGGCCCGATATAGCTCTCGACCACGCTCACCTGGCTACTTCCGCCGACCACGATCAGATTTCGCGGATAGCTCACGGTCGCATCGGCTTCCGCGGTGGTGATGAAAAGCAGGTGAATGACCTTTTGGAGGATGGTCTCCGCGGGCAGGTAAACAAAGCCGCCATCCATCATGTATGCGGTGTTCAGGGCCACAAATGGATTCTTCTTGCTGCCGGCATGGCGGGCAAGATGAGGCTCCAACTTTTTCGGCTCAGTTTGAAGCGCCGCAGCCAGGCTGCCGGCCCTCACCCCTTTGGGCAGGGCCCCCGGGGTGGACAGATCCGGCGAGTAAAAGCCGTTGACGAAGACCAGATTGCAGCAGTCAATCTCGCTCAAGATAAAGCTGCCCAACTTTCCGGCGGTGATGCCATTCGTGCCCGGTCTCGATGGCTTGAACGAGGCGCCGGCGATCGGAGCGACGTTCGTGAAGCGCCAATCCTCGTTGTGCATGGTGGGAAAGCCGGCCGCCGCAAATTGCGCGAGAGCATCCCTGCGCACTGCGTTCAGCCAGGGAAAACTCCGGCCGATCGCAGTCTTCTCAAACTGGGTAAATTCGGCAAGCCAGGCATTTTCATTCATCAGGCCCAATCCTCCCTCTCATTTTAGCGCCGCCTGCTTGTTGCCGTTCCCGATCCAGCCATAGCCCTTTTCCTCGAGCTCCAATGCGAGTTGCTTGCCGCCGGATTTCACGATCCGTCCCGTCCACAAGCACGTGGACTTGGTCCGGAATGATGTAATTCAGCAGTCGCTGGTAGTGGGTAACCAGGAGGATCGAGCGGTCGGCGCCGCGCAGAGTGTTGACGCCATGCGCGACGATCCTCAGGGCATCGATGTCCAGCCCGGAATCGGTCTCGTCGAGGATGGACAGCCTGGGCTCGAGCACCACCATCTGGAAGATCTCGTTGCGCTTCTTCTCGCCGCCGGAAAATCCTTCATTTACGGCACGGTTGATCAGGCTTTCCTCCATCTCCACCAGTTTCATCTTTTCCCTGGCCATCTGGAGAAAATCCATGGCGTCGAGCTCGTCGAGGCCCCGATGCTTGCGGATGGCATTCAGCGCGGCCTTCAGGAAGTACATGTTACTGACCCCAGGAATCTCGACCGGGTATTGGAAGCCGAGGAAAATGCCCTCCCGCGCCCGCATCTCCGGCAGCATCTCCAGCAGATTCCTGCCGTCGTACCAGACCTCGCCCGCGGTCACGACATAGCCGTCCCGCCCGGCGAGGACATTGGCAAGAGTGCTCTTGCCTGAGCCGTTGGGGCCCATGATCGCATGGACTTCGCCCATGCCAATCCTGAGATCGATGCCATGCAGGATCTCGTTTCCATCAACATTCGCATGCAGGTTTATGATTTCGAGCATGGATCCTTTCTCATCCGGTAAGCACGTAAAATCATTTGCCACGATTGCAGGTGCATTCCCAGGAGGGATGGAACGCTCCCGCCTTCATCCGACACTGCCTTCCAGGCTCACTCCCAGAAGCTTCTGCGCCTCCACGGCAAATTCCATGGGCAGTTCCTTGAATACTTCCTTGCAGAAGCCGTTAACGATCATCGACACGGCCGCTTCCGCCTCGATGCCGCGTTGCCGGCAGTAGAAAATCTGATCCTCCCCGATTTTCGAAGTGGAAGCTTCGTGCTCCATCTGCGCCGTCGGGTTTTTCACTTCGATGTACGGGAATGTGTGGGCGCCGCATTTGTCGCCCAGCAGGAGCGAATCGCAGCGCGAATAATTGCGCGCGTTGGCGGCCCCTTTCATGATTTTGACCATCCCCCGGTAAGTGTTCTGGCCGTGGCCGGCCGAAATCCCTTTGGAAACGATCGTGCTGCGCGTGTTTTTGCCGATGTGGATCATCTTCGTGCCCGTGTCGGCCTGCTGATAATTGTTGGCCAGCGCCACGGAATAGAATTCACCGATCGAGTTCTCCCCGATCAGGAGGCAACTCGGATATTTCCAGGTGATTGCTGAACCGGTCTCGACCTGCGTCCAGGAGATTCTGGAGTTTACACCCTGGCACTTTCCGCGCTTGGTGACGAAGTTGTAGATGCCCCCTTTGCCTTCCTTGTCGCCCGGATACCAGTTCTGCACGGTCGAGTATTTGATGCGCGCATTATCCAGGGCGACCAGCTCGACCACGGCGGCGTGGAGCTGGTTTTCATCGCGCATCGGCGCAGTGCAACCTTCGAGGTAACTGACGTAGGCGCCTTCGTCGGCGATGATCAGAGTACGCTCAAACTGTCCCGTCGCTTTGGCATTGATCCGGAAGTAAGTGGACAGTTCCATCGGGCAGCGCACTCCTTTCGGGACGTAACAGAATGACCCGTCCGAAAAAACCGCCGAGTTCAATGTCGCGAAGAAATTGTCCGTGTAAGGGACTACCGTACCCAGGTAGCGCTGCACCAGATCCGGATGATTCTGTACGGCATCCGAGAAGGAGCAGAAGATGATTCCGAGGCCGGCCAGCTTTTCTTTGAATGTTGTCGCAACCGAGACGCTGTCGAAGACAGCATCGACCGCCACGCCGGCGAGCAGTTCCCGCTCTTTCAGTGGTATTCCCAGCCTCTCGTAGGTCTCCAGCAACTGGGGATCGACTTCATCGAGGCTCTTTGGCTGGGCTTTGACCTTGGGAGCTGAATAGTAGCTGATCTCCTGGTAATTGATCGGCGGATAGTGGACGTTAGCCCACGTAGGTTCTGTCATGGTCAGCCAGTGCCTGTAGGCCTTCAAACGCCATTCGAGCATGAATTCAGGCTCGTTCTTCTTCGAGGAGATCAGGTGGATGACGTCTTCATTCAAGCCGCACGGCACAGTGTCAGCTTCGATTTCGGTCACGAAACCATATTTATATTCCTGGCTCGTGATTGCCTGGAGGTTGTCCGTGGTACTGCTCATAATGCCGCTCCCTGGATCCAATTCTGAATTGCGCCGTCAGAGAACCTGAAACTGCTCCGATTGCACCGGTTCTGCCGGATTCACCAGCTGCCGGCTTAGCGGCTGTGTCATCTCCGTAAGAGTGATCTTCTCTAGAGCTTGGTAGATGGCATTGTTGATCAGGTGCCAATTACCGCTCACCGGGCAGTCGGTTTGGAGCCCGCAGACGCCATGAACCCTGTCGTTGCATTCTGTGACCGCGATCGGCCCTTCGAGTGCCCGGATAATTTCCGCCACGGTGATCTGTTCCGGTTTTCGGGCCAAGCCATAACCACCTTTAATGCCTCGTTTAGATTCAAGTAAGCCATTACGCGTCAATGATTTGAGGATCTTACTCACCACCGGCAGGGGAAGCCGCGCGTCGCGGGCGATATCCCTGGCATTGCTGCTGGAACCGCCTCGACTTGCCATGTGCGTCAGCATGACAATCCCATAGTCCGCTAACTTTGTGACTCTGAGCATAACTTCACCCTCAAAAAAGAGGACTAAAGTAGTCTTAGATCACTTTGAATTATAAGATGCACGTATCCGTGTTGTCAACGATTCAGTACAATTTTAGTCCTAAAATGCATTAGCCATGGAGCCCGCGAAATTGGCGGCCCAGCGTGTTTTGTATTTCTTACGTATAAATCCTTGCCATTTGGGTAAGAAAGGCAACCTCTCACCGCAGAAATCGCAGAGACCACAGAGGTAAGTAATTGAAAAACTGAGCAGTTCTCTGCTATCTCTGCGGTGAGATTCTTTGGTAGCGGCTGTGCCGCCCCTTATTTTTCGAGGACCGCTTTTTGGCGCCCTGGAATTTTCACCGCCTGTCTGTGTTTTTTATTTGATTGCGAAACAGGAGTTGGGAAAATAGAATTACGCGCTCGTTGATTGACTGGCGATGCAGGAGGAAAAACGAAGTGGTGCAATCAGCTTCTGGTGCGAACAAGCCCGTGGTGTTGTCCGGGATCCAGCCCTCGGGCAATCTTCATCTGGGGAACTATTTCGGGGCGGTCCAGCAGTACCTGGAGTTCATTAACAAAGGGTACCAGTGCTTTTACTTCCTGGCGAACTACCATGCGCTCACTTCCTTGCGAGACCGGGACCGGCTCCTGCAGCTGACCCAAAGCACTGCAGTCGATTACCTGGCGCTCGGGCTCGATCCGGAACGCTGCGCCATCTATCGCCAGAGCGACCTGCCCGAGGTGTGCGAGCTGCAGTGGATTCTCACGACCGTGACTCCGATGGGTCTGCTGGAGCGGGCGCACGCCTATAAGGACAAAGTGGCGCAGGGGATTCCCGCCGATCACGGATTGTTCGCTTATCCCGTGCTGCAGGCGGCCGACATCCTGATCGTGCGCGCGAATTTTGTCCCGGTCGGGCAGGATCAGAGGCAGCACATCGAATTCACCCGCGACATCGCCCAATATTTCAACTCGGCCTACGGCGATGTGATCACCCTTCCGGAGCCTTATATCCCGGAGGCGGTTGCGGTGGTGCCGGGTCGCGACGGGCGCAAGATGTCCAAGTCGTACAACAACACCATCGAGCTCTTCGCCGGTGAGGAGGACCTGCGCCGCCAGATCTGGTCGATTGTGACCGATTCGGCCACAGTTGCGGAACCCAAGGATCCGGACAAGAACGCGCTCTATGCCATATTGAAGCTCTTCTGCACCCGCGATGAGCAGGTGGAATGGGCGGATCGATTTCGGCGCGGCGGCCTGGGATATCGCGAGATCAAGCAGGCGATCTTCGATCACTTCATGCAGTTATTCGGCCCGGCTCGCGAGCGGCGCCAGGAACTGCTGAGCAAACCGGACTATGTTGAGGAAGTGTTGCGCCATGGAGTCGCTCAGGCCAAAGCCGTAGCGCTGCCCTTCGTGCGCTCCGTCCGGGACGCGGTCGGCATCCCCACTCCCTGAAAATTAAAACAGCCACAAATGACACAAAACCAAACGGCTCCGTGTCCTTCGTGGCTGCTTTTGATTTTCCCTGTTATTTTCTGCCCATTGCAGCTTCAACTTCAGCTGTGGTCTTTGGGATGCCCGGTCCCATGACCCGGTAGCCGGTCTTGGTGACCAGGACATCATCCTCGATGCGGCATCCGCCGAAAGTGCGGTAGGGATCGAGCTTTTCGTAGGCGATGAAATCCGTGTGCTTTTTCTCATTCACCCAGCGATCGATCAAGGCGGGAATGAAATATATGCCGGGCTCGACGGTTATGACAAATCCTTCTTCCAGGGGACGGCTCATGCGCAGGGATTTGAGACCGAACTGTGCGCTGCGGGCTTCGCCTTTGGGGTAGCCCACGATGTCGCCCAGGTCTTCCATATCGTGCACATCCAGCCCCATCATGTGACCAAGCCCATGCGGGAAGAACAGGGCGTGCGCGCCGGCTTCCACCGCGGCAGCAGGATCGCCTTTCATCAAGCCCATGGCTTTGAGCCGATCCGTCAGGATGCGGCTTGCGCGCAAGTGAACTTCGCGGAATGTGATGCCGGGCTTGACCATTTCAATGGCACCCAACTGCATGGCCAGCACCGTCTCATAAATGTCCTTCTGCATCGGGCTGAACCGTCCGTTGACTGGGAAAGTGCGCGTGATGTCGGCTGCGTAGCCATTTGGAGATTCCGCGCCCGAGTCGTTGATCATGAGCTGGCCATCCATGAGCATGTTGTCGTAGGAGTGGTTGTGCAGCACCTGGCCGCGCACGGTTACGATGGGAGGGAAAGCCAGCTGGAAGTTGGAGCGCAGGACGACGGCCTGGACTTCGGCTGCGACTTCATACTCATAGAGGCCAGGCTTGGCTACGGCCATGGCCCGGCGATGCATGTGGTCGGTGACGCGTAGTGCGTCCTCGATCTCCTGGATTTCGATTTCGGTCTTGATGTTGCGCTGGCGCGCGACTGCTTCCTGCAGTCGCTGCGAGACGCCCGCATTCACTTCGCTGGGTTCGATCACGAGCAGTTCGGCGATGCGGAAGAGCGAGGTCGCCTGGTAGGGAGGGAGGTAGTGGATCGTGAGCCTCTGGCTTTGAGCCTTGGTGAGGTAGACGCCCAGGCGGCTGATGTCTTCGATGGTCTCAATGCCGGCCTGCCGCGCCATTTTCATGCGCTCCTCGCTGGCGCCGCTCCAGATGATGTCATCGATCGTGGTCGGTCGCGAGAAGAGGACGTCGTTATCGCTCTCGGGAAAAGAAAGAACGGCCAGATCGGGCTCAGCCAGCCCTGTATAGTAAAGGAAATTCGAGTTCTGGCGGAACGGGTAGGTGTTGTCGGTGTAATTTCGGGGTTGCAGCACATGCCCCAGCCAAAGGATTACGCCGCCACCCACGGCTTCCCGTATCTGGTTACGCCGATGGCGAAAAACCTCGGCGCTCGGACCTGCAGCATGCTTGTCACTCATAATGGCTCCCTTCCTCTAATGGAATGATTGCTTCCAGACTGACGTCCCATACCTTACCACCGGCGGCCCAAATAGCCAACTGCCTATGTTCTTCTCGATTCGGACCCGGCCTCAATCCGTGCCATTCACTCATAAATATCTGTCGTAAAGCAAAGAAAAGCAAAAGATCAACGCCGAGGTCGCAGAGAAAAGTCATTCAAGAGCAAAAAAACCTCTGCGAATTCAGCGTTGAAGTTATTGGGATGCGGATATGCCGCTCCGTGCGCATCTGCGACTCTTCTGCCGCTGCCGCAAAATTCTTTCGCTCAAAAACAGGATCCGGCAGTTGGATAGAGCATACAGAGGCTAATTCGCGCCATGCTCTTCCGGGTTCAGTCAGCTGCAGTCTTCGGCATTACCGCCTATCCGATTTCCGTGGAGGTCGACCTCAGCAGCGGGCAGAAGCTTAACCTGATGACCGTCGGTCTGCCGGACACGGCGGTCAGGGAGAGCAGTGAGCGAGTCAAGGCCGCTTTGCGCAACTGCGGGTATCCGCTGCCGCCGCAGCACATCACCATAAACCTTGCACCAGCGGATGTGAAGAAGGAGGGATCGGCGTTTGATCTGCCGATGGCGGTGGGTATCCTGGGAGCTTCGGGATGCGTCCGCGCGCAGAATCTCAAGGAGTTCCTGTTTCTGGGCGAGCTTTCGCTGGATGGGTCGGTCCGTCCTGTGAAGGGGACGCTCTCGATGGCGGTGATGGCGCGCGAGCGGGGTATCGGCCACCTGATCGTGCCGGAAGCGAATGCGCGCGAAGCCGCTGTGGTGGATGGCGTGAGGGCGTATGCCGCCCGTTCACTTTCGCACGTGGTCGAGCTGCTCAACGGCAGGGAGCCCTGGATCCCGCTGATCGTCGACCGCAAGCAGTTGCTTGCTCAAAGCAGCAGCTACCCGGTCGATTTCAAGGATGTCAAAGGCCAGTACCAGGCCAAACGCGCCATGGAGGTGGCGACTGCAGGCGGCCACAACATTATTCTCATCGGGCCTCCGGGATCGGGCAAGACCATGCTGGCGCGGCGTCTGCCGACGATCCTGCCCTCGATGAGCTTCGACGAAGCGATCGAGACCACCAAGATCCACTCCGTTGCGGGTTTGCTCTCGGAGAAAGACGGGTTGATTGGTACTCGCCCTTTCCGTTCGCCCCACCATACCATTTCCAACGCGGGGCTGATTGGAGGCGGCACGCTGCCGCGTCCCGGCGAAGTAAGCCTGGCGCACAATGGTGTCCTCTTTCTTGATGAACTGCCCGAATTCCAGCGCCATGTGCTGGATGTGCTGCGCCAGCCGCTCGAGGACGGCGAGGTTACTATCAGCCGCGCGGCGATGTCGCTGACCTTTCCGGCGCGTTTCATGCTCGCTGCGGCCATGAATCCGTGCCAGTGCGGTTTTTTCGGAGACCCTCTGCACAACTGCACCTGCACGCCGCCGATGATTCAGCGTTACCTGGCGCGGATCTCCGGGCCCTTGCTCGATCGCATCGATCTGCACATCCAGGTCCCGGCAGTGAAGTACAAGGAGCTTGCGGAAGACGACAAGTCGGAGGAGTCGATAACGATCCGGGACCGCATTCTGGCTGCGCGCGAGCGCCAGAGGCGGCGCCTGGAGCCCTTCGGCCAGTTCTGCAACACCCAGATGACTCCCCGCACCCTGCGCCGCTTCTGCAAGCTCGACAGCGAGTGCGAGAAGCAGATGGAGAATGCCATCACCAAGCTCGGCTTGTCGGCCCGCGCCTACGACCGTATCCTGCGCGTCTCACGAACCATCGCCGACCTCGAGGATTCGGAAAAGATCCTGGCACGCCATGTCTCCGAAGCAATCCAATACCGCACCCTCGACCGCACCTACTGGCTCCAGGGGATGTAAAGGTTCCTTATTTCCAACAGCCGCGAAAAACCGAGTCAGGGACTTTGTGGCATCTTTACCGGAGGCGCCATGCCAACAGAAGATAGGGAAGAGCAGGAGTTTGAACGACGCCGTCAGCATATCGAGGAATTGAAAGAAAGAATCACTGCGATCTCCGGCTCTCCGGCCGACACATTTGTTTCCCCGGATTGCCCGGATGAAATCGCGGAAAGATTCCTGGAACATGTTTTAGCTTTTGAGGACACTGAGCAGAAGCCTCTGTCCGACGCCCTGACGGCAAGCGGGATCATCTTGCCGCCGCCGGAAGAACTTGACGACGAACAACTCAGAGCCAAATTGTGGGAAGTGATCCGTGCCATGTCTCTATTCGGGCACTATCTGCACAGCACGGATCACCTGAGTGACCGACAGCTTTACGGGCACCTGATAACAGAGACTCTGCCGGAGCCGACTACCCTACTGCCACAGAATCCGGATTTCTCCTGCCACATTGACTTGGTCAGCACGGGCAGCGAAGAACACATACGGCTTTATTTAAGGTATTACGCCGAGGAGGAAACGCGGCGGCAATGGGCAAAAGACTGGCCCGAGGACATTATCCCACCGCATGAGGATCCTCCCTATGATCGCGATCGCCACCTCCCGAAGGGGCCCTGCGGGTGAATTGCAATGCCAAATCCGGAAGGTCTCGATTGTACAGAGGTAACTTTGCGGTTCAATGTGGGTCCACTGCACGTTTCCCAGATTTCCGCAGACTTTTCTGGGGCCGGGTAAACGCCCGGCGTTCCCGTTTTCCAGGTTTGTCGTGACGTATAAGGCGTGATAAAATGTACGTCATGCAAACTAAGCTGACCTTGCGCATGGACGAGAGGCTCATCGGTAAAGCTAAGACCGAAGCGCGCCGCAGGGGAAAGTCGGTTTCTCAAATGGCCGCGGAATACTTCGACTCTCTTGACAGCAGGGGTGCCCCTGGAACGGACCCGCCTCCAATTACAAAGTCTCTGCTGGGCGTTTTGAAAGGACAGCGCGTATTCCAACGCGACTATGAGCGCCATCTGAAAGAGAAATACCTTGAAGGCCATTCTCGACACCAACATCGTTCTTGATGTTCTCCTCGATCGCCGCCCTTTTGCCAAAGCCGCGGTGGAGATTTTCGCTCTGGCGGAGCAATCGCGGATCAACGGCATGCTTTGCGCCACCACAATCACCACCATGCACTACCTGCTGAGGACGGCTTTCTCAAAGCAGGAAGCACGTCAGCTTACATCGAAGTTGTTGGGCCTTTTCGATATCGCGGCCGTGAATCGCCACGTCATAGAGCGAACCCTGGGCAGCCCGATTCGAGATTTCGAGGATGCGGTCCTCAGCGAGGCAGGGCAGTTAGCCGGAGCCGATTGCATTATCACCAGGAACCCGAGAGACTTCCATCGCTGCCCGCTCAGGATATTCGATCCCGACGAGTTTCTGGCAATTTCCCGGATATAGTGCTTGCTCCTTGCCCGTGTAAAATCGGTGACAGGCATGACGCACTTTCACAATCACTGATTTTCTCAACACGATCCTGTCGATGGGCCCACGCTCTAGGCACCCAATCACAAAATGGACCCCGTTATGGTGACGGCCGCCGCATCGGGCAACTGTGGCGGGGTCACCTGCATGATCACAAAGGTCACAAGCAGTGAGCCGCACTAGGCTTTTGTTGGTGAACCGTTTCGGCTGGATTTGCGGGCATACAGCGCGATCAGGTGAGCTATAATCGCACGTTCCCGAAATCCCGGGAGATTGGGATTCAGGCATGATGATCTGCCACAGGAGGAGATGCGATGGACAGGATTATACCGCGTCGGGAATTTCTGCTGGCTGCCCCGGTCGCCGCTGGCATGCTGACCGCGGCGGCACAGGAGCCTTCCCCGGGTTGGTCCTCCCCCCAGCAACCGACACTGGGGGGAACTGCATATACACCCAAAGGGGACTACCCCAGACAACCAAAGAGCCTGGCGGAGGTGACCGTCCGGGATGAATTCTGGAAGCCCAAGATTCAGACCAACGCCTCGGTCACGATACCCTTCGAGATCCAGAAATTCGTCCAGGCAGGAAGGCCTATCAGCAACAACGTTCTGGAAGCGGCAATCTACTCCTTGCAGACATTTCCGGATGCCGGATTGAAGGCTCAGGTGGATTCCCGCATTCAGGAGATCAAGACCGCGCAGCAGGCAAAGCCGCCGAACAACAATGCTCTTTTTGAACTGGCGGCGGCCTCTTATGCCGCCACGGGCAGCAGAGATTTGCTGGATGTGGCCATCAAGTCCGCCGACCTTATTTACCGCTCGTTTGTCGTGGCCGCTCCACCTTTCTCCGGAGGAGAACGCGACGCCATCAACTGTATCCAGCTCTATCGCGCCACGCGCGAGAAAAAATATCTCGATCTGGCAAAGCACTATCTGGACATTCGCGGCGCGGAGAACTCGGTCAACCGGAGCCGGCATAACCAATCGTGGCAACCTGTCCTCGAGCAGAGTGAAGCCGTGGGCCATGCCGTGAATGCCGCTTCCCTGATGGTTTCCCTGGCCGATGTCGGTGTGCTGACCGGGATCAAGGAATATTTCGATGCGGCGGCCCGGATCTGGCTCGACGTCGTGGGCACGAAGCTCTATGTCACCGGCGGCATCGGATCCACCGGAAACGAAGGGTTCGGGAGGCCGTATTCACTGCCCAACTTATCCGCATATTGTGAAAGTTGTGCGGCGTTCATGTTTGCGACTTTCAACCACAAAATGTTCCTGGCGACCGGCGACGGCAAGTACATCGACGTCATGGAGCGCACGATGTACAACAATGCCGTCGACGGAGTGTCTGTCTCGGGCAACCGCTTCTTTTACGTGAACCGGCTGGCCAGCGCCGGCGACGGCCGGGATCAGCGGTGGGAGAAAGCCTCCCTGGAATGCTGCCCTCCCAATCTCGTCCGGTTCCTCGCGTCTGTGCCCGGATATCTTTATGCGCAGAGCCAGGACGAGATTTACGTGAACCTGTATGTGTCTAGTGATACCGCTTTTGAAATCCATGGGAAAAAGCTGTCGCTGTCGGTCGACAGCGAAATGCCCTGGGGCGGAAGATCGAAATTGACGTTATCTGTCCAGGATGGGACACAGGCAAACATCAAGTTGAGAATTCCCGGATGGGCCAGAAATCAGCCCGTTCCCGGAGATTTGTATGCCTACCTGGACAAACGAAATGAACCGACGCGCGTTTCCGTCAACGGCGTAAACCAAGCCTCTGCCGTAGACAAGTCCGGCTATGTCTCTCTGGACAGGATCTGGCGAAACGGCGACGTCATCGAAATCGACTTCCCGTACGAAGTCCGAAAAGTGATTGCAAATTCAAAGGTGCGGGACGACAAGGGCAGAATGGCCGTGGAAAGAGGGCCCATTGTCTATTGTTCCGAATGGCCGGACTGCGAAGGTGGGCACGTGCTGGGATTGTGGTTCGATCCCAAAGATGAACTGAAGCCCGCCCTTGAAAAGGAATTCTACGGTGGGGTTTGTGTGCTCCACACAAAAGCCAAAAACATCAGCAATCCGCTCTCCGCGCCGCGGCCGGCAAAGCTGATCCCGTATTTTCTGTGGGCCAACCGGGGTCCGGGAGAAATGAGCGTCTGGCTGCAAATGGCAGAGTATTCTATCGGGGATGTCGGCCCGGCAGGCGGCCTGATTTTTTATGTGAATCCGAATTTCGCTGCCGACGGCTGGCGATATCTGGAAGCCGCGCCATTCGATCAGAGCGCGGGCGCCCCATGGGGATGTTTTCGCACACTCATTCCAGGTGCTCGCGGCACTGCGGTCGGCGCGGGCAGACAGAACACCTTGGATATCAATGCCGCGTGCGCAACGCCGGGATGCGCGGCTTCCTTATGCGCAAATTTTACCTTGAACGGAATGCGCGGCTGGTTCCTGCCTTCGGTCGATGAGCTGACGCAGATGTATATCAACCTCAAGCTCGCCGGCCTCGGCGATTTTGGCGCCGGCGGCGTTGCCGACAACTACTCCTATTGGACCTCAACACAGCGGACGGCGGATATGGCGGACCACCTGGACTTTGCCGACAACGGCCGAAGACAGCACTACGACGACAAAGACTACCCTCGCAGGGTCCGCGCCATCCGTGCGTTTTAGGAAGATGGGAAAGGGTGCCTGGTTATAGTGTCCCGGCGTTCAGGAGGGACACTATAACCAGGTACGCATTGCTGAAATATCACCCGCGATCTTCTCTCCGGCGGGAGATCCTTACAGCTTGTGGTCAAACGTCAACTTTTCGATCATGTCGTTCAGTTGCTGCTGCGCTGCGGCACGGTCGCTGTCGATTTTGGCGTGCTCGGCCTTCAAGGCCCCGAGCCGGTTTTCCTGCTCAGCCAGCTGCCGCACATAGCGCTGGCGCAGCGATTCCTCTTCCGCGGTGCGTCCCAGACCCTTCAGGTTCTCCCGAATCCTCTGCTGATCGGAGAATATTCCGGTTTGTTCGACATCAAGGTCGTGTGCCTTACGAGCCAGATCGCTGATCTCTGACTTCTTGGCCATGATGACGGATAGCGCCTTTTCGATTTCCGGATCGATGGATTTTTCCAGGAGCCAGACCGTGATCTGTTCTGGAGTGACGTTGGAAATGCCGTAGCTGACCTGTTGCGGCGTTTCGGTGCGCACCGTAAATTCGGTCGTGGCCTTGGGTTTGGATTCCAGCTTAAATCGATAGTAGTTGGCCGAGGACTCCGCCGGCGTCTGCGTCTGGACCAGCGTCCAGCCTTGCCGGACCGGGTGTTCGAGCACGACCATGCGAGCCTTCTGATCGTTGTTGCGGATAACATACGTTTTCCGCTCCGTCATTTTTGAATACATGCGCATGACGCCGTGGCTGATTTCAACGCGCTCCACGCGCTGACGCTCCGTCTGGGTGTTTTCGGAAACTTCAACGCCCAGATCCAGAGCGTAGCTCAGCAAGCGGCTTTCCCCGGGCTGTATGGTTTCGACCAATCCCTCACCGGCAAAGGCGCTGGTGTCGATGACAGTGAAAGCGCCGGCATCGAGGGTTAGGTTGCTGGAGTTCTTCAGCCAAACGGCGAGCCGCGGTCGCTTTTCCCCGGAGGCGGCGTTGTAGAGCGATACTTTTTCGCCGTCCACCTCAGTTTGAACGATGGGCAAAAGTCCTGATTCGTTGCGTCGGATGGTGATCGGCTGGCTCAGTTTGTATTCAAACTGCTCACCCAGCGCCTGGGCCTCCGTGGCCGGCGTTGCATTTTGTCGGATAGCATCGCCGAAACTTGAATTATCTGATCGCGGCGCAGCCGCGGGTCGCGCGGGCGCACGTAACATATCCGAAGCTCTGCCGCCTCCAACCATGCCCCCGCGACCGCCGGCCTCAGCCCTTGCCTGGACCACTATGGTCTCGGCCACCCCGCCAACTTGCAGCGTGACGTTGACCGCGGTGACGCGCCCGGAGTCTCACCTGGATATCCACGACCTGGGCTGTTTTAAAGCCCGGCATGTTGGCCACCAACCGGTAGGTTCCCGGCGCCACAGAGATACTATAGGTGCCATCTTCGGCGGTTGTCGTACGACCGATCGTGTTGCCTCCCGCATCGATCACCTGCACATCGACACCTGGTACCACTGCGCCGCTCGGGTCCATTACCGTGCCGCGGATCACCGCCTCCCCGGTCGGCACCTCGATAGTTCCCTCGTGCAGCTGCGGTTGGACCTGCACTCCGGCGGGGAGAGGAACTACCGGGCGCCGCGCATAGATCGGCTGAGAGAGATTCTGGATGAAGCTCACCGGCGCTCCGGCTACGAGCGACAGGGTGACATTGACCCAATCCATGGGTGTAGTGTTGTCCACGATCGCCCAGCCCTGGAGCAGGGACTTGCGGTTCGGGTCGAGCACGATGCGGTAGGTGGTCTTCCAGATCGGGGCTTCGGAAGTGTAGCTTACGTACAGCTGCCGGTCGCCCGCCCCGATCGTCTGGATCCGGAGCTTGCGCACGTCGCGCTGATTTCGGGTGCTGAGCAAATCGAGGTATCGGAACATATCGCCTGCGAATGCCGGCTCGGTAAACTGCAGCGCAGCAGTCGACGCGAGCCTCGACCAGCTTGAGCTTCTCCCGAGAGGGAGAGCACGGAAGCTTGAACGACCTCGATCGAGGTGTTGGCGCCGGACGATCGCTGGTGCAGTTCGGCTCCCATGAGCCTGCCGGCAACGGGTCCCGCCGGAGCCTGAATTTTCACCTCCGCGCCGCGCACCTGATTCAGAAAATCCACCAGGCTCTGCGTCCGGCTCAAGTCCACGGGCAGTTCGCCCAGCCTGCGCTCGAGCGGTGCCGCGGAGTCATAGGTCACCCCGGCCACCTGCCCGCCACCGAGATCGATGACCGTGAGCGATTTCAGCACATCGTCCATCTGGGCGCGCGGCAGCGAAATCTCGACCGCCTGCGGTCCTTTGATTGGTCCCAGGTGCTCGAAATAACCCATGCCGTTTTTATAGAGCACGACCTTGCGGATCGGCAGCGGCACTGACTCCTGTGCCATCAGTTCGCTCATGCGCGGGCAAAGCCAGCAGCACGATAAGATCACAAACACGGTCTGAAATCTTCGCTTCATAGGCCTCCTTTGGTGTCTCGCTGGTTGGCAGAGTATGCCGGTTGCAGACCCTGTCCATAATTGTGACGAACCGACCCGGCAATCTTGCAGTTATTCAGCTGCACTCCGGCTTGTGGAGTGCCCCTACTCTAGCTCTTACACCGGTCCGAGCACAATCCAATGGCGGCTGTTCAGCATATCTTCTGCTTGCAGACAGTCCCACCTGCCACATTTCAGGTTCTGAGATAAAACATCTCGCAGATTTCGGCCGATCGCGCCCGCTGTGCCACAGGCCGCCGAGCCCATTAGATATTGCCGCGGAGAAAGATCCCTAGTATTTATCGGCCGACGGCGTGGATGCCGCTAAACGGCTGCGAGAGGTCAAACTCGCAGTCGGCCATTCCTTGGTCTCCGCAATCTGCATTCTGCTATACAATAATGAAATGGAGATTCAGCGTGGAGGTGCCCGGTGCCTTTTTGCCCGAGCTGTCACAGTGAATATCGATTGGGATTCACGCGTTGCAGTGATTGTGACGTCCAATTGGTCGATTGCCTACCCGATGAGAACTCAGGGAATTATCACCAGGACGAACTGGAACTGGTCGAAATGGGGACGTTTCCCGATCCGCTCCAAGCACAGATGATTCAGGAGTTACTGGAAATTAACGGGATTGTGTCGTTGCTGCATAGCGACGCCAGCGCGGGCGCCGGATTTGGCGCAATTCCAAACACTCTCCTGGTCAGCGCGGCTGACTTGTCGAAGGCGCGCGAGCTCTTTGGACAGTATTTCGAGGGAGATCAGCCCGAACTTGAGCTGGATCAAGACATAGATGATCAGAATGAAGAAGAACCCTGACGCGGTTGCGTATTTCGCAAACTCGGTGACGGGAAGGGGCGCCTGGTTATAGTGTCCCCGCGTTCAGGAGGGACAGTTTAACCAGGTACGCATTGCTCTGTGTGTGTCAAGTAACGTGCAAAGTAAAACTCAAAATTATCACTGGCAACATTAAATGGCATAAAGCATTGTTGCGGAATTGACAACGTCTGGCGGGCACAAACGTACTATGGAAGCGTTGAGTGTGGGAGCACTGTTGCATCAGCGCTGTGGCACTGGGAAATTCAATCTAAGATCGAGCAGCGGCACGAGAATCAAAATGCCCTCAAGATCGGGGTATGAGTTCTGAAGGATTTCCTGCCAAGTGCGCAATTTTCGTGGTACATCCCCAAGATAGAGGGTAATGCTTACAGCCACCGGCAGGACCCGTGGCAGGTCACACGGCTCGACTTTGAGTGTTATTTCAGCAGTGGGATTAAAAGATCCTTCAACATGGACGCCCGAGTGAAATCTCAGATAAATCTTTGCATTCGGCTTATTATTCTTTAAGACGTAGACGCTATGTGGACAGTTGAAGGCGATGTCCGCGCCGGTGTTGTTCGTGACGACGTAGACAAAAACTAGCTCGTTCCGCTTTCGCAGAAATGGTTTCCCCACCTTTATGTCCACATCGGCGGATCCCCTCAGAAACGGATCCCGAGCCAGGGGAGCCGAATCTTGGGCTGAGGCTAACGTCTGTTTCTGATGTTGGCTAATCGCCAAGGCCAGTTCGCCAGGAATCGCGAAGTTGAGACTTTGGCCTTCCTCAATGAAGAACGTGGTGATACCCGCCAACTGTCCGCGCGCATCAAAAAGACCGCCCCCGCTCGAACCGTGGGAGATGGCCGCAGTAGTTTGAATGACTTGGGTTTGTTTGTACGTTCGAAAAGATGAAATGAGCCCCTCAGAAAACGTCAATTCCAGCCCCTCAGGTGCTCCAATGGAGTAAACCCGCTCTCCTACCTCAAGAGAGGAAGAGGGGCGGACGGAAACAGCTGGAGCCTCTAGCCCATTCACTTCAAGGTCGCACAAGTCATGATCGCCGTCTTGTGCCATTACCCTTGCTGGCCACGTTTTGGATCCTTGCCTGATTCTTACTGAGGCTCCGTCCTCAATTACGTGATTATTTGTGACAATCAGGTTTGGCGCGATGCAAATCCCGCTCCCAAAAGCAATGACGGTATCTTTACGGTCCAGTACTTCAACTATGAAGACAGAGGGCGAAAGGCGCTTAAAAAGCTCCTGTGGAGAGAGCGGCACCGTTTGTTGTTTCAGTTCTTGCTTTGGACTCTCATTTCTTGCTTGGCCCCAGAGGGAACCAAGAAAGGCCATTGAAAGAAAGGCGAATTGAAACGGCAAGACTCGAAGTCTCATTGCCCTTGCCCCCTTACAAAAAGCGTAAGTTTTAAATACGGGGACGTCCCCATACCTTCAAGCGGTAGCCAGTCTTTTAATTGCATGAGATGCACTCCAGTAGTGTTGTCTACTTTTTTCGCATGCTTCCCTGCGAGCAAATGAGAATCCGCTCAACCGCATCGAGGGTGACTTGGTCGCTGCGGCGGTGGTGGAGGCGGGTGTTGCGCGCTCTCTCATGGTTGGCCAACCTCCCCAATGAGTTTCAAGAGCACATCGTCTATGGTCTCCAGTTCTATGAATTCACTCTTTGGGATGAGGCGATGATTCAGCCGCGCCGGACGTTCCCCTTTCTTGTTGTGGGTCGCCCGCAGGGGGACGGAGTAGTGGCCAATCTGGGGCAACGGCTGGCCGGGCGCGCCGCCGAACCAAAAGAACGGACCCATGTCGAGGTCGGCTGTCACCCGAATCCAGATCACACACCCGCTCGGCTTATCGGCCAACGCCAGCGGCCCGGACACGTCGCCGGGCTTTTTCGGCTTTCCAGTCTTGAGCTGGATATGGCGGACGTTCTGACCTCGCGCCATTACAAAGTCATAGCCATGAGCGTCAAACCCGGAACGCAGCACTTCCACGTCGACGACGCCGCATTTCCACAAGGCGCGGAGCGCATCGCCGACGAAGACATGTTCTACGATCCGCTCCCGCAGCGTGAAATGTGTGCTGTTCCGATCGCTCATTGCGCCTTCTCCCTATGGTGGCAAAGTGAGGCTGTCATTGCCATGCACCTGCTGCGAGATGCCGCGAGCCTGGGTCAGAAGTTTCCTGGCCTCATCAAGGTAAGCCCGACATTCAGGAAACAGGGGTCTGCCATCGATACTAAAATCAGTCCAGGTTGGTTGCAAGGAGATTGGCGCCAGAGCTGTTGCCCACTGAAGGGCTGGATCATCGTCAGCGGCAATGGGTCTGCTTTCTGACGTTGCAACGCGCCTTACGGGCGTGCCGACGTGGGAGACGCCAAACCGGCCTGTGATGTTGACCTCGACCGGGGCTACGCCTGTTCGATGGAGGCTGATATTTCGGGCGTTGCTGAGCGACAGCTCCTTGAAGCTATTGTAAGTGGTTTTGAATTGGCTCGAGAAGGTTTTGCGCCGATCTGTCTCGGGAGTCGGAAGCCCGTTAAACCAATCTTTCATCGCGGGGCTAAAATCCTTGCCGAAACACGCACTAATAATCTCGGGGACACTGCGAGCCATCGTCAAAAAGGCATCGAGATATGCATAGAATGCTTGCTGCCAGCACGTGTCGACAATCGCCCCCGTAGGTTGCAGGGCAACATTCATCTGAGTTCGCTCCGGCGGCGGAGCGATTCTCCCATCCTTTCTAAAAAGAACTCTGCATTTTCAATCTTCAACTCAACGCCTGCCCATAATTCTTCATGCATAGTTATAACTTCCTGCCTCAGGATGGGTGTATTGAAGCATACCGAAACCGACAGCAGGCCGCAACATTGTCCCGGGATGGATAGGCGAAATAAGCTGCATGCTTACGGTCGTCTTTCCCGGCACGACCTCCTGCATGTGATCCCACCAGCTTCCGATGCGGAGGCGTTATGTCAACCAGCCAGGCGGAATCCGCCCCGAATTCCGAAAAGATCCGCTGAGCGAATTTCACTGCTTATTCAGGCTTTTATTCCCCTGTGTCTGAGGGGCTTTGGCCTGGCGTAGGCGTTCCAGCTCGGCGACCAGCGCGGCACGAAACGGGGGATTAGGGTTTGCCTGGGGGAGCGGCGGCTTATAGGCCTCGGTGGTATATACGTTTCCTGCGTTCCAGACACAGAAGCCGAAGGCTCCGGCGTCCCGGAGCGCCTGGATCTGCTCCAGAATCATGTGCCGGTCATACTTGGCACCCAAATTGAAGTCCTGAATCCAGGGCCGCAGTTTCGCTCGTTGCCCCTTGAGCTTGTCCAGCCCTCTCACGCAGCTGTCGTAGACCACTTTGTAAGGGTGTTCGGCAGGCTTGGCGAAGCCCATGTAGCCCGGGGGGTAGTGCGAGGGATATACCATGGGACAGAGATAATCCACATAGGGCGCCAGGTCATCGATCATCTGTCCGATGTTAAGGTCGCCATCGGCAACCGTGGTAAGTCCGAAAATATCGGCAGACACGAGGATGTCCATCGGCTTCAGCTCCTGGTCCAGGTATATAAAAAACTTCTTTATCACCTGGTGTTTCGGAACTTCCGTTTTATATACGGGATATGCCATTGCCTCGAGACTGCCATCGGTGGGGAAGCGAACGTAATCGAACTGGACTTCATCGAATCCTCTATAGGCTGCCTCTTTGGCGAGGTTCAGGTTATATTCCCATACCTTGTGTGATGAGGGATCAACCCAGGCCTGGCCGTTGCGGTCCTTCCAGGTGGCGCCGCCGGTGGACTTTAGCGCCAGCTCCGGCTTGGCTGCGGCAAGCACCGGGTCCTGAAAGACGGAAATGCGCGCGATCGTATGTATTTTCCGCTCCCGGCAATAGTTGAGCACCGCTCCCAGATCACGGATGCGTCGCTCATGAGCCTTGATCTCGGCCACGAAAGGCAGCGCCGAATCGTAGCCGACCTTTCCGGAACAATCCTTGATGTCGATGACCAGTGTGTTGAGCTCGGAACCAGCCATGCCATCGGCGATTTCGCGGAACCGCTTCATTCCTGCTATCCAGGAGGTTACGTAAAGACCGCGGGCTTCCTGGTTCAGGAAATCCCGTTTCCGAGGCGCTTGCGGTTGAGCCGGCGCCGCAGCGACCTGGCCTGGAGCCTCAACCGGTATGGGCGTGGAAAGAGCGCTAGGGCGCGTGATCTGGAGGGCCGTGACCAAAAGCGACACGCCGGCTGCAAAATACGAAACCAATAGTGGCTTGTTCAATGGAAGTCTCTTAGTTTATCAGGATTCTGCATAGAGTGATTCTGGGCGGAGAACCATATCTGACAACACCTGCGCTGAATCCGAGGGGAGAAACTGATACACTTTCTCTCTACTCTTCGGCCGGAGTTTCCCTGCGGTTAAGGCTTTTCCGCTCGCGAAGACGCTGAACGCGTCCGGCCCGGCATCGCTGCCTCAAAACTCCGGCGAACGGGGGTCGCAAGTCCGTCAGTAGTCGCTCGCCAAAAACTGGGCCAGCTCGTTTCTGCAGGATCGCCGTGCGCGCTCGGCGACTGTTGTTCTTCCATCTTCTCGCCCCAGACAATGGCGCACCGGACTGCTCGCGACCCAACCGGGCGTTTCCTGATATGACACGCGTGCACGATTCTCACCGGGTGGTCACAAACGCCGATTGGGTGGGGCAAAGTCGTACGACTGATGATATGAGACGGCAGATGGGAGGCATCGGCGCTACGCCGCACGCCTCTCGTATCGATGGTGAAGATCGCCAACCTCGGGAATCTCTATCACGTGACCATGTTCGGGTGCTTGGACCGGGCAGGATTTCGTTTCGACAGCCACGTCCAATAGAGGGCGAATCCCTTCCGATGCCATCGAACCACCGTATCTGGCTTGACGACGAGAAGCGACTCGTGCCACCTTTCCCAGATTCGAGAGATCCAAATCCAAAACTGCCGATCCGTTCTTCGAATCCGCAATCGTTGGTGATTGCAGTTGAAGATCGCGAGTTGCTGCCGGCTATGCCGAGCCTCGGCATAGGCAACACTATGCCGAGCCCCGAACTATCCTGAGTAGCGCGGGCCCGATCCGTCACAGCGCCCGAGTTTGTGGTGTCGCCACAATGTTTGTTTCCCACTCAACTCGGCATAGTTTTCTGCGTAAACCACTAACCTCCTTGTGCGTTTTCGCTCGAATTGTGCCATCGCATGGCATCGGCCTCAGTTCCGCAGTCCGCAGTTCCAGTGCCGTGGCTATTGGGGCCGCCAGCTCCTTTGCTGCGATCGACTGCTGTCTTGATGCCCAGGACTCTTGAGAGACCGCGAGCAGAAGGCCTCAAAAACTATGCCAACTGTTTGATTGTGCAAACCCACGATTGACGCGGGCCACGAAGATTTTCTCGGCATAGTTCGGGACTCTGCATAGTGGCGAAGCGCGAGATTCTCGAGCGCCAACTCACGACGTTGCCTGAATCCAACGCTTAGCAGGGCAATCATGCAGAAGAGTGCCTTGATCATAGCTGCCCAGCCTGCCACCGCGAAACCAGAACATCAATGTTATGAATGTGGCTCGGGTATTGGCAAGGCACAGGTCGCCAACGGGCATCGTTGGCAGTTGTAGGAACGTAGGCGATCAGGTGAGAATTCCGAAGGTTCTCCGCGATACCGGCAAACACCTGCTCGATATCGGAGGCTTTCCGGACCTCATCCGCAGATCCTCCGGTTGCTCGCCATTTACCCATGACCCGGGACAAATGACCAGCGACAAAACGAGCCATCAGATAAGGACAACCCTCACCCTCACTTCCCTCCCGACAGCGTCACCATCTTCCCCGTCGCCGCCGACTTCCTCGCCGCATCCAGGATCTCCGTCGCGATCATGTTTATCTCCAGTGACGAAGGCCCGTCCGCCTTGATCTGCCCCGTCACCACGCCGCGCAGATACGACAGATTATCATCATACGGGCTTTCCAGCGGCTTCCCCGCCACCAACTGTTCCGGATTTGCCCCCGGCCTGCGCACCCGCACATCGTTCCTCGCCACCGTCAGCACCTGTCCCGTCCTTCCATACACCTCCATGTCCTTGCGATCGAATGGCCAGTTCCACGACGCCTGAATGATGAGCTGTGCCTTCGGATACGTCACCACGACCGTCGCCTCATCATCCACCTTCGGATACACATCCGGCTTGATCCGCTGCGTCACCGCCGTCACCGTCAGCGGCCGTTGCCCATCCATCAACCACGTCGCCAGATCCGCGCCGTAACACCCAAAGTCGAACAGCGCGCCGCCCCCATTCAGTTTCGGATCGGTCAGCCACGCCAGAAACTGCGCGCTGCATCCGATTTCCTTCGGCCCGCGGTGCCCGTCGTGCACGACGATCTTGCGGATCTCGCCCAGGACGTTCTGGTGCACCAGGTCATAAGCCGCCTGGTTGCTGCGATACCACGTCGTCTCATAGTTCACCATCACATTGATCTTCCCCGCGCGGGCCGCCTTCTCGATCGCGCGCGCATCCTCGATGCTGACGGCCAGCGGCTTCTCCATCATTACATGCACGCCCTGCTTGGCGCAGACCTCGACGACGCGGCGATGATCGAACGTGCTGGTATAGGTCACCACCGCCTGCGGATGTGTCTTGGCCAGCATCTCTTCCAGGTCGGCAAAGATCAGGCTCTTATCCAGGTGCCGCTGGCTGGTAATCTGCGTCGCCAGTTGCTGGTTCGGCTCAACGTATCCGACGATCTGGATTTCCGGATGCGCGCGCAACTGCCCGAAGAACCCCGAAAGGTGATCGTGAACAAAGCCCACCACGCCCACGCGCAGCCCCGCCGGCTGCGTCTGCGGCATTTGCGCCTGCGCCCGAACATCACCGGCCGTCGCCAGCAACACGCAAGCGACCACGAGAATCGAGAGATGCCTCATCGTTGTCCTCCCAAGCGGATAGTCGGAATTGACTGCATTTCGGATCGAAGCCTGGGTGCGGCCGCCGGTCAGGTTCCGAGATAAGATCTTAGATAAACTTCGGCGGGCCGCTCCGGGGCTTGCCTATTCCCCAGCGGACTGGATTATACCCCAAAGCAGGCTCTGGAATTCGAGTTTTGCGCCCTGGTAGGGTCGAGGACTGGCGCGGTAACAACCTCCTCGATGTCGAGCGCCTTCAACTGGTCTTGAAACATCAACCCATAAACTCCATCCCGGTCGCGGATGAGGTAGCGCGGGGATTTTCGATCGTAAAACGTCTGAACCAGTTGCCGCGCGGTCCAGGCTGCGGTCGGATCTTCCGTCATGTTGAAGTGCACGATCTTGCAGCGATCATGCGCAAGAACGATGAGAACGAACAAGACACGGAAGGTGGCCGTGGGGACTGTGAAGAAATCGATCGAAACAGTTTCCCCGATGTGATTATCCAGAAAAGCCCTCCAGTTCTGCGACGGAGGATTCCTTCCTCCGCATATAGCGAGAGACGGTCCACTCGGAGATATCGATCTCAAGCCTCAATAGTTCCCCGTATACCCTCGGTGCACCCCAGAGGGGATCAGAACAGGCCATCCTGCGGATCAACTGCTGGATCTCACGGTCCTTTCCTGGCCGGCCCGGTCGGTTCTTCCTGGATAGCCGGGTCCAGAAAGAAGCGAAGCGCTTTGGAATTGGTGCAACCATTTCCCCCAAAATGGCGAGTGACGGATGGAAAACACGTAATTCGTCACTCGCCATTTGTCATTCGTCATTCCCCATCAGGCTTGTTCCATCTCATCGGCAAAGGCGCGCATCTTGCGGAGGCGCGCGCGGTAGGCTTCGTACAGCCCATCCGCGTGTTCTCGGAGCGTTCTCCGGTTGTTCGTGACCGGCATCTTGCTTGTGGCGTAATCGACCTGCTTGATCCATTCCATGGGAATCGAGCCGGCGCCGCTGAGGGCGCCGGAAATTCCAGCGGCAACGGCCGCCAGGCAATCCGTGTCCCGGCCAAAGTTCACGGCGGCGATCAAGGCGTCCTTGGTATTCCCCTTAACCATGCTGAAAACGCAGATGGCCTTGGTGACCACCTCGTTAGCGGAGGAAAACGCATAAGGAGTCCCGCTGCCGCTGTAGATAGAGTCAAAAGCCTTGCGCATCTCGCGAAAATCCCTGCAAGCTTTCGTGCGCGTCAGGGCGCGTTCGATCTCGCGCCACGCGCGCATCTCACCGAAATCCTTCCCGAAGCGAGGGTCGCCCTTCTGAATCGCACCGAGCACGCTGTCGACGGTCGCTCCCGGCCTGGTGGCTGCCGCGATCGACATCCCGGTTACCGCGGCCCACTGCAGACCGCGGCTGTTGGTAGTCTGATAGAGCTGCCCCACTTCGAACACATCCGTTACTGCGCCCTCAGCGTCGCCGGCGTTGATCAGCCCGATCGGATGGCAGGATCGCGCGAAGGAGTTCAGGCCGGCATAGTCACAATACCTTCCGATATCGCAGGCCGGGATGCCGCTCTTCGCCATCTCGAGCAATCGCATCTCGAAAGCCTCGGATATCATTCCTGCCTGCTCAGGCTTCATGTCCCGCACCCAGATCTTTCTGACGTCTTCTGCGTTTACCCTGTCTTTCTTTTCGATGATCGCCGTGATCATCAGCTTCTGGCGCTCACATCCGTCTTCGGTGGTTCCGGCCTCGCGGTTCCAGCCGTTGTTGTAATGCTGGTAGGGCATCAGCTTGTCAATAGTGCCGTACTTCGCTTCGACCTGCTCATAAGGCCAGCTTTCGCAAGGCGCACCCATCGACGATCCGACATGGCAGCCGACGATGCAGCCGAGGAACTTATCCCGCAGGCTGACCTTGCCGCCCGCTGCCGGCCCACCCTGGAATGCCTCAAATGAGCCCTTGGCGGCAAGTGCCGCGGCAGGCAGGACTACACCGTGGTGCAAGAAGCGACGACGATTCATAGTAGAGTCCTCCTATGGCCGCCTTCCTTCCGGCCCGCGGCCACGATAAGATTTTTGATCGGTTGCGGCTTGAGCGCCCCATTGAATCTGTAGCCGCCTTTTTGCCACGGACTCAACGACGCTCAAGTTCTGAGCTGCATCCAAGCGTCTCGTGGAATCTTCCTGCGAGCGCTGTTCGGGGCCCGCACATGAAATCAGAATGGACGCGAGCCCCGCAATTCCGAGCAGAACAGATCTCAGAGGCTTCTGCGGCATGTTTCTCCAGACCAGGCGCCTGTCCCGAACGGCAAGACGTGAAGATGATTCCCTTTCGCCCCGGCGCAATTCTACTACCCTGCTATCGAGGATGCCATAGGACGAAACTATGCGGCAGGAGAATTCGGAATCATGGGTCGCAGCAATGCCGTACCTGTCACAGAATCTCCATCCAGTATAGGAAGTTCAAAGGTGCAGATCCAACAGATATTGTAACCCTGTCTTTTGAATACACCCGCTACAAGGTTGGTGAACAAAAAGGCGTCAGGCGACTGGAACAGAAGTGTTTTGATGCTAAGGGAAAGCCTCCGATGGTACTTGCCAAAGCGCCACGTTCAGGGGAGCAGCGACACTACCAGCCTCTCGTGAACATTCCGTCCGAGGTACGGGAGGGGGTTCCACTCATCTATATTGGTACGAATCGCTCACTTCGAGAACAACTCCCAGGCGCTCGCTATTCTCTCTTACGGCAACTGTTCGAGGACATCAATCGTGACTTCAATAGCCCGCAAGAGACCGTCACCGTCAGCCGGCCAGACGGGTCAAAGGCCGTCGTACCGCGAGCGGAAGAATTCCAACGGATGATGCAAGTCGTGATGAAGCTTCTCCGAACCGCGTCATTCGATGCATTGGAAGCTGCCATCAAAAAGAATGCCTTGCGGCAACTCGGCTTCGATCCGGTCAAGGATGTGAATAAGCTCGACTTCTTTTTTTCGCCTTTCGACGCGATGGACTTCTACAAGTCCCTCGACCTCCGCATCCGGGAAGGCGACTTCACGATCAGCGCGACGGAGCTTGGTGAGGGTATGCAGAATGCTCTCGTACTCTCCATCCTCCAGGCCTTTGAAGAACGGCGGAAGCAGGGAGCCATTCTGCTGATCGAGGAACCGGAAATGTTTCTTCATCCTCAGATGCAGCGCTCGTTAAATAAGACTCTTCGGGAGATTGGGAAAACGAATCAGATCATCTACACGACGCATTCGCCGCATTTTGTATCCATGCCGGACTACAACGATGTATTTCTCGTCAGGAAGGGGGCTACGGGCACCTATGTCACATCATCGGATCTTCCTGCCGATCAGAAGCGGCGGGAGAAGTTCATCAAAGAACTGGATCCTGAACGGAACGAGCTGTTTTTTGCCAATCGACTTCTCTTCGTGGAGGGTGATACTGAGAAGCTTGCGCTGCCTGAATATGCGAAACGATTGAATATTGATCTTGACCGCCAAGGGGCGACAGTGGTCGAGGTTGGAGGAAAGAGGAATCTTCCAGAATTCGCCAAGATCGCCCTGTCCTTTGCCGTCCCAGTTGGCATTCTGTATGATGAAGACTCCTCAGACTTTACGGATAGGCGTGATGATGAGAAGGCGTTTAACAATTCGCTCGATGCGTTTGCCAAACCGGATGGAAGCTGCAAAGTCTGGCGCTTCACCAAAAACTACGAAGACCATCTTCGAAATGCTGTTGGTGAACAAGAGTACCAACGGCTATGTCAGAAGTACCCCCAAGCCGGAAAACCCACCCGGGCGCGGCTCATTGCCGCAGAAGATGGATTGCCGATTCCGGAGCCGATCGAGGAGATTCTGAAATGGCTCGGCAACGACATGCATATCATCTAAATCTACTCAATCGATTCGATTTAGTAAGGCGAAACACTTGGATAATAAACAGCAAATTAAACAGTTGTTAGGCAATGTGAATGCCCTGCTTGGGGCAATGCGTTACAGTGCCTCCACTGCTAGCGGCAAGAATCTGGACACCCACCATTTTTCCGTGTCATAGTCTTTGCGGAAGGGAAGAAAAATGTGGACATCCATTATTTTGAATTGAAATAGTGGGTGTCCAAGAGTTTTACAGGTGGGCGAAACCAGACTTACCCAGAAGGCTCGCCTGCTGCCGACCCCCGTGTTCAGATAGGGCTTCGAAATTCGGATTTCAGATTGTTGCGGGCGCCAAAGGCTGCGAACCAAACCGGCTTGCGTCCCCAACCTTTTTCGTTGGATCGTACTTTTTGTAGATCGGCACCAGCAGGCTGCCTTGGAATCCCAGCCTGATTTCCACGCCCCCGCCGGTCGGGCAGCATTCCGGGTCGCCATCTTTGTATACAGGCGCCTGATAGGTGAGCGTCTGCAGGTCGAACGGGCAGACGGCTTTCCTTAGCCACAGTTTATCGGGGAAGAATTCCCAGAGGGCACTTCCGATGACGCCCTCGACGTTCAACTCCGTGGGCAATCCACTCTGCTCATCCAGCAGAAACAACTTTTCCTCGTAAAAACGCTCGGGATCTTCCGGCGGGCTGGACGTCACCAGAATCGGCTTCCCTTGCACGGTGACGATTTTTGATGGGCCAGGAACCACACGGGTTCCGGTTGCGAGGCTGTGGAGAATGCGATACGTGCCGGGCGGCGACTCGAGAACAATCTGCTTCAGGTGGAGCGATTTCTCGATTACATCATACACATCAAAATCGTGCCACCTGCCCACCATGGACACCTTGGGATCGAGCTTTTTGTTGCCGGCGAACTCCAGGTCCCATTTCAGTTCCGGATGGATCACCAGAAGGTTGTCGAGATAATGATCCAGCACCGAGGATGGTTTCTCCAGGGGATAGCTCGATAATGGGGTGGTCTCATCGCTAATCCTACCCGTGCGCCAGACCAGCCACTCATCGGCAGCTTTCAGTTTATGAAGCTGCGTCAAGGCCCTGACTATGCGGGGATCGGAACGGGGATCTGGCGCAGCGATCTGAGCGAAGAGACCCTGTGGGTAGCTGCGATCGATCACCAGGGTGTTGTCAGGTTGAGCTTCCGGGAGTGAGTTCTGCCCCTCCTTGTAAGGGGAAAAATAGACCAGGTTGCGATCGACCAGGATCGTGGGGCAGCCACATCCGATGGAGGAGATGTTCCTGTTGAACACCCCGAGGTAGATTCGGTCGCCATTGGCCACGACCACGAACGGCAAGCCGTGCAGCGATGGGGTGCGCGGGATGCGTGCCACCGCCTCTTTGGTCAATTTCATGGAATGCTGTCTTAGGTCATAGCTTAGAATGTCCGCATCAGAGATCAGCGGCTTCGCTTCCAGCCCAATCTCGGAGACATCTCTGGTGCCATAAACCCTGGAACCCTGCGTCCCATAATCCTCAGGATGATCGATGAGGTAGATGGCGAAAGAAGGGGCGTGCGGCGCCGGGCGCTGGATTGAGGCAGACAGAATGCCCAGCCATGCATAATAGAGGAAGCGGAGCATCATCATGTTACCTCCATGGCAATAAGACGCTTCAGAGCCTCATGCTTGCAAGAAAATTCTGCCCGTAAAACGAACAAAACGTGAAACGTGGACATCCATTATTCATCATTTCTAAACATTAGACATTTCTGAGCCTCAGCGGCAGGGGCGGCGATTTGGGGAAAACGGGGACTGACGACGCGAATTTACTGAAGGCATGTGATATCAGCGATTCTGAGGCTCAAAAAAGCCACTAGAAACCATAAAGCAGCCTCGAAAAAACGTGGACACCCACCGTTTTATGCTTACTTGATGGGTGTCCATATATTTTCTCGTTGTGTTCAATCGGCGTCACAGCGAGCTCAGGCGTGGACGAAAGGTCCAGGGTGGGGGGGTTGGGGCCGTTTATGTCCGGGCGGCTGTTAAAAAGCGGCAGATGGCTCGTATCGATGTCGCGTTCGCAGCAGCATTGATGCCGAAGGAGCCGTATTTCGCGAGGTCAATCTCGCGTGTCAGCTCGTCTGTTGTTTTCCCCGCTCGAATCCCATTCTTCACCTGATCGAGGATGCCCTTGAGATAGTCACGCTGCTCCCTCATCTTCTGCGGGTCCACCGGGCCGCCATGGCCGGGCACCACGATTTTCACATCCCATTTGAGAAGATCGTCCAGCACGCGGATCCAGTTCTCGGGATTCCCGCCCGTATCTCCGTTGTTATTGCCGAAGGCCCAGTTGACGACAAGGTCGCCGGCAATGAGGATCTTGTGCTTCGGCAGATACGCGATTGCATCGCCTTTGCTGTGCGATGGTAAGACGCGCACAAGCTCCACGCGTTCCGTACCATCGTCGAACACCAGCCGGTCCGTGAATGTGATCGAAGGCTGCGCCAGCCGATATCCGGTCAGCGGATGTGCGGTCTCTTTCCAGCTGTTCCAGCTCGCGGGGCCCCTGGAGGCGAGCTCGTCCGCACACTCCTCAGAACTCACGACGGAGGCGCCGGCGTCGGCATAGACGCAGTTCCCGAAGGTGTGGTCATTGTGCCAATGCGTGTCGAAAACATACCTGACCGGTCCGTGGGTTGTGCTTTTTATCTGGGACATTATCTGCTTGGCGGCCCAGGGAAAGTTCGCATCGACTACCAGGACGTATTCCTTGAACTGGACCCACACGCAATTTGCAGGCTGGCGCTGGTCCCGATCACCTTGCCAGAAGAAGACGCCGGGGACGAGCTGCCTGGAGGGTTCCTGCCCGGGCAATATCTTCAGGGTAAGCACACAACAGGCGATCAACAGCAAGCATCGGATTCGCATGCCCGCAGTGTACTTCTGGCGCAGTCGGCGCCGCAATATTCAACTGAAATGCGCATCGACTTCCGCTATGATCGCCACATCCCCGGGAGGTGACACCATGAAACTGAATCGGAGAGAGTTTTTGCTTGCCTCCGGCTGTGCGGCCGCCGGCCTGGGTTGGGCAGATACTTCCAAAGTCCGCGTAGGACTGGTCCGGTGCGACAACCGCAAACTGGCTCATTCTGCCTCCGTCGAAGATCCGCTGGATTACCCGCGCATCCGCGATATGGTGTGGAAAGCGATTGAGTACGGCAAACCGAGGGCGGGGAGCCTGGAAGCCAAAATCCGGCCAGGCTCCTGGGTTGTGCTCAAACCGAATATCGCGTTCCTCCCCTCCCAGGAGAGCTATTGCCAGGGGGATGTCACGGATTTCAGGGTCCTGAAGGCGGTCCTGGAATATCTCGCCCGCAAGTCGAAAGTGCGGCGCATCACGGTCTCCGAAGGTGGAAGCTACCAGGCTGTGCATACCAAAGGAATGTGGGAGATCTCCCAGAATGGCGTGCGCGTCGACGCGGAGACGCTTGATTGGGGCACCACGGATTTCCCCGGGTGGGGCGGGACCTTGGGCGGCATGCTGCGTGAATTCAGCGCTCAATTTCCGGGAAAACAATTCGATTACATCAACCTCAATCTCGATGGCCTGCGCGATGCCGCGGGCGCCTACAGATACGTCGAAGTCAGGCGCACGGTTCGTGGAGTCGGTGCTTTCGCTGCCAAGTCAGCCTACTGCATCACGAACACCATCCAGAACTGCGACTTTCTGATCGACATTCCGGTCATGAAAGTGCATGCGGACTGCGGCGTGACGGCGTGCCTGAAAAACTATGTGGGGACAGCGCCGCGTGAAGTCTATGCTCCATCCTGGCGCTATTCCAACCGCATATTGCACGATGAATATTCGGTCGAGGGGCGCGTGGACGGTTGGGTCGTTGATCTGGCCTCCTTCCATCCGGCCGACTACAACATCGTCGACGGCATCCGCGGATTGCAGTATACGAATCACAACAACAGGAAGCCGGACCAGATGGTGCGCAGCAATCTCGTTCTTGCCGGCGAAGATCTGGTCGCAGTCGACTCAGTGGTCACAAGAATCATGGGATTCAATCCCTGGGATTTCGAATTCATCCACATGGCATCGCAGCGGGACATGGGCACAATGGATTCCGGCCGCATCGAGGTTGTGGGAGAGGAAGCCGACAGGGTGACGTGCCGCTGGGCGAAGAACAGCGCGTGGCATGGACGTTGCAACCGCGACTGGAAGGTAACGGCGAATCCCGTGGCTGCCATCGATTCCTGGAAGGGATTGACGATTCCCACCGATACGCTCCACTTTGCCAGGGCAACGGGGACGGATATTCCGGGAACGACCTATGGCGCGGCGATGCATATCCGCGCCCAGGGCAGCCGCAAAGGGTTTCTGTGGCTTGGCGTGCACGGGCGCGTTGCCGTTAGCATAAATGGGGCCAAAATTGCTGAACAGGAGAGCGCGGAAACTTGCCACGTCGGGCAGTTTAAAATCCCGATAGATTTGAGGTCCGGCGAGAATATGGTCGTCTTCCAGGCCAAGGGCATCAAGGACGCGCCACAGATCAGCGCCCTGATGGTCGGTCCGGCAAACGACGGCGACACGGTGGAAGGCATCCGTTATCTTGGCTGAATGCGATTATTCTGAATCGCAAAGGAGAACTATGGCTTGCTCGCGCAGGGAATTCGTTTTTCTTCTCCCGGGACTCGTGGCGACTCCGTTGCAGACTGCAGCCGATAAAAAGGGAGTAATGGCCACCAAGGCCTTCCGCTTTGAAGATCTCCAGATGCGCGAAAGCGGGCCCATACGCATCTATCAGATCTTCACAGGCACGACTCATACGGGATTCATGCTGGATATGCACGAATCCGAGCTTGCCGCGGGCCAGGTCCCCCATGCGCCTCACCGTCATGCGCACGAGGAACTGGTTCTGATGCGCGAGGGCACACTCGAGGTTACGATCGCGGGGAAAATGACCGAACTTGGACCGGGCTCCGGCATCTATGTGGCATCCAATGAAGACCACGGCTACCGCAACTCAGGCGCGGTTCCGGCAAAATACTTCGTCCTCGCCCTGGGCCAGGATTAGCCGGAATCTGTCGCGAAGAAGACGTGGACACCCACCGTTTTGTGCATCTTTGATGGGATCGGGGACTGGCGACGCTACATCTTTGACCTACAAAGGGATGATCATGTTTATTTTCATCAACAATTCGCGTCGTCCGACCCCCGCCCTCATTATCGAACTATCTGTGCCCCAGTAATCCGGTCACCGAGTTCGAGGCGATCGACGACGTCCTGACCGCGGATGACACGTCCGAGGGCCGTAAAATCCCCCTCGTTGTGGGGCTGTGGAGTGATGCCGAGAGTGTAGCCGGGCCGGCCCGTGTCGAGACCCGATGACGCCCAGCTCAGATTGCCGCGCGTGAGGCCATGGCGATTGACCTCATCCCGCAGTGGCGCATCGGTGCCGATGCCGCGCTGCTGGGCAACGAAATTCGGGACGACGCGGCCAAACTCCGTGCCCACGATCGCGCCGGAAGTCACTACAAATTGGAGATACTCGACGCCCATCGGTGCGTCACCGGGATACAATTCGATCTCGATCGTGCCGCGCGGCGTCTCGAGCTTCAGACGAGGCTTCGCGTCACCGTTATAATCAGGCACGATCCACCGCTCAACAATCCGGCGATAGTCATCATCACTCTTTACCGGCCTGGACGGCGCGCCCGACCGGCCACGGCCGCCGCCGGCTGTCGGCACCATACCTTGTGTGACGGGATCCGCCGCCAGGGCGTCCAGCTTGGCTCGCCCGGCTACGCTGGCGCGCAAAACCTGAGCCGCCGCCGTCCGTGCGACGATGCCGTCTTCACGCATCAGGGCGGCGGCAGAGTCGACCGCTGCGTCAGGTGCCAGAGCCGCAAGAGGCACGAGGGCTGTGATGCGCAGCGACAACGGCCGTCCTGGCACCATGGCGGCGACGAGCTTCGGCACAATAATATCCTTGCGCGACTTGAACCGGCCCAACGCTTCGGCTGCCGACACCGACAGCCACGTGTCCGGCGCATCGAGCGCGGCGACCACGACCGCGAACGACTCGTCGTCATCATAGGCCGTGAGCGCGCGGAGGGCTTCGGTTCGAACACGGCGATCCGGATCTTTCACCGCTTCGCGGAGACGTGCTGACGTCACCGCGCGACTCGTCCCGGACTGATCGACAATCGCCGGCGCCAGCCCGCGCACGGCCCAGAATCGAACCTCGCCGGAAGCGTCTTTGCTGAGCTTCAGCAAGTGAGGAATCGCAGCCGGATCACGCGGGCGAAAGAGCGCCCAGGCGGCCCGCCAGCGCAATTCGACATCCTTTGCCGTCGTCCAGCGCACGATCGGCGCAATGTCCCCGGGCGGCGTGAAGCGTCCCATGGAGAGCAGCGCCTCGCCCACCACTGGCGCGGCCGCCGCGCTGGCAGGCGCTTCGGTCAGATATTTTGCTAGGGCGGCGCGCGCTTCCTCAGATCGAATCTTGCCCAGGGCGCAGGCCGCCTCGCGAGCTACCGCGGGTGGAGTCTTCGACGACTTCAGCAGGTCGCTCAACCAGGCCACCGCGCCGGTGTCCTTCAACTGGCCTGCTGCGAAGGCGACGCTCGCCACGACCTCTGTATCCGGGTCGGTTCGCATGGGAATTAAGAGCGCAGGGCTTCGCGGGGCTACGATCCGCCCAATCGCGACGACCGCGCGCCGCCGCACTTCCGGGTGTTTGGACTCCAGGACCCTCGCTAGGGTCATTTCGTCCAACTGACGCGTGTCTTCCAGTTTCTCCAATTGGGTGATGCCATCGATATCATCTGGGGAAAGCGGACGCCGCTTGGTGGCCTGGGCCCGAGGCTCGGCCGACGAAACGGCTAACACGATAAAAACGGCCAGCAGCAGGGCAATCGGTTGTCGCATGCGCACGAGAACTCCTGACCAAGGGTGATTGGTAGAAAATCGCTTCCAACAGCGATGGCAAGATAGCATAGACCCGTATGGCATGTGCAGGTTTTTGGAGAACGGGATAGACCACGAGCATTAAAAACTGGGGACACGGAACGCCAGTGCTTATATGGTCAACCCGGATCCGCGGGATTCATTTTCCGCGATTGGAATGGCGCAGCGTTTCGAGCTCCTTGCGCAACGGCGACCAATAGCGCCGATCCTCGTCACGCTCGGCGGCTTCCTCTTTGGCGAGTTCCCGGTTTACACCCTCAAGGTTGTCGGAGAGAGCAAAGGAGAGCAAGTGACGGGAGCTTGCGAGACGACGACAGGCGCGTTCGTGTTGCCGCGCAACCTCCACAATCAATTCCGGCGCGCAGTTCGGTGAGCCAGAATGCCACGCGAGCGCGGTTGGGGTCGCGGCGGTGCTCGAAATAATGCGCCTCCACGAGCCGCCTGATCATCGGCCAGTCTTTGTCCCTATGGGTCTTCTTGGCGACCACGAGATCCGGAAGCGACAGCACATGGACCGTTGTGTTGCCGGGCAGAATAAGCGTTGTGCGCTGCTTCCACAACTTCTCAAACGACGCCACGCCCCGCATTCTGGACATGACGTTCGATCCGGATGCCCTCGGCATCCGGATGAAAACAACGGAAATGAATCGCATGCCCGCGACACAGGTGCCTGGCCGTGAACGCAGGGACTGCAATGACTTCCGCTTGCAGTTCCCTTAATGCCGAGCGCAGCCGGCGCAGGTTGCCCGCGTCAGCCAGGATCGCAAAATCGACATTGCGGCTAAACTCGGCTGCGCCGTACAATACGCACGCCTGGCCGCCCATGAGCAGCGCCCGAACGCGGTGCTTCCGGATCGTGGAAAGGACTTTGGCTATCGGGTTCGGGATCAAGAGATCCTCCGAGCATTAGGTAGGCCTGCCACAGCTTCTCGGTCTCCCGCCAGCGCTGCGCCGGCGAGAGCCGATACCATTCAGCCCACTCCTCGCCAACCAGCTCGACGATGAATCGCATGAGCACATAATGCCCAATTCCCGTCACAGGCTCAATTGGTAAATTGCGTACAATCGCCACGTTTGCCATCTCCGGGCCGGTGCCCAAATCCGGTGACAGGCACCTGTTTCCCCAATTTCAAGAATGGATTGGTTCGGAGTGACGGCCTGTGAATTGGGAAAAGAGGTGCCTGTCACCGAATTTACGAGAGATTGGCCAGGCGGATGGCATAGGGGAACGAACTCGCCGTCTGTTCGGTTCTTGTCCCGCGTTTGTCTCGTGCAGGTATGTCAGGAACCAGCGAGAGTGATCTGTCTTTCAACTTCCCGAAACTGAAGAGGGACAACTCAATCTCAACTCCCTGTCATAGGTTCAGAGGTATTCAGGAAGGGCTCGATATCAGTCGGGACTCTCAAGCCGCAGATTTCTTTTTCAGGGTGAATTCAATGTCATAGCCCGCGATTTGGGCGAGTTTGAAAAGCTGCAGGAGTTGCTTGGAAGCCCGATTCTCCTCCAAAAGGCGCACGACCTGAGATGGGGAGGTGTTCAGTGCATCGCCGAGAACCCGGAAGGAGAGCTTGGAATCGGCAATCTTGCTCTTCAGTGCCCGTTTGAGCTGATTGATTGGGGACCATTGGTATGTCGGATCGGAGTAGTACAAAACCAGATCGGCGGGAAAGTCACCCCGCGTTCCGTCCTCCAGCATATAGGAAGCGGACTGGTCCCCCAGATCCTTCTCGATTATGATCTCTGTAAATCGATTGCTGGTGCCCATCGTGATGCCGGAGAAAACAGCAAAAGGAAGGCTGTGACGACTCAGCCTGCGTCCCTCCTGGAGCGAAATCTCCAGCACTGCTTTCCGATAATTGGGTCTGATCTTCTTAAATTTTGGATTTCTCACAAAACACCCTCCTTGCGAAGAGCTGCCAAGGCCTTTCGCGCATTGGACGTCATTTCTCCTTCCATGACCCGCCAGCCCTCGATGTCAAATTATAGGATTCGTTTCCCATCCTGGAAAACATGAACGTGCGACGGATCGTGATCGGTCAGGTAACGGACAACGACTACACCAAAGCGTTTCCATCGGCCCATACTTATCTGTACCCCAAAATGATAACACTTGTCAATGTTTGGAATCGGAAAAGGTGCCTGGTTGCACCGCCCCCCTCGTCGCCGGCAGCAGGAGCTGGAGCATCAAGCATAGGGACACAGCATAATCAGTCAATGTCTTGCGCAGGCAAGGTCCTCGGATCGGGAACTGACGACGCTAAATCTTTGACCTACAAGGGGATGACCATAGGGGAAAACGGGGACTGACGACGCCAATTTGTTGAAGGCATGTGATATCGGCGGTTCTGAGGCTCAAAAAATCTACTAGAAACCAAAAAACAGGCTCGAATTTTAGTTTTAAGCGTAATGTTCCGGCTTCGGGAAGAGACCCCGAGCCGTTGACTGTTCCATGGCGGATTTATGCGCAATGCTGACCGGCCTTCCCATTGCGCGCAAGCCCGTTCTGACACCTGGCCGCATTTTATGGAAAGATGCAGAGCAGGCGCCAACGTCTCGTCCGATAAGCCAAGGCCTTAAACCAGAAAAAAAGCCCGATTTTATTGCCGTTAGCCCTGCCAGGAAGGGCTCTGACCCAACCTTCGCCGTGTGTTTTCAACAGTTGCCGTCGTCAGTCCCCTATCCGCCTATCCGAACTTCGCTCGAAATTGCTGTTCAAAACTTTCGCTCAAAATGCGGCATGGCGGGTTAGATAACGTGTGGGCATACACCCGGGAAGGTCAGAATCCAAACCAATGCCTGAGCAAGAATCCCAGAGCATTTCCTCTGAACAACTGGATCCCGTAGAGCAGATAGAACGCAGGATTTTTCTGTTCCGCGGCCACAAAGTATTGCTTGATAGCGACCTGGCCAAACTCTACGGCGTTTCGACGGGACACCTCAACGAGCAGGTGCGCCGAAACCACGGCAGGTTCCCGGAAGATTTTATGTTTGTGTTGACCGCGTGCGAGGCGGACGCTTTGAGATCGCAAATTGCGATCTCAAAAGGCCATCGTGGCGGTCGCAGGTATTCGCCGTTTGTCTTCACGGAACAAGGCGTTGCTATGCTATCCAGTGTGCTTAACAGTGAGCGTGCAATCCACGTCAATATAGTCATTATGCGGACGTTCGTGCGCCTGCGGGAGCTTCAGGCAACGTATAAGGACCTCGCCGATAAGCTCGAGGAGCTGCAGGAGAAGTATGATGGTCACGATCTGAAAATCCAACGGGTTATCAAGTGCATAAAAGAGCTCATGACGTTGCCCGCTTCAAAGTCCCGGCAGATCGGGTTTGTTTTTCATCAGGTGAAAGATCGGTAAAGCTTCGTCGCTCTTTCATTTAGAATCAAGTTTTTGTTCCAAGACTTCAGGCAGAGAAACCTCGGCACGTAGTTAGCGTGCACTTGAGTTCAACCGAATTTTTGATTTCCTTGCGGCAAGGCTGCGTACCCCGATTTTTCACCGGCTTCAGCGCAGTTTTGGGGCGGAGCAGAAAACCTGGACACCCACCGTTATATGCACTTTTGGTGTGTGTCCACATGCTTATGTCCATTCCTCAGATTCAGGCGATGAAAATAGCTGGTCGTGGCCCGGTTTCCCGATTCAGGGCCAGAGGCCGTGGAGAATGTGGACACCCATCAAGATGCAAAAAGCAGTGGGTGTCCACGTTTTCTTCTACTCGTCGCGCAGCGTGTGGGCCGGTTCGAGATGAACTGCGCGCCAAGCGGGTACGAAGCCAGCTGAAAGCGCGATCGCTGCCAGGATGATCGTGGCCGCGGCAACCGTCGGAGGATCCGTCGCCGAAAGACCGAACAGGAATGCGCCGACCGCCCGGCTGGCCGCGAAGTATGCCGCCAGGCCGAGCGCCCCGCCGACGAGCGTCAGCACGGCGATCTCCCGGACGACCAGCCACACGATCGTCCTGCGCGCGGCCCCGAGCGCCAGCCGAATGCCGATCTCGTGCGAACGGCGGGAAACGCCGAAGCTCGTGAGCCCGAACAAACCGATCCCCGTCAGCACAACGGCGAGGACCGCAAAGAAGGCGGACAGGGTGGCCATCATGCGATCGCGCAGCAGGCTCTCGGCGATATAGTCGGCCACCGCTCGCGGCTCCGACGAGGCCACCGACGAACCCAGGCGGTTCAACACGCTCCGCACGCTGCCGGCCGACAGCGTCTTCCCCCCGGTCATCCGCGCGACGATGTTCATCGTGGCGGGACCCGGTCGCTGGAAGCACGGCAGGTAGATCGTCGGACGCGCCTCGGCGCGCGGCGCGGCTTTCGCGTCCTTTGCGATCCCGACTATGCGCGTGTCCGCCGGCATGCCTTCCTCGAACGACACGAACTGCCCGATCGCATTGCCGTCGACGAACAGTGCGGAGGCCAACGCTTCATTGACCACGGCCACTTTTTCAGCACCCGACACGTCCTGCCCGCTGAAGTCGCGACCCGCAACGAGGGCATGCCGATCGTCCGGAAGTAGTCGGGACCGACGTGGAATCCCTCGGTCATGATCCGTTTATCGACCCCCGGCGTCGACGCCCAGCTACTCCCCAAGCCACCGGTGAACGGCAGCTGGTTCGTAATCGACGCCGCCTGCACGCCCGGCAGGCCGCGGACGTTTTCGAGCAACTGCCGCAAGAAAGGATTCGTGCGCTTCGCCGTGTCGCCGGCTTCGGGCAGCTGCACGGAGAAGGTGGACAGCCCCTCGAGCTTGAAGCCGGGATCGACGGTCACGAGGTTGTAAAGGCTGCGTGCCAGCAGGGCGGAGGCGCACAGCAGCCCAAGCGACAGAGCAACCTGCACGACGACGAGACCGCGCCGCAATCGCAACGGCTTGGCCGCCCCCGCCTGCCTCGTCGCGCCTGCATAAAGGAGCGGGTGCATAGGCGAAATAAGCTGCAGAATCGACCCGATCTCACCTCTCTCCGATATGGGGGGGTCTTATGTTAACTTCGGTCCGTCAACCGTGACTCTCCGGGACCCCGGAGTCGACGATAAAGCAATCAGACGTCGCCGGCTGGAGTCTTGACACACTTCTTCCTGCAGGCGGGCTAACGGCAATTAGCGTTATTATCGCAACCCGCGGTTTCATCCAACCGCGACTTTTCCACCGGCGCTTTTCGTTCAGCCACTCCAGAAGGCACCATAAGTCGGTTGGCTGTGATCCTGACCGGCTTTTCCTTTCTTTGTAACCTCCATGATCTCGCCCCAAAAAGCCGATCACGATCACAATCACGAGCAGAGGACAGGACCGGCCGCTTCGTGCTAAATTCCCTGGCCCATCCGAGAACACCGTGGTAGAAACACTGGTGGCTTCTGCAGAATAACTACGGAAACACGGGGAGAGCCTGTTATGAAGGTCGCGATTATTTTGTGCATCGCTTTGGTGTGTTTGGTGGCCCAGGCCGATTCTCAGGAAAAGAACACAGTTCTGGTTGACCGCGTAGGTGATATCGGTTTTATCCAACTTCAGTCTGAAAGCTTCAAGGCCCTCGACGCACGCCAGCAGCAGCTGGCTTACTGGTTGACGCAGGCGTCCATCGCCATCGATCCCATCATCTATGACCAGCTGTCGCGCTATGGATTGCAGCAGAAACGCCTGCTCGAAGAGATCGTCGCTCATTCGCAAGGCATCGATCCCAGCGAGACGAGAGATGATGTGTGGCAGAACATCGACTTCATCTATACATTAGAACGGCGGATTCCAGAATCGATGCGACAATACCTGTATTACTATGTTGGCACCCGTTTTAGAGTTGAACCCTACGCAAGAGTGTTTCGCAAGCCAGAAGCATACGGCATCGCTGTAGAACCCTATTCGATGGACATTCCTGCACGCGCTGAGTGCCTGGGGGATAGTCTGAAAAGAATCCAGCTGGGATGGAATGATCAGCTCAGCTCCGAAGAGAAGGAGTTGCGGTATCAACTGTACCTTCGACATCACTATGGCTCATCCATTACCTCATACTTTAAAGATTATTCAACCCCACTAGAGCTGAATGATCAATTAATGCTCAGCCAGCATGTTGAGATATCTGAAGTGAAGCGCGGAGGTACCCACCGATACCGACTCAGTAATCTGAATCGGGAGGTGCCTCTCTCGGAGGTTGGTTACAGAATCTTACAACAAATCCAGCAGACGAAAAAGGTGGGAGACATCCTCGAGTGGGCCAGAGGAGTCTACCCTGGCCAGGCGCGTCGAGTGCGATCATCTCTTATGCGTTTTTTGGATTATCTGGTGCAATCGGAACTTGTCGGTTTTTCTCTGTCTCCGTCGATGATCGCAGATAAGCAAGCACTTGGGCGCTTGTGTTTACCTAAGAAACATTCGGCTCGCCGTAGTTCATCAGCGAAGAATGTAGAAAGCCAATGCATCGAAAACTTTAATGATCTGGCTCGGGCTGAGTCCTTGGGTCCGAGTTAATCTAATTTCAAGGAATAATCCTCAGTTTGCAGCTGAGTCCCGCAAGATTGCCGCTTGACGAGGGAACCTGTCAAAAATTGCACAGGCTGCCGGTCACTGAGTCTCATTCCAGTTCTTTTCGCTGAATATCCCTTTCATCATCTGCAACAAAGGGGGTGTTATGTCAACTTCCGGGCAAGTCGATCCCGAAATGCAGTCGGAATCGCGTTCCCGCGCGGATTGTAACCAAAAGGGCCGTTGGGATGCGGGATTTTTCGACAACTCTTCCTATAGGCCGGACTTCAAGCTGATGGTGGTGGACTTAAAGCTGACAGCGGACTCCGTTAAGCCCTCCGCCCCGCGCGAGCTGTTCCGTCTGCCCGCGGTGGACACCGGCATCAGCCCGTACGATACCACCCCCGACGGCCGGCGCTGCTGAAGGAAGTGAAAAGGTAGCCATTGGCAAATAAACCTGGCGCGCGAGTCCTGGTACCCCGCCGAAATAGTCAATGGCTCTTAATATGAATCATGGAAAAGTCAGCCGACATCACTTCACAGAAAAGGATGGCAAGACCTTTTTGATCCCGCCAACGATGTCTGGATTTTGTTTGCAGAAGGCGACAATTCTCTAACCCAATAGACTCAAGGCAGGTCAGATGGCCGGGGTATTTGTCAGGAGGCCTTTTCCTGAATCCACATGTTTACGAGTGTTTCCGGCGAAATTCCCTTTTGTTGAGCAATGATTCGCACCGTGCGGTAGAGATCGCTATCGACGGGAACCAGGTATGTCCTTCGCTTGATATCGGCGGCACATTCAACTTCCACCGCATGCTCCTCATAGCCGGCGCTGTCGTGCGTATCCCAGAAGAGTCCAGCTTCTTCAACATTTGCGAAGTGTTCTGGTAATTGGATCCTCTTTGGCTTTGCCTTATCTCTTGAATTTGCCATAGCTTTTTTTCTCCCCATCGGTCATGTCCCGGGCGGAGATCACAAGCGCCCTCTCATTGGGCTTCATGATGAAGAATACCGCAAGTCCGCGGCCGCCGTCAGTCCTGCCGAGCATTCGATAGAGATCTTCTCCGCGCACGTCGCCACGTTCGAATCGATGAATGAGCGGACGAGTTCCAAATGCCTGTTCCACCTCTTCGGTGGTCACTCCATGCTTTCTCTCGATCTTTTCGACGAATTGGGCGAGCCAGATGATCTCTTTGATCTTTAGCACGGTTATCTATTTTACCCCGCCCGATCCCCAAACCATCGCTATTTCTGCTTCTTTCCGAAATTCACGGAAACCGGGGACGCTCACCTATAAGCTCGTTTTCCACGCCCTGCTTGGTACATCGCCTATTAATTCCAATGGTCTGGCACCGTCAGTCCCCATTCCCCTTTGACCGGACTGAGGGAACAGGTATAATCCTTGCCTTAACTCGGGATTTCCGAATTGCATTTCATACGTTGAAGATCGTAGCAGATTCTGTTCCACCGAACGATGCCTGCTGTGGCGGGATATTGCCCCTTTCTTCCGGAACGTTACTGGGACCCTATCAGATCATGGCGCCGCTCGGCGCGGGCGGCATGGGCGAGGTGTACCGCGCGCGCGATCCGCGGCTCGAGCGCAGCGTCGCGATCAAGGTTCTGCCCGGCCATCTGGCGGCCAACCCGGAGCTGAGGCAGCGGTTCGAACGCGAAGCCCGGGCGGTGTCGAGCTTGAATCACCCGAATATTTGCACACTTCACGACATCGGCCATCAGGACGATATCGATTACCTGGTGATGGAGCTGATCGAAGGCGAATCGCTCTCCGATCGATTAAGCCGGGGCGCACTGCCGGCGGATCAGGTGCTGCGCTATGCGATTCAGATCGCCGACGCCCTGGACAAGGCGCATCGCGCGGGCATCGTCCATCGGGACCTGAAGCCCGGCAACATCATGATCACCAAATCCGGCTCCAAGCTGCTCGACTTCGGGCTGGCCAAAGTGCGGGCCGGCGGCTCGGAACCGGGATCGGATCTCACGTCGCTGCCGACTGAAGGAGCACCGCTGACGGGCGCCGGCATGATCCTCGGGACGTTTCAGTACATGGCGCCCGAACAACTGGAAGGGCGCGATGCGGACTCCCGCACCGACATCTTCGCCTTCGGCGCCGTTGTGTACGAGATGGCCACCGGGAAGAAAGCGTTCACCGGGAAGAGCCAAGCAAGTCTGATTGGTGCCATCCTTCACAGCGAGCCAGCGCCGATCTCGACCACGCAGCCAATGACACCTCCCGCGCTCGATCGCGTTGTGAAGAGATGCCTGGCAAAAGACCCGGAAGACCGATGGCAATCGGCCCGCGACTTGACCATGGAGCTGACATGGATATCGGAAGACGGATCGAAATCAGGTGTGCCTGCTCCCGCAGGTGTTCAGCGCAAGGGCCGGAAGCGACTGGGGTGGATTGCTGCCGCGTTAGTGTCGCTCGGGCTCTTGGTTTCGTTGCCCTTCACAATTTCGTATCTTCGCCTGAAACCGCCGGCGGAAGCCGTCGCCGTGAGATATACCATTGTTCCACCGGAGAAGGCCACCTTTGGCCAAATAGCGGTCTCGCCTGACGGCCGCAGCCTCGCGTTCGTTGCCGACCTGGAAGGCAAGACCCAGCTGTGGCTGCGTCCGCTGGGTTCTTTCGCGGCGCGACCGCTGCCCGGCACCGAGGGGACTAAGAGTCCTCCCTTCTGGTCGCCGGATAGCCACTCGATCGCATTTCTCGCCGATGGCAAGCTCAAAAGGATGGATCTGGCGAACGGGACCCTGCGATCGCTGTGCAATGTCCCAATCTCAATCAAAGGCTTCGGCGGCACGTGGAACCGCGAGGGGACAATTCTCTTCTTTGGAGGCGCGATCATCTATCGTGTCCCGGCAGTCGGTGGTGAGCCGGCACCCGTGCCAGGACTTGGCCAGCCGCGTCCGGGCGTCGAGTATCGATGGCCCTCTTTTTTGCCTGACGGCCGCCACTTTCTGTATCTCGTTACGACTGCGGGAGAGGAAGCCTCGTCGGAGATCTATCTCGGCTCGCTCGACGGGAAAGAGACGAAGCAGCTGCGGGCGGCTGATTCCAACGCGATCTACGCGGCATCGGCCGCGGGTGGGGGCTATTTGCTGTTCGCGCACGAGCGGGCGCTGCTGGCGCAACCGTTTGATGCCGACCGTCTCACGCTCACCGACGAGCAATTTCGCATCGCCGATCAGGTGGAAGTCAATATCAACAGCCGGGGATTATTTTCCGTATCGGACAACGGCACCCTGGTCTACGATCCGGGCGACAATATCGATAACCGGCAACTCGCATCGTTTGATCGCGCGGGCAAGCTGCTTGGCTCCATTGGCATAGTGGGATCTTATTCAGGACCCCATCTCTCCCGCGACGGCGAGCGTGTGGTGGTGGGGGGCCGAGATCCAAAGACCGGAACTACGGACATCCATGTGATAGAAATTACGCAGGGCAGAGACATGAAGCTCACTTTCGATCCTGCCGATGATAGATCTCCGATCTGGTCGCCCGATGGGAGGAGCATCGTCTGGACCTCGAATCGCGGGGGGATTTATCAACTCTATCGAAGGCCGGCAAGCGGCGTCGCGCAGGATGAGTTGCTCCTCAAATCAGTGGACCATTTATTACCAGACAGCTGGTCCAAGGATGGCAGATTCATCCTCTATACGCGAATTGATCCGAAAGCCAAGCGGGACTTGTGGGTCTTACCGCTGGAGGGAAACCAAAAGCCCTTCCCGCCGTTTTTGCAGACGCCGTTCAACGAGACCGCAGGTTGTCTCTCGCCCGATGGGCACTGGATCGCTTACCAATCAGACCAGTCCGGGAAATATGAAGTGTACGTCCAGACCTTTCCCGCGTCGAGCGGCAAGTGGCCGATCTCAACGAAGGGCGGTACCGGGCCACAATGGGGGGGCGACGGGAAAGAGATGTTCTATCTTTCCGGCGGGAAATTGATGGCGGTGAAGGTAAAGACCGGCGGCACTTTCGAGGCCGGCATTCCCGAAGCGCTGTTCGATCTCAGGGCGGCAAGAGTGGTTCCCAATACCGGCTTTGCCGCGGCGGCGGACGGCCAGCGCTTTATCTTCATCCGCCAAATGGAAGATACCGCCCCTTCGTCGTTGAACGTCATGGTCAATTGGACCGCGGAGCTGAAGAAATGACCCTATCTTCAGGCGCTCACCTTGGGCCGTACGAAATCCTTTCGCCGATCGGCGCGGGAGGAATGGGGGAGGTGTACCGCGCCCGCGACACGCGGCTCGGGCGCGAGGTCGCCATCAAAGTGTCCGCGGCCCAGTTCAGTGAGCGCTTCGAGCGCGAAGCCCGGGCCATCGCAAAGCTCAACCACCCACACGTCTGCCAGCTCCATGACGTCGGCCCCGACTACCTGGTGATGGAATATGTCGAAGGCGCTCCTCTGAAGGGTCCGCTGCCTGTTGGGAAGGCCGTCGAATATGCCGGCCAGATTCTCGACGCGCTCGATGCCGCGCACAGGAAAGGCATCACGCATCGCGATCTCAAGCCCGCGAACATCCTGGTCACGAAATCGGGGATCAAGCTGCTCGATTTCGGACTGGCGAAGCAGCAGGATGCACCGCTCGCAGAGAGCGGAGCGACGCTTACAAAGGCGCTGACAGGCGAGGGGCAGATTGTCGGGACGCTGCAGTATATGTCACCGGAGCAGCTGCAGGGGAAGGAAGCCGACGCGCGCAGCGATTTGTTCAGCTTCGGCTGCGTGCTCTACGAGATGCTTACGGGGACGTGGGCGTTTCAAGGAGAAAGCGCGGCCAGCGTGATTGCCGCGATTCTGGAGCGGGAGCCCGCGCCGATGACGGCGCCATTGCCACTGGAGCGGATCCTCAAGCGGGCTCTGGCAAAGGACCCGGATCAACGGTTTCAGACCGCATGCGACCTCAAAGCGGCGCTCACCTGGGCGCTCGAACAACCGTCCGTATCAGCCGCTGCCAAGCCGGGCCGCCGCTCGAAGATCGCCGCGGCTGCTCTGATGGTCGGCGGCCTCCTCGGCGGCTGGATCGTCTCGCGCTTCCTCCACCCACCCGCGGAAGCCCGCCCGTACCACCTCGAGATTGATCCCCCGGAGGGCAGCCGGTTCACATTTGGAAGTAACATCGGGGGTCTCGCCCTGTCGCCTGACGGCCGAACCGCGGCCTATGTAACTGGGGGCGGCGGCAAGAACGGGTTGTGGCTCCGGCCCCTGGACAGCGCGGCGGCGCGGTTGATCGCCGGAACCGAGGGCGCCGCCTATCCCTTCTGGTCCCCGGACAGCAAGTCGGTCGGCTTTTTCGCGGGAAGCAAGTTGCGGCGAGTCGATCTGGCGGGCGGCGCGCCGTTGGCGATCTGCGACGTGGCTGTGGCCCGAGGCGGGGCCTGGAGCGGCGACGGCCGCATTTTGTATGGAGTGCTGGCCGACGGATTGTTCCAAGTGCCCTCATTCGGCGGGAAGCCCACACCGCTCACCACGCTCGACGCCTCCCGCGGCGAAGGCTTCCATCGCTGGCCACAGGTGCTTCCCGGCGGCCGCTTCTCATACTCCATTCAAAGCGAGAAGCCGGAGAACACCGGTATCTATGCAGCCTCGTTCGCCAAGCCTGGGGAACGGTTGCAACTCTTGACCACGGACACCAACGCACTGTATGCACCCGGCGGCGACGGCAGGAGCTATCTGCTGTGGCTGCGCGGCGGGATTTTGGTCGCCCAGGAATTTGATGCCGGTACGCTCAAGCTCGAAGGGGAACCTCATCCGGTGGCCGATCCCGTGGCCAAGATCGGAATCCTGGGTCAGATGAATGCGGCAGTTTCGGCCGGCGGGCTGCTGCTGTATAGCGCCTCCAATCCCCTGAGCCAATTCACCTGGTTCGATCGCTCGGGAAAGAGGCTGGGGGAGACGGGTGAACCGGGCGAGTACAGTACATTCCGCCTGTCGCTTGACGGCCGCCGCATCGTCACAGCCTTGGACAGGCCCGGATTCACCGATATTTGGCTGCTCGAGGTGGAGCGCGGCGTCGCCGGCCGGTTAACCTCCAATCCGGGCTTTAGCACCTACCCCATCTGGTCACCCGATGGTAAAACAATTCTGTTTTCTTCCGGCGCTCCGCGGAACCTGTTTGGCAAGGAGTCGAGCGGGGCCGGGAATGAGCAGCGTTTCTCACGGTCGCCAAATAATCAATACGCCACCGACTGGTCGCGCGACGGATCCTGGGTTCTATACTGGGAACTCAATCCCAATACTCAGCGGAACCTCTGGGTTCTTCCCGCCACTCCTGGCAGCAAACCAGCCCCGGCCGCAACGCCGAAACCCTATCTGCGGACACCTGCCAATGAGCAGTGGGGTCGTTTCTCACCTGATGCGCGCTGGGTGGCCTACCAATCGGACGAGACTGGACCGTGGGAGGTCTACATCCAGGCGTTTCCGGAACCGCACGGCGCGACGCGGATTTCGACTGGTGGAGGCAAATACCCGCAATGGGACACCGATGCGCGCGGGCTTTTCTATATTTCCCTGGACAATAAGCTGATGGCGGTGAGCCTGAAAATGGGAGCAGATACTGTACAGCCGTCCGCCCCGGTCGAGCTGTTCCCGCTCCCCGCAGTCGACGATGGCTGGAGTCCGTATGACACCACAGCGGATGGCCAGCGCTTCCTGGTGCGCGCCACGCCGGAGCATGGGGCCTCGCAGCCGCTGAATGTCATCGTCAACTGGCCGGCACTGCTGAAGGAAGGGAAAAAGTAGCCACCGACAAATAAACCTGCCGCGTGAGCCCAGGAACATCGCCGTAATGATCAATGGCCTTTATTAGTAGGCATCATGGTAAGGTTAACCAACATCACTTCACGGAAATTGGGGAAGAGTCATAGTCCGCTTTGGATTCCAGAGCGGCCCGCCCATACCCCGGAGAGCTTTCTGGTAGAAGTCAAACTCAGAGAGGAAAGAACTATGCGAAGCAACGTAGCAAAGTTGTTTATCATCATGGCGATCACCGCCATCGCGGCGTTTGGAGCTGACAGTTCGCTCGGAACCTGGAAATACAATGCCGCAAAATCCACGACTACGAACACAAACCCGACCAAGAGCCAAACTGATGTGCGGGAGGCGACACCTGACGGTGGAGTAAAAGTGACCAGGACGGGACAATTGGCGGACGGTACTCCTTCCAATTACACCTATACATACAAATATGACGGAAAGGAACATCCGGTCACGGGAGCTCCGTTTGATACCATCTCCGTCAAACGGATCGATGCGAATACGACTAGCTGGGAAGTGAAAAAGACTGGTGGTAAGTACCATGCAACGGGTCGCAATGTCATTTCCAAGGACGGCAAGACGCTGACGCAGACTTCCAATGGCACCGACGCCGACGGCAAGCCTGTGTCCTCAACAATAGTTTTCGACAGGCAGTAGGAATTGTAGCGGGGCATTCCAACGGTTGGGATGCCCCACATAATATTCTGCTGGTTCACCTGATGTGATGAAGCACGCAGTACCGAGGACACATAACTTACTCATGTTCCACTTTTGCTTTCAGAAGAGGGTCCGATGAAGAAAATATTTGGGGTTGTTGCATTATTGTTGGTGTTGGTAAGCCTGATCTTTGGACAAACGAAGCCGCCTGCGGGACAGAATGCAGTCCAGGAGGTGACCGCTTTGGAACGTGCATACATCGATTCCGGTCGCAAGTACGACGTCGCGTGGTTCGAGCGTTATCTGGCTGATTCCTTTATCAGTGCAGGAGATGGAGTGGTGTCGGACAAAGCCACCGTGATTGCCAATCTCAAGAATCGGGTGCGGAAGACTGAATCGGTCTCGTATGAAGAGCTGAAAGTCCAGGTATACGGCGATGCCGCGGTCGCCACGGGCCTGACCAATTTCAAAGGCACACTCAATGGCAAGGACGCCAGCCGTAAGTACCGGTGGACGGACACGTGGGTGAAACGAGATGGACAGTGGCAGTGCGTAGCCGGTCACTCTTCCACGGTCGTAACAAAACAGAGCCTCGCCTGTTTGAGAAATTCGGGGAGCGGGACGTCCCAGTGGGAACGTCCCGGTATTTCGCGATAAAAGCCTCTCCTGATTTTCGTGCACGCTTCTATCGATCGTCCGGGTTCGCGGAATTCGCTCTGGGAGAACCGCCATGCAATGTCCCTTCCTGTGCTGGAGAGTTGTCGCCGTCCCATAAATTCTGCCCCTCGTGCGGCACCTCGATCGGCACTCCGTCGCAGATGCCTACCGCGATGGAAGGTGCGCCCCAGGCTCCGGCCGCGCAGGCGCCGGTGATTGCTTCCCCCATCGGCCGCCTGGTTTCTTCTGATTCGATCCCGGTCGGCGGATTCACGCCGGGCATGGTCCTGGCAGATCGCTATCGCATCATCGGATTGATTGGCCGCGGCGGGCATGGGCGAAGTCTATCGCGCCGATGACCTGAAGCTCGGCCAGCCCGTCGCCCTGAAGTTCCTGCCCAAAGCGCTGGCCGACGATCCGGTGCGCCGCGAGCGTTTCTATGCCGAGGTGCGCATCGCCCGGCAGGTCTCGCATCCGAATATCTGCCGCGTCTACGACATCGGCGAACTCGAAGGCCGGCACTTCCTCACCATGGAATATATCGACGGCGAGGACCTGGCATCGCTGCTGAAGCGCATCGGCAACCTGCACGGCGACGAAGGCGCTCGACGTCGCCCGGCAATTGTGCGCGGGGACTGGCGGCGGCGCACGACAAGGGAGTGCTGCACCGGGACCTGAAGCCCGCGAACGTGATGATCGACGGCCGCGGCCGCGTGCGCGTCACCGATTTCGGGTGCATAGGCGAAATAAGCTGCAGAATCGACCCGATCTCACCTCTCTCCGATATGGGGGGGGTCTTATGTTAACTTCGGTCCGTCAACCGTGACTCTCCGGGACCCCGGAGTCGACGATAAAGCAATCGAACGTCGCCGGCTGGAGTCTTGACACACTTCTTCCTGCAGGCGGGCTAACGGCAATTAGCGTTATTATCGCAACCCGCGGTTTCATCCAACCGCGACTTTTCCACCGGCGCTTTTCGTTCAGCCACTCCAGAAGGCACCATAAGTCGGTTGGCTGTGATCCTGACCGGCTTTTCCTTTCTTTGTAACCTCCATGATCTCGCCCCAAAAAGCCGATCACGATCACAATCACGAGCAGAGGACAGGACCGGCCGCTTCGTGCTAAATTCCCTGGCCCATCCGAGAACACCGTGGTAGAAACACTGGTGGCTTCTGCAGAATAACTACGGAAACACGGGGAGAGCCTGTTATGAAGGTCGCGATTATTTTGTGCATCGCTTTGGTGTGTTTGGTGGCCCAGGCCGATTCTCAGGAAAAGAACACAGTTCTGGTTGACCGCGTAGGTGATATCGGTTTTATCCAACTTCAGTCTGAAAGCTTCAAGGCCCTCGACGCACGCCAGCAGCAGCTGGCTTACTGGTTGACGCAGGCGTCCATCGCCATCGATCCCATCATCTATGACCAGCTGTCGCGCTATGGATTGCAGCAGAAACGCCTGCTCGAAGAGATCGTCGCTCATTCGCAAGGCATCGATCCCAAGGTGATGGCCAAGATTACCGAATTCGCCAAGCTTTTCTGGGCCAATCGCGGCAATCACAACGAAATGACCTCACAGAAGTTCCTGCCGTCCTTCACTTTCGACGAACTGCGCCAGGCCGCATTGATCGCGCAAAAAAACGGCGCTCTCAAAAGCTCGTACGCCGATCTGCCGCCATTGCCGATCCCTGCCGCTCTGGACCGCGAACTTGATCAACTCAGGCCCGCATTCTTTGATGCCAATTTCGAGCCGATGATTACGGCCAAGAGCCCTCAAGGCGGCAAGGACATCATCCAATCCAGCTCGAACACGTTTTATAGTGGGGTCACGCTTGCGGACCTGAAGGATTTCCATGGCGCGCACCCGCTGAATTCCCGCGTAGTTAAGGGCCGCGATGGGAAATTGAGTGAAGAGGTGTATCGTGCCGGCACTTCCGATGGGAAAGTACCTTCCGGCCTGTACTCGGCCTATCTGAAGAAAGCGATTACCTGTCTCGAGAAGGCGCGTGGCCTGGCTGACCCGCAGCAAGCCGGAGTAATCTCCGCCCTGATCCGCTTCTATCAAAGTGGTGACTTTAACGATTGGCTGCAGTTCGGCGCAGCCTGGGTTCAGGATAACGCCACGGTCGATTTTGCCAACGGCTTCATCGAGATCTACCGCGATGCCAATGGGATGAAAGGCAGCTCCCAGAGCTTTGTCTCCATCACCGACAAGCCGGTCACCGATGCGATGGTGAAACTGGCCCAGAATGCCGGGTATTTCGAACAGAAGGCGCCCTGGGATGCGAAGTACAAGAAACAGACGTTTAAGCCGCCGGTGGTGAAGGCGGTCGAGACCTTGATCGAGACCGGCGATTTCTCGGCTACAACCACAGGCGACAATCTGCCCAACGAAAACGAAATTCACGAAAAATACGGCACCAAGAATTTCCTGTTTACGGCCTCGAGCCGCGCGTTGAACGATGCCGCGGGATCCAAATCGATCGAGGAGTTCGGACCCAGTTCGGAGGTCATTGAGCGTGAGAAGAAATATGGAGACCATGCCGAGGATCTGATGACCGCCATGCACGAAGTGATCGGTCACGGATCGGGGAAACTGAGTGATCGTCTGAAGGGCGGCGCCGAGCCGTACCTGAAAGAATACTTTTCCACTCTGGAGGAGGCGCGCGCGGATTTGATGGCGCTCTGGAACGCCTGGGATCCGAAGCTGAAAGAGCTGGGGCTGGTCACAAACCAGGATGCGGAAGCCAAATCGATGTACGACACCGCCGCTCTGGTTGTGCTCACACAACTCCGCCGTATCCCGCACGGCGACACGATCGAAGAGGACCACCAGCGCGACCGTGCCCTCATTGCCAACTACATCATGGATCAGACCGGTGCGATCGGCATGTTCGACCGCAATGGTAAGACCTACGTGCAGGTGAAGGACTATCAGAAAATGAATCAGGGTGTGGGAAAGCTGCTGGCTGAGCTGATGCGCATCAAGTCCGAAGGTGATTATCCAGCCATCAAAGCCCTGGTGGATAGGTATGGAGTGCACTTCAACCCGGTGCTGCGCGATCAGGTTGTCGCTCGTTTCAAGAAGCTGGACATACCGACCTACTGGGCAGGCATCAACCCGCAACTGACCGCCGAAATGGGCGCGAACGGCATTGTGGCGAAAGTGCAGGTCAGCTACCCGCGCGACGCCGTGCACCAGTACCTGACCTACGCCTCCATGTATAACGAGGCGCTGGCGCCCCCTGCGGCTGCGGATAAACGCAAATAGATCTTCAAGAATACCGGCGACCTTGACTCGTTTGCGAAACGCGTCAACGAGGGGGGCTGGGGTCGGATCATATATCCGTAGTTGAGTTTTCCGGTCCCTACGTTCTTCGATCCCTGCAGATCCAGCCGGAGCGGCATCTCCCGGCCGGCCACCATGATCCCTTTGCGTTGAATGCGATAGGAAAAGTGAGCCACCTGGAAGCGATGCGCGGCATACGCGGGTCCAGCGGCTGTCGTGGTTGCATTTCCTGTACCTGTAACGGCGCCGGACAGGGCCGACCCGCTTTTCAGCGCTTCGAGTGCCTTGGCCCATTCGGATTTCTTGGCCTTCTCTTTTGATGATACCGAACTCTGTCCTCCGCCCGAAATCTCTTCAAACAGACTGGCCGCATTCACCCAAGGCAACACCAGCGTGACCAGGAAAGCCATGGCAAGAAATGGCCGCTTGAATGGCTTCAGAGATAAGCGGCAATTGCGAATCCGAGGAAAGCGTGATGATCTTGATGGAGGGGAACTCCGCCAGTATCTGCCGGGAGATCTCGATCCCGTTTTCACCCGGAAAGTGAATGTCCATGACTACCACGTCCGGGGAGAGCGATCTGACCAGCTGCAGCGCCTCCCGTCCAGTGGCGGCTTCCCCGACCACCATGATTCCATCCCGTTCATGGATCAGGCTGCGCAGCCCTTTGCGCACCATCGAATGGTCGTCCACCAGCAGAATCCTGACTTCTTTTATATTCATCGTTTCAGCTTACTTCCGATCCAGGCAATTCCGCACCGTCTTCCCCAACAGGGACGCCTGATAGGGCTTCGGCAGATAGACGATGCCTGCGGCCGTAATCTCTCCGTGCTCCGTCATTTCCGCACTGTACCCGCTCGAGATGATGACCTTCAGTTCGGGCTTCTCCTCCCGGACCTTTTGGGCCAACTCCAAACCTGTCATGCCTTCGGGCATCACCATATCAGTAAGCAGCAAGTCAATCTGCCGCCCGTGGTCTCGGCAGAAAGTCATGGCCTCCTGCCCGTTGGCGGCTTCAAACACCCGATAGCCCAGCACCCGCAAGTTCTGCACCAGAATTTGCCGGACGCGCGCATCGTCTTCCACCACCAGGAGGGTCTCCCGCCCCCTGGGGACCACCTGCCGCTCGCTTTCCGCCACGTGCTTTGCCGCCTTCGCGGAGGCCGGCAGATGAATCCGGAAGGTTGTCCCTTGGCCCACCTGGCTCTGGACCTCCACCCATCCCCGGTGCTGAGCCACAATCCCGTAGACCGTTGCTAAACCCAATCCTGTCCCCTCCCCCGCGGGCTTGGTGGTGAAGAACGGCTCGAAAATCCGATTGAGCGTGGCGGCATCCATGCCGCAGCCCGTGTCGGAAACCGAAAGGCAGACAAACCGCCCCGCGCGCCGGTCGGGATCCGCTGCGGCTCGATCCGGATCGATTTCGACGGCTTCGGTGGCGATGGTGATCCGCCCGCCCTTGGGCATGGCATCCCGGGCGTTCACCGCCAGGTTCATCAGCACTTGTTCCAGCATCCCGGCATCGGCTTCCACTAGAGGCAAGGTGTTTCTTCGCTCGAACACCAGGGCAATGTGTTCGCCCAGCAGACGCCCCAGCATCTTGAGCAGGTTGGCCACTACTTCGTTCAAGTCGAGCAGCCGGATTTCCAGGACCGACCTTCGGCTGAACATGAGCAGTTGCCGGGTCAGGCTGGCCGCCCGTTTGGTTCCGGCCTCCAGCTCCTTTATCGCCTCCTGGGTTTCCGGATCCAGGTTCGGGTTCAGCTGCATGAGGTCCAGTCTCATAAACGTGGCGGCCAGGATGTTGTTAAAGTCGTGCGCCACCCCGCCGGCCAGTTGCCCAATGGCCTCCATCTTCTGTGCCTGACGAAGTTGCTCCTCCAGCCGCCTGCGCTCCGTAATATCCTGTAAGGTTCCTACCGAGCGGAGCGGTTTGCCATTCGGGTCGTAGTAGGTCATGCACTGTTCCTGCACGTACTTGATCCGCCCGTCCGGCATAAGCACTCGGTAAGTAATTAGGCAGGGTTTGCGAGTTTCCCGGGACTGAGTGTAGGCGGCGTCGACTGCGTCCCGATCGTTCGGGTGGATGGCCGCCAGGAACGCCTCGTAGGATGCGCCGAAACGTTCCTTGTCGACCTCGAACAGCCGGAAAACCTCGTCAGACCAAGTGAGCGTGTTTGCCACAAGATCGAGTTCCCAGTTTCCCAAGTGAGCGATGCGCTGGGCTTCCGTGAGCCGCGCCTCGCTCTCCCGCAGCGCCTCCTCCGCCCGCTTGCGCTCGGTTATGTCCTTGATCACACCGTCGTAGGACAGGAGATGGCCGGAGGCATCCTTGAGCAGGATGGTCGTGTCGCACACCCAACGAGTTTCACCGTCTTTGCGGAGTATGCGATGTTCGAGGGGCGGCATCTCCTTACCCGCCAGGATTTTTTGCATACGCTCCTTGACCAGTTCAACGTCTTCAGGCGCGACTATGCGAATCCGAAGATCGGGATCGGCGGCAAACTCCTCCACCGTGTAACCAGTCACCACCTGGCATAGTGGGCTGCGCGTCGTTTCCACAGCGCGACCGCTCTCGACGCGCACCGTATACTGATAATCCGTGAGGCCCTCGGTGATACGCCGGTGGCGGGCTTCGCTTTCCCGCAGCGCCTCCTCCGCCCGTTTGCGTTCGGCGATCTCGCGCTTGAGATCTGCCATCTTGCTCAATTGGACATGGGCGCGCACTCGCGCCACCACCTCCTCGGCCTGAAAGGGCTTGGTGATGTAGTCGACAGCGCCTTCGCGAAAAGCCTGGATCGTGTGCTCAGACATGCTGAACGCACTCATGAAGATCACCGGAATCATCCTGAAATCGGGGTTGGCCTTCAATTTACGGCAAACCTCATAACCTCCCATGCCCGGCATCATGATGTCCAAGAGAATCAGGTCGGGGGCTGATAACTTAACTATGTCCAGCGCATCGGGTCCGTTGGTGGCAATCCGTACTTCATACTCCTCTTCCAGCAGGTCGCCCAGACTCCGCAGGTTTTCCGGGGTATCGTCCACAATGAGAATTACCTGTTTATTGTCCATGTCTGCTCATTATATGTCTGCACAGCAAAGTTTCTTCAACCCATCTAGATCATAAAGCGCGACCCGCTCGAGCACATAGGCCGAGAGAACAGTATCGAACTCTCTTGCCTCTTCGCCCAGGCGGCGGAGTTGGGTAATGCTCCCCTGAGCCAGCGCTTGCGGGAATGCCTCACGCCACACTGCGGGCATTTTCTCGAGAGTCGGCTTCTCTGCGCCTGCTGGAATGTTCGGCGCGGCTGCTGGGATTGCTTCGGTTTCAAACGCCACACCGGCATACCGGACCAATACATCGAAAAGTTCCTGTTCGCGGAACGCTTTGGCGATGAAGGCATTGATACTGGCATCGAGGAATAGCTGCTTCTCTTCTTGAAAGGCGCTGGCGCTGATGCCGATGATGGCTGTTGATTCGTCCAAGGTCTTTCGCAGGATTTGAGTCGCCTCGATCCCGTCCATGTCGGGCATGACCAGATCCATCAGGATGATGCGTGGCGGGTGGGATCTAGCTTGCTCAACGGCCTCCCTCCCATCGCAGGCCTCATCCACGATGAAGCCGAGCGGCTCCAGCATCTCCCGCAACAGTATCCGGTTGGTGGGCTGGTCGTCCACCACGAGAACACGGATTGCTCCCTGGCCGGGGGCGAGACCAATAACTCTGCGCGGAGTTTCAGCGGAGACCGGCGCTCCGGCGCTTACCGGTGCAGGGAACTCAAGGCGGAAGCAGCTCCCCTCGCCGGCGTGGCTTGCAACGGTGACCTCACCACCCATCAAACGGGCATATTTGCGGCTGATGGCCAGTCCCAGGCCGGAGCCGCCCGCTGCCTGCTCACCGTTGCGAGTCCTTTCAAATGGCCGGAACAGTTTTCCCTGCTCTGCCAGGGTTATGCTGATACCGGTGTCCTGCACTTCGACGGCAATCCGGTCGGGCCCGGCTAGAAGGGCGCGCATTGTGATGGATCCATGTCTGGTGAACTTGACCGCATTACCCAGCAGGTTGATCATTATTTGACGCAGTTTGCCCAGGTCTGCCACGATATAGCGGGGAAGGTCTGCAGCCAGGTCGAGGGCAAAGGTGAGCGCCTTTTCCTCGGCCCGCATGCGGAACATGACTGCCAGCTCATCCAGCAGGTTATGAAGATCGACCGACTCCGTACGCATCTCAACCCGTCCAGCCTCGATGCGCGACATCTCCAGGATGTCATTGATGATCGAAAGCAGGTGTTCGCCGCTCTTCATGATGGTGCTTACCTTGTTGCGGGCCGGGGTCGGCAAGGAGGGGTCACGCTCCAGCAGTTGGGCAAATCCGAGCACCGCATTCATCGGAGTGCGGATCTCATGGCTCATGTTGGCCAGAAACATGCTTTTGGCCTGATTGGCTGATTCGGCGGCGTTTTTGGCGGCTTCGAGTTCGTGGGTACGAGTAGCGACCGTTTCTTCAAGATGGTCGCGATACCGTTTCAACTCCTCCTCCTTCCGCTTGCGCTCGGTGATGTCGTAGTTGATTCCCACCATGCGTAGCGGCTTGCCCTCCTTGTCGCGAAATGTCAGCGCTGCGGCTTGAAGATGGTGGATGGAACCGTCTGGCCAGACCACGCGAAATTCGTGAGCATAATCACGTTCGCCGCGCAGCGCCGCCTGGATGTCACCTTCGGCCCTATCTTTGTCTTCCGGGTGGATGGTGCCCGACCACACCTCGTACGCACCGCCGAAATCCTCCTTCCGGGTGCCGTAGAGGCGATACATCGCATCGTCCCAAATCACCTCGTTCTTCACGACATCCCAATCCCAGATTCCGATGCCTGCAGCCCGCGTGGCCAACTGGAGACGTTCGGTGACCGTGCGGAGTGCATTGTTCAATGTCTGCAGATCATCCATCTGAAGATTGATTTTGCCCGCCATCTCGGAGAGCACAACTAGAAACGGCCCGAATTCGGCAAACGGGGCGCCGTCTTGCGTCTGAGGAACCTTCTGGCCCGAATAGGCGTCAGCGATCCGCTTCAACCAGTTCAGCGGAACGCGCAGTTGGGTACGCACGACGGCACCCGTCCCAAGGACGAGCGCAAAGAAGATAATCAAGTTGGTCAGGATGGTGAAGTAGATGAGATTCTGCAAGGACTCCCGGCGTGATTCATGCGAAAATGAGATGATCGCAGAGGCGATGACTTCTCCATTATGTCGAATGTCCCCCTTTCGGATTATGCCTTCGGCCACGCCCTTTCGGGAGTAGGAGAAGAGAGTCTCCCCATCGCTTCCGGTCAGGAGCAGATGGCAGATTCTATCATCCCGGCTGAAGGCCGCGGCGATCTGTTTGATTGAAGCAGTATCCAAATTCCAAAGAGGCTTTTCGAGGGATTGCGTCAGATAGGCGTAGGTGTTGTCCGCAAAGGCTTCCTGCACGCGGTTCTCCTTAACCAGGAGGAATACCGCAAAAAGAACGGTGACGAGAAGGGATACGGCGCCGACAACCAGAGAGAGCCGTAAACTCAACCGGCGGGTCAGCGAAGCGGGTTTTGCGTTCGTAGGCATCTGTTTCTCTTCTTCGTGGCTTATTTTTTCGATTGCATCAACCCGGATTCTGTTTGGGTCATGCCTTTCCATTTCTCGGTAAGTGCAAGCAAGACGCCGTTTTTCTTGATGGTGGCAAACCCTGCATCAAAACGCTCGCGGGCCCACTGCCCGCGCGGATGCCTGGCGCTGAACCCAATGTAGGACTTCAGCTCTCCGCTCCGAAACGCCGGTCGAATTTCATGCCGCACGCCAGCTTTGACGCACAGGCTTTGATACGTCTTTATCTCGTTGTTGGTGATGAGCGCGGCATCGATGCGACCCGCGTCCAGTTTCTTCAGGTTGAGTATTTCGGAGTTCGTCTCCTCGAGAACGACCAATCCGTTTTCGCGCAGCCGCGCAAGCGACGGTGGATATTCGTACCCGAAAACGCTACCCACGACAATCTTCCTGCGGATGGTCTGTTCGCTGCTTGCCTCCAGCGGCCTGTCCGTCCGGTGCAGGTAATCGGCGTAACAGACAAAGAGCGGAGCTTCTGAAAAGACCACCTTCCCTTCCAGTTCCCGCTCCCAGGACATGCTGAAACAGCCTGCTGCCGAGCCATCAAGTACGTTTTGCTTGCAGCGGGCGTATGGCTGAGCACTCAGCTGAACATGCACCCCGACTGCAGCATACGCCGCCTTGACAATGTCATTGGCATATCCGGTGCCATCGGGATACGACCAGGGTGCCGCCTCATCCTCGGCGATGATTGTCAGCATCTCCGTCTGGGCGGATGGGATAACTTCCACCGTGCCGCTTGCCGCAATTGACATAAGGACGAAGGCTGCAGCTCCAAGGACGAGGCCGGCTCTGGATCTATCGCCGAATGTTTCCATGGATCGTCTCCTAGTTGGGTCGCTTTCGAGCGATGGTCAATGTTGGAGTCCTGGAGAGGATAGAGAGCATCCAGAAAACTCGGCGGAAAACTTCCCGGACGGGTTGAGCGTTCGGCCGCTCTCTCACCTGTCATCCCCACCACCGCCAGCACGTGCGCCGCAGCTCGGAATGACAGAAGGGATTTTACTGTGGCAGGGTGTTAAAGAATATGCAATTCTCAGATAATTCTAATCACCAGATTCATCGGAGTCGCTCTCCCATTGTCTGTCGCCAAATTGCTAACGCCCCTGGATTCGGGTACGAGGAATCGGCAGATCACAGGGGGGTGAAGTGCTGAAAGGTGCAGAATCCCTCTCGGGAAGGATGCAAGTTCGGACGCCCGACGCACCATCAGACATCGATCTAACCGGCGGACTGACAAGCCTCGTATTCGATCGAACGTCCGCGCCGAGGCCTCCGCTCGTCTGCCCTCCCGATGGATAGGCGAAATAAGTCGCAGAATCGACCAGATCTCACCTCTCTCCCAGCTTCCGATATGGGGATCTTATGTTAACTTCGAGGCGTTAGCCTCGCCCGCCTGAGGATTGTCGGCCCAAACAAGAAATCTCCATTTACGCTTCAGTCTTTTGCTCATCCCAGGTGGCCGCCGCCTCAGATAGAATCGTTGACCTATTCCAAAAACTGGAGATTTCCGATGATGCCGGCCTCTAACCGGCGGGAGCCGTGCCAATTCTGCCGCATTGGATTTCGGGACTCGATGTTTTGTTGAACTGAGAATTGTTATTTTCACTCAAGGTTTATCACACCAATATACGCCAATTCATTCTGTTGGCCTGCATCATTGTTCTCAGCGGAACTCCGTGGGCAGCTGTAGACTCGCGTGGCGACCAACAATCGTTTCAACTGACCGAAGTCAAAGTGAAAAACTGAACCGGCAGCGGAGGCCGCGTCAACGTTTGTTTTTCCAATCTCCGCCTTCAGGCTCGCGTCCAGTTGCCCGGGATGGCGCCTGCAGCGAGATTCGAGCTTGCTCGAGTCCTTGTGAGCCTTGGAGTAAGGCCATCCATGTGCCATCAAATATCTTTCGTGCATTTCGTGCAGCAGGACAAGCCTGCGCTCCTCGGGCATGAGGTCGTCATCGAGCCAGACCTCCTTCTCCGGGACGAATCTGTAGACTTTGTCGTGCCCGCCCTCGGTGAAATCGATAAAACACAGATTCCTGACCAGCTCTCCATCAACTACCCATACCTTCACATCTGTGCCATATTCCTCGAGAAACTGTTTATGGATCCTCCCCATGAGTTCGGCGGTCCGACCGGATTTCAGGAGGGCTTCGCCTTCCAGGGCTGGTTTGGTTTTGCTTCTCTCCGCCAGTTCGGCCGCGTCCGCCCTTTCCAATGCCTTTTCGTAGTTCATTCCCTGGGCCATCAACTTGTGTTCGATGAGAAGGTGGCGCACGAAGAATGATTCCTCCCCGGGGGCGTTCTGCTGGTCAAGCCAGAATTCGTTGACTGGGATAAAGCGAAATCGATAGTGCTGGCCGAAGTTAGTAAATTCTTCGTCGAGATTTTCTCTCACGTACTGCCCGCTTACAATTCGCACGTTGATGTCGTCGACGCGGCCGTATTCGGCGATGTAAAGCTTCCCGGCCACATCGGGCGGCATGATCCGCGACGTTTTGCTCCCCACACAGGAGCAGGTCAGAGCGAACCACGCTACCAGCGCGCTGAGGGCCACCGCTGAGATTTTTTTATCGCGCTCGAGGACAGCCATCACGATCAAGATTCTACACCCGGGAAGGGTTGCTCAGGGCAGACAAATCCCCCGCCGGGCCGCTGACCTTCTTGCCGTCCCATAACCACTAATTGGGTATGATCCCATGCGAGACGATTCACGGAGACACCCTCGTGGCAGCCTTGCGTGACTACTTCCTCTTGATGGGATCAGCCGGTTTAGTGGCAGTATTGTTCACTTAACGATTTTTATATGATTTTTGACCACAATCCATTTTGTTCGCGATCGCTTTGGCGGTCGCAAAGGATGTTACATACGTCCGGACAAGCCCGCTGGTCCGGACACCGCCGGGACAACCTCCGGTTCAATACGTTCAGCCATACATCCGCGCGTTCGAGTCCATGCCCTCGAGCAACGGCTTCAGCGCGGACAAGGTGATTGGCGCCGAACGGAATCCACCGGGCGATCCGCTGGCCTGTGTGAAAGCGCTATGCGAACGGAAGGCGCCAGCGATTCAAGCGCCAAGCCCCGCATCCGGAGCAATCGATGACTACGTCAGGCTCGTCATGATGGCGCAACAATATCTGGTGTTGGCGCAGCGCTTGCTCAACAAGGGGTACCAAGACAAGGCCGTGTTCATCTTACGGTTCTGCGCAAGATGTCCCTGGAGCTTCCGCGACGGCATGTGCCCTACTTGGCCTGGGGACCAAGTATCCCAAGCCGCGGAGCGACTGGTTCCAGAGTTCTTCAAGAAACGCCCCCCGGAGGAGTGAGGTCGTCACCGGTTCTGATTTTGATTAAAACCTGCGTTATGCCAATGTCTGCATCCCTGCCCTCGATCGGATGCGGCTGGAAGGGCTCTGCCGGGCATGGGTAAACCATTACACTCGGCTGACCTCCTGCGGCATGCAGACTGCAATATATCCAACTGCCCACAAGTCGATTCGAGCCGAAACTCCGAGAGCAGGGCCCTCCAGGCGGCGAGGTAATAGAGGCGGAGAAAGACAGGTCCAGGGATGTGAAGGGCGCTGATCTGGAGCGTCATGACCATGCGGCCTTACCAGTCATCGGACCAACTTAAGACACTGCTGCCAAGACCTGTTTTGCACACGTGCCGGCGGAGTTGACTGTACCCTGGGAGTACCGACCGCAGCCATCCAGGTCACCACCGCATAGCGCGTGCCACTGATCACGGATTTCGCGGTGTGCGCGTATTCGTGCGTGCTGGGGAACGTAACGACCATTCCGGTTGCAGGTCGGATGGCGAGTTGGAACGGAGGAAACACAAGTTCACCACCATCGAAGTCCTCATTCAAGTACCAAACGACGGAAATATCCCTGTCCAAGGTCCTGCGCCACTCCCAGATGAAACGCTCCTCGTCGTGTGCCACGTCCTCGGCATCGTTGTGGGGGACGTAGAAACCGCCTGGCGGATAGACGAGGATATCCGGAGATTCCCAGTAATCAATTTGCAGGTGATAAAATGGCTCGATCAACTCGTCAACGACCCTCTGCAACGTGCCATTCACCTGCAAGCTGACGGAAAGCGGATCCTGCACCAGTACATTACGAACCGTTTTGTCCACTATTTGGGGCGCTGATGCGTCGTTGACATCGGATACGGCCGCATCGCGAAGAGCCGCGGGATTAACGGAACGTACAATTTCCTCGCACATCTTGCGTGGGACAAAACCGTCTGCCACCCTGATTTTTTCGCGAAGCTTGTTTCTCTCAATCGATGTCATAGCCGGCTTCCAACGGAGCATTGCAGCCCTTAGAAAAGATGCGAGAACCGCTCGAGCACGCGCCAGTCTCCGCGTTTGTCGAACTTCCATTCCGCATGAGCGCCATTCCGGTCCACGTAATGAAGAAAAACCTGCGCGGCACGCTCTCCGGTAAAAGCATCGCGCCAGTGGACACACTCAGCGCCGCGATAAAGCAAGGCATCTCCTGGTTGCATTTGGACGGAAGAGACTCCATCCGGCCCCTCTATCCAAAGAGGCCAGGGGGTATCTGCCTCGTAGCCGAGATTCAGACTTATGCTGATCTCGCAGGCGGGGCGATCTTGGTGCCGTGCGAGGACGTCACCTCGCTTGTATACGCGCAGGTAAGAACAAGTCGGGTACAAGCTGAGGGCGCTGGCCTCTTCTATCTGAGGTAGCATGGTCAAGAGGAGCTCTTCCATGCGAGATTCGCCGTACAGCGCGGGAGAATTGGGAACCTGCCTGTCGCTTATCCATTGAGTTTTCTTTACCAGGTTCAGGACATAGTCGTATAGCTGCATTGCCTGGTGCGCTTCTAAGAGGGAGGGCAAGAATACGTATCTCTGCTGTGAGAACTGCGCTGCAATCGCGCCCATCTTTCGCACCTCTGCAAGTTTTTTCAAGCGGTCATTCCCAAAGCAGCACGCAAGGCATCCGGTCCGGCTCAGCCAGGCGCAACAGCTGGTAGCCAATTCCGGCGGTCCCTTGGAACAACGAGAGACTATCGGTCACGCCGGGCACCTGCGCGAACAACGCATAACGGCCGTTGCGTGCGGCGCGCCGGACGAGCATGCTGGCGCGGCGGCGGGCTTCGTCGAGCAGTTCCGGGCGTCCCAGGCGCCGGCTCGCTTCGGCCAACACGTCGAGCCGGCCCAGGTTACCGCAACAAATGTGGTCCTCGTCGGTCAGCGGAGTATTCTGCGTGGTCTCCAGAGCATTCGCAATGTCCTGGCGGATGGAAGGTGTGTCGAGCACGGGCAGACCGCCCAACCGCCCCAAACCGATGCCGGCGGATCCGTTGCACCAGGCCACCATGAAGCGGGCGCCTTCCGGACCCGCGGGATAGCGGAAGTCTGGCCAATTACGGGCGCTGTCGGAGTAGACCGCCGTCTCGTAGGCGATGCCCTCTTCCGCCGCCTGCCGGAATCGGTGCTCGCCACTGGTCTGACTCAGACGCAGGAGCGCATGGGCGATTCCGGCGGATCCGTGACCGAATCCGGTTAATGGGCGGGATACCCAGCTTCCGGGCCAAACCAGGTGGCCGGTTTCCGCGCGGACGCGTTTTTTCAGCAAGTGATGTCCGCACTGGACTGCAGTCTCGAGCGCGACGCCGTTGCCACGTGCTGCCGAGAATGCGAGTAAACCAAGAATACCGCCGGCGCTGCCGCCGAAGACATCCAGCGCTTCATCCAGGGCAATGCGTTTGGGGGTAAACCAGCCGGTAGCGCTGGCCGCCAGATGCAGCAATTCATCGTCACTCAACCAGCCTGCGATTCGGACCAAGGCGTAGAGCTGACCTCCCAGTCCTACAGCGCCACCCAGGTTGGTCCGGCCAGTGAGCGGGGGAAAAGGCTGGCGGAGTAATTTGCGTAGCGGCATCAAGGCCGATAAAGCCAGGTCGCGAAAGCCCGCTCCGCCCGTGACGTGCTCCAACGCGGCCAGGAAGAAGGACACGCCGATACGGCCGTCGTACAGGTTGTCGGACATGGGCAGAAAGTTCATCCGATCCACAGTGGGGTCGAAGGCCAGCGACAACCAGGTGATCCCACCGTCAGAGCCACGGATTGCCAACTGCGATATCTGTTCGGCAACGGCAACGGCGGCCGCCACGAGTTCCGCACGTGTCAGCGGTGGCTGCTCGCTGTCTTCTGCGCTGCCGTCACCTGCGGGTCGTTGGGGGACCTCCGACAGGCGACTGGCGTAGCGGGCGTATAGGGAGGCGCAAATGAAGTCTGTCTGCACGCGCAGGTCTTCCTCGCTCAGCTTGCGCACACGGGAGGACGCGCGCTGCAGGCCGCTTTCCGGGAAGAAACCTGGTGCGACCACGCGGCCATCGGCGAGCAGCGCGTCCGAGTCGCTGAAGAAAGCGAAAAAGGGAATGTCCAGCCGTTCGAGAGCGTCCACCTCGGCGCGATAGATTCCCCACGGCGCCGCATATTCGGGATCGGGATCAACGACCACGAAGTCCCGGGCCAACCGCTCCAACTCGATACTGCCATCGGCGCCATTGCGGAGGAATTCCGGATGGAGTCGACGGTTCAGGATTTGCACGTAAGCCTTGCTCATGCGCAGTAGGCAGCGCATTTTCAAACCGCGGAACCAGCTTAGCGGACCGTCTTCGGTGAGCAGTTCGTCGCGGCGGGCGAGCAGCGCGCGATAAATCTCGGTGAAGCCGTTCCTTATCTCGGCGACGTAGTCTTCAGCGGAGACGAGGTCTCCGTTGAGCATCGGCCGATTGCCTTGCGCCTCCGTCCTCGAGCTGCGATAAACGACTTGCATCCGGTCCGTGTTGATGTTTTCCCACTGCGCACCGAGATAGCCAGTGTCCAACGTTTCCTCGGCGCCTATGCCACTGACATCGTAGCTCTTGCCCGGATTGCCGATTATCCAGAACGGCAACAGGCCAGTCCGCAGGACCGAATCGTGCATGATTTCCACCGCCCGTTGGTCGGCTGAGGCCGCAAGCAAGCCGTCCCAGGGCCGGGGCAACGGCTGCAGCATGGTCTCGAGATCCAATAGGACCGGCTGCTCTCCGTCGGCGATCATGTTCTCCTGATGGAAGTCGGTGGCGCCAATTACATAGGCCAGGCACAGGAGCATGCCGATGCGCCGGTAGTAGCGCTGCACCTCGCATGGGTGCTGACACGATTGGTGTTCAACGAACTCAACCCACCCGTGGGTCGTTCGATTGAGGACCTTCAGCGTGCGCAGCGGCAAAGCTCCGCCTTGTAGGGTTTGTATGTTGAGCCAATCTATGAAATTCCAAAATGCCTCGTCGATACCCAGATCCTTCGGCTTATAGACTATTTTCAAACCGGAGGCGAAGGTGGCGATCACTACATCTCGGCGGCGATGGTGCGGATCGGAAATGCCGATCCTCACTTCAACCACCGGGCCGAAGTCCAAACCTCGATTGAACAGTTTCGCCAGTGCGGCACGGTCTTCGTCCAGGCGATGGCAGAACTCGTGCACGTGTTCGGCCCAGTGACCGGCCAGTTCTGCCATCAGGCGGGCAAGGACGGCGTACTCCCGGAAGAAGGCTAGCAGTCCGCCGCTAGGGAGATGACGAACGAAACCGCGGTACAAGTCGCGGGAGGGCGGCGACGTATCCGGTGCAGATTGCTTGAGAATCGAAAGTGGATCGTGTCCGGCCAGGTAACGGCGAAACTCCAGGCCCAGAGGCAGCGCTGCCACATAAACCAGGGTGGCCAAGAGCTGCGACTGGAAGGTTTGGAGGGCGTCCTCGCCCAGGTTGTTTAATGTATCACCGGCGCGGCCGCGCAGTTCTTCGGTAGCGCCGGTAACGAAGGGAACCCAGACCTCCCAAAAAGGCAGTGAGTTCTCGGCCGAAGCGGCGATGGACAGAGCCCATGCGTCCTGATCGGGCAGTAGGTCGGACCCTGCCTGGCGAGCGTCCGCGTTTGCCTGTATCGGGGAGGACAGCTGCTGCAGGACCTCTCCGGACGAACGGCAGCACAGGAGTAATGCGTTGAGCCGCTCCGCCCAGGCGGGGAGTGGTTCCTGGTCGGCCAGCCGCACAGAACCGAGCGGGGGCAGGCAGTTCTGTAAATCGAGCCCGTCGAAGGCAAGCCGGCGAGCGAAGATGCGCGGGTCGCCCTCGATCGAAAGCGTATGCCGCCACCGCTGAAGCCGGACTACAGCCTCCGATTCGCCCGCATTAGGTTCAATGCCGCCATGCCAACGTTGGTCGAGCGGCGTGGCCTGGGCAGCGAGACTGCGGAGCTCCGTGTCCGAATACTTCATGAAGCTCATTCCTATGGATGATCAGGGCAAGCGTCGGGGGTGCGATCTGCGCCGAACTGCGCCGGTGCGCGACAGCAGCCAAGCGCAGGAGCAATTGCATCCGTTGTTGCAAATCCTCAGCGCGAGAACTGTTAAGGGCGGCATGCACATTTTTCTGAACCGGTCGCAAACGCACCCCACATCCCGCCGACGATGATTGCCAAATTCTCACCGTCGAGCGCGCCTGCCGAATGTTTATGGATTTTGAATTCCAGGTCGGGTTGGGACAGCACCTACATTACGTACCGTCGCTCGACACGCACATTAGCCCGCCGCCAATGGGTACCGACTCGGCATCGTTAAGCACGCACCTCCCGCATGCTACTCAGAAAGCACTTCGCTGAGAGCATCCTCATAGTCCTGGACGGTGACTTGGAAGCCGGCCTTAGCCGCGACCTTTACAACAACCTCACTGGATGCGTACCTGGATCTTTGGGCTTCGGGTTGGGACAGCACAAACAAGACGTATTGTCGCTCGATACGCACATTAGCCCACCGCTAATGAGTGCTAACTCGGCCTCGTTAAGCGCGCCTGCCGCATGCTTCTCAGAAAGCACTTTGTTGACAGCATCCTCATAGTCCTGGGCGCTGAACTTGAAACCGGCCTTGGCCGCGATCTTCACAACCTCTGCAATTGTCCACTGACCGCCACCCTTGGGGATGGCCTGGAGCTGTTTTTGAAGGGTCGGTGTGGTCTCGGCCTTATTCAGGAACTGCTTGACAATTTCGATAGACATCGATTGATTCTCCTTCTTTCATTGGTTACTCTCTCATGCAAGCCGCGATGGGAATTGCTGTAATTCCTCGCTCGGAGGCCTTTCCTCGAATGTTTCCTTAGCAAAGTATGAGTACCCCCATCCGCTTGCACAAGAGGAAAGTGGGTACACTGGGTATCCTAATCCCACGCTAAACCTTCCGGGCGCTGTTTGACCGTAGCGATGTCCGCCCCGGCTGTATCGTCTCTCTGCAAACGTTCGGCGCCTATGGGGCAAACTTCCATCCGCACGGGTTAGTTTATTACGATCGGGTTTCAGCTCTTGAGGTTGGGGCGCTTAAAGGCATAGCGCTGAAGAACGGATTCTCGAGATTTCGCCGATCGCAGAACCAGGCCAAAAATCCAACCTTCAATAAAACCAGGTGGCGGAGGCATCGTCGATATCGCTGCCGTACTTGCGGAAACTCCTCTTGCTCGAACACCGGTGCGCCATGCCATCCGCCTTCTTAGCCAATGTAGACGATTCGTGCCTTGTTATGGCGGCGCAGCAACACTGGATAGTGGAAGCACCCGTTAGATCTATGGGGACAGACAAGAATTATTATATCCGCCTTGACAGAGGGAAGATCGGTTTCGCGTGCTTGGGTCGTGGCAGCTCTTATCGTCCGGGATGCGGGGGGTAAGATGCGATGAGGCTTTGTGAAATTTTCCTGAGTTCCTGATGAAATCCAGCGGGCAGGCTGCTTCTTTCGAACTCGGCAAATTCACGGGTGAGCTCGTCCAGCACAAATCCGGGCAGGGAGTGAACTGCCATTGGGAAGAGAATGTCCTCCTCGCGCATCATGTGCGGGCGAATCCGCAAAATGTAACCCAATGCGTGCCCGCGCGCGACGTCTCTTTCGGTAGGGGTCAACGGCCCGACTCCTTCCCCGATCACGGCCAGCGCATCCAGATGATCCCGGCCCTCGTCCTGCTCCGACAGCATCGCGGAAACTGGGCCCATTTCTTTTGAGAATCCGTAAGCGTTCATTTTGACGAAAAGATAGCGCTCTTCCTTGCCGTGATGGCAAGTGTCCACGAGCCCATGAAAAAAACGGGCATAGTCGCGGATCGTGTCCCGCTCCCGCTCAGGTCGCTTGCCCAGAGAATTTACGAAGGTCTCGAGAGAGGACACAACCTCCTCAATAACGCGATGCTCCTGCACCAATTCATCTATCGCAGCCACCATGCACGACGCTCCTTGTCAGCAAGACCCGACACCGGCCCAACGAGACTCAAGCTGGATTCAATAATACTACATTGCAGCACGGAATGTCGCGCTTGCCGAGACACTGGCGGCTTGGGAAATCGCACGACTTCAATCGATTGGCGCGCGCACACCTCTCGTTTCGAGCCATATCTTACCTTAACGTTCCCGTAAGATTAGGGCTTGAGGTGTGGTGCTGGTTGTGTTTGAATTAATAATAGCAACTCGGGGCCTTTGGATCGTTCGAGTGCCGGGCTAGGAGCCCGTCCGAGAATTAGGAGGGGTCGCGCGCATGGGGCTTGCGGGGCGAGCTCAAGGCGCGAGGAGGAGGCGATGTCTCTGCACATCGTTGACGACGAGCAACGCGGAGATCGCCCCGCAATCCCCATGCGCCCTTCGGGTTCCGGCGGCGCGGGGGCATCTGCGGCGTTGGCGCTCCTCGACGATGTGCAGCGACATCGCCTGCGTCGCGCCGCCTTGCATCTGCCCCCGCGGCGCTCGGAACGCGGCCCCTCCTAATTCTCGGACGGGCTCCTAGTCTAAGGGGAATTCCCGCTTTCCGCGGAACGGCCTGTGGATCCAGGATTCGGGAATAATAAATGTAGATTCAGCCTTGCCGGGGGCAGCGATCGACCGGCGCAGGATCATGTGCCTCGCAGCCGCAAGGGTGGGACGGTGGAAAAGATAGGTAAATATCGGATCTTGGAAAAAATCGGGGAAGGTGGGATGGGGGTCGTTTACAAGGCCCTCGACCCGTTACTGGAGCGAGTGGTGGCGGTGAAGACCATCTCCTCCCGCCTGGATTCCGAACCGCATCTCCGCGCAAGATTCTTCCGCGAGGGACGCTCCGCGGCGCACCTATCCCATAAGAACATCATCACGATCTACGATCTCGGCGAGGACGACGGTATGGCCTACATGGCCATGGAGTTCCTCGATGGCGAGGATCTCAGGGCGAAGATTCAAAGGAAGCAGACCCAGTCGTTAGAGAGTAAGCTCGGAATCATGTTCGAGATCTGTGCGGGTCTCGCGCACGCGCATGGCAGGCGGGTAATTCACCGCGATATCAAGCCGGCCAATGTTTTCATCACCACGTCCGGCCAGGTAAAAATCCTCGACTTCGGACTGGCGCGGGTGATGTCCACGGAGACAACCCGCACTACGGTGACGGCGGGATCCCCCAACTATATGTCTCCGGAACAAGTCCGGGGAGGCAAACTTGATCATCGAACGGACATTTTCTCCGCCGGAGCGCTATTCTACGAACTCCTGACCTTCAGAAAACCATTCGAGGGCGAATCGCTCACCTCGATCATTTTCAGCATACTTCACAACGAACCGGAACCCATCCACCTTGTCGATCCTACGCTCTCGCCCCAGCTCTCCGGCATCGTCATGAAGGCCATCGCGAAGGCTCCTGAGGCGCGATATCAGAGCATGCTTGAGGTCATCCACGATCTCAGGGAGTGCTCGCCATACGTCCGATCCTTACCGCTCCCGCAACCGGAAAGTGATAATGCCGGCATCTTGTCGCTGCCGGAAACCGGCGGATTGGGTTCGGCGACATCCCTGTCGGGTAACCCGCCGGAAACGATTGGAACCGGGCCGTCCGTTGGTGGCTCTGCAAAGAAAGACGGCATGCACGTTGCATTGCCCCCTGGTCGCCTCGGCCGGCACAAGATCGGCTATGTCGTGGCCGCCTGCCTGGTCCTGGCACTGGCTGCGACTGGTCTCTGGTGGGTCCGTCCGCATATCGGGGCTTCTGGAGCCGTCAAGGTGGATGCCTCTGCGCCGCATACGTCAGGACCGCCGATGGCAGCTTCGCCTGGCGTGCTGGCAGGGAAAGCCGATCCCAAGCCGGCGGGCACGGGCACTCCTGAAGCGTCAAGACCGTCATTGCAGGGTTCATCAGGGGACCGGGGCGATAAGTCTGCGGCCGCCGCGCAAGGAGAACTCAATGTTCCCGAGCACTCTGCAAACCTGAAAGGAGCCTCCCCGACCCGGGGGAATGATGAAACGGCAAAAATCGTCGACCGGGGAAACAAGGAAACGAAATCTCTCTTGGTTCAAGGCAAGTACCTTGAGGCATCGGCGAGCCTGCGCGAGGTCTTGAGGATAGCACCCTCAGATCCGGAGGCCAGACAATTGGCAGTCCAGCTGGCCGGCTATGAAAAGAAAACCGCCGATGATGCCCTGGGGAAAATGATGGAATCGAAGAGGAGGGCCGATGCCGCGGCAGCAGGACAGTATGCGGCAAAATCACTCGAGGCCGCGCAGAGCAAAGAAGCATCAGCCAGGGTGGCCTACGATGCGCAGCGGTTCTCCGATGCGGTGGCCGGGTTTATTGAAACGAGCGGTCTCTACCTCAGTGCTGCTCTCGAAGCGGGATCTGAAAAGGCAGCCCGCGAGAATCGAGCGAATACCTCGGAGCAGGAACGGCAGCGAACGCTTCAGCGCCAGCAGGCGGATTTGAGTCGGAGTGCCTACGAACAGGAGCGTCTGGATGCGGTAAAGGCGGATGCGGACACGAAGGCTTCCCAAAAGTATCAGGAGGCGGTCCAGATTGCCTCGGATGCCGGTTCCAAATGGGATCGAGAGGATTATCTGGGATCGAAGACGGATTTTGACAAAGCTGCCGAGGCAATGCGTCAGGCGAGAACGGCGGCCCGGGACGCCGCCCGAAAACCTGACCCCCCCGTCGCCGATGCCAATCCAAAGCCGGTTGTTTCCTCCAGCCAGGCCTCGAGCCCGCCCATAAACAGCCAGCAGGCGATCACCGCAGTTCTACAGCAATATGCAGCCTCGCTGCAGTCGAGGGACATACAAATGCTGCGGAATATCTGGCCCGGCATCGGCGGGGAGCAGGAGAAGGCCTTGCAGGAGGAATTCAGGAATGCTCGAGAGATCCAGGTGCGGCTTGCGGGCATCGAGATCAAGATCACGGGCGATTCCGCGACTGCGACCGCGCGCCGCACCTACATTCTGTCAACGGTAGACGGACAGAGATTGCAGACCGAGACCAGGATCGTTGTGGATCTTCGGAGAAACGGCAAGGCCTGGCTCATCGACAAAATCCATTTCGCGCCCATGTAGCAGCCAGGACCGCAAAATGCCGTCATGGAAAGCCCATGAAGTATCGAGTGCAAACAGGAGAAAACCTCACATGTCAAAAAGGACCGTCGTGCTTTGTTTCATGTTGGCCGCCTTTTCTCCGCAATACTCCCAGGCTCAAAACACCCAGGTTCAAACCACAACCAAGCTCGCGCTGATTTTCCAAAACATCTACGGGCCGAACGGGCTGGTCGTCGATAGCGAAGCATTGCTTCCGGATGGTTCGACCCACTCAGCGCATTTCAACAGCGATTTTCAATCCGAGTTCACCCAGTTCAACATCGCCATGGCCAGTCAGCTCACAGCTCTGCCGGTTCCCTCACCCGCCTCAGGCTTTACCTACACGTTCGACACCTCGACAGGAACTTTCAAACGCTCGACCCAGAGCTTCGGACCCATTCTGGCCGATCGAGCCGAGACCATCGGCAAGGGACGGTTCGCGTTCGGCATGAACTATCAGCAGTTCACCTTCAATACCATCGAGGGAATAGACCTCTCCCGCGTCCCGGCCGTTTTCAAGCACGACGCCTATCAACTGGGGGGAGGACGCGCCGATGTCGTTACCACCAACAACTCGATCGAGGCAGGGGTGGGGCAGGTTACGCCGTTCCTGACCTATGGTCTCACAAATAGAATCAACATCTCCCTGGCTGTTCCCATCGTGCACACGCGCCTGAGCGTGGTATCTGACGCGACCATTCAACGCATTGGGACCGCAAGCAATCCGCTCGTGCACTTTTTCAGCGACCCGAATGCACCGAACGGGATCGGTTCGCAGCGCGAGTTTGTCGGGGCCGGAACCGCCACGGGCCTGGGCGATCTCATCGTACGGGTTAAGGGGACGGTCATTCAGCACGGCCTTCTCGGGCTGGCTCTGGGCACTGACGTGCGCGCGCCCTCGGGGGATGAGAAGAACCTGTTGGGCTCGGGTGCGGTGGGAGTGAAACCCTTCGTGGCCCTATCAATTGTCATCAAGCACTTTTCACCCCACATCAATGCCGCATATCAATGGAACGGGAAAAGCGAGCTGGCAGGGGACGTAAAGACTGGCGCGAAGGCCGACCTGCCCGACCAGGTTCTGTATGTGGCGGGAGCAGATTTCGGCATCAACAAAAAGATGACGCTCGCCGTGGACTTCTTCGGGCAGACCGTCCTGCGTTCCCCACGGCTCTTCGCAACAACATTTACAGCCGTCGGGCCAACCCAAAGTGCGACCTTTCCGGATATCGGATTCCGGACGGATACGTTCACCCAGGCGTACGGATCCGCAGGCGTGAAAACCAACATAGGTGGTAGCATCCTCGTAAACTTCAACCTGCGATTCAGTCTCAATCACGCGGGCCTTCGCGACAAGGTGACTCCCCTTATCGGTATCGAGTACGGCTTTTAGATCCCGGGATGAAGATGCACACGTGATTATCCTAGGGATTGCGCCGTTTTGGCCCTGAGTCTTGACATCCACACCTGATTCCCATCCAGGCTCAAAAGCAGCTTCAGCCCGCTACACGGGGGGGGATCCAATCCCACAGGGTTGGTCCTACTTCCGTACTATGTCGTCGGCACTCTTCAGATCTGACTGTAGGAGCAGACCTGGCCGCCACTGAGCCAGTTCAGGCGGCAAAACCGCAATACGGAAGCTGACGGCTCCCATAGGTCGTTCCTGCGCGCCAGTCGAGTAATCGGCCTGCGGAACCGCGGGAGTTTTCGGCCTCAGGCGCGGGACCTGGGGCGGGCCAAAGCCGTCGACCTCTCCTTTTAGATCCGGAAACACCTTTTCCGGAATATCCCACTCAAGCGTCAGCACCGATCCGAGCGGCGGATTACGTTCCATCTGCAACCACAGCCGCGCCCCGCCCCGAGATTCGGGCAACAGGCGGACGACAATCCCCGCCAGTTTGAATCCCGGCCCCCTGAGAGTGCTCGGCAGGCACAGAAGCAGATCCTGTATTTGGAGTCCGCCCGTGCCCCCTGCCGCAGCCTGATCGGTATTCCCCAGGGGAGGAAGCACAATGCCGCGCACGCTGTAGATGGCAGGAGCATGCTCGACATTTTTTGCTGACCATTCCGGCATACGCACGCAGAACGAGCGCGACTTGATCTCGGAGTACGTCGGCTCCCCGACGAACACCTGATAGCGTCCCGCCATGGATTCAATCCGGGACGTAAGGTTTACTGGCTCGCCGATCACAGTAAATTCGATTTTGCGTTCCGATCCGATATTGCCTGCGCAGACAATGCCGGTATTCAGGCCGATCCCGTGCGCCAAGGGGGTCGGAGGCAATTGAGTGCCTTCGCGCAGCACCTCGTCGCGGTTGAAGTTGAACAGCGCAATCTGCATCTCGAGCGAGGCCGCGACCGCATTGGCCGTAGAGTCGGGCATATCGCCAATTACGCCCCAGTGCGCCATGATGCTGTCACCCTGGCACTTGTCGATGGCGCCGCCACGACGGAAAATGATCTCCTGCATCACGGTGAAATAGCGGTTGAGTAACAGCATGACGTTCTGGGCGCCCATCCTGGGAGCCAGCTTGGTGAAGCCGACGATATCCGAGAAAAAAATCGTGCCCTTCTTCTCGGTCCCGCCCAGCGTCACACTCAGATGGCCGGACAAGACCCTGTCGACCAGCTGCGGCGAAAGGAACCGCGAGAGATTCTCCCGTTGTGCTGCCGCCGCCGCCGCATCACGGGCAAGATCAGCATTGCGAATTACCACCGCGACCTGGCCCGCCACGGCGGTGAACACACCCACATCATCACGGACGAACGCGGCCTCCGGACGCTTGGTCTCCAGTTGGATGAAACCCAGATCGTCCCTGCCGACGATCAATGGGGCGCACATCAAAGACTTGATTTCCAGCCGCAGCATCGACATCGCCGCCGAATCGTACCCGGAATCGGATACCAGCACGACCTGACGGTCCGTCCGGACACGGTGCAGCACCGTGCGCGAAACCCGAATCTCGTTATCGTGGGATTCAGGCGCGCGGAATTTGACGCGCGTCAGCGCCCCTGTGCGCCGGTCAAGGCGGCTTTCGTGGTCCTTTTCCGGACTCAAATTGGCCGGCAGGGAACCGTCCGGACCATAGAGCACGACCAAACCGCGGTCAGCCTGGGGGAACACTTCAAACAACTTATCCAGGCACATGGTCAACAGTCGATTCTCGTCGAGTGACGCGCCCATCTCCTTGCTTAGATCGACCAGCAACTTCAACCGGTCGCTCACTTGTTTGAGCTTGCGGACATCCGAACTGGCCTCTTCTTCGTCAGAGACGACCTTGGCGTCGGCCCTCTGCGCAAAATCGATGTTGGGCTCGCTGCCGACCTCGTCTTCAAGCCGAATGATGGACAAGCTTGGGTCCCAGGCCGGCTTGCGCTCCGGTTCGAGCTCTTCGAGGCGTAGGACCAGGACGGTCGAGCCTATCTGGATGGAATCCCCACTTCTTAATTGGGTGCGGGAACGCAATGCCTGACCATTAAGCAGGGTGCCATTTGCGGATTTGTTGTCTTCAACGTAGAACTGCCCGTCGGGTGTATGTTCGATGAGACAATGCCGCCGGGAGGCCAGCCCATCGGCCAGGACGATCTGGCACTCCGGACTTCGGCCAATGACCGTATGCTCGCCTAGCTCATAGTGCGCTGCAATTCCTTCGGGCGTGGTACCAATCAGTTCGACAAGGGCTTTCATTCCGGAATTTATCCTCGAGAATTCAAAATGCCGTTAGTCTTCCGCATAGCGGTCAGGAATGAGCTGATTCACCCGTTTTGCAGGTATCGTCGCCACGGTGTCCAGTAATACTTCTCCCAGCCTTCGGTCACCGCCTGCGCGTCATGATCTGCCACGTTGATATGAGCAACCTCGATGCGACCGGAGCCGCCGGCCGGCCAGAACGTCAGGACAAGAATGGAGTCGAGGTCGTTCGCACTCCAATGACTGGCCCGCCACGATTGTACGATGACGCGGTGGGGCGCAGTAAAGAGCACTTTCCCTGATAGGCTCCCGTTGAACGCGTGGAACTCCGATCCCGGTTCCGGACTGATGGTCACAGGAGCGCCTGTGATCGCTTCATGGCTTGTGGGATCGAGATACATGTCGAAAAGTCGGTCTGCGGTTGCCGGCAAAGCAATGCTTTGATGAATTGTCCGTGGCATGACTCGCACCTCCTCAATCCAACATATATTACTCCGTTTGTTGAGAGCGAGTCTTATGCCGAGAATGGCGGGAGTTGTTGTTCCTGGAGTTCCATACCACTTGATAATCAACGGGAACCGGTATGACATCCAAGGTTAAATCGTGGGTTGAGTCGATCATGGCCCGGTTTCGGCGCGAGTCTGAGGAGGATTTTGACCGGGAACTGCAATTCCACATCGAGCAATTAGTGGAAGATCACCTGCGCTCGGGAATTAGCCGTGAGGAGGCACGGCGGCGGGCTCTCATCGAATTGGGCAGCATCGAACAGACAAAGGAAGAGTGCCGTGATGCTCTCGGGATGCGCCTGCTAAGTGAACTGTTGCAAGACCTGCGCTACGGCGTGCGCCAGCTTCGCCGCGGGCCGGGATTCACGGCCGTCGCAGTGCTCACGCTGGCACTGGGCATCGGCGCCAACATCGCGATTTTCAGTGTTATACAGGCCGTTCTGCTCCGCCCGCTCCCCTATCCCGATCCGGATCGCATCATGTGTCTCGAAGGCCAGGTCCTCGACACCGGCAATGTGGAGTTGTGGCGTCAAAGCACACATAGCTACCAACGGTTCGCGGCCATGGCGATCGGGGTCGGATTGGTGCGCGGGGGCCGCGATCCGATGCGGATACGCACCTACGAAGTGTCTGCAGACTTCTTCCCGCTGCTGGGTGTGCAACCCGCCCGGGGACGTGCTTTTGCTGACTCGGATTTCCAGGCCGACAGCCAGGAAGTGATTTTGATCAGCGACCGCCTTTGGCAGGAGATGTTCGGATCGGACCCGGCTGTTACCGGGCGCACGATCGATTTCGAGGGCAGGCCGCGCCTCGTCATCGGCTCGATTCCTCCGCATTGAACCACCCCAACATCTGCACGATTTACGACATCGACGAGCATGAAGAGGGACACTTCATCGCCATGGAGTTTTTCGAAGGGCAGACGCTGAAGCAACGCATCGTCGGAAAGGGTGCGGTATCGCTTCGGTAACCTTGGGAGGCGTCCCCATTCCTACCGGCTGGCTGCTTGGTTGTTGGTTTGCGTTCTAATATTGAAACTTCCCCTGAGTGAGGCCCAGTCACTGGATCCGCAAAAGTGCGAGCGAGCTGGCGACCGCCGCGACCAGGTAGAGCGCGCTGAGGCCGAAAGCGACGGCCGGCTCGAGCCGGCGCCGCCAGTCGGCGAGGCGAGATCGTCCGGAGCGCTCCCGCGGCCGCTGCGCTTTCAGCGCCGCCAGGCAGCGAGCGCGGATTCGCTCGGTTCTCTGCGGATCGGCGTCGCACGTTTGCAGGCCGGCGAGACCTTTTTCAAACACATCCATGGAATCCATGATGGCCATCTCCTCTCACCCCGCTTTCGTCCGGGGGAGTTCCTCCTCCGCAGCCATTTCAACCGCCAGCCGCTCGCGCGCACGCTGCAGCCGCTTGCGGAGGGCTTCAGGTGTCAGGCCGAGCAAGGACGCGGCCTCGGACGGCGTGAGTTCATCGACCGCCACGAGCAGCAGCACCTCACGGTCCCGCAACGTCAAGCGAGCGAGGGCCGTTTCCAGCCGCCGCTCAGTTTCTGTTCGTGCCGTGGCCTCGAACGGGGTCTCTCCCGGCGACAACGCCGGCCAGGAGGACGTCAGGTCGGAAATCCGATCGTCATGAAGGGACCTGTTGCGACACCAGCTGGTGTGCAGGTTCCGGGCTACCGTGTATAACCATGCCGCCAGGCAGGTGTCGGCGCTGAGATCCCGCGCCCGGGCCACGAAGCGCAACCACGTCTCCTCGAGCAGGTCCTCTGCCACATCTCGACGGCGGCTGAGACGGACTAGGAAACTGAAGAGGCGGGCACGGAAGGCTTCATACACCACCTCGAAGGCAGCAGAGTCGCCGGCCTTGAGCCGGGCCACCAACCTGAGTTCGATCTCACGTTCCATGACGGTAATAACTCATGAGTCCCGCGATCGTGACACCGGTCACGCGACCCCGTTTTCGACGTTTCTATATTTGACAATCATTATGATGGAGGTGCACATGCCTGGACCATTCTTTTTCTTTGCCGTAATCGTCGAACTTGCCACCCTGGCGACAGCCATTCGTTTCACCTTCCGCCCTGCGGAGAAGACTCTGGCCATCCTGCGCCCGCTCTGTGCGGCTACGGTCTTTTCATCGCTGGCTGCTTTTTTTCTCGGCATCGCGAACGGGCTGGTCGCTTTCAACCGGGCGCTCGAACGTGCCACCGACCCAGCTGCCACAGCGCAGGTCTGGCGCATGTTCATGGGCGGGCTCGCCGAGACGCCCGCGGCCCTCATTTTGGCTTTTGCTTGCCTGGCCGTCTCCTGGCTGCTGGTGGCCGTGGGCCTGCGCCGGCAGTCCTGATATCCCGCGAATTCCGGGACAGGTTACAATACCCAGGAAGCAGGTAAACCTGAACCGGATCCAATCGGCCGTCCGGTTTTGACAAACCTGATGTTTGGTGTCAGACTATCCGGCGCACATATGTTGAGAGCTGTGATCTCCGTTATCGCGTTTACCAGCTTTACTGTCCCGGGCCGTTCGCCCGGCGGATAGCGGAGTGCTCGTCTGTAAAAAAGGCCCTCCCCCGCTGAGCGGACGAGGGCCTTTTTTATTTTTTACGCTATTACCACTTCGATAGGTGTGCCCATGGACGAACTGGAAAAAGTGAGAAACGAAATCGATGAGGTTGACCAGCGCATCCTGGAGGCGCTTGCGGTCCGCCGCAAGCTGGCAGGTCAAATCATACAAGCCAAAGACCGGATGGGGCTGCCGGCTCTCGACACCTCGAGAGAGGAGCAGGTGCTCGGGGCTCTTGTCGCCAAAGGAAAAAACCAGGGCCTCGACGCCCATTTCGTCACGCGGGTGTTCCAGGAAATCATCGACGACTCGAACCGGTCCCAGCAATATTACCTGAGGATCGATCCCGATAATTTGCGGCTGCAGCGGATCGCGTTCCAGGGAATCGAGGGTGCATTCAGCGAATTGGCAGGCAGAAAATACTTTTCCCAGAACCTCGATCAGACAGCCTTCGTCGGGCTGCCGACCTTTGAGCGGGTCGTGGAGGCCGTCGAGGACGGCGAAATGGACTATGGAATTCTGCCGGTGGAGAATACCACCGCGGGCAGTATCAACGAAGTTTACGACCTGCTTTCCTGTGCGCAGATATCCATAATCGGCGAAGAAGTCTTGCGCGTAGAGCATTGCCTCCTGGCCGTCGAAGAAGTGCCGCTGGCCAGTATCCGCCGGATTCTGTCTCACCCGCAAGCGCTGGCCCAATGTATGAAATTCCTCTCCCAATTGCCGAATTGCCTGGCGCAGCCGTACGAGGACACCGCGATGGCGGCGAAAAAGGTCAAGGAGGATCACAATCCTGAAATAGCGGCGATCGGCAGCCTGGAAGCGGGCCGGCGCTATGGCCTGAAAGTGCTGCGCCGGAATGTGGAAGACCAGCAGAACAATTACACGCGCTTCCTGCTGGTCGCAAAAAAGCCGTCCAGTGTAGATATCCGCATTCCATGCAAGACATCGCTCGTAATGGCTACCTCGCACGAAGAAGGGGCGTTACTGAAAGCCTTGAGCCTGCTGCACCAATATAAAATCAATTTGACCAAGCTTGAAAGCCGTCCGATCCCCGGGATGCCTTTCCAATACCTGTTCTACATCGATTTCGAGGGAAACACGGCCGAATCGAGAGTCGCGGAAGCCATCGAAAGGCTGCGCTCCACGACGACTTCCTTGAAAGTGCTGGGATGCTATCCACAGATCTGCGTTACCGGCCCGCGTTAACGTAGTCTCTCTTGCCACACCTGTTTCGTGATCCTAGAATGAAAGAATGATCGGACTGCCTGGCTACGCCCGCATCACGAGATCCCTTCCAAACGGTGAGTATCCATTTGTCCGGATCCTGCCGTGGGTCGCAGAAAGCCCGGCAGCACGGCGCATCGAATGCGCCATGATGCCAATCCGCTCGCTGCTGAAAACGGCCAGGGTGCGGATCGAGCCGGGCGAAGGCTATGTGTGGGTGGATGACGAGGCGCCTGCGATCGTGCTGGTAGAAAAATATTACCGTGGAGGTAATGAACGCGACCTGTACCTAGACCTGCTGCACGAACTCACGCACCTGCGGCAGCTCGCAAGCGGGCAGGATTTGTGGGACGAAAGTTATCGGTATGTAGACCGCCCTACCGAGATTGAAGGGTATGCCGTCGCGGTTGAAGAAGGCCTGCGGCTCGGAATGAGCGAGCCGGAAATCATTCAGCACTTGTCAAATCCATGGATGTCGGTTGAGGACGTGCTGATCCTGCGCGAAAACGTAGAGCGCTATGTCAATCCACCAGGTGCCTGAAATTCACCACAGAATAGAGCCGAGCGCGGCGGCCAGGTGAGGGGCTGCCAACTTGGGGATGACAGATCATTAATGAGTTATAATGTGGCTAGAGAAGCCATTTTTTTGAAGCATAAGCAGACGAAAGTGGCCAACTTACTGGATTTTAGTGCTCAGCCACGGTGCTTGGTGGACATTTTCCAAAGCTCCTTTTGTCAAGCTGACAATACCTGCTGCAATCCCCATTTTCTGCAGCCGCCATATTATTTCCCCGTATCTCCCGGGAGGCCGTTTTGCAGAAGGTCTTCCATGGCGGTGACGAACGTGTCGATTTCTTCGAGCGGCGTGTAAATGTTCGGCGTCACCCGAATTCCGCTGTAATCGAACTGGGGTCCGGGAAGCTCATTCCGCGCCACTGCGTTCGCGATGATCCGATACTTGTCCCACAAGAATGATGAGACTTTCGCGGGATCGACTCCCTCAATTCCTACCAGAGCCAGCCCCCATGTCTGTCCGGGATCAAGACTGGAGTAAATCTTGACGCGCGCGTGCGCCTTGAGCCGGTTCGCCCAGCGGAGCGTCAGGTAGCGCAGGCGCGCGGCCTTGCGTTCGACGCCGATCGCCTGATGGAATGCGAGCGCTTCTGCGATCGCCGCACGCGGCGCCGCCGGCGCCGTTCCGATCTCTTCGAATTTGCGGATGTCGTTGGTCCGCCGGTCAGGAGCAGCCTGCAGCGGCCAGATCTTCGCGATGTTTTCCTTGCGCACAAACAAGAAGCCTGTGCCGAACGGAGCAAGGACCCATTTGTGCAGGCTTACACCGTAGCAGTCGCACTCGAGGTCGCGCAGCCGGAACGGGAAGTGGCCTGCGGCGTGGGCGCCGTCGACGATCGTGAAGATCTTGCGCGCGCGCGCCATGCGAGCGATCTGCTGTATCGGGAACAGCTGCCCGGTGAGATTCGTGATATGACAGAAATGGAACACCCGGGTCCGCGGCGTGATTGCCCGCTCAAAGCGCTCGTAAAGGTCCTGCTGCGTCGTCGGCACCGGGAACTGGATGCGCGTAACCTTGATTTTGTCGCGCCGCATACGCTGGTCCCACGTGGTCAGCATGCGGGGATAATCCTGTTCCGTCGTGATCACCTCGTCCCCGGGCGCGAGGTCGAGCCCATTCTGCGCGATCTGCAGTGACTCGCTGGCATTGCGTGTGATGGCCATCTCTTCCAGATCGCACCCGAACTCAGCGGCCAGGCGGCGGCGCACAGTCTCGATGTTCCTGTTGATGAGCGCCCCGTAGTAAAAAGGCGATTGGTTTTCCAGATCAAGATAGCGCTTGACCGCCTCCTGCACCACGCGAGGCTGCGGACAGTGATGTCCGTTGTTCAGGTTGATCATGGTTCGATCCAGAGTAAAGGCCTGCTGGATTTCGCGCCAGTATAACTCGTCTTTTGCGACATCATCCGGCGACTGGTCTGCGACCGCCGAAGTGGCTGCCAGCACTTCGTCGAGACCATTGGCTTTCAACGCCAGCGTAGCGGCGCCCACAACGCCACCCATACCAAGAAACGCTCGTCGACTCCACATCGTGCACCTCCCGGAGGCCGAAGTCCCAACCAGGCCCCAATCCTGTGCATTCACCTATAGGAACTCAATGCTTGCCGAATCTTCTGATGGTTCGATGGCATTCTTATCCCAGAGGCAGCTTGAAAGCAAGTTGGCTGTCCGAGTCTGTGATTCAGACACTACAAGCTAAAAGCAGCCACGAATGGCACGAATGGACATTGCCGCAACCCAGAGAGCATATCGCAGAGCGGGCCGATAACCCGCCAATATGCCTCCTCCACACGGGCGGCCTCCGATGAACATCGACTCACTTTAGCCCCAGATCCCGTCGGCGGCCCTCGGGTCTGCTGATGCTATCTCCGGTGTATTCCGCAGCTCTCACACGAGGGCAATCTCTTCCTGTTCACGAGTCATGACGCTCTTGAACTCCTTCACAAACGCCTTCGTTTCATCAGCCGTGCCGAGACTCACGCGCATGTGATTGGGCATGGAGGGGAAAAGGCGGCCGACCATTATCCGACGCTCTTTGAGCGCGTCGATGACTGGCTGCGCGGGCCGGCCGAGATTGATCATGACGAAGTTCGTCTGCGACGGAATGAACTCGAGACGCATTGCTTTGAGCTCGCCGTACAGATAATTTCTGACTTCGCTGTTGAGCTTGCGGATGCGGGCCACAAACTCATCATCATTGAGGCCTGCCCGCGCAGCTGCCGTAGCGAGTTGATTCGTGCTGGTGGCAAGGCGGTGCTCGCTCATTTGCCGGATCAGATCCTTGTGCCCGACAGCGTAGCCGATTCTCAGCCCGGCCATGCCGTAGACTTTCGAGAAGGTGTGCGAGACCAAAACCGGCAGTCCTTCCTTCACGTAACGCAGGCAACTCTCATATTCAGGCGCGTCCACGAAGTCGGAGTAGGCCTCGTCGATCAGCAGCACGACGCCGCTCGGGACTGCACGGACAAATCTCTCGACCGCCTGTTTATCAATGAAGGTGCCCGCGGGATTGGCCGGATTGCAGAAAAATATGAATCCGCCGACCAGACCGGCAGCGTCCAGCATCCTGGCAAGGTCGTGTTTATAGTCTTTGGTGAGCGGGATTTTGACCGCGCGCGCACGGGCAAGCGGGCAGTAGTTTACAACCGCTTCGAACGTGGGCTCAGCAACGATGGCCGCGCCCGACGGCGAGCAGAACGTTTCCGTTGCCATTTTCAGGATCTCCGTGGAACCGCAGCCGAGCAGGACCTGTTCCTTCTCCACCCCCAGGCGTTTGGAAATGGCATCAACGAGAGCAGCAGGCTCATCCCTGGGGTAGCGTGGAGATGCGTCTGCAGCAACATCCAGCATGGCCCTCGTCGAAGATGGCGACATGCCGTATGCGCTCTCGTTGCGATCCAGGCGCAGGATCGGCATCTTGGTTGGTGCAGGCTGGGGGCCCGCGCGGAGCACTTCGGCATCAAGGACAGAATTCAGCCCCAAACCCATTGAGGCAATCCCGAGCGCAGTGCCGCTGATAAATCCCCGTCTGGTAACGTTGGTTTCGCTTTGCATACGGATTCCTCCCCTATTGCTGGAATTTTTTCGCGCGCCCTACCTGGTTTTCTTCCCGATCGGGCATCTTCCTGTCTCCCATAAATTCGCCGCGCTCGTTGTGATAGCACCTGCAGTTCATGCGCAACTGGTCGTAGAGCTTCGCTCGCGCCCTGTGCAGCCGCATCTTCACGGTTTCAAGCGGCAGCGCAAGTCTTTTGGCTATTGCCTTCTCCGAAAGTTTTTCGAATTCGCTGAGCCCATAGACATCATAGTAATGCTTGGGAAGCTTTTTGACAAAATTGATAAAGCACTGAATCATCTCGCGGCAGGGAGTCTAATCACAACGAAGGGCTACGAGAGGATCCACCCTTGTCGCGTGCCACGCCGGGACATAGGAGGCCGCAAGCCCCACTGCGGCCAAGGCAAGCGCGGCGAGTGCGAATGTGGCGGCATCCTGGGGTGTCACGCCAAAGAGCATGCTGGCGAGCACTCGGGTCAGGGCCAGGGCGCCGGCGAGCCCGATCGCCATACCGGCTGCCACAAGCACCAGTCCTTGCCGCACCATCAGGCGGAAAACATCTCCACGATGAGCCCCCAGCGCCATGCGAATGCCGATCTCGTGCGTCCGCTGGGTGACGGCGTAGGCCATGACACCGTAGATTCCCACCGCCGCCAATGCCAGAGAGACCGCCCCGAAGAAACTCAGCAACAACATGAGGAACCGCCGCGGCGCGACCGAATCCTGCATCAGCTGTTCCATCGTGCGCATGTCCTCGACGGGCTGGTCTTTATCCAACGCATGCACCTGCGCCCGCAAGGTACCCACTGCGCTCTGGGCATCGTCGCGCGTGCGCACCGCCAGGAACATCGTTCCGGCATCGGGTCTTTGATAGTAGGGCACATATACTTCCAATCCGAGTTCCTGATCGAGGCCTTCATATCGGGCGGCTCCGACCACACCCACAACCTGGCGAGCAGGACGATTGCCGGCGTTGGAAAAGTTTAGGCGCTTGCCGATGGGATTTTCGTTTGGCCAGCAGCGTCGCGCCATCATCTCATTGATGATCACGACTCCGGGCGCGCCACCGATACCCTGCTCGCTCATCCATGCGCCGTCGGGAGCCCGGTCATGCTCGTCGAAAAGGCGGCCCTTGAGCAACGGGATCCCCATGGTGCGGAAGTAATCCGGCGTCACCAGACGATAACTCGTCATGGATTTGGCCCCTTCGGTTGAAAAACCAATGTTTTGGCTCTCCTTGCCGAAAGGAAGGGTGTCGGCCGCAGCCGCGCCCAAAACACCGGGTAGCGCCTCAACCCGCTGCAGCAGTTCCCGGAAGAAAGCAGCCTGCCTGCCGACATCGCCATATTTATATCCTGGCTGCGAGATGCGCGTCGTCAGCAGTCTCTCCGGAGCGAAGCCAATCTGGACCGCCCACAGCCGTGCCAAAGTGTGAATCATCAGACCGGCCCCGACGAGGAGAATAAACGCCAGTGCAACTTCTCCTGCGACCAGCACGCCACGCAGCGTCTGTCGTCCCGTGGCCGCGCTGCGCAGGCCGGCGCCCTCCTTCAGCTGAGCGTTCAGGTCAATCCTGGATGCCGGCAAGGCAGGAATCAGTCCGAAGAGGGTAGCGGATAGAAGTGACAACAAGCCGGTAAAAGTGAGGACACGCCAGTCGATGACCACCTCCTCACGGCGCGGAAGGTCGGCAGGCAACATGGAACGGAAAAGATCCATCCCCCAGTAGGCGATCAACAGGCCGGCAACGGCTCCCAGCAGCCACAGCAGTGTGCTTTCAGCGAGCAGTTGACGAATGATGCGAAGTCTGCTCGCCCCCAATGCCGCCCGCAGCGCCAGTTCCTTGCGTCGATTCGCGAACCGCATCAGCATCAGGTTGGCAACGTTGGCGCACGCGATCAGCAACACGAACGAGACGGCGCCGAGCAGTACCAGGATCGGCCGCGCTCTGTCGCCCACGACGAAGTCCTGGAGCGAAAGCAGGAACAAGCGCTGCCGGCTTTGTATGGCGTTCGGGTATTGTTTCATCATTCGACTCACGAACCCGTTCACTTCCTCTTGCGCACCTCCTCTCGCTGCGCCGGGAGCCAGCCTGGCAACTGCCTGAAAGTTCCACATGCCCATTCCCAGCTCTCCCTGTACCGTCCCCAGCGCCAACGGCACCCAGACATCAGCCTCAGGCGGGCGCGGGCCCGGCGGCATGACACCGACTACGGTGAAGCCCTGCCCGCTCAGTATCACAGTCTTTCCGATAATGCTCCGGTCGCCGCCGAAGGCATCCAACCACAGCCCGTAGCTCAGAAGGACCACTCTGCTGCCACCCACGCGATCCTCCTCTTCGAGAAACCCACGGCCCAGGATCGGTTGCACTCCCAGCATCGGAAACAGGTTTGCCGATACGCGGACGCTTGCGACCTCACGAGGATTGTCCCCTCCGGCAAGTACGTATTTGCGCTGGAAGCCTTCCCAGGCAGCCGTTTCTGCGAATGACCGCACCTCGCTTTTCAGAGCGAGGAACACCGGGCCGGGTATGTGGTTGTGAGCCCATAGCTTCTTGAGGCTCCCCGCCCGGCTGGCCACCCTGAGCAGCCAGCTCGATTCTTCCGCCAGTACCGCGACAATCCGGCCCGGCTCCCGATAGGGAAGTGGCCGCAAATAGATCGCATTGACCAGGCTGAATATCGCCGCATTGGCTCCAATGCCGAGCGCGAGCGTGATTATTGCGACGGTTGTGACCCCGGGATTCTTCCGCATCATCCGGAACGCGTAAACAAGGTCCTGTCCCAGTCGCTCGAGCCAGTCCCACCCCCAGATCTCTCTGCTCGTTTCTTTGAGCAGCGTGGGGTTGCCGAACTGCCGCCTGGCCGCATAGCCGGCATCATCGGCGGCCATTCCAGCTTCCCGGTTCTCCTCGGCCTGCATTTCGAGATGGAACTGCATCTCCTCTTCGAGTTCATGGTCGAGCCGGTCGCGGCGGAACAGGACCAGCAACCTTCGGCAAAATGCGCCCGTCCACCCCATAGCGTTCCCTTCAGCGTTCCCTTCGAGTCAGGCCGGCTCGATCACTTGTACAATGGCGTGCATGACCCGGGTGAAATCGGAGACCTCGGTGGCCAGTTGTTTCCGGCCCGCCGGCGTGAGGTGGTAGACGCGCGCCCGCCGCTTCGGACCCGCCGGAACCCACTCGGCCGTGACCCACCCCTTCGCAAGCATCCTTTGGAGGGCAGGGTAAAGCGACCCCTCTTCGACCTGAAGCACGTCGTCCGACATGCGTTTTATCTGTTGAGCGATAGCGTATCCGTGCTGGGGCTCGCGGGCCAGGGTCTTGAGGATCAGCATGTAGAGCGTTCCGGGCGGAATCTCGGTGCGGGAGTGTTTTGTCTCTCTGTGCATAGACATGCTATGCATAGTAAAACTTGAACCATTCGAGAGTCAAGCGGGAAAATCAGCCCTCGAATCGCGAGGCGCAGCTGCAATACTCAGAACCCGGATTTACAAATTGAGGTGCAGAGACGTTCCCCGCCACTATGGGAGGAGACGGCCGTACCTGAGCCAGTGGTAGATGACGTAAAACCAGCTGAAGAAGGCATGGATCAGAGCCCAGAGGATACTATGGTTGACTTTCCAGCTCAGCAGGGCCGCAAGGACGGCACCGATACTGCCGATGATGCCGCCACCGCAGCACCCGCAGCCCTTTCTTTTTTCAACTCGCATCTTGTTTCCCCGTGACGACCCCTCCTGCCGAGCTCGGTTCGTCCCAATTTGGCGATGCTGCTATTGCTGATCTCCTCTCGATTATTGCGGAGCAAGGCCTCATTTTATCATGAACCTTTCTGCCCTCATGCAAACGGATCTTCTCGTGTTCCAAGAAAATGAACCTGTCCGACTACCTGGGCAAGGTCATACTGCTCAATTTCTGGGCAACGTGGTGAGGGCCGTGCGGTGCGGAGTATCCGCACCGTCAAACGATTCAGGATGAGTACAAGAACAAGGATATGGTCGTCATCCAGATCAGCCTGGACGAGGAAGATTATCTGGTTCCACTCTATCTGAAGCAAAAGCCTGCGTCTGCAACGATGCTCGTCGCCAAAGATCAGAAGAAGCAAGTCCAGGATGCCTACAAGGTAAGCGGCATCCCTGCAAATTTCGTAATTGATAAAACCGGGATGATCCGGAACTATGGCTCCGGATATGGCCCCGGGCTGGAAAACAAGCTGCGGGAATGGATCGACGCAGCCCTGGGAACTGCCGCCAAGAAGTAAAGCCCCAAACCACGAACTCACTTGGCCGGCGGGGACCACTCCTTCAGGAATGTGGTGAACTTTTCCAGATCATAGCTTTTCTTCCCGTCTTCGAGCTTGCCCGTATCCTGGGAATGGAGCAGGGAACCATCCTTGTCGAGCACGAATAGATGCGGATAACCGGAGATCTTGGGATATTTCGAAAGCACGGCCTCGTTCTTTTTCTCCGGGCTCCAGTTGACCTTGACGGTAACGAAATTTTGGTCGCGCAGCGCGCGCAGGTCCGCATGCGCCTCAAAGTACCTTTCCATCTCGTGGCACCAACTACACCAGTTGCCGCCCACATCCATCAGCACGCGCTTCCCGGTCCTGGAGGCTTCGGCCACCCCCTGTTCAATGTCCTTTGCAGCATCGCGAGTCGGATCGAAGATATCCGGCCTTGCCCCAGCCTTCTCTATCCGGACGCCGGCGGGCTGCGTCTGGGCCGCCAAAGGAGAGGCCAAGAAAAGAATCAGGCTCAACAACATTGTTATTCTCATCGCATCCTCCTAATCGGGAAACCGGAGTTAGTTTGCCGGCTGCTCTTATGCCTATGCCTCATTTGAAGGATTTCGAGGTTATGGCGCGTGTCCCCGAATGAAATTCCGATTCCACTCAAGATTATCCCATAAGATCGAACACTGAACTTAGTTTGCGCCGATGCGCCACCTGTGGCCAGATTTTCGCGAAGCTTCTTTCGACCGTCCGGCGACGGTTTCTCAGGTAGGAGAAACTCAGAGGAGTAAAGCGCTCCATGTGGCGCAGGTAATCGCAGGAATAATAATTTGTACTGTCCGCAATCGCACGCAAGAGGAGCATCCTGCTGTTGCGGCGGATCAGATCTTTCAATTCAAGGCTGCGGGAGCTGGTGAAGCAGCTCTCGGAATCCAGCACGCGATTCAGGAATTGCCAGAGCCGGCTCGTGAGAGCGTCGAGGGATTCCCTCGTGGCCGCCTGCGTGAAGAGAGTCCAGTGGCCGGCGGCCCGGTCGTCGGGAAGATCCTGAGCGTCGTCGAGCAGCTGGAGCATGACGCCAAGACCAAAAAAGAAGTCGGCTTCCGTTTGATTCAGGCGGCCAGCCACAAGCCAGCTATCGGCGAGGACCGATGAGCCGCCCTTCTCAACGCTGATCTGCAGCAAAGATTCGGCGTTCAGGGTGCATATCCCGCCCTGCTGGCGCAGGCTCTTTGCCTGGCCGGCATGGATTGCCAGGAGGCTCGCGTAAACTTCCGGAAAATCGTCTCGAGGATATTCGCTCTCGATCTTCTCAACCAATCGGAACACTGCCGCCTCGTCTGGATTGCGAGGTTCAAAGATCTCTGCTGAGAGACGAAGGCTCAGGCGGAGGCTGGCCGACTCCTTGGCATCCTTGGACAGGTGCGGATCGTCGAGGTAATTATCTGTGTAGGGGTAGAGCATGCTGTAAGCGAAAATCGAGGGTGAAAGGGAGGGCCGCCGATCCAGGAACATCTGCAGACAGTTTATGACCCACACATTGCGCAGCGCCTGCCCGAGTGAAGCCGCATTCATTGCCCCGTCGAAAGCGCGCGCCTGGCGTACAAATTCCCTTGTAGCCGCAAGATATTCGGGTGAAAAAATGATATCAAGATGCCTGTCGGGAAACTGAAATGAGTTGGCCCCGAGTTGTCGCAGCCGTTTGAAGATTCGTTCGCGCCAGGCCTCCTGCTCGCGCTCCCTGCATGGATACTTTCGCAGTTCCTGTTCCATGGAATCGATCAGCAGATCGGCCTCGCGTTCGTTCCGATGCTGCAACGCAGTGCTCACTGGTTCGTTCGAACGTCGGCAGCTCCGTGGCACAATCTCCCCAAAGACCCGCATACTTGCTGATGAAGGCCTGTAGGTCTTCCGCAAACCGCGCATTTGATCGGGTTGGTTCCGCCGCCGGTAACATACACACCTCGCCTGTAGGCTGTCGACACTAGATACGAGGTTCAGTTTCAGTTTGTTCAATTTAGTGCCCCCAGCGGAACGAAGCTCGAACTCGTCCCTCTGATCACCACGATCGGATTCGGCTCTTATGTGAAGGCCAACTGCAGAGTCTTTGGGTCGGCGTGTCAGTGCGGTTCCATTTTCCGCAAGCCTATGCGATTTCGCTAATGCCGGTGTATCGGTGTACCGATACGGTATATCGCAGCCCGTGCCGCTGCCGCGAGGCGATCACCATGTTACTGTCCATCCGCATTGACCCCCGGGATGCGACTCCGCTCTGGAAGCAGATCGAAGAGACGATCCGGCGCCTGGTTGCGTCGAGCGCCGTGCTTCCCGGAGCGGCCATCCCTTCCGTGCGAGATCTCGCGCGCGAGCTCCGTATCAATCCCGCCACCGTCGCGCACGCCTACCAGCGGCTCACGGAAGCAGGCGTCCTGACAGTCAAACGGGGAGAAGGGACTTTTGTCGCAGACGCGCCGCCGGCTTTGTCCAGGGCGGAAAGGGTGCGCCTGCTCCTGGAGGGAGCCATGCGCTATGTGAACCTGGCAGTCACTATCGGCGCCACGGAAAGGGAAGCGGCGGACGGTCTCCGCGCCGCCTGGGGCAGGCTGGGACGGGCCGCGCAAGGAGGTGGAAAGTGACAGTCGCAGAACAGGTGCTTCTTCTTGACGACATCACCGTTCGGTACGGCAGCCGGACTGCCTGCGCGCACGTATCACTCGAAGTGAGGCGCGGGGAGGTATTCGCCCTGTTGGGACGCAACGGCGCCGGCAAGAGCTCGCTCATCCGCTGTCTCCTGGGGCAAAAGAAAGCGCAATCGGGCCGGGCTTGCCTTTTCGGCGCAGACGTATGGAGAAACCGCCGCCGGCTCCTCGCGAGGGTCGGAGTCGTGCCGGAGGAGCCCGACGCTCCTCCAGACATGACGGCGAAACAGATCGCGGGATTCTGCTCCGGTTTTTACTCCGTTTGGGATCGGAGCGCCTTTTGGGCGCGCCTGGACAGCTTCGGAATTCCCGCGCGGGTCCCCTTCCAGAACCTCTCCAAAGGGCAGAAAAGCATGACTCAGTTCGCCCTGGCGCTTGCGCACCATCCGGAACTGCTGGTGCTGGACGACCCCTCCCTCGGACTCGACGCCGTGGCGCGGAAGGCGATCTTCGAGGATCTGGTCGGCGATCTGGCCGAACGCGCCCCGACCGTCCTGATTGCGACCCATGACCTGGCCGGCATCGAGGGCATCGCCGACAGAGTGGGAATTCTCGACGCAGGCCGTGTGCTCCTGGACATGGAGGCTCGAAAAGGTGAAATCGCGCTATCGCAGGCTGCGCTACCTTGACGGGGGATCGGCAAGGGCGGGTGCCGGGCGGCCGGAACTGGCGCCGTTCACAGTAATCGGGGTGCGCGAGGAGGGTACCGTCGTGGAAGCCGTGGTCTCGGATTACGACGAGGATAAGTCTCTCAGGTTCTGCGCGTCGCCTGCCGTTTCCGGCGTCGCGTTTTCGCCGATGTCCCTCGAGGAGATTGTAATCGCCGTGGCCGGCGCAAAAACGGGAGGCCCATCGTGAAAAGCCTGTATCTGGTTGCACGCCGTGAAGTCCTGGCCAATCGCCGGGTATTCTGGGTGGCAGGCCTGGCGGGATTGTTGCCACTTTTGCTGCCGCTGTCTCCGGGCCTCGACATTTGGGCGCCCGCACTGGTCAGGAACGTCGGCGCCTTGTTCTGCGCGGTCGTGGAAGCCCTGATCCTGAGCGTGGGATTCGGGTGGTCCGTGATCGGACGCGATCTTGCTGAGGGGCGGTTGAGTTTCTATTTTGCGCGGCCGATCCCGTCGGGCGCCCTCTGGGCGGGCAAATTTCTCGGGGCGATTGCCGTCATCGCGGGCGCAACGCTTACCACATTGCTGCCGGCGGTGATCATGGAAGCAGCAGCCTTCCGGGTAACCCTGGCCTGGAGGCCGTCCGGGTCGTTTCTCTCGAGTATGCCTTCGTGGGGGCCCATCCTCGTCCTCGCGGCAGCATGCCTGTTCTTACTCGCCTTCAGCCACGCCCTCGGGATTGTCCTGCGAACCCGCTCCGCCTGGGCAGCGGTGCACTTACCGCTGACGCTGGCCGCGGCCCTGTTCGGAATGACATCCGCGCGCAGGCTCGCGGACAATTTTGCATTCGGGGCGCTCGCGATTTCGCTGTTCGGATTGGCGTGCATCATTCTGATATTGCTGTGGGCGGCCATGGGGTTGCAGATGTCTCTCGGCCGGACCGACCTGTTGCGGGGGCATCGCGTTTTCAGCCTCGTCCTTTGGCCCGCGTTGTTCGTGTCGTTATCGGGCCTGTGTGCCTACTCCCATTGGGTCGACAACGTAGATGCGTCCTGCCTCGACAGCGTAGATGCAGTGGGCGAAACCAACGAGGGGACGTGGGTGCCGCTGGGCGGCTTCACTCAGAGCCGGATGTACGCCCCCTGCTTCCTGTTTGACACCGCCACCGGAAGGTCCTGGAAAACCGGGGCGCTGGACCAGCAGGGGCACGGAGATCTGCCCACGATCTCGGGTGACGGGAAACTGGCGATTTGGCTCCAGGGAAATGAGACGGGGGCGGCGAGGCCCCTCTACCTGGCGAGATTAAGTGAAGTGAATGATAAACCGCTCCCGACCCCGATTTCCGCTACGGGGCCCACCCGCATGACCTTGTCCCATGACGGGAGCCGCGTCGCCCTGCTGCAACCGAACCTCATCAGCATCTACGCGCTTCCGGGCGGCGAATACCTGGGCGGCACGGCGCTGCAGTCGCCCGGCCGTCTCGCAGAAGAGGTGCGCTTCCTCTCGCAGGACCTGGTGCGCATCTATCTCATGCGCGACGGCAAGGACAACAGGGCCATGACGCTCGAGGTTCTCGAATTCGACGTTGCCGCAAAGCGGCTGGGACCCGCCGCCGCAATCGGGCCGCTTACTCATGTGTGGCTCCCCCCGGACCCGTCTTCCACGAGGCTGGCGGTGTGGAAGCCCGGGGCGCACGGGGGATACCCGGCGCTTTGTGACTTGCGCCATGCGGAAGAAGAGCGGATGCTCCTGCCTGAGAAACCCGATGTCCCCGATCAACGGCGCAGATTCTGGTCGTTACGCTTCCTGGCCGACGGCCGCATCGTGATCCTGACCGGGAGCAGCCTGCATCCGCAGCTGCATCTCTTTTCGGCATCAGGCGATGCCCTGCGGATGATTGATCTTCCGGGGAGCGAAGCCGTGATGGTGGAAGAATACGCCCCCGGCCGCCTAGTTGTGGATGTGTACGGCGATGACGGCAACAGGATGGCCGGCTGCCTTTACCTCGTCGATCTCGGAAGCGGGGAACTGCACCGCACTGCCGAGCGGCTGATTCCGCGGTCAGTTATTTCGCTCGCGCGCCTGCTGACGCAGGAGAGCATCCGCAACCGCCTCTATCTCGCGTCTCGTTCTGCTCCCGCCGGGAAAGGGGTTTATTTCAGCCTGGTCGAGTTCGATCCGCTCGCTGGCACGAAACGAACCCTCATCGGCCCGGCGGCAACATGGTCGGATCCGCGCTCTGGGCGCAGGGATTAAAAGGGACGCGGGAGTACGAGGAGGTTACCCCTGATCTCTCGTATGCCGATCTGCTGCTTCGGTGATGATGCGGGGAACGTCTTCAATCTTTCTTGCCATGCCGTACTGCCAGTGGCCAAAGCGGCCCTCGGCATTTACGGCAGCTGCCCAGCGTTCAGCAGCGGCTTTCTTTACATCGGCAAGAGGGTCGAATCCCTTGGTTTCGAGAATCAAGTGCCCTTGGATATCCGATTTCATCCGAACGAGAAAGTCAGGCAGGTAATCATGCATCTGCCCGTTGTAAAGATAGGGGATCGCAAATCCCAATCCGGTGTTCTTGACGAAGGCAGCGACGGCAGGGTGTTTGTCCAGATAGTAAGCAGCCGATTGCTCCCAGCGCTTGGTATCGGCCACCACGTAATTCAGATGGCTGCGCAGAACCTCGCGCACTTCCCGGCTTGTCCAGAAATCTACCTCCAAAGTTGATCCGGGGCCGCGACTGCTTTCGTGGATCGGGACCTCTGGCGCTTCCCCCAGGGAGGTGTCAGGTCCAATCGCCTCGACCAGCCTCTCCACTAGCCAACCATAATAGGGCGCGAGAAACAGATCCTTCTTGTGGGCGGGCCACTGTACGTGCACCTTTTTGTCAACGTATTGGCCGATGATTCGCGTCAATTGCGGGAAAAGCGCATGAGGAGGGATCTCGCAGTGCCCCTGCTCGATGTAGTGCCGCGCCAGTCCCCGGGCAAGATCGAACACTAGTTCCTGCATGCGCCGCCTGGCCCGAAATTCCGACAAGGTGACTTCATCGATTTTTCCTGGCCCGAACAACGATAGCTTTCCCTGGTTAGAGACGCTTAGCGCCTTTACTTCCACTTCGGGCGGTATGCGGCCGGGTTCGAGGAACAAGGGTGGAACGTTTGCCCAATTGACGGCAATGCGATTTTGGATTTTCTGAGTATATCCTTCGATGCGAGGAAAGAGGATCTCAAACTCCGCTCTGGAGGGGATGGCGTGTACGTGGCGCCGCTTTACCATGGTCGCCGGAGCGGGCTGCTTGTTGGACTTGAATGGAATCACTTCGAACGGCACGCCGAACACTTTCGCGACTTCTTCCGTGAACCGGCCGTCCTCTCCGGCTTCATATGAGGTTCGTCTCAGCCCCCGCCCCACCACCTGCTCGCACAACAATTGCGACATAAATGGCCGCAAGCCGATGATGTGCGTTACGGTGTTGCAGTCCCAGCCTTCTGTGAGCATGCCGACACTCACGATACAACGCACATCCCGGCCGGGAGGATGCAGGGGCCGGCCCAGTTTTTTTGCCAGTTCCTCGAAGTCTTTGGGATAAATTGGGCGCCCCTGCCGGTCTGCAGGCCAGGCGCTCTTGCCGACCGTGTCGAGTGTAAACCGCATCCAACGAGACTCATCGCTTCGAGCCTGGCCCGTGTCCGTCTCATGGACGACTTTCGAATCGACGCGGATGGTGTTGATTCCGCCGTTGTTCCTGAATCCTTCGATTTTCACGGGAGGTATGCCGACCGGGGCCTTGTCCTCGGCCAGCCACTCGTAGATCACTTTGGCGATCTGCGTGTTTTTGCAGACCAGAATGAAGACCGGAGGGCGCCGATCTGCGGCCGCGCTGGCCCATTCCTCGCATTCCTTCTGCCACAGGCTGCCCAGCATGGCGATGGGATGGTGCGCATATTTCAAAATCGCCTCGGGCTTGGGGGAGGCCTTCTTCCCGCCCCGCTCCGCGGGCGTAAGCTGCGGCAGAATCCAATGCCAGATGTTGAAATACCCTGGAATCTCGGCGCCCGTCGTATCTCGGACCGCCAGCTGCGGTATCTTCACGAGCCCGGACTCGATCGCATCAATCAATCCGAAATCGCTCACCACCCATGGAAATGGACGATTGGTGGCCTGTCCAACCCGGCCAAGGAAGTAGGGTGTGGCCGAAAGATCGACGCAAAAGTTGATCCCGCGCAGTTTCTGAATGCGATCCAGCCCGTCAATCCAGACCGTGGCCTCCTTGAAGAATTCCTCCGCCTCCGCTTCCTCCCCGAAGGTCTCCATCTCTTCTTCCTCTTCCGGCTCCTCACGCCGGATCCGGTAAGCGTGATGAGCTTCGTCGTTCATTAACAGGATGTTCTGTTTGCCGCCGACCTCTCGCCCCAAAACGCGGTTGACCAGCGATGTATCGCTCTCCACATATCTCACCGATTCAACCGTAGCCTTGACTAGACCGCCGTCTTTATCCCGAACCTCCTTCTTGATTTTCAGCAACCCTGCCGCCACCTGCCGCTGATAGGCGCTTTCCGTTAGATATCGAGTGCCCCGGGCCGTCGTCGTCTTGGCGCCGATGCTGATGGTTTCAACCACCCGCACGGCCACGCCGGCCTTGCTGACCTTGGCGCCGATCCCGGCGGTCTGCACTGACTGCGGCTCGAAAACGTGCCAATTCGTCACCAGCACCCGTCCCTGCGTCAAGTGAGGAAGCAAATGCGACGGCACCAGGTCGCGCGTGCGGTAAATGCTGGCTTCCCCCAGGTTCGGATCAAGCTCGCGTAATCGGTCGCGGATCGTCACATTCGGGCACACTACCAGGACTACATCCGAAAAGCGTGCGTCGCCGCGATCGTTGACCTTGTTGAGAATGCTCCAGGCCGCGAGCATCCCCATGACCGTCGTCTTGCCCGAGCCGGTGGCCATCTTGCAGGCATACCGCGTGAAGCCTGTGTATCCTTCGGATTTCTTCTCGTCCCCCGGTTCGTCGCGCGGTATGGCAATGCCCTGACGAAAATCGGTTCGGGCTTCGTTGAGAAAGATGATCGTCTCCGCGGCCTCCATTTGCGCGAAGAAGAGCCGCTGCTCGCGTCCTTCCCGGCGCCACCAGGAAAGCAACTCGAGCGTCGTGCGCGTCACTCCCGGGTAATCCCGCCCGCCGCCACTCCGCAACGCGCTCCCGGATCAGGTTGACCAGCTTCAGCTCGATGACCGTTCCGACGCCTTCGCCGGCGCGCTTGCCCGGCGTGGCCTTGGGATCGCGATAGAAGTAGACAGCCTTGCGGCGGCCGGCAACGCGCTCCGGAACTTCGCCTTCGACGATGTTCCAATGCTCCCGGGGCTCTTCAAACGGCGAGCTGATGATGGGCTCGGGGACTTCGTAGCTGCTCATAGCCTGAAGGCCTTCTGAATAGCGTCCAGCTTCTCGACGACCTCGGGATGAATTTCCTCCGGCCGCATGAGTGCCGCGATCTCGTGATAGCGGGTGTACGGGAATCCAGGAAACCCTGCCGCTGTCAGGGCAGGAGGTATCAGTTCCGTGCGCGCTTTGGTTCCGTTAAGAAACGGAAAATCCCCGAGCGGATCGGTGAGAAAGGTCCGCGGATATTTGTCTTCGAAGTGTTTCAGCAAATCGGCGACATGGAGCCTGGCAGCCTCCGCTCCGCCAACTTCACGCTCGACAAATCGCGCCAGTGCGGCAGGATGCAGCAGATAGCTCTCGATCTCATAGCGCCGCCAACGTTGGCGCTGCAGGCCGCTGCCGGTAATCTCGGTTGCCGGGATATCCGAGTGCGCATCGCCGTCCAGTATTTCGAGGCCGGGCAAATCCTCCCGCACCAGCTGGAGTGCATCGTAATGGTCCTTCGCCTTGATTCCCGACGCGCCCAGCCTCGTCTCCCAGACAGATTTCTTCCAGAACAGCTTCGTGGTCAGAGTTGCCAATGCCGGGTGATTCAGCACCTTCGCCCACTCCCGCAGGATATCGATATCGGTATAGTCCTCAACGTAGACCACGCCGGGCGCTTGCATCGCCATCATGATGTCCGTGTGAGTCAGGATTCCAAGGGAGTCGGCCAGGCGGTCGCGCTCGACCGCGCACGTAAGAATTCTCGGCTTATCGAAAAGCATGCACAGCTCCGAGGGCTCCACGGAGTTGATGATCACCTCGGAATGCGTGGCAATGATGAGTTGGGAGTTCTGGGCCGCGGCGACGGATCGCAGCTCGTTGTAGATCGTATCCTGCAGAATCACATGCAGGTGCGCGTCAGGCTCATCCACGAGCAGCACTGAGGCGGGACGCGTGTGCAAAAAAGTCAGCAACATCAGCACCTGCTGAAATCCGCTGCCCGCGCTGGCGATATCGAGGCGCTTGCGCTTTCATCGAGAGCCCGGTACTCCGCGACGATATCCGCCCCGGTCGAGTCAGGCGGCAGAATCTCGCAGTGGAACAGGCGCCGGATCGAGTCCTGCAAACGATCCCAGGCCGCGGATTGGTGCGCCTGCACCAGGAGGTTGCGGATGATTTCGCCGGGTTTCCCAAGACCGAGTAGTTGGTCCTGCTTGGGACGCTGGTAAACGGGTTCGTCGGTGCTGATCCCCGTCATCGGCGGCACATACACCGCCATCAAGTCCGCGAGCCGCACCGTGTGCGATTCGACGTCAGATTTGGGACGCACATAAATCTGCTCGGTAGTATCGGGTATCAGCTCAATTGGGACTCTCCAGCCCCGGGCGCTCTGGATCTCAATTTCGATCGGCTCTTGATAATCGCGAGCGTTCCAGAGCAGGTCGAAGACCCGCAATGGCACGGCTGAGAACGCCTGCCGCGCGATCGGGGCCTTGGTATATCCCCCCCGATGCTTTTGATAATCGTTGAGCTGCTTCCAGCGCTGTAAAGCCATCGCCCAGGCGGATACGGCCTGCAACAGCGTCGTCTTGCCGGTATTGTTCGGACCGGCCAGGACCACGTGCCCGGGAATGTCGAACACGACCTCATCAAAGCGCTTGAATCGGCGCAGCGTTACCTTGCGGATCATGCCTCTGCCTCTTTCAGGCTTTTGACGACCAACAGTTCGTTGCCGCGGTCGTCGATCACTTTGACCGCGACCTGTCCGTGTTCTCCGCCTGAGAAAGGCGCGCTTGTGGTCCCCGCCAGGTGCTCCCAGACCGATTCCTCGTACTGGCCCCGGAGGGCCTTGCTCAGGTTCTCCCAGGCGCTGGTGCGGGGGAAGAACGCCTGGCAGACGTGGAAGCACAGGCCATTGTAATCCGTATCCAGAAACCATGCGGGGACATCGTCTCCAGCGCGGTGGTCCACTTCCATGGTCGCCGGATCGAAAACATCGAGGCCGAGGAGCGTCGACGCAGTACTGCTCTATCCCGGCCTTGCCTTTCGCCTTCTCTCTATGAATCTTTATTTCCGGCGAGCCGCAGACGCTGAATATCTGGCTGCTGCGCATGTTCTTGAGCAGGTCGCCCATCATCAGATCCGGCGTGGCCTGGACGTAGGTGGCCGGCACCTTCATGACTTCCAGGCACGCGATCGACGAGCTGGCGCGCGTTGGGCTGGATAGCGAACCCGATCACGAACAGGTACGCATAGTTTTTCATATACGCCTCGCGCGCGGCTTCGTAGACCAGCTTCTCGCTTACCGCGCCGCTCTCCGGACCGAACACGATCGCCACCGGCCGTTGCGCCGCTCCATTCGCTTCCGTCTTCTTCGCATCGGGAAGCGCTCCCTCCAGCATCGCTTCAGCGGAGAGCGAGAGCGTCTTGGCCGGCGGGCGAATATTTCTCAGGGTCACAGTCCGATTGCCCTCCAGCCGGAGTAGTGGGCTCCTGCGCAATACCTCGATCATCCGGTCGACGAACGAACCGTAGGTAGCCGCGGATTCCGCGCCCGAATCCTCGATCCCGTCCGCCTCCCAATCGACCGGGGTTGGGATGGTAGCTTCCACGCAGATGGGCCCGCTCACGCGCACTATCCGACTGTCGACCTCAGGGCGATCCACCAGCACTTCTTCCTTGGGAGGCTCGTTGTTAGCAATATCCTCGAGCTTGACGTGAGGAACTATGCCACCTACTTCTTCCCCCTTCTTGTTTTGCTTACGCTTATAGGTGAATCCCGCAGCGGGTCCGCGGGATTCGTCATTCAAGTCGTACCAGGGATAGGTGGCTGTCAGCAGTCTCTGCCGGGCCAGCGCCAGTGGAACCCGGCTTGTGTCAATCGTGATCCAGCGCCTGCCCCATTGCTCGGCGACATAGGCTGTTGTGCCGCTACCACAGGTCGGATCGAGGACGAGGTCACCAGGATCCGTGGTCATCAGCATACACCGCTGGATAACTTGGGGCGAGGTTTGTACAACATAGAGTAGCCCAACGCCCACCTGCGTTGATTCCCACCTATCTGTAATCGGAACAACCGGAAAGTCATCTGCAAATCGGCGGTAACGCAGAATCGAACCCATTATTTCGATGCGTTCTTTCTGAGCAAGCTGCTTGAGCCCATCAATCGAGGTTTTCCAATGTGTCCCCGGTCGTGGACGATAGGCTTTATCGTTGAATTCAAACTCCTGGTTGCCACTCGATTCTCCGTCCGATAGCAGGCTTGTGAGTTGATATCGCCTTCCCACTTGAAGCGCAACGGCGCCCGCTAATTCATCCGCCGAGAGGCGGCGTGATCCGCCTTCAGGCAGCAGCAGCTGATCATACCTATCTAAGCTGGTATCGCCAGATTCCCTCGTGCGATATAGCTGTCGGTATTTGATTCTTTCTCGGTCTTTTACATACCAGAGAAGATAATCAACTGTGGTGCCCAATAATGCACTTGAGGCCCCACCCGTTTTTTGGAAGGTTATCATTCCAACAAATTCATCGGATCCAAACACTTCATCCATCAACTCCCGCACATGGTGAAGGTTCTCATCGCTGATCTGGACGAAGATGCTGCCGGTCGCGGCCAGAAGCTCGCGGCATAGCAGCAGCCGGTCGCGCATGTAGGTGAGATAGGAGTGCAGGCCAAGCTCCCAGGTGTCGCGGTAGGCCTGGACCATCTCGGGCTCGCGCGTCATGTCCTCATCGTCGTTGTGGACGACATCGCGCTTGCGCACGAAGGGCTGGAAGTTCGAGCCGAACTTCACGCCGTAGGGAGGGTCCATATAGATCATCTGCACCTGGCCGCCGAGCCCTTCATAGTGCAGCAGCGAATTCATGACCACCAGCGAATCGCCCAGGATCATCCGGTTGGTCCATTTGTCCTTGTGCTCGTAGGCGCGCAAGACTTGATCGGTGATGGAATGCTGCGGGTCGGAGAACAGATCGTAGAGCGACATCTGCTTGTCGCGCTTGTGCCCCTTGAGCGTTTCAAGAATGGCTTTGGTTGAAAGCCGCTCATGCACAAACAGCGGCAGCGTGGGAACATCGAACGACAGCCGTTCCGCCTTGCCGGCCCAATCGAGGAACGGCTTCCCCAGCGCCTTGAGCTTTTCCGCCGCCGCCTTGGCCTCCTCCAGCGTACCGGCTTCGAGCACATTACGAATCAGCGCTTCGCCCTGCTCGCGCGCCGGGTTCTGCCCATCCCAGTCAAGCGCAGGGGATAGTGAGGAATCGTAGCGATAGCTCTGCGGCGCCTTCTTCTTCTTGAACTGCGCCTGCGTCCCCACCTCCGGCCGCATCGGGCTATCAAATTTTGAATCAGGATAGCGGTAATTCTCGGCAACCCGCCCCTCCCCGCCCGGGTTCCCTCCACCACTCCGTGAATATCTGGTCATCCGCCTTTTCGCAGTCATAGCCTATAAGAAACAGACTCCCCCCATCTTGTCAAGCTCTTAGGGATTTGGGAGTTGATTAAGTCTGAAATATTTTGACAGCTCGCGAAACTTCATGGTTGATTTGCTACTGCTCTCAGTTTAGGGGTGAGTAGGGATTTACTTGCCAAAGCGGATAGATGGGGATAGCATTGCTTTCCATACTTATAGCCTATTGCTTAACATACCGGGTGTAGCTGTTGCGCCCTGGAATGCCAGGGAAATGGCTCAGAATTATGGCATTTAAAGCGGACCACCCATCGCCCAATCTGCTTGTCAGCGAGCAGCTGAGAAAAAACGCCACTGATCTTGAGCAGGCGATGCGCGCTCATGTTCTAACATGGTTTGGACCAATTCAGCCGCCCATAGATCATCTTATTCGGCAAGCCGTCGAGGTCCGAATAGCCCAACGCCCGAAACAACGCAGATTGGCAATGATCCTGGAAACTCCCGGAGGATATATTGAAACTGCGGAAAGGATCGCAAATACGCTCCGAAAACATTACAAATGGGTAGCATTTATCGTACCCGATATGGCGATGTCGGCTGGAACGGTTCTCGTAATGTCGGGCGATGAAATCTGGATGGACTATTTCTCAACTCTCGGTCCGATAGACCCGCAAGTCGAACGTGTGCGCCAGGATGGACGCAAGGCGCTCGTTCCAGCCCTTGGATATCTGGCAAAATATGAGGAATTAGTTGAGAAATCCAGGAATCACAAACTCACATCGGCGGAGGCGGCATATTTTGTGCAGAATTTTGATGCCGCTGAGTTATTCAGCTACGAGCAGTCCAAGAAGCTGTCGATAAAGTTGTTGAAGGAGTGGCTGGTTAGGTACAAGTTTAAGAACTGGAAACAGACCAAGACTCGTGGCTTGCCAGTGACTCCCACGATGCGTCGTGATCGTGCAGAAGAGATTGGAAAAAGGTTGAGCGATATCGACAGATGGTGCAGCCACAGTCGCGGTATCTCTATGCAGATTCTTGAGCGTGACATCAAGCTTGAAATCGAGGATATCGAAAAACACCCGGACGTACAGCGAACACTTGATAATTACCATGGACTGCTACAAAATTACTTGGTGACTATTGGAGCAAGAGGCGTCCTGCATTGTGGCGAAATGTTGATTCCATTCAGTCAATACTAGGGGTTGGTCTATGAGTACGAAGTCAAATAAAATCAATATCATGCGCGATATTGTGAAATCCAATCCTCAGGTGGATATCAGCATCCTCACTGAATCTGCTCAGTTTGTTGATTTTATAAGGAAAATTGGAGTGAACGGCCCGGATTTCCGAATCTTGCGAAGCTCGGAAGCACGTCTCAAAATGAAACCGCCTGTCCTGCAACGATTCCGAGACTAATTCCGCACTGGTGTTGGATCTGGGGAAGTAGTTGAACACCGATGAGATGCACTCGACGCCAGTCTTCAAAAATGTACTTGAGGAATACGGAACGCATCCAGTCGCTGCGGAATTTCAGAATCGTTTCACTGCAATGTGCGAGTGATCACCCCCATAAAATGGTGAAGCGGCCCTCTTTCTATAGCGCTCAGATAAATTGACCCCCATCTGCTCAGATAAACTGACCCCCTTTTTCTTCCAGGTAGATTAAAAAAAGGGGTCAATTCTGCTGAGCATGAAATCTTTTCGGGAGTTTCGTTCCGGATGACTTATCAGCCAAAACAACGGCTAAAGGTTTGTTTGCCTACTACTTGGGAAAAAATAGGCAAGAGTTCAGGCGTATGAACTTTTCACTACTCGCTGCTTTGGATGAAAGGGTCAATTTATGTGAGCACAGAGGGGTCAATTTATCTGAGCGCTATAGCTCTTTTCTCAGGGGACCGCAAGTCAGAACCCGGCTTCCTTTTCGACGTCGAAGAGACCTTTGATCAGGAACCTGATGTCTTCCTCTGACACGGAGAAAAAACCACATGCCTCAAATAGCGGACGAGTGATTGTCCCAAGGTTCTGGACCAGATTTTTCCTGATGAATCTGGTATCTCCCAAGTGCGTTTGAGTCTCGACCGATGGCTGACGACAAATGTATTTATTACCACGTGAAAAGAGCGCTTTGTGGTGACCAAGCTGGCGATTCTCCAGCCCGGTCCATCGGATTCTGACATTTGCTCGGGCTTGCCCGATCGCCAAATTGGCTGAGAATTTTTCAATGTAGAGAAGAAGTTCGGTAACCCGCCAAAGCACGAGGCCGTGATCAAGCTGAACATTCGGGAACTTCTGCGCAAAATCGCATTCATCCTCCTGATAGCCGCGAAAAAGTGAAAAGGTGCCGATGCGCTCAGCCCTCCAGAAATCTGAGATTCCTGGATCATTCCCACCCTCTTCCGCCAACCAAATTTCTACTCCATCTTTGAACGGATAGGGCGCTATGCCATCACGCGTAGGCACCCAACCGATATCCCAGCCAGTCCGGCCGGTCGGCGACTTTCTGAGAATCTGGAGAAGCCCAGGGAGCCCGACATCATGCAATTCGCCTTGCAGGGCAAAGCTCGCTTGCCAATAACCCTTTTCGAATGGATCCCCTTTTTTCTTATCAATCCGCGTGTCCCTAAGAAACTCAAACCGTCCGAGTGCGCGCTTCTCACAACTTTCAACATGACCACTGACCCGAATGATGCCTTCAGCCGACTTGATAGAAACGGAAGCCGTTTTCAGGTCTCGCTCGCTAATTACCAGGTCGCCCTCGACGAATGGGCTTGGACCGATCGGTGGTTTTGATGATGGTGGTTCTTCGTGCAGTGCACAGAGCAGTTCTAGCAGGGCTTCTCCCTGATCGCGGGATTCGCGAAAATCGATGCCGTACCTGCTTCCAAGGTAGGTGGGGAGTGCGGTCTGAAACTCCCCCTCTCGTAAGACGGGGATGAACTTCGGTCTGAGATCCTGGGACTGAAGCAACTCCGCCGAAATGATATTCTTTTCGTAGCCAACACCGCCGCGAGGAGCATTTGATTTCTCAGCATACGCGGGCGTGCAAATAAGAATCACGAAATCAGAATCACGTATCTGTGATTCCATAAACAGAGTGGTGTCCTGTCCCGGGCGCAGATCCCATTTATCGAGCGACGCATCCACACCGTTTTTTCGGAGGGAAGCCGCTAGTTCGAGGACCCAGGTATCATGGTCAGCTCCTTCGTGGCAATAGCTTACAAAGGCTTTTGGAGGCATCATCGTTCCACGCCCGTCTGAATTAGCTGCTTCAGGTTCAGTTGGATATGCGGCGGACGGCTCTCCCTCTCTGATGAATGCCCTCGCTGGCTCAGGTCCTTTCCGTGCGGGCCGTACCACATCGTGTCCTGATTCGTTCTGAAGAAACCGTAGGTCGGCGCACATAGCTGTGTAATCGCCCCGGAATCTGAGCATGTGCTCCCATTGATATTCCCGGTTTCTTCGCCAATCGGGGAATTCACTTATCAATCCTCAACAGTTCTTCAGGCAAACAGATGAGGGTTTTATGCCTCGAAATCAAAAAAAAGTCTGCGTACTTTCCCTTGCCCCACGGTTCCGGCAAGAATGCGATAATCGCTCCGTTCCCGGCGGAGCCTGCCCGCTACGATCGCCGGGTGAATCCTCATGCGCCCGGCTAGGTCGTGGACTTTTGGTTCTAATGCTCCACGGTGCGATTTCATCTCTTGCCACTCAGATTGGGGGATCAAAGCGTCCTGCGCCATCTGATCGGCGGATGTTTCCACGGGGTCGTCGGTCTCTGATTCAAAATCATCCACGCAGGCGCATAATTCGTCCTTCCCCAAATGGAGAGAGATGTGGGCCAGTTCGTGGCTGAGCGTAAACCAGAAGTTGTCGAGGCGATCATAACGCAGCGTCAGCGCGACGATCGGCGCGCCATCGGAGCGCAACATGGCCGCGCCGTCCAGGTGAGTGCGCGGCAGATGCGGCTCGATAACCATGATGATTCCCATTTTTTCGAGGAAGGCGCGGGCCACGAGCGGCCCGTCATCGAGAATGCTAAAATGAGCCAGTTCGCAGATGAGGTTGGATGTGACGGTTCCCCGCCGAAATGCAGGAGCTTTCCGCTCCCTGGCCAATTGGAAAACGCGGGCCTTCCAGGCCCAGAGAGCATATTCGTCCAATTCCGATCCGCCGCGCACATGCTGGCGGAGAAGCGAGGGCTGAAGGCACGCCGAGTCAGCCGGCAGAAGAAGCGGTGTCAGCAACTTTCCGGCTCTCTCCAGAAGTTGGCGCACTTTGCCTGTGAAACCCGGGATCCAGCCCCGCCTGGCGATCTCGGCCAGGGGAAACCGCCGCCAATCGACTTTATCGGCAACAGCCAGGGGGGTCGGAGCCGACTCACTGACCAGCACTTGCAGGGGGATCCCAAGTCCCTCATGAAGTTTCCGGATCATGGCTAGGCTTAATGGCCGCCTGCCCGACAGGACCTCCGAGACCTTGCTCCGGCTGCCAAGATAGGGAACCAGATCCTTCTGCTTCAGACCCATCTGGTTCATTCGGAAACGAATCGCCCCAATCGGGTCCGGATGTTCCATGCGATAGTGCCGGTCTTCGTAGTCGCTGACAATCAACGACCATAGCTCCAGCTCGTCGAAACGGGCTGTCCCCGGGACGGCATCCATCAGCCGCGCGATTCGTTTTAGCGCAGCCTCATATTGATCTTCCGTCTTGATCATCTTGTGAGTCATCAGACGCTCTCCACGTCGATCCGGTCATATTCCTTGTGAGTCCCGATAAAACGCACGTAAACGGCCCGTGCCGGATAATTGATCTGGACCACAAGCCGATATTTGTTCCCGCAGATGTTAAACACCACGCGGCAGTTGTTGATGATGCTGGCGCTACGGTAATGGGCTTTGATGTCTGCGCTCGAGGTCCAGATCGCAGATTTTGCTTCCTGATACCAGGCTTCCAAGCTCGCCCTTGCATCCGGGTGCACGCTCGAAAACTGAACCAACGGCTTCCTCGCGATCACTCTCATGCTAGCAAATTCCCATTATGGGAGCAAGGAGAATAATTCCCTTGAGGGGAACATTTTGGTTTATTTTTCCCAAGACTGCTTAACGAGTGCAGCAAGCTTCTGCAGAAGCGTGGCATTCACCTCAATCATTTGCTTGTCAACCGTCAGTGTCAGCGACTGGTTCTTGCGAACGTAGGAGATGCTCGCGCCGTCGAGAAGAGCCACTGCCTCGGGAAGCAGCGCATCATCGAGCCAGAAGCTCAAGAGCGACTTGCCACCACTCCGCTTATGTAGCCCGAGGTAATTGTTGCCGTTCACCTCAATAGCAATATAGTTCTTGACGAAGTTCAGGGTGCCAGGTGCGTATATGGGGCTTGTGGCTTCCAAGAGAGCCTTTGCGGCATCTAGAGTCCATGAGGCTTTGGCGCGCCAGAAGTCCTCGTCGTACTTCTCATTGGTGAGGCCGGTCTCGTCCTCGGGTTCTTCATAGGTGTCCAGGACCTTCGAAAAATGGAGCACACGCTTCCCGTCTGCCTCCACTATGTTGACCTGCACCGCGATGATTGGAATGCAATGGCTCAGGAGCTGGATGACATTAAAAAAGCGCTTGGTTACTGCCTCCGCGACCAGCACGGCAAAATGCTGACGCTGGGGCCACCTGCGTTTCTCGCGATCCCAATATTCGATCGTGCGGATGATATGGCTTTCATCCGTCTCGCCGAGCATTACCTCAACCTCATACATCGAGTCGTCCTGGGGATCCTTGAGAAGCATGTCAATCCGACCGCCACTTGACTGCTGCCGCTCACGCGACACGAGTTCGAGATCTCCAAGTTGAAGACACCCAGGATTCTCTGCAATTTGGTCCTGAAGCCAGGTTTCATTGAGCCCGCTTTCGCGGATTGATTTTGTCATGCCGATCGGGATGCTATCAGTCATGCAACTCTCCTATATTTCGGATTTAAGATGTACCGATCTAAGGTAATTCGATACGCAGTCGTAAATTGGCAGTGGAGCAAGACCGACAGCGCTGTTTCTTTGGGAAAGCCTAGTGTGCCGGACCATTTTAGCACCAATGAGCTCGGTTTCAGCCGGTGGACGCTTTCAGGCTCGGTGCCGGGCCTGGGCGGCTCTTTGTCATCCATAGTAATTATGGTTTGGCGCGCGGATCGATCCTATAATGTCCCTCCAATCATTCGGCTCGGGCCGGGCCTGCGCCGGGAGGAATCCATGAGAATGAAGCTGTGTCTATTAGCAATCACGCTCGCTTCCATCGGCGTCAGCTTTTCGCAGGAAGGGCCTGACATCGGCGCGCGCTTGATGAATGATCCTTCGGTCCGCGCCGCGCTGGATGCGGCAAGGCAGAACGAAACACGGGCAATCGAAGACCAGATCCGGTTTTGCGAAGTCGCCGCTCCCCCATTCCAGGAGGGGAGACGCGCGCTGGTTTTAAAACAGGCATTCGAAGAACTGGGTCTCCGCAATATCCGGATCGACAAGGCGGGCAATGTTCTTGGCGAACGCCCGGGACTCGCGCTTCATCCGCACCTGGTTCTTGCCGCGCACCTGGACACGGTCTTCCCCGATGGCACCAGCGTGAAGACCTCGCGCAATGGAAACGTGATCAAGGCACCCGGGATCGGGGACGATTGCCGTGGACTTGCAGTCCTCGTCAATGTGGCCCGCTCGCTTCAGCAGGAGAAAGTCCAGACTCCGGGAACCATCACATTTGTAGCCAATGTCGGCGAGGAAGGGCTGGGAGACCTGCGCGGAGTCAGGCAACTGTTCAACGACACCCTGAAGGGAACAATCGACCGCTTTGTATCCATTGACGGCACGGGCCACGGCATCACGAACGTGGCGGTCGGCAGCTATCGCTACAAGGTAACTTACAAAGGGCCCGGCGGGCACAGCTACGGAGCCTTCGGCCTGGCCAACCCGGTCCATGCATTGGGGCGCGCCATCGCCATGATCTCTGATTTCCAGGTTCCGGACAAGCCCAAGACCACTTTCAATGTCGGCCGGATCGGCGGTGGCACCTCCGTAAACTCGATCGCTTTCGAGGCCTGGATGGAGATGGACATGCGATCTGCGGATCCCGTGTCCCTCAAGGCCCTGGTAACAAAGTTTCAACAGGCCGTCGATCAGGCACTGACGGAAGAGAATGCGCGCTGGGGTGGGAACGGCAAGCTGACCATGGTCAGCGAAACGGTGGGCGAGCGTCCGGCAGGAAGCACGCCGGAGTCTTCCCAAATCGTTCAGGCCGCGCTGTCCGTATCGAAAACCCTGGGCCTCAAGTCCTCGCTCAATGAGGGATCCACCGATTCCAACCTACCGATGAGTCTGGGCGTGCCGGCTATCACGATCGGGGGCGGCGGCACCGGAAGCGGCGCCCATTCTCTCGGAGAGTCCTTCGACACGACCGATTCGTGGAAGGGATCGCAGCGCGTCACACTCCTGGCCATCGCGCTCACACAGAAGTGAATTTCAAACGCTACGGTCGCAACGGGTTGGTGATTTGCACGGTTCCGATCACGGACCCGTGGACCAGGTCCTCGGTGTAGAGCCCGGTGCAGCCCACGGCTTCCGCTGCGGCGACGATCGATGCGTCCCAAATGGAGAGGCCGTGTGCGTTCACAAGCTCCAGGGCCCGATGGAGCTGGGGCAGCGTATCATCCATCACGCGGCAGGTAAGGCAGAGATCACGGATCACTACAGCCGCTTCTTTACGGGACAAGGTCTTGGGTATCTTCCGAGTCGCGACGGTGTAGAACTCCTTCAGCACCTGCACGCTCAACGCGGCGGCCTGTTCGTCGAGGAGGCGCACGACCACGGAAGCGGCCTTGCCATGCCGTTCATCTCCCGTTTCGGCGAATGCGTAGATCAATATGTTGGTGTCAACGAAGATCAGAGCGGTCATGAAGCTCGTCTCTTGTCCAGCGTGCTTTGCCGACCTTCAGCTTGGGCTTGCGCATGAGGGCATTCAGGCGCACCTTAGCCTGCGCTCGTCCTCGATCCGTTGATACAATTTCCTCGATGCTCCGCCGGACCAGTTTTGTCAGGGACGTGCGCCGGCGCGCGGCGACCACCCGGGCCTTGACGATCAGATCTTCATCCAGCGCCAAAGTGAGGTTCTTCTTTCCCGCCATTCTCACATATTATGTGATTCACATAATTTGTGTCAAGAGGCTCTCCAGTCAGCGAGGGGTTCAGTGATCGGCTGCCCGCGGCTGCGTTGGTAGGCGCATCCTGATTCTCAGCGCTTCAATGCGAGGGTTCCTTCCTTACCGTTGATCTCATAGGTCAGCTCAAGCCTGGCTTTGTTGTCTTTGAAAGTCTCCTTGCCCACCCGGAAGTAGAGGTGGCCGACAACCGGTTTGGTAAAAGTCCCGCCCGGCAGGCCCTTTTCCGACAGTTCCAGCGCCATAACCTCTTCATTCTTGGGATTGGAGCTGGGGGAGGCCTCTCCTACGACCACCCCGATACCGGTTGAAGTGTAGATGCCTCCGGTTGTGCGACCGTATGTGCCTGTAGTCGGATCGTATCCGCGCCTGCCGCTTTCATAGCCGACCTCCGCATGAGGAATGATCGCAATGTCGCGTTTTGAGCCTTCGGTCTTTTGCAGAGAGGCGGCAACCACTTTGGGATTCTCGGAACGAAGGGCTCGATCCTGCCCCGAAACGTGGAGCACAAATTGTTCCGGCTGTACCTTTAGATCGGCCCCCGCTTTGGGGTACAAGCCCACTTCGACAACCAGGTAGTCACGGCCCAAATCCGAGACAAAACGCTGCTTCGTCTGGGCGTCGTTGAGGACGGCCGCCCCAAGACCGGCGCCGTCAACTTCGACATGGCTGCGATACTCCGTTGCCTTCTTCAGGGGAACCGTCCCCTGGGCAGCAATCAGGAGCGCGGTAGTAAGAATCAAGACCGAGCAAATCGTAATGGATTTCATGGTTCAGGGCTCCTTTAGCGGCGCCAGATTTGCGTCGACTTTCAGGGTTATGCTGCTCAAGACATAGATTCGCACCGTGAACGGCGCATAATTTTCAGCTTGGACCTTCAAGTTGTAGGCTCCCGGCTCCAACCACAAGATTTTCAAGTCTTTCAATTTCCCCGCCCAAGCATCATCTATAAAAACATCGGCATCTTTGAGATTGGACTGGAGCCTGATTTCGCCCATACCGGCTTGCTGGGAGAAGCCGGTATACCAGCCAGGGTGGTACATTGCCGGAGAATAGTAGCCATACAAAGGGGGATAGATCGGATCGTAGTAGAATGGACGATAGAATGGATAGTAAGAGTAATAGGGGTAGTAAGGGTAATAGCCTGAGTAACGGCTGTATCCGGCTCCGAAGGAAAAACCTCCCAACCTGATTCGAAAGGGGCGGGAGGACTTTACTGCCGATGAGTTGGATGACACCGGTTCTTTCTTCTGATTGCTCTGTCCGCTTTGTGCTATTGCGGGCACGGAACTCAGAATCAAGCCAAAGGCCAAAACTATAGCCAACCTTTTGTAGATATGCATCTTGGCTCTCCTCGGAGAACATTTCGCGGCCTGCGCTGACAGCCGCTATAGTCTTAGATGATCCAGGAAGGAAAATGGTTCGCAAAGTCTTAATACGATCGCTCCATGATCTTTCCTATCGCACCCTCAAACTTCGGTAATGCTAGAAGTACTGGGAACATTCGACGGACTGCACCCGGTCTAGCGGATGGCGACTTCGACCTCGGTGACCGGGAATATCGTGCGCAGCATCTGCGGGTCGATCTCGACCAGGAAGCCGCGCTTCCCTCCATTGATCAAGATGCGCGGTAAATCAAAGATCGATTTTTCCACGTAAATGGGCATCGTCGTCCGCGTGCCGAAGGGGCTCGTTCCGCCCAATAGATAGCCGGTGAAACGCGTCGCGGTACGCTCGTCACAAGGCGACACGGTCTTAACTCCCAGGGTGCGGGCCAGTTGCTTGGTGGAGACCTCGAAATCCCCATGCATGAGTACAATCAGAGGTTTGCGCTGGTCCGTTTCCATGACCAGAGTCTTAACCAGAATGTGTTCCGGCAGGCCGAGCTCCAGGGCCCCACCCGGGTGCCTCCGTGCTCCTGGTATTTGTAGAGGTGCGGTTTGAAGTCAATCTTGCGCTCCCGCAAAAGCCTGACTGCGGGAGTAATCGGGTATTCGTCATGAGCCATCACATGCTCCAGCATGTCAAGGATGAGCCCGACTTCTCCGGCGATTGCTCATGCTTACTCCGTAAAGAGCTCTGAGCTGAGGCAGGGCGTTCGCCTCGGCCACGGGTCGCGCGGAACTTGTGCGACCCATGGCTTTGAGCCATTCGATGCTATTTCTTTTCTTTGAAGCCTGCGGGAATGGCCGTGTCGGATTCGCTGACGGTGGTGACCGCCTTCAGCAACTCATGATTCATGGTCATGATGGTGGCCCTGCCTTTGCCTGCCGCCCCCTGATCATCTTTCTTGCCGGCGAGTTTCTTTCCGATCAAACTGCCGAGGCCTTTCATCGGGTTCAGGCCGCCGCCGCCACCTCCACCCTCATCCTGCTGCTTTTTTTCGCTGGCAGCCTGCTGTTGTGCCGACTGGACCGATTCTATCGTGGCGACGGTCAGGATTGGCGACCCCTTCATATCCATCTGCTGCGACTGATACTTGGCCATCATGTTCTGCAGGCCGGGATACATGGCCAGGGCCGTAGCCGTTTGTTCCATATCGCCGCCAAGCGGAGAACCAAGATTCAACTTCTGGGAATAACGCAAAGCGAAATCCGTGATTTCCTTCAGAGCAGGGATTTCGGGGCCCAGCCACACATTGGCGGTCATCACCATGCCGCCGCCCTCTTCGAGTGTTTTTCCTTTCTGTCGGGTCGTGATTGTCATGATGACTTCACGACAATCGAAACCGTTGATGTTCTTTTTCTGGCCGGATTCCTTCACGGTAAAATCTTGCTCCGTGTCCGGACCTTGAGGCTGCACTTCCTTCTGCTCCTGCTTGGCCGCCTTGGCAGCCTTCTCCTGTGCCTCCAGTATCTTGCGCCGTATCTCGTCGAAGGTCGCGACTTCATAGGTCTTCTTGCGGAGGTCGAGGCTGTAGACCTTTTCTTCGCCCAGATCGATAATTTCTCCCGTGGTGTCACCCATCGTGGCTTTGCGATTCCCTCGCACCGCCACGGTGTCAATCACACCTTCCTTGGCGGCTTTGCCCCCGAACAGACCCATCATTTTGCCCAGGATTCCCTCGAACTTGACGAGACTCTTCTCTTCCGTCTTGATCTCAGCCTTCACAAGTCCGACAGGCAACAGGAGGGACAGAAAGAGAAAAGGCGTCAGCTTTCGTAATCGTTTCATTCTTGCCTCCATGCAATCTTTGGATAATCTAATTACCGGTTGCTCATTCAAATGATGCACAAAAGCCGCCATGGTTTCCTGCCCGGAAGACAAAATGCCCCCCTCTGATTTGGGCAGGAACCTCTTCTGCATTCCGATTCTGGTATGGCAGCTGATTGCGACACGCGCGTGCTGGCTTAGGACTAGTTCTTAGTTCGCGCCCGTCTCTTCTTCTTCTTCGGCCGCGTCTTACCGAAGGTGCCGCGATAGATTTTTCCCCGCCTTGTCCGGATATCCCCTTTGCCCATAGCAAATATCTCCATGAACAAATCGCGTGATCAGCCTTTCACAAGCTAAGCCACCAAGCAGATTTTATGCCCGCAAGCCCCCCAAGCGCCACTGCTATCCACAAATGCTGCCGGGAATCTCCATTTCTCAACGCAGTCTCCCATGCACCGGGGGCAACCATGCGCATGAAAATACTTAAGCGAAGTGAGCGCCTGGCGGCGCCCGGCGCTCTGTGGGCCATTGCCGCTACAGGGTATGTTCATTAAATTTTCTTTCCAGCAGGATTGTGACGCTCATCCTCCGGCAAAGGGAGCTATAATATCAACATGGTGGAAAACATAGGCCGATACCAGGTGACCAGGGAAGTCGGTCGAGGAGCGATGGGAATAGTCTACGCCGCCTGGGATCCGCTCATCGGCCGCACAGTCGCTATCAAGACCATCAATATGGGAGCGGTGCAAGCCGGCCAGACCCGCGACGAGCTGCGACTGCGGCTCCGTCGGGAAGCCCAGTCGGCCGGCGTCCTTTCCCATCCCGGAATTGTGACCATCTACGACATCGGCGAGGAGGACGAAAAAGCCTACATCGTGATGGAGTTCGTTGACGGCACCACGATGGAAGAAGTTTTCTCCAGCGGAGTTCCCCAGCATCGCAGAACGTTCCTGGGAGTTTTGAACAAGGCGGCGGCAGCGCTGGACTATGCCCACAGCAAAGGCGTCATCCACCGGGATATCAAACCTTCCAACATCATGATATGCCTCGAGGGGAAGGTGAAGATCGCCGACTTCGGTATTGCGAAGATCTCGGAATCAACAGGACTGACTCAAGCCGGCTTTGTCGTTGGCACACCCAACTACATGTCACCCGAACAGGCGCAAGGCCGGCAGGTTGATGGCCGTTCCGATCAGTTCAGCCTCGCCGTGGTGGCATTCCGGATGCTGACCGGGAAGCTGCCGTTTGACGGACCTACTCTGACGGCAGTTCTCACCAAGATCCTATGGGAGGAGCCGGAGTATATGAGCACGAACCTGGGTCCGGAAATCCAGGCCGTTTTCAAAAAAGCCCTGTCAAAAGACCCGGCGCACCGTTATCCGGACTGCTCTGGTTTTGCGCGGGATCTTGAAGAGGCAAGCGAGTACCACAAGGCTGAGTTGTCCGGCCGAGCAGGGGAGCGATTGACTCCTTCGTCCCATGCACATCCAACGGCTGACGTGCCTCCATTGGAAGCAGCCGGCCCCGGACATCAGCCCCAAGAAGGCTCCGCTGTGGAGGGGGCTGGTGCCGCGACTTCGCTCCCGCCCGGAACAGTCCCGGCGGAAGTGACAGCGACGATGCTGGGCGAAGCCCCGGCAGAGGCATGTGCACGCTCTACTGCCTCCGGTCTCCAGCCTGCTGCTACGTTCGTTGCAGGCAATTATGATGCTTCGGGATTGTTTAATGCTCCACCCGCCGGCGGGACCGATGCGGGTGCAGGGCGACCGGATCTTGACTCCACTTCGCCTCTGGAAGCAAAGGAGCACAGCAGCGCCGCGGCAGGCTTGACTGCGCCGCAGGTCGCGGAGCCTCAGGCGCTCCCGGAAGGGCCGGCAAGGAACCGTGCCAGGCTCGTCTGGATTGCCGTTGCCGGGCTCATCGTCATCGCCGTTGTCGTGTTTGCGCTGGTCGGAATCCTCGGCAAGCGGGAGTCCGTCCCCCTGGCTTCCGCTCCCCAGCCGCCTTCGATCGCCCGAAGCAATGACACTGCGGCGGTGCCAGCCACTCCCCCGCCGCCTTCGATCGCCCGAAGCAATAACACTGGGGCGGCGCCAGCCGCTCCCGAAGTTGCCAAGCGGACGGAGAAGGCGTCCGAGCCCGCAGCGGGCGCTGCCCCTCCGGTCGCGGCGCAATCAGTCAAGCCGGACAGACCTTCGGCACCAAAATCCGCCGCGGCGAAGCCTGCTCCCGCCAAAGTTGACGTGCGCGCTCCGATTCCATTGGCAGGCGTCCTCACCTGGACGGGACCGATAGGAAAAAACACCATTCTGACAATCAGCCCAAAGGGCGCCAATTTTGGAGTTCTGACAGGGCAATTACCCGGGGTGCCTGTGACGATCAGGGTGGAGCCAAAAGACGTTAAAATCCGGCTGGCGCCCGCACAAGACAACGGCTGGTCGCAAATCATCCTCAGCAGCGGCAACAAGAAGTACGACTCCATCATAATATACTGGACTCTTAAGAAATAACCGCCCGCCGATTCTCCTTCCGCCGACCGGACATCTTCCTCCTGACGCAAGTGGGGGTCAGCGCCGGTGCGGATGTATCAACGGGTCGCGTCATGATTGTACCCGTGTACAGCCGCCATCTCATAGGTGACATCCCGCGGCACACCGGCTACGTCTCATTCCGGCCGGTTTCTTTTGCCAATTCTTTTATTGACCGGTGGGACGTTATCGGATAGCCTCGGCCAAAGGACACCTTTCTCTCGCGCCATTATCGGTAAACTACTATGTGCGGTTCTAATCGGTGTTCGTTTCAGCTTATGAAGTTTATCCGGACTGAGCAGTCGCTTAGGCATCGTTGGCGACCGGTCGCTTGGCCTTTAGATGAGAGGAAATGAGCATGACCTATTGTCCAAAATGTGGAGCAAAATTGAATGAAGGAGCAGCCTTCTGCACATCCTGCGGCGCAAGCGCCGGGGCTTCAGCCAGTGCCGGCGCGAGTCCAACCGCGCCGCCTCCGATAGTGCGGAGCTATGCTCCTGCCGCTGGGGCGACAGCGCCCAGCCTCATGACCCGCGTCACCAACATCCTTACAAAACCGAAGGAGGAGTGGCCGGTGATTGCCGGCGAAACGACCAGCGTGGCGAGCTTGTTTACCGGCTACATCGTCATTTTGGCGGCGATTCCGGCGATCGCGGGTTTCATCAGTTCCGCCTTCATCGGCGCCTTGATCGCGAGTGTGTTGCGGATCCCGTTGGCGGCCGGTTTGGGTGGCGCGATCCTGATGTATGTTTTATCGCTTGGCGGAGTCTACCTCGCCGCATTCATCATCGAAAAGCTGGCGCCCACCTTCCAGTCGCAAGGAACGATCGTCGACGCACTGAAGTTGGTGGCCTACAGTTACACGGCGCTGTGGATCGCCGGCATCTGTAATCTGCTGCCGATCATCGGCGTGCTGGGTGTGCTGGCAGGTGCCATCTACAGCATCTATCTCTTCTATCTTGGCGTTCCGATAATCATGAAGACGCCGCAGGACAAAGTGGTCGTCTATATGATCGCGGCTGCAGTCGTCATTATCGTGATTTATTTTGTGATCACGATGATTGTCGGCGTCATAACTGCCGCTCTGTTCCTGGGCGCAGCTCGCGCCGTGACGCCGTATTGAAGCCAGTGGACCTGAGCACGATCCGTCATTCTCCCGTGCGCGCCGATCCCGCGCGGCTCGCCTCGGTTTCGGAAGCCCAAGCCTTGCGATTCCGTCAGGCTTTTGCCGTGGCCGGATATCTTCCCCCCACGCTGGAGGAGGTTCCCGAGGTCATTGAACTGCGCGCCCGCGGCGGGCGCAACCTTCCGCGCCTGTTCCGCCTTACGGCCGCGGAACGGCCGCTGGACGTCCTCGCTCGCCTGTTCTTACTCGGCGTTCCGGTCCGCGCAGCCGCCGCGCGCGCAGCCATGAGTCCGATACCGCTCGAAGAGTGGTGCGAAGCAGGATTGCTGCAAACAGACGGCGAGCATGTGCACGGCCTGGTGGCGATCAGCTACTTTGACGGGTTCCTGTTGGCGTCTGAAAAACCCGAACTGCTCGACAGCGGCGCGCCGGAGGATTACGTCTGTGGCATGACCAACAGCACAGCTGCGCTCGTACAATTCAGGGTGCAGAGGCCTTTCCGCAACATTCTTGACCTCGGCACCGGCTGCGGCGTTCTGGGATTCCTGGCTGCGCGCCAGGGCGGACAAGTCCTCGCAACCGATCTCAACCCGCGCGCCGTTCAGTTCGCCACCTTCAATGCCAGACTGAACGGCATCTCCAACATAGAGTTCGCGACCGGCAGTACATTTGAACCGGCCCGCGGGCGCAAGTTCGACCTGATCCTTGCCAACCCGCCTTGCGTCCTGGGCCCGGCCGCGCGCTACAGCTTTCGGGACAGCGGCCAGGAACTCGACTCTCTATGCCGACAGATCGTAGCCGAAGCGCCGGACTATCTGGAAGAGGGCGGCATCTTCCAGTGCACAGCCGAGTGGCCCAATTGCGGTGGCGCCGATTGGCACAAGCGGATTTCGGAGTGGTTGCATGATCTGCCGTGCGACGCCCTGGTGCTACATTTGTGTACCAAAGATGCGCCGTCCCACGCCGAGGAAACGGTCTTCGACACGGATGTGCTCGATTTCAGGGAACAGGGCCGGTTGTATGACGCGTATGCCGAATACTTCGAAGGCCGGAGCGTCACCTCCGTCTCGGAAGGCCTCATCGCGCTTCGGCGGCGAAGCGGCACGGCGCGGAACTGGGTGCAACTGGAGCCCCTTCCCAATCGTCAGCCGGGCGCATTCGGCAATGCCGTGTGGCAATACTTCGCTGTATCCGATGAAATCGAGCGGCTCGGGAACGGGCTGCTTGACTTGAAGCTGCAAATGGCACCCGCCTTGGCCGTGACGACGGCACGCACCTGGGACGGCAAGGCATGGAGCGAGGGGAATTACGCACTGCGCCAAGGCGAGGGGTTCAAATTCGAGGCCAGCGTGGATGCGAGTATCGCCAATCTAATCAGGCAGTGTGACGGAACGAAGACGCTGCGCGAATTGGTGACCGGGTTGGCCGCCGATGCCAATGTTCCGTTCGCCGCGATCGCGGCAGGTTGCCTCAACGTCGTGCGCCAGATGCTGCAGCGGGGTTTCCTGGTACTGCCGGAATAGCCGCGCTATTTACCCAGGAACTTCTCCAGCTTCGAGACTTCGCGCTCGGCGAGATCCAGATTTCGCTTGGCTGCCTGCGCGTCGCCGCGATTGAGAGCCTTTTCGGTTTCGGCGCAGAAGAGGTCCATCCGCTGCGCCGCCTCCGCCATATCGCCCCGCAGCCCGAGACCTAAAGCAGCCTGCTGCCGGCGCAGGATTTCGAGGCTGCTTTTTACCGTCCCGACGCGCACGCCAAGAAGGTTGAATTGATCCCGGATTTCGCTCAATTGTTCGGCCGCCTTCGCATCCGCGGCCGGCAGCTGCGCAGGCTGCGCGGGAGCAGTCTGCGCCGGCTGTGAAACCGGCTGGGTAGGGGGTTGCTGTTGCATCGCCGGCGGCGGCGATGTTGTCTGAGTAGCGTTCGGCAAAACTTCGCGGCGTGGCGATTGGACGGTGGCTGCGGACGTTGCCGCAGGCAACTCCTTGCGCGGCAGGATATTCTGCGGGGGCGCAGCCGTAACTGCAGCCTTGCCCGCCCGCTGCTCAGTTTCAGGTTCAGTGACAGGATGCGATATCGGCGCTTGCGACCCCGCGGCAGGGGAAGCGGGGGGTGCAGAAGGAGTCTGGATCGCAGGGCTCTCCGCCTCCGTATGGCGAAACTTCGGCATCTGTGTGGCTACAGCCACCAGGACGGCTATGGTTGCCAGCGATCCTACTGCGATCCACAGGCCCCGGCGGCTGCGCACAGCGTGAGGGGGCGGGGGCGCAACCGCGGCGGGTGGGGATTGCGTCACGACGACCGGAGCAGGAACCGGAGCAGCCGCTTGCCGCGGCGGGCATACGCTGAGCAGCGCGGACCGAAAGGCGTCTGCCGTCTGGAAACGCTGCGCCGGATCTTTTTCGAGCGCAAGCAGGATGATTTCGCTCAGGGCGGGCGGCAGGTTGGGCGAGATCTGAATCGGGGGCGGCGGGTTGGTCTGGAGGTGCGCCGCCATAATGGAATACTCGCTGTCGCCCTGAAAGGGCCGCGCGCCGGTGACGACTTCGTAAAGCGAAACCCCTAGCGAATACAGGTCGGAACGCGGATCGAGATCCAGCGCACCCCTGATCTGCTCCGGCGACATGTAATACAGCGAACCCACTGTGCTGCCGGTCTGCGTGAGCTTGCGGTCGGCCGTCATTTTTGCGATGCCGAAGTCCATCAGCTTTACCACACTGCCGGGAGTGATCATCATGTTCGCCGGCTTGATGTCGCGATGGACCACGCCGCGCCCGTGCGCATAAGAAAGCGCCGAGAGCACCTGCACAATATAGTCCACAGCTTGATCGATCGGCACCGGGCCGGACACCATCCTGCTTTCCAGGGTGACGCCCTCGACATACTCCATAAGCATCAACAGCTGATTGTTGATGCGGAGCGCAGTGTGCAGCGCGGCGATGTTGGGATGAACGAGACTTGCCTGCACCTTGATCTCGCGCATGAAACGGTTGGCGAGGTCGGGATCGCGCTCCAGATCCGGCAGCAGTACCTTCATCGCTTCGACACGCTCCGAAATGACATTCCGGACCTTGTAGACACACCCCATACCGCCGGCGCCGAGAACCTGCAGAACCTCGTAGTCGCCGACATGCGAACCGACTTCGTAGCTCATGGAATTCCGACCTAGTTGTGGACCCGATCCCCGACCTTTGCCGGAGCGGTTCCTGTGTACTTGCCAATCGAGGACAGCTCATCCACCTCGGTAATCACAATCTCGCCGAGCGCTTCCTCAATACGGCGGATGACTTTGCCGGAGGAGGGATCCCGAATCTCACGGCCGGCGCGCACAACGGACAGTTTGTCGCCTACCTTGACTCCCGCTTTGCTGCCGACGTTCAGCACCAGCGTGTTGCCGTTGACATCGGCCACCAGACCGTCGATCTTGACGACGCTGGTAGGCACCTTGCTTGCGTTTTCCTGCAGTTGCGTAGATACGGAGCCCACAGCCTGCTCAATGGCCTCACCCAGGATGGTATTGGCGAAGTTGCTGCTCTTCATATCCAGAACGCCTCCGCCCGCATTGCCGGAATTACCCCCCGTCCCGAGCAGCGTGGTGCCGGTGCGCTTGGATTCTCCATTACCCGTTGCGACACTCAGAACCTCGCCCGTGCTCGTGTTGACGATGCGGGCGGTAATCCCGACTACCGCCTTGGACTGCCGCTTGCCCACCCCGCCCACGCCGAATTTGCCGGTGATGCCCCCGATCACGCCGCCACCGACGTTGGTGGACTTGTCATCGCGACCGAATTGGGTGATGCTGCCGATGATCATCACATCTACGCCCAGGAGATGCCCGATCTTGGCGGCGGAATTAGCATCGAAGCGATCGCTGTTCGAGATGTTTTGCTCGGTAACCATGGCATCGAGCGCCTTCCGCTCGATCACCGAGAAAGCACCGCCCTTGACCAGTTTTTCGACCAGGAGGTCTGCGATGCCCTTGCCGATATCAACGTCCGTTCCGAATATCGCCTGACTGTCACTCTTCACGGTAGCGTAATCAAAGTTCATCACGGCTACTCGCGGTTTCTGTTGAGCGGAAGCACCTGGAATGAGAGCGCCTAGGAAGAGAACCGATGCAAGGAAGCAACGCATACTCTGTCTCCTGTTTATGGATATTATATCGACATTTCCAGCACAATTAAAAAGTATTTGCTTGATACTGCAGGAGATGAAATCAGGCAGGCTGCCAACCGGAAGCCGGCAAGGGATCATGGAACTTCGGTAAAACCGCAGCTCTGCCTGGTTAACCTCACAAACAGGCGCGGCAGCAGCCGTGATTCCGCAAAGGGATGAAGATGGCTGCAGCCCCGCATGTAGATCGCGCATGATCGGCCCGCCTTTTGACCCTGATACCAGCGAGCACCCACAGCTATTCCTTGAGCAGGCACAAGCGGTGCAATCCGCCGATGCTCATCTCGAGGGAACGCTCAATTTCACCCGCGCCAATCCCGGCAGCCGCCAACGCATGGGCCAGCGCAACACGGTCGCGGCTCCCATCCATGAGCGAGACGAGCCTGCGGCCGATGTCATCCTCGAATTCGATGTTTTGGTGACGTTGGTTGGTAACCATCCGGCAGCCTGCCGCAACCTGCATGCGCGCCAGAGCACTCACGGCCGGCCGCGCGCTGACTGCCTTGGCGATCTTCGGCGGGCTGGCTCTCAGCTCGATGGCTCCCCCTTCGAGCAAACGCATCAGCAGGTCGGCCACGGCATCTGGCGGAAAAGTGGCGGGTGGAAGCTCGGACACTCGAATCGAGTCAGGCCATAGGGAGGCCAGGCGGCAAAGCAGGTCTTTGGCGAGGGGATGGTTCGTCGTCAGGCTGCCCACCTTGGGGAGATCGAACTTTTGCTGGCCGTCCTCCTTTGGTTCGCATGGCCGCGCGCGCGAGCTGGCGAACAATTTCTGAAACCGGTCGAAGGAGAGCTTCCGGTCCAGAGGGATGTCCTCTCGGCAGAGCAGGGTTTCACGAAACCTCCTGCGCGCCAGAAAATCTCCATACTGCCGCGCTTCGAGCCAGTCCTCGACATCGAACGGCAGCCCGCGGACCGCATCACGCTGCGGATCGGCATCGCCCAGGTATTGAAGACTGTGGGCCGCGGCCTGCGCGACAAACTCCAGAAGGTAGAAAGGATCGTTTGGATCGGCAAGATCGTCGTGATAGAACGCCGCAGGATCCCGCTCGAGTGCCTGCTCCATTTCTTTCCGGACGGCCATCGCCAGCGGTTCCGTCTCCTCAGTGCTCACCATGAGCCGCGCGATCTCGCGCGCGCGTTCCATGCGAGCCGCCGGATCCGCCAGGCGGCGTACGTGGAAGCGGAGGAAATCCCAGGCAAAACGGCGGAAATGGCTGCCCGGAAGCGCGTTGTAGCTAATGTAAGCCAACCCCTGCCGCTTCAGAGTGGCGCTGCAAATCCGGAGGATCTTCTCACGCACCTCGTACGGGACCCAGGAATAAACCCCATGGGCGATGATGTAATCGAATTCCCCTTCCGGATCCCAGTCGAGCACATCGAGCGCACGCAGTTCGATGTTTGCCAGTCCCAGACTTCCGGCAAGATTTCGGCCCGCGTCGATCGGAACACGCGCGCGGTCCACTCCGATGAACTGGCCTTCTGGATAGTCAAAGGCCAAGGGGAGGATGTTTGCGCCGTCTCCGCAGCCGATCTCGAGGCACTCGCCAGTGCTCCACCGGCGGGGGCTGGAGGCCGGCAATCGTGGCCAGCGCCGCGACATACGCCGGATGGCTCTGGTTTCGGGGCAGGCTCGGATACCTCACTTCATCATAGGAGTCAGCCAACAGCGCATCCTCTCGGGCGCAGAGCAACATCTTGGATCAGACCGACACCTTGCCATCCAAGGCATTGAACCATCGGACCGTCCCTCCACCTGTTTCGCCACACCGCACCGCCCTCACCATCTTGGTCTGGCCGTTTACGCTCAGATCCACTCCATGTGCGGCTCCTCGGGCATTCAGGATGAGATGAGGAACACCCTGAATCGGCACGTCCAGGTAAATGGCATTCAGCGGCCACGCCGGATGAACACCATCCAGACTGGCGCTGAGGTCGCACAAGGAGATCAGGCCCACAATTGTTTCCCCGGCAGCTTGGAGTTTGGACATCTCCTGAATGATGTTCCGCGCGTTGCCGAGTGGGTAGAGCGGCGCGTTTGCCCCCCATTGCATAGGGACATGTCCTCCGAGCATGGTTCCGCTGCTCATCAGATCAGAAAGGTGATTGCCATGCAGCTGTCCACGTGGGGGAAAAACAATTCATCCGTTGCATTGACACGCAACACGCAGGGCCCTCCGGCCGCCGGTTCGCGACAGAGTTTTTTTACTGGCATATCAGTCCTCCTTTTCTACCATTCCAATATCCAGAGACTCGCCTGGCGGTTGGGTCGCTTTGCCGTAGGACATCACAGAGCGGGAGTTCACCTGCCGGGTGCCGGGTCTCTCGCAGCTCTTACCGGGTTGCTTGTGGCACGCAGCGCAATCCGTTCAGGAATTCCTTTTGGAAGACGGGAGCGGCAGCACCCATGTTCACAACGAAACGGTATACCAGTTCCTTGCCGCCCACCATTACCGGCCGGCCTTCCCTGCCCTGCCGCACGACCCACTCCAGCAGATATCCATTGCCCGCCGGGCTCCATCGATCGGCATCGGCAAAGAATCGGAACAATGACCACAACCCATCGCGGTTCTGGAATTCGAAGTCCGATCCCCCCGAGAGCTTCGCGCTGATCCGCACGTTGCGAGTGCCACCTCCGGGCCAGATGTATTGCCGGGGGGCGCCCTGGCCCAGTCCCCTGGTTGTTTGTCCGTCGATAGTCACGGTCATGTCGCTGATCTGATCTGAAGCTTGCGGCGTCAGAGTAAAGCGCAGGCCGGGGTCTTTTACGCCTCCCGGGTAAAGTGCTTCGGAGAAACGAGCAGCTTGGTTGAAAAAGGCGACGAACGCAGGCGCCAATGGTATCCCGCCCGCGGATTTGGCTGTATACTGCGTCCCCTGTTTCTGGAACAGGTCCTGAAGCGATTCGCCATAGAGGGACCAGAGTTTGCCTTCACCCGGGCGGAAAATGGCGTTGATTTCCTGCAGGCTGGCTTCCGCCGTTGCGGTTGGGTTGAACGGGAACTTGTTGGCGAGCCCGGCAAAGGTCGCGCAGAACTGCCGGGCTTTGGCGTTGATCTCACCCGCTCCCATGCCCCTGGTGAGCGCATCGGCGAACTCGATCGGCGCCTCCAGGAGTCTGGTCGTGATCGCTTCCAGGTGAGCTTCGGGGTCGATCTTGAACGTATATCCCATCTTCTTCACAACGTTGCGCGCGTTGTCGGCGCTCTGCCGCACCGGCGTGGCGCGGTTCGGATCCGGCGGGCCGAGCATATCAGCCAGCTGGCTGATGGCCGTTTGCAGTGATGCCAGCGATCCCATGTACTCCTGGTTCGTTGGCCACACGTATTGCACCGTAATGGCAGGCGGCGGCACCACTTTCTGCACCGCGTCGAAAGCTTCCGTCACCCGCGGCGAATTAACCGCTGTGTTTTGTGTCACTACCCAGAAAAGCGCCATGAGCGGCGTCCCGGCGCCGGACAGGGTGTTCAGCTTCTTCGCGGTATCCTGCAGGCTGCTGTAGCGGACTATCGCGCTGTTGCGCATGAACTCGCGCCACCTGGCGATGTATTCCGATGTGTAACGGTTGCGCAGTTCTTCTTCGAGCCTGGCCGCATCCGGCTTGGCGACGCCGTAATCGCCCAGCACCCAGCGCTCGCCGCTGAAGAATTTGTCCACCTTGGCCAGGTTCTCCTGCATGGCTGCCCAACCGGCCTTGGTGAAGGCTCCGGGGACGTTACGGTTGTTGACTACCACCTCCGCCGAGCCGGGGAACTGCTCGTTGAAGTTGATTTTCTTGGCGCGACGCGAGGCGTCCGAGAGCATGAACTGGTAGATCTGCTCGATGCCCGAGAACTTCGAGAGGTGGTTCCGCGCGCGCTCGATGGCGGCTGGGTCGTACTTCTCGCCGAACGGGTTCGCGCGCGCGAGATCCTCGGCGTAGAAATCGAACTGCTTCACCGCCAGCGGCAGGATGTGGTCCACCTGGCGGCCCGCTGACCACCGGCTTACCAGCACCGGGGAGAGCCAGGAGGAACTGCGCTTCCATTCCGAGGTGGTGATGAGATAAGCCTTGAGAGTGTCGTAGGTCGTGCCATACTCGTCGGTCGGCACCGGCGGCACGGCAAGCCGCTGCAGCGAGGCGAGCAGGCTTTCCTGCGTCTGAGCGAAGAGCAACTGATAGAAGCGCGCATAATAGATCCGCCGCGCACCGGGATAGAGGTCGCCGCCGCTGTAGAGAAACCAGCGGAGCCCGAACGGCGCGCCGTGCTCCTGGTAGTCGGTCAGCCTTACCAGCACTTCCCGAAGTGCGTCGAGCTTCTGCAGCGCATCCGGGCTGGGCAGACTCATGCCGCCCGCCTCACTCGCCGGAATTCCCTGCGCCGCATTCAGCACCTCCTTTTCGAGCGCGCGATTGCCGAAGAACGAGATTGTGAAACCGACGGCGAACACCAGGAATAGCACCGCCGCTGCCGCCAATAGAGCACGCTGCAACGTGCTCGCCTTGGTACTGCTGCCGCTGGCGCCCAGCGCGGTCTCGTCCCGCTGGATCACCTCGGCGAAGAGTTGGCTCAGGAAGAGCCACTGCGGCACCTTATGTGCGCCCGCCGCGGACTGCGCCGAGGGAGCCTGAGCTGCCGGAGGCGGCGCGCCCACATGGAAGATCGCCGTCGCGCCCGCCGCTGCTTCAAACGGGGAACGCTGCGACGCCGCAGGCCGCGCGGCTGCCACCGGTGTGTCCTGCACCACCACGGGGCGCACGCCTGAGAAATAGAAACCGCGCAGGAACGGGCTGGCGCGCAACTGGCTCGGCCGGCAGACATCCACCAAAAACTGCACCAGACCGTGGCGGAGCTTGCGGAACTCGCGCGGGAATTCGTAGGCGGCCGGGATCTTCTCCAGAGCGTTCTCCCGCGGCAGGAAGGTGAGCCGATGGTCCGTCAGTGAATGGAAGATGCCGTCGAACGCGGCGCCGAGCCGCCGGCTTTCTTCCTCAGCGTAGACACTGCTCGCGCCCCGTTCGGGCAGCGGCAACGTAGCGCCCAGTACCTGCACCGCTTCCTCGGCAGTCAGGTTGCGGACGAACTCCTCGAAGAAGGCCACGCGATTCATCTTGGTGAACAACACATACACCGGGTAGCTGATGCCGAACTGCTGCGAAACTTCGCCAAGCTGCGCCTGCAGATTCTTGGCCGCGGCCGCCAGAGCATCCGCAGACCCGGGTCGCGTGAAGGTTTCGGCATCGAAGCACAACAGGGCGGCGCGCGGCGCTTGCCCGCCCCGCATCGCCGAGCGCAGCCGGCCCGGCCGCAGCCGCTGCAACAGCCGCACCCAGCGTCCGGGCTCCGACAACAGTTTGCCTCCGGCCTCTACAAATACCATGCCGCGCGCAAACCAGATGTTCGCGAGTCGCGTCGACACAACGGCGGCGTCCTGGTAAACGCATCCCGCCAGCAGCTCCGGGTCCAGGCCCGAATGCAGGATCGTGCTGGTTTTCGTCGATCCGGCCTCGCCGATCACGAATACCAGCGGCAGATTCGTTAATCTCGCTCCCTGTGCGAGATTCGACGCCGCCAGACGGCTTTCGGCTTCGCGCACGAGCGCATCGATCTCATCGTCATTTTCCACGGGGCCGGTGCTTCCGCTCGCCGCGCTTACGGAGCTCCCTCGGGTCCTGTTCCAGAACCAGAAAAACACCGCAGTGGCGCAGATGCCCAGCACGGCAAGGATCGCGAACAGGACGTAAAAGCGGCCGGTATCGAGGTGCAGCACACGTCCCATCACCCATGCCAGAATCAGATACCCGATCAGGGCGGCGCCTGCTGCCCATTGGATTTTCATGGCGGCGTCTCCTTATAGCTTTCCCGCGAAATCGCCCAGGCTGGACATTCCGGAGCCGAGGATCACTTTGTAGATAATAAATAGGATCACGGCAAAAACGAAACAGGCAGCCGCTACCAATCCGATTTTCTTGATCCACGGATCGGCCCCTGACTTGCGCGGCGCCTCCTGCGGCAGCTCCCATGCCGGCGAGAGCGCTCCGCCGCCGCCGCGCATGCGCCGGATCTTCTCGGCCGTGGCATCGGCGATCGCCCGCAATTCGCCACGCCCGCCTAGGCTGTAACGACCTGCGAAGCCCAGCAGGAGGCACAACAGGTGCACTTCCAAAAGATCGGCCAGGTCCTCTGAATCGCTCTTTCCCAGTAGTTCCTGCAGGTTCTTGAAGAAGATCTCGCCCGCCACGTGATGCCCGAAGAGTTCCTCCTGCAGCGGCCGCCGCGGCCAATCTGCAAAGATGGGGAGGCGCAGGTTGAGCACGGACTCGTCCACGAACGCCACTACGGCGAAAATCGCGAGCTTGATGTCCTCGGCATTGTACCCCTGGCTGCGGGCCTGCTGTTCCGCAGTCCTGATGGCTTCGATAACTTGCCTGCGGAACGCCGCCGGGTCCGAAACGGCCTGGCGGCCCGAGCGCAACCGCTCGCTGACCGTAAGGATCTCTTGAAAGGCAAGGGCAAGGTTCTCGTGCCGCCGGAGCAGCGCGGGAGACCCGGGATTGGGTGTCATCGCAGAATCTCCTGATCAGGATTCGAGGATAACCAGCAACTCGAGTTCGGGATCCGGCAAATCGCCGGGAACATAGACGCCTACCTGCCGCGTCTGCACGATGTGGTCCCAGCACGGGCCGGAACGGCTGATGCTGAAGTACTGGGCATCCACTCGCGCTGCGACAGCAGCGGGCGGAGTGCGCAAGTGAGTCAGTGCCATGCCGGGCAGGGCCCTTTCTACCAGCTTCGGGATGAAGAGCCTGGAGCAGACCTTCACCAGTTGAGGCGTTTTGGCAACGAGCTCGACCTCGCCCGTGGCGCTGCGAATCGAAAAAACCCAGCGTGCACGGTCGAGACAGCGCTGGTCGGCAATCTCACCTTCGTAGTAATAATTTGCCGATTTCTTGAGCGGTATCGAGACCACGTTCGTCGGCACCACGGTCTCCAGATTCATACGGATGTGATGGTCCAGCTCACCGAAACAGCTGTCCAGGTTGCGATGATCGTATAGCGGCAGATCGCGTGGATGAGACTCGATCGCGAAGGTGCACAGTGCGCCGGCAAGGCGCAGCATCTGCACGAACAAACGCTCCGGATGCGCATGCCGGCCGGTGTACATCTCACGCAGCGGGGCCAGGGCCGAATTCACGGTGTGGAGGAGCCAAAACTGCGCAATATCCCGCGTCGAGTACTCGGCCCAGGTGCGTCCGAGTGCGGCGCTGCCGGTGGAGAGAGCCACGCTCTTTTCATCGAGGATCTCTATCAACCGCTTGAGAAGGAGGGTCAGCCTGTCGCTCGCGGCGATCGTCATCGAAGGCGGGATATATTCCGGATCGAAAACAAAATGGCCCGTGCCATCGCGCATGATGCGCGCGACCGGCATCGCGAGGATGCCCTCCGCCGCCTCGAAGTCAAGCAGCAGGGAAAAATTCTTGCGGCCTACCAGTATCGGCTTCTCATCGCGGCCGGTGGTTTCGTCCGCGACGGGCTGCAACTCAGCGATATATCGTACCCCGCTGCACTCGCCTGGGGAATCGACGCAATTCACACCATTGGGCTTGCGCTCTGGAATGGCCATCAAGACCACGACCTTGTCACGTGCCGGCGGGAAGAGATCCGCAATATTCCGCACCGGCGGCAGCGGGTCGCAGTCCGGCATCTGAAACGGCAGCCCATCGGGAAGGATGCCGCGCGCGTGCAGAAGCGACAGTGTGCCGTTGCGCAGGGCTTCGCCATCCAGCCCGTAGCCGATGAAACCGTACGGCTCGAACCACAGGGCCGAGGACGCAAACTGGATGGAATCTTCAAAATATCGGCTCTGCACCTGGAAGTGATGCGGGGCTAGGTACATGCCTTCGGACCAGACAACTCTTGATAGGTGTTTCATGATCTTCATCCGCTGGGAGCATAAATACACCTGCAGCGTCCGCGCCGATCCACCATGCGATCGAACTCTTCGGGTGAGAGATTACTCCACACCGGCGCCGCGATGCCAGTCTATTCTGCATGATTGATCGGCAGTTGCCGATGTGAGATCATGGGAAGGGAGTGCGCATGGGTTTCGGTGATCAATACGAGCTTCTAGATCTCATCGAAGACGAGCAGACAAAGACCTTTAGCGCCCGCGAGATCGCAACGGGGCGGAAGGTCAGCATCTTCCTGTTCGTTGGCGAGCAGGCCCGCATGCAGGCGGAACTGATCAGACAGCTGCGCACCGCCGACCGCCGCGAGTTTCCCGAACTGATCGAAGTCGGGGAGAATCAGGGGACTCCTTACGTAATAACCCTGCCGCTCAGCGGATTCGCGGAGTTCAGGATGCGGGTTGCGGGCCACAAAGCCGCGCCGTCGGCAGTTACCCATACGCACGAGGATTTCACCAAAGCAGGGGTGTGGCATGTCCCCCCGGTGATACCGCCCACGTCAGCCCACCCGCCGCAACCCTCGGCCGGCAAACCTGAGAGCATAGCAACTGCATCGCCACAGCCGCCTCCGAATCAGCTCAAGGAATCTAGACAACCGGCTAAGCCCATCCCCGGCGAGTTTACGCGGATGTTCCAGGCCCCCGCAGCGCCGATGGGCGAGACGGCGCAAGTTCCCCCTCCGCCTTCTCCGGCGGAACAGCCTGGATCCGCGCGACCGCCATCCAAGCATGAATCCGGAGAATTCACGCGCATGTTCCAGACCCCCTCGGCACCGATGAGCGAGCCGTCACAGGCACCTCCTCAGCCTGCCCCCACGGGACCGTGCAAGGCCGCGCCGCAACCGGCTGAGCCTATCCCCGGCGAGTTTACACGAATATTTCATACCCCCACAGCGCCGATGGGCGAGACGACGCAAGTTCCCCTTCCGCCCTCTTCGGCGGAACAGCCCAGGCCCACGCGACCGCCATCCGAGCCTGTACCTGGAGAATTCACACGAGTGTTTCAGACGCCTGCGGCGCCCATGGGCGAGCCGAAGCGCCCGGCCGATCCGCCCGCCGCCGCGGAAGAAACTGTGCCAGAGGGGGCGCCTGAGCCGGCAGCCGGCGAGTTTACGCGGTTTTTTCAAGCGGCTCCGCAGCCGTCACTAGGACCGGCACCCGTACCCGCGCGATCCGGCGGCCCGGGCGAATTGACACGTATCCTTGCGGGCGCCGATGTGCCGCCGGCCCCTCCCCAGCCACCGCAGGGCACAGCTGGAGAGTTTACCCGCTTTTTCGACTCGCCGGCTCCGCCTGCAGCGCATGCACAGACGCCCTCGGCCGGGGCGACTCCTCCGCCTAAGGCATACGACGCCCCTCCCGATGAATTCACGCAGGTATTTGGCAGGGCCACGATGCCTGAGGCCCAAGTTCCGGCTGCCGCTTCCACGCGGCCGGATCCAACGGCTCCGGGCGAGTACACCCGTAGCTTCGGCGCTCAGCCTCTTCGCCAAGCACCGCCTCCGTCGCCGGCACCCGCATCGACCCCGGCCCGACGAGTCTCCAACCTGCCTCTCGTTTTGATCGTTGTGGCCGTGGTCATACTCACGGTTCTTGCCGTTCTGCTGGTCACTGTAAGCAAGTAAGCAGGAGCGCGCGCATGGATATTCGCGATCTGGGGCGCACGGGCCGCTTCGATGAATTGCTTCGGCTCCTTCAATCGGTGGATTACACCGACGAGTTCATCCGTGCGAGATTCAAACTCCCGCGGCCGGAGGATTTCGAACTCGACCACAAAAAACGCGCACCCCTGCCAGAGCCCGAATCCGCCGCTGATATCCTTGCTGCCGTCTTTTTGGCGGGAGAATCGGCCAGCCTGGAGGCCGCGACTCGGATGCTCGGGCGTGAGGGAATCGGCCTTCTCGAGGACATGGGGCTGCTGATTGCCGAACTTAATAGGGGGCGGTGCCATGCTACGGTCGCCCTCTACCCGGTGGAGGACCTATACCTGGCCTCAGATCGCTGGAGTCATCCGGACGGCCTGCCGTGGTCGGGGCCGGAGGATACGGTATACCCTGCCTTCATCCCCAACACTCGTCTGTTTTTGCGGCATCTGCCGGAACGGCCCACCGGCGACTTCCTCGACCTCTGTGCCGGCACCGGGGCCGCCGCCCTGCTGGCCGCAAAGCGGGGTGCAGCGCAGGCATGGTCCGTAGATATTGCCGACCGCTCGACGCGGTTTGCCGAATTCAACCGGCGACTCAACGGCCTCGCCAACGTTTACCCGGTGACGAGCGATCTCTATCAGAACCTGGAAGGCCGCCGCTTTGACGTGATCGCCGCTCATCCACCATACGTCCCGGCGCTCCAGCCCAAGTGGATTTTTTTCAGTGGCGGCCGGGATGGTGAAGATATCACACGCCGCATGGTCGAGGGACTCCCCGACCACCTCAACGACGGCGGTGTGTTCCTGGCTCTCACGATGGGAGGCGACCGCGCCCAGCAACCTTTTGAGTGCCGCATCCGGGAGTGGCTGGGAGAGTGCGAGGGAGAATTTGATATCGCCCTTATCATTCGCAAGGAGCTTGACCCGCAGGAGTTCGCTCTGCGGGCCAATCGGGAGACGATTCGCACCCGCGAAGAATCCGAAGCATGGAACCAGCTGTTCGCAAGCCTTCGAATCACATCGCTGGTCTATGGCTTTGTGTATGTTCAGCGGAGGTCCGACGCGCGCACGACCTTCACTGTGCGGCGCCAGGCGGCGCCATCGGCCTCTCGTTCGCCGTGGGAGTGGCTTCTGGCCTGGGAAACCGCCGCCAGCGGCGACCGACTCACACGACTCATTCTCGATTCCCCGCTCCATGCTTCGCGGGAAACGGAGTTCGAGGTGGTTCACCGTTTGGGACATGGCGAGTGGAACCCCTCATCATACAAGCTGCGAACGGAGCGCCCTTTCAGCATGGAGTGCAGTGCCCAGCCCTGGATGGCTCACCTGCTCTCACTCTGTGACGGGCGCGCCACCGGCCGCGAAGTGCTTATGGCGCTCATCCGGAACGAGGTTTTGCCGGGCGCCACGCCGGAAGGTGAGTTTGCGCGTGCCGCGGCGACCCTGGCATCGGCAGGTTTTCTCGAAGTGGGGGGAATCAGGCCGCCTCAGGCAGCAGAATGATCAGCTCCAGCTGCGGAGAAGGGAAATCGCCCGGAACGTAAACCGCCAGGTTGCGCGCTCGCCCGATAGCTTCCCATGCCACGCCGGACTGGTTGAGGCTGAAATATTGATAATTCAGCTTAACGGGGATGGCGCCCGGCGGCTTGGGAACATGGGTCAGCGGTACTCCGGGCAGGGCCTGCCGTATCAGGTGCTCGATGTGGTTTGCCGAGCACACCTTCAGCAGATACGGTGCTTTGGAGATCAGATCCGCCTGGTTCATCTCTGCGCCCAATGCAAGATACAGCCGTGTACCCGAAAGATATTTGTCGTCCGCCAAGGCCGTCGCATAGATCGAGGGCTGAACCAATTTGAGAGGCAGCGATACGAAATTGCTCGGGACTACAGTCTCGAGCAGCGTGCGCACGATCTCATCCAGGGTTCCAAAGCAGCCGGAAAGATCGTCATGCCGGTACATGGGGAGATCCCGCGGATGAATCTTGGAAGAAAACGTTGTGAGGCAGCCCGCCAGGGAGAGCATGGCCTCGTAAAGCCGCTGCGGGTGGCCGCGCCGCGTCTCGAACAAATGCTGAAGCTCCGGAAAGTGAGAATTCACGGTATAAAGCAGCCAGAAGTTGGCGATATCCGCCGTCCCAAAATCCGCCAGGCTCAGATTTTTTTGCCGCCGCACCCCGGCCAGAATGCTGCTCTTGGCCGTAAGAATCTCCACCAGCCGGCGCGCGATTGCACGCAGATAATCGCTGGCGGCGAAGTCGAGCAGCGGCGGCACGAACTGCGGATCAAGTTGCAGTACCCCGGCATCGCTCCGGCGCACCCGGGCGACACACATCGCCGAACATTCCTGGCGCGCATCACCGCCGGTCAGGAGCCGGAAGTTCTTACGCGCCACCTGAACGGGCTTTTCCGCCAATCCGGAATTCTCATCCCGAACCGTGACCATATCGGCAAGGTACCGGGTATCCGCCGTCTGCTGGGCAATCGAAACGTTCAGGCCGGGATGTCTGTAATTGGGTATGCCGAGGAACACATCGACCGAATCCTGATCCGGGCCGAACGCCTCCGCCAGCGGAATTGACGGAGGCAAGGGTTCCGAACCGGGAAGATCAAACAGGAGTCCGTCGGGGAATATTCCTGATGCTTCCGACAGGGCGAACTCGCCGGCCGCGAGCGCTTCCTGTCTGAACCGCAGTTTCAAAAAGCCCGAGGGATTAGAGGTCAGGGATTCGAGCCGGAATTGAAGCGAGCTCTCGATGAAGCGGTCCTGAGCCTGCAGGTGCTGAGGGCTCAGCAAGGTACCCTTCATCCAAATCACCGGCTGAAGTTGACTCATGAGTATTCTAAACTAGCAGATCTATTCAAGTTTGGCAAAGGTTTTGAGTAGCAGGTCTTGAGTAACCGTACTGAGCACGTGCGATGCAATAGAGGGCTGGACAATGGGTCCCATGCCTCTAATCGCCTTGACTCGAATTTAGCATCGCAGCTATACTGCATTACAAATTCCGTATGTACTCTCGGATTTGTCAGAGGGTTTAGATCACCCCGGCAAATAAAATGGAGAATCCGGATAAATGCAAAGGGACGACGGTGCGAAACTGAGCCTGAAAGACCAGAAAAACCACCAAAACCCTGGGGCTCTGCCGTCTGAAGTGGACTCTCGACAGGCATTCTGCAGCGCTCCTGTTCACTCGCACCACATGACCTTTGCGCCGCTTGCACCGGATTCACCAGAGTTCCACGTTGTCTTTCAAGGGAAAGGGAATGGCAATGGCGAAAAGCACACAGCATAAACTCGATCGAGTGCGACCGCCCCGCGTCCATGTCACCTACGACGTGGAGACCGGTGGCGCGATCGAAGTCAAAGAGCTCCCATTTGTCATGGGAGTTCTAGGCGATTTTACGGGTCAGCCCGAAACCCCGCTGCCCAGGCTCAAGGAGCGGAAATTCGTAGAAGTGACGCCGGATAACTTCGACGGCGTCCTTGAAGGCATGAAGCCGCACCTGGCCTTTTCCGTCGAAAACAAGTTGAGCGAGGACCCCAACGCCGGCCAGTTGAAAGTGGATCTGCACTTCAAGAGCCTGGAGGACTTCGAGCCCGAACAGGTGGCACGCCAGGTCAAGCCTCTCAAGGAGATGCTCGACCTTCGTACCAGGCTTTCGGATCTGCGCGGTTCTCTGCAGGGCAACGATAAACTGGAAGAACTCCTGCTCGAGGCGGTCGGCAACAGTGAGAAGCTGGAAAAACTCAAGGCCGAGCTCGGCAAGGGTGAAGGAGGCGAAAAATGAGCGATCCCAAAAAGTCGAAGCAAGCCCCTCCCACCGAGCAAGTGGTCGAGAAAAGCCTGCTGGACCAGATCGTCGAAGAGGGCCGGTTCGCCAAGGATGTATCCGCCCGCGAGCGCGGCAAGAACCTGGTCGCTGAGTTCGTGGCTCAGGTTCTCGATGGGGCAATGACGGTCTCCAAGGACGCGGAGGCGATGATCAATGCGCGCGTCGCCCAGATCGACCACCTGATCTCCATCCAGCTCAACGAGATCCTGCACCACCAGGAGTTCCAGAAGCTGGAAAGCGCATGGCGCGGGCTCAAGTACCTGCTGGATCAGAGCGAGACGGGAGAGAAGCTGAAAATCAAGATCCTGAATGTCGGGAAGAAGGAACTTCTGCGCGATCTGCAGCGCGCGCCGGAGTTCGATCAGAGCGCTCTCTTCAAGAAGGTCTACGAGGAAGAGTTCGGGGTCTTCGGCGGCTCGCCTTTCGCGGCCATCGTGGGCGACTACGAGTTCGGCCGCAATCCGGAAGATATCGAACTGCTGGAAAAGATCTCCAATGTAGCGGCTACCGCACATGCACCATTCCTCAGCGGCGCATCTCCCGAGATGTTCAACCTGGACAGCTTCACCCAGTTGGATGCGCCGCGCGACATGGGCAAGGTCTTCGACACCACGGAGTACGCCAAATGGAAATCCTTCCGCGCCTCGGAGGACTCCCGCTACGTGGCGCTCACTTGCCCGCGCATTCTGATGCGCCTGCCCTACGGCAGAGAGACCAAGCCGGTGGAGGGCTTCGGGTTCGAGGAACACGTCGACGGCTCGGATCACTCCAAGTACCTGTGGGGCAATGCGGCATTCTCGCTGGCGGCACGCATGAGCAGCGCCTTCGCCCTTTACGGCTGGTGTGCGGCGATCCGCGGTGTGGAAGGCGGCGGTCTGGTGGAAGGCCTGCCGGCGCACAACTTCTACACCGACGCGGGCGACGTGGCTATGAAGTGCCCCACCGAATCGCCGATCACGGACCGGCGCGAAAAAGAACTGGCCGATCTCGGCTTTGCCCCGCTGGTGCACTGCAAGGGGACCGACTATGCGGCCTTCTTCAGCGTGCAGTCGTGCCAAAAGCCGAAACTGTTCGACAACGAAGCGGCCAATGCCAATGCCCGGCTCTCGGCGCAGTTGCCGTACATTATGGCCGTGTCGCGTTTCGCGCATTACCTCAAAGCTATGATGCGCGACAAGATCGGCAGCTTCACATCACGCTCGGAATGCGAGCGCTGGCTGAACAAGTGGATCACAAACTATGTGACTCCCGATGACAGCGCTTCCGCCGCAACCAAGGCGCAGTATCCCTTGCGCGATGCGAAGATCGAGGTCGTGGAGGTACCCGGCAAGCCCGGCGCCTATCGCGCCGTCGCGTTCCTGCGCCCGCACTTCCAGCTCGATGAATTGTCGGTATCGCTCCGTCTCGTGGCGGAACTGCCCGCCTCGGCGCGGAAGTAGCACTCCAAGTGCGCCCGGCAAACCGGAGGAACGGCAGCCGGGCGCAAAATGAATGTAGAATGCCGTACCTTATGAGGAGAACATGATATGGCGTTGGTTGATTATTTTTTAAAGATCGACGGGATTCAAGGAGAGAGCCAGGATAAGACACACAAAAACGAAATCGAGATCGAGAGTTTCTCATGGGGCGCCAACCAGACCGGCACAGGATCACACGGGGGGGGCATGGGCGCCGGCAAAGTGCAGATGCAGGATTTTCATTTCGTCATGAGGATAAATAAGGCTTCCCCAAAGTTAATGCTGGCATGTTCCAATGGGGAGCACGTCAAAAACGCGATTCTGACCTGCCGGAAAGCCGGAAAGGAACAGCAGGAATACCTCAAAATTACATTCACCGACCTGTTGGTTTCTTCCTATCAGACCGGTGGATCCGGTAGCAGTGATGTGGTTCCCATGGATCAGATTTCGCTGAACTTTACCAAAGTCGAATTCGAGTACAAGGAGCAGAAGCCTGACGGCACATTGGGCGGCGCCGTCAAGGCATTCTACGACATGAAGCAGCAGATTTCCGGGTAGGACGATCCCGTCGGATCGTTTCGGTACCCGGTCATATCCACACGTACGCGGCGCCAGGCCCGCTGCTGGCCTGGCGCCCTGTGGAATTGCTTTTAGAGAAGCACCGGCGATAAGGCGGGCCATTCGATGAAGAGCGCAGAACTTTACCAGGCGGGGAAACTCGACGAGGCGGTACAGGCCTTGGGGGCGGAACTGCGCAACGATCCCACCAACAGCCGCTGCCGCACGTTTTTGTTTGAACTCCTCTGCTTCACGGGCGATTTCGATCGCGCCGAAAAGCAACTCGATATTCTCTCCGATACCAGCAAGGAAGCCGGAATGGGAACTTTGATTTACCGTTCCGCCCTGCAAGCCGAGGGCACGCGCCGCGAGATGTTCGAGAAGAAGGCATTTCCGCAGACGGCGCCCGAAGTCGCGGCGCATGCCATCCTGAACGGATCCGCCGTGGACACGGTTGAGGATGCCGACCCGCGCATTGGCGGCCGCCTCGAGGTCTTCGCGGCAGGCGCCTATCTGTGGCTGCCGTTCGCCCATATTGCCTCGATACGGATGGAAGCACCCAGGCGGCTGCGTGATCTGATCTGGATCCCTGCCATCCTCAGGACCGGACCCCAGTGCAAAGGCATGGACCTCGGCGAAGTCTTGATCCCCGTGTTGACGCCCCTGGCCTTCCGTCATTTTGACAACTCAGTTCGTCTGGGCCGCTCCACCGTCTGGGAGGAAATCGACGGCTTGACGGTGCCCGCCGGTCAGAAAATGCTGCTCGTGAACGGCGAGGAGTTTCCCATCCTGGAGGTAAGGACACTCGAGTTCCCTGCCGCTACCGCGGCGGCTGAATGACGGCGCCTTCAACCCGATGCCCTTCCGAGACGATCTGCTGAATCCGATTCCCGGCGAGAATCCAGGCGGCGAGAACCTGCGCTACGCGGCGGTCTACGACAAGATCAAAGAAGCCCGGCGCGAGGACGACGATGCTCCGCAAGGAGAATGGCAGCATGAGCGAAAGACCGCCGATTACCCGCTCGTAATCAAGCTGGCCGGCGATGCGCTCGCCCAAAAGAGCAAGGATCTCCAGATCGCGGTCTGGTTCGCTGAGGCGCTGCTCAAGAGTGAGAGCTTTTCCGGCCTGCGCGCTGCCCTGGATCTCATCCGCGGTTTGATTGAGAACTTCTGGGACAGCCTCTACCCGGAGATTGAAGACGGCGACGCCGAGCTGCGCGCCGCCCCGCTTGAGTGGCTCGGTTCCCGAATGGATTCCGCACTCCGCAGCCTGCCCATCACGCGGAAGGGAGCCAACTGGTTCCAGTTCAAGGAATCCCGTTCTGTCGGATACGAGGGCGGCGCCGATACCGAGACCAAGCAGGAAGCCCGCAGCACTGCTCTTGCCGAAGGCAAAATGAGCGGCGAAGAATGGGACCAGGCTTTCAACGCCACGCCCAAAGCATTCTATGCCGATCTGGAGTCCAACCTCGACGGCATCCTCGAGGTGCTCGAAGGACTCACCGGGCTGTGTGGGGGGAAGTTCGGGGATGCAGCCCCCACTTTCGGCCCTATGCGCACCACCATCGAGGAGATCCGCCACACGGTTCACGGGCTGCTTCAGAAAAAGCGCGCGACCGAGCCCGATGAGGAAACGATCTCTTCGGAGGCGCCGGCCGCAGAAGCGGCGGAGAGGCTCTTCTGTCGCGCAGGAGGCGGCGCGTCCTGTTGCCGGGCGCCCCAGACCCGAAAGGTGGCCCTCAAGCCCCGGAACCCCAGGACAAAGAGGATGCGTTCCAGCGCATCATCGCGGTGGCGGCATATCTGCGGCGCGAAGACCCCTACAACCCTGCTCCGTACTTGCTGCTGCGTGGCCTGCGCTTCGGCGAGTTGCGTGCCGCGGGAACCGACATCGACCCCAACCTGCTCGAGGCTCCCCCCACGGAAATCCGGCAGGCGCTGCGCAAGGCCGCCAATGACGGGGATGCGCAGCAGGTGATCGAACTTGCCGAATCCGCCATGGCCATGCCATGCGGCCGCGGCTGGCTCGACCTGCAGCGTTATGCCTGCCGGGCAGCTTACGATCTCGGCTACTACCAGATACAGGCCGCCATTCGGGCTGACGTTAATGGTATCATCGCAGACTACCCTGGTCTCCGGCAAGCTGTGCTGCTCGACGATACGCCAGCCGCTAATCCCGAAACGCAGGCCTGGCTCGACGAGATCGCCCCGGCGCCGGCCAGCACTTTTGCGCCTCCCGCAGCTGCACCCCAGGAGAGCCGCGCGCCGGCGCAGGCCGGTCAGCCGCAGCCCCCGGACGCCAACGATCTCGCCATGGAAGCCGCCCGTGCCAAACGGTACCAGGAGGCCATCGAGATCCTGACGCGCGAGGCGGCCGCCGAAAGATCGGGGCGCGGTCGTTTCCAGCGGCGGCTGCAACTGGCACAGCTTTGCATGTCGATCGGCTACGAGCGCATCGCCCATCCCATTCTGGAACAGCTGGCCGCTGAGATCGACAGCCGGGAACTGGAAGGTTGGGAGACCCCTGGGATGGTGGCGCAGCCCCTGACTCTCCTGTACCGCTGCCTGGCGAAAATGGACACGCCTCCTGAAGTGAAGCAGAAGATCTATGACCGTATCTGCCGGCTCGACCCAATGCAGGCCCTGGCCTGCGGGAGATAGGTCATGCCGAAAGCGGATCCGGATCTCGCCGTTACGCCCCCCGTGTTGGACCGGCTGATCGATGTGGATCCCGCCGCTTCCTCCGACCCGCCCGCCAGCCGTTCGCAATCGGTACGGCAGTTGAAGGCTTCTCTGCGGCGGGACCTGGAGTGGCTGCTGAACACACGCCGCAACCCTGATGAAGTCCCAGAGACCTACCAGGAACTCTTCCGGTCGTTGTACAACTATGGCTTGCCGGACATCACGTCCATGGGACTGAACTCACCCCGCGACCGTCAGCGGCTGCTGCTCATGGTGGAACAAACCATCGAGATCTTCGAGCCCCGCCTGCTCTCGGTGCGCGTGCGCGCCCTTGACGACGCCGGCTCGGGGCCCAGAATCCTGCATTTCCAGATCGAGGCTTTGCTCAAAATGGACCCGGCACCGGAACAGATCCTGTTCGACACCATTCTCCAGTTGAACAGCGGCGAATACAAACTGAAGGGCGATTAGCGTGCGCGACGACCTCCTGCTCTACTACGAACGTGAACTCAGCTTCCTGCGGCGCATGGGCGCGCAGTTTGCCGAACAGTACCCCAAGATTGCTTCGCGCCTGAACCTCGAACCGGATAAGTGCGAAGATCCCCACGTGGAACGGTTGCTGGAGGCATTCGCCTTCCTTGCCGCACGCGTCCACCTCAAAATCGACGACGATTTCCCGGAGATCACCGAAGCGCTGCTGAGCATTATCTACCCGCATTTCATCCGTCCGGTGCCGTCCATGACGATCGCTGATTTCCGGACTAACCCCGAGCAGGCGCCGATCGGCACCGGGCTGAAGCTGAGCCGCGGCACGGTGCTGTTGTCGCGTCCGGTGGGCGGCGTGCCCTGCAGATTCCGCACCTGTTATGACGCTTATCTCTGGCCGTTGAGCGTGGCAGCTGCGGAATGGAAATCGCCGGACCGCCTGCAGCCGGCCATCAAGGCCCCCGAGGCCGTAGCAGCGCTCCGGCTGGAACTGGCCTGCTGGCGCGATATTACCTTCGAAAAAGCCCGCCCCGATCCACTGCGTATCTTCCTGAACGGCGAAAGCGGGTTGATCCACACATTGTATGAACTTCTCTCAAGCCGCTTGATCCAGATCGTTCTTCGCGACCCCACACCGGGTTCGCGAATTCGCCCTGTCTTGCTCCGACCCGATGCCCTGCAACCCATCGGGTTTGGCGAAGGCGAAGGCATGCTGCCTTACCCGCGCCGCTCCTTTGCCGGCTACCGGCTCCTGCACGAGTACTTTACTTTTCAGGACAAGTTTTTCTTCCTCGACCTGACTGGCCTGGAGAAAGTTCTCGGCGGCTTCAAGGACCGGGCAGAGTTGATCTTCCTGATCGCGCCGTTTGAAATGACCGAGCGCCGGCAGGCGCTCGAAATGGGCATCTCCGCTAAGACATTCCAGCTGGCATGCGCGCCCGCAGTGAACCTGTTCGAGCAGACCGCCGAACCGATTCTCCTCACCCAGCGGCGTTTTGAGTATCCCATCGTTCCAGACATTCGCCGGCCCAACGCCACCGAAATCTTCTCCGTGGATGATGTGGTCAGTGTCCGCCCGGACACCCAGGAACCGGTTCGTTTCGAACCGTTTTACTCCTATCGCCATGGGTTGGCCGCCACGCGCGGCCAGACTTTCTGGATGGCTTCACGCCGCGCGTCCGGACGCCGCGACGACGAGGGCACGGAGATGTTCCTCTCCCTGGTGGACTTCGAACAGCGGCCCGTAGCGCCCGACGTTGACAGCCTGACGGTCCGGCTTACCTGCACAAACCGCGATCTGCCCGCGCGCCTGCCGTTCGGCGTGGAATCGGGAGACTTCGAACTCGAAGGCGCGGCCCCGGTTCAGTCGATCGTAGCGCTGAGGAAACCCACGCTGGCCCTGCGACCACCCACCGGCAAATCCTCGCTCTGGCGCCTGATCTCGCACCTCTCGCTGAACTACCTCTCCCTGGTCTCCGAAGGCAAAGAGGCGCTCCAGGAGATCCTGAAGCTCTATGACTTCACCAACTCTCCGCATGCGGTGAAGCAGGTGGAAGGCATCACGGAGCTCAAGAGTTGCCCCCAATTTGCACGCATCGTCTCGGAGAACGGCATTACCTTCGCGCGCGGCACGCGCGTGGACATGGGGTTGGACGAAGAGAATTTCGTCGGCGGGGGAGCGTACCTGTTTGCCAGCGTGCTGGAGCATTTCCTCGGACTCTACGTCACACTCAACAGCTTCAGCCAGTTAAGTGTCTCGACGCGCCAGAGAAAGGAGGTCCTGCGCCTATGGCCCCCACGAGCCGGCACGAAGATCCTGCTATAAATCGCACCGCGCCTGACTGTCCCGAACTGGAAGAAGCCCTGCGCGCAGAGCCGTTCGCGTTCGGTTTCTTCCAGGCCGTGCGGCTCCTCGGCCGGCTTCTGCCCGGCCGCCAGCCCGTGGGCCAGTTCTCGAATCCCGACTCGGAGGTCGTCCGCTTCGGAGCGGGTGCCGACTTCGGTTTTCCGCCGAGCGAGATCGCCGGCCTCGAGTGGCCCGAAGGCGCCCAGCCGCGCATGCTCGTCAATTTCATGGGGCTGACAGGTCCCCAGGGTGTCCTTCCACTCTATTACACGGCGTTCGTCCGCGAACGCTTGCGCGCGCACGACAGCGCCATGCGCTACTTCTTCGACATCTTCAATCACCGCTTGATCTCGCTGTTCTACCAGGCATGGGAAAAAAGCCACTTCTCCATAGGCTACGAGCGCGGCACGGGCGACCGACTCTCGTCTCTTTTGCTTGACCTGCTCGGACTGGGAACTCCCGGCCTGACGGATCGCCAGGCCGTGCCCGATGGCAGCTCTTCTGTTCCGTTGCGGGCTTCTCGCGGCCCACTCCCGCTCCGCCGCCGCGCTGCGCGCTTTGCTGATGGACCATTTCGACGTGCCGGTCGAGATCGAGCAGTTTGTGGGCAGGTGGCATGCCATCGACGAGAGCACCCAGTGCCGCTTCACCGAGACCGCCTCCAATTCGGAGCAATTGGGGGAGGGCGCAGTCGTGGGGGACGAAATCTGGGACCAGCAGTCCGGCGTGCGCATACGCCTCGGCCCCCTGACGTTGGATCAGTACCGCGGATTTCTGCCCGACGGCCCGGCCTACGAGCCCTTGCGCGCGCTGGTCCGTTTTTTCGCGGGCAATGAACTCGATTTTGAAGTGCAACTGGTATTGAAGAAGGTGGAAAGGCCACCCTGCGAGTTGGGAGGGGATGGCCCGGCCGCGCCCCGGCTGGGATGGTCGACGTGGGCCGGGACTGCGCCGCTGCCGCACGATCCGGACGCAAGCATTTTACGAATCTGACTCCAACATTCGATGAGGACTCCGCATGAGTGTGAACCTGAAGTCACTGATTGGAAAGCTGAATGCACCGACCCGGAGCGCACTCGAAGCCGCCGCCGGCTTATGCCTGTCACGCACCCATTACAACATCGAAATCGAGCATTATCTGATGAAGCTGATGGAGGCAAGCGACACCGATGCCGCCCGCATTTTCCATCGGTTCGGCATCAACCAGTCGAGGCTTTCCGCCGAGTTGACCCGCAGCCTGGATAAGCTGAAGTCCGGCAACGCTCGCACTCCCGCCATCAGCCCCACCGTGCTGCGCATGTTTACCCAGGCTTGGACGTTGGGATCGATCGACTATGGCGCGGCACAGGTGCGCAGCGGCTTCACCATTCTCACTCTATTGACCGACGATGAACTAAAACGCATCGCGTACGAGGTCAGCAAGGAATTGCAGAAGATCGAAGCCGACACGCTCAAAAAGGACTTCGTCTCGATCGTGCATGGATCCCACGAGGACGACGTCACCGCCGCGGCGGAGGAACCCGCCGCCGACGGTGCGCCGCGCCCGGCGGGAAGCGGCAAGACCGCTAATCTCGACCAGTTCACTGTGAATCTCACGGAGAATGCGAAGCAAGGCAAGCTTGATCCCGTGCTGGGGCGCGATCCGGAGATCCGGCAGATCATCGATATCCTTATGCGCCGCCGCCAGAACAATCCGATTTTGACGGGTGAAGCCGGGGTCGGGAAAACCGCCGTGGTGGAGGGCTTCGCTCTGCGCATCGCCAGCGGCGACGTTCCTCCGGCGCTCAAGAACGTCGCCGTGCGCACCCTCGACCTGGCGCTGCTCCAGGCCGGTGCCGGCATCAAGGGCGAGTTCGAAAACCGGCTGAAGGGGCTGATCGAAGAAGTGAAGTCCTCGCCGACCCCGATTATTCTTTTCATCGATGAGGCCCACAACATGATCGGCGCCGGGGGGCAAGCAGGTCAGAACGACGCCGCCAACCTGCTCAAGCCGGCGCTCGCCCGCGGCGAATTGCGCACCATCGCCGCCACCACCTGGTCTGAGTTCAAGAAATACTTCGAAAAGGACCCTGCCCTGGCGCGCCGCTTCCAGGTGGTCAAAGTCGAAGAGCCCACCGAGCAGCAGTGCATGGTCATGCTGCGGGGCATCGTCTCCACGCTGGAAAAGCACCACAAGGTCCGGATTCTCGATGAGGGTGTCGCCGCGGCCGTCCGGCTGTCCCACCGCTTCCTCGCCGGGCGCCAACTGCCGGATAAGGCTGTCAGCGTCCTCGATACCGCCTGCGCGCGCCTCGCCCTGAGCCAGAACTCGATGCCGCCCGCAATTGAAGACGCGCAGAGACAGATCGACGACCTTGACCTTCAGGAGCGTGTGCTCACGCGCGAAGCAGCCGCCGGTAGCGACCACGCCGAGCGCCTGGAGCAAATCAAAACCAGCCGCGCCGAGGTCTCTGGCCAGCTCGCCACGCTTAAAGAGCGCTTCGATAAAGAAGCCGAGCTCGTAACCAGGATTCGACACATCCGCGGCCAACTGGAGGAAGGGTCGGGCGACCAGGTCGCCCTGCGCACGGAACTTGACGGACTCACCACCGAACTCGCCGGGCTGCAGGGGGAGAATCCGCTGATGCGCGTCTGCATGGACGGCCAGATCGTAGGTGAGGTCGTCTCCGCATGGACGGGCATTCCCACCGGCAAGATGGTGAAGGACGAGGTGGAGACCATCCTGAACCTGGCGCGCCATCTCGCTGCGCGGGTCATCGGTCAGAATCATGCGCTGGAAGCTATCGCCCAGCGCATCCGGACATCACGCGCGAGTTTGGAGGATCCCAACAAACCTATCGGCGTTTTCCTCCTGGTCGGCCCCAGCGGGGTCGGGAAGACGGAAACCGCACTGGCCCTGGCCGACCTGATGTACGGTGGCGAGCGCAACCTGATCACCATCAATATGTCGGAGTTCCAGGAAGCGCACACGGTTTCCACCTTGAAGGGCTCGCCTCCAGGATACGTGGGCTATGGCGAGGGCGGCGTGCTCACCGAGGCGGTGCGCCGCCGTCCCTATTCCGTGCTGCTGCTCGACGAGGTCGAAAAAGCCCACCCCGATGTGCTCGAGCTCTTCTTTCAGGTGTTCGACAAGGGCCAGATGGAGGACGGCGAAGGACGCGAAATCGATTTCAAGAACACGATCATCCTGCTCACCTCGAACGCCGGCACCGAGGCGATGATGAAGCTCTGCGCCGATCCCGAGACCATGCCCACGCCCGAAGGCATCGCCAAAGCGATCAAGCCGGAGCTCAACAAGATCTTCAAGCCGGCATTTCTCGGCCGCCTGGTGATCATCCCCTATTACCCCGTGCGCGACGAGGCACTCAAGAAGATCATCAGGCTCAAGCTCGGCAAGATCCAGAAGCGCATCCGCGAGAACCACAGAATCGACCTCGTGTGCGACGCCGGGTTGATCGATGAGATCGCGCGGCGCTGTACCGAGGTGGAAAGCGGCGCGCGCAACGTGGACAACATTCTGACCAACACCCTTCTGCCGGAGATCTCGCGCCAGTTGCTCGCCCGCATTGCCGAGGGGAAAAAACTGGAATCCATAAGGGTCAACGTCGGCGCCGATGGCAATTTCGCGTATTCGTAGTTGGAAGTATCCTCTGCTCCCGCCCCATGCAGGAGCAGACTTGTCGATGGAGGCCGCACATGGCGGAGAAATATCTCGAGGAGAATCGCTACCTCTACATCAAATGCGCGTTGGGGCCCAATGAGCTGCTGCTGGAATCGTTCACCGGCACCGAGGGCATCTCCCAGCTCTTTTCATTCCAGCTTGAACTGCTTTCCGAAAACCCGCGCATCAGGTTCGAGGACATTCTGGGCCGGGAGATTTCGTTCGGCGTGCTGGGTCCGGAGGGCAGCCAACCGCGCCACTTTCATGGCATCGTGACGGCCTTCACACAGTTGCCTGCCACGACACGGCTTGCCAGGTACCGCGCAATCGTCTCGCCGAAGCTCTGGATTTTCAGCCGCAAACAAAATTGCCGGATCTTCCAGAATCTCTCCACCTCGGACATTCTCAAGCAGGTCCTCCAGGGGATGGACATTTCCGTGGAGCTGCGGGATCCCGGCCGCAAGCGCGAATACTGTGTGCAGTACCGCGAAACCGATTTCAATTTCATCACACGTCTGATGGAAGAAGAAGGCATCTTTTACTTTTTCCGCCATACAGAGGACGCTCACAAGCTCGTGATCGCCGACACTCCCTCGGCACACCAGGAGATGCCGGGAGCATCGCCTTTGGTGTACGAGGAGATCTCCGGCGGGCTGCGAGACGAAGTGCGGGTATCAAGCTGGATCAAGACCCAGGAATTGGGTCCGGGCAAGTACAGCCTGCAGGACTACTGTTACGGAACGCCCGGCATGGACATGAAAGTGAGCCAGCCGATTCTCGATTCCGTGCAAGTCGGGAAGGTCTACCACAAGTTGAAGGTCGGCGGCAACGATCAATTCGAGATTTATGATTATCCTGGCGGGTACGGCATCCGCTCGCAGGCTGGCGATTCCGGCAACAGGAAGACCGGCGAGGGCATCGCCAAGCACGGCATGGAGCACCTGGAGATGGCGCAGTTTCTCATCCGTGGCGAGAGCAACGACTTCAATCTCACACCCGGGTATCGGTTTACCTTGACGAGGCACCCGAATGCCGACGGCGCTTACGTGCTGACCTCCATCGCGCATTCCGCTTCGGAGGGAGGTTTTCACTCGGGCGCCGAGATTGGCAAGAATCACTACAGCAACATTTTCCAATCGATCCCCTTCGGTTTGCCGTTCCGCCCCCCTGAGATGGCGTCCAAACCCTATGTCCGGGGTTGCCAGACCGCAGTCGTGGTCGGGCCCGCAGGCGAGGAGATCTGCACGGACAAGTCCGGCCGGGTCAAGGTACAGTTCCACTGGGACCGCGAAGGCAAGAAGGACGCTTCAAGTTCCTGCTGGGTTCGAGTTGCCAGCTTCTGGGCCGGCCACGGCTGGGGAGCGGTTCACATCCCTCGCATCGGTCAGGAAGTGATCGTCGATTTCCTCGAAGGCGATCCGGATTGCCCGATCGTCGTGGGCAGCGTGTACAACGGCTCGAACAATCCTCCATGGGCCCTGCCCGCCAATCAGACCCAGAGCGGCATCAAGTCGCAAAGCTCGAAGGGAGGCGGCGGCTCCAACGAGATCCGCTTTGAGGACAAAAAGAGCAGTGAGGAAATATTCATCCACGCGCAAAAGGACATGAATACCAAAGTGGAGCACGATGAAACCCGAGTGGTCGGAAACGACCGGACCGCCACGACCCAGCACGATGAAACCCGGACTGTCGGGCACGACCGGACAACTACCATCCAGCACGACGAGACCGTGCAGATTGCGAACAATCGTTCAGCAACCGTCGGAGTGAACGAAACAACCAGCATCGGGGCAAGCATGAGCCTGACCGTAGGACAGAATCGCACGACGAAGGTCGGCGGCAGCGATTCGGAAACTGTCGGCGCAAGCAAGACGGTAACGATCGGTGCGTCCGAAACGCACAACACCGGTGCCGCACGAAGCACGACGATTGGCGCTACCGATTCGCTGACAGCCGGGGGACCGATCAACATCACCGCGCCCATGGTCACAATCAACGCGAGCGTGATCACCCTGAACGCCGCCATGGTCAAGGTGGCCGGGGTAGTGCAGTGCACCAGCATGATCGCCTCGGCGGGAGTGATCTCGCCGGTGTACACCCCGGGCGCCGGGAACATGATCTAAATGGAACCGCAAACACACATCGCCGAGCGGCTATCTGATGCGCTAGGCGAGGTGCGCGCCACGGCCCTGGCTGACCTGCTCCAGCCCGGCGCTGACCCATCCCCGCACCTCGAAAGGGTGGGGGCATGCGTCAGCGATCCTTCTGAATCCCTGCGCCTCGCTGCCCTGCCGGTGCTGGGCCGCATCGGTGCGCCGGCGGCTTCCTATCTGGCCGCCGCGCTTGATTCGCGACAGCCGGACAACATCCGGGCCACAGCGGCAGCAGTGATTGCCGCCATCGGCCCGCCGGCCGCGATCGCGGTGCGCGGCCTTTGCCGCTGCTTGACCTCGCCCGATCCAACCCTGCGTGATGCCGCAGCAGTGGCTCTTGCCAAAATCGGGGAGCCCGCGGTGCCCTCGCTGCGGCTGATGCTGCAGTTCTCAGTCCCGGAGACCGTGGCAGCCGCCGTCGGAGCGCTTGCGTTCATCGGGCCCCCCGCAGCAGCCACCGCGCCGGAACTGGAGGCGCTGGCAGCCAGATCGCTACCGGCGCTGCGATTGGCATGTGCCGCTGCGCTGGCCCGCGTCACGGGAGATCCCAGGCGAGGCCTTCCGGCTCTGCTGGAGGCGCTGGGAAGCCGCGACCCACAGGTGCGGAAGGCGGCGGCCGAGAAGATTGCCGAACTTCGGGAGGCTGCACATCCCGCTGTGCCTGATCTTCTGCGCTGCACAACTGATACGGATGGGGAGGTGCGCGCAGTCGCCGTGCTGACGCTGGGACGCATTCGCGCTCCCCACTCCGACACTGTCCCGCACATCATCGCGCGCCTGAACGACCCCGTCGCGGAGGTACGATATGACAGCATCATCGTTCTGGCGAGCTATGGTGCGGAGGCCCGCTCCGCTCTGGCGGCCCTTCGCGCCTGTCTCGATGACCCCGTGGAGAAGGTCTCGAAGTGCGCCCAAGGCGCCGTGGAAAGGATTGAATCCCCGAAACCCTGAACCATCATCGGGGCGAGCCAACCATGACCGCGTGATGAATTGCCGTGGGCTGGCTACTATGGCGTTGACATAAGAGAAACGTCCATCCTCACTGCCCCCAGTCAGATACCGTTCGTGCCCGCGAAGCGACATCGGAGCGCAGATTCTTGATGGAAAGTCTGCAGCAAGGTGCTTTTCACTTCCGATCCCATTTTGTTCAGCCCTGAGTGAGGTGAGCAGTCAAAGGTTCTTGGCAGAGGCAACGGTTCACAAAAATCGGGAGTGCCGAGACATCGTCGCACGATGCTCGGGAACAGGTCGCAGGTTATCGTGCCGCAAAGATCCTGCTCCGAAAATGACTCGCCTCAAAACGGCAAAGGCAGCCGCGAATGGCACGAACCTTGGCTGGCCCGGACGGGCGGCGCTTCGTGTCATTCGCGGCTGCCTTAAAAAGACCATTAATTTTCATGCACCTGGGTGCGCCCCGGTGCATGGGAGACTGCGTGGAGGTTCTGGCTGAGGCCATTGCGCTTGGAGTCCTTTGCGACGGCTTTTGCTGTTTGCCCCGGCAGCACCCAAATCGTCAAAGTTGTGATAGAGTTGCTTCGGCTTACTGCTAAAATGCCTGACTGATATTATTGGCTTATAGAAATCGAGGAGGATAAATCGTGGCCCTTCCCAAATACGCATTTTTCAAAGGTCGCATCGTTCCCTATAGCGAGGCCAAAGTCGGAATCCTGACTCATACCTTCAACTATGGCACCGGCATCTTCGGGGGCCTGCGGGGATACTGGAACGACGCGGCCAAGCAGCTGTATGTTTTTCGCCCACTCGACCATTTTATTCGTTTCTTCGAGTCGGCGAAGCTGTTGTTCATGCAGCTTCCCTACACGAGAGAGCAACTTGTCGAGGCCGTGCTGGATCTTCTCCGAACTGAGAATTATCGCACTGACTGTTACATCCGTCCCTTGGCTTATTTCACAGACGAAATCATCGGGGTGCGCCTTTTTGACCTCACCGCCGATGTTGCAATCGCGGCGATCCCCTTCGGCTCCTACCTGGCGAATGAAGAGGGGCTGAGCATCGGAACCTCCTCCTGGGCGCGCATTGAGGACAACATGATCCCCGCGCGCGGCAAAATCGCCGGCGCTTACGTCAATTCCTCCCTGTCCAAGACGGAAGCGCATATGAACGGTTTTGACGAAGCGTTGGTGCTGAACCGGAATGGCCACGTCGCCGAGGCTTCCGCGGCGAACTTCTTCATGATTCGCAGGGGAGTCGCCTGCACGCCGCCCGTCACCGACAACATCCTGGAAGGCATCATTCGCCGCACGGTCATGCAGCTGCTACGCGATGAGTTGGGCATCGAGGTGGTGGAACGGACGATCGATCGCACTGAGGTATATCTGGCGGAGGAGGCTTTCTTCTGCGGCACGGGTGTCCAACTGGCTGCGATCGCCAAGATTGATCATCGCCCGATCGGCACCGGCAAGATGGGCCCGATCACCCAGCGTCTGCGCCGCCTCTACTTTGACGTAGTGTGCGGGCGCGTCCCGAAATACCTGATGGTGCGCTCCTGTTTATCGGTAGTAAGCTGACCCTTGGCGGATGGGGCAAAGGTACCAGAATGTTGCGGGAAATGATCTGATTTTCTTCCCTCTGCCCCTCTGCTCCCTACGCTGTTGTGCGGCCGCCCACGCGGCTGAGTTCTCGCAGCCTGGCGCTGATTTCCGGTTTCAATTGCTGCGGGAGAAACCTCCAGCGCCAATTATTCTCTGCGCGCGAGGGGACGTTCATGCGCGCCTCCGAGCCCAAGCCGAGGGCGTCCTGGAGCGGGAAAATCGCGATATCTGCCAGCGAGGCGACCGCGGCGCGAATAAAATCCCAGTGAATCTCAGATCCATCACTCTGGAGATAGCGGAGAGCGCGCTCACGCTCCGCACATCTTTGCTCCGCGGTCTGCGTATCTTCGCCTGTGGCTTGAAACCAGCCTAACGTCGTGTCGTTGTCGTGGGTTCCTGTATAAACGACGCAATGTGGAATGAAGTTGTGGGGTTTGAACGGGTCTTCATTCCAGTCGTTGAGGAAGGCGAACTGCAGGATGCGCATGCCGGGGAATCCCCAGCGGTCGCGCAGAGCCAGCACTTCGGGCGTGATCATGCCGAGGTCTTCCGCGATGAAAGGCAGCTTCCCAAAAACGCGGGTGAGAGCTTCAAAGAACCGGTCTCCCGGTCCATCCACCCAGCGCCCGCCGGCGGCAGTCGGAGCATCGGCGGGGATTTCGTAGTATTTCTCAAATCCGCGAAAATGATCGATCCGCACCAGGTCGAACTGCTCCAGCATGCATCGCACCCGGTCGATCCACCATTGATACCCGGTACGTTCCATGGCATCCCAGCGATACAGGGGATTCCCCCAAAGCTGGCCGGTCGCACTGAAATAATCAGGCGGGACGCCGGCGACCGTCCGCGAACATCCCCGCTCGTCGAGGTCGAACAGCTCGGGATTGCCCCAGACGTCGGCACTGTCGTGAGCGACAAAAATGGGCAGATCTCCGACGATCAGGATCCCTTTTTCATGACAATATTTCTTGAGCGCTTGCCACTGGCGGAAGAACTCGAACTGGACATATTTGTGCAGGTCCACAAGTTCCGGATCCGGTTTCTGTGCACGATCCCATTCCGTCCAGAGAAAATCACCGTTTTGATCTCGCAGGGCCGCAAATTCGGCAAACCGATCCAGCCAGAATCTCTGCTCCGCACAAAAGCGCTCGAACTCCTGCCGGTTCCGTGAGGAAGCCTCCGCAAAAAAAGCGCGCGCGGCCTTCTTGAGAATCTCCCATTTGAAGGCAGCCACGGCAGCAAAATCGACCCTGTCCTCAGGAAATGACGGCGCCGCATCGAGGTCCGCATGCGAGATCACGCCCGAACGCTGCGAGCAGATCCAGGCTGATCAGCAAGGGATTGCCCGCCATGCTGGAGTAGGCCTTGTAAGGGGAGTTGGCCTCAGCGGGCGGCGCGAGCGGCAATACCTGCCAGAGGCCCTGTCCGCTTGCCGAGAGAAAATCGGCAAATCGATAAGCCCATTCGCCCAGGTCGCCAATCCCGTGCCCTCCTGGAAGTGATGTAGGATGTAACAGTATGCCGCTAACGCGCATTCGACCTCATCGATCCGGTTGACTGCAAAGGCTCCAGGACGCCATGACTCAGAGAGCACAGGTATTAGGGTCTTATCGAGCCTCGCCGTCTTTTCGTTATAGCGATTCTTGACATTTTGCGGAGGGCACGATCCATGACCGACTTTTCAAGATACAGAATTCCGCTGCTTTGTTCTAGAGCCATCGAAGGTCAGAGGTTAATATTTAACTGGGGATTCGACTTGGATGTGATTCGCTGGAAAGAGCTGAGGAGGAGTTATGCGCAAGAATATCTCGTGGGTGAGCCTGGCAGCAACCGGTCTGCTGCTGACATTGAACCTCGTGGGCGCGGATAAACCTTACAAGGATGCTTCGGTCCAGGTCGGGGACATCAAAATCCACTACCTGGAGGCGGGATCCGGCGACCGCCACCTGGTTTTCATCCCCGACCTGGCAATGACTGCGGAAGTCTGGAGAGAACAGATCCCCTATTTTGCTGCCCGCGGTTTTCATGTCCTGGCGATGGATCCGCGCAGTCACGGCCTCACCAGCAAGAGCGAGGGGGGCAATACCTATCACCAGCATGCGGCCGATCTCCACGCGTTTCTGGAGAAGCTGAAGCTCGAGCATTGCACCCTGGTTGGATGGTCGGCGGGAGTCGTAACGCTCCTCGAATTTATCTCGAGCCCGGAAACGCTCAAGCCGGATCGGCTGGTCTTTGTCGGCGGGGCTCCGATCTCTGCCGGCAATAAGGATTTTCCCGGTGGTATCCCCCTTCAGCAGGCAAGAGAGGCGGTCCTCGCCATGCAGGAGGATCGCGCCAAGGCCACGGAGGCGCTCGTGCGCGGCCTGTTCAAATCACAGCAGAACGGGCCACTCATCAAGGAGATGATCGACAATAGCATGAAAACTCCTACCGGCACCGCGATCGCACTCATGTTCGATCTGATTACGGGCGACCGCAGGTTTGTTCTTGCGACCATCGACGTGCCGACTTTGATCGTAGTTTCCAGGGAAAGGCAGCTGCTCGGCGAATACTTGCAGTCGAAAATCGCCGGTGCACAGCTCAGTGTAATTCCGGACGCCGCCCCGGCATTTTTCCTGGAGAAACCGCAAGCCTTCAATCAGGCTCTCGAGGATTTTCTCAGCAAGTAAAAAATTAGCGGATCTCAGAAAAAGCAGCCACAAAAATCACAAATGCCAAGATGTTTCGTGTCCTTCGTGGCTGTCTTTGTCTTTAAGGACGGCGCTTCACGGTGCCTCTGGCCGTCACGTAGAATGGCTCCTGGATGACTTCTTCGATCTTCTTACGATAGCCCTTGACCGCCCATTCCCGATCGCAGAACAGTTCAAAGATGCGGCCGCGCACCCTGGGGCGCGACTCGGCGTTGAGGAGGGTCTCGATCAACTGCGCGCGCACCTCCTCGTCTTCGTTTCGGGCCAGATGGTATGCGGCGGCGATGCACACATCGTCGTCTTCGTCCTCGAGAAAGCCGAGGATAATCTTCCGCACCAGCGGGAGAGCTTCTTCGGGCAGGTGTTCGATGAGCACGACCTTTGCTTCCGGCCAGCGCGTGTAGCCGCTCAAATGCTCCAGTGTGTCTTTCAAGGCGGCAATATACTCGCCCTGGGGCAGAATTTCGCGCAGCGCCCGCACCGGCCAGGTCACTTCCGGCTCGGAGCGCAGGAAACTCAGAATCGGTTCGACCGCCGCGCGTCCCATCCTGGTGAGCAATTGCACCGTGTACTGTTTTTCCTCCAGATCCATGGTTTCCTGGGGCACCTGGACCGTGAAACGGCGCAGGAGAGACGTGGCGGCTGCCGGCGTCTTCCAGCCGGCAAGCCGTTCCATGGCCGAGATGCGGGACGCCGGTTCCCCGTGAGTCTGGATGACATGTTTCAGGGTGCGGGCAATCTGGCGGACCGAGGGGCCTTCGCCGTCGGAGAACAGTCTACGTATGAATTCCATAAGTAACAGATTCTACAACAAGAATTACTTATGGACATGAGGATTCCGACATGTGCTAGGATTTAGGATTCAGAGCGTATTGTTGTGGCCAATCTTGGAGGGAGGCTTGAAATCCCATGTTCCCTTCGAGGTCTTTGCGGTTTGAGCTCGGACTCAGGTGTCATTACCTTCGACCTGAAACAGGAAGGACCGATGGAAGAGCGAGATTTCTTCAACGAAAAAGATGAAGTGGTACCTGCAGAGATTTATTGCCCAAAATGTCGCGAGACTCTTGAGTATCCGATCCGGTGGCGACGCCGCACGAAAAAGACGTCGCTGCCGCCGCGCGCGGATGAACGTGATCGGGCCCGCTTTGCCAAAGCTCGAGATTATCGTGTCCGCATGGATGACAAGTTACGCTGCAAGAACCCGCGTTGCGGCAAGACGATTGAAATCAGCACCCTGCAAACAGTTGTCTTTGACTGATCTGCCTAAGGCGGCGATTGAGTCCTGAAAACTCTCCGGCCCAAAAACCATGAGTTGCCGCCCGATCGAGGTTGAAGGGAGAGCGTAATGAAAAAGAGACGAGTTGGCATCCTTACGGGCGGCGGAGACTGCCCGGGATTGAATGCCGCTATCAAATGGGTTGTCTATGGAGCGGTTTCCCATAGCACGTCTGACCCCAAACATCCTCCCATGGAGATCATCGCCCTGAAGGAAGGTTGGCAGGGGATCCTGAGACTCGATCCCAAGAAGGGGATAGAAGACGATCGCTTTGTCCAGGTTCTGACTACGCCGGTGGTGCGCAAAATCGATCGCGATGGCGGGACAGCGATCGGCACCTCTCGTACCAATCCCTTCGCCATCAAAGACAAGAACGGTAAAAAGCACGACAGGAGCGCGACCGTCGTGCGCAACATGGAAAGGCTGGGGCTCGATGCACTGATCGCGGTCGGAGGCGAAGACACTTTAGGAGTCGCCAACAAGCTGTACCAGCGTTATGGCATCCCGGTCGTGGGGATTCCCAAGACCATCGATCTCGACCTTCCCGGCACCGATTACTCGCTGGGATTCGACAGCGCAGTGAATACCATCAAGGTGCTCATCGATCGTGCCCGCACGGTCGCCGGCTCACACCGCAGGCTGGCGGTCATCGAGGTCATGGGGCGCCATTCGGGCCTGCTCGCGTTGATCGGAGGAATCGTCAGCAGCGCGCACTTCATCCTCATTCCGGAATATGCGTTCGAGCTCTCCAAGCTAATCGACCTGATCAACGCACGCACCAAATCTCTGTCCAGATACACGCTGATTGTCGTGGCGGAGGGCGCCACGGAGAAAGGCGGCCGGATCGTGGCGAGGCGGTCGGAAATCGATGCTTTCGGCCATGTCCATCTCGGCGGGATCGGAGAAATTCTAGCCGATCAGATCGAGGAACGCACAGGACTTAAAACCATCGCTGAAAAGCTGGGTTACCTTCAGCGCGGCGGTGATCCGTCCGCATTTGATGCCAAAATGGGCTATTACTTCGGCATCACTGCCGTCGATCTGATCTCCCGCAAGGAGTTCGGCAAGATGGTGTCCGTCCGGCAGGGAGCCATTACCTCCGTGCCGCTCACTGAGTCTCAACAACCCTCTGCGGGTGGTAGATGTCGAACTGATGTACGACAAGGACCGCCTGAACGCGCGTCGTGGTTCGGCCCTGAATTGGCTTGTGATCTAAAAAACCCAGCCACAAAACACACGGTGCTGCAAAGCCGCAACTAAAAAATCTCACCGCAGAGATCGCCGAGACCGCAGAGACATTTTTAGTTTTTCAATAACTTGTCTCTGCGGTGAGCAGTTGCTTTGCTTGCATAAATGGCAAGGATTTGTACGTAAGTAGTACGAGATGGGTCCGGCAGGTTTGCTCAGGTCGAGTATCCGTGCACGGTATCGATCAGGGCTTTTACGGCATCCTCCGGTGTGGGTGGGAGGATGCCGTGGCCCAGATTGAAGATGTGGCCGGGACGGGTGCCGACGCGATCGAGAATCTCACGGCTCCGCTGCGCAAGCAGCGACTTGGGAGCCAGGAGCATGACCGGGTCAAGGTTCCCCTGGATCCCGACTCCTGCGCCAATTCGTGCCCAGGCATCGTCTAAATTGGTGCGCCAATCCACTCCGATTACATCCCCGCCCGCTGCGCGCATAAGAGGCAACAGGTCGGCGGTTCCGGTGCCGAAGTGAATGCTTGGGATTCGCGCCTCCTTGATCGCTCCGAAAATCTTCCGCGTATGGGGCAGGACATAGTCCCGGTAATCGTCCGGGCTCAAGCAGCCGACCCATGAGTCGAAGAGTTGGAGGACCTGGGCACCGGCGCGCGCTTGTGCCAGCAGAAAAGAGCTGACGATCTGAGCCAGCTTATCCATGAGCTGGTGCCAGAGGTCAGGGTTTTCGTACATTATTCCCTTGGTGCGCAGAAAATTTCTCGCAGCGCCCTCGATGGCGTAGCTGGCCAGCGTGAAGGGTGCTCCGGCAAATCCGATAAGCGGAACTTTGCCGTCGATTTCGGCCCGCACCATGCGGAGCGCCTGCAGGACGTACCCGAGGTCAGCCTCGGGATCAAAATCCTTAAGCGCCGCCACATCGGCTGCGGTACGCACCGGATTTTGGATCCTGGGTCCTTCCTTCTCAGCGAATTCCAGCCGGATGCCCATCCCTTCCAGTGGAAGCAGGATATCGGCGAAAATAATCGCCGCGTCGAGTTCGAAAGCCGTGATCGGCTGCAGGGTGACTTCCGCTGCGATTTCCGGCGTTTTGAACATCTCAAGCAGTGTGTGCCGCCCCCGCAGCTTACGGTACGCCGGCATGTAACGGCCTGCCTGGCGCATGAGCCATACCGGCGTACGGTCGGTGCTCTCAAGTCGGCAGGCTTTTAAAAACCTATCGCTTCGACTCATTGCTGCATTCCCAATTCAATCGGCTTGTCTAGCTACCCGCCGGCGAGCCTTCGAGTTCGAGTTTTCTCCGATGGAAATCCGCCTCCGCTTCCTCGAGTTTGAAGAAGTAGCTGCCGAGGATGTAATAGGGGTCGGCGTCCGGAGGGATAACTTTCAGGTGGGTCGCATACGTCTTTTCCTTGACGCGGCGGAGTACAATCTGGCTCGGATACCGGCCCTGTCCCGTCCTTACCTCGCTCTGGTTCAGATCTTCAGGCAATTCCATGTTTTCGTCCCCCGTTATCTACCGCAGAGCATCAAGTTACCACCAATTCCGCATTCAACCAAGGAACGCAGAAGCAGCCGCATTAGTCGCGAAAACATGAAAAACCGTGTTTTTCGCGGCTGGTTGGTCAACTCCTGGTGTTGAGTTCATGGATGATCTTCAGACCGTCGAGCGTGAGCCAGGGAGCTACGATTTCGATCACTTTGGTTTCCGTCGCAATGAGCTCGACGAGCCATCCGGTGCCGATGACCTTCATCCGCGGGCCCAGCTCGGCCCCGAAGCGTGCCACCATGCCCTCTACCAATCCCACATAACCGAACAGCAGGCCTGACTGTATGGAATGAACCGTGTTCCGTCCGATGGCGCTCGGGGGGCGGCGCATTTCCACCTTGGGGAGCTTTGCGGCACTCTGGAAAAGCGCTTCGGCGGCGATACCGATGCCCGGCGCGATCGCCCCGCCGATATACTCTCCCGCGGCAGAGACCGCATCGAAGGTGGTGGCGGTGCCGAAATCGACAATGCAGGCGGGGCCGCCGTATAGCTTTTGCGCCGCAGCCGCATCCACGATCCGGTCCGCACCCACTTGACGCGGATCTTCGACGCGCACGGCCACGCCGGTCTTCATTCCCATGTCTACGACCAGCGGTGTGCGCCGCAGATATCCTGCGCACGCCTGCGTGAAGGTGCTGGTGAGCGGGGGAACGACGGAAGCCACGGCAACGGCATGGACGTTGCCGGGCGCGACGCCGGCATGCTGCAAGAGATTGATCAGCAAAATGCCGTACTCATCCGGCATGCGCGCATGATCTGTCGCCAGGCGCCAGCGCGGCCCCGGCTCGTCGCCGTTATAAAGGCCCAAAGCAATTTGGGTGTTGCCGACATCAATGGCGAGCAGCATAAGCACTCCCTGGAGAAAGGAGGATGTTGTCGATTAGCCGCGTTTTGCCGATGCGAACTGCGAGCGAGAGCAGAATCCCGGCTGCACCCCAATCGATTTCCGCGAGAGTAATCGGATCAGCGGCAGACAGGTAGTCCGCTTGAGCTAAAGGTTCAGCGTCCAGGATCGCCTGCATGGCCGCGCGCAGCGAGCTGCCGTTACGCTCGCCTTGCTCGTAGGCGGTCCGGCCTGCAGAGAGAGCGCGGAAGAGCACGGCGGCTGCCTGCCGCTCCTTGGGGCTGAGGTAGGCGTTGCGGCTGCTGAGCGCCAGCCCGTCAGCCTCGCGCACCGTGGGGCAGATCACGATTTCGACCGGGAATGATAAATCCTCGACCATGCGCTTGATCACCACCACCTGCTGCGCGTCCTTCTGTCCGAAAAAAGCTTTGTCGGGGACAAAAACGTTGAACAGCTTCGCAACGACGGTGGCGACGCCGCGGAAGTGTCCAGGCCGGCTCCCGCCTTCCAGGCCCTTCGACGCCTCTTCGACTGAGACCCAGGTTTGGAAGCCCGGTGGATAGACGGTAACCGCGGATGGAGTCCAAACCAGACCCACGCCCAAAGGCTCCAGGAGCATTAAGTCTCTTTCGAGGTTTCGCGGGTACCGGTCCAGATCTTCGTTGGCGCCGAACTGTGCCGGGTTTACGAAGATGCTCACGCCCACATGGTCACAATCCGCTCTGGCCTTGCGCACGAGCGACAGATGGCCTTCATGAAGCGCTCCCATGGTCGGCACTAATCCGAAGGTGCCGGTCAGAGAAGCGCGGGCTCTTCTCAGATCAGATATATCACGGATTACTTGCACTCTATCAGACCCCCTTCTAGTCAGAATGATTCCAGGGCTTGTCACGAACAGCGCGGCGGCCCCGCCTCACCTCAAAAACCTCAACGCAGTCTCTCATGCGTGTGGCGTGCACCCTGCGACTCATGAAAACGCATGCCCCTCTGGTTGGCAATTGTAGGTATCGGCATCGGTATCGCAGTCGCAGTCGCCATCGCAATCGGTCCTACTAGTCCGCAAAAGCCGATCGCGATATCAATTGCGATTGCGATCCCGACGTGATTGGGATTCTGCTTCTGTTTTCGGAGCAGTCCTTCATGCGCCGGGGCGCACCCATGATGCATGAAAATGTTGCGCTCTCGCCGCAGGTTTCCTGTGCCGCCCTTTCAGGGCTCTTACCGCTCGATGCCCGCTTCCCAGGGCGTGAGCCCTGGGTAGAGAACCGGAGATCTCAAGCCCTGAAGGGCGACACAGAAACACACAAGTGGTTCGGCGCCGCAATCGGTTCTATTTTCGAAGCAGAGGTCGCAAAGGCAGCAGAGAGTTTTTGCATTTGAATGGCTTTTCTCTGCGACCTCCGCGTTTATCATTTGTTTTTTTTGCAGGTATAGTGTTTATCCCCGCGCGGCGGCGGCGCGCACCAGGCGATACAAGGTTTCGTTGACCGGCGTCGGCACGCCGAGGTGTTCACCCCAACGCACGACCGCGCCGTTGATCGCATCACATTCGGTGGGAGCGCCGCGCATTACGTCCTGCAACATGGAGGAGCGGTTCGCCGCTGTCTGGTGCGCCACTTCGCACACTTTTTCGACCGGATCCGGAAACGGCAGGGTGATGCCTCTTGCGCTGGCGACCGCCGCGCACTCCCGGGCAGCCTGCTCCATGAGAATCCGGGTATCCGGGCGGTCCAACAACTCGCCATTCCGGATGCGCAGGAGTGCCGTCAGCGGATTGATCGCGCAATTGACCACGAGTTTCCCCCACAGCAGCCCATCGAGCTGCTCGGGATCCCCTCTCTCAGCCGGCATGCCGGCGTGCTGAAAGAGCTGAACGATCCGCTCTGGGGCAGCAATCCAAGTAGCACCGCTTCCTCCAGGCTGCACACGCCCCGGACCCAGGAGGGTGGCGCCTTGATAGGTCACTCCCAGGGTGGCACCCGGTCCCAGCGCTTCGAGATTCCCCAACCCGTTCTGAAGCGTCAGGGCAGTGCCCCCGGGCTTCAGCAGGCGCTGCAGGTGACGGGCAACCTCCTCGGTCTGCCAGGCCTTGACGAGAACGAGCACCATATCTGCCGGTTCGATGGCATCACCCCATGGAACTGCTGCCACAGTTACCGAGCCGCTCTCCTGGGACGCCTCAACTCGGATTCCAAGGGTGCGCAAGGCGGCGATTCCGTCCACCCACGAACCTGTAAGAGTGATCTGGGCCACAGATGCCAGCTGGGCGCCAAACAGGCAGGCCATCGCGCCGGTGCCGACAATCGTGACATGAATATGGGATTCTCGCGAGGACATGTCGGCCTCAGATTGCCAGGCCCCAATTCCGTGGTTTGATGCGCAGGCCCCGCATGAGCGCCTCGAACTCCTCGTCGCTCATGTGATAGGAATGCTCGGCAGTCGGGAAACGGCGCGCCGACACATCCTGGATGTAAGCGTCAAAGGCCTGCTCCATGACGGCGCTCAATTCAGCGTACTTCCTGGCGAATTTGGGGGTGAAACGGTCGAACGCGCCAAGCAGGTCGTGGCTGACCAGCACCTGTCCGTCGCAGGCTACTCCCGCACCAATGCCGATGGTCGGAATGTGCAGGCGATGCGTAATGATCTCTGCCACCCGGTCAGGGACTGCCTCCAGGATGACCGCATAGCAGCCGGCATTCTCGAGGATGTGGGCCTCTTCCACCAGGTTCCGGGCGGCGGCAGCTGTGGTGCCCTGTACCTTGTAGCCGCCAAGCTTGTGGATGCTCTGCGGCGTCAGACCAAGGTGCCCCATCACCGGGATGCCCGCGCCGACGATCGCCTCGATCGTGGTCGCTACTCTCCTGCCGCCCTCCAGCTTCACCGCATCCATCCCGCGCTTCCTGCAGAAAGCGGCCGGCGTTCCGGATGGCATCGGCCGTAGATGCCTGATAGGACATAAAAGGCATGTCGCCGATCAAATGCGCGTGACGCGCGCCGCGCGCGACCGCCTTGCAGTGATGGATCATGTCCTCCATGGTCACGGATAAGGTGTTTTCATAACCCAGCACCACCATGCCGAGCGAATCGCCAACCAGGATGGAATCCACACCCACACGGTCCAGGGCCAGCGCCGTCGGGTAGTCATAGGCGGTAATCATGGTGATCGGCTCGCCACTCTTTTTTTTGGCAGCCAGGCTGAGAGTGGTGGTTTTGCGTCGCTGAGGATCGTGGGCGATAGGCATGGCTATCTTCTCCAATGAGTAAGATGCCTCTTCTCTGCCTCTATGAGAGAATGTGGCGTTATTAGATGCCGTCCCGGTCGGGATCCGATCCGGGCGGCACATGAATTATCGGGAGGAACTCCACGCTCCGCAACCCAAGCTTCCAATCATCTGAAATTAATGATCAGGCAACAGGAGGGTCGCCTGTTCCAAAAATAACTCGGCCTCAAAACCACAAAGGCAGCCACGAATGACACAAATTACATTCTCATTCGTGCCATTCGTGGCTGCCTTTAGGAAGCCATTAGTTTTCATGCGCCCGGGATGGCGAGGTCGGCGCAGATCGGACTGTGGTCGGAGATGCGTGCCGGCCCTGTCCGCAGCGTCGGCGCACGAGTGGGGTCGGACGATCCGATGCCGGAGGTGCGGTCGAAGACTTCACCGGCGCGCAGCGGATGAACATACCTGCCGAAAAACCAGTCGAGCTTCATGAGCAGGCCGCCCCGGTAAGGTTCCATTCGACGCCGCAAGAAGTCGTGAAGAATGGCTGGCGTCATGCCGGCCTCCTCGGACGCCTCGATCGGCGCGCATGCCGTGGCTTCGGCCGAATTTAAGCCTTCGAGGGAAAAACCGGCGCGGGCCGCGACCTTGAAGAGCGGCTCAAAGCGCTGCGGCGACAGGAATCGTTTCTTCACCTCACGGGCATCACCGATGAGCATATACGCCGCTGCCCAAAGTGCACGCCAATGCGTGCCGCGCCGCAGGGAGTTTGTATTCAGGTCCCCGCCGAGAAGGTACGCCTCTCCGGGGCGCCCCGGCAACTCCGCCATCAGTCGCCTCATCTGAATCGCGCGGCAACCCGGAGTATTCCTGACCTCCAGATGCGTCGATCCTGCCCAGAGGGTTCCGGCGCCGATCTGGAGCCGCACCCAAAGGCAATTCCGTCCGCCATATCTTTTCTCGTGGAATTCATACGGTTCGAAGCATTGGGGCAGTCTGATCACCTGCGCCGTGAGCATCGGGTAACGGCTCAGCACCGCATTGCCTTGCAGGCTCTCGCGATTTTCCCCGGGGAGTTTCCATTCCTCGTCGATCCCTTTGGTCAATTCCAGGCAGGCCGGGGCAAATGCCACATTCATGCCCAAGGCCTCGCCGAGACGGCGTGCCACGTGCCGGTTGCCGGAGCGATTCATGCCGCAGTCCGCTTCATTGAGCATCACGATATCCGCCCATCGCAGAGCGTCGTCGGTTTCAAACTGCCGGACTATGGCGGCGAACTGTTTGCCTTTTTCCAGGTTCCACTGCGCTATGCGCACGAAAGCGGCAAGGCGAGGGATCGCTTGGTCGCAAACGGATAATTCAGGCGTGCCCAGCAGGGTCTGGATCTCGGAGGAACACTCCGCGAAGAAAGGCGAACGGTGCAACTCAGCCAGGGTCGGGTATCGTCTCAGGTGATCCAAAAGGTAGCTCCGTCGTTCCATCAATACCGCTACCCCATCGCGAGGACACATTTCTTCAAAAACTCGGCCGGCCCCGCCCCACCGGATGACTGGAGACGGCACCTCCACCGATCATGACCCGGCCCATCAGACTCCAAGCATACTCTGGGAGGATACGACCTTGCAGGCAAAACTATCGGGCTTTTCTGGCGCTGCTCTCGAAATCAGACACCGTCTGCTGAAGAGTCTTCAAGGAGTCGATCAGGTTCGGCTCGCGCAAATCATCGAGCGTCACCGTGTGGGCCTGGGGGTAAAGGAAGAGCAGGATGCGCCGCTCCAGGTCCCGCGCCTGCTGCGCTACCAGGAGGGCGCCTTCATGGGGAGAGGCTGAGGCGGGTCGTGATTCCTTCGAAGGCTGGGCCGAGGGGGTATTGCCGGTCCCCCGAGGGAGGGCGTGGCCGAGGCTCTCCGCGAGCCTGGCCGCGCATTTCCCCACTTCACGTGAATGATTGGAACAAACGGCCCGTGCGCGATTCCTGATGTCCGAGAAGATGTCGTCCCCGTACGCGGCGCCGGCCAGAGAGGGAAGATCGACTGCTAGTTGTACCATTTTGTTCAGCCACTCGAGGATCTGATCGCCATACAGCTTCAGGCGGCGCTTTAATTCCGGATCCGCCTCGCTGCTGTCATAGGCATCCTCACCCCGGTCAACACCGCCGCCCAAGCGGCGGAAGAACGGATCTCGCAGGTAACTGCGCAGTTCGGCGTTGGTCCAGAAACTTGGAGGCGGATCATCATCCAGAGTGGAGGTGACTTTCTTTTCCCGGTCGGCGTGGGTCGCGTACAGTTCGATCCGGTAGGATTTGCGCAACGGTTCGACAAGTGCGGCAAGTTGCTGGTAATCTCTTTCGTCTTTGATCCGGCACCAGATTTCGATGCCCCGGGCCTGGAATACAAAGATGCTATCCAACCCAAGACAGAGATTTTCTTCGTGAAATCGCAGCCAGACCTCACGCAGCGGCGCAGCCACGTCCCGCAATGGAACGCCCTTCAGCTTGTCATAGCTCATATCGGAAGAGGCCGGATATGTCCCGGAAATGCCCGCATTTCCGCAGATCAAAGGAACACCAGCGAATAGGAGGCGCAACCTCATCGCTTTCCCCCTCGACAGTGATAGAGTATGCGCCCGACGAGCGGTTTGTACAGTGCATTTCAAGGCATGCCGGGAAGGATGGCTGCAGCTTTTGAGCCCGGGAAAAAGGTGCGGGATTCCGGCACACGAAAAAAAGGGCGCCCCCGCCGGGGCGCCCAGGTGCGGGAAGATCCGCTCCTCCCAGATAAACGTGATCTTCCCGTTTCAAATAATTGAGACCCGGCTGATCAGCTCGGGTCTCATCTTGCCTCTAAGTATAAAAGTATGAAATCGAGGCCATGAATACTTCCGCCGCAGCGGCACAGGATCACTTTAATGAATTCGTCATTTGTGATCGCCAATAATATAGGATCCTTGCGAAAATAAGTAAAATGAATAAGAATTATATTTAGTATTAGCAACGCTAATTTTCCCCCGGGGGCTGAGAACAGGATAGACGGCATCCCGGGCGCCATTTGGCAGCCGGCGTCTGATAGGCTGCCCGTTTTTGCCCTTGGGTTGGCGCAGGCCGGCAGGCAGGCTGACGGGCCGATCCTGGGAAGGAGCACTTATGCAGACGGAGACCCTCAAGGTTTTTTGCGATCTTGTCGATTGCGGCAGTTTTTCGCAGTCCGCAGCGCGCAATTTCATTACGCAGTCGGCGGTGAGCCAGCAGATCCGAACCTTGGAATCGCGGTTCAACACATCCCTTCTGGTTCGCCAGGGTAGATTGGTCTATCCCACCGAAGCAGGTCGTATTCTTTATGAAGGCGCGCGTGAAATCCTGGACCGACTCGAACGCATGGAACTGCAGATGAGGTCCCTGGGGGAGGAGATAACCGGGACCGTACGGATCGCGACGATTTACAGCGTCGGTCTCTACGAAATGTCTCAGGTGATCAAGACATTTCTCAAGGCTTATCCGAGAGTAAACCTCCACGTGGAATACAGCCGGGCTAATCGCGTCTACGAGGAGTGCCAGAAAGGGGGGGCTGACATTGGCATAGTCACCTATCCGAAGTCCCGGAGGGGAATCGAGGTTATACCGCTGCCCGAGGACAAGTTGATCCTGATCTGCTCGCCACAACATCCTTTCGCAAAGCGGCGGCAGATCGAGCTGCATATTCTCAATGGTCAGAATTTCGTCGCCTTTGAGCGCGACATCCCGAGCCGGCGCGCTCTCGACCAGATCTTTCGCGAATATAAAATCAAGGTCCGGGTGGTCATGGAATTGGATAACATCGATACTATCAAGCGCAGCGTGGAAATCGGCGTGGGTGTGTCGATCGTGCCGCTGTTCAGCGTTCAGCGGGAAGTTCAGTCGGGAACTCTGGCGCAGGTCCAGTTCAAGGGCCATACCTTTTTGCGTCCGCTCGGTGTTATCGTCAAGAACAAACGCGCCTTGACGCCGGCCGCGCAGAAACTGATCGAGCTGCTGCAGCGCCCGCAGGCGGATAAGCGCTCCTGACGCGGGAAGGTGGCGGCGCGCCCCCCGGATTTTCATTTTCGGTCCTGCAGGAAGGCGATTGAGATGCGCAGATCGGTTTCGCCTTGACAACCGGTTTTCGACTGTGCAATAAACGCCGCGGTGCCGGATCTGCTCATGTTCCTGTTGCGTTCAATTGCTCTGGTTTCCGTCCGTACTCAAGACCGGCACCTGCGAATTTAGAGCAGGGTTCATGCGGTTGGCATGGACGCAATCGAAGGTCACGAAACCAGAATGCTCACAGTACTACTGTGGGCTTTTTTTATTTCCCCTCCCGTTCCCACAAAACCGTTGGATCTTCGATCGGTAAAGCTCTATCTTGATAAGGTGTCAAAGCACTCCGTTTGCCATACAGCACCGCTTGCCGGGTACGCGCCACCGGGCGCAACGGCAGGCTACACAAATTTCTGCAGAGGCGCGGCCGCATGTCTATGCCTGATCCTCGTCTTGACCGGTTTCGGTTCGATTTGCCCTGGTGCGCAGGTGGGCATGAAAGCCGCCACCTTCCGTCTGACGGATGATGAAGGCAAAACCCGTTCCCTGGAAGAGTACGCTGGCAAAATTGTGGTTCTGGAGTTTTGGTCCTTCAAGTGCCCGCCCTCGGCAGACTATGACGAGCGTATGACGGCACTCGATAGCAAATATCGCAATCGGGGCGTTGTCCTTCTTGCCGTCGACTCCAACAAAAACGAGCCGGCGGACGAAGTCAGACTCAACCGTGCGAATCGGAAACTCCCATTTCCGGTTCTGATGGACCGGGACGGGACGCTGGCGGAGAGCTTGGGAGCTACCCTCACGCCCAGTGTGGTCATATTGGACGGGAGCGGCATAATCCGCTATCGCGGTGCCATCGATAACAATAAGCATGCCGGGAACCGCGGCCGGATTGCCTATGCCGAGGATGCCCTCGACGCGATCTTATCGGGGCAGCCCGTTCCGCAGGCAGAGACCAAAATGTCCGGCGGTTGCAGCATCAAACGTTAGTCCGCCATACAGATTATCCTGTTCGTTGTGGGCATCCGATCGCCTCGCATCCGCTCAAAGGACGCGCAAGATGACCATTCTCAAGAGAAGTATCGAGATCTGTTTCTCTCCTGTGGGGATTATGACTCTCCTATTCATCGCCGGGCTTATTGTGATCGCGTACCATCGCACATCACGCATGGGACGCCGGTTGCTTTGGAGCGGGGTCTGGCTTTACCTGATATTCCTTTTTACACCCTTGGCCGAAGTTCTTGTGTCCAACCTGGAACGGCCTTTTCCGGCGCTGCTGCATCCGGATGCATCCGCGGGCATTCGCGCCATCGTGGTTTTGTCCGGATATGGCGAGGATTTTACCTTTCTCCCTGTGACCAGCAAGCTTTCCGAGGAGACAATAGCGCGCATGGTGGAAGGCATCAGGCTTTACCGTGAACTGCCCGGCGCCAAGCTGGTGGTCTCAGGCGGAGTCCTGCGCGCGGGGGACCGGCCCATCGCCGAGCTCATGGCGGATTTTGCCAAAGCGATGGGAGTCCCTGAGGCAGCCGTCGTCATCGAAGCGAAATCAGAGACAACGCATGAAAACCTCGTGGAAGTGAAGAGGATCATAGGCTCCGAACCCTTCATTCTCGTCACGTCCGCGTGCGACCTGCGACGCTCGATTGCTGTGGCCCGCAAATTAGGGATGAAGCCTCTGGCCGCACCCGCCGCCATCTGGGCGGCGCAGCATTATCCGGCTGGAATGCCGTGGCTGGAATGGAGCTGGAAGCTGATCGAAAGCGTGGCCACGCCCTCAACGAGTCGGTTCGGTTATCTACAGTGGGCGTATCACGAATACGTCGGCTATGCCTGGTACTGGATGCTCGGCCGCGTGGAATGAAGGGGGTAGGGGAATTTGCAGTGGATCATGCCAATCCGCGGCTTGCGGCCCACCCCGCACATGTACAAAAACTCAAAGGCGGACGTTTTCTAAGGATGGATTTTCCTGTGGCCGGCTACTGAGGTTTGCTGTTTTCTTCGGGTCGAGACTCGACCTTGCAGGCATCCTTGGACATTCAGGTGGAAACGCCGAATCGTGGAAGTACCCAGCGGTTCAGGGCGATCCAGCCTGCGAAAATGATGAGCAGCCAAACAAAATCAGGCATGATCTCCTTCTCCTCCCAATTCCAGGGCACATCCCGTTATTGCAGGGCTCATTCCCGTATACGGCGACATGGGAATGTCCCGTCGTTACCCTACACCCGCTGATAAATCTGGCTGCCGCGCTTGCGAAATTCGCCTTTCATCTCCTCCAACCCCGCGGCAAGCGCCTGATCTTCGGAGATGCCCATCCGCAGCGCATAGTCGCGTACCTCCTGTGTGATTTTCATCGCGCAGAAGTGCGGGCCGCACATGCTGCAGAAGTGGGCCACCTTGGCGCCTTCTTCCGGCAGAGTCTCGTCGTGGAATTCCCGCGCCGTCTCGGGATCGAGGGAAAGGTTGAACTGGTCTTCCCAGCGGAACTCGAAGCGCGCCTTGGAGAGCGCATCGTCCCGCAATTGCGCCCCAGGGTGCCCCTTGGCCAGATCGGCGGCATGGGCTGCGATCTTGTAGGCGATGACCCCATCACGGACATCCTTTTTGGTGGGCAGGCCCAGGTGCTCCTTGGGAGTGACGTAGCAGAGCATCGCCGTTCCATACCAGCCGATCATGGCGGCGCCGATAGCGCTCGTGATATGGTCGTATCCCGGGGCAATGTCCGTGACCAGAGGGCCCAGGGTGTAAAAGGGGGCTTCGTGGCACACCGCCATCTGGCGGTCGACATTCTCCTTGATCAAATGCATGGGGATGTGGCCAGGTCCCTCGATCATGACCTGGCATTCGTGGTTCCATGCCTTCAGGGTCAATTCACCAAGAGTGTCGAGTTCGGCAAATTGGGCTTCATCGTTGGCATCGGCGATCGATCCGGGCCGCAGTCCATCGCCGAGGGAGAAAGCCACATCGTAGGCTTTCATGATCTCGCAGATTTCATCAAAGCGGGTGTAGAGGAAACTCTCCCAATGGTGTGCCAGGCACCACTTTGCCATGATGGAGCCGCCTCGACTCACGATGCCGGTGACGCGCCTGGCAGTGAGAGGAACATAACGAAGCAGGACGCCGGCATGGATCGTGAAATAATCCACCCCCTGCTCGGCCTGCTCGATGAGCGTGTCGCGGAAAACCTCCCAGGTGAGATCCTCGGCCTTTCCGCCTACCTTTTCCAGCGCCTGATAAATGGGGACGGTGCCGATGGGAACAGGCGAATTGCGGACGATCCACTCGCGGGTCTCATGAATGTTCTTCCCGGTCGAGAGATCCATGACGGTGTCGGCCCCCCAGCGGATCGACCACGTCATTTTCTCGACCTCTTCTTCAATGGATGAGGTCACTGCAGAGTTGCCGATGTTGGCGTTGATTTTCACGAGGAAATTACGCCCGATTGCCATCGGCTCAGCCTCGGGGTGGTTGATGTTGGAGGGGATAATCGCGCGCCCGCGCGCAACCTCACTGCGGACGAACTCCGGGCCCAGGTTTTCGCGCAACGCCACAAATTCCATTTCGGGAGTCACGATCCCTTTGCGGGCATAGTGCATTTGAGTCACATTGCCGATGCCGCGCAGCACTTCGCGGCGGCGTGGCAACGGGGTATCCGGATCGCTGTGACCGGGCACGGGCCGATAACTCGGCGCCTGCCGGCTGTATTCTCCGCGCGCAAAAATCCAGGGCGTGCGCAGTTCGGGCAGCCCACGCCGCAAATCGATGGTCGCGTCCGGATCCGTATAAGGTCCGGACGTGTCATAGATGCGCACTGGTGCGTTTCTCTCCATCGGGCCCCTAAGGCTGTTCGTCGGACTCAGAGCGATTTCCCGCATCGGAACGCGAATCCCTGCGGGTCCGTCGACATAAACCTTTTTTGAGCCCGGGATCGGACAGGCGTTGGCGACATGGGCTCTCGGTTCGGCGTTGCGAACAACCTGACGCATTGTATTACCTCCCGCTTACTGCCATTACAGACTAGCCTTTAATTGTCCCAAAATCGCTGCAGGGTCACAAGTAAGAAGTCGGAGGTCGGGGATCGGAGGTCATTTCCTGGAAAGGTCGTCGAAGAGCTGGACTGCGAATGCCTCGAGATTGCCGAATTCGCCAAATATGGTCAAATCCAGGGACTTGACGAATTCATCGCGGGTACGACCTGCCGTCACGGCGCGATTCGCTTCCGCGCGGAGCTTCTGCGCTGCCGTCAGCAGGCTCTTCATCTGCTGGAGATTGGCCGCCTCGCCATGGCCCGGGATTACAGTCACCAGTTCTTCCAGGGTTTTTTCCGGTTCGGGTGGGACGGGGATTTCCTGCTTGGGCTGCGGCATAGCTGATTTCAGCAGCGGCACGAAATCGATCACCTGTTTCAGGCCATCAATCCAGCCGCGCGCGCTTCCTTCCCCCGCACCACTGTCTATGATGGGAAAGCTCGAGGCGGAAAAAAGGTCTCCGGTCGCAAGCACCTTTTCGGAGGGGAGGAAGACGACGACATCGCCCGCGGTGCGCGCCTTGGATTTTACGGCCAGAATCCGGATCTCAATGTCGGCCGGCCAGAGGTGCATTTGCTGCCCGAACAGGAACCGCGGATTCGGTCGTATGGGCGCCGGCGCAGCCGGCTTATCGGGATCAGGCACGGATGCCGCGGCTGCAAGCCGATCGAGTTCCTTGCTGCCGATGACCGCCGCTCCCTGCTTCAGAAACGTAGCCCAGCCTCCGGTGCCGGCCTGCTGATAGTCGGTATTCACAACCCAGCGCACGGGACGCGTGGTCAGAGATTTGAGCGCGTTCAGCATGGCCGGGACCTCTGGCTCGGGCGGCGGATCAATGAGCAACACCCCTTCCGTGGTGATCACCGCTCCTGTGTTGGCGGCTCCAGACCTGGGGGTGAGGTAAAAGAAATGCGGGCTCACCTTCTGGAATCCCGCCGGGACGGGGCGCAATTCAGATGTCCCGGCCATTAACATTGTGGCGATCGCGAGCATCCCAGGCATTGCGTTCCTCATCGAAGACGTCCCTCAAGCTGCGCGTGCAGGAAATCCCTGACCCGGCTTTGAATCTGATCCACCTGATGAGTGAAAAAATGGTCGGCGCCTGCCACCCAGCTCACCGCGGAAGTCTGCGGCAGCCGGCGCGCCAGGAGTTCCATCTGATCACGCGGACAAAATTCGTCCTGCGTGCCGACAATATACAGCGAGGGCTTGTCATTATCGATCAGGAATTCGAAATCATAACTCTTCAGCGGCACTCCCAACCCTACCAGCGCCTGCACGCGCGGATCATGACAAGCGACCTGGAGGCCAACCCAGGCGCCGAAAGAAAAACCGACCAGCGCCAAAGGCAGGTGCGGATAGCGCTGTTTCAACCACTCCATGAGAGCGGCAGCGTCCTTTCGTTCTCCAGTCCCTTTGTCGTAGGATCCCGTGCTGGCTCCGACTCCGCGAAAGTTGAAGCGAAGGGCTGCAAAACCGGCCTCCACCGCCCCTTTGCCGGCACGATAGATCACCCGGTTGTTCATCGTGCCGCCATAGAGCGGGTGCGGATGACAGAGAAGTGCCGCTCCCCTAGGCCCCTCTCCTTCGGGCTCCCATAGCCTGGCTTCAAGATCGACTTCGCCTGCCGCAACGATCATCCAACTCCCCCGAACTTTTGATTGACGATTGACGATTGAAATGACATCCAGTCCGCGAGAATCGTCATTCGCCAACTATGTGCCTTTTCGCAATGACAGCGGGACTTCCAGGCCGTGCTTTTCCATCAGTTCGGCATCGGCAAGGAGCCGGCGAGTATCGCCATCGGCCCGGATCTTGCCGCGGTCCATCACGATCGTCCGGGAACAGAGCACCAGAACCATCTCGAGATCATGGGTACCCAACAAGAGAGTTGCCGGCAATGAAGAGATAAGCTGGATCAAGTGACGCCGGTTGCCAGGATCCAGATTGCTGGTGGGCTCATCCAGGGCCAGAATGGTGGGTTCCATGGCTAAGACAGTCGCCAGAGCCACCCGCTTGCGTTCGCCGTGGCTGAGATGGTGGGCCGAGCGGTTTGCGTAGGAATAATCCAACATCACATCCTTCAGTGCTTTCTCGACTCTTTTCGGGATCTGCTGCGTCGGCACGCCCAGATTGAGGGGGCCGAATGCAATGTCCTCGAAAACGGTGGGGCAAAAGAGCTGGTCGTTCGGATCCTGAAAGACAAGGCCCACCTGTTTCCGAATGAGCTTCATGTCACCCTCAGCCACGGACTGCCCGAGGATGCGGACGGTGCCGGTGCCTTGCAGAATGCCGTTCAGATGGAGCAGGAGCGTGGACTTCCCGGCACCGCTGGGCCCGACCAGAGCCACCCTTTCTCCTGCCCGAATATCAAGATCGATGGCATCCAGCGCCCGGGTCCCATCGTGGTAGGAATAGCTGAGCCGTGTCAATCGAACCGCATATTCGGTCATATTATTTCCGGGGCTTTGCCCATCAAAAATAATTCACTGCGGCAATGAAGAGCGCCACGACGGAGGTGAATGCCAGATCCCGCCAGGAAAACCGCCTGGGCTCGGTTACCGGGAATTCGCCGGAAAAACCGCGGGACAGCATGGCCTGGTACATGTGGTCGGCACGCTCGAAGGATCGCACCATCAAGGTTCCCAGCATGGATCCCAGCGTACGCAGTTCCGCGCGCGCTCCGGCTCTGCCCACGCATCTGCTGTCGCGCGCCTGCCTCATCCTCAGCACTTCGTCGGCAAGCACGAAAAGGTAGCGGTAGAGAAAACTCAGGTTCGCAACCAGGATTTTTGGGCAACCGAGCTTGCGCATGCCCCGCAACAACTCAACAAAGCGGGTGGTGTTGGTCATCAGAATAAGAATCAGCAGGCACAGGATCGATCGCAGCAACAGCGCCAGAAACCAGGCCCAGCCCCCACTACCCCGCCACGGGGCAGCGAGGCCAGCCAGCAGAATGAAAGGCAGAATCCCGAACGTTCGCCCCACGATATACTGCATCGGAATCTGTGAGATCCCTGCGATGATAGCCATGAAGAAGAAGAAGGCGAAAAACGCGCCCGTGCTTCCGGCGCGGACCTGCAGGGCAGTTACGATAAGCGCGGAAAACCCGATAATCTTCGTGCGGGCATCCAGAATGTGGAGTGGTGAGTCCAGGTTGGCAAACCGGTCGATGAAACTGTGCTTCACGGCCGACCTCTTCTGACCATTAGCTTGCGGGCAGCCCAATAGACGGCTCCGCCCAACACCAGGAACGCAAGGTATAGCAATACCCGATATAAATCCGTGAGGCGATGGGTGAACAGCGGGTTTTCTTGAGGATCGACGAACGCGGCAGAACCCGCGAGCAGCGCCTGGAGCGGGTCAGGCAGGCCAGAACTCCCTGCCAGCACTAATATCGTCAACGGGATTGCCACCAAAACCCCACCCCCGATCCCATCGGCGATAGTGAACCTGGGGTTGAAATCTCTGCGGAGCAGATCCGGTCGGACGTGGGCAAGAAATGACAAAACGCCAACCGTTAGAATACCTTCCACGATACCTATAACCGCATGGTAGCCGGCCATCGCCGGCAATCCTACCTTGAGGGGGACGGCCCCCGAGAGTCCCAGCTCGAGCGCGCAGGCGACTGCGGAAAGCACGGTCGAAAGCCAACCCGCAGCAAATCCTGCGACGGCCAATAGTTTTCCCCGCCGCTCTGGAGCGCCCAGCAACCGGAAACACGTGTACCCACTGAAAACGGTGACGGCCCCCATGTTGAAGAGGTTGGCGCCCAAAGCCACGATTCCCCCATCCTGCAGGAAGAGCGCCTGGGAAATGATTACCGTAGTCATCGTCAGGAGACCGGCCATCGGGCCGAGAAGAATGCCCAGGAGAGCGCCTCCGAGCAAATGGCCTGATGTCCCTCCAATTATCGGGAAATTAAGCATTTGCGCGGCAAAGATGAAGGCTGAGAGCACCCCCATGATGGGGACCATGCGGACGGAGAGCTCGAGCTTCAGACGCTGAGCGGCATAGAGAATGCTCGCACCTGACAAAGCGTCCAGAGACAACGCCATCCGGTTCGTGAGAAATCCATCGGGTATATGCATGGCGATGAATTGTAAACCATGACGCGTCAAATGGAAAAAGATTCAATGACGAAGGATGAGCTTGCCGTTCCTCACTCGAGATCCGTCGTTCTTCCCTCGTCAGGGTCGGCATGATGGTAAGGCGGATTAAAGAACCGGACCTCCTTGCGCTTGAATAGCCCGACGAGCAGAAGGCCGGCGATAAATCCGCCGATGTGCGCCCAGAAGGCCACGCCGCCCGCGTTACGACCAGCGGTCATACTGCCGCTCAGGAGTTGCAGAAGAAACCAGAAACCCAGCGCGAAGGCGGCCGGGATGTACATCAGCCGGGTGAAATAGCCGAGCGGGATGAGGACGAGCACGCGGGCCCTTGGGTAGAGAAGCAGATAAGCCCCGAGCACACCGGAGATCGCGCCGCTGGCTCCGATCGAGGGGATGACCGACGAAGGATCCGACAGCACATGACTCAATGAGGCGAGCACGCCGCAAATAAGGTAGAACGCCAGGTAGCGGAAGCGGCCCAGCGCCGCTTCGATGTTATCGCCGAAAATCCACAGGTACCACATATTCCCGATCAGGTGCAGCCACCCGCCATGCAGGAACATGTTGGTGAAAAGGCTGAGCTGCGGGGGAATCGCAGCCAGGTAACTGGGCAGTGCCTCGGTACCGAAAATTACGGCGGGAATTGCGCCGAATTCATAGACGAACAACTGGCCCTGCCTGGGCCCGAGGGAGACCTGGTACAGAAAAACCAGCACGTTAACTGCAATCAATCCCCAGGTCAGCACGGGGGTAATGCGCGTGGGATTGTCGTCCCGCAGAGGAATCATGGCTGCCGCCCACTACAAAAATGATGCGCCGGACAGGAAGCATCGGCTCGGTCGGATGATAGGTGCTGCTCGAGCCGATGTCAAATGCGCTGGCCAGTGGGCGCCGCTAGCGCCTTTCACCCGGCCAGTTCGGCCATGATGCGGACGGTTTCGATATCCGATGTGGCGCAGATCAGCGTGCGGACTCCGCAGGCACGCCAGGTTTCCAGCCGCTCGGCGATTCTCTCGCGAGGCCCGCATAAGGCTACTTCGTCGACCAGAGCGTCCGGCACGGCGGCCATGGCCGCCTCGCGCCTTCCTTCGAGAAACGCGTCCTGGATCTTGTGAGCGGCCTCTTCATAGCCGTAGTGGCAAGCGAGGTTGAAGTAGAAATTCCGGCCCGGCGCGCCCATGCCGCCGATATAAAGCGCCAGCGTGGGCTTCACCGCATCCCGGCATGCAGCGACATCGTCGCCGATGCGGACTTCGACCATGGGTGCGATGTCGAAGTTCGTCCGGTCCCTGGACGAGCGCGCAAAGCCTTCCTCGAGAGAAGGGCGAAAAATTGAGAAGCGCTCGGGAGCGAAGAAGATCGGCAGCCAACCATCGGCAATCTCGGCTGCGAGCGCCACATTCTTAGGCCCGATAGCGGCCAGGTAAATCGGCAGATCGGTGCGCATGGGGCGGAACATCAGCTTCAGCGGCTTGCCGAGACCGGATCCTCCTTGAATGGGGATATCGTAGTGATCGCCGTGGTGTTCCAGCGGTTGTTTGCGCGCGAGAATGGCGCGCACAATTTCGACATACTCCCGGGTCCGGCCGAGAGGCTTGCCGTAGGGAACTCCATACCATCCTTCGACCACTTGCGGCCCGGAAACCCCGAGCCCCAGAAGCATCCGGCCTCCGGTGAGGAAATCGAGGGTTGCGGCGATCATGGCCGCGTTAGTGGGAGTGCGCGCGGGGATCTGCATGACGGCGGTGCCAACACGAATCTGATCGGTCTTGGCTGCGAGCCAGGTCAGGGGTGTGACACAGTCCGATCCCCAGGCTTCCGCCGTCCAGAGCGAATGGTAACCCAGGCGATCGGCCTCCTGGGCCAGCCGCAGGTGATGGGCCGGAGGCAAAGCAAGGAAGCCGAGATGCAATCCAAGCCGCAATCCAGTAGAACTCATCATGGATCTTTATAGCATTGCGCTCCGCGAAAACCACCGAAATTGCAGACTGGGAGCCCGTCCGAGAATTAGGGGGGGCCGGGTTCCGAACGCCGCGGGGGCAGATGCAACGCGGCGCGACGCAGGCGATGACGGTGCACATCGTCGAGGAGCGCCAACGCCGCAGATGCCTCCGCGCCGCCGGAACCCGAAGGGCGCATGGGGCTTGCGGGGCGATCTCCGCGTTGGTCGTCGTCAACGATGTGCGCCGACATCGCCTCCTCCTCGCACCTTGAGCTCACCCCGCAAGCCCCATGCGCGCAACCCCTCCTGATTCTCGGAAGGGCTCCTAGCGTTTGGAATGCCGCCGGATGGGCATACGCACATGAATCCGCGCAACGTTGAATTGATATTGATGGGGAAGGAGTGCTAGGATCAGCCTTTATGCAGATTCTCAAATTCACTTCAGAGGGTCCGGCACCGCTGATTACCAGCGGGGACCGGCCTGAAATCTAACGATAACCTATAAATCTATGCCTGAATTACGTCACGATCCGATCCAGAAACGTTGGGTCATTATAGCGTCGGAACGCGGCCGCCGTCCCGACGATTTCCCGCGGCTGGAACAAACGACTCCGGGCGGCTTCTGCCCCTTCTGCACAGGGAATGAGAGCAAGACTCCTCCCGAGATTGCAGCGCTCGGCCCGCACGGGCGCGCGCCTAACTCTCCCGGCTGGCAAGTGCGCGTGGTCCCCAACAAATTCCCGGCCTTGCGGATTGAGGGCGACCTGGACCGAAAAGGGATCGGCATTCACGACCGGATGAATGGCGTCGGCGCGCACGAGGTCATCATCGAGACGCCTCACCATGAGCTGGGAATGGCTGACATGCCGGTCGAGGATCTCAAAAAGGTCATCTGGATGTACCGCGAGCGCCTTACCGACCTGCTGCGCGACTTCCGTTTCAAGTACGTCCTGATTTTCAAAAATCACGGGGCCGCCGCCGGCGCTTCCCTTTCACACCCGCACACCCAACTCATCGCTACTCCCGTGACGCCTCTGACGCTGGCAGGGGAACTGAATTCCGCAAGAGACCACTACCGTTACAAGGAGCGCTGTCTCTTCTGCGACGTCATCGAGCAGGAGGTGGAGTCCGGGGATCGTGTCGTACTGGCAAACGACCGTATCGTGGCCCTTGCACCCTACGCTTCGCGCTTCCCGTTCGAGCTTTTCCTGGCACCCAGGCGCCATCACCACAGCTTTGCCGAGATCAGTGACAACATGATTCACGAGCTTGCCGTGGCCCTCAAGGAAGTGCTTCTCAGGATCAAGAAGTGCCTGAACGACCCGCCCTTTAATTTTTTGATTCACACGACTCCCAATGTAAAAGTAATCCCTAAACGTACCGCATATTGGGATACCATTGAGGTCGACTACCATTGGCATATCGAGATCATGCCTCGTCTCACCCGAATCGCCGGCTTCGAGTGGGGGACCGGATTCTATATCAATCCCACCGCACCGGAAGAAGCGGCGAAATACCTCAGGGAAGTTGAGTTTTAATCGGTCACGCGGTCGCGATTGAACACAACCCGGAGATTTTCGCCTGCATATGGGATACTGCCGCCGGATACTGTTCCCACAGGTCTCGGATTTCAATTGGTTGCGGCGGTTGCAGCCGGTCGCAGCCTTGTCCAGCAGGGGGTGATATGAAAAATCCCGATCACAAGCACATTGTCATGTTCGCGGCTGAAGCTGCACCCTATATCAAGGTTGGGGGGTTGGCAGATGTGATCGGCGCCCTCCCAAAGGTTCTGGAGAAACTGGGCGCGCGCATCACGGTTGTTCTACCCGCCTATCAGATCATCCCGCGCGAGAAGTTTGGAATACTCGCCAGCACGGCGGTTCAGCCGTTCGACGTCCCCGTGGGATCGAAAATAGTCCGCACCGAGATTGCACAAACCACCATGCAGGGAACCGGCGTGGAAGTGTACTTTCTGGACGGGGGAGGATATTTTTCACGGGAGGGTGTTTACGACGATCCGGTTACGAAGGAAGGATACCCCGACAATGTGCAGCGACTATCCTTCTATGCCAGGGCAGGCCTTGAATTGCTGCGAAGATTAGGACGGCCCGTGGATGTAATCCATTGCCACGATTCCCAAACCGGGCTGATCCCCGGACTGCTGAGTACGGTCTATCGGGATGACCCTTTCTTCCGGCACACCGGCTGCCTGTTCACCATCCACAACGTGGCTTACCAGGGCTTGTATGAGAAAGAAGCCCTGGCCTGGGCCGGCATCGATGCCAAATACTGCTCTCCGTCTTCCCCCTTCGAGTACTGGGGCAAGGTGAATTTAATGAAGATCGGCATCCTGACGGCCGACCTGGTCAGCACGGTAAGCGCGACCTATGCGCGGGAAATCCAGTCGGGACCTGAGTACAGTTATGGTCTGGAAGGCATTTTGAGAAATCGGGCGGACGATCTCTACGGGATCGTGAATGGCATCGATTACGACGAGTGGAACCCTGAGACCGATCCCTTGATTCCGGAGCGATATACTGCGCAGGATCTCGCGGGCAAAGCTGCATGCAAAACCGCCCTGCTGCAAACCATGAAGTTGCCCAAACGCAAGGGGAGAATTCCGCTGATCGGGATCATCTCACGGCTGGCAGATCAAAAGGGATTCGATCTCATCGGGGAAGCCATAGAGGAGATCGCCGCACACGATCTTCAGATGGTAGTTCTGGGGACCGGGCAGCCGAAATACCATCAGCTGGTGGAAAGTCTCTGTGTCCGCTATCCTGAGAAAATAGCCGCCAAACTCGGTTTTGACAACCAGCTTGCCCATCAGATCGAGGCCGGTGCCGACATGTTCCTGATGCCCTCCAAATACGAGCCGTGCGGGCTGAATCAGCTTTACAGCCTGCGCTACGGAACCGTTCCAATCGTGAGGTCAACGGGCGGGTTGGCGGATACCATCACAGACTACGATCTCATCCATGACCGCGGAACCGGCTTCATGTTCACGGAATACACAGCAGCAGCCATGCTAGCGGCGATCGAGCGCGCTCTGGTTGTCTATGCGGACTCCGAGAGATGGCGTCGGTTGGCGGTGCGAGGCATGTTGGAGCGCTGGTCCTGGGGCGAATCGGCACAGAAGTATTTGGAGCTGTACACCCGGATTGGTAAGAGAAAGCAGGAATAAGGAAAGAAAGCCCTTATGGTACCGGCTCCTTCTTTCCCTCCACGCGGCATGACGATTGCCAGCAAAAACAAGGAAAGGCTGGGCTTTCCAGATAGTGCACTCCGTGCTAGACGAATGCTTCTATTCCTGTAATGGCCTGACCCAGGATCAGGGTGTGAATATCATGGGTGCCTTCGTAGGTCTTGAGGGTTTCCAGATTGCACATATGGCGCATTATAGGAAATTCCAGGCTGATGCCGTTGGCGCCGAGTATCTCCCGGGCCAGGCGGGCGCATTCAAGCGCGATGGCGACGTTGTTGCGTTTCGCCAGCGAGGTTTGAGCGAAATGGAGTTTGCGCGTTTCTTTCAGGCGACCCAACTGGAGGGCGAGCAGCTGCCCCTTGGTGATCTCGGTCAACATATAGGCAAGCTTTTCCTGGATCAGCTGGAAACTGGCGATCGGGCGATCGAACTGCAGCCTCGTCTTGGCGTATTCCACGGCGGTGTGGTAGCAGGCCATCGCAGCTCCGAGCGCGCCCCAGGCAATTCCATAGCGGGCCTGATTCAAGCACATCAAAGCGGATTTGAGCCCTTGCGTGCCCGGCAGCAGGTTTTCTTCCGGAATAACACAGTCCTCGAGAATCAGCTGGGAGGTAACGGATGCTCGCAGCGACATTTTGTGCTTGATCTCGGGAGCGGCAAATCCTCTCGCGCCTTTTTCGACGAGGAAGCCTCGCACCTCGCCATCCAGTTTTGCCCAGACAATCGCCACATCGGCAATGGTCCCGTTGGTGATCCATGTTTTGGCGCCGTTTAACACCCAGCCTTTGCCGTTTTTGGCCGCGCGCGTGATCATTCCTCCCGGATCCGATCCGTGATCGGGCTCCGTAAGGCCGAAACAGCCTACAGCCTCACCTTTCGCCAGCTTCGGCAGCCAGTGCCGCCGCTGCTCCTCCGCCCCGAAGGTGTAGATGGGATACATGACCAGGGCGCCCTGAACGGAAGCGAAGCTGCGCAGCCCGCTGTCGCCAAATTCGAGTTCCTGCATCATCAAGCCGTAGGCAACATCCTTCATGCCGGCACAGCCGTACTCCTCGGGAAGATTCGCGCCCAGGAGGCCGATGTCGGCCATTTGGGGAATCAGTTGCATCGGAAAAGTCGCATTTTCAAAATGCTGATCGATGATGTCCAGGACCTTGTCATGGACGAAAGCGCGCACTGTTGTGCGCACCATTTTTTCCTCTTCCGTCAGCAGATCATCCGCCTGATAAAAATCAACACCGCGAAATTCGTCCATAATCACCCCCGCAGGATTGTAACACCCAAACACAAAAACAATAGCAGCCACCAAGGGAACAGTGGGGTCGACAAATAATGGAATCATCGGAGATAGGTCATTTTAAGGGCGGCGGAAACGGCCTTGGCGGCAAAAAAAGCCCCCAAAATTTGAATCTAAGAAAAACCCGGGCTGAGCAATACGTCGGCACAGCAGGATTTCCTTACATTGAAAAAAATACCGGCAAAAATGCAGCTAAGCCCATATTTCAGGGGTTCGGCAGGAGCGAACTTCTTTGAAATAGATCAATTAGCGTGGTCCGCCCCCTAATCTAAAAGCATGGAGGGCGGCAGACCTCCGGCGTCGGGGCCGCCATAGATCTACCTGCCACAACGGCATTTTAGCCAAGATTGGGCGGATATGCCGCGCCGTGGTCTTCGTGGCTGCTTTTGCTTTGTGCCGTTGCTATAATGCCTGAATTTCGCGCGAGGGGAAAACAAGTGAGCTATCGAACCTTTTTGGCCTGTCTGTTTTTCAGCTGCCTGGCGCTCCCGGCCGTTGCCCAGGAAAACCGGGCGCTCCCCGAGGTTGCCCCCGAAACGGTCGGCTTGCGAGCGGCGCAGTTGAACCGCATCGACGATGCAGTTGCGGCTGCCATCCAGGCGGGAGAGGCCCCGGGTGCCGTTGTGCTGGTGGCGCGCCACGGCAAGATCGGATATTGGAAGGCGTTCGGCATGCGGTCGCTTCAGCCTGAAAGAGAGCCGATGACCAGGGACACCATCTTCGACATGGCCTCGCTCACCAAGGTAGTCGCCACAACCCCTGCCGTCATGCTATTGACCCAGAACGGCATGCTTCGCATCGGGGACCGGGTAAGACGCTACCTGCCGCTGTTCACCGGCGGCGGCAAGGAAAACATTACCGTCCGGCAGCTGCTCATCCATTATTCCGGGTTGCCTGCAGATTTTGATTTGTCCAAAGCTTGGCAGGGACGCGAGGCGGCGCTCGAGGAGCTCTGGCATATCGCCACGCAAACGCCCGCGGGCAAGGAATTCCTTTATAGCGACCTCAATTTTATCGCGCTGGGGGAAATTGTCCGGGCGATCAGCGGCAAGAGTCTGGACGCCTTCGTCCAGCAGCACCTGTATCAGCCGCTCGGCATGACCGAAACAACCTTCACCCCGCCGGTGGCCTGGCTTGGAAGAATTGCGCCGACCGAGTCGCGTAATCGCTCGGAGCAGTATCTCAAGGGAAGCGCCGCCGCTTCGGCTCCTCAGATCCTGCGCGGTGAAGTTCATGATCCGACGGCATGGCGCATGGGTGGGGTTGCAGGGCACGCAGGTTTATTTTCGAGTGCCCGGGATCTGGCGATCTATGCCCAGATGCTCCTGGATCAGGGCAGTCACCAGGGCAAATCCATACTTTCGCCTCTAACGGTTCAGGCAATGACCAGCCCGCAGTCGCCCGCGGGTGCACCCGTGCGCGGTTTCGGTTGGGATATCGACACGTCTTATTCTGCCCCTCGCGGTGATCTGTTCAGCGGCGGCTTCGGACACACGGGATTCACCGGTACATCGCTATGGATACATCCCCCAACCGGCACATTCATTATCATCCTGACGAATCGCGTGCATCCGGATGGCAAGGGGGATGTCACTCGCCTGAGAGCCGTGATCGCAAATATCGTCGCCTCAGCCGTTGTGGACGCGAAGTGATGCTGTCCGGAAAAAAGGCAGCGATTTAGGAATGAGGCGCAACGACAGAATCTGACTCTTTGCGGCGGCCTTTATTTGCCTGTGCCTTCTCGCTTCTCGAAGGAGTAGCAGGCGCGCCGGTATTTGACGAACGCGTGGGAGTGATACGGGCAGGTGCCCCAGTTGCTGCGCGAACTGATGAACCTCTCTTCGGAGATGAAAAACTTGCAGTCGCCGCATTCAAGCTGTTTATCTTCAACCTTGTAATCGCAGGCCTGTCGGAATGATGTAAACTGCTGTTGCATGCAACTCCTTGTGGCAAATATTGAACATGATCCTATGAAGTTCCGATAGAGTCAACCTATCGTTTTCCTCAGGCGGCGGGAAGATGACCAAAAACAGAGCTTCTGTTCTCATCCTTGATGATGAAGCCGACATTCGCGAGATACTTCAGGCCACTCTCGAAGATGCCGGTTTCAAATGCACCGCCGCAGCGAACGTCGAGGAAGGGCTGGCAGCCCTCTCGGCACAGGAGTTTGACCTGGCATTTTCGGATATCAGGATGCCGGGCAAGCCGGTGGTCGAGCTGCTCCAGGAGATCCAGCGCGCGCACTCCCAGACGCAGGTGATCATGATCACAGCCTTGAACACGGCGGAAACCGCTGTGGAATACCTCCGGAAGGGTGCGGCCGACTACCTTGTCAAGCCCTTCAACATCAGCGATGTTCTGGTCGCGGCGGACCGCGCCATGGAGAAGAAGCGACTGGAGCAAGCCAACCGCGAGTTCCAGAAATATCTCGAGCAGATGGCGGATGACAAAGCGGCCGAGACCCACCGCCTGTTCTACTCGATCACCCAAATCCTGATTCGCCTGCTCGAGCTGCGCACTCCTCTCGACATCGGGCATTCCGTCAACGTCGCGGAGATCGCGCGTCACATTGCTTTTGAGCTCAAGCTGACCAAGGACGGCATCCGCAAAGTCTACCTGGCTGCCCTCCTTCATGACGTGGGCATGATCCCGATCGAAGATCTCCTCATTCAAAAACGGGGATCGTTGACGGGAGAAGAGTACCGGCAGATCCAGGAACACTCCGCCCTGGCTGAGAATGTTCTGCGGCCCATTCTCGATGACGGGGAGGTGCTCAAGTACATCCGGCACCACCACGAGAGATACGACGGCGCCGGCTATCCGGATGGACTCAAAGGCAATATCATTCCGCTGGGGGCGCGCATCATTGCCGTTGCGGAAGCCTTCGACGCCATGAGCAGAAGCCGTCCTTATCGCAAGGCCCTATCGGCCAAACTGGCGCTCGCTGAGCTGCAGCGTTGTGCGGACACCCAGTTCGATCCCCAGGTAGTCGCCGTGTTTTCGCGCATCTTCGAACAAATCTCTCATGATCTTCAATCCTCAACTGAAGATCGGTCATGAAGAGCCCTCACCAGCTCCGTTCCGATGTCGCCTGCATATGGACCGCAGCTCTGCATGCCGTGGATCCCGCAGGCGCGGTGCGCAGGTTCGTGAAGAGGGATGGCAGCAAAGTCGTGGTGGATGGGCATCCTATTGATCTGGACAAGGCAAGAAACATCTGGGTGCTGGGTGCAGGGAAAGCTGCTGCGCCGATGGCTCAGGCCTTGGAGAAGATCCTGGGCGACAGATTGACCGGAGGAGTGCTGGTCACGCGCTACGGCTACGGCTTGCGGTTGCGAATGCTGGAATTGCTCGAAGCCGGGCATCCGCTCCCGGATGCAAATAGCGCCGCAGCGGGCAGGCGCATCTCCCAAATGGCAGGGAATCAGATTACTCCCAGGGACCTGGTCTTCTGCCTCCTATCCGGCGGAGGTTCGGCTCTGCTCGCCGCGCCCTCACCGGGAATTACTCTGGAGGACAAGGTTGTCTGCACCAGGCTGCTCCTGAACAGCGGCGCTACCATCCAGGAGATTAATGCCATCCGCAAGCACCTCTCGAGTCTGAAGGGAGGCGGGCTGGCGCGGCTTCTCGCAGGAGTCCCCGTCGTCTCGCTGATTCTGTCCGATGTCGCCGGTGACGATCTGGATGCGATTGCTTCCGGTCCGCTGGTTCCCGACACGACGACCTTCGGCGAGTGCATTGAAATACTGCGCAAGCTGCAGCTTGAAGGTCGGATTCCCTCTGCCGTAAGAGCACGGCTCGAGGCGGGCTCAGCCGGCAGGGTTCCAGAAAATCCCAAACCTGGGGATCGCCTCTTTCGAAAAAAAACTCATGTCCTCGTGGGCAGCAACGCGCAGGCGTGCAGCGCGGCCGCCCGTATGGCGCGCCGGCTCGGCTACCACACGCTGGTGCTTACCTCGAAGCTTGAAGGCGATACCGGTGAGGCTGCGGGTTTTCATATGAGCGTGCTGGGGGAAATCGTCGCCCGGGGCAGGCCTTTGCGCCGGCCCGCCTGCCTGATCAGCGGCGGCGAGACCACGGTCAGGGTGTCCGGTACCGGCCGGGGCGGGCGCAACCAGGAATTCGCGCTTCATTGTGTGCGCGGCTGCGCTCACCTCAATGCGCCGTGTGTGGCTGCCGCCCTGGCCACGGATGGCACGGACGGTCCTACCGATGCCGCCGGCGCTGTTGTTGACAATACGTCCTTGGCACGGTCACTCAAGTTCGGCGCTAACTTTCTCGACGACTGCCTGAGTAACCACAACTCCTTCGACTTTTTCCAGCGGCTGGGTGATCAAATCATGACCGGCCCCACGCGCACCAATGTCATGGACCTTCATTTCCTTTTGGCGGGATAGATTGGATTGCAGAATTGGGCCGATTTTGGGCTAATGCTCCATCAGCACGTATTTCTCGCTGACTCGCTCAAAGGCTTCGACCACGATCGGATCGAATTGCGTTCCCGAGGCTTTTCGGATCTCTTCCAGGGCTTCGTAAGGGGTTCGCCCGCGGCGATAGGGCCGATCCGTGATGATCGCGTCGAAGGTATCCGCCACAGCTACAATGCGCGCGCCCATGGGAATGTCCTTCTGAGGAGCGGATCCAGGGCTTTTGGTATAGTGCTCATGATGGGAAAGAATGATTGGAATGGCGTTTTTGAGGACCGGACCCACTTTGGACACCAGCCGCACGCCGAGCTCCGGGTGCTTGCTCATCTCATCGCGCTCCGTATCGGTCAGATCCGCTGCCTTCTTGATCAATCCCGTCGTGATGTCGAATTTCCCAATGTCATGCAGAAGGGCGGCAACGCGCACGTTTTCAACATCTTCACGCTCTAATCCGAGGGCGATGGCGATGTCCATCGCAAGTTTGGAGACTCTGACGGAATGCCCCTCGGTATACCTGTCCACAGACTCGAGCAGCTTGGAAAGGATCTCCAGAACTCCAACATATGCGGTGCGAACAATGTCGATCTGTTTCTGCTTTTCTTCATAGAGGAAGCCGACCGTATAGCTGGATAGCAGGAGGAATCCTCCCCACGGGAGCAGATTCAGGATCAGGGTCATGAGTTGGGATACGCCGTTCTGCAGGTACTGATGGGGAAACACCAGCACGCTAAAAGCCACGATCAGTATGGCCGAAAATGCCGTGAACACGCTGCCCCTTTTGCCCATGGCATATCCCGCCGCCAATACGGGCAGGTAGTAGAAATTGAGAAATCCTATTTTCTGCGGGACAAAAACCATGATGAAGCTGAGCCCGAGAAGCAGACTGACTACCAAAATGAGTTCGAACTTTCTTGAAACAAAGACACGAGCATTTTTGAAGGCCATGGGATTCGGTCCTGATAAGCGATCCTAGTTAACATTCCAAGATTCGGGACAGATGGCTGACATCCGACTCACATCTATCGAACGATATATCGGCAGATTCTAATAGGAGTTGAGTAATTGGGGGATATTTTTAACCAGCCGTCATTCGGCTGACGAGGTTGCCTCGGGTCGATCCATGCCGGCAGGCGTGAGGCTGCTATTTCGCGGCTTCTGAACTCGGAGGGATCGGATCCGAAGGCGGAGGTCGGAGGCCGGAGGCTGCTTTCTTATGACGCAGCGAGTCGTGGAATTCGATCTGGTAAAAATTCAGAAATGAAATAAACAGGACCACCATCAGGGGGCCCAGCAGGATGCCGATGAATCCGAACGCCTGCAGACCGCCGAGAACGCTGAGAAACACCAGCAGGGGATGCATGTCCGTCCTACCTTTGATGATCATCGGTTTGAGTACGTTGTCGATCGAGCTTACCACCAGCCCTCCGATCGCCAGCAGCAACAAGCCCCGGCCCGCCTGCCCAGCCAGCAGCAGATAGGCAGCCCAGGGAAGCCAAACGAGGAAGGCTCCCACAACGGGGACCAGCGAAACCAGGGAGACCACCGCCCCCCAGAAGAGCGGCGTCGGCAAGCGCAGTGCCCAGAACAGCAGGCCAGCGGCCGCTCCTTGCGCAGCCGCTGTCAGCAGCGATCCATAGAAAGTTGCATAACTCACATCCTCCAACTTGTTGAAGAGTTCCGCTTCGATCGCATCGGGAAGCGGGCTGGCTGCCTTGATCGTTTCGATCAGCTGCGGACCGTCGCGCAGCAGGAAGAACATGGTGATGAAAATCAGGAAGAAGCTGAAGATCATCTCGCCCACGTTTCTGAGCACCGACGGGCCAATGTCCACCAGGAACCTGCTGACTCCGCTGGCCGCCTCGTGCAGCAACTCTTTCAGGTCAATCTCCGTCGTGCCCAACAGCTTCCCGGCGATCTGCGTGAGCCGCTGAATCGCAGGCCGACTCTGAAGTTCCTGCAGCCTGGCGGTGACATCCGCCAGCGAACCCGCATTTTCCTGGACGCTCTGATAGAGTGCGATAGATTGCTGCGTGATCAGGACGCCGAGAATGGTGACCGGCAAGACGATAAGAATCAGAATCAGTACGCAAGTGATGAATGCCGCCGCGGTCCGCCGCCCTCGTGCGATGCCAAGCATGCGGCGAAACAGGGGGGAGAAGACAATGGTCAGGACTATCGCCCAGATGATCGCCGTGAAGAAAGGGGCGAATACTTGATATAGGAAAAAGATAATGACAGCAAAGCATGCGACAAAAAACAGGATCGCGAACCGTGGCAAACCTGCTGGAGTCGAGCCGTTGGTCATGGTTGATCGCCTCACCCTTCCGCGCCGGCCAACAGGACCGGCCGAATCCGCATTCATTCCGAAAATGCCCGCATTATAGCCTAATTCCCGCCGGCCCGGCATCCTCCAGAATACCTGGTTGATGATTCAGAAAGTACGAGCCAAAAGCAGCCACGAATGACACGAATGGCCATTGCCGCAACCTGGAGACCTGATCGCAGAACGGGCCGATCACCCGCGGTTTTGCCTCCCCCGTGGGGGAGGCAAAATGGCACTCACGTGGCGGCCCCTGTCTCCATTCGTGCCATTCGTGGCAAAGTTTTTTCCAGTGTCTGAATCGCAGATCCGTGGTACGAAAGTTGTCTGCGATCCCTGCGCTTACCTGGTCATTCCGGTTTCAGCCGGCTGCCGACAATGCTCCTTCCAGGTCGGCAATGATGTCGGCGGCATCCTCGATCCCAATGGACAGACGTACCAGGCCATCGCTGATGCCGATCTCAGCTCGCTCCGCTGCCGTGAGCGCGCGATGCGAGGAAGAGGCCGGATGGAGTGCGATGGTATAGATGTCGCCGAGCGTAGTTGCCGGCATGCATAGATCGAGGGCGTCCATGAACCGGAAGGCAGCCGCCTTATCGGCGCCGACGATCTCGAAGGAAAGCACCGCACCGAAGCCCTTGTTTTGGAACAGGCGGCGCGCCAGCTCGTGCTGCGGATGCGCCGTCAGACCCGGATAGTTGATCCGCGCAATTTTTGGATGGGCCGCAAGCCACTCGGCGACCCTCATGGCATTTTCGCACTGCTGGCGCAGGCGCAGCGGCAAGGTTTTGAGCCCACGCATCGCCAGCCATGCTTCAAATGGCCCAAGTGTGCTGCCGATCATCTTGTTGAGTTCATACATCCTCTTGCGATTTTCGCTCGAGGTGACGATCACGCCGGCCAACACATCCCCGTGTCCGGCGATGAACTTGGTGGCGCTGTGCATGACATAATCCGCACCATGGGCGCAGGGATTGAAAAGGTAGGGGGAGGCAAAAGTATTATCGATCAGCACCTGCGCGCCATAACGATGAGCCAGGTCAATCAGGGCAGGCTGATCCGCAACCTTGAGCAGGGGATTGGATATCGTCTCCGCTACCAGGATGAGCGGGCGCATTTCGTTGAGCGCGGTCTCGACCGCTTGCAGGTCCGTTACATCCACCAGGCGTGAGCTGACCCCCAATTCGGCGAAGAGGCGACGAAGCATCGTATAGGTCGCGCCATAGACATCCATCGCGGCCAGAACCTTCGATCCCTGCCGAACGCCGGCCGTCAGCAGCGCCACATGGATTGCCGCCATGCCGGACGCAAAGGCGTAGGCAGCCTCACCCCCTTCCAAGTCGGCCGTGGCCACCTCAAATGCAGCCACGGTGGGGCTGCCGTAGCGAGGGTAAACATACCCTTCCCGGGTCGCGCCCAGCACCCTGTCCAAATCATCCATGCGCTCATACACAAAACCCACCGTCGGATGGATCGGACCGACAACCGGAATGAAATCGGCGGCGGGAAGATGCTCGCCGGCATGGACAGCGCGGGTAGGAAATGCCTTGCGTTTGATTGTCATGGTAACTCCTGGATTATTTGATTTGGGCCCGAGTCTCTCTGTCGATTCGTAACTGCCAATTATATATTACCTGGACTCGTTCGTGGCGCTTCAGTTTGGAAGAAGAGAATTCAGAATGCAGAATATAGAATACAGAATTCAGAATGATCATAGCAGTCCGGCTCCCCCTCGTATTCCGTATTCTGTATTCTATGTTCTATATTCTGCATTCTGTATTTTGAGTTCCTACTTCTTTCTTCCGCCTTCCCCGAAGATCCGTTTGACATTTGCCGGACCAAATGCTAATTAGAGAATTTACAACGACTTATTCGAAGCTAGGAGGCTTTATGGCGGAAGAGACCAAAGCGGGAGAAAAAGCGCTGTTTTTTATCCTCGGCGGGTTCGTTGGAGCGGCCGTTGCGCTTCTGCTGGCTCCTCGCAGTGGAGAGGAAACGCGCAGATTGATCGCAATGAAGACCCGGGATAGCGCGGATTTCATCGCCAACCGGACGAAAGACATGTCCGAAAAAACCGGCGGCCTGATCGACCGCGGCAAGGAACTCCTGCAGCAGCAGCGCGATCAGCTGGCCGCTGCGCTTGAGGCAGGGAAACAGGCATATCGAGAAGAAAAAGATAAGACGAAGGTCTAAATGTCTCAAACGACAGAAATCCTACTCGCTGTCTTCACGGGACTCACCGCGCTGGCGCTTTTGATCCAGGGCATCGCCCTTCTGGCCATTGCCCGCAGGGTGCGCGATCTCGCAGCCCGGCTTGATACCCTGAGCACGAAGTTGACCCAACAGGTTGATGCCTTGGCCGTCCAGGCGGAAAATCTTCTGTCGATGGTGAAGAGCACGACCGAGAAAGTGCACGTCGTGCAGGAAAACGTGGCGGCCATCGCGGCCGTCGTTCATCATCGCGTGGTCGAAGTGGATGCCTTTCTCAATGAAGCCACGGATGCTGCCCGCCTGCAGATGGCGCGGTTTCAGGATATTATCGAAACCACGGCGCACAGGATCGATGAAACGATCGATACCCTGCAAAACGCTATCGTCGTGCCGATCACAGAAGTTCACGCCATTATCCGGGGAATCCGCAGCGGGCTGGATGTTCTCTTCGGCTGGCGCAGACTCTCTTCCCATCGTTCACACAACGACGAGGAGATGTTCATCTAGGCAGCGAGTAATCCCACCCTATTTTGCGGCCACGAGACCCGCAAGCGATCGGCGCGCGTCTCGTGGCTTCGGTTTTCCCTCACTCCGTCTGCGTGACCAGAGCGTCCACCTTTTGCAGCACGTCCTGTCCCCGGCGGGCAAGCTCATTGGCTTCGCGCCGGCAAGCTTCGCCAAACGTGCGGTCCCCAAGGCCGGGAAGATTAATAAGCACGTTATACTGTGCTCCTTTCAAGGCAGCGAAGGCCAGCTGTGCGCCCACAGCCGCGTCGCTCCGGGCATTTTGATTGCCGATTTCCGCCAGCACACCGAGCATTTCGATTACCTGGCATGTGAGGCGCGCGGTGCGCAGCGGAACTTCCGTGGCGGTGCGCGTGGCGCGTTTGAGCGCATCCGTCCGCGCAGCCTTTTCCTCAGCGGTCTCTTTGGGAAGCTTGAGCGCGGCCATGACGCCAACGTAGGCATGCGCGTCCTCCTGCACGAGCTTGTGCAATGCAGCGCGCGCCTCGGTGAGCTCCCGGTGTATCTCGCGCACTCGCTCATCGACCGCCTGGAATTTCTTCTTGCCTTCCGTGAGGCCCGCCACCATTTCGCCCAGCGCCGCCGCGAGGGAAGCTGCGTGAGCCGCGACGCTGCCACCCCCGGGAACAGCTTCCGGAGCCGCTACGCTGGCGACGAATTCCGTCAGAGCCTGATCCTGTGGCAAGGCATCGTTCAGCCGGTTCTCCAGAATTTGATTCGTCGTGAAGTTTTCCAGCCGCAGATAGAAATCGGCGCATGCATTCAAGGCCTGCTGGGGGACCAGTCCGACGATCTCGCTCGAGACAACCGCCACGCCGTAGCGCTCAGCCTCCCGGACGACCATCTCAAGGACCCGGAAAATCGGCGTCGCTTCAAAATTGGTCAGGTTCATGGAAACCTGCACCTGATGGCGCTCTTTGATCTCGAACCCCAAGGCTTTGACATAGCGCAGCCCCCCGCTGGAAAAGCGGATAGCCCGGGCAATCGCCTGGGCAATCTTCACGTCGGTCGTATTGAGGTAGATGTTGTAGGCGACCAGGGGATGCCGGGCACCTACGGCCGACGCGCCTGCGGATGGATGGATTTCCGAAGGCCCGAAATCGGGTTTGCGTTCCGGATTAGTGCGGATTTCCTCGCGAATGCCTTCGAATTCGCCCCTGCGCACGTAAGCCAAATCCTGGCGGGCCGGAATGCGCGCGGATTGTTCGTAGAGATAGATGGGGATCTGATAGCGCGCGGCAATTTCCTCCGCCACCTGCACCGACAGCTGAACGCAATCTTCGATACTCATCCCTGAGATGGGGATGAAGGGAATGACGTCGGTGGCACCCATGCGGGGGTGTTCGCCACGGTGCTGGCGCAAATCAATGAGCTCCGCGGCTTTGCCTACTGCCTCAACCACGCCGCGAGCCAGGGCTTTCGGCTCCCCCGCAATTGAAATGACGCAGCGGTTGTGCGCGCCATCCATCTCGGAATCCAGCAGAGCCACGCCCGGGTACTTGGTCAGCGCAGCGACCAGAGCATCCACCACCTCCTTGCGCTTCCCTTCGCTGAAGTTAGGCACGCATTCGACGATCTTTTTCACGTTCGCTCCAATCTATTGATGACAATATTCCCTTTTTTGATAGTCAAAGCGCAGTGATTCACGCCGAAGAAATAAGGTATCTCGCGGTAATCGGCGGCATTCATCAGCACGATGTCGGCCTGCTTGCCTTCCTCGAGACTGCCGATCCTGTCAGACAGGCCGAGCGCGTACGCGCCGTTTAGAGTGGCGGCCGTAATGGTCTCGGCCGGAGTCATTTTCATCTGGCTGCATGAAATCGACAGGATGATCTGCATGTTCAGGGTGAAGCAGGAACCGGGATTGAAGTCGGTGGCCAGCGCCACCGGCACGCCGGCATCGATCAGCTTGCGCGCCGGCGGATAGTGCGGAAGACCAAGATTGAAGCTCGCGCCCGGGACCAGGGTCGCCATCGTCCCCGCCTTCAGGAGCGCATTGATATCCCGGGTGCCGATACATTCCAGGTGATCGGCACTGATGGCCCCCAGCTCCGCAGCCAGCATGGCGCCTCCGCTGTGAGCCAGCTGATCGGCATGGATGCGCAGACCAAGTCCGGCCTGCCGCGCGGCTTGCAGGATGGCACGCGACTCGTCGACGGTAAAATAACCAACGTCGCAGAAAACGTCGCAGAAGTGCGCCAATCCCTCCCGCGCCACCTGGGGGATCATCTCCTCGATAACCCGGCGGACATATTCGGAGCGCGACGCGCGCATTTCATCCGGCACATCGTGCGCACCCAGGAAGGTCGAGAGGGTTTCCAGCCGACTCCGGGTGCGCAGCACCACCAGCACCTGCAGACTCTTGATCTCATCCTCCAGGCTCAATCCATAGCCGCTTTTGGCCTCAATCGTGGTAGTGCCGTGCGCCTAGAAACTGGATGAAAGAGCGCTCGGCCCGATTGATGAGCTGGTCGGGGCTCGCAGCCCTCAGCTGGCGCACGCTGGCACGAATTCCGCCGCCGGCTGCCGCGATCTCCTGATAGCTCTTGCCCTGGCTGCGCAGATCGTACTCATCCGCACGCGTGCCGCCAAAAATAGGATGGGTGTGGCTGTCGACAAATCCCGGCAAGGCGACCAAATCCAAGCCGGAGCCGTCGAAGGTCTCGGAGCGGGCGTCCAGTTCGTGCCGCGGCAGATCCCGGGTGGGCCCCACCCAGACGATGCGCTCGGCCCGCATCAGAATCGCGCCGTTTTCGATGATGCCGAGATCCGACATTGAACCCGCGCGGCGCGGCGCCGGATCTCCGCGCAGTGTGAGGATTTGGCGAATGTTCTTAATCAGCAGCATGTCAGCCCGAACCTAGGCGCCCCTTCGGAGCGCGAGAATCGTGATGTCGTCGTGGACATCGGCGTTGTGAGTAAACTCGCAGATCTCGCGATAGAGGTTTTTTGCCAGCGGAACGGCGTTTTCAGAGGAATGGCGTCGGATGCAATCAACGAAGCGTTGATCATCATACATTTGTCCATCAGGATCCATGGCATCCGTCGCCCCGTCGCTCGCAAGAACCAGGAGGTCTCCCCGTTCGATTTGAAAAGGGTATTCCTCGTAAGCCGTATCTTCGATCAGGCCCAAGGGGATGCCCGAGGCCTGCAGACGAGTCACCTCTCCCCCGCGCACCAGGTAGGGGAAGGGCATGCCGCTGTTGGCCAGTTGGCCGGCCCCGAGTCTGCGGATCCATTCGCATGCAGGTCACCGCGATATAGTTGTTGACCTGATAGCGCGAAATAAGGCTCGAGTTCGCGCGCCTGAGAATCTGGGCCGGCGACAACGCCTGGCCGAAGAGCGTGCGCAGCTGACCGCTGAACACTGCACCGTAGAGGGCGGCCGGGATGGACTTCCCGGATACATCGCCAACTACGATTTGCAGCATTCCGGTCTCGGGACTCCAGTCGAAATCGTAGAGATCCCCTCCGACCTCGCGGGCTGGATGGTACTCAACCGCGATCTCAAAGCCTGCAAGCGCGGGACAGCGCGGAGGCAGGATATAGCGCTGGATCTCGCTGGCGATCTCCAGCTCGCGCGCGAGCCGCTCGCGCCGGATCAATTCCTTACGAAATCTGGCGTTTTCCTGGGACAGCCGGTACGCTTCAATCCCGCGCTCCACGGTCATCAGGAGGTCGGGCGGATCCCAAGGTTTCACAACGTAGCGGTACACCTTGCAGCTGTTGATCGCCTCCATCAGCACGTCCACGTCCGTATAGCCGGTCAGGATGATGCGGATGGCGTCCGGCAGCAACTGCAGGGTCTGGCGCAGGAGTTCGACCCCGGTCATGTCCGGCATTCGCTGGTCGGCAATAATGACGGCAATCCCAGCGTTCAAGCCGATCAGTTCGAGCGCTTCCCTGCCGCTCGCCGCAGCCAGCACCGTGTAACGGTCGATCAGGGTGCGCCGCAGCTTCTGCAGGTTGGCCGTTTCGTCGTCGACAACCAGGATTTTCAGGTCTTCCATCGTCAATTGCTTAACCCGTGGGCATAATCGTAGCGGTCAATGCACCTCGATTTAAGGGTTCGATCCCGCCGAGGAACCTGGTTTGCAATTAGGATCCGCTGCGCAGCTCATGCGCGATCTCGCCGGCAACGCGCCGCGCTTTGGGCAGCTCGTCAGGCGCGAAGGAAATGGCGCCCACGACCGGATGGCCTCCGCCGCCATGCCGCTCGCATAGAGCGGCGAGATTGTGAGTGCGCGGCCGCGTGCTCCAGGGATTGGATCCCACTGAGATTTTGGAGCGGAAGCTCGAGCGGCTCACCCCGATGCAATAGACGGCCTCGGGAAACAGGTAATAGGGGATGAACTTGTTGTACCCCTCCATGTCGTCGTAGTCGCTGATGTCGAAATAGACGGTCCCCTGGGCATAGTGCGCATTGGCACGGATGATGTCGACCGATTTGAGGTGGCGCTCATGGAGCGGCCGAAAGGCGGCCTGTACCCAGTCGAGAGCCATGATCCCGCTCAGCGATTTCTGCTGGAAAGCTTCGATCAGCTTGCGGCTGCGCTCCGGATCGCGAATGCCCTCGATCACCATCATGAGTTTCATGGCCGGTTCGGCCAGCTCAACTGCGGCCCGTGCATCGCTAAACAAGGCTCCGTCGATAATGTCGGCCCAGTGAATCAACTCACTCAAGCGGTCCGAATCGAAGTTGAAATGACGGCTCACCATGTGTGCGATAAACTTCGTGCACGACCGGTAGGTCGGGTCGTGAAATTTCTTGCCGCTTCGATCGGCGCGGAAGTGATTTTCATCCTCGATGCTCAAAAAAGCGCTTTGATGATGATCGAACCACCAGGTCAGCCGCGGGCTGCTTGAATATTTGAAATCGACGATTGCATTTTCGGCGCCATCAAACTGCACATCAAGGAAGAGCTGCCCGGCGCGGTGCGCCAGGCCTTCATACTCGAAATCGAGGTCCTTCCGGATCTTGTTGCGATAAAAATCGCTGAACACTGCGGCCGAAGCCAGACCATCAAAACAGTTATCGTGAAAATATACCTTCATTTTCATAGGTCTCTTGCACTCGCACCACGCAGCATGTGCGTTTTCCAGCTATAGTTAGAGACTTTGTTACTCAGCGCTCGGAGCGGGAAAGAATGAAACACACTACCACACGAAGATTCGAGGTGCAAGACTCACTCGATTGAAGCTGCGATTCAGACAGCGAAACAAACCTAGCCACGAATGGCACGAATGGAGAATGGGGCCACCAGAGGAGTGCGATTTTGCCTCCGCCACACGGGCGCGAAGCGTTGCGCCCGTGTGGCGGAGGCAAAATCGCGGATTATCGGCCTGCTCCGCGATGAGGTCTCCTTGTTGCGGCTATAGCTATTCGTGCCATTTGTGGCTGCCTTTGGCTTTCACTGTCTGAATCACAGCGATTGACGATTGATGATTGATGGATGACTCAAGGCTTACCGTCATGGCCGCGTCAACCGTCAATCGTCCATCCGCTACTGGGAGAGCAGAAGTTTGGCGATGGTCTGCAGCTGCATGTTCGAGGTGCCCTCATAGATCTTTCCGATCTTGGCATCCCGATAGTACTTCTCAGCCGGAAATTCCTTGGTGTAGCCGTACCCGCCGAAAATCTCCAAACCGAGGCTGCACACCCTCTCCGCCATTTCGGAGGCATATAACTTCGCCATGGCGGCTTCCTTGGTGAACGATTTGCCCGCCATCCTCAGCCGGGCGGCATTGTAAACCATGAGACGCGCCGCCTCGAGATCGGTCGCCATGCGGGCGATCTGAAACTGCACCCCCTGGAAACTCGCCAGGGGCTGGCCAAACTGCTTCCGCTCGCGCGCATAGGCGATGGCAGCCTCCAGGGCCCCTTGAGCGACACCCACCATCTGGGCGCCAATGCCGATTCGCCCCTCGTTGAGAGTCTCGATCGACACTTTATATCCCTTGCCGACCTCGCCCAGCACCTGTGCGCGCGGGACGAAACAATCCTCGAGGATCAGCTCGCAGGTGGAACTGGCGCGGATCCCCAGCTTGTCTTCCTTCTTGCCCACCGTGAAGCCGGGCGTGTCGCGCTCGACGAGGAAGGCCGTTATTCCCCGGTAGCCGAGCTGCGGATTGATGTTGGCAAAGATGATGAAAAGTCCGGCCTCGCCCGCATTCGTGATCCAGAGCTTGCGCCCGTTGAGGACAAATCCGCCGTCGCGCTCTTCCGCGCGCGTGGCCAGCGCAAAGGCATCGCTGCCCGAGCCGGCTTCGGACAAGGCGTAGGAGCCGACGGTGTTGGTGCACAAACGCGGCAGATACTTCTGTTTCTGTTCCTCCGATCCCCAGCGCAGGATCGCGTTGCAGACCAGCGTGTTCTGCACATCGACCACAACGCCGGCGGCCGCATCCACCCTCGACAGTTCCTCGACGGCCTGAACGGCCATGAAAAAGGTCCCGCCGCCGCCATAATTTTCGGGTACGCCCACTCCCATCAGGCCCAGTTCGAAGAACTTCCGGATCAATTCAGGATCCATCCGGGCATCTCGATCCATCCTGCTGACATGCGGACGAATCTGCTCCTCCGCAAATCCCCGGACGCTGGTGCGAAACATCTCCTCTTCTTCAGAAAAAACTGTCAGTGGCAATACTCCACTTTCCGGATCAGGCATATTGGCAGACATGTAAACCACCTCGGCTTATGGTTATAAGTCAATAACTTGGGGATAAATTCCTCGGCACTGCTTCCTCAAGGTTTATACCACCAGGCCCGAAACACATCCACAAGAACTTGAAAGAACCGGGCTCCGGCGAGGACGGGGAAATCGAGGGTGGCGTGCCCGGACCTCTCGCATGGGCGCGCCCGAAAGGGTAGTGACTCAAATATTTATGAACTTGGTCCCGGTCGGGGCGTATGTAGGAGAGAGCGCTGAGTTATTTCGCGGGAGGGCGCGGAGTTGCGGACGCGCGCTGGTGCGAATTGACACCCTCCCCGATAGAATCTATAATCTATGGGTATAAGTTAAATCCGTCCTCCGGAGCAAACATCGTGCGCACCAAACGATTTTTAGCCCTTGCGTTTCTTTCTTGTTCGTGCCCGTTCTCTTCGGGCTTCCTCCCCATTCCAGCTGCCGGGCAAGATCGCTGATCGAGAGGACAAAACCAATGCTGCTGCGCAGGATAAGACCAAGCCTGCCGATCAGCAGAAGACGACGCCCCCAGACCGGCAAAAGACCAAGCCCGTCGAAATGCAGAAAAGCCGGGCGAAAGAAGCCACGCTCAGCAGCTATTACAAGAAGTGGCTGGACGAAGACGTGATCTACATCATCACCCCGGAGGAGCGGGACCTGTTCAAGGCTCTGACGACCGACGAAGAGCGCGAGAACTTCATCGAGCAGTTCTGGGCGCGCCGAAATGCGGATCCGCGCGAGGGCGGCAACCAGTTCAAGGTAGAACATTACCGCCGCATCATTTACTGCCAACGAACACTTCGCTTCCGGAATCCCCGGCTGGAAAACCGACCGCGGCCGCATTTATATCCTGTACGGCGAACCCGATGGCAAGGAATCCCATCCCTCAGGCGGTTCATACCAGCGCGAGTTCTGGGAAGGGGGCGGCAGCACGAGTGTGTACCCCTTTGAGCGCTGGCGTTATCGCCACATCGACGGCGTGGGAGACGACGTCGAACTCGAATTCGTGGACAAAACCTTCACCGGCGAATACAGGCTGGCCATGGATTCGGAAGAGAAGGACGCGTTGCTGACCGTCCCGAATGCAGGGCTTGACCGACAGTGAGGAAATGGGACTTACCAAGAAGGAGGATCGCGTCAATTACGGCGATGGGCCAAGCCGATTACCTGCGCTCCAAGGATCAGCCGTTTGAACGACTGGCCCGCTACTTTAACGTGCAGCGGCCGCCACAGATCAAATTCGCGGATCTGAAAGGAGTCGTGACCACGCGGGTTACCTATACGCAGCTCCCTTATTCGATGAGGACCGACTTCATCCGGCTCTCCACGGCCAAGGTGCTGGTGCCGATCACCGTTGAGCTCGACAACAAGAACCTCGAGTTCAAAAAGGAAATGCAATTCAATCGCGCCCAGGTCAACGTCTACGGGCAGGTCACCACTCTGCAGGGGCGTATCGCCGCCGAGTTCGAAAACGAAATTTCGGCCGAGTACACGGACGAATTCTTCGAGGCCGGAAAGAACAAGCGCTCGATTTACCAGAAGATCGTGATGCTGGATGCCGGCCAGCGCTACCGGCTCGACTTGATTCTCAAGGATTTGAACAGCAACTATGTCGGTTCGATGAGTTATGGGATCTTTGTCCCGAAGTTCGAAGGCGAGGATCTGCAGGCGAGTACGGTAATCCTGGCCAACTATATTCAGCCCGTGCCTCCGACGTATGATCAGCTGGACCAGTTTGTAATCGGCGACATGAAGGTGCAGCCAAACGTAAAGTCGGAATACGTCAACGGGCAGGTCCTGATCCCCTATCTGCAGGTCTACAACACGGCGTACGATCAGACCACGCTTGAGCCGTCGCTGCAGATTTCCTACCTGATCAAGTCCGGCGACAAGGTGGTGAGGGACATCGAGGACACGAAGGGCAGAACTGTTCAGTTTACTTCCGGTCAGCGGGTGGTGGTGATTGCCCAGATCCCCGTGAAGGACATCCCGGTGGGCAAATACTCGCTGGAGATCAAGGTTCTCGATCGGATCACGAACAAGGCTCTTACCACCAACGCCGATTTCCAGGTGGTCAAATAAACGCCTTCCGAGTGCTGTGGCTAAGGCCGTTTTGAAGCGCCGACAAGCGTCCATACAAAGTGTGTCGCGCGCTGAGGTGGAACGGGTCCCCCTTGATTCTGCGAGATTCGGCAATCGAACGGCGTCACATTCCCTGATTCTCTTGCATATCTTGCGCCAGCAAAAGTAGACTCTTTTGTTGACAATAATGAATATCTCAATTGTCATACCCACGTTGGAAGGGAAGGCGCCTGCTTGAAGCGTATCTCCCTTCAGTCCTCAAGGCGGCAGAGGTGTATCGGAAAGAGCGCAGCCGGGAAACCGAGATCATCGTCGTCGAGGATGCCGGGGGCGATGACACCATATCCTGGCTGCGGGATCAGTACGCCGGCAGGATTATCCCCCTGGAGCATAAACACAATCGCGGATTTTCAGCGGCCTGCCAGACCGGGTTTGAAGCCGCGCAATACCCCATCGTGCTCCTTCTCAACAACGATGTCCGTTTGAGGCCGGATTGTCTGGCGCCGCTGGCCGGGCACTTCACGGAAGCCCAGGTGTTCGCCGTCACCGGCAAACTTCTCAATCAGGCAGAAGACCTTTTCTGCAATGGCGGCAAGGTGGCGCATTTCCGCCGAGGTATGTGGAGCACATACCAGAACTACGACCTCCAGCCGGGTGCCGATGCGGCGCAGTCGCTGCTCTCTTTTTCCGCTATCGGAGCCTTTTCCGCTTACGATCGTGACAAATTTCTGGAATTGGGCGGCTTCGATCCTCTGACCGCCATGGTGGAGGATGTGGAGCTTTCCTACCGGGGCTGGAAGCGCGGATGGATCATAAAATACGAGCCCCGCAGCCTTGCATACCACGATGCCAGCCAGACCATGGACCGGCGCTACAAGCGGCGGGCCCTGGATAAGATTTCGCGCCGCAGCCGCATTCTGATGCATTGGATGTTGCTGCATGATCATCACATGTTCCGGATGCATCAACTCTCGATCGCATTACTCTTCCTGACAAGCTGGCTGGCGCTCGATTGGCGCTTCTATTGGGCCATCGGCACCGGGCTGGCCAATCTCCCGACCATTCTCCGGAAACGGCAGGCGACCCGCCGGACCATGTCCAGGACGGATCGGGAGCTGCTTGAATTGCTCCAGCACTTTTATCGGACGGCTCCCGATCGCGCTCCACTAGGAACTTATGGAATCCTCTATCCGCAACTCTGATCACCTATAACGAAGAAGCCAACATCGAGGAGGCACTTCAATCCATTGCATGGGTGGATGAGATTGTGGTCGTCGACCGCGGCAGCACCGACAGGACGGTCGATATCTGCCGGCGCTACACCGACAAAGTATTCGACCGGGGCTGGACGGGTTTTGTGGATCAGAAAAACCACGCTGTCTGCCCTGGCAAGCCATGACTGGATTCTTTCCCTGGACGCGGACGAGCGAGTCGGGCCGGAACTTGCGGCGTGAAATTGAGCAGCTGCGGAAAACGGGCCTGCCGCAACCGGGGTATCGAATACCTCGGGTTGCCTTTTTCATGGGCCGTTGGATCCGGCATGGCGACTGGTACCCCGACTATCAGCTGCGGCTCTTCGATCGCAGACGCGGCCGCTGGGCGGGCGGGCGTGTTCATGAATCCGTTCGGGTGGAAGGGATTCCCGGAGTTCTGCGGGGCGAGATCAGGCATTACACCTACCGCAGCCTCTCCAACTACCTGCGGCGCCTGGAAACCTATTCCAGCCTGGCGGCACAGGACTACCTGCAGAAAGGCCGGAGGGCCTCCATGTTCAAGGTGCTGGGAAACCCCTTCGTGGCATTTGTCAAAGGCTACCTGCTGAAACGGGGATTTCTTGACGGCTCTCCCGGACTGATGGTGGCAATTATGGGAGCCGTATCAGTCTTCTTCAAGTACGCAAAACTCTACGAACTCCAGAAAAAGCCTGTCGAGTAAGGGATGCAAGCTATTGGTGAGGCGCCACCAGCAGAGGGGTGGCTTCTGGTAGCCCGCCAAAGGGAGGCGTCAGGCATCTGTGGGCCCCGGAGGGGGCGAAAGACAATAGCCCCGGGCAAGCGCAGCGCAGCCCGGGGTCAGCCAAACAACGAAGAGCCCTGGAGGGGCGAAAGACAAGATCTAAATCGCGTTCGTCCCTGCCCTCATTCCATCGCCCCTGCCGGGGCTCTATCATTTTCCGTTATCCTACCCCGGGCTGCGCTGCGCTTGCCCGGGGCTACTATCTATGGCCCCTCCGGGGCCTGGGCTTTTCCACGCTACGTGGTCTATTCACATCCCTTGTTCGCCGGGCGGATGATATAGCGGAGCTTCGTCAAGTCACCCCGTTGGATGTGGGGGATTTCCTTGTGAGAATAAACAATGAGATCCGCAAAAACGCTCAATTCACTGTTAGCTGCCGAGGCCGTATTTGCGCGCCGGATGGCTGCTCCCAAGAAATTGGCGGCAGCGCCCGAGTTGCCTGGCGTCCTATGATATAGTAAGTGCTTTATTCCATACCTCTGTCACAGCATGACTAGGGAAAAGCACAATTGAGGACTGACCTATGAAAGGAATCGTATTGGCGGGCGGGCTCGGCTCCCGTATGTACCCACTCACAAAAGTCACGAACAAGCATCTCCTGCCGATCTATGACAAGCCGATGATCTACTACCCGATCGAGACGCTGGTCGGTGCGGGCATCAGCGAAATCCTGATCGTAACCGGCGGGAAGAACGCCGGCGATTTCCTCCGCTTGCTCGGCAACGGGAAAGAATTCGGGCTGAAACATATCAATTACACCTACCAGGAAGGCGAAGGCGGCATCGCGGCTGCATTGGCATTGGCGGAGTACTTCGCCGATCGTGAGCCGGTCTGTGTCATTCTGGGGGACAACATCATCGAAGGCTCCATCGCACCCTATGTGGAGAACTTCAAAAAGCAGGGTTCCGGAAGCCGCATCCTGCTCAAGGAAGTCGAGGACCCCCAGCGTTTCGGAGTCGCCAAAATCGACGGCAACCGGATTGTGCGCATCGACGAGAAGCCGGATGTTCCGGCGTCAAAATATGCGGTCACGGGGATCTATATGTACGACGGCGATGTCTTCGACATCGTCAAGACGCTGAAGCCCTCGGCCCGTGGCGAACTCGAGATCACGGACGTGAACAACTACTACATCCGCGAAGGCAAGTTAGAATATGACATCCTGGAGGGATGGTGGACCGACGCCGGCACCTTCGAGTCGCTCCTGCGTGCAACCAACCTGGTCGCCCGGAAAGTCCAGAAGGACCCTGGCAGGGATTGACGATTGATAAGGCCCTAGGAAGGATGCGGGCCTCATTCGTCAATCGTAAACCGTCAATAGAAAGGACGGATAAGTTGAGATTACTAGTCACGGGGGGCGCCGGGTTTATCGGCTCAAATTTTGTGCGGTCGGTTCTGGAGCGTTATCCCGATTATCAGATCTTCGTGCTCGACAAGCTGACCTATGCCGGCAATTTGGAGAATCTCGCAGGATTGGAGACCAACCCCCGGTTCCAGTTTTATCAAGGGGATATCTGCGACCCGGAACCGCTCGGCTCGATTCTCAAGTCGTGCGTGGACGCAGTCGTGAACTTCGCAGCCGAATCACACGTCGACCGCAGCATCCTGGACGCTTCCGAATTCGCCCGCACCAACATCGTCGGCACTCTCAACCTGCTGCAGGCCTCCCGCAGAGCCGGCGTGATTCGTTTTCTGCAGGTCTCGACCGACGAGGTATACGGCAGCCTGGGCCCGGCGGGTGCCTTTACGGAGACGACCCCGATGGCACCAAACAGTCCTTATGCCGCGAGCAAGGCTTCAGCTGACCTGCTGGTGCGCAGCTGGTTTGTCACCTACGGCTTCCCCTGCCTGATCACGCGCTGTTCGAATAACTACGGCCCCTACCAGTTCCCCGAGAAGCTCATCCCGCTGCTGGTCACCAACGCGGTCGCTGGCATCGCCCTGCCGATCTACGGCGATGGGCTCTACACGCGCGACTGGATTCACGTCCTTGACCACTGCACAGCCCTGGAGCGCGTCCTCCAAAACGGCCGGCCAGGCGAGGTCTACAACATCGGTGCTCGCCAGGAAAAAACCAATTTGGAGATCGTGCGCCTCATCCTGAGCAGCCTGGGGAAGGACGATCGCTTGATCACTTTCGTGGCCGACCGTCCGGGCCATGACCGCCGATATGCAATCGACTCTGCGAAGATCGAGCAGGAACTGGGGTGGCGGCCAGCAATCCCCTTTGAAACCGGAATGGGGCAGACCATCGACTGGTACCTCCAGAATCCTGCCTGGGTGCAGCATGTCAAGAGCGGCGCGTACCGAACCTATTATGAGCGAATGTACCAGGATCGAAAGCGCACGCTTGCCGAGCTGTGAGGTGAGGATCCGTTGAAAGTCATGGTGATTGGCGCCCGGGGCATGTTGGGAACGGATTTGATGCAGGCGCTCGCCGCTCAAAGCCCTGTGGGATTTGACTTGCCCGAGATGGATATCACAGACGCCGCTCAATGTCATGAGCGCGTCCGGGATGTACGCCCGGAAGTAATCATCGACGCTGCCGCCCTGACAAATGTGGATTACTGCGAATCGCACGCGGAAGAAGCCTTCCGGGTTAACGGTCAGGGAACCGGAAACCTGGCGGCAGCCGCACAGGCTGCGGGGGCACTACTGGTCTACTACAGCACGGACTATGTCTTCGACGGCACGAAACAGGAGGCTTATCACGAGGATGATGCCACCAACCCTCTCAGCATCTATGGAAAATCAAAATTGCGCGGAGAGGAGTTCGTGCGCTCGCAATGCGCGGACCACCTGATTCTGCGCACCTCCTGGCTTTTCGGCTGCCATGGCAAAAACTTCATTCGCACAATCGTAGGCGCAGCCAGAGAGCGGCAATCCCTCCGGGTCGTGGATGATCAGCGCGGCAGCCCCACATACACATGGGATCTGGCGGCGGCGACCCTGGCGCTGCTGGATGCAGGTGGTCGCGGCACGTATCATGTGACCAACAGCGGGGCTTGCACCTGGTACGAATTGGCCCTGCGCTCGGTGGAGTGGGCGGCTGTGACGGAGGCCAGGGTCGTTCCCGTCAAGACGCACGAGTTTCCCCGTCCTGCGCCGCGCCCGGCAAACTCGATCCTGGCGCCCACGCGCCTGCGGAGGGAGGGTTTTCCCCCGATGCGCCCGTGGCAAGAGGCCGTGCGCGATTACATCGCCTCCTGCTTATCCGCCAGCTGAAGGACCAGATTTGGAAAGTGCCATGGAGAAAACAACCTCGGGCGAGAAACTCGTTGCCTCCAACAAGAAGGCCTTTCACGATTACTTTGTTATGGAGAAGCTCGAGGCCGGAATCGCACTCCTCGGCACCGAGGTGAAGTCAATTCGCGAAGGACGGATCAATCTCAAGGACAGCTATGCCACAATAAAAGACGGCGAGCCTGTTCTCATGAATTGCCACATCAGTCCTTATTCCCATGGCAACCGGCAGAATCACGATCCGGTGCGCGCGCGGAAACTGCTGCTGCACCACCAGGAAATCCGCAAGCTCATCGGCAAGACCCAGGAGAAGGGCTTGACGCTGATTCCGTTGCGGGTTTATCTGAAACGAGGCCGGGTCAAAGTGGAGCTGGGCGTGGCGCGCGGCAAAAAAGACTACGACAAGCGTGAGACGGAACGCCGGAAGGAAGTGGACCGGGAAACCAGAGCCGCCATGAAGCAGCGCCGATGAGCAGGCCAATGCCCACGATTGACAGAAACCGGAGACATTAATGCAAATCCAGCTCCAGACCCGAAGTTATGCTGATGTTGGCTGCGACCTGCTCGCCTTTCCCGTTTTTGAAAATCAGGCGGGCACCCCCCATATCAAAGCGCTGGATAAATTAACGCGAGGCCTGGTCACCTCCCTGCTCTCGACCGGCGAGTTCAAGCCCGAACTGCATCGCACCTGCCTCATTCATCGCCCCGCTCGGTTGAAGGCGCAGCGCCTGCTCCTGGTAGGCGCCGGCAAGGAAGCGGAGTTCAACCTGGCACGTCTCAGAGAAGTGGCCGGCACGGCCCTCAGGTGCTCGCGCCAGGCGCGCTGCAAGAGCATCGCCCTGCTCATGTGCGGCGGCTTTCCGGCGGCGGAATCCGCGCGGACGGCAGCGGAAGGAGCATTATACGGCAACTATGAATCCGAGATCTATAAGACCCGCGATGTGGAGACGAGAGAGGTGGAAGAACTCGTGCTCCTCATCGAGGGCAAGATCCGACGGCACGAGGCGGAGGAGGGCATCCGGCGCGGCATGATCGTCGGCGATGCCGTCAATCTCGCGCGCACGTTGGGGAATGAACCGGCCAATGTTCTTACTCCAAGCCGATTCGCGGAGCAGGCGCTGGCGGTGGCAGCGAGAGTGGGGCTCGAGGTCCAGATCATGGAACGAGATGAACTGGAGCGACTGGGGATGAATGCACTGCTCGCGGTCAGCCGAGGCAGCGAGCAGCCTCCCAAGCTGATCGTCCTGCGCTTACCGGGGCAGAAGATCAAGAAGGGCGCTCCATTTTTCGGCCTGGTCGGCAAGGGCGTCACCTTCGACAGCGGGGGGATTTCACTCAAGCCCTCGGACAGGATGGAGGACATGAAGGCCGACATGGCCGGGGGCGCAGCCGTGCTCGCGGCGATGGCCGCGCTGGCGGAACTTGGATCCCGGCATGCGATCATGGGTCTCATACCGGCGGTGGAAAATCTGCCGAGCGGCAAGGCCACCAAGCCGGGGGACATTGTGAAATCTTACCTCGGGAAGACGATCGAGATCATCAACACCGATGCGGAAGGCCGGCTGATACTGGCTGACGCACTTGCTTATGCCCGCACGCTCGGAGCCACGCGTCTGATTGACATCGCCACACTGACGGCAGCCATCGCGATCGCTCTCGGTCACGTCAATGCAGGGATGATGGGAACCGATCAGGAGATTATCGAACGCCTCAAATGTGACGCCAGATTCACCGGCGAGCGCTTTTGGCAACTTCCCATTGACGATGACTACCGGAAGGTCATTCGCAGCCAGATTGCCGACATGAAAAACGTCGGCAATCGCTATGGCGGCGCCATTACCGCCGCCAAGTTTCTGCAGGAGTTCGTCGAGGACACTCCCTGGGTGCACCTTGATATTGCGGGTGTGGATCTCGACCACGACGGCCAGCCCTTCGCAGCCAAGGGAGCAACCGGTTTCGGCGTTCGCACCTTAATCCACTTGCTCACATGACGCCTGCTTCCAGAACACCCTGCCTCCAAAAAACTAAGGCAGCCACGAATGACACTCAATTCTCACTTTTTCGTGTCATTCGTGGCTGCCTCATCTGGACTCTTGCCTCAGAATCGATAGGCGAGCGTCAGGTCGAAACGCCGCGCCGTGAGACGATAATACTGCGCATCGCCCAGCTCGCTCTCAGCCACCGGCGACCGGTTGTCGGTCAGATTGCGGCCGTTCAGCCGCAGTTCATATTTTCCGATTCGATAACCGACGCTGGCGCCGACGGTCACATACCCGTCCGCAAGTGAGGTGTTTCTCTTGTTGAGGAAACTGCTGCCCACATAATTGAGATCCACGCCCAGGATGGGGCCGCGCTCTGCCGAGTAAACAACGCCGAACGAAGCCAGATGCCGAGCCGACATCTCGAGCCGTTTGCCGGCAAGCTGCGTCGGCACACCGGGATCAAACTCATAGATGAAGTCGCGGAACTTGGCGTCGTGGAAACTATAGGTTGCCCGCGCGGTGATGTGAGGGGTCAAAAATCCTGCTACCGCAGTCTCGAATCCCTGGAAGCGCTCCTTGCCGGCGTTCATCAGTGAAGGCAAGCCATTGATGGTGCGCGCAATCACCATATTGTTGAAGTTCATCAGGAAGGAGGTCACTTCCGTCGTCAGTCGACCCCGGAAAGCGCTCGCCTTCACGCCTCCCTCATAACTTTGAGCCGTTTCCGGCTTTAACAGACCTCCGGCATCGGCATCTCCGAGGCCAAAATCGAAGGCGGCAGGCTTGAAGGTGTTACGATAGTTGGCAAAAAAGCGGATGTGATCGAGGCCGCTCTCCCATGCGGTTACGATCGCACCGACGCTTCCACCCAATCGTGTGTTGCTCTGGGTCGGTTCTCCCGCTCCTGCACTGTCAGCCTCGTCCCCACTCCCTCGTTCTTCACGAGTCAGGTTGAGCCGCAGCCCCGCATCCAGGCGCAAACGCGGTGCCGGTTGCCATTCACTTGAAATATAGGCGCCGGCAAAGTCGCGGCGATCCGTGATCCGGATGTCCAGAATCGTCGGCACATCCGCTGTCGGCGCAAACCAGCCGCCCGCGAGCGGTGCATGGTAATCAAAGTCCGCGCCCTGGGCAGAGCCGCCGCTGTGCAGATAGTCCGCGCCGGCCACGAGCTTGATGCCTCGAGCGGATTGCCAAGCAAGGTGGCTGTCGACATAGATGTCCGTGAGGTCGATCTTTTCGCGCAGACCGTGTGCATTCTGCGGCGCCTCGCTTATATCCTGCAGGTAGCCGCGCAGAATGTCCTGGCGCGCAAGCGAGAGTGACCCGGTCGTCGTCCAGTTAGCGTTCCCTACTTTGCGATCAAAGCCGATCATGCCGCTGACACGGTGGTCGTTGAGAAATGCGCCGTCGGGATTGTGATTGGCATCGATCGGAACCAGGGGCGAGAGCGTCGTGCCCGCGCGCGGCGATGGGCTCGCGGGGTTCTGATCGAGCCAAAGGCCGTCCAAAGAGAACCAGAATTTGCCGCTTCCCCACTGCACGCTGTTGCGCCACGATGCGTGCCCGCGGCGATAGGCGGTGCGCTCGTCGCTGAAACCCTGCCGGTCGGCGTCCAAGGTGACTCTCGAGTCCCAGCGGGGCGAAAAAGGCAGCTTCGTGGAGAACAGGAGGCCGCCGCTCTCGAAATTGCCCCCCCGTACCAGGAATGTCCGATCGGCATCTGAGGCATTCTTGTGTACGACGTGAATGACGCCGACGAATGATGTCGCGCCGTACATGACCGGCGCTGGCCCGCGGAGAACCTCGATGCGTTCAACATCGGTCAGGCTCAAAGCTGCGATCGCCGGATTGAGCGCCCCGCCCAAGGGTACGCCGTCGACCACCAACAAGAAGGCATCAAACTCCTTCAGCCCCCAGAAGGCCGGCACCGCACTGGCCGGACCGCCATCACCCCCCGGCGCGATCTCGACGCCGGCGGCCAATGCCAGCGCGCTTTTCAGATCTACCACACCGCGATCTCGCAGTTCATCCCCGGTGATCACTTCAACCGCTGCCGGCACCAGGTTCGGTGATTCCGGAATTCTCGTCGCCACGACTTCGATCGTATCCTGGCGCTTCAGCGGCGGATTTTGCGCTTGTGCAGGCGGCGCAGATTGCGCCGGAACCATGGGAGCAAGGGTGCAAAGCAAGACAAGCAAACACAAGAATCTTCGTGCGTTGTGGCACATGGCCGGTTCCCTTCTGAAATAAAACAATCTGGTTGAATGTTTCTTTGCCCGAGGATTGAATATTGGCAGGAAGCGGGAACTACTACCAGCCTTCGTAGTTGGGGAGGAGTGCTACTCAGTACTCCCTACATGGATAGCCGGAGGGCCCAGCGTATGGCGGAGAGCATGCTTTCCGGGCGCGCGCACCCTTTCCCTGCAATTTCGTATGCGGTTCCGTGATCTACCGAGGTGCGGATGAAGGGCAGGCCTAATGTCACGTTCACGGCTTCCCCGAAGCCGATAAGTTTGATCGGCGCCAGCCCTTGATCGTGGTAGAGGGCCACGACCGCATCGAATTCCCCTTGCGCTGCACGATAGAAGAGCGTGTCCGCCGGTATGGGGCCCTCGATGCCGACATCCGGGTAGCGCGTGCGTGCCTGTACGAGGGCAGGAGCAATCTGCTCGATTTCTTCCCTTCCCAGCAGGCCCGCCTCTCCGGCGTGCGGGTTCAATCCCGCCACCGCAATCTTCCGGCATGGAAGCCCCAGGCGGGGGAACTCTTCAAGCAGAATCTCCAGCTTTTCGAGAACGGCTGCTGTGGTTATAGCCTCGATGGCTGCGCGCATAGGAAGATGAATCGTCACGAGCACGACTTTGAGGCGATCGGTCAGGAATGCCATCGCAAATCGCGGCGCTCCAGACAAGTGGGCCAGAAATTCCGTGTGTCCCGGATAAGGATATCCTGCTTCGTTGAAGAATCTCTTGTTCAAGGGTGCCGTAACCATGGCATGCAGGCGGCCACTGCAGCAGGCGCGGGCGCAGGCCACAATGTTTTGCGCGGCCGCTTCCCCGCTGGCGCGGGAGCCCGAACCAAGGGTGATTTGTTCACGCCGTGCGGGAACGTGCACGATGCCGCGCTCCGGCAGCGGCTCCGTCCCTTCCAAAGCTTCCTGGGTGACCAATTCAAAATCCCAGGAGAAACCCAGGCTCGAGGCATGGCTGCGCAGAATTTCGACATCACCAAAGAGAATCAAGCGACAGAAGCCGGGCAACCCAGGATCAAAAGCGGCGCGCAGCGATACTTCGGGACCTATGCCGGCAGGATCTCCGGTGGTGATGCCAAGTTGTGGCGGTGTGTATTCCGGCGCGTCAGTCACGGGCAGATACAAGGTCAGTGAGAAAACGCCAAAGGGGGACATTCCGTTTTTCCATCCCGCCCATGCAGTGCGCCGGTCGTGGACTGGAGAATCGGAGTGTTCCCTTTTCTGCGTTCAGACATCCTGCTCCAAATCTATCTCATCAGGCTCATGATCGGGCTCATGATCTTCATTCTGCTTGTACATGTACTTGATCACATGCTTGAGAATCAGAAGATTGGGCCCGTCTTGCCGGTGAACCTTGATGCAGCTTCGATCATACCATTCGATCACCCCGCGGATCTCTTCCCCATCCACGAGCTTGACGACCATCAGGGTCTTGGCCGCCATTTGCTTGATATAGTAGTAATTCTCCGCGTTTGTCACTTCGGGGGGCACTCGCTTGCGAGGTGCGGCACTATATCGGGGCATCTGATCCTTGATCTCAGACAGACTCGGGCGGATCAGCTTACGATTTACCATGAATGCTCTCTCCCATGGAGACTATAATAAAACCCGGCTCAGTCTTGCGAATCTTTCAGATCTAAGCGCTGCTTCACCTTTTGGATTCGATGGCGATTGGGCTTTATTGAAATGCCGAATTTAAAAAAATAGTATCGTACGGACGGATTTTTGACAAGAGAAAAGTAATTCGCTAAATTTTGTGATGCTTTGATATCCCGAAACTTAGGGTCCATCGAAGCCGTCTGGGATTCGGAGGTGATTCATGCTGCGCGCTGAGAGATTGCTGGCCTGCCTGCTACTGGTCCTGCCCGCACTCGCGGGCGCAGGATTCATCCAACAAGCGCCCCCCAAAAAGCCACCCGGCCTTATCCGCGACACCGGCGTTGCGGAAGGGAAGACCGAGGCAGAAGCTGTAATCAAGAAGGAATACAATCCTCTTCTTGCGGGGCAGAATCTCAAGATCGGAAACTTTTACTTCAAGAAGGGCAATTACGACGCCGCCATTCCACGCTTTCAGGATGCGATTGAATATCAGCCAAGCCTGGTAGCTGCCTATGATGCCCTGGGCCGCGCCTACGAGAAGAAAGGAGATAAAGCTAAAGCCGTAGCGGTCTACAATGACTTTCTCACCAAATACCCCGATTCATCCAAGGCTTCGGATTTCAAATCGCGCGCTGCCCGCCTCGAGAAGGGCAAGTGATGAGTCCTGAGTGAGGAGGATAACGAACTCTCACTCAAACTCACGACCTCCGTACCGCGGCGCTTTCGGTCAGGAAAAGCGTCTCCAGTGCGAGCTGGCGATTGACGTTTTGCTGCAACGCAGCCTTGAGATTCTTGACTGCCTCGAGGGCTGAAACCACGGCGGCATGCGACGCCGATTGCGCCAGACTGGTCAATTCCCCGGCAATGTCGAGCTGGCTCATCCTTGCGGGTGCCACCTGGGAGTAGTAGATGTCCTGCAACAGCATGGCCGTGATTTCGACCCAAGGCTGAAACAACTCCTTTTCTTTGGCGACGCTCGCCGCCAACGCGCTTGCCTGGGTGAAGCGCCCGTTGCCGAGCAGCAGAGTGACGAAGCGGAGCGCTTGCTGACGCATATCGCGATTGCGCTCGGCGTCGAAGGCCAGTGCAGCGCCGAGGCTGCCATTGCTTAAAACCGCAGCCAGGCGCGCATCTTCGGGGCTTCGACCCTCGCGGCCAGCCAAAAATGCCTCGATATCCGCCTCCTCAATCAAGCCGAACTGCAACATTCGGGCGCGCGAGCGGATGGTCCTCAGAAGCAGGTAAGGCTTCGGAGTAACCAGAATGAGAATGGAGCGGCTGGCGGGTTCTTCGAGCGTCTTCAAAAGGCAGTTGGCCGCTTCCCCGCGCATTTGCTCGGCGCCATCGAGAATGGCCACCCGATAGCGCCCCTCGAAGGGTTGATATGCGATCTCATTGATCAAGTCCCGCACCTGGTCGATCTTGATGTACGCCCCATCCCGTTCGATCACCCGGACGTCCGGATGCATCGCGCCGATGATTTTGCGGCAGCTGGTGCAGGTGTTGCAGGCCTCAGAATTTATTGGCTGTAGACAATTCAGATGTTGTGCCAGGAGCAGCGCCAGCGTGCGCTTGCCGATCCCCGATGGGCCGGCGAAGATCAGCGCATGCGGCAGCCGGCCTTGATCGACAGCGCGGCGCAGGATTTCAACCACGCGCTTATTGCCGATGAATGAATGGAACGTCAAAGGGCTGTTCATCGGATCCTCCGGCTAAGCCAGGCCGAACCATGCCGCAAGCAGTGGTTCGACGCGCCGGAACACCTGGTCGGGCGTTCCCGATGCGTCGACGATGCTGATGCGACCGGGCGCCGAGGCAGCCAATGAAAGATAGGCTGCGCGCACATCTCTGTGAAAAGACAGATCCTCAGCCTCAAACCTCCCTTCGTCCCCGGCAGAACTGCGAGCCTGATTGCGGGCACGGGCGCGATCGAGCCCTATCTCCGGCGCCAGATCGAGAAGGATCGTGTGGTCCGGCTCGCGGATCGCCAACCGTTGCCTCAGATCCTCGATCAATGCGGCGGGGATGCGCCGGGCCGCGCCCTGATACGCCCGCGTTGCGTCATGGTAGCGGTCCGATAGCACCGTGACGCCACGCCGCAGAGCCGGCTCGATCAGCTCGTGCAGATGCTGATAGCGGTCGGCCAGATACAGCAGCAATTCGGCTGCCGGTTCGCGCTGCGGGCCACCCGCATGCAGCAGCACCTGGCGCACAGCCACGCCAAACGCGGTCCCACCCGGTTCGCGCGACCGCAGGCAGGGTACGCCGGCGCGGACGAGATATTCCTCGGCCCGGGCGATTTGCACGCTCTTGCCGGACCCTTCGATTCCTTCAAATGTGATAAACATTGCCGGTTCTTGCTTGAGACAGGATTTGCATCTAGAATTCCCTCGGTATTGCGGCGCCGCAGGCAGAGTAGCAAACAGCAGCGCACCAAACAAGGGATCAGTCGTAAGTGTGGAGTGGCAGCCTGCCACCCCACGATCCATGATCACCCCGGCTTACAGGGCCTTCCAATGAACGGGATCGCCGAGAACATCGCTGGAGTTCGGCGGGACATCGCGGCAGCCGCTGCGGCATGCGGGCGAAAGCCCGAAGAAATCACGCTCGTGGCTGTGAGTAAGACCGTTCCAAAGGAAAGTATTCTCGCTGCCGTATCCGCAGGACAGAATCATTTTGCTGAAAACCGGGTGCAGGAGGCAGAATCTAAAATACCTCTCCTGCATCCTGTGCCAAACCTCACCTGGCACATGATTGGCCACCTGCAATCGAACAAGGCCCAGCGCGCCGCTGAACTCTTCGATGTAATCCATTCCGTCGACAGCGTCAAGCTGGCCGGAAAACTCAGTCAGGCTGCCCTGGCTATCGGTAAGACGCTTTCGGTCCATATCCAGGTGGATTTGGGGCATGAGGAAACCAAGTTCGGCACCGAACAGAGCCAGGTGGCCGACATGGTCGCCGCGATCTCTGCCTTTGGTGGTCTGTCGTTGGCCGGCCTCATGACCATTCCTCCCTTCTTTGAGGATCCTGAACTCACCCGTCCTTATTTCAGAGCGCTGCGCGAACTGCGCAATGCGCTTGAGCAGGAGCAACCGGGCTGCCTCGGCCGCAGCGAGCTTTCCATGGGAATGAGTCACGACTTCGGCGTCGCCATACAGGAAGGTGCTACGATCGTGCGCATCGGCACCGCCATTTTTGGAGAACGCACCTGAGAAAACCAAGGTCAGCAGGATCCCCAACGATCCAACACAGTCTCCCATACACCGGGGGCGTACCCTTGCGGGTGAGATTAGTGTCCTTCTTAAGGCAGCTACGAATGACACGAACCATTCGTACTACTTACGTACAAGTCCTTGTCATCTAGGCAAGAAAAGCAAAAGCTCAACGCAAAGGTCGCGGAGAGCGCAGAGAAATCATTCGGGTCGGTGGCAATAGCGAGAGGAAGAGACGGCCTCCTGCGGCAGGTTTGCTGGACCCTTCGGGCCCGCATGAGGTCGTCTCTTCATTTCGCTCTTGTACGAGTTTGACTGTGTCCCCTGTCTTTCTGCACGCTTTCTCCGCGGTCTCTGCGCCCTTTGCGTTGAGGCTTTTGGTTGCGCATATGCCCACGGTGAAACTATGGTGAATCTGGCGTGGAGTGACTGTGGATAACTTGTGGAAATTGGTTTCACGAATTGATATAAACAAAAGCAATAACATGGCTTATATAGAAGTTTAGGGTTTCACATAGCTGTGGAAAAATTGGTTATGGTAGAGGTCTGAAAAAGGAATGGGAGGCCACTCACTGAATTCGTGACGGGTCGCAGAGACCACGCGCGCCGGCGATCTTGGACCCTACTTTTTGAACAAGTCTTTGAATCGGGCCCTGGCATCTTGAGCCCGGCTCGAAACCTCTCCTCCCCCGGCGCCGCGGCGCGGCTCAAAGTAGTCGCAGTAGTTGGCGCGGTCTTTTTCTCTGACCCATTCAGCCTGGGGTTCGTTGCACTGGTTATGGGCGTTGGGGCTGTAATGCCTGCAGTTGCGGCAGCAATGGAGGTCAGCATCGCACTTGGCGCAGGTGTCTCTGCGGCCGACGCGCTCCTGGAACTCGTTCGGGGTTTTGCACCGGAAGCAGAAAAAGGCATTGGCGGCGGTCATGACTCACTTTTTCACCGGTGGCTTCTCCGACGGGATCGTCACCGGACTTCGCTTTTTGTGAAAGGCTTGAATATCAAATGTTACACCTACGGCCAGGCCGGAGCGCGGGTTAAATTCCTTGAATCCCACGATACCGGCGATATCCCAACGCAAACCTCCGGCCCGGATGCGGGCTCCCATTTGCGCTTGCGACAGGTTTTCGTTGCCCAGGCGGGCCGGCCCCTGCCGCCCAGACACTTCTCCAACCAGTTCCAGCCTTTGATGCACGGGGAGGACGAAGCTGAATCCATAGGTCAGCAAATCGGCTTGTGAATTTGTCTGCACGGGGGATCCGAGGATCGCCAGTCCAAGGTTCCCCGAGATCTGCGCCCGGCCTAGATGTTTGGAGAGCAGCAGGCTGGAAAAGAATTCCGTTTCGTCGTTTCCCAGACCACTCTCGTTGGATGCATTCGGGAGTTGCACCGCAAACTTGAAAGTGATTGCCGGGCAGGCACTCTGCTCGGGCGCCATCTTCATCTTGGCACCGATGATCAGGTCGCCGAAATCGCTGGTTGTGTCACCGGAGATTGTAGGTTGAAGGAAGGCGGGATAACGTTTGTTGATCGTGAGGTAATCCCTGCCGACGCCGGAGAGCAGGAATTCGGCATAATCTCCCACGCCGATGCGAAAGTTCATGATCCCCAGACGCACGAGGTCTCCTTCTAATCCGGACAGCGAATAGCGCGCCCGATGCAGGAACTCGAGACCAAAGTCCGCCTGGATCCGTCCGACGGCAACCAGATCAGCGCTCTCGGTCTTGATTGCTCGCGCCCCATCCTGAGCCCAGAGGGGACTCGCCATAAAAACCGCAATGAAAACCATTCTCCAATTCTTCACTCGCCACCCCTCGATTATGAATCTTGGCTCGCAGAATTCGGACATGATGAAAACCGGGTCATTCTACAATCAAAGCCACCGCACTCCAATCTGAAATTCGCAGGCAGCATGTAAGCTCCTTATGACGATCAAGGCCCGTTGTCGAGGGAGAAGCACTGAGACCAACGCCCCGGTTGTGGCTCTGATAAGCGCGCCCCCTACGCAAGCCTGCTAACCATTGTAATTAAAATTGTTACCGCTTGGACGATACATTTAATTGAGTTTGAAAAAGGCGTATGTCCTGAAATCAGTTCGCAATATAAAGAATTTCTTTTGGGGAATGCGGTTTTTGTTAACTTAAATATTTGTTATATAACATATGTTATATCTTTCTTGCATCATCTGTTATGATGTGCTTTAATTCAAGTCATGGATGCCAAGGAAATATTGAAATTGCGAAGGGCGATGGGGCTGACACAGCAGGAGTTCGCTGCGAAACTTGGCGTTTCTTTCGCGGCAGTGAATCGATGGGAGAAGGGCAGGAATGCTCCACAGCCGGACCGTCTTTCTCGCATTCGTGAACTACAATCCGAATATCACCAAAGCGAACTTTCTTCGATGGAGCAAATTATCATCCGGGAGAGTCTCCCACAACTGGATTTCGAAGGTGATCCCGAAGCGATCAAGCTTGTGGTGGACTCGTTTCGACTTCGGAATGGGCACCTGTTTAACAAGGCCTATGGGCTGGAGCTGTCGCGGGTCGTACCTCTGCCGCACCAAAGAATAGCTGTATATGAAAACCTGATTCCCCAATCGCCGCTGCGATTTCTCCTTGCCGATGACGCTGGTGCTGGAAAGACAATCATGGCCGGCCTTTATATCCTGGAAATGCTTAATCGTGGCCGTATCAAGCGTGTTTTGATCTGCTGTCCGGCCGGCTTAGTTTACAACTGGCAACGCGAACTCAGATTCTTCTTTGAACTCAACTTTACCATTCTTACGGGAATCGATTATCGCGACCGCGATCCGCTCAGCGATCCTGACACGGCTTTTGTGATTATGAGTGTCGATACGGCAGCCACACCTGCTATCTGCGAGCGCCTTGCTGCCGGCGGCAGCCAAGCCTTCGACCTGGTGGTTTTCGATGAGGCACATAAACTATCCTGGTCTGATCCTAAGCGTCGAGATAGCAAGACCCTGCGTTATCAATTGGCTGAAGCCCTTTCCCGGCGAATCCCAAATCTCATGCTCTTGACGGCTACGCCTCACATGGGAAAGGGATTTCCGTACTTCGCTCTGTGGCGCCTCCTGGATCAGGCAATATTCTCAACTCCCGAGGCTATCCGTTCACTGCCGGATGAAAAGCGGGATCGGTACTTCCAACGCCGTCTAAAGGAGGAGATGGTAACCTACGACGGACAGCCTATCTACAAACCACGCCTTACGCAGACGATTCCCGTTGACCTGACGACAGAAGAACGGTCCTTTTATGATGCTGCCACCGATTATCTTAGGTGGAGCTATGAAAACAATCGGGCGCTAAACCGGAATGCGGCTGCAATGGTCGTGGCAGTTTTGCAGCGTCGCCTGGCAAGTTCGACTTTCGCACTCATGGAGTCCCTGCGCCGGATAAAGGAGAAGCGTCAGGCCCAACAGGATGCCGGCCTGTCAATACCACAAATTGACCTCGATCGATTCATTGCACAGATCGATGCCGCGACGGCAGACGATAGCGAGCCGACGGATGAGGGTACGGAAAGCGGAGAGAAACTGGAGGAGCAAGTCCTGGCGGCGATGCGACCAAGAACCGCTATGCAGATCGAGCAGGAGTTACTGCTGATTGATGGGGTCCTGAGTCTTGGAAGGCAGGTGAAGGGGGATGCGAAGTTTGCCAAGCTTCGCGAGTTGCTTGACTCTCCAGAATATCACCGGGAGAAGATCCTGGTTTTCACCGAGCACCGTGACACGCTCTGCTATCTCCAATCTCAATTTGCCGGGATGGGGTATACCGATCGCGTGGCCATCATCCATGGTGGCATGGACGCTATCGAGCGTGAGCGTCAACGAGCATTTTTCATGCCCATCGAACTCCGATCACATCTAATGCGGCCAGAAGATCTGGCTCGCCTCAATCCGCCATCTAATAGCGCAAACCTGATGCTGGCGACTGATGCGGCAGGTGAAGGGATTAACCTCCAGTTCGCCTGGATAATGGTGAATTATGACATCCCATGGAATCCAGCAAGGCTCGAGCAGCGCATGGGCCGACTCCACCGCTTCGGCCAGCAGCACTCGGAGGTCCGAATCTTCAATCTCGTAGCCCAGAATACCCGTGAGGGCGATGTGCTCTCCGTGCTTCTCGAAAAACTTGAGGAGGCCCGCCGGGCCCTGAGCACAGACAAGGTTTTCGACGTGATCGGGCAGCAGCTTCCGGAAACTTCAATACGGGATCTGTTGCTGGACAAATTAATTAATCCTGAATCTGAGCAATGGAAAAGACAGCTCGATGCCTGGCTTGCCACCCAGAAGCTTCGCGAAGCAGTGGAAAAAATGCGGCGCCAGGCATCACGATTTGGAGAGGTCGGGCGACGAATCGGGCAACTGCGATCCGAGCTGGATGTGGAGAATTTCTCGCACCTTCTACCTGCCTATGTTCAGAACTTCATTGAGAAGTGTGCGGAACCCATGGGGTTTGCGCTTCGAGGCGACCTGAGCCAATCAGCCTCCGTATCTTTTGCGCAGGGTAACCCCTGGATCCAACGCATTTCTTCCCGTCTGCTTGATGGATTGCCGGATCATTGGTCCGTGCGTCGCGATGCTCCCTCTGGTGAAGGAGCTGGAGCCCGCGTTCATTTCCTCCGCCCCGGCGACCCTTTTTTCGAAGGATTATGTGAGGAAGTAATCCGGCGCTTCCGGCTGGACACGCGGCGTGGTGGCATATATCTCGACCCCACGACGGACAAGCCTTATGGCGTGGCGTTTTATGCCTGCCAGATCGGTGAGCTGGCCGACCTGAAAGATGTCGATGAGCGCGCCCTAACCCGCAACCTGCTTGACCGGCGTCTCCTTGCTGTGCGGTGGGATGAGGAAGGTCAATTCGCAGTTTGTGCCCCCAACCATTTGCTTGCGCTCCAGGCCGCCCCAAAATCCAGCCTCTGGAAGGCAAACCGCTTGCTTCGCGGCCCGGAGGAACAGGTCCAGCGGTGTGATCGTCATGCTCGTGCCGTGGCCGAATCGCAGTTTCTGCAGCAGGTAATAACTACCATGCGGGCTGAATCTGAAGCACGCATGGAAGACCTTTCAAGGGGTTTCGATCTTAGAGCAGCGCAATTGGCGGAGCAGCGGTCGGAAATTTCACGAAAGGTACGTGAGGGTGACACAATTGCGGCGGCTCGACTGGCTGAGGTGAAGGATGACCAGGCGCGATTGCAGGAGGAGAGGGCTGCATTACTTCTCCGTGAGCAACGACGCGCCGACCTGCTTGACATCGTTTCCTTCGATCGCGTAGCGGTCGGACTGGTGATTCCGGATGACAGCCGGGAGACTCTGGAAGCCTATGACCGGAATATTGAAGCCATCGCGGTACGCATTGCGCGGAATTTTGAAGTCGACAGATACAATGCCCGGGTTATCGATGTTTCCGCGCCTCACCTTGCCAAAGGCTACGATTTGGAAAGCCATCGTGCAAATGGTGAAGTCGTTGCAATCGAGGTCAAAGGCAGAGCTGGCCGGGGGCTGATCCACCTGACGGAAAATGAATGGCCTACTGCCGTCAACGTCCGCGATCGATACTGGCTTTACGTCGTCTCGGATTGCGCCAAGAATCCGGTGCTCTATCGAGTGCAGGATCCAGCCTTCAAACTGGCCGTGAAATCGAGGCAGGGCTTCACGGTCAATTTCGGGGACATCCTCCGGGAGGCAGAGCATGACTGATACCCAAGCGCCGCTAATTTCAAATCTCGCTGAAAAGAAGAGACCGATAGAATACTTGACGATAGAGTTTGGCAGGGCTAATAATGGATTTTCTACCACCCCCGATAGCTTTGGCGAAGGGGCGCGAGGCCGTTTCGAAAGGAACGGCTCTTGTTTTTTTAGGGGGTGTCAATGAAGACCCATAAAAGTCCACTGGAAAAAAACCCGATTTTTGATCAATTGCCGATCGAATTATCCGAGAATATTCGATCCATCAATCCCTGGTGGAAAAACGAGCCGGGACCGCCAGTCCCCTCTTTCCGCCGATGGCTTTTCCCCCGCTTGATACATCTGATCAATGAAGGAATGACTCCGGCCACGGTGCTTCGCGGGCCGCGCCGCGTCGGCAAGACGATCCTGCTCCGGCAAATTGTCGAGAGCTTGCTCCAGAACGGCATTTCAGCTTTGCGCATCCTGTATGTGCCCTTCGATGAGTTGGGAACAATGGTCGCGATGCAAGAATCCTTGCTGCGGATTGCGCGGTGGTTTGAGCGTGAAATTCTCGGGATGTCGTTTAATCAAGCGGCTCAGCGCAAGGAACCGGCCTTCCTGTTTTTCGACGAAGCGCAGAACTTGAAGGCCTGGGCGCCCCAGCTGAAGAACCTGGTGGACAATCATGGCGTGCGCGTCCTCGTGACGGGAAGTTCTTCGCTCCAAATCGCAGCAGGACGCGACAGTCTGGCGGGAAGGGTGACCAGCGTCGACCTGGGCCCCCTGCTCTTGCGTGAAATCGCCGGGCTTCGCTGGGGACACTCCGAAGCGTCCCGCTGGCCGGAGAATGGGACCGGAGACCTCGCCTCCCCGGATTATTGGCGCCAGTGTCTGAGCGAAAGCCGGGGTTCGCAAGAAATTCGGCGCAGGGCTTTTGGAGCGTTTTCCATTCTGGGCGGTTATCCAATCGCACATCAGACTCCTGAACCCAAGTGGCATGAACTGGCGGACTATCTGGTCGAAACCGTCATTCGGCGCGTTCTCGATCATGATTTGCCCTCGGAGTGGAAAGGATTGCGCCCGGAAAAGGCGTTGCTCGAGGAAGTGTTTCGCCTATCCTGCCGCTATGCGGGACAGACACCGGGCCCGTCCGTTTTCGTTCCTGATCTGCGCACGATTCTGAGCCGGGACTATACCTGGCGCCGAATCCGCCACATCCTGGGAGCGCTCGATGCCACGCTGCTTCTGCGTCTGATCCCCCCACTGGAGCTGCGGCTGAAAAGGCAAACCGCGCCTGCAAAAATATGCCTTTGCGATCACGCCCTGCGCGCAGCCTGGCTGCAGGAGCAAGTACCCATCGATATCGAGGGTTTGAGCCAAAACCCTCACCTCTCGGACCTGGCCGGCCGAATTGCCGAAAGCGTTCTGGGATACTTTCTGATGTCCATCCCCAATCTGGATGTAGCGTACCAACCCGCAAGAGTTACCGAGGAAGAAGTGGATTTCGTCCTGACGATCGGCACTCGCCGCATCCCTGTCGAAGTCAAATATCGAAAGCGAATCGATCCGTTTGAAGACACGCGGGGCTTGCGGGGCTTCCTTGAGAAGACCGTCTACAACGCTCCATTTGGACTTCTCGTTACGCTTGACGACGGCGTGACGGTTCCCGACCCAAGAATCGTGCCTATCTCACTCTCATCACTGCTGTGGCTGAGGTGAGAGGAAGGTAAGAACCGTGAGCATCGAAAATAGTGCGCCTGCATCGTCCCGCCGTTCAGGATCACCACGTCTTATCGAAGTGCTGATGCCAATGGAGCAGGCGTCGATTCTGTCGCCGCGGGAGAAAAACGTGCGGTCGGGCGGGTACATCTCAACCTTCCATGTCTGGCCTGCGCGCAGGCCGCTCGCGGCCTGTCGCGCTGCCTTGTTGGCTACGCTGCTTCCCGATCCTGGTGATCCCGCAAAACGGGCCGAACTTCTTAAAGCAATTGGCGGTGAAGTAAAGGTCGAGCAGCAGGAATCGAAAGATGATAACGGGAATCTTATTCTGGAAGAGAAATCCGTTATCCACGGTGGTGTGCTGGCATGGAACACCGAAAATAGCGAGCTGATGGACAAACTCCGGTCGGCAATTCGCGAGGCTCATGGGGGCAGGGCGCCCCAGGTATTTGATCCTTTTGCCGGGGGTGGTTCCATTCCTCTCGAAGCCATGTGGTTGGGATGCCATGCGTCTGCTTCGGATCTCAATCCAGTGGCATGGCTGCTCCTAAGGGGAACTCTTGAGTATCCTCAGAGATATGCCGGCACAAAATGGCCGCTCCCTACATTCGTGAGGGAGTGGGCGGATTTCCTGAAGGACTTCCACACCGGTGGAAGGCGGCGGCGCGCGCCAAAGGCGCATTTCACCGATCCTCTCCAAAAGACCTTCAAGGAAATTCTCGAGGGCGATCTGAGCTGGCATGTGCGGGCATGGGGGCAATGGGTCCTGGGAAGAGCCCGGGCCGATTTGGCCAAGTACTATCCGGTTGTTAACGGTGAGCCAACTGTCGCTTATCTTTGGGCACGGACCGTCCGGGATATTCAGACCGAAGGCCGCATCCCCATCCTCAAAACATTCATGCTCTGTCGCAAAAAGGGCAAGCGGAGCGCGCTCTTGCCCATCCCTGATATGGGGAAAAAGATTGTCACTTTCAAGCTCTTGACAGAAGAGAATCTATCGACTCCGGAGCGGCGTGCTGACGTGATCGAGGACCATCCTCAATTGACTACGTGGGGCGTAACGGCAAACACGTTGGAGGAATTTCTTAAAAAAGGGACCAAAAGTGATGCTGGAGTCTGGAGCCCATTCGAAAAAGGTCGGCCTGATCTCCTATCCCTGACCATGGATGAGATCCGCGATCAGGGGCGGCGGGGATTGATGGGCATTCAGATGACTGCGGTCTGCGTTGAGGCAAGGAAACCTGGAAAGAAAAAACCCGAAAAAACCTATCGAGTGCCATCTCAGGAAGAGTTGATGGTGGCCGACGTACAGGAAGAAGAAATTGAAGAGATCTTCGACGGAACTCCATATGGAGTAATCAATGATCCCCTTCCTCCGCAGGGATCTCTTGGATTTCGGGTACAGCTCTATGGCTTTCTAAACTGGCGACAATTGTTTACTCCGCGCCAACTGCTCGCTGCAGGAGTGTTCCTAAAACAGACGCGCGCTGCGATTGCGGCGATCAAACAAGTCGATCCGGAAAACGTCGATGCGTTAGCTGCTTACCTGACAGTTATTTTTGGACGATTCATCGATTACTGCAGTGAGCAGTGTCGCTGGGAGCCGAATGATGGCGAGGTAAAGAGCACAATAAGCGGTTACAAGTTGCCCATGGTTTGGGATTTTGCTGAGGCAAACCCACTATCGGAACGTGATCGCTATTATGCTGGCGGGATTCGAGCCGTGAGCGACGCAATTGGCGCGTTCACACGCGTGAGCGAAAAGGCACCCGATGCACCCGCAATCGAGTGTGTTAGTAGCCTGAACACGAAACTCTCAGGGCAGGACATTTGCTTTACAGATCCCCCTTACTATTCCGCCATACCGTACGCGGACTTGATGGATTTCTTCCGCATTTGGCAGAAGCGAATCCTCGCGGATTTCAATCCGCACTTTCGTGAAGTATTCGAGCGGCCCTCTCCCACATGGGACACAGATAGAGAGGATGGTGAGTTGATCGATGATGCCTCGCGCCATGGCGGCGATGCAGAGAAATCCAGGCGAGCCTATGAGGAAGGCATGACCAAAGCGTTTGCCCAAAGCCTTGCTGCTCTCAAAGATGATGGCCGCATGGTCGTGGTCTTTGCCAACAAGGAAGTGGATGCATGGCAGAGTCTCATAGCGGCGCTCATTCGGTCCGGAGCGATGGTGACGGCGAGCTGGCCGATCCAGACCGAAATGGTCAACAAGGTTACGCAGAAGCGCGCGAACCTCTCCACTTCCGTGTGGATCGTTTGCCGTAAGCGTGAATCCTCGGCGCAGCCAGGATGGGAAGATCCGGTTCTGGCAAAGATGCGATCGATTCTCTTCGATCCCCGCGATGAACTCGGATGCAAGAATATCCTGCGTTATTTCTTCGATCTGAACGTGCACGGAGCGGACTTTCTCTGGGCTGCCCTCGGGCCCGCCCTCGCGGCTTATAGCATTCATCCATACGTTAAGAGGACAGGAGGAGGCTATTTAGACGTCAAAGGCTTCTTGGATGAAGTTCGCAAGCTTGTTCTTCACTTCTCCCTGGGGGCACTCAAGGGATTTGACGATCTTCAACAGCAGCCCGGTAATGTCACTGTTGTTCTGGATCCGGTGACACAATATTACCTGCTCCACCGGGCGGCTTTCAGATTCGATCCTGTTCTTGCAGGAGTATGCATCCTTTACGCAAACGCGTGTGGAAAAACCGACCGTGAATTGCAGATGGTCTGGCGCATCATCGAGCAGGGGGGCAAGAACAAAAAAGGCCGACGCGCAGAAAACCGGACATCCGGAGAAGAAGAGGATGATGACGAGGCCGGCGATATCCTGAACTCCAGTGCGAAGGCTGACAAGTATCGCCTCTTGCCTTGGGAGGAACGCCTCAAAGATGAACACCTGGGTGACGACCGGCAAAATCAGCCCGCGCCGCTCATTGATAGGCTCCACCGATTGATGAGTTTGTTGCGACAAAATCGTGGCAGCGATGTGCAGTCGGCTTATGATGGCTGGGGACTGAAGGGAGATCCGGCCTTTCCGCGACTTCTCCAGGCTGTTCGGGAACTCGCCCTCCACGATCATCAGCCCGAGGAGCAGCGGCTGGTAGAATCCCTTGCCAGCCAGCTCAAGATGAACCGCATCGTAGTTGTCAAAGATGATGAAGTCCGTGAAACGCCCCTTTTCGAATACGGCATCGCTACAGGTGAGGCAAATTCATGAGCAAATCGAAAACGTCTGTAATATATCCCTGGAAGAAAGCCTGCACCCTGCGGAGAGAAATACGCGAGCGGGAGTTAAAGCAGGAGGATTTTGCAGTTGATCTCTTCCTAATCGTCAATCGCCCGGACAGCGGTGGCCCATTCTACTGCGATCCTGACCAGTTCTTTGCAATTACCTATGCTACGGAAAACCTTCGCAAATTCTGTTCCGGGATATTGGCGCGGCTCGCCGGCCGTAAGGAAGGCGTAAGCCTGGTTAATATTGCCCAGACATTTGGCGGCGGCAAGACTCACGCTCTTGGGGCATTGTATTACCTCTTTACGCTCGGATCGAAGCTGCCGAAGCAACATCCCGCCGTGGCTGAAATCCTGGCTGCGGCAAAAATGCCCGATCCGCCACCGGCCCGGATTGCGGCAGTGTCCTTCGATAAGGTGGACTGGAAAGCGGGCGGATTAGTCAAATCGCCGGAGGGGGAGGCGAGACATTTCCGCATGCCGTGGAACCTTATCGCTTGGCAATTATTGGGGCAGCGCGGTATTGACATCCTTCGGCGGAGCGAGGATGAACCTGATTACTATGAGCCGCCGGCCCAATCGCTCTGGATGGAGCTCCTGGAGGAGGTAGAGAAAGAGGGCACAGGAGCTTTGATCCTCCTGGATGAGTTTTTGATGTGGGCGCACGGAGCGGCATCCCCTGACCCTGACAGCGCCCGCCAGGACAAGGGACCGGTGTGGTATGACCGACTTAAGAACTTTTTCCAGACCTTATCCCAGGCAACCGCAGGATCGAAGATGTCCTGCATGGCCGTTTCTCTCCTCGCCACAGATCCTGCCAAACGGGACGAGGTAGGGACCGAGATCCTAGCACGCTGCAATGGTGGACTCAATCGGCAGGCTGATGTGCAAACACCCGTTGATCGCGGGGATTTTGCGGAGCTGTTACGCCGGAGGATGTTTGAGTCTTTCCCGAAAGGTACGGCGGAGTGTGACAAGTACGTGACGGCCTTCTGGCATCGACTCCAAGCTGTTGAGCCGGCGCGGGCGAAGGTTCCTGATAGCAAGGAAGAAATAATGGAGGCCTTTCCGTTTCATCCTGACCTTCTCAACCGGCTTTTCGGGAAATGGACCGAGCTTCGGCAGTTCCAGCGCACACGTGGGATTCTGCAGACGTTTTCCATGGCGCTTCGTGAGGCGGAGGAATGGGACGAATCTCCACTGATAAGTGCGCAAGTATTTCTATCCCGTCCGGATGCCAGTGACGAGCTTAGTCCGGCTCTGCAAAAGCTGGCCAACGACGCCATGAACTCGGCGGATGAGGTGAACAAGCCCAACTGGCCGGGCAATCTCCGGACAGAATTGCCACGAGCTGTTGGGGCCCAGAAGACTACAACGCTGGTCGGAAGAGAGGTTGAGGCGGCATGCGCGGCAGCGTTTGTTTTTTCTCAACCCATGGGTGAGCAGGCTGAACTGAGCGACCTCCGCTGGCTGTTGGGCGCCGGCTGCGATATGCCGGCCATGCTCAATGCCGGTTTGCTCGAATGGTCCAAGACGTCCTGGTATCTCTCCGAGTGTGAAAGCACGGATCCTGCGAGCGGACTCCCACGTTACTGGCGCCTGGGACCGAAGCCAAACCTCAACCAGATGCACGACACCTATAAGCGAAGTGCACTTAAGAATGCCCGTGCAAAATTTGATGACCTTGTCAAAGACTGCCGGCCGCTGAGAGATGGATGCGCGGAAGACGGCGTTTTATTCCATCTATTGCCGGCGGCGCCGGAGAAGGTCGGCGATGAAGGCACGTTCCGATTAGTTCTCCTGGGTGCGGAATGTGCTGGGACGCCTGGCAGTGCGCCAAACGCAAATGCGTCGGAGTTTCTCCGGACTCATGCCTCACCAACTGATCAGAGGCAGTACCAAAATGTGTTGCTGGTTGTGATACCCAGCGCACCCGGATTGATCCAGGCCGAGCAGGCGATTGCTTCATGGATGGCGTGGGGGGATATCAAGAAATCGGGGGCATACAAAGATCTGGAACCAGAACAGAGGGAGACCGTCGTTCGGCGTGAGAAAGACGCTCAAAAGGCCGCTCTCACCGCGGTGAAGAATGCATTCGAACTTGTGATTCACTTGGATAATGCAGGAAACGCCCAGCAGAAAAAGTTTACTATGGGGAACGAAGCATTGTTCCCAACGCTGACGCGGGAAAAGGGCCTTCGCATTTATCGGGAGAAAATTAATCCTGAGACCCTTCTTCCCGGTGAGCCATTCAGTAAATGGCCGCCCAGCGATCCCAGTATTAAGGTTCGAGATTTGTACGGCGCTTTCGGGCGATATCCCGACATGCCCAAGCTTGTCAACCGACAGGTAGTGATCAACACGATCGAAGAGGCGGTTAAACGCGGCTTATTAGCCTTGCGGTATCTGCCGCCGGGCGGGGGTGAGGACTGGTTCTGGCATTCTCCGATTGAGGGAATCGCAGATTGGGCAGATTACTCCGAAGTGTGGCTGCCGGCAAAGGCTACTCTTAACAAGGTCCACTCGGCCGCGGTATTGCCCGCGGCACTTGCAGGACTTTGGCCCACTGATGACAGCCCGGTGAAGCTATCGGATGTTTGCTCCTGGTTTGACGGCGCCCATTCATTCGATGAGGTGGCCCAGCCCGGATATCCACCGGAGAAACGCCCTATCCCGAATGCCGATTATAAGATCGTCCACCAAGCCGTTGCCCAGGCCGTAGCCCGAGGAGAAATCTGGCTTGTCTTCGGAAATGACAGCGTATTAGGTGACAAACCAACGGATCTGCAATTGGATCCCGATGCGAATCTGCTGCGCCCGCCCACGAGATTGCGGGCGATGGATCTCCTGCCAGGCGCGCTGGGATCTGCCTGGTGCGGAACCCCGGAAAGCACCACTGTGGGGAAACTATATTCTGAACTCAAAGTCCGAAAGGGTAGGCCATGGCCGACACGTCAGTTCATTGATGTGCTCAATGAGGCCATCAATCAGGGCATTCTCGTGAGATCGAGCGGTGGATCTGAGTTTACATCGTTGATCACAGACGCGGAGCGGGGACTTCGCTTGCCAGCCAAGGGAACTCCTACACCGCCCCCGACGCCGCTCCCAACGGGAGCAAATGAAACAACAGAAGCTGCCCTCGACCTTGCCCAGTTACAGGATTTTGTCGAGGAAGGGGCTCCTGCGCTGACCAAAATACTGGCCGGTGCAACACCGGAGTTCGCTGTTAAGATCCGGTTGAAAGGGAGAAAGCCATCGAACCTGACAGGGGCCAATGAAATATTGAAAAAAATCAAGCCCGATTGGAAGTTCGGAGGTTAAATCTGATTGTTGTGTTCCTAAGTGGCTTCCTTATCCGGCCGCCCCCGGGCTACCTATCGCTGGTCCAGCAGAAATTGAAAGATGGAGACTGCAGCAAGAGCTGCCGTTTCCGCTCGGAGAATTCTTGATCCCATGCTGGTTAGCTTGAATCCAGCGTTCGCCGCGGCCTGGACTTCCGAATCCTCCCATCCCCCTTCAGGACCAACGCACAGCAAAACACGGCGCTTGATTCTGGGAGTCGCCCTGATGTGCTCGGATGCCTTCTCGTAAAGCATAAATCTGGCGTAGTCCGCAAATTCCTGCGAAGCCAGAAAATCATCCCATGGGAGAGGCGCATGGATTTTCGGCACCGTCAGACGTCGGCTTTGTTTGGAGGCTTCCATAATAATGCGCCGCCACCGCTCTAGCCTAGCGTTCAGTCTCGCGCCCGGGATGTGGACAGCGGCAAAGCGCGTCTGAAGGGGGACGAACTGATTCACGCCCAGCTCGGTACCTTTCTGCAGCATCCATTCGAATCGGTCCGCTTTGATCAGCGCGGGAGCAAGCACAAGGGTGCTCGTACGCGCCTCGATTTGCTCGAGTGTTTTGAGCGCACCGATATGGGTACTGGCGCCCTGGTACTCGATCTTCCCGGAATAGTTGAGGCCTTCCCCATCGAAGAGCTCGACCTCCTCCCCCGCCTGGAGTCGCAGGACAGTGCGGAGGTGATGAGCCTGATCGGGCGTAAGAACGGCGATGCCGTCCTGGATTCGATCCTGTGGGATGAAAAACCGCCTTCGGGGCATGGGCATCCGCTACCCGAAGATATCTTTTACCTTCTCGAAGATGTTGCGTTCGTGTGAGACCTCATCGTCCTTGTTCAGCTTGGCCAGATTTTCGAAAAGCTGTCGCTGTTCCTTGCTCAACTTGGTGGGGATAGCAACATTTACTGTGACAAACTGATCTCCACGCCCGCGCTCGTTCAAACTGACAATGCCTTTATTGCGCAGGCGAAAGACCGTGCCGCTTTGCGTCCCTTCCGGGATCTTAAGTTTCTCCTCGCCTTCCAGGGTGGGAACGGCGATTTCGGCGCCGAGCACGGCCTGGGTTATCCCGATTGGGATCTGACAGTAGATATTGTTCCCTTGGCGCTGGAAGAAGGGATGTTCTTCCACGTAAATAACAACATACAGATCTCCGGCGGGTCCGCCGCGCCCGCCGGCTTCCCCTTCGCCTTGAATGCGCAGGCGGGAGCCGTTGTCGACGCCGGCTGGGATCTTGAGTTCCAGAACTTTTTCCTTACGCAGCCGGCCGCGACCGTGACAGGTCTCGCATGGATCACGGATGATGCGCCCCTCGCCATTGCACTGACCGCATGTGCGGCTGATCGAAAAGAAGCCCTGCTGGTAGCGTACCTGTCCCATGCCCTGGCAGGCCGGACAAGTGACCGGTCCTTTGCCTTTGGCAGCCCCGCTTCCGCCGCAGCTGCTGCAGTGCTCCTGGCGCGGTATCTTGATCTTCGACTTCAGACCGAAGGCTGCGTCGCGAAAAGAAATCTTGAGATCGTAGCGGAGATCTGCGCCCCGCTCGGGCCCCCCTCGGCGCCTGCCCATGCCAAACAGATCGCCGAAGCCGAAGAAATCACCGAGGATGTCTCCGAAATCGCCGAAGGTCGCAGGGTCAAAGCCGCTGAACCCGCCTTGCATGCCGGCATGGCCAAATCGATCGTAGCGAGCGCGCTTGTCAGGGTCGCTGAGGACGCTGTAGGCCTCCGCCGCTTCCTTGAATTTCTCCTCGGCTTCTTTGCTCCCCGGATTTTTGTCGGGATGGTATTTAACTGCGAGCTTCCGATAGGCGCTCTTGATTTCCTGGTCCGCGGCTTCGCGCGCAACCCCAAGCACCTCGTAATAATCTCTCTTCTGGCTCAAGTATCAAACTCCGCGATTGATGGATGGCCGCTAACTCTTTGGGCTGTCCTCATCGTCCATCGCTGTCTGCATCAGCTTGTTGATGTCGGCTTTGCTCGTTTCCCGTCCTGAATCCCCTGAATTTCGTGAGCCGGCACCGCTGGGCAGGTTGAACATGGCGGCCGTCAACTTGCCGGCGCCGGTTTCCAGGTTGGCCAGCAGTTCGTTCAGGACTGTGACGTCGTCTTCTTTGTCGGATAACGCCCGCGCTTTTTGGATCGACTCCTGTATCAATTGCTGCTCCGCCTTGTCCAGCACCCAGCCAAATTCGGCGTAACTTCTGGCGATGGTAGCGACGTGGCCCTCAATGCGGTTGCGAAGCTCGGCGACATTCTTCACATTGCGATCGCTTTCGGCAAACTGCTTTGCCTCGAAGATCATCCGGTCGATCTCTTCCTTGCTCAATCCAGTCGAAGGCGTGATTTCGGTCGCTTGTTTTTTCCCTGACACTTTGTCGCGCGCCGAGACGCTTACAATGCCGTTGGCATCAATATCAAAGGTAACCTCAATCTGAGGCACCCCGCGAGGAGCCGGAGCTATACCGACCAACTCAAAGCGGGCCAGAGACCGGTTAAACTTCGATAGCTCGCGCTCCCCCTGGAGCACGTGCACTTCGACGGTGGACTGATTATCGGCTACGGTCGTGAAAATAGTGGTTTTTTTCAGCGGAATTGTCGAGTTGTGCTCGATGATGGGTGTGAACAGCCCTCCGTGCGTTTCCACTCCCAGGGTAAGCGGCAACACATCGAGCAGGACGATATCCTTCAACTCTCCTTGCAGCACTCCGCCCTGCAAAGCTGCACCCACCGCCACAACTTCATCCGGATTGACCTCGGCCGAAGGTGGCTTCCCGAAGATTTTCTCAACATGCCGCTGCACCGCGGGGGTGCGCGTCTGGCCGCCTACCAGGATTACCTTTTGGATGTCGGCTGGAGTAAGTTTCGCATCGGCCAGCGCCTTCTCGCAATAAGCCGTTGTCCGCTCAATCAGTCCCTGCACCAGGGATTCAAACTGCGCCCGGGTCAATACCCGATTGAAGTGCTTCGGTCCCTTGGCATCGCCGGCGATGAAGGGAAGATTGATATGGGTTTCGAGGGCGGTGGAAAGCTCGCACTTGGCTTTTTCAGCGGTCTCCTTGAGCCGTTGCCGGGCGAGGATATCCGTCCCGAGGTTGATGCCCGAGTCATTCTTGAACTCGGCGATCATCCAATCCATGATGCGCTGATCGAAATCCTCGCCGCCAAGAAAGCTGTCTCCGCAGGTGGAGAGCACCTCAAAAACGCCGTTGTTCAGTTCCAGGATCGAGATGTCGAAGGTTCCGCCGCCCAAATCAAAAATCGCCACGCGCTCTCGTTCTTTTTTGCCCAGTCCATAGGCAAGCGCGGCGGCCGTCGGCTCGTTGATGATACGGCGCACCTCGAGTCCGGCGATCTTGCCGGCATCCTTGGTCGCCTGGCGCTGCGAATCATCGAAGTAGGCGGGAACGGTAATGATGGCTTCCGCAACCGATCCATTTGTAAAATCTTCTGCCATGCTCTTGAGGTATTGCAGGAGCATGGCGGAAATCTCAGGAGGGCTGAATTCGGTACCGCGGATCGCAATGCGCACGTCCCCGTTCTCCGACGCGGTCAACTTGTAGGTAAGATACGATCTTGAGCCGCTGGACTTCCGGCGAGTCATGGCGGCGCCCCATCAGGCGCTTTACGGCATAAATCGTGTTGCCGGCATTGGTTACCATCTGGCGCTTGGCGATTTGTCCCAGGAGCCGGTCCCCCTTTTCGGTAAAAGCGACAATCGATGGTGTGGTCCTGCCGCCCAGACTGTTGGGGACGATCTGAACGGAAGACCCTTCCAGGACCGCCACGCACGAGTTCGTTGTACCGAGATCTATTCCTATGATCTTGCCCATGATCGGGATCGTCGTCTTTCTTTGGTTTCGGTGAGCTGGCAACCACGACCTGAGCGGGCCGGAGCAGGCGATCCTTGAGCAGGTATCCGCGCCTGAGCTCTTCAACAACCGTATTATCTTCGTGTTCCGGAGTTTCCAGATGCACCAGGGCCTCATGCATATGGGGATCGAACTTGCAGCCCTTGGCTTCGAGGGCGATCACTCCCAGGCGTGCCAGCGTGTCACCCAACTGCTTGTACAAAAGCTCCACTCCCTCAAGGTAGGATTGCAGCCGCCCCGGCTGGTCATTCCCCTCAGAAAAACTCTTGAGTGCGCGTTCGCAGGCATCCATGATCGGGAGGAACTCAATCAGCACCGCGCTCTTTGTCAGAGTCGCGGATTCAGTGCGTTCACGCTCGGAGCGCTTGCGGAAATTCTCGAATTCGGCGGCCTTGCGCAAAAACCGGTCGCGCCACTGTTCCGATTCCGCCCTGGCCGCCTCGAGGTCCGCTGCCAGCCTGCGCATGCGGGTCCGCCTCGGGCGCCTTGGCTTCCGCTCGTGCTTCCTCCGCGGGGATTGACTGTTCTTCGGATAGCGGAATCTTGAGGATCCGAAGGGTTGTGCGTGGTGTTCAAAGTCATGCTTTCGTTCCTTCACTGCCGAGCACCTGGCCGAAAATCCTGGCGACATATTCGACCAGGGAAATGGCTCGGGCATACTCCATACGGGTGGGGCCGAGAATTCCCAGGGAACCTATGGTCTTCTCGTCTACGACGTAGCGCGAAGCAATAAGGGTACAGTCCTCGATTCCAGGCAGGGCATTTTCGGCACCGATAGTAATACGCACTTCCTGGGAATCCCCGCGGATGCATTCGGAGATGAGGGATGCCAGTCGGCTCCTGTGTTCGATCGTCTCAAAAAGCACTCTCATCCTAGTAATATCGGAGAACTCAGGATTCTTTATTAGGTTCGAAGCGCCATCCAGATAAATCTCCGACTCGCTTTCTTCCGTGGCCTCAGAGAAAGCCTGATTGCTCAACATGATCACGCGGCGTACAAACTGATCGTACAAAGCCCTCTCCTCGCCGATCATCTTGGACAAGCATCGTCTTGATCTCCGTGAGAGTTCTCTCCTTGAAATGCTCGATGATATAGCGCGCCGCCTGATCCAGCTCCGTCTGGCTGTATTCCTCGTTGGGATGGATGACCCGATTCTGGACGATGCCCGATCGGGAAACCAAGCACAACCAGGAGGCGGTTCTCCGAAAGCTTGATGAACTGGATGTGCTGCAGGGCCACCTGGCTTATGGGTGGAGAAACCACGATGCCGAGATTCTGAGACACGGACGAGAGAATCTGGCTCGTACGGGCCATCAGCTGATCCGGATTATCTTCCGACCTCAGGCTGCGATCGATCAGCTGGCGCTCCCGGGAGAGATCTCGCGCTTTTCCAGCATGGAGTCGACATAAAGCCGATAAGCCTTATCCGTCGGCACCCGTCCGGCGGAAGCGTGGGGCTGGCGCAGATAGCCCATTTCCTCCAGGTCCGCCATGATATTGCGCACGGTTGCGGCGCTCAGGTGCTCATGGCTGCGGCGAGCTATGGTGCGCGAGCCCACCGGCTTGCCGGTGGAGATGAAAGTGGAGATGGCCCACTGCAGGATTTCGCGGGATCTCTCGTCGAGAGTCAGGCCTGTTATGGAATCCATAAATACTTGACCTATTTATATTTGTGAGAATTTTCCCGGTTCAGCAAGGAGCGCGTCCACCTCACCTCACATGAACATTATAATATGCCGCAAGTCAAAATCAATTAAGCCTTTACTGTGGTGTGCTTCGAAAATCACTCGCCTCAAAACTGCAAAAGCAGCCACAGATGGCACGGATCTTTGCTGGCCTGGAAGGGCAGCGTTTTGTATTACTTACTTACAGATCCTTGCCGTTTGGGCAAAAAAGGCCATGGCTCAACGCAGAGGTAAGTTATTGAAAAAAAAGGGATTCTCTGCGGTCTCGGCGATCTCTGCGGTGAGATTTGTTGGTTGCGGATATTCCGCATCACGCTCTTCGTAGCCAGGCCTCGTCCCCCTTCGTGAGTGGCAGGCACCGCGAATCAGAACTGGAACTCCGTGCCGATGCCGCGCTTGATGGCCTCGTCGAAGACTGCCTTGGCCGCCGACATATCCTGGATCGCCAAGCCAACGGATTTGAATAGGGTGATCTCGTCGGCTGAAGCTTCGTCCGGAAACCCGGCCGAGGATCACATCCCCGAGATTTCCCGCTACCCGTTCCCAGGCCCAGTCCCCGCTCGCGGCCGGCAGGATGAAGTCGCCGGCCTCGGCCTTGCAGGCTTCCGTGAGATCGCACACCACCCGGCTCCGTTGAACGGTGAGGGTATCGAGTTCCCGCATCTTCGGGGTATGGGAGCCGATGCCGTTGATGTGTGTCCCCGGCTTGAACCATGATCCGTCAACGATGGGTTCGGCAGCGCTGGTTGCCAGCACGACGATGTCGGCCGCGCGCACCGCTGCGGCAGGATCGGCCGCCAGTTCGACCGGAACCCCGATTTTCTGCCGTGATTTTATCGGCGAATGCCCGGCGGGCGTCCTCCGTGTCGACGGACCAGACCATCAGCTTGCGGAGCGGCCGCGCCTCGTGAATGGCCAGAACCTGGGTAAACGCCTGCACGCCCGGCGCCGAAGATGGTGGCGACATCGGCATCCGGCCTGGCCATGTATTTGGTGGCGACGCCGCTGGACGCTCCGGTGCGCATGGCGGTGAGAAATCCGCCGTCCATGATCGCAATCGGGAACCCGGTATCTTCATCGAGGAGAAGGATGGTGCCGAGAACGGCAGGCAGGTTATACTTGCGGACATTTTCGTGATAAACCGTGACTACTTTGGCTCCCAGCGCCTTGAGGTTTTTGATGTGTGCCGGCATGAAGAGCGCCAGCCCGGATTTGTCGGGCAGACGGGATAGGCGTGCGTTGCGGCATGGTGGCATTCCCCTGGGAGAGACCGGCGAATGCCTTCTCCACCGCCTCCATGCACATCTTCATCGTGAAAAAGCTCTCAATCTCTTTTCGCGACAACAGCAGAGTTTTCATATCCCCTCCAAAATAAGCGGTCGAACGGCGTGTTACCGTTTTGCATTCATCATGCGCCGCTCGTCATTCGCCATTTAATTCCCGGCCTTGGCGCATTGCCGGATCGTTTGGCCATGAACTTCTCCAGACGGTTGAAGGCTTCTTCCAGAACTTCTTCCTGCGGGAGGAACACGACGCGCATGTGCCGTGTTCCCGGACGCTGCCCGAAACCGTCGCCGTGCACGACCACAACTCCGGTCTCACGGATCAGCTCGGCCACGAACTGTGTATCCGGCTGATCGATGTGGAGCCGCGGGAAGGCATAGAAAGCGGCTGTGGGCTTCACGCATGAAATTCCGGGGATCGCATTCAGCCGGTCGTAGGTGATGTCGCGCCGACGCCGCAGCTTGGCCTTCACTTCGGCGATGTGATCCTGAGGCCCTTCGAGAGCGGGTTTGATCGCATATTGCAGCGGGGTCACGGCGCAGAGCCGGGCGCGGAGACACTTGTTGACTGCTTCGATGTACTCCGACATCATCTGCTTCTTTCCCGTCACCACCGCCCAGCCGATGCGGAATCCCGGCACCAGGTAGCTCTTCGAGAGCCCGTTCATGGTAATGATCGGCGCTTCATCGGAGAGCGACGCGATCGAGATGCTGTCTTCGCCGTCGAGCACGAGCTTGTCGTAGATCTCATCGGAGAAAATCACGATGTTGTGCTCGAGGCTGAGCTTGATGATCTCCTCCAGAACCTGCGCGCGAATACTGCGAGCCGGTAGGGTTGTTGGGATTGATCAAAACCAGGGCGCGGGTTTTCGGCGTGATCTTCTTTTTGATGTCCGCGACATCCGGCTCCCAGTTGTTTTCTTCCTCGAGGTAATAGGGGACGTTCTGCGCCTGGATCTTGCCCAAGACTGCCGAGTAGAGCGGATAGCCGGGCGACGGCGTCAGGACTTCCTCTCCCGGGTTCACCAGCGCGGTCAGGCACAGTTCGATGGCTTCGGAAGCGCCGGAGGTGACGAAGAGGTCGAGCCAGGACTTGATGCCTTTGCGCCGGACCGAATTCCCTATCGCTTCGCGCGCTTCCGGCAGAGCCTGATGAATTCGCATAGCCGGTGTGATTCTCGAGCAACGCCTGGTAGCACGCGTCGATCATGTGCCGTGGGGTCCGAAAGTCGAACGCCATCGGGTCGCCGATGTTGAGATAGAGAAGCTGCTTGCCGGCGGCCTTCGCTTCGTCTGCTATTTTTAAAATATCGCGAATCGCATACTCGACCTTATGGGTTCGCTCTGCCGGTTGTATCATCAGGAATCCCCCTTCTTATTACATGCGAACTACGATGGCCCGGTGGACATTCAAGGCGACCAGCATAGACCTTTCAATGGCCAATTTCAAATCAGGAGAGAAAATGCCTGTGATTCAGACATTACAAGCTAAAAGCAGCCACGAATGGCACGAATAGCATTGTCGCGACCTGGAGACCATATCGCAGAGCGGGCCGATAACCCGCCACTTTGCGTCCGTGTGGAGGAGGCAAAATGGTACTCCCGTGTGTGGCCCCTCTCTCCATTCGTGCCATTCGTGGCAAAGTTTTTTCCACCGTCTGAATCGCAGTGAAAATGCGCCGTGGGCATCGAGAGTGCGAAGATGAGGTACGCCAGGGACGGGTTGAAACCCGTCCCTGCGCTGCGAATTCGGAAGAGCCAGACCTTAGGGTTTGACCATACTGGTGTAGCCGATGCTCTTGCTGACTTTGCCGGTCTGCGGGTCCATGGCAAGGCGGCCGGACTGCGGATCGACTGCGAAGCGAGCGAGCTTGATGACGACGGACTGGCCGCTCTTCAGGTCCTTGAGGATGTTTACCATATCCTGGTACACGTCGATCCTCTTGCCGTTGGCGGCCAGGATGATGTCGAAAAAGCCCGCCTGATCCTGCTGTCCCCGGATGCCGGCCTCTTCCGCCAGGCTTCCAGGACTGACCGAGACCACCAGTGCGCCCCCCGTGATTTCAAGTTCGCGCCCAAGCCGCTGCGGTACATTATCGATGCTCATGCCGATCTCCGGCTTGGGTTCCGATGTCTCATCAAAGCTGAAACCCTGTTTCGGCAGAATGGTGTCCGTGCCTTTCGCCCAGGATGATGGAAAAGTCCATCACGGTTCCGAAGCGGACGGCTTTGACCTTGACGGTCCGTCCCGGCGGGCGTGTTGGCGGCGGCAAGGCGAAGATCCTGGGCCTCAGTGATCTTCTTGCCGTCAAACTCAATGATCACGTCTTCCGGCTTGATACCGGCTTTTTCAGCGGGTCCTTTCTCATCAGGGAAACTGGTAATGATCACGCCGCTCCCCTGTTTTACCCCAAAGTATTCGGCCATTGCAGGAGTGAAAGGAAATTGGATGTTCATGTTCACGCCCAGATATCCGCGATTTACTTTGCCTTTCTCGAGGATCTGGTTGTAAACGTTGACGAAGATGTGCGACTGGCACGGCGAAACCGACGCCTGCATTGGCGGTGGACCGGCCGGCCGTGCTGATGAAGCTGTTGATGCCGATCACTTCGCCGTTCATATTGACCAGCGGCCCGCCGCTGTTGCCGGGATTGATGGCCGCATCAGTCTGCAGATAGTCATTGAACAGCATCTGCGTCGTACCTTCGGCGAAGATGCGCCCGGTGGCGGAAATGATGCCGGCCGTGACCGTCTGTTCCAGCCCGAAGGGGCTGCCGATGGCGATGACCCAGTCCCCGACCTTCATCGCTTTCGCGTCGCCGATCCTGACGTAAGGGAAGTCCTTGTCGCCGTCGATCTTGATGACGGCAATATCCGAATAGTCGTCGCCCGCGATGACCCGGGCATTGTATTCCTTGCCGTCCTTAACGTTCACTTTGATCTTGGGTGATCCCTTGCGCCCTGTGCGCCCTGCACGACATGATTGTTCGTAATGATGTAGCCCTTGGGATCCACAAGAATTCCGGACCCGAGGCTGTTTTGGGTGAACACCTGCGGCTGGTCAGGCAACATCTGTTGGAAGAAATCGGGCAGTTGTTGGTTGTTGCGGCCGCGACCCGAGCGAGCGCCTGTCCGGATAACCTCCTCGGTATTGATATTGACCACCGCCGGGCCGACACTTTTTGCCACATCCTCGAACGCCGTAGACAACGCCTGGATGGCTGCGGCTGCCGGGGACGAGATGCCGCTTTGGATTTTGAGCTGGCTGTCTCCGGGTCCCACCGCTACAACCTGGTGTGATATCAACGTCCCTATCCCGATGCCCAGGCCGAGAACGAAAAGGACTACAATGAAGGAAACCAAATGTCTTGAAATACTTCCCGCACGGGGTTCATAGGTCATATCAACACCTCCGCTTACCTGTTGCACTGCCTAACATTCTACGTGATTGCCCGCCTTAAGTTCCAAACATAATTGAGGGTTCCAAGGGTCTGGCGCACCGCTTCCATTGCCCAGGCGCTCCCGAGAGAAGCTCGAACCGGAGGATCCGGTCAACATGTTATACTGCCGGGCGGGTGCGACATGCGAGACAAGATTGCCGGCTATATGGTACTCGCCGGACGGGCATTGCCGGCAGAGCAGATTCTGCGCGAGGTCCTTAACATCCGCTCTCCCAATGCGTTTGCGGCCGACGAGGTTCTGAGGGGAATCCTGGGGAAGGATTCCCGTTTCCATCATCAACAAGGGCTCTGGCACCTCACGGCACACACAAACCCGCGGCCCATCGAGACCGCTGCACTCGACCTCCACCGTAGCATCAGCCATCCTGGCTCTTTCCGCGGTGCCGTGCATAACTCCGCCAGCTGCACATCCTGGGAGTTCTTGGACACGGATGCCCTTAATGCCCCGGACTTGAAGCCGTTGCAGGAGGCACGGCTGCGGACTGAAAATTGCGTGTTGCTCGTTTGGGGCGGCAGGGAACTGCGGCTGTGGAACCGGCTTCTGCGTTCTGGCGGGATTTCCGGAATGGCATGGTGAAACCATCGTGCCTGAACGAGCTTGCCGCCCGAGTGATCCCGCAAGCCTCTGCCTGCCGTGCCGCGGAAGACCTTGCTCCCCTTTTGGGGCTGGCTCCCCCGGATACTGAGTTGCCTGTCGCCATGGCCCGATTTCTGGCGGCAGCTTACCAGAGCCTGCTCGATCTCGTCCCCACCGTGCATCGCGGCAGTCCGGCCGAGCTGGCACGTTGGATTGATGCCGGGAGCATCCGGGTCGATTATTCCAGGTTTGCGTTTGGTCGCGACTTTATCGCGCGCATTCCCGAATCCCCCGGCGTCTACCTGATGCGGGATCGGTCGGGTGAGGTCATCTACGTCGGCAAATCCGGCAACCTGCGGAGGCGCGTGCGTTCTTATTTCACAGCACGCGCACTGAAAGACCCCAAAACAAACAGAATCCACAACCAGCTCTATACCCTCGAGATACTCACCTGCCTCACGGAAGTCGATGCGCTCCTGCTGGAGATGCGCATGATCCGGGATTTCCGTCCCGCGATCAATCTACAGGAAGAGGTCCACGAACGGCCGGCCAGATACGGGCACGACCGCAACCTGGTGATCCTGGTTCCTGTAGGTGAAAAAGCCGAGATCTACTTCTTAAAGGGCGGATCGTTTGTGGCCCGACAATCGGTTGCGCTGGGCTCCGCACCTGCGAAAAAACTCTGTGCCAGGATCCGGTCCGCTTATTTCGGGAGGCGCCGCCCCGAGTCCCCGCCGGGAGAGGAATGGGAGACCGAGATTGTGGCGCGCTGGCTGTCTGCGAACCGCAAGCGTCTGAACTTTGTCGATGTGGACGAGGCCGGCAACTATGATTCGGTGATGAAGCGGCTTGCATCCTACCTGGGTGATCCAGGCCGTTTGGCGCACAAAGTCTATTACCGCTAGCGCAGCGCTGTCGGGGGCGCAGTTTGTGCTTTACAGGGCGGGAGGATTTGAGTAACTTGACATAAAATCCACAGGTTAGGCATTACGTTTGGTCTTTGTTTTTCTTGCCAGGTTTTCTGGCCTTCCGGATGGAACCTCCAGCCGGGATCATCCGGCCGGAGCAGGAGGAGGCGAAGATGATGCCTGAACTACGTTATTTTATCTACCAATCCCCGGCCGTCGCACTGGTGGTTTTACTTTCCTTGGGTCTGCTAGGCGCGCAAGATCCCAAGCCGACTCAATTTTACGATGTTCAAGTCAGTAAAGATGAGATCTACAGCTACAGCAACCTCAAGTTCAGCGGGGATTTTGCCAGATTCGAATCTCCCAAAGGATTTGCGGCGCTCGGCCGGACGGAGGCGGGGATCACAGTCTTGATGGTCCTGGGCGAGGGCACAATCAACATTGATGCTCCGGAAGCTGTGCAGGAAAAATTCAAAACCGTCTTCGGAGCATATCCATTGAAGGTTGCCTTCAAGACGCTCTATATGCGGCTTAACCCAAAGGAGTTCGACGAAGCCTTCGGCAAGCAGTTGCAGAACAAGGTCGCCGATGAGGCCGCTCTTACTGCAGCGAAACAACTGTACGATGAGAGATTCATCGCCTCCTGGCACGCGGGTCCGCAGGCCATGCTGCCGCCCTACAAGACGCACGTGATCGAGTTTAACACCGCCGATCACGGCCTGGTTGGAACCGAAGAAGGGTATTGGCTGACGCTGCGCAAGTATTCCCCTTACGGCAGTGTCTATCCCAGAGATTTCATTAATCCGAAGCAGAAGTAGAGCATTGCAGGCGCTCCAGCCGGGGTTGCGCCCATTCTGAGACAAGCGCAGGGCTGGCGCCTGCAACTCGATCTCAATTGCTCTGCTGTACCTCGATCCCCTTGTCCGGAACCGCGATCTTGCGCGGGATGCGCTCGCTGTCCACCCACAGATGAATCTGCAGTGCACCCGAGTCGATCAGCAGGTGGACGGTGTTGACCTTCTTCCCTTTGATGAGAATGGCCTCTTTGTTGAGTTCCCTGACCTTCAGAGTTCCCGTGTCCTTTTCCTGGGGGATGACCACTTCGAAGGTCTGCGGATTCGCCCCGCTGTTATATTTGAAGAGGCGTGCCAGAAAGATGAAATGGTGAAATATGTTGGTATCGAGGATCGTGAACCGGTTGCCCAACAGCAGCCCGTTGCGGATGGAACGGCCGCCGCCGCTGTACTCGAAAATTACCTGATTGGGTGCGAACTGGCCGAGAATACTTCCTTTCTGCCCGTCCACCTCGCTTATGAGCTCATAGCTGCGCGGCAGGTAGTTCCCATCCATCTCCAGTTTTGTTTCCAGGTGGATCTTTTGAGGACCGCTGCCGAGATTGCGAAATTCCAGAGTTGAGGTGCTCGTCACAGCGTCAGCTGCGGCCACCACCGCGTACTTCTCGGTGCCGATCTCCTTGCCCGAAGCGAATATCTTGTACTCGCCTTCCTGGCGTGAGACTTTCGGACCTTTCTGCGGCGTTCCCCCGAATGTAAGCCAAATAAAGGCCATCGTCGTTACAGCGGGCAAATATCTGCATCCTGCGCGCATGATCATGGGATCCTCGTTGCCACCAGGAATAATATATGACATAAACACAGTGAGGAGAAAGACTATGGAAGAAATGCTCGGGCACCAATTCGTGGACGTCGTGGAAAAGGCAGCCATAGCCTGCGCGCGCACCATGGGGCTCGGCGACCGGAACTACTCCGACAAGGTAGCGACCGAAGCCATGCGCGAGGCGCTGCGCAACCTTCCTATGGACGCCACCATAGTCATCGGCGAAGGGGAGCGCGACGAAGCACCGATGCTGTTCATCGGCGAAAAGGTTGGCCGCGGCCCCGGAGACGCAATGCACGAGCACCCGGTCGTGGATATCGCCGTCGATCCGCTGGAAGGCACCAACCTCTGTGCGTTGGGGACTAATAACGCGATCGCCGTGCTGGCGGCGTCGGAGAAGGGGGGCCTGCTGCACGCTCCGGACTGCTATATGCAGAAGATCATCGTCGGGCCCTCGAGTCGCGGGGCCATCGACATCGATGCGCCCGTGAAGGATAACCTGAAGGCCATTGCCAAGCGGTTGGATCGCGACGTGGAAGATCTGGTGGTGGTGGTCATGGATCGACCGCGGCATGAAGATTTGATCCGGGACATCCGCGCAGCGGGCGCGCGCATCCGCCTGATCGGCGACGGCGACCTGTCGGCCGGTATCTCAGCCGCGGTCGTGGGTACGGGGGTACACGCTGTCATGGGCATCGGCGGCGCGCCGGAAGGAGTCCTGACCGCCGCGGCGCTGCGTTGCCTGCACGGTGAAATGCAGGGACGACTGGTCCCGGCCAGACCCGATCATGAGAGACGCCTGAAGGAAATGGGAATCGATGACCTCAAACGGGTATACCAAACCGAGGACCTCGCCCCCGGAAGGAAGATGATCTTCGCCGCCTGCGGCGTGACGGATGGGACCCTGCTCAAAGGTGTGCGATTCTTCGGCGGTGGCGCGCGCACGCATACCCTGATCATGACCTTCGAGTCGCGCAAGATCCGCTTTATCGACTCGGTCCATCTCGAGCATCACGATGTCAAAGTCCGCTTTTAAGAAAGTGCGATTCAGTATCTAGTCCCAAAACAAGCGAGGTTTGAACATGATCGCGGGGGTCGTAGTTCTTCGTAATCGCTGGCCATTTTCCCCGCCCTGATTTTTGCCCATTGACACAACAACACACATTGAAGACAGACTTCCGCCTCCTGTTCTCTACCTTTTTATTTGGCTTGTCTGTCTTCGATGCGCCCCTTTCTCCCTTTTTATCATTTGCGCCGGCAAACCGGGATATTGCCGACGCCCTGGATCATGAAAACTTGAGCTCCCGTATTCGGTCGAACGTGGAGAAGAACGCTTCCAGATGCTTGCTGTAACTGAGAATACGAAATATCAGGCGCCGGCCAGTCTGCACAATTTGACATGGTATTTGGATGAAGCTCGCCAGGAATCGCTTGAATTCCATGCGCAAGATGTCCCGGCGTGTCACGGGCGACAGGGTCACCAGGCCATACCAAGCTTTCAGATTCCATGCCAGTGCGGCGATGACCATGTAAGCCCAATTCGACACCAAACCGTCCGAGGGCATGCGCAATGCATTGACGCCGTTCTTGAGTTGGCCAATAACGTTTTCCTGGTTGCAGCGGTCGTTGGCGAAAAAGACGACTTCCTGCATGCCCATTGCGCGATCGTTGGTGATATAGAAAAAATATCGCACATCGTCGAACAGTCGGCGTTCTCCCTTTTCAATCGTCAGGTTTTTCCGCACGACAACCATCCGATAGGTCTTTTTGCAGTGCCCCGGTCGATAGTCGAACTCGGCAACTTGCTCACTCTCCAGGCGGATGTTCTCGAACTCCCTTTGCTTGACCACCTGTTCCTTCACGTTCTCAGGACGGCGCCTCTCTTCGGTCCTGACCTCATAGCGCGGAGGCCGTTGGAGCACCTGCCAATGGCCCGCCGGCAGGGCATCCGCCATGTCGACGAGATTCTTTTTGGCGTCGTAGCCGAAGACAAAACCAGCCTTCTCGTCCCATCGATCAAAGTTGCTGGTCAAGGAGAAATCCGTGTCGCCCCGCAGCCAGACCTTCTGGAACACCGGATCCACGAGATCAATCGCGCGGTCCATCCATTCAGCAGCTCCGTCGGAAGAGGGGCGGTTGCCGGGCCGGTTTACCAGATAGAGAACCTCGCTTGTGTTGGCCAGAGTCACGATCAACGGAGAGTAGCCCCAGATCCCGTTATAGGCAATGTTCATTCCTTCTTTGCATTGGCCTGTAGTTTCGGCAACCGTGCCGTCCACATCGATGATGGCTTCCTTCCGGAAGGAACCATCCTGCAAACTCCAAACCTTGCGCCGCGTTTCGTTGAACGTCTCCTGGAGCCCGAATATCCACTCTTCGTCGAATCGTCGCAGGAAATCTCCCGCCGTGGTGGGATCCGGAATTCTGTCGGCTCCGAGGGCGTTCATATAAGTCTCATCATTGCGCAGCCGCTCGATATCTTCCAGACAGGTGCCGCCGGTGAGCACGTTGTAGGCGATGTTCAACACGTGATCCGATTCCCAATACGGAACGTGGACCTGGAGCAATATGACGTTCTGGTTGATCGCCCCATCCAATCCCAGCTTGCATACCAGCTTGTGCATAGCCCCGATGCCGCCGCAGCCGACGGCACGGGTTCTCTCGGAAATCTCGTAATGGATGTTCGAGTCTTTGAACATGGGATCTGGCTGGTCTGGAAACTGCTTCCGTTCCAATCGGGCTTCGAGATTTTGCTTGTCTTTGAGGTAGATTTTGTGGTTTCTTTTGTTCACCTGGAATGTACTCCTTTTGGTTGTATTGGCAATGTGCAACTTCCTATTATAACCAATAATGATGCACATTCCAGGTCTATTTCATCCTTTCGCTTAAAAAATCACGCTGGCTTTGGGTCTAGTGTAGTGCGTCTGAGGTCCCTTGACATTTGCCGCGACCCGAATAACCCGCAGGCGGGGAGGAGGAAACCGCAGATGCACGCTGATGCAGAGCGAGGCTTGATCACGACCCGCTCAGGGGCGGCCTCCGGCCACCATCCTGGTCCGGATCCGCGGGAAAGCGCCAGATATGGATCTCTTTCGCATGCAGCTTTCGGAAAGGCGCTTTCCCGCAGATCCGGACCAGGATGGTGCCACGCGCAGCGTGGGCCCCTGAGTGGGTCGTGATCAAGTCTCGCCGAATCGATGTCCGAATATCTGCGTGCATCTGCGGTTGATGTTCTTTGGCCCTCAGCTCTTTATGTCAAGAAGCGTTGAACGCACTACACTAGAAAAGCGCGTTTCCAGTCGGCGAAACGGCCGCCGGCGCGCCAAGCCGCGAGGGCAGCCAAGCCCGCTTCTTCTCTGCCTTGCGCGAGCATGTATTCGACCCAAGCCCAGCGTGCCGAGACCGAGCGAATGTCGACTTTCTCCTTCAATCCGCCCCTCAATTCAGCAATCTTGTTTTCAAGGGAGGGGATCGGCTCGAAGGGCGCCCCAGCGAGCGGTGTGTTGCGCTTGGCAACGAATGGAGAGATGGCGATGGACAGAGGGATGATGCGAGCCAACTCCAGGGCAAAGCGCACCAGCTCGTTGGTATCTTCGAGGGTCTCCTCCGGCAGACCGATCATTTCGTAGAGTTTTAGGCGCTCGAGATGAAACTTCCGGGCCAGTTCGGCGGCTCGGATCAGATGTTGTTCGCTGGTCCGGCGTTGGATCGCAGTTCGCAATCGTTGCGACGCACCATCGGAAGCGGTCGTCAGCGTCCGATATCCGCCCTGGCGCAGGAGCTTCACCAGATCTTCATTCAGGCGATCTGCGCGCAGGCTCGAGATGCCGATTTCGCTCCCGCCCTCCACGATCTTGCGCACAATATCCTTGATGCGCGGGTGATCGGTAACCGCTGCGCCCACCAGGCCAACGCGCCTGGCCTCCTCGGGAATCAGGGACAAGACCTTTTCGGGCGGGACGATGCGCATCCCGCCGTTGGTTGTGCGCCGCATGACGCAATACGTGCAGCCCCTTGAACAGCCGCGCTCAGGCTCGATCAGGAACATCGAACTCAGCACCGTGTTTTTGGTGATGATCTGTGAATGCGCCGGCAGGCGGTCATCCGGCGCTCTCCCGATCGCCGGCAGGTCGAGGGTACGGCCAGGCACATAGCACCCGGGAAGCTGGGCAAAGTGGCTGAGCAGCGCATCACGCCCCATGGATGCCGCGGCATCGAGGAAGATATGTATGGACTCCTCTGCCTCGCCGAGGAGCATCAAATCTACGAAGGGCGCCAGCGGCAGGGGATTGGAGTAGGTCAGCGGTCCGCCGGCAACAATCAAAGGGTGCCTGCCGGTGCGCTCCGGCCGCATTAGCGGAATGCCGCTGAGATCGAGAATCTCCAGCAGGCCTGTGATCTCGAGCTCGTAGGAAACGGAGAATGCGACCACAGGGAAATTCGCCAGCGGTGTTTCGCTCTCATAGGTAAACACGGGGTGCCGCAGTCGACGGAAATCTTCAGGATTGTCGGGCAGGAAAGCGCGCTCAGCCGCCGCTCCGGCATGCAGATGGATCTCGCGATAGATGGTTTGGAAGCCGAGCGAGCTCATGCCGATGGCATACTTGCTGGGATAGCAGAGGGCGACGCGGAGCGGCGCCTGCGCATGAATCGCCCCCGTCTCCGCGCGCGCGCGCTGGCGCACCTGAGAAAGGATATCCCAGGAGTTCATGACCATGTCAGACTCCGCGCACGATGCCGGGCCAGATGATCTTGTGCAATTGCAGCTGCATGCGGACCGGCAGACCGCATGCCAATACCCAGCGTGCCAGTTCGTCGTAGGGAAGCACGTTGAACACAGGGGAGAAAAGGACAACTCCGACTTTCGACGCCAAGCCGTACCGGGTACCACCTCGCATGCCCAATCGAAATCCGCCCGGTTTCCCACTACGAATTTTGCCTCATCGTTCCGGGTCAGGTGTTCGAAGTTTTCGTACCGGTTATGCCGATGCATGCCGCTCGAGGGGCATTTCACATCCATGATCTTGTGCACCCGCAGATCCAGGCCTTGGACAGAAACCTGTCCGCCGGTTTCGACGCAGACTGTATATCCGCGCTCGAGCAAGGCCTGGAAGAGGCTGCTCACGTCATGCTGGAGCAGCGGTTCGCCGCCGGTGACCAGAACCAGTTTCGTAGGAAACGAGGCGATGGCCGCGAGGATCGCGGAAATAGACATTTCCTGGCCTTCCGTGAACGCATACTCCGTGTCGCAATAAGAGCAGCGCAGGTTGCAGGCGGTGAGGCGGATGAACGCACACGGCCAGCCCAGGAAACTCGACTCTCCTTGAATGCTGTAAAAGATTTCATTAACTTTCATGGCCGTCATTCATTGTATCAGGAAAAAGTTCTCGCGAAGATCACGCGCAGGCTCGATGCCGCAACCGGATGCAACCAGGGAGGAGGCTGGACCAGTTTCGTTTCATTTGCACGTTGGGTGGTTCCCGATGCGCGGGGGGCGAGGCTCGCTTAACGCTGCCGCGATGTGGATGTCGTTCGGACCGGAGTGTCGTCCTCTGCCAGCCTGATGACGACCACCGTGATATTGTCCGGACCACCAGCCTCGTTGGCAGCTTCGACGAGGTATTCCGCAATCTCCTGGGGCGATTTTTTTGTATCGAACAGGGCCTGGCGCAGGCTTTCCTCGGTAACCCCGTCCGTCAGGCCGTCAGAGCAGAGAAGATAGACGTCACCGATCCGGCCTTCTCCTTCTTCAAGATCGATGTCGACTTCGGGATGGGATCCAATCGAGCGCGTGATCAGATTCTTTTGCGGGTGCTTGGAAAGATCGGTTTTTTCCAGCACGCCGTTCTCGTAAAGGTGCCAGACGAGTGAATGATCGCGGGTAAGTTGTTCCAGCCCGCCGTCGCGCAGTCGATAGGCTCGTGAATCACCCACATGTGCGATGTAATAACGACTGCCCTGAAAAAGCATGGCGGTCATGGTGCTGCCCATGCCGGCAAGGGTTCGGTCCTGAAGCTGGGCTTCGTATACCCGGGTGTTGGCCTCAAGCGCACCCAGTCGCAGCATCTCTCCGACACTCTCGGCCGTGGCGCTGTGCGCTGTAACCCAATCGTTGATCGTCGAGGCTGCCAATTGACTGGCGATTTCGCCGGCCGCGTGGCCGCCCATGCCGTCCGCCACCAACAGCAGCCTGGTCTCCGGATTGGCCACGAAAGAATCTTCATTCGAGGTTCTGACTCTTCCCTGGCTGGTATGGCTGCCGAATTGGATCTGCAAATCTCACCTATCAGGCCTGCTTGAATTTAAGACTGAACTTATAGCACTGTCAGACAGTTGCTTCAAGCTTGAGGTCTGCGGATCGTAAAACCTCGGGCACCCCTCTTCGGCATCTCCTGCCTCGAAAATGGCCGCCCTCCCGAACATCGTGATCGTGATCGTGATCGGCAGTCAACAATCATCTGAAAACCGATCACGACCACGATCACAATCACGAACCGCTACGGAAGGTCCGCGGCGCCCGGCGCCTACTTTGCTTCCGCATTTTCATGCACCTGGGTGCGCCGTCTGTGCATGTGAGACTGCAGTCGAAATCACGATATGGGATCGGGAATCGGTCGCTAGGTAGTGACCGGCAAGAGGAACAAAACCCAAAGCCCATGATATTGCCGGGGTTGAGTGCAATGCTTCTATGCTATTATTTTTTTGGAAGCGGTTCACGAATCTTCCAGATCATGAAGGCCCCTTAATGAAGTCGAGGCGTTATCAAACAAAGATCGTTATGTTCGTGGCGTTCCTGGGCGCCGTGGGGATGTACTCCTTCCCCTACGCAGGCGTCAGCCGCGTAATCCAGGAGCGATATCGCAGCAATTACGAAAACAAGGCGCTCTTCCTGAAGGAGCCGATTTTTTTTGAAAAGCAGTACGTGTATATCGCCGGGCAGAACTTCCGGCATGATCAGGTGCCTTCAGGAACTCCGCGATTCAAGGTAGGCGACCAGCTGCGCGTGCTCGGCATCGATTTTGGCGGCGATGAGATCAAATTCAAGCTCGGGCCTATCGCCGGCACCGGCATGGTGGAGATCATTTTCAAGTTCGACAGTCCCCTGCAGGAGAATTTTCCCAACAGCGGGGTCTTCGACAAGGCACTGGCGGCTACGTTTACGGAGGGATTGAAGTACACAGAGCTCGAGGATGCCAAGAGGTCCTTTATCGAGCAGGAATTCGATCGCGCGGCGCGCGACATCGCGACCACGTCAGGCACCAACCGTGAAACCGTCCTGAAATATGTCGCGCCCTTGCTCCCGGCCTACCAGGATCAGATCCATGAGATCGAAAACCTACAGAACCGGAATCAGGATCTGACCAAACAGGTCGAGCGGTCCCAGGCCGAGAACCGGAAGCTGGAATCGGAATCCAAGAGCCAGCAGGGTGAGATCGCGCGGTTGCGCACTCAGGCGTCAAGCCTGCAGGAGAAGATCGACGGCTCCGCCTCACAGTTGTCAAAACTCGGCGACGACCTGCGCAGCGCAAAAGGTGTCTCGCAAAGCTACCAGCGCGAACTGGCCAATCTGCAGCGGTCGCTCAAGATCAAGATCGATACCAGCCGGGATCTCGCGGCCCAGATTGCCGAGCTCGGGCAGGTAATGCAGAAGATACAAAAAGAGAACGATGACCTGCAGAGCGAAAACGGATCCCTGCACACCAATCTCGAAAAGGAGCAGACAGAAAACAACAGGCGCGCAGGCGAGATCCAGGATCTGCAAACCGCCGTCCGGCAGAAGGACGACACGATCAAAACCTTGACGTCGAAGGAGGATTCCCTCGCCCACCAGTACTTCCTGCTCCGACAGGCGAAAGACAATCTCGAGAACATCGCGCTATCGATCTCAAACCTCAACACACGCGTCGTGGATGAAAAGACCGAGGCCGGAATCCAGTCCGGCAAAATCAACGTCTTCCTAGGCAACAACCTGCTGGGTGAACTCGCATGGCGGCTTCCTGAGCGCCTGAATGCCGACGAAGATACGAGCGCAGAGGCGAATTTTGCAACCGAATCGATCGATAATGTGCGGTTGACCGCCACCGAGCGCCTCATCCGGCAATCCCTCGGCGAGCGTCTGAAGCTGCGCGTGAACCTCGTCTCCCGATCCGATTCAATGGAAGTAAAATCTGAGAAGCAAGATTCGCTGCAGGAGATCGGCGAGAGGGACCGCGCTGCCTGGCGCTGGCGCCTCAGCAATCGCGGCACGCAGGATAGCCGCCTGGTCTTGTCGGCACGCCTGGTCAACAAAAACGGCGATGAATTTCCTCTGACACAAACGGAGCAGGTGGTCCTATCTTCCAATCTGGTGCGGCAGGTGCGCAATTACCTGCAACCGATCTCCCTGGCTCTTGGAGCCGTGGTTGGAGCGCTGCTGATGCTCATCACCGGCCTGTTCCGGCGCGTAAGGCATACAAGTCCGGCGAAGATCCATGCCGCGCCCGACTCCTACGCAGGCAAGAAACAGCTGTAAGACGGTTGCTCCCGGAACTATCGAGGGCCCGGCGTTTTCGTAAAGATCGGGAAAACGGTTTTTACGATGTAATCCCGCAGGTCCCGGTCGAGCAGGCGCGTGTTCGGCGGATCCTGTTTTTCTCCTGTGGTCGCCTCGGTGTTGAAGGCTACGAGGTAGGCCGAGCGTGAGGGCAAATGAATATAGAAGTGGCTGATGAAACCATTCTGTCCCCCGCTGTGCGCAACGAAGTCCATACCGCCATGCTGCTCTAAAAAGAACAGCAGCCCCATGGCATCTGTCTCCTGCGCCCGTCGTTCGACTTCGATCTGCGGCTTGAACATTTCTTCGAGCGACGATCGCTTCAGCACCTGGTCGTAGGTGGCTTGCCTGGCCGGATCGCCGATGAGGAAATTGAGGTACTTCGCCATGTCCTCAAACGGCGAGTTCAGGCCGCCGTTGGACACGGTAATACCCGTGTTCACGTCGAAGCGGGCAGGCGTCAGGTTGCCGTCCCGCAGGTAGTAGCTGTGCGAGCGATCCTTCAGAAGATGGTAGGGTGTGGTGTCGAAGTAAGTGCGGTACATCTCGAGCGGCTTGAGTATGTTCTTATCGACATACACCTCGTAATCATCGAGCGTGAGCTCTTCGATGACGCGCCCGAGGAAGATGATGCCGGGATTCGAATAGCTGTATTTGCTGCCGGGCCGGAAGAGGATTTCGGTGTATGGCATCATCGCAACGAGCTGGGACCAGTGTTGCGGCTCGTGCGGCTGCCAGGCTTTGTCTTCGCTCCACGGCCACGTCGCACCCCGGAAGCCGGCGGAATGGGTCATGAGGTGGCGAAGGGTGACTTCGCCGATGTCGCCGAATGGATCGTACACGGCGCGCAGTTCCGGAAGGTATTTTATGATCGGGTCTTCGAGGCGGAGTAACCCTCGGTCGCGGAGCTGCATGATGGCGATGCCGGTAAAGGTTTTTGTGATCGAGGCCCAGTGATAAATGGTGTTCAGATCGACGCGCTGCTGCTTCTCGATATTGGCAAGGCCGTGAAATTCCGTTGCCAGCACCCGGTTGTCATGCATGAACATGAGGCTGCTGCCAATGATGCCGTGCTTCTGCAAACCCGCGCCATAGAATCGCCGGACCTCCTGCCAGACCTTTTGAAAATCAGAATTTCCCTGCGCCGCTTTGCCCGTCACCATCAGCATGACTCCAATCAGAAACGCCGCCACCAGAACTGCGACGCGCTTATGATTCATCCAGCCCTCGCATTTCCTAATTGTTGGTTTTGATGTGGAGCGACACCAGCCGTTTCACCATATTCGCATCGCTCGGCTTGAGAAGGCGAAAATTGTATTTCTTATTATTCCGGGTGCGGATCGAAATCTCATCGCCCGCAACGGAAAAACCCTGCAGACTGGAGTAGGCTTCAAAAAAGCTGTGATCCGTCTCCGTGGTCTTAAACTCGATGCCGTCATCCGTGATGCGCAGGGTGCCCTTGCAGCTGGAGATGATGTGTTTGTGTTCCACGGCGAAGGGGATTGTCTTCATTGCGTTCAGCTGGATGCGATCCTGCAGATCCTGGATCATGCTCTGAATCCGGTCGGGACTGTATTTGTCGACGCCCCCCAGAGCCTTAGCTCTCGCCAGATGATCTATCGCCTGCTTGAAATCGCTGCGGTGTCGGTCGTAGAGAATTCCGAGATTGAGATGAGCGTAGGCGTTATTCGGATTCAGCGATATGCATTTTTCTAAATTCAGGATCGCGGTGTCGAGTTGTTTCCGCTCGAGATTCGTGGCGCCCAGGTAGAAATAGGCTTCATCGCTGTTGGGTTCCGCCTTCAGATACTCCTGCCACTCCGACAGAGCTTTATCATAAGAACCGGTGCGATAGGCGGTGATGGCCGAGTTGCGCAGATTGATCAGTTTCTCGCGGGACAGCTGCTGCTCTTCCTGCTGGCGCTGCTGCCGTTGCTGCTCCGAGCGCGCAACCTCGGCCAGCCTGGCATCAATGGCCGCCAGGCGGGATGCGCTGTATTTGTCGTCCGGAAAGTACTGCAGAGTCAGCCTGAAGTCCGCTCGCGATCCTTGCAGATCTCCGCTGCTGAGCTTCGTATCGCCCCGGTTCTGCAGCAATTCAAGAAGGTGTGCCGCGGCGCCCTGCGCGTATACATTTTTCTTGTCAAGGCGCAAGATGCTGCGCAGCGCATCCCAGGCATTATCCTTATCCGGGGGCAGCAGCGTTCCGGCCTTCAGCGCCGCTTCAGCTTTGGCTTTCCAATCCTCAATCTGCTTTTCCCGATCTTGGATGCTGGCATCGAACTTAGCCGAAATATCGGCCAGGCGTTCATTAATCGCGATATCGTTGGGAAAGATGAGGGCCAGGCTCTTGTACTCGTTCTCTGCCGCAAGCCAGTCCTCGCGCGCATAGGCAAGATCGGCTTTCTGCCGCACCGTCTCCGCCAGTTTTGCCCTCACCTCCGCCGCGTAAGCATTCGCGGGATCAATCGCCAGAATCCTGTCGGCGAAATAAAGCACATTGTAGTCGTCCGGCGGCGGCAGCATGATGTTCTCCTGCTGTGCCGTGTCGAGCTTCTTTTTCAGGGATTCGATCTCAGCCAGCTGCTCATTCGTCAGATTGGCAACCAGAGGTTTGAGCTCCATGTGCAGATTTTCCGTAGAATACGGCACTACTTCCACCTCTTCGATAAACTCCTCGTAGCCATCCTTGACCGCTTTCACCTGATGCCCCCCCGATCTCAGATCTCCCATGGTGATCGGGGAGATGCCGCGCGGCTTTCCATCCAGGATAATCGTGGCTCCGCCAGGCGTCGTTTTCACGACCAGGCTGCCATATTTCGGCTTCAAATATAGATAGGAGAATACGGAGACAAAGCAGATTATCCCGGTTAGAAAGAGAATCGCTGTGCCGAGCAGCACGGTTCTGACCTTGATTTGCGCAGGCTCGGCGGGGTACGCTGCCGTTGCCGCCTTGCCGTCGGGCACCGCCTGAAGTTCGGCGTTATCCACGGGGCAATGCTCAAAGGAATCCGGATAATAATTGCGGCACTCGGAGCACTTTTTCATCGGAGCTAAAATAGCACACCCGGCTCACATCGGTGAAGTAAATGGCTGGAAGATCGTCGGCAGGGGATGCTTGCAATGACGAAAGATGAGATCGTGGCCGGCACGGACGCACGCACCCAGCCCAAAATTCTGGAACTCGGCTGCGGCCGGGTCAAGCACGCCAACGCGGTAGGGATCGATCGGATTGGTTTGCCCGGCGTGGATGTAGTCCACGATTTAAACCGGCGCCCGTATCCGTTCGAAGACAACACCTTCGATGAGGTCTACGCCATCCACGTGATTGAACACCTGGACTCCATCCTGGCCGTGATGGAGGAGATCTATCGGATCACCAAGCCGCATGCCCGCGTAACCATCATCACGCCCCATCACAGCGACGCGATCTCCTGGCAGGATCCCAGCCACAAGTGGCACTTGAACTCGTTTTCTTTCAGCTATTTCGAGTCTGCCTATGCCACCAACTACTACTCGACGGCCCGCTTCCGGATTAAGAAGAAAGAAGTGGAACTGGCTTCCATTTGGAAGGCGCTGGGGATCCAGGCGCTGATCAATCTCGACCACCGGTTTCCGGCTTGCCGTTTCTTACGAAAGCTGTGGGAACAGCACCTGTGCTATGTCATGCGCGGCAAACAGATGACCTTCGTCCTCGAAACGGATAAGTAGGAACGGGGAATCAGAATACGGAATTTAGAATATAGAATTCAGAATCCGGAAGAGGCGGGAGCTTTCAAGCTCTGAGGATACCAGCAAAAACTTGTGTCACCCCGGCGCTTGGGTCTTTTTCTGCATTCTGAATTCTGTATTCTAAATTCTGTATTCTGTCTCCTTTTTTCCCAATTCCCGCTAAAGGACTCCGGATTTACTGCGCGGCAGGAATTCGCCTCCACCGGGCCGGCCCATTACTTTTCCTTCGCGGGCGATGATTTTGCCCCGCTGGACAACCAACCACGGAGAGCCATGGGTTCGTATCCCTTCATACGCGCAGTAATCGACACGGGAGAGCGCGATCGCCTTAGAGAGAATCAGATCCGTCCTGGGATCGTAGACCACCAGGTCTGCGTCGCTGCCCACCGCGATGGTTCCCTTGCGCGGAAAAAGGCCGAACAGCCTGGCCGGCGAAGTGCTGAGCAGGTCCACCAGGCGATGCATCGAGACCTTGCCGCCGTGAACCCCGGCCGAGCCGATTGCTGCCAGGCGTTCCTGCACCCCGGAGAAACCGCGCGGCGCCTGGATGAAATTGTCCTTACCCAAATCCTTCTGGCCCGGCATAGCTGAAGGCGGTGTGATCGCTGCCGACGACCTGGATGTCCCCTGAGTTCACGGCCTTCCAGAGTATTTCCTGATGCCAGGCAGGGCGCAGCGGCGGGGTAACGTAGTATTTGATGGCTTCATTTTCTTCATACCGGTCGCTGTTCAGGAGGAGGTAGTGCGGACAGGTCTCGGCATAGACCGGCTGGCCGCGATCCCGCGCCGCTTTGATCTTTTCGAGCGCGTGCGCAGAGGACAGGTTGATAAAACAAACAGGGGTGCGCGCCAGATCGGCAAGAGCGAGGACGCCTGCCAACTGCCTCGGCCTCCACTTCCGGCGGCCGGACTGCCGGAATGTATTTCGCGGAACTTTTTCCTTCTGCAGACAGTCGCCGCCACAGCAGATCAATGACCTCTCCGTTTTCGGCATGAATGCACGGCAGGGCGCCCGCCGCAGTTACCCGCTGCAGGAACTCCACCATGGCGGCATCGCTGATGCGCCGCTCACCGGTGCCCTCGAGCGAGATCTTGAAGCTCGTGACCCCGGATTCCACCAGCGCGGGAATTTCGCTCAAGACGGCATCGTTCGACTTCGGACAGCGCAATATGGAATCCGTAATCGACGACGGCGCGCGTCTCGGCTTTGGCCTTCCAGGCTTCCAGCGTCTGCGCCAGCGTGGATCCGGGCGCCTGCTGGGCGAAATCGACGACGGTCGTGGTCCCGCCTGCCGCCGCGGCCGCCGTGCCGGTCTCGAAGTCGTCCACGGTAGTCATGCCGTCGACTTGGGCGTCGAGCTGAGTGTGGATGTCGACTCCGCCGGGCAGGACCCATTTGTCGGCTGCGTCGATGATCTCGCTGGCGATTTTTGAAATCTCCTTGCCAATCTCGGAAATGATGCCGTTTTTGACCAGGATGTCCGCCTTGTACATATCCGTGGCCGTGATGATTGTTCCATTCTTGATCAAAGTCGTCATAGGTTCTCCAGTTTTGGGAAAAGATCGAAGGCGGGTGCGCACAATACGGCAGCGGGTTTGCGGCGCAATGCCGGCGGACGTCTCGACAGCCGACAAGGCGAGAGAACGCTCGGACTATGCCTGCTGGAGCTGGCTCAAAGAGCGGTCCAACAAGCGTATGGCGTCGTCCACGTCCCTCCTGGTGCACGTCAGAGCGGGGGAGATACGGATTACGTTTCCGTAAAGCCCCCCCTTGCCAAGAATCAAGCCGTTGTTCTTTGCCAGGTCCATCAACCGGCGCATTTCCTCGGCCGCCGGCTGTTTGGTCTTGCCATCCCGTACTAACTCCACGCCCTGCATGAGGCCCATACCGCGAACCTCGCCTATGATGGGGTGCTTGTCCTGCAGTTCCTCGAGGCACCCCCTCAAGTATTGACCCGTGACCCGAGCGTTCTCCAGCAGGCCCTCCGACTCGATGAAATCAATCGTGGCCTTTGCCGCGCGGGCAGCGACCGGGTTGCCGCCGAACGTGGAAATGGTCAAACCCTTAAGTGAATCAGCGATTTCAGGAGTTGCAATGGTGGCCCCGGCCGGGAATCCGTTGGCCAACCCTTTGGCCATGGTCATGATATCGGGCTCGACGCCCCAGTGCTCGATGCCGAACCACTTCCCTCCGGTCCGGCCCAATCCTGTCTGAACTTCATCGCTGATGAACATCCCGCCATATCTGCGGATGATCTCCGCTACGATCGAAAAATACTCCTTGGGCGGAGTGATGAAGCCACCCACGCCCTGTATCGGTTCAGCAATAAAGGCCGCCAGCTGCCCGCTGGTAGCCGTGCGAATCAACTCCTCCATGTCCCGGGCGCACACCAGCTCGCAGTCGGGATAGGTTTTCTCAAATGGGCAGCGATAACAATAGGCGCTGTGCGCGTGCACAACCCCTGGAAGTCCCGGGCCTCCTGTCCGCCAGGCGTATTGGCCCGTGATGCTCATGGCCAGAGCTGACCGGCCGCTGTAGGCGTGGCGCAAGGCTACGACTTCATGACGCCCCGTATACGCGCGCGCGATCTGAATGGCCGTTTCATTAGCTTCGGTGCCGCTGTTGGTGAAATAACTCTTCTGCAGACGCCCCGGCGTGATAGCGGCAAGTTTTTCCGCCAGTTCCACCTGGGGCGCAGTTGGAAACAGGGTCGACGAATGCTGCAGCGTGCGCGCCTGCTCCACCAGAGCGTCCGTTATCTTGTCATTGCAGTGACCCGCGATCACCGTGAGTATGCCGCCGAAAAAGTCGAGATACTCCCGGCCCTCCGTATCGTAAAGGTGGAGGTCCTTGCCGCGTGCTATCACCAGCGGCTCGGAATAGTACGTGATGATCGAGGGGAAAAGGAAACGTCCCTGCTTTTCCAGAACCTCTTTTTTTGCCAGCCCCACGAACCCGCCTCCGTCTGCCCAATCCCATAGCCCTCAGTCCTGCTACCACAGGATTGCCACCTTCGCCCTTCTCCTCATGTGCTTCGATGTTTCAACTTTTGCTGCTTCTATTCCTTATCTTGCGGCCGGCAGGTCAAAGCCCCGTCTCAAGTTGAGCCTATTATACCAAATGTCCGGATTTTAGTGACTGCTCCTAAAATAACTCGCCTCAAAACTGCAAAATCAGCCGCGAATGACTCGAATAGTACGAATTCATGCTGGCCCGGAAGGACTGGGCTTCGCACCCATTCGTGTCATTCGTGGCTACCTTTAAAAGTCTATTAATCTGCAGGCGATTGGGGGCGCTCGGGCGTATTCGGATCAGGGCCGAAATTGGCTCACTTGATGAAGGAGCGCAAATGTACTAGCATGCGGGGTTACTCCCGGAGTGAAGCGTTAATTGGTTGCAGGAGGCTATGATGCAGAATAACGAATCAAAACCGAAAATACGCGCGCCCAGGGGGTCCAATCTGACCTGCAAGGGCTGGCATCAGGAAGCCGCGATGCGCATGCTGATGAACAACCTCGACGAAGAGGTCGGCGAGCGGCCCGAAGACCTGATCATTTACGGCGGCAGCGGCAAGGCCGCTCGCAACTGGGAGTGCTATCATGCGATTGTCGCATCTTTGCAGAGGCTGGAAAACGACGAGACTCTGCTGGTGCAGTCAGGCAAGCCCGTCGGTATCTTTCGCACCCACGAGTATGCTCCCCGCGTTCTGATCGCCAACGCTAACCTGGTGGGTAACTGGGACAACTGGAACGAATTCCGCCGGCTCGAAGCCCTCGGGTTGATGATGTATGGGCAGATGACGGCGGGAAGCTGGATCTATATCGGCAGCCAGGGGATCGTTCAGGGCACCTACGAAACCTTTGCGTCGATGGCACGCAGGCATTTCGGCGGCAGCCTGCGCGGCAAGATCCTCGTCTCCGGCGGGCTCGGCGGCATGGGTGGCGCCCAGCCGCTGGCCGCCACCATGCTCGGCGCCGCCTTCCTCGGCGTTGAAGTGGATCCGGAGAGAATCCAGAAGCGGCTGCGGACCGGGTATTGCCAGCGCATTTCGTACGACCTGGACGAAGCGTTGGCCTTGGTGCAAGGCGCGGCACGCAAAGGGGAAGCCCTCTCGGTAGGCCTGGTCGGCAACTGCGCCGAGGTGCTCCCGGAACTGGTGCGCCGGGGCTTCACCCCCGATGCCCTGACCGACCAGACCAGCGCGCACGATCCGCTCAATGGCTACGTTCCTGCAGGCATTACGCTGGAGAAAGCAACTCGATTGCGCCACGATAATCCTGACGAATACGTGCGACGCAGCATGGATTCGATCGCCATCCATGTGCGCGCGATGCTCGAGCTGCAGAAGCGCGGCGCCGTCACGTTCGATTACGGCAACAACATCCGCGGCCATGCGCTCAAGGCCGGGGTTGCCAATGCTCTCGATTTTCCGGGATTTGTGCCGGCCTACATCCGGCCGCTCTTCTGCGAAGGGCGGGGCCCGTTCCGCTGGGCGGCACTCTCGGGCGATCCGGCCGACATCGCGGTGACCGATGATCTCGTGCTCGAGATGTTCCCCGAGAACGAAGCCCTCTGCCGCTGGATCCGGCTCGCACAGGAGAGGATCCGCTTCCAGGGCTTGCCGGCTCGCATCTGCTGGCTGGGCTACGGGGAGCGCGCAGCTTTCGGGCTGCGCATGAACGATCTGGTGGCGCGCGGGAAAATCAAGGCGCCGATCGTCATCGGAAGAGATCATCTCGATTGCGGCTCGGTCGCGTCCCCCTACCGCGAAACAGAGTCGATGAAGGATACATCGGATGCGGTGGCGGATTGGCCCATCCTGAACGCACTGCTCAACACCGCCAGCGGCGCATCCTGGGTATCCTTTCACGACGGCGGCGGCGTGGGCATCGGCTACTCGATGCACGCGGGCCAGGTGACTGTGGCCGACGGAACCGAGGAGATGGCAGGCAGGATCGAGCGCGTGCTCACCAATGATCCCGGCATCGGCATCGCGCGCCATGCCGACGCGGGCTATGAGGAAGCCAAAGAGTTCGCGCGCCGCAATAACGTTGACATCCCGATGCTCTAGGAGGCTGTAGCCTTTTAGACTGAAGGCTAATAGCCTACAGCCTAAAAATCTACAGCCCGCAAAAGCGGCTACTGGACGGTGGTGCCCGTGGGTTTGCCCATTCCCACCTGCTTGTCGCGCTGTGCCTGCAGCGCCTGAATCAAGCCGTCGACGATCTGATTCGGAATCACCAGAACCGTTCGTACCGGCGCCGGCAAGGTTCCGGTCTTTTGCATGCGCAAGCCCTCTTCGTCATTCAAGGGGCCGACCACGTCGCAAAAGGTCAGCGTGCAGTCGATAGGCGAGATACTGACCTGCACGTAATTCGCATATACGCGGGGCGAGCTCTTCGAATAGTCGGCAATGATCTGCAATGGTCTTTCTTCCACGGTCATGGTGCCTCCCTTTGACAATTGGCGATTGAAAAGCCCACAAAGTCGATCAACTATGATCATTCGTCAATCGCAAACCGTCAATCGTCAATCCTAAATCGTCCTTCCCTCTATCCTGGGGGCCAGCGCAAGATTCTGCCACCGAGTAGGTGAACATGCAGGTGATAGATTGTTTGTCCGGCCTCGGCATTGGTATTGATTACCGTGCGGAAACCGTGGATGCCTTTTTCTTTCGCCACGCGCGCGGCGACCAGAAGCAGATGTCCCATCAGCCCTTCGTCTTCCTCGGCGGCCTCCGCCAGGGTCGCAAGGTGCCGGCGAGGAATGACGAGCAGGTGGACCGGCGCCTGAGGACGGATATCCTGGATGACGATACAATGGTCATCTTCGTGGACTGGAGTCGCCGGCATTTCTCGCGTGATGATTTTGCAGAAAAGGCACCCGGAAGCTCTCATCATGACTTTCCCGTACAGATGAATCAGCAGCCGCCTGACCGCCGATGGAATCATTTGAATCGCTCGATGACCGCGCCCAAGCGCAGCCAGTTTTACCTCGATGTGGTCATAGCCGCGGTCCAGATGGTAAACGCGGTCTACGACTGTTTCCCCGGAGGCAACCAATCCTGCGAGGATCAGGGATGCGCTGGCGCGCAGGTCCGACGCCAGCACTTTGGCGCCGGTCAGAGGCTTGCCCCCTTTGACGAGGGCGCGCCGGCCGTCGATGGTGATGTCTGCGCCCATGCGGACCAGTTCCTGTGCATGCATGAAGCGGTTCTCAAATATCGTCTCCGTGATGATGGCGGCGCCGTCCCCTTGCGTCATCAAGGCCATGTACTGCGCCTGCATATCGGTGGCGAAGCCGGGATAAGGGAGCGTGGTCACGTCCTGTGACCGGATCGGTGTCATGGCCGCGCACTTGGACCGACTCCGGCCCGGTAATCTCAATCTCGGCGCCCGTGCGCGTAAGCTGGGAAAGGATTGCACCCATATGATCCGGCCGGCACCCGGCGATCTCTATATCCCCGCGTGTGATCGCCGCCGCCATGGCGAATGTGCCCGCTTCGATACGGTCGGGTATGATTCGGTGGCGGCAGCCATGCAGTGCCTCCACGCCGTGGATCCGGATCGTGCGCGTGCCGTCGCCTTCGATGCGCGCCCCCATTTTTCTGAGGAGCTCCGCAAGGTCGACAACCTCGGGCTCGCAGGCTGCGTTGTCGAGCACGGTCTCGCCGCGCGCCAGGCATGCCGCCATCATCAGGTTCTCTGTGCCGGTCACCGTTACCGTATCCATCAGGATTTGCGCGCCTGCCAGCCTGCTGCAGCTGGCTTCCACGTAGCCGTGGACGATCTCGCATTTCGCCCCCATCTTCTCCAGCCCCATGAGATGAAGATTGACGGGGCGGGCGCCGATGGCGCAGCCGCCCGGGAGCGAGACGCGGGCGAACCCGAACCGCCCCATCAGGGGGCCAAGGACCAGGATGGAGGCGCGCATGGTCTTTACTAGTTCGTAGGGTGCCTCGCGGGAGGTGAGTTGATGATCCGCCTTCAGTCGCGCCACGCCTGCGGGAGTGATTTCCGCCTCGACGCCCATTTCGGCCAGCAAGCGGCGGGCAGTGAAAATGTCCTGCACCCGCGGAAGATTTTCGAGCTCAACGGTCTCCGGCGTGAGCAGCGAAGCCGCCATGGCAGGCAGCGCCGCGTTCTTGGCACCGCTGATCTCGACGCGACCCGCCAGCGGAGTCCCGCCAGTTATGCGAATCTTATCCATTACGTCCCCCGCACTCTGATCTTAGAGTGGTCCGAAGACCGGGAAATATGATGGTTTTGGCCCCTGAACGGTCTTCGCATTATCTACCTGTTCATCCCTGCCATTCAGGCGAAACAGGCAACGGCGCAACTCAGAGGTCGCGGAGAAAAATCAGCGCCAACAGGTCTGTGCGCCCTCTGAGATGTCACAAGTTCCTGCGTGCCACCAGGCAACGTGGAATACTCTGCAGGTCCTGGATAGTCTCGGTCAAGACCAATCCTGCCTGCCTGATCAGTTTTTCCACCTCGTGGGCCTGATCGGCGCCGATTTCCAACAGCAGACAGCCGGCTTCGGCCAGACGGGAGGCGGCCTGTGGAATCAAGCGGCGGTAAATCTCGAGCCCGGACCTCCCACCGTCTAACGCCGCGCGGGGCTCATGCTCACGGACGGTGCGCGGCAGATCCGCCAATTCGGAATCGGGGATGTAGGGCGGATTGCTCAGAATGAAATCGAATGAGGGCTGTGCAGAAAAGCACTCCAACAGGTCACTGCAGACAAGTTCGAGGCGCCCTCCCACACCCAGACGGCGCGCATTTTCCCGGGCAACTGCCAGAGCGTGCTGATAGAGATCCGTCGCCCAACCGCGCGCGTCAGGCAACTGATGCGCTATCGACACCGCGATACATCCCGATCCTGTCCCAACGTCCACAAAGCGCAAAGCTCCAGCCTGCATGTGCGCCAACTCAACAGCCTTTTCCACCAGAATTTCGGTTTCGGGCCGGGGTATTAGAACATCCGAGGTCACCAGGAAGGGAAGCCCATAAAATTCCCTTTCTCCAGTCAAATAATGCAGCGGCTCGCCCCTCGCACTACGGCGCACCAGCACTTGAAATTCTGCCCAAGGCCCGACTGCCAAAGGATCGTGCGTATGTCCGATGATGCGCACGCGCTCCCACTTCAGGACATGTGCCAGGAGTGCCTCTGCCGCCAGCCGGGGAGAATCCGCCTGCGCCGCCCGCAACTCGGCAACCGCCCAAACGATGGCAGATCCCACGGTTTCGGCTTGCATTACACGCTCCTCCGATGGGGCGCCTGGTCAGGCTTCCTCTGCCGAAAACCCTTTTCCGTGAACACGGTTGGGCTCCTATCTTCTATCTTTGATTCAGGCGGCAGGCTCTTCGTTATTTGGCGTCGGCGTCAGGAACTACGACCGCCTGTTTCAGCTTCTCGGCCTGGAAATGAGTGATCAAGGCTTCGATGATGGGACCGATGGAGCCGTCGAGGACGCCTGTGAGATTGTGCATGGTCAAGCCGATCCGATGGTCAGTCACTCGGTTCTGAGGGAAATTATAGGTCCGGATCTTTTCGCTGCGGTCGCCGCTGCCGACCTGGCTGCGCCGGTTCTCGGCGATGGACTTCTGCTGCTCCTGCAAGGCGATGTCGTAGAGCCGCGAGCGCAGCACGCGCATCGCCTTGGCCCGATTCTTGATTTGTGACTTCTCATCCTGGCATGAAACTACGAGCCCCGTCGGCAGGTGCGTGATGCGCACCGCGGAGTAGGTTGTGTTGACGGACTGACCGCCAGGCCCTGATGAGCAGAAGGTATCGATGCGGATGTCCTTGGGATCAACCACAATCTCGACGTCATCGGCCTCGGGCAGGACCGCGACCGTGACCGCAGAAGTGTGGATCCGACCGCTGGCCTCCGTGGCCGGAACCCGCTGGACGCGGTGGACTCCGCTTTCATATTTGAGCTTGCTGTAGACATGATCCCCTTCAATAATGGCGATGATCTCCTTGTATCCCCCCACCTCGGAGACATGTTCTTCCGTGACCTCCACACGCCAGTCGCATTCGCTCCGCATACCGGACGTACATGCGGAACAACTCGGCGGCAAACAGCGTCGCCTCGTCGCCTCCCGTTCCCGCGCGGATCTCGAGCAGGACGTTCTTTTCATCGTTGGGATCTTTTGGCATGAGCAGAAGTTGCAGGTCCTTCTGGCAGGCCTCCGCGCGTTGTTCCAGAGTTGCCAGCTCCTCTTCCGCCAGATTCTTCATCTCCGGATCCGTTTCCGTGCGCACCAGGGCCTTGGTGTCCTCGATGCCGCGCAGGAGGTCCTTGTACTCACGGAATCGATCGACGATTTCGCTCAATTCCCGGTGTGACTTGGCGTACTTCTGGTATGCGGTCGGGTTGGCGATGGTTGCGGAATCGGCCAGCTGCCGGTTGAGTTCCTCGAATTTTTTCTCGAGTTCGTTCAGTTTGTCGATCATGGGATTATGCGCCGAAAATAAGGGATAAACCCCTGGCACGGGCCAGAGACGCAGTGCGCTTGGAAGGCCCGCTAAGCTGCAGCCTGAGCCTCACGCGCCTTGATGTTGTCGAGGGCAAGAGCTTCTTGCAGTGCGCGGATCGCAACTTCGAGCTGATCGTCGCTGGGTTCCTTGGTCGTTATCCGCTGCAGGGAAAGGCCGGGAAGGACGACCAGACGGAAGAATCCCTGCCGGCAGCGGGGGGCGGAAAAGCGAATCAGCTCATAGGATAGCCCCGAAATGACTGGAATCAAGATCACGCGCGAAAGGAAGATGGCCCAGAAGGCATGAAACTTGAAGATGGAGAAGACCACGATGCTCACTACCATCACGAACAACAGAAAACTGGTGCCGCAGCGCGGGTGCAAGGTCGACTTTTTGCGCGCGTTCTCAACCGTTAATTCTTCCCTGGCCTCCCAAGTGTAGACCACCTTGTGCTCGGCGCCATGATACTGAAAGACTCGCCTGATGTCTTTCATCCTGCTGATCAGCAGGATATAGGAGAGGAAGAAGACGACCCGGATCACGCCGTCGACGAGATTGAAGACGAACCAGTTGTGAATGGCGGCAAAGTAGCTCTTCAACCAAGTGGTAAGCCATAGCGGCGCCAGAATGAAGATCACCACCGCAGCAGCTGCGGCCGCTGCCATCGACAGTGCCACCGGAAGCCAACCGCTATCCTGAGTGGCCGCGCCGGCGGCCGTTTTCTCGGCGGCGCCCGGTTTCGGGTCGGCATCGGCTATCGCCGCATTAAAGGAGAAATTGAGCGTGCGGATGCCCAGCACCAGCGATTGCAGCAGCACCGCAAAGCCGCGCACGACAGGCCAGGTCAGTGGCTTCCAGACGTCAGCCAGCCGGCGCACGGGTTCCTTCTTGACTGTCATCGAGCCATCCGCACGCCGCACCGCTACGGCATACGCGTACGGAGTCCGCATCATGACGCCCTCGATCACTGCCTGCCCGCCGACAAGAATGTCTTCGGGAGAGCCTTTTTTGCCGCTGCTTGGCATGGGCTTGGTCCTTATCCGGGCGGAACCGCTATTTCTTGGCGTACTTTTTCTGGAAACGTTCGATGCGGCCGGCGGTATCGATCAGCTTCTGCTTTCCGGTGAAAAACGGGTGGCACGCAGAGCAGATTTCCAGGCGGATTTCTTTCTTCGTAGAACGGGTTTCAAACTGGTTCCCGCACGCGCAACTCACCATCACCTTATGATATTGCGGGTGTATATCCTTTTTCATATTGCCCTCACAAAAACGTTCATTATACCAAAATCTCCCAGAAATCCAGGTACTTAATTTTGATACCTCTGCGATTCAGACTGTGAAAAAAACCCAGCCACGAATGGCACGAATGGAGAAAGCGGCCACCATGGGAGTGCGATTTTGCCTCCGCCACATGGGCGCGAAGCGTTGCGCCCACGTGGCGGAGGCAAAGTCGCGGATGATCGGCCCGCTCCGAGATGAGGTCTCCTTGTTGCGGCTATAGCTATTCGTGCCATTCGTGGCTGCTTTTGGTTTTCACTGTCTGAATCGCAGTTGATACCGGAATCCCTCTCACTCCAGGGATTGCGGCGGGACTGTTCCGCTAACTTGCATTAAAGCTAGTACTTGACAATGTTTAGACTGCGGGGTATAAATCGCCGTCTATACTTCTTGTGATCGAAGGAATGATAAACTTTGGATTTGCAACATGCTTGGAACCTAAGCCCTTCGGGTAATCCGCTTCTATTCCCGCCAGATCACATTGCAATTATAGTAATTGAAAAGGTCCCAAGCCGGTATCGTAAAGGCCGGTAAGGGTATATTTAGGAGGAGAGAATGCCATTTGACATCAACGACGCGCAGACAGTCGCAGGAGGTTCTGCGGAGGAAAGCGCCCCAACCCGGCCCCAGTCCCACAAGGGTGCCGATCAGCATGAAGACAACAGCTTTGAAGCCCTTCTCGCGGCACACGAGGGAAGAACCCAGAGCTTCTCTGAAGGAGAGGTAATCCGAGGCAAAGTCATCGCCATCACCGGCGGCGGGGTCATCGTCGACGTAGGATTTAAATCGGAAGGCATCATCCCGATCGCGCAGTTTACGGACGAACAGGGCCGTGTAAGCGTCAAGGTCGGCGATCCGGTGGACGTGTTTCTGGAACAGACGGAGGATTCCGAAGGCTACGTAGTGCTTTCGCGCGAAAAAGCGGAACGGATGAAGATCTGGGACGAGATCGAGCGCGCCTATCGCGAAGGCACCACAGTGAAGGGCAGAGTCATCGAGCGCATCAAGGGCGGCCTGGCGGTCGACATCGGCGTGCGCGCGTTTTTACCTGGCTCGCAGATCGACCTGCGGCCCGTCCGGAATCTGGACAGCCTGCGCGGTGAAGAGTTTGAGATGCGCGTGATCAAGGTCAACAAGAAGCGCGGTAACATCGTCCTGTCCCGCAAGGCTGTGCTGGAAGAATCCATGAAGGAAGAGAAGGCCAAGACCCTCGAAGTGCTCGAGGACGGCAAGGTGATGGAGGGCATCGTCAAGAACATCACCGACTACGGCGCCTTCATCGACCTCGGCGGCGTGGACGGCTTGCTCCACATCACCGACATGTCCTGGGGCCGCGTCAATCATCCTTCCGAGCTTTTCAATGTGGGCGACAAGCTGAAGGTGAAGGTCGTCAAGTTCAACCGCGAGGACGGCCGCGTCTCGTTGGGCTACAAACAGCTCACGGAAGATCCCTGGCTGCACGCCGACATGCGTTACCCCAAGAACATCCGTATCCAGGGCAAGGTTGTCAGCTTGACGGACTATGGTGCGTTCGTGGAACTCGAGCCCGGGATTGAAGGCCTGATTCACATCTCGGAAATGACCTGGAACAAGCGCGTGAAGCACCCCTCGAAGATCGTAAATGTCGGGGATATGGTCGAAGTCGTCGTCCTGGACATCGACATCGAAGCGCGGAGAATCTCGCTCGGCCTGAAGCAGACCGAGCCAAATCCGTGGGATGTCATTGAAGCGCGGTATGCCCCGGGCACCGTCATTACCGGAAAGGTGCGCAACGTGACCGACTTTGGCGCATTTGTCGAAGTCGAAGAGGGCATCGACGGACTGGTCCATGTGTCCGACATGTCGTGGACCAAGCGCATCAAGCACCCGTCGGAAATGCTTAAGAAAGGCGATGAAGTCCAGGCGGTCATTCTCAGCATCGACGCCGGCGAACCAGAAGCTCAGCCTCGGCATCAAGCAGCTCGAGCCGGATCGTTGGGAAGACTGGTTCAGCCGCCATCAGCTGGGCCAGGCCGTTAAGGGCAAGATTGCCCGCATGACCAACTTCGGCGCCTTCGTCGAGCTCGAGGAAGGCATCGAAGGCCTGTGCCATGTCTCCGAGCTGGACGACAAGCACGTGGAAAAACCGACGGAATTCCTCAACGTCGGGCAGGAAGTCGAAATGCGCATCATCAAGCTCAACCTTGCAGGAAAAGAAGATCGGGCTGAGTTTGAAAGCGATGAAAGAGGAGGAGCCGCGGCTCGAGTTTACCTCCTATATGGCATCGGCCGACTCCGGCAATGCTTCCATGGGAGAGCGTCTCGGCGAACAATTGCAGCGCTTGAAGAAACCCAGCACCGACTGATCTCCTGTCGGCAGGACTCGAACCCATGCCTGAGCGGCGATCCAATTTGTTGCTGTGGCTGGTAGTGGGGGGAGGTGGCGCTGCTGTTCTTTGCCATCTCCCTCCTTGCGCTCGCCCTGTATCTCGTCCAACAGCACAAGCCCGTCTTTCTCCTTCTCCAGCAACGCAGGTCGCCGTGATCGACCTGGAAGGAATCATTCTCGATTCCAAGAGTTCGTCGCAGGAACTCAAAGATATCGGCGGATCTCCGGGAGTCAGGGCTGTTGTTTTGCGCATCAACAGCCCCGGCGGCGGCGTAGCGGCCTCTCAGGAGATGTACGAGGCGGTGCGCAAATTCCGCGCCGACACCCACAAAAAAGTGGTCGTCAGCATGGCTTCCGTAGCCGCGTCCGGCGGCTATTACGTCGCCTGCGCCGCGGACAAGATCTATGCCAATCCCGGCAGCATCACCGGCAGCATTGGCGTGATCGCCGAGTGGTACAACTACGCCGACCTGCTGAAGTGGGCCAAGCTGCAGGACGTCGTATTCAAAAGCGGTGAGTTCAAGGACACCGGTTCTCCTTCGCGCCCGCTCACGGATGCAGAAAAGGCGTATTTTCAAAACCTGATTCAAAACATGTTCGGCCAGTTCGTCAAAGACGTGGCCGTCAGTCGCAAGATGAGCGATGCCGACGTGCGCAAGCTGGCCGATGGCCGTGTCTTTACCGGCCTGGAGGCCAAGAGCAACGGCCTGGTCGACGATTTGGGCACGCTTCAGGATGCCGTTGCCGCCGCAGGCAAGATGGCCGGAATCGTCGGCGAACCCAGGATTGTCACGCCACCGAAGAAAAAGATCTCTCTTTTGGATTTACTGCTGGGCGACGCCCGTACGGTACTCAATTTGAATCCGGATCGTTCCGAGTCTCACATACGATTTCAATACCTTTGGAAATAAACCTTGGAGACAAATCGTAATGACAAAAGCAGAATTGGTTGAAGAAGTCGCCAGCCAGTCGGACCTGACCAAGAAAGACGCTGAAGTGATCGTGCAGACCGTTCTGGACAGCATCACCGAATCGTTGCAGAGAGGTGAAAAGATCGAGCTCCGGGGCTTCGGATCCTTCCGCATCCGCAACCGGGCTTCCCGCCAGGGCCGGAATCCAAAGACCGGCAGCGGCGTCACGGTCCCGGCCAAGAAGGTCCCTTATTTCAAGCCCGGCAAGGAAATCAAGGACCTGATCAACGTCTAATGGACCGCTTGTGGACGCCCTGGCGCTATGACTACATAAGCAGGATTGATCCCGCAGATACCCGTTGTGTCTTCTGCCGGATCCTCGCCGAACCCGAAAAGGACGGAGAGAACTTCGTCCTTTTTCGCGGGAGCGCGCTGTTTGTTCTTCTGAACCTGTTCCCGTACACAAGCGGGCACCTGCTTCTCGCTGCCAACCGGCACATTTCCTCCTTGGGCGAAGCTGCAATGCCAGAGCTCCACGGCTTCCTCGAAACCGCCCGGCACTGCGAGGCTGCGCTCCAAAGCGAGTATCATCCCGAAGGTTTCAACATGGGCTTCAACCTGGGCCGGATGGCCGGCGCAGGGGTTGCCCATCACCTGCACATGCATGTCCTGCCCCGCTGGACCGGAGACGCAAATTTCCTTTCCGTCGTCTCCGAAACCCGGGTTCTGCCCGAAGACCTTCCCAGGACCTACCAGCGGCTGCTGCCCTATTTCCGCAATTGCGAACCAACCTGAATCGATGCGCATGGGAGGTACGTCCTATGTGGAAATGTCCCGGTTGCAGTGAAACTGTAGACGATCACTTCGAAGTCTGCTGGAACTGCGAGGGCGCGCGGGATGGTTCATCTATAGTATCCAAAGGTGACCAACCTCCCGCCGTCGCATTGCAGGAGCTGCCCCAGACGGATGGCAGCCTCGGCGTAGAGATTCTCTGGCCGGCAACTGTCCTGCGTCGTGTGCGGAAACGCAACTTTTCACGAACGTGACTCGTTGCTGAATACGCGTCTTGCTACCTTCTTCAAATTCGATTGGGCGAATGCACAAGCCGTCAATTATATTTGCACGCGCTGCGGCTACATTTTCTGGTTTTTGCCGGAATGAGGCCTGACAGTCACTGCGGTTGATCTCTCGTGGTTGCCGCGCGCGCCGCTGAATCCGCCGGTGCGGCGCCCTTTTGGGGGGTGATCGGTCCTTACATGCCGTTGTCCTTCTGGGCGGTCGAAAAATATCCGTCCGCGAACTCGCGTTTCGGCCCGTGGCCGGTTGTGCGCCGTTTTTCCGCACCTCGTTCCAGTGCAACCGCTTGGAAAGATCTTGTAAAAAAATGTCAAATCGAAAGTGCAAAACCGGCACCTTTTCCGCACCCGCATCCCTTGGACCTCCGGAGATATGAGTGCGTGAAAACCCGCTCCAGTCGCGGGTTTCATAGCCATCATATCAAAATTTTATTTTTGTTTTTTTTGGTTGAAAGCATCAAATCTGTATGTTACTTTCACGCGCGTCGTTGGGTCGAATCGCTTCGCGCCACTCCGATAGGAATGGCAAATTGAAATCCCCCGAATTTGAATGTCTCGGGGCAGTAGGAAGTCAAGAAGTACCTACTGCAGGATGGGGTGGTGTCTTTTCCACAGCTGTGAAATAATCTGTGGAAAACTTTGTACGTCCAGCGGAGATCGCCCGGATTTCAAGTCGTGCATCGGTTCTCAGAAGAACGTCGTATGGAAGTTTGGGCCCAGGTACTCTCAAGCGTCGGCAAGAAGGTGAACCGCCAGTGTTTTGATACCTGGTTTCGCCCGATCGTGTTCGACCACCGCGACAATCAGGCGCTGCACCTGACGGTTCCCAACGAGAATTTCAAGAAGTGGCTGCTCCAGCATTATTCCGACCTGCTGCGCGATGCGGTGCGGGAAGCGACACATTCTTCTCTCCAGCTGAAAATCTCTGTTGGAACTCCGTTGTCGAATGACCCTTCTCAGGGGCCGAATCCGGGGAGCGACACCCAAAACACCTCCGGCTCTCCTCAATGCCAGATACACCTTTGATTCGTTTGTAGTCGGCTCCAGCAATCAATTTGCGCGCGCTGCTGCCCTGGCTGTGGCGGAGCAGCCTTCGAAGGCGTATAACCCGTTGTATCTTTACGGGGGAGTCGGGCTCGGCAAAACCCACCTGATGCATGCCATTGGCCACGCCATCCTGAAAAAGAGCCCCAGGCTGCACTTGACCTATATGTCGTCGGAACGGTTCATGAACGAGCTCGTCAACTCGATTCGTTATGACCGCACCAACCAGTTCAGGGAGAAGTACCGCAACATCGATATCCTCCTGATGGACGACATCCAGTTCCTCGCGGGCAAGGAAAGAACGCAAGAGGAATTTTTCCACACCTTCAACGCGCTCTACGACGCCCAGAAACAGATCGTGATCTCCAGCGATTGCCCGCCGCGGGAAATCCCCACGATTGAAGAGCGGCTGCACTCCCGCTTCGAGTGGGGTCTGATTGCCGACATCCAGCCGCCGGATCTCGAAACCAAGATCGCGATCCTCAAAAAGAAGGCAGAGTCGGATCTATTGACGCTGCCGGATTCGGTCGCGGTCTATGTTGCCAACAGTATTCGCTCCAATATCAGGGAACTCGAGGGTGCCCTGATCCGCCTCACCGCGCGCGCCTCGCTCGACGGCATGGATCCCTCGGAGATCGACATCGGCTACGCCAAGGAGGTTCTCAAGGATCTGGTCGTGGACGATCGTCGCTCGATCTCCTCCGAGATGATCATCCGCGCGGTCGCGAGTTACTACGGGCTGAAGCCGGCACAACTCAAAGCAAAAAACAACTCCCGCCGGATTGCGCAACCGCGGCAGATCGCCATGTACATCTGCAAGGAAGTGACCGGATTGTCTCTTCCCCAGATCGGCAAGGATTTCGGCGGCAAACATCACACGACGGTGCTGCACTCCATCCGCAAAATCAATGAGATGCGCAAAAAGGATTCTGAGATCGCCGCGGCAATCTCAAAAGTCCTGCCCTCCTTCCGCTGAAAGCCGTCTCTCCATTACCTCTGTCAGACCTCTGCACTTTCGGCGTTGAGAGTTTGAGATCGGTTACTCACAGGTGGATCAACAGGGCAATTGCTACAAAGCAGGGGGATAGGTTTGGTTATGCACAGATCGATGGCTGAAAATCCTGTGGATTTCATCCTCCATCCCTTTTTCCACACAGCCGGCCCGTTTTCCAGATCTCTCCTGTTTTTTATCCAAGCCGCAGCACGCTCGCAGCTTTCGGCTTACCCGGCTTTTCAACAAATTCACCGGTGCTACTATTTCTTCTAGGAAAGATGTAATCTATTAATCTTCAGAAATAGAAAAAATGAGGGCCGGGAGTTAACTTCGCCGTCGCGGAACCGGAGGGTTTTGTTTATAATCACTTCCTTCGCAGTTTCATCTCCAAGGAGAAGGATCTCATGGAATTTACGGTAAAAAGAAATTTGCTGCTGAACGAGTTGGTACTTGTTCAGGGAGTGATTGAGAAAAAGAGTACGATCCCGATCCTTTCCAACATTCTTTTGGAGGCGTCGGGAGATGCACTCGGGATCACAGCCACCGATCTGGATGTGAGCATCTGCTGCGGTTGCGCTGCGGAGGTGCATGCACCGGGAACGCTGACCGTGTCGGCGCGACGGCTGTTTGATATCGTGCGCCTGCTTCCGGATGAATCCGAAATTCACTGCAAGCTGCTTGAAAACGATTGGGTGAAACTGCAAGCGGGAAAATCCGATTACAAGGTGGTCGGGCTGCCGCGAGAGAATTTTCCTTCCGTTCCGCAAGCCCCCGCCGGCGGCATATCTCTTCCGGGAAAAGACCTGAAAGCCATGATCCTGCGCACCATGTTTGCTATTACGCAGGAAGAGTCCCGCTACTCGCTGAATGGAGCTCTCGTTAGTTCTAGGGCCGCATGAAATGCGCATGGTTGCGACGGATGGGCACCGGTTGGCACTGGTGGCCAAGACCATGGACATCGAGGGTATCGACGGCGAGACGCGCACTCTGATCCCGCGCAAGACTCTGGTGGAAATCCTGAGGCTGATCGGGGAACAGGAAATGATGGTGGAATTCGGCAAAGACGAAAATCACATCTTCTTCTTGGTTGGCGGGAAGAAACTCATCTCCAGGGTTCTCGCCGGTCAGTTCCCGAACTATGAGATGGTGGTGCCGCGCGACAATGACAAGCGTGTTGTAGCTTCGAGCCGCGCTCTTGCGGAGGGAATCCGCAGAGCAGCGGTGATGTCCGACGAGAAACTGCGTGCAGTTCGTCTGGCCTTCGCCCCCGGGACAGCCGAGATCACCGCCAGCAGCGCCGATGCGGGAGAAGGCGCGCGAGGTGGTGGAGGTTGAATATGAAGGCGTCGGCATGAGCATCGGATTCAATCCCCAGTACCTGCTCGATTTCCTGGCGGTCTGCGCCGCAGACTGTGTGAGTATTCTGGTGAAGGATGCCGAAACCCAGGGAATGATCAGCCCCGTCGGCCCGGCTGAGTTGGATTACCGTTATGTCGTCATGCCCATGAAGTTCTAGGTGTGCAGGTACTCAACCTCCGTCTATATCAGTATCGCAACTTCTGCCAGCAGGAAATGGAGTTCTGTCCGGGCACGAATCTCTTTTGCGGGCGGAACGGGCAAGGAAAGACGAACCTCCTGGAGGCTATCTACCTGCTGGGCTATGGCAGGAGCTTCCGCACCGCATCCCCCAGAGATTGCATCCAGCATGGC
>CAVTZY010000041.1:0-129894 GCA_963739235.1 Terriglobia bacterium | reverse complement strand
CGGTATATATTGGCAGTCGTGGCCCGCATGGGCGCGCTGGCGCAGGCGGGGGGAGTTTACCTAAGGACTACCACTTAGAAGTTGGCCTCCCTTCGCAGTCGACTCCAACCCCGAAACGCACTTTATTCGAGCATCCGCAGGAGTTTGCCTATGTTTCGCAAAATGGCTGGGCCGCTTCTGGCCCTTGGTTTCGTCGTTTCTTTCTTGGCCGTCTCAGCGACTCCACAACAGCCACCCGCGCAAAATCCGCCGGCGGGAGCCCCGCCGCCGCAAGGCGCGGGCGGACGAGGTGCAGGTACGGGCCAGCCTCAACAATTGACCGTCTGGGCGCCACACACCGTGACGCCGGGAAAAATCGATGCGGACATGAACGCGAAGATCCGCACGGAAGGCATGGAGCACTCAAAGCTCATGTGGATCGAACACTACCTTACGAACGTCTACGGGGCCTCGCCCAATCGGCTCGCCGAACCACGTCGCGGCTGCCAACTGGGCCCTCAAGACCATGACGAGTTGGGGGATGACGAATGCCCATCTCGAGCCGTTCACCTGGCGTGGAATTGGCTGGCTGCCTGGGCGAGCGACCGGCTTTGTTACGTCGCCGATCAAAGCCAATCTCAAGTTCGAAGTGCTTCCATGGTCGCCGTCGACCAACGGAACCATGAGCGGCGAAGTGGTTCAGATCCTCGCACCCGAGAATCCGACGGAGGCCGAACTGAACACGTTTCTCACGGATCTCGCTCCCAGGGTGAAGGGCGGCATCGTGATGGTGGGTGCACCCAACAATTTTCCAGTCAACTTTACCGAGGCCCAAAAGCGCACGCCCGACGATCAAGTGAAGGCGCGCTACCTGCCACCCGACCCGAATGCGCCGCCGCGAGCTGGGCGCGGTGGCCCAGGCGGCGGGCGTGGACGCGGCGCACCGGCACCAGCGGTGGAAGGTCATCTCACGGCGCAGCAGGTGAGCCAGCGCATCACGACGCTGCTCCGCGACAACCCGCCGGCGCTCCGCCTCACCCAGGCCGGTGACGCGCGTCGTATCCCCGGCGTCATCGTCGCCCAGAACGGGGCGGGCCAAGCCTACGATCAGGAAACGCAAATAGGGCCCGGTGTCATACTGCGCAATGATGACTACGGCCGCATCTTCCGCATCATCGCCGACGGCACTCCCGTGTCAGTCGAATTCAATATCGTCAATCAGTATTACTCCGAGGGCAAGACGACCTTCAACACAGTCGCGGAGATTCCCGGCTCGGACAAGGGGGATGAAGTCGTAATCATGGGCGGCCACCTCGACTCGTGGGCCAGCGCGACCGGCGCGACGGACGACGCCATCGGCTGCGCGATCATGATGGAAGCCGCGCGCATTCTTCAGACGGTCGGCGCCAAGCCGCGCCGCACGATCCGCGTCGCGTTCTGGAGCGGCGAAGAAGGGCTGCTCGGCTCGATCGCGTATGTGCAGCAGCACTTCGGCATGGCTGAGACGCCGCATCAGCCGGAGTACTCGAAGCTCGATGCATATTGGAACGTCGACGACGGCACGGGCCGCGTGCGCGGCGCCAGCATCTTCGGACCCCCGGAGGCCGGGGTTGTGCTCGCACAGTTCTTCAAGCCGTTCGAGGAATGGGGCATCTACGGCGCTTCAACCACCACCAGCCGCGCGACAGGCGGCACGGACAGCACGTCGTTCAACCAGGCGGGGCTGCCCGGCATCGGCACGCAGCAGGATCAGATCGAATACAACAGCACCACCTGGCATACGAATCTCGACACCTACGAGCGCATCGTGCCGGACGACGTGATGAAAAACGCGGTAATCACGGCCTCGGTGGTGCTGCACATAGCCAATCGCGACAAAATGATGCCGCGTTTCACCGCCGACGAGATGCCGGTGCTGCCTGCAGGTCGCGGCGGTGGCGGCGGGCGTGGCAACGCGGCCCCGCCCGCGGACAACCACATCTACGTAGCGGCGAAGAATAAGGCGCTAACGATCGCCGCGCCCGGTCTGCTCCCGGCGGCGAATCCCCAGGCCGGCGCAGCCATCCCGCGAACGGCCGTGCTGGACGCCAATCCAACGCACGGCATGGTCTCGCTGAAGGCGGACGGCAGCTTCATCTACACGCCGACTAAGGACTTCGTGGGCACGGATTCGTTCACGTACAAGGTGACGAGCGGCACCACAACGAGCGCCGCGGGCACCGTAACGATCGCCGTGAAGTAGACCTCAGCAAGACTCATGGTGATGGGGTAGTGAGGCAAATCTAGCGACCGCTTAGTGCCACATTGCCGCATCGCTCGATTCCGAGAGCCATCCAGGTCCTGGAGGAGCCAGCTCCTGTTGTTGGTTTTCTGCATGGCTGCAATGGTCGAGATGCCTCATTGACGCGAACGCCGTATCAGGGGAGTTGAGTCCAATTCACTTCTCCGATAGGCCGACAATACGTCCGGTTGGCCGCAAGTCTTTGTTTTCTCCAGAGTGGGATTTATGGACAACCAAAAGGACCAATAATTCTCACCAACTATAACGATTCTCATTGAGCAATATCGCTACATCCGCAGCTCAATCAAATCTCAGCCGAGCAAAGCAGCTTTGATAAGGTAGCCATTGTCTGCTAGCGTTTGGCAATGGTGGAAAAACCAATACGACAGTACGACGACTTCGCACGCGATTACCATTGGCTCTACTCGGACCGTGGGTTAAGGGGCGAATTGGCCATTGAAGAAAATAATGAGATATTGAGCATCACGGACCAGGAAGCATGGATTTTGGATTGCTCCTGCGGCATTGGTACGCTGGTATTGGCACTCGCCAAGCGTGGTTGTAAAGTGGTCGGGGCCGTTGGAAGCAAAGGGATGATTGAACAAGCAATCTCTGCCGCAAAAAGCGCCGGATTGAGTGTTCCCCTTATTTGTAGTACATGGGAAGAACTACCTCACAACTTTTTAGATCGTTTCGACTTGATCTTTTGTCTAGGAAACTCTATTGGACACTGTCGATCCAGAGATGAGATGCTTAGATCCCTTGAGGGCATCCGGAAAGTACTTAGCACGGATGGCAAGCTCGTCATTCAATCCCGTAATTGGGAATACCTGCGAAAAGAGAAAAAGCGATTGACACATTTTGAATGGAGGGAGCGTGCCGGCCAACGGTGCCTCCCGATATACGTATGGAATTTTCCAGAAAAGTTGGATGCCGTACACATCATTGAAGTAGTTCTTATTTTCGATGCTGCAGGCCAAGTATCAATTCGATCTTATCCAATAACCTACTATCCCTTTCGGTTTGAGCAGCTTGCGGAGTGCCTAAAATTGGCCGGCTTCCCCAAACTACAAAGTGACTTCAACCAAAACAAGGCAGAATACCGGGTGATAGCCTCATAGCGAACGTATTTACAAAATGTATTCGGGGAAGTAACGAATCTCAGTGGCCATGTAACGCGATATCGATAGAAATGAAATCCCTGTAACTCCCCATAAGTCGCGATCTGGGAAACTACGCCGCCAGCGAAATAGATCACTTGGGCGGATGGTAACCGCCGCATTTGAAACTTCCCTATTGTCCACCCAGACGACACGCCGCCAATAATTGCGACATCTGTCTATCGGTAGACTCAGGCCGGTTTGCATAAGATTCCGTACCGCTTCTGCCCCCTGATGAAGAGGCCCTCGAAGCCCAACAGATTAGACTTGGGCCTCACGGCTGTGCATCAGCCTTGCGATGGGCACAGTCCCGCGATTCTTATTGAACCCACGCGGGACCAAGTCTAGACTTAACCAAGATTCAAGCACAGATCACAGGGAGCAGGAACGGGTTGCTGATCGCTCTATCCCACTGAGGCTCGCGCCCAGTAGCCATCGATTGCCCCGTATCAGCCCTCTGTGTTGCCATTCAGCACCGTGGAATCGAGGAGTGGTTGCCCATGATCGGCAAGACGCTCGGGCATTATCGTGTCGTGGAAAAGATCGGCTCAGGTGGAATGGGCGTCGTCTACAAAGCTCAGGACCTGCACCTGGATCGGTTTGTCGCGCTGAAAGTGCTTCCTGCCGAGAAGGTCGCAGATCCCGAACGCAAGCGGCGCTTTAAACAGGAGGCGAAGGCCGCTTCCGCACTGAACCATCCCAATATTGTTCACATTTACGACATCACCGCAGATCAGGATGTGGATTTTATTGCGATGGAGTACGTCGAGGGCAAAACCCTCGAACAAATGATCGGTCGCCGTAGCCTGCGCCTCAACGACAGTCTCAAATACGCGGTTCAGATCGCCGACGCCCTGGCGAAGGCGCACGCTGCCGGGATCGTCCACCGGGACCTGAAGCCGTCGAACATCATGGTGAACGACGACGGCGCGGTGAAGGTCCTCGATTTCGGCCTGGCGAAGCTCATGGAAGCATCGGATCGGGATGGTACTGCGACAACAGCCACGGCAGAGGGAGCGGCGGTAACGGAAAAGGGAGCGATTGTGGGCACAGTGGCATACATGTCGCCGGAGCAGGCCGAAGGAAGGCCGGTAGACGCGCGCTCTGATGTTTTCTCATTCGGGTCGGTGCTGTACGAAATGATGACCGGGCGGCGGGCTTTTCAGGGCGAGAGCAAGATTTCGACGCTCGCGGCAATCCTGCACCAGGAGCCTGAGTCGGTGAGCGAGGTGTCGGGAGGGACGCCGCGAGAGCTGGAGCGGATCATTACGCGCTGCCTGAAGAAAGACCCTGCGCGGCGCTTCCAGGCGATGCCAGACCTGAAGGTTGCGCTGGAGGAACTGAAGGAGGAGTCCGCCTCGGGCAAGCTGCCGGCTGCCGTGCCGCTGCGCCGGCCGCGGGTCGGCGCGTGGGCGATCGGCGCACTCGCGGTGGTCGTCCTGGCGGCCGCGTCGGTCGCGCTATGGTTGACGCCTCACGCGAAGCCGCTCGGCGCGCCGGTTCTCACGCAGTTGACCACGGATACGGCTCTGACGACCGATCCGGCCCTCTCGCGCGACGGGAAGCTGCTCGCCTACGCGTCGGACCGAAGCGGGGATGGGAACCTCGACATCTGGGTGCGGCAGATCGGAGGCGGCCAACCAATCCGTCTGACGCAGGACCCCGCGAACGAACGGGAGCCCTCGTTCTCGCCCGACGGGACCCTCATCGCCTTCCGTTCGGACAAGGAGGGTGGCGGCATCTACGTCGTGTCGGCGTTGGGAGGAAGCCCGCCCAGAAAGATCGCGCCGGACGGACGGCGTCTCAGGTTCTCACCGGATGGCAGCCAGATCGCATACAGTTCCGGGGTCATCGGCGGAGGAGCCGGGTTCAGCGTCCGTAACGCCTGCCGGATCTTCGTGGTTGCTTCCACCGGAGACGTACCCAGGCAGGTGCAGCCCGATTTTCTGGGAGCGGCGTATCCCGAGTGGACGCCCGATGGACATCACCTGTTGTTCCTGGGGAATCGCGACGAAAAATTGCCCGTCGATGAAAGCATCGACTGGTGGGTGACGCCGCTGGATCAAGGGCCTGCGATCGCGACGGGCGCCCTCAAGGCGACGCGAGAGGCGCAGCTCAGTGGCCCCTTCCTTGTATATCCATGGGCCTTGATCGCGCCCACGTGGGAATCGCGGAGCAACGCACTCATCTTCTCCGCCCGCTCAGGGGACAGCACCAATCTTTGGCGGATCGGCATCTCGCCGCAGACCTGGAAAGTGCAGGGCGTTCCCGAACGGCTGACGTCCAGTCCCACGATCGAAGAGAGTCCAACTGTCGCGTCGGGCGTCGGTGGCTCCGTGACGATCGCGTTTGCGAATCTTAGTGAGAATACGGATGTCTGGAGTCTGGCGCTCGACGCAGATGCGGGCAAAGTGACCGGCGAACTGCGCCAATTGACGAAGGACTCGACTGCGGACTTACATCCTTCGCTTTCCGCAGATGGCCACAAGATGGTGTGGTCCTCCGCCCGCTCCGGCAGCCCTGAGATTTGGATCGAAGACCTGGAAACGGGCCGAGATTCGGTCTTGACCGCCAGCCGCAGCGAGAAGTACAGCCCCAGGTTTTCCCCGGATGCCACGAAGGTATCCTTCTCCACCCATCGAGACAACAAGTGGAACATCTATCTCATGCCCGCAACCGGCGGCGTTCCGGAGATGATCTGCGAGGATTGCGGTCAGGTGACCGGTTGGTCGCCGGACAGTCGGTATGTGACCGGAAATTCCGTGGACGGACGGCTGTTCGTGGTGGAGGTCGCGTCGCGCCGACGGATCGATCTCGTGGCGCTCAGCCCGCGGTGGGTTTGTTGCGGTGAATTTTCACCAGACCGTCGCTGGATCAAGTTCTTTGAGGGGGACCGGGTGCACATCGCTCCGTTCCAGGGCGAGACGCCGCCGCCGGAGAGTTCCTGGATTTCCTGGGACGGGGATTTGGGTGCGTGGTCACCCGCCGGAACGCTGATTTACGGTTCCTATCACCATGACGGATTCTCATGCATCGGGGCACGGCATCTGGATCAAGCGACGATGCGTCCCGTAGGCGCCTGGCTTCCGATTTTTCATTCGCACGCGGTTCGGGTGACCGTTGATGGCATTTCGGTCGCACGCGGACGAATGCTGTTGGACCTGGCCGAGCACACGGGCAACATCTGGATGGCGACGTGGAAAGGTGGGTGGTAAGCAGCGGCGCATCGCATCGCCGTCTGGCTAATACATCTGTTAGAGCATTACGTACACCGCCATGCCCGTGACGGACACGGCCAGCCAGATCGGCAGCGTCCACCGCACCAGCCGGCGATGGCGCGCATCGTCTCTCCGCAATCCCCGCCTGAGCGTGACAATCGCCATCGGCAGGACCGGGGCCGCCAGCACAACATGGGGAATGAGGATCGAAAAGTAGATCGTGCCTGCTGGGCCGGTGCCGAGCAGGGCGAGAAGAGTACGAGCACCCGGAACCACACCTTCCCACATGACCGTTTCTGGCCAACAATCCAGTTTGCGAGCGCTCAATATGCGATGACTTGCTGTCGATTCAACTGTTTAGCCACTGCTCTGCTTCTCGAACTTCTTCACGATTTCCACATATGACTCACGGATGATGAACGGGGGCACGCGCCTACCATCGGTATCGGTGAATCCATATTCCCGAGCCAGTTCGCCGACGTGGAACGCTTTCCCGGATCGGCGCATCAGGCGTGCATCGCCAGCCAAAGCTGCTACCGCTCGGCCAAGGTACTCGGGCGATTCACTCTTCTTCAGCCACGGGATCTTCTTCCAGTCCAACTCTCCCATCGCATGTGACATCACCCTTTCGGTTCTCATGAACCCTGGAGCCAAGGCGACGGTTGCAATATGGTATTGGCGAAGTTCCATTGCCAAGCCCCAAAGCAGGCGCACGATTGAGTGCTTAGCAACGTCATAGAAGTTCCCGATGTACTTATCACGATCCCAGGCGATGGTGCTGACAATGAGTCCCGGAGGATGTGAATTTTTGGTCCGCACCGCTGCTGAAACGGACTCGATCATCAGGGGAATCGCAAAATAGGTTGCCAAGAGGTGAGCCTTGAGCCCGCGCTCGAACATTGCGTCCCAAAGCCGCAGCGGTGCTCTCCAAAAGTACGCCGGGATTAAGCGTTCCCCCTCGTAGCCTCCCCATGCATTATTAACAAGGATGTCGAGCCTGCCTTGCTCGTCCCGAACTCTCAGGATTAGAGACTCTACTTCGAGTTCATTTGCGTGATCGCAGCGCAGGGCAATGCCTTGTCCACCTCGTCGAGTTACTTCCTCGGCCGAATCTTCGATGGTCCCAGGTAGGTTGTCGGTGGTTGGCTGCGCACGCACGCTGCGGCCGGTCACGTAGACAGTTGCTCCATGCTCGCCGAGTACGGCCGCGATCGCACGTCCCGCGCCACGGCTAGCGCCCGTCACCAAGGCGACTCTGCCATGAAGTCTTCGGGATTCTTTTTTGCCTTTTTGCAGATGCGCGCCCATCGAGACCTCCTTCGTTCTGATTCCGCGTTTTTTGTCCAACACCAGCCTGATCGCTGACATGCATCATAACGCAGCTGGATGTATTTTGGGCAAACGAGAAGGATGCATCGATTCCATCCGAAATCCTTCGGATTAACAAGCTTGTCCAGAAGTCCCGATCTGGGAAGCTACGCCACCATCGCTCTCGGTCACTTGGACGGGCAGTCGGTCATCCGGACAAATGGCCCTGATTCAAGCTCCCAAGAGACGGCGATCTGCAAAGTGATGTTCCACGGAGTTGGACAGGGCACACGGAATCCGGCTGCCGTTAAAGACTGCAGATTTGAATCCAAACCTGAATAGAAAACGCAGGACGCTAAATCCCGTGACCATTTGCGGTCATGAGGATTCGACCCCCCTTCTCGTCACCATGGATCTCAGACGACTTACCTCTTCTCAGCATTTCTCTTGCTCACTCGCACTGGTTACAGGTTCGGTTACAAGCTGCGGCGGTTACTGATTTGTGATTTTTTTTGTCCGCTGCAGCCCCCGGGGACCCAAGCCGATCAGGAACGGGTTTGGAAGCCAAAGCGATTGTGCGGAATAGGGGGCTTTCCCCACACTTCATGCAGAACTGCTGCAAAAGATGGCGTGGGAGGTCGTGCAAGAATCGGGAAGTACCCATCCTTGAAATCGGCAGCAACCGATGAAGTCCCAACACGGCTTGCGGGTGTAAAATTCCAACGAGTCACCATGGTTGGCGTGGTGAGGTGTTTGGAGACAGTGAAATGTACCTGCTTGAGCTTACCGGTCGCTACAGCGGTGCAAATCATCTTATCCTTGGGCCAGCGGAACCGCGCCGTCCGTCGCCGGTCACTGCTACCTTCACCCCTGTCTCGCGCGGGAAACTCGTGCGCTTCGACTACACCTGGGACGACGACGGTCCGCAGAAAGGCACGCTGCTCGTCGGCGCTCAGGATGGGCGCGACGGCGTCCTGGCGGCATGGACCGACTCATGGCACATGGGTAACAAGCTGATGGTCTGCAGCGGCGACATTGATGCGACGTTGCTGCGCCTGTTCGGCACATATATCGCGCCGCCGGGACCCGACTGGGGGTGGCGCTTCGTCATCAAGCAATCCGAGGCCGGCTGGTTTATCCTGCAGATGTTCAACATCGCTCCCGACGACAACGGCCGCGTAAACAGCGAGGGAGATCTCGCAGTAGAAACTTACTTCCACCCTATGGGCACACCGTGATCACTCGACGCCACTTTGGTGTAATCACAGGCGGTGCCCTGGCGTCGTTCACGCTCGGCGGCGCTCGTCACTGCGGCATCGAGCCCCGGCAGGCCGATGACGGGAGACTCTCGGCACGTCCACCCGCCGCCGTCGAAACTTCCGCCAAGGGACAGAGCGCGCTGGGGCTGGACCACGTGCGTGATGCGATCCTCCGACTGCCTGCCAAGTCCACGGGTGCTCCGCTCCCGCTGTTCGTCCTGTTCCACGGCGCCGGCGGGAGTGCCGAAGGCGTGCTTGAACGCCTGGGCTCGGCTCCTGATGAAGCGGGAGTCGCCGTGCTCACGCCCGACTCGCGCGGATCCAGTTGGGACAACATTCGCGACAGCTTCGGACCCGATGTGACGTTCCTGAACCGCGCCCTCGAGCGCGTGTTCAATACTGTAGCAGTTGACCCCGCGCGCATCGCGATCGGCGGGTTCTCCGACGGTGCGACATATGGACTCTCGCTCGGATTGATCAATGGCGACCTGTTTAGTCGCGTGGTCGCATTCTCGCCGGGATTTGTGGTCGATGGGACGCCGCACGGAACGCCGAGAATCTTCATCTCGCATGGCAGGGCAGACCCGATTCTTCCGATTGACCGCTGTGGCCGCCGGATCGTTTCCGAACTGCGCAAGCGCGGCTACGACGTTACGTTCCGTGAATTCGACGGCGGGCATGAGATACCGGCCGACATCGCGCGCGCCGGCATGCGGTGGTTATCTTTATAGGATTAAAATAGCCGCACACGAGGACGATGAGACTCGTTTTCGAAACAGCCCCCATGTGCACGAATATTGATGGTCTTCTCAAGGCAGCCACGAATGACACGAATGGGTACGAAGCACCGCGCCCTTCCGGGCAAGCAAAAATCTGTACTATTCGTGATATTCGTGGCTGAGTTTTTTAGAACCCCGGATCGGTAATCTTCTTTTCCGTCCAGGTGCCGTATTTTTCCAGCTGCTTTTTGATATCCGCAGCCTTGCCTACCACGACCAGCACGAAATCAGTTTCAGGGATTAGCCTGTTTGCGGCATCCTTGGCTGACGCCTGGGACACGTTTTGAATGTTCCCGAGATATTTATCGTAATAATCGAATCCCAGGTTGTAGAACGCGAGCCTGGCATAGGCTGTTGCCTTGCTGGCATTGGATTCCAATGTCGGGGGGAATTGGCCCAGGATATAGTTGCGCGCGCTCTCCGTCTCCTCGGCGGCAAAGCCTTCCTTGCGGACTTTTTTGAGGAGGTCGAAGGTGATATCCATCATTTCCCCGATCTTCTCGTTCCGGGTATAGGAACTTGCACTGAAAAGCCCTCCCCCGGACCAGGTCCGGAAACTGCTGCTTGCCCCGTATGTCAATCCGCGCTTAATGCGGAGTTCAGTGCTCAACCAGGAAGTGAAACGCCCGCCGAAGAGCGTATTCATCGCATCGGCCTGCGGGGTGATCACATCGCCTATCGGATATCCGGGCGCGCCAAGCACCCAGTACGCCTGGGTCGCGTCGGGTTTGTCGATCAGGAGAAGTTTTTTCCCGACCGGTTTGGGGACCGGGGGAATCTGGGCGAGGGGAGCCTGCTCTCCCGTGCCTTTCCATTCTCCGAAGGTCGCATTCAAGAGGTCCACAAGCTTCGTCTTTTCAATGTCGCCAACGACTGCCACCAGGGCTCGCTCAGGGCTCAGATACTTCTGGTAATAGCTCCTCAGATCGGCTGCGGTGATTTTGTTGAGCGAAGCTTCCGTTCCGGAGGACAGGTGACCCAGCGGACTGGAGCCGAAATAGGCTTTCTGGAAGTAGTTCCTGACAGCAGCTCCCGGATTGTCCTTGACGGCTTTGAGGCTGTCGAGCCGCGTTTTTCGCTCTTTCGCGAATTCATCGTCTTTAAATAAAGGATTCGAGAGACAGTCGGCGGCGATATCCATCAGCTTTGGAAAGTGTTCGGCCAGGCTTTCACCGCTCACGCCGGCATATTCATCGCCGGCTGAGATGCTGAATCGGGCGCCCATGAAATCCAGCGCTTCGGCAATGGCATTCGCATCCTTGGTGGCCGTGCCTTTGAGCAGGAGCGTGGCAGTGAGGCTCGAGACTCCTTCGAGATCGTTGGGCTCATTGGCAAGCCCGGCGCCCTTGATCCACATCCGGAAACTGATCAATGGCAAGTCCGAGTTTTTCAGGTAATAAACCACGATGCCGTTCTTCAGGGTCAGCTTTTCAGGCGCGGGGAGGAAAGCACCCTGAGCCAGAGTAACCACCATTACCAGGATTATGGCGGCGAGCATGGTTCTCTTAACCAGGTTTCTCATTTCGCACCTCCTTCCGGGATCAGCTTCCCAACCGTTTTGTTATTCTCCGTCAAATATTTTTTTGTGGCTTCCGGGATCTGTTCTCTCTTGACGGCGGCGTATCTATCCATCTGCGTGAAGAGGCTTTCAAAGCTCCCGTATAATATTTCCGCTTCGGCTATCCGGCCGGCCTTGCCCGAGATTGTCTGCAGGCCGAAATAAAACTGGCTGCGGATCATGTTCAGCGCTTTCTGGTATTCCTGTTCGGTGATCCCCGTTGTCTTGACCTTGCTCAGCTCTTCCTCAATCACAGCCTCGATCTTGCCGAGGTCGGCTCCGGGACGAGGTTTGACGCTGATGGTAAACAGATCGGGATCGATCGTTCCGTTGATGCCGCCGCCCACGCTGATGGCAAGCTGTTCATCGCGAACGAGACGCCGGTAAAGCCGGCTGCTTTGCCCGTTCATCAAGACGAGATCCAGTATCGACAAGGGATAAAAATCGGCGGAGGTGCAATTCGGCGCGTGGAACACCATCTCGAATGACGGCGCTTGTGCCTCCTTGCGAACCAGGACGCTCTTCGGTCCCATCTGAGGGGGCTCGACGGTCGCCACCGCAGGCGGGGGCGGCCCGGCAGGAATCCCGCTGAAATATTTCTTGATCAATTCCAGGGCCTTAGCGGTGTCGAAATCACCGACGGCCACTAGCACCGCGTTGTTGGGGGAATAATAGGTCCGGTAATAATTCATGATGTCGTCGCGCTTCCAGCTTTGGATGTCGCTCATCCATCCGATGACGTCCCAATGGTAGGGGTGCGCCATGATCGCCGTGGCCCGAACATTCTCGGAAAGAATGGAGTCGTTGTTGTTTTCGACGCCCATGCGCCGCTCAGAGGTCACGACGCCGCGCTCCGACTCGAGGACCTTCGGATCCAGAAGCAATCCCTGCATGCGGTCGGCTTCCATTTCAATCATGGATTCGAGCGCAGGGGCGGGGAACCAGTCGGTGTAACCGGTTCTGTCTTGTCCGGTGGAAGCATTATTGGAGCCGCCGGCAAATTCCATTTTCCGATCGAATTCGCCCGGACCGAGTTTCTTTGTGCCGTTGAACATCATGTGTTCGATAAAGTGCGATACCCCGGTGAGGCCGGGACGCTCATTTCGCGACCCGACCCGATAGAATGTGTAGAGTGCGACGTTGGGGATATCGTGATCTTCGAGCAACAGAATTTTCAGGCCATTATCCAGTTTGAAAACCTTGACATCTTCTTTCCGGAACGCCGCCGGCAGCAGCAGCGCGCTGGAAAGGATGACAAGCGGAACGAATCCTATCTTTCTCATCATGCCAGTCCTCCTTATGACAATGCTGACAAGGTACCAAACCTCGGGGATTTCCGCTATGGGCAAACCGGACCTGCGTCTTGAATCAGAACAGGCCGGGCCGCAAGCAAAAACCTCAACGCAGTCCTATATGCGGCGGGGCGCACCCCTGACGCATGAAAATGTTGCGCTCTCGCCGCAGGTTTCCTGTGCCGCCCTTTCAGGGCTCCTACCGCTCGATTCCCACTTCCCAGGGCTCACGCCCTGGGCTCTGCTGCTCCACCCCTCCGGGGTTTTCAAGGTCGTGCAATGCTTAGCCCTGAAAGGGCGGGACAGCAAAGCCCAGGGCGTGAGCCCTGGGTAGAGAACCGGAGATCTCAAGCCCTGAAAGGGCGGCACAGAAACACACATGTGGTTCGGCGCCGCAATCGGTTCTAATTTCGAAGCAGAGGGCGCAGAGACTGCAGAGAACTTTTAGCGAATGACTTTTCTCTGCGCCCTCCGCGGCCTCTGCGTTGATCTTTTGTTATTCTCGCCTAAATGGCTATTTCGATGTGGACAGCGATTTGACCAGTCGATACATGAATTCCAGACCCTCGAAGAATTCCCTGATTCCCATCCGTTCATCTTTGCCGTGGGCGCGCACATCGTCGATGTCGTCGAACAGACCGGAAACTCCGTAGGTCGGGATGCCCGCGATGCGAAGTCTGGCTCCGTCGCTTGCCCCGGTTGACATGACGGGCACAACAGGCACGCCGGGCCAAAGGTCTGCGGTGATGCGATCGATCGGAGCCAACACGTCGGGGCGAAGAAGCGAAAGCGGGGCTGCCATGGGTTTCTGCAGTGGAACGATCTTGATGCTGTCGTCAGCCAGAACCTGCGCGAGCGTCCGCTGTATGTCAGTCGGGGACTCGTCCGGCAGCAGGCGGCAGTTCACGACCGCCCGCGCCCGCTGCGGCAAAGCATTTTCGGCGTGTCCAGCCTGCAATTCGGTAGCGACGCATGTGGTGCGCATGAGCGCGTTGTAATAGGGCGCGGCGGCCAGTCGTGCAACCGCCTGCGGATCAGGGGCAGTCCCGGTGATGTTGGTCATGTCGCGCGCTGTCTGGCCAGTCTCAATCATGGCCATTTTTTGAAAATAGGACCGCGTCGTCTCGTTCAGTTTTACCGGGAAATCGAACCTGGCAAGTCGTGCCAACCCTTCGGCAAGGTGATAGATCGCATTGTCCTTCTCGGGCAGCGAGCTGTGGCCTCCGCGATTCTGAACCTCGAGACTGAAGCTCAGATACACTTTTTCGCTGGTCTGCAACTCGTTCAGCATGTGCTTACCGCCCTTGAGTTCGCCGCCGCCCCCGTCGGTGTTCAGGCAGTATTCCGCTTCAATCAGATCGCGATGATTCACCAGCAGCCAGTCCACGCCATTGAAGTTCCCGCCTTCTTCATCTGCCGTCAGGGCGACGATTAGATCGCGATTGGGTTGGAAGCCCTCCTGTTTGATGCGGATGAGATTTGCTACCAGGAGCGCGTCCCCCGACTTGATGTCGTTAGTGCCCCGGCCGTAATAATATCCGTCCTTTTCGCTGAACTTGAACGGATCAAACGACCAATCCTCGCGCCTGGCCTCGACTACATCCAGGTGAGCCAGGAGAAGGATGGGCTTGAAGGCGCCGGTTCCGCGCAGGCGGGCTACCAGATTTCCTTTCCGAGGATTGGGCCCAAGCACCTGAACATCAGCCGCAGGGAAGCCGGCAGCTTTCAATCGGGCAGCCATTGCTTCAGCGGCCGCCGTAGTGCTGCCGACAGAGTCTGTGGTGTTGATCTCAATCAGCTCTTTAAAGATGTCGCGGGCAAGCTGTGTTTCAGGGGATTTTGGGATGAATCGCTGGTCTTGGGCCATCAGGCCGGTACCGGAACTTGGAAAGCCAAGGCAAATGGCGATAAGAGTCGTCACGGGCAGATTCATATATCCTTCCCTCCGAGGCTCGCATAATCATAACCGCGCCGGTCACATGAAACCATGAAATATATAAAAACGAAATCCATTCCAAGATGCTGTGCGCTGGCTTATTCCTATAAGGAAAACCACCACCACTTGTTGAATTTGGAAATTGCGCGGAGTTGAGGGGAGGATGGAGGGAGCCGACCCCAGGGATCGGCTCCCTCGTGCAGAAAGGAAGGATTACTTGAACATTGGATCGGGAAGGACCGTCATTTTCTTGGTTTCGACGTCCTTGCCGTCTACGGTCAACGTGACCTTATAAACGCCATTCTCGACCTGAGCGCCGCCGAAGCCGCCGCGGCCACCGCCTCCACCGCCACCCCCACCGCCCGCGCCGCCGCGTCCACCCGGACCGCCAGCTGCGCCTGCGCCGCCGGCAGTTCGATTCAGGCCCCAGAGGATTTTCTGCAGACCTTTCTTGCTGCTGGGCGTCAACTCCGCGATCGTTGTGCCTTCAAGGTCCTTGATGGTCACCTTCACGTTTTGCGCGTCTGCTTTCAGGAAGTAGTAGATGTTCGCGCCGATCGGCGGGTTGTCGGCCTTGGCGAGCTCGCCAAGGGTGTCACCACGCATCTCAAAGCGGTTCCAGCGGATGGTATTCTTGATGTCGAACAGGTGAGCGGCTTCCTGGAAGACTTCCGGTTTGAACTCCTTGATTGGGCCGATGTCCGTGAGGTAAATGCCGCGACCGTAAGTGCCGATGGCCATCTCGCGATCCCGCTTCTGGATCGCAATGCTTCGGATCGTGGCATCCGGGGCGGCCTTATCTGCGAATTTCGCCCAGGTCTTACCCTGATCGATCGTGACGTAAATGCCAAAATCCGTAGCCAGGTAAAGGACATTCGCATTATCCGGATCTTCCTTGGCCTCGAAGATCGGATTGTTCATGCCCCCGGAAATGTCGATCCAGGTCTCGCCTGAATCGTGCGTCACATAAAACCAGGTTTTGTCCTCGTTATGCGTGCGGTAGCCGCTGAAGCCGACGTAGCAGGTCTTATCATCGAAAGCCGAGGGGACCACGGCCTTGACCCAACGGTCGTAAGGGATGAGGTCGCCCTTGATGCCGGGCTTCGCTTTGCCGTTCGCATCGTAAAACTTGTTGGTGATGTTGATCCAGGTGACGCCGCCGTCGGGGGACATCTGGATGTTGCCGTCGTCCGTTCCGGCCCAATAGAGGCCCGGCTTTTTCACGGATTCGGCGAAGGTGTAGATCGTCGCCCATTGGAGGTTGGTCCTCCTGGCAGCGGCGAGCTTATCCTTGTCGGCCTTGGTCAGGTCGGGGCTGATCGTGACGAAGGTGCCCTGGTCTCCGTGGCTCAGAGAACGATGAACAAACTGGGAACAGACATAAACGATTCCCGGATTGTACGGCGAAAGGACGATGGGTGCATTCCATTGAAAACGGAAGGCTCCGACACCGGCTGCGATCTGCTCCTGGGTGGGACGTGGCTGCAGGCTGATGGTCTCGCCGGTCTTGAGGTTCATCCGGCTTGAACCTCCAAACTGGCTCTCATAGTACATCCACTCCGAATTCCACCAGTCGCGGACGGCGTAGAATCCGTCGCCCGTGGGAAGGTAACGCCAATCGGCGCCGAAGATACCGTAGCGGTTCCGGGTCTGCGACGGTCCCATCCAGCAACCATTGTCCTGGGTGCCGCCCATGACGTTGTACGGCTGTTCATTATCGACGGCCACATCGAAGAACTGTTGGGCACTGATCGTGGCTTTCTGGCTGAAATGCTTGCCGCCATCCCAGGTCTCGCATACGCCGCCGTCGTTGCCGTCGAGAATATGGTTGGGATTGAGCGGATCGATCCACATGCCGCGGTGGTCGACGTGGGTCGGCATTGGAATACCACGATCCCAGGTGGCATTCACAAAGGTCTTGCCGGCATCGCGGGATATCGTGGGGGTGGTATCACCGCAAATGATAACCTGGTCATTGGTCTGATCCACTGCGATCCGGCCATAGTAACCGTCTTCGGTCTGATTAATCTGAGCACTACCCCCGGTCTCCTTGTACTCTGTCATCAGCTTCCAAGTCTCGCCCAGATCATCCGTCCGGTATACGGCGCCATTCCGCCTCGTGGGCTGAAGGGGTGTGAGCGCCTTGGCATACAGGATTTCGAGGGCGTGCCGGTTGATGATCTGCGACCGGCCCTTCGCTTCGGTGGAATCAGCAGCGGGCGCTTCCTTCTTCATGAGCTTGTCGATTTCATTGATCGAGTCGAGGATATCTTCGTCCTTCGCGTAGACCTTCCGCGCCGCGGCATCCAGCTTGACGATGTCGATACCGTTCTTCGTGAGGAAGTCCTTGTCCTGAACCATCTCGTTGAGCTTGGTGACCAATTCTGCCTCGTTTGCGGCCGCAACCGGGGTGAACTTGGGTGCCAGCTTGGCAAGATCGGTATTGATCTTATAGGTCTTGAACTGGTCGAAGGTGTAGTTTTCCGGGAAGACGACGGTGCCGCCGGCTCCCCCGCCCCTTCCGCCACCGCCGAAGCCTCCGCCGCCACCGCCTCTACCGCCGGCTCCGCCCGCGCGGAAGTTCGCGACGCCGTCGCGCTCGGCAAAGCCGATGCTTACTCCCTGGCCGAGGCGAACGTAAATGATGCTCGGATTTTTTTCGAAAAGGGCGAAGCCGGTGCGGCCCAGGTCAGTGTTTGCCGGCAGCCCATTGGTAATTTTCTTCCAGGTCTTGCCGCCATCCATTGACTTATAAATGTCGTTCCCCGGCCAGCGGTCCCAGTAGGTCCAGGCACGCCGATACGTTTTGTATGCTGCTGTGATGACGATGTTGGAGCTTCGTGGATCGATTACCAAGTCCGCGACACCCCGGTCTTTCATTGGTCCTAGATTTGTCCAGCTCTTGCCGCCATCCGTGGTCTTGAATAGGCCTCGTTCGGAGGTCATCTCGTTGTCGTAGAGGTTGCCTTCGGCTGCTGCATAGACGATATCAGGATTCTTGAAATCGACCTCGACCTTGGGAATGTACTGGCTCTTCTCCAAGCCGATATGGGTCCAGGTCTTGCCCGCATCGGTCGACTTCCACATGCCGTTGCCGTGCGTACTGGCGCGGGCATGCATCGGTTCGCCGGTTCCGAGATAAAGGATATCGGGATTGGAGGGCGCAATGGCCAGCCAACCCATGCTCAGCGTGCCATAGTGGTCAAAGATGGGGTCAAAATGAATGCCGGCATCCATGGTCTTCCATAGACCGCCGCTGGCAGTGAGGACGTAATAGGTCGTGCTTTGTCCCCTGGGAACGGCGAAGCCGGTGATGCGCCCCGAAAATGTCTGGGGACCGACCCATCGCCAGGTAAACTGGCTGTAGTCATCGGCTGTGACCGGGCTCTGAGCATTCTGGCCGAAGCTCAGAACGCTCAGGATGCACACCAATGACAAAAATAGAGTTATAAATGACTTTTGCGATGATGTGAACACAACTCCTCCTTCGGAGAGTAAAATCCATTTATGCATCCATGGCACTTAAGGAGTGTGAGCTAAACTAAGTGCCATTTACCCATGCCCCCCTGTGCCGTAGGGGGAGATGCGATTATATCCGCGCTGTGCTTCGGCTGATACAAAATTAAGGCCTGAGATGGATTAGATCTTTATAAGCTTGGTGGGCGATTATCGTGCGCAGGCATTTGATTACTGAGAGCTTGAATGACATCACTTCAACCAGTGCAACACAACAGTAGGGGGCCGGCTAAGGACATGCGAATGGGGACAGGATAACGGCTGTGAATGCGATTTTCACCGTTCTCGCGGCTACGGAGAATCCGAAATGGCTCCATACGCTGAATCTGGAGGGTCCACCATCGATGAAAAATGTACAAATTCCAGGGACCACGGCCCGGCCGGACCGCGGTCGAGGAGCAATCGTTACACTATTCCATGGGCATGCGGTTTTTGTTCTGGGCGAGCCAGGAAGTAAAGGTCTGCAGGGAAGGATTAAGGGCGCGTGAAATCTCGAGCTTGCGTGCGCCGCAGAAATCCTGTTCGAAGTCGCGCTTGAACTGGAACATGTTGCCGAGATCTTCGGCGCCCGGAAAGCCAAAGCCACGATAGACCTCAGGTGGCACGCTGTTGTATTTCACCTCCTGACCAAGGGCTTTGGTGAGCGCAGCAGCCAGCTGCGCGCCTGTCAAGTGCTCGCCGGCGATGCCCACGGTTTTGCCGATGAATTCCTGCCCCTTTTTGAAGATGCCGTATGCGCATTTGCCGATGTCTTCGGCAGCGATGCCCGGCAGCTTTTTGTCGCCCATGGGCAACGTGATGGCCAGTTTGCCGTCCGGACCCTTCTTTGGCCCCATGCCGAAGTGAATCAAATTGTCCCAATAGAACGAGGTCAGCAGGAACGTGGTCGGCAGGCCGAGGTCCTTGAACACATGATCGGCTTCGCCTTTGGAGTCAAAATGGGGCACCTTGTATTTTCCCATGAGTGTGGGCATGCGGTTGTCGCTGAGAGGAACCCACTGGCGTGTGTCCTCTAGAGTAGACCAGATGACATGTTTGAGGCCTGCATGCTTTGCTGCCTTAGCCATGGTGGTTGCCTGGGCTTTTTCTCTTTCCGGCGAGAAATGATCCCAGAAGAATGTGACGCAATAAGCCCCGTACGCCCCGGCGAAGGCCCGCTTCAAGCTTTCCACATCATCAATGTTAGCCTCCACTAATTGAGCGCCCAGTTTTGCCAACTCTTTTGCCTTCGCAGAGTTGACGTTGCGCGTCAGCCCGCGTGCCACGAACCCGCCATTCGGGTCATTCAGAATGGCGCGCACCAAGCCACCGCCCTGTGAACCTGTCGCTCCGGCAACCGCAATAATCTTTTTGTCGGCCATACATTCCTCCTGTACGATACGGGTGGGCAAATCCGCATCTCCCAATGACAGTGATACAGATTTCCCCCTTATCGACTTAACCTACCCTGATGCCGGCCATCGCCCCTTAGTTTCACCAAAAATACCAAGCCTGCGCCGGCCTCTCGCGTCTCCAGCAACCTGAAGATCCAGCGTTTGTCGATGAGTTCGGGTCTTGGGCAAAACAAGGGAACAGCCCCTCATGCGCGGCGCACTCAGGAGCATGAAAATCAATGGTCTTTTAAAGGCAGCCACGAATGACACGAGTTGGTGCGAATCACCGCCCTTCCGGGCCAGCAAAAATTCGTATTATTCGCGCCATTTGTGGCTGCTTTTGCAGCTTTAAGGCGAGTTATTTTCAAAGCAGGCGGGTCGGTGCCAGTCTGGTGTCCTGCGCCAAATACCTTGACCCGAGAAGCCAGAGCACGCCGGCGGCGAGGAACGTCAAGCTGACGATGAAAAAGGATCGGTTCATGTCCTTGAACCAATCGTTGAGAAAGCCGACGATCACGGGTGAAATTACGTCGCCCAGCGCGTGGATGACAAAGATATTGAAGGCGAAAGCAGCCGCACGCATGGACGGGTGGGTTACGTTGGCCAGGATGGTATTGGTCGGGCCGGTGTTAAAGAACAGACAGAAGCACGTGAGAAAGATCAAAAGCCATATCCAGGGGAATGGCGTCCTCAATATCAGGAGGAAAATGGGAAATCCCGCCAGCATAGCGGCGCCGGACACAAGGAAATAGGAACCTGCAAAGCGCTTCCGCAACTTGTCGCCGGCCATGCCGCCTGCCAAGGTCGCCAGCAGGCCTGCCATCGCCGTGATCGCGCCGAAGGTCGTCGTGGTGACCGCATACGCGGGGGCTCCCGGAAGACTGGAAAGGTAGTACGGCATCCAGAAGGCGATGCCGCCGATTGCAAAGGTCATGGCCGCCATGCCAAGGGTACACAAGGTATAGGACGGCGTTCGCAGCAGCACCAGATAATCGCGCCAGGGCACTGCCCTCGGCGTCGCTGCGGTCGCGAGATCGGCCTGCCCTCGCAGCGGTTCCCTCATGAAGAAGGTCCACAGCCCGAGCACAATCCCGGGCAGCGTGACCAGGAAGAATGCCCAGCGCCAACTCTCGGGTTTAAAACCGAACACGGCCTCACCCCACGCGCCGATCCCGGAATCCGCAACGGCGCCACCCAAGACGTATCCCAGGGCGCTGCCTACAGGAATGGCGACGTAGAACCATGCCAGCACCTGACCGCGGATTTTTACCGGATACAAATCCGAGATCATCGTTGGGGCTACCGGCCCGTATGCGGCTTCGCCGATCCCGACGCAGCAGCGCGTGACCAGGAGTGCAAGGAACGTGGTCGCCAGTCCGGATGCGCCACTGGCCAAGCTCCAGAGGATCACTCCGATACCTATCAACGTCCAGCGCGATCGGCGCTCTGCGAGCCGCGCGAACACGGGCGAAGCCATCATGTAAACGAGCATGAATGCCGTACCCAGCAATCCGATCAGCGCATCTTCGGGTTTGAACCCAAGCTGTTTCTGGAACCAGGCGAGGATAGCGCCCAGTGCACCAGCCATGCCCGTGTCGCCTGAGGTGCCGAAGAATGTGACCTTGAGAGGACCTACTACTGCAGAGAGTACCTGGCGGTCGATGTAGTTGAACATGTTGATCAGCAGCAGAAGTGCAAGCGCGGATCTGGCGCCGGGGAAGGGAGTATCCCGGCCCTCGAGCGCGCAAGAATCCGCCGCTGCCACAGAGTTCAACATGGCCACCTCCATGCGATTTGGGAAAAAGCAACAGATCAACACAGAGGGCGCAGGGATCGCAGAGAAAAGTAATTCAGAAGAAGTTCTCTTCGCCCTCTGCGTTGAGGCTTTTGGGCTGCTGCATTTACCAACTGGCGAGCTTCATGGCCAGATCGACGGCGTCAACGGCGTCCTCGGCGTAGCCGTCGGCCCCGATTTCTTCCGCCCATTTGCGGCTTACCGGGGCGCCTCCCACCATCACCTTCACCTGGTTGCGAACGCCGGCGGACGCAAGGGCTTCGATTACCTTCTTCTGCATCACCATCGTCGTCGTCAACAGGGAAGAGAGTCCGACAAGATTGGCCCCGGTCTGCTTGACCGTGCCGACGAATTTGTCGATGGGCACATCAACTCCCAGGTCGTGGACTTCAAAACCATTCGCCGCCAGCATGGTCGCGACCAGCGATTTTCCGATCTCATGGATGTCGCCCTGCACCGTCCCGATCACGACCGTGCCGGGGGATTTAAGGGCCTGCCGGCGGCTGCGAAGTTCCGGTTCGAGGAGTTGCATCGCCTGTTTCATGCCGTTGGCGGCCACGATCAGATTGGGCAGAAAGTATTCGCCGCAAGAAAATTTCTCGCCCACGATCCGCATGCCCGGGACCAGCCCGCCCTCGATGATCGCCAGCGGCTCGATGCCGGCTGCGAGCGCTTCTCTGGTAATCGCCACGGTCCCTTCGGGATCGCCATCCACGAGGCTTGTGGTGATCCGCGACAATAAGTCGTTTGACATGACTTGGCTCCTTTCAATCCGTGAGCGAAGGCAGATGCTCCATGCCGAATTTGCGCGCGGCGGCCTTGGTGATTGCTCGGATTTCGGCGCAGAGCTCGGTTGGAAACTGCGGCTGCTGGTATTTTGCCACCAGCTGGTCTACGCGCTCGGCTGCCCGCTGGAAAGCTGATTTCGCTCCTTTGCGCTCCCAGGCGTCGAGTGACCCGCGGTCGATCGTCGCCGACGGCAGATAGAGTTCTTTGCTGAACCACTTCAGCGTGTGGGGCTCCGCCAGGTATTCGGCACGGTGTCCGAGCTTGCGCATCAGGGTGAGCGCGATCGGCTCCTCGCGCGCCTCGATGCCGCCGATGAGCCGCTTCGCCATGCCGATGATCTCTGCGTCGATGACGAGCTTCTCGAGGCTCTGGCAGCTTTCGAAGTCCAGCATGCCCGCACCCGAGACCATGTTCACGCCCGCAAGCGCGGCTAGGATTGTGCCCCCCGCCGATTCCAGACCGCACTGTGCATCGACGATCTTGGCGTCGCTCATTCCCAGGTAGGCGTGGGTCGGAAGACGCAACGCCTTGCCTACCTGAGTATAGGCGCAATCGATGAGCCAGGTGCCGACATCCCCCATGGGTGTCGTCCCTTCGCGCATGTCGAACGCCGCCGGTGAACCGCCCCAGACGATGGGCGAGCCCGGCTTGGCGAGTTGACCGATGGTGATGCCGCTCAAGCACTCCGCCGCATGCTGGATGACGGCGGCCGCCAGCGTCACCGGCGCCGTCGCGCCTGCGAGCGGCATGGACACCAGTTCGGCGGGAATGCCGTTGCGGGCGCAATCGATCAGGTTCTGGCAGGTCAGATCGCTCCACAGCAGCGGCGGCGACGGGCAGACATCGAAGACGGCGATCGGCTTTTCCGCCAGCGCGGCCGAGCCGCCTGCCACAGCGACCAGCATCTCGCGCATCGTCCACCACGTGTCCTTGCGGAAGGCGCCGGTGATGATCGGCTTGCGCATGAAGTTCAACGCCAGGTAGAGCCGGTAGAGATCACCGATTTCGTTGGGAACGTCGCCGCAGATCATTGCGGTACTCTGGGCATCGATCTGCGGCAGCATCTCCACCAACTTCACGAGTCTCACCAAGTCGGCGGTAACCGGCGTGCGCTGCCGCTGCGTGCGGCTGTCGAGAATGGAAAGTGCTGCAGATCCGGGATCGAATTGCACGCTGTCGCCGCCATAGTGAACCGCCCGCTTGCCGTCAAGATTATAAAGGTAAAACTCAGCCGGTGCGGTTTCGAGTGCCCTACGCACGATTGCCTCCGGTATGCGGGCTACCCCATTGGCACGGTCGATTGTGGCTCCGGCCTCGGCCAGCAACGAGAGCGCATCTTCGTTGTGGACGCGCACGCCCGGATCTCGAAGCAACTCCATCGCCTCCTGAATAATCTGATTCACCATCGTATCGCTGAGGATCGTCAGCTTCGGTCGCATGTAGGCCTCCTACGGAACGAGTTTTGACCCTACCATGACTTTCCCGCAGTGTCAACGCGACATCAGGCCGGGGAAAAGGGTTGAGTACTGCGTGCTAACTCCTGAGTAGTGATCCGTATAAACCTCAAAGGCAGAGTAAGAACGGGATGATGCGCTTGGTGTGGGCAGCGTACACCGCATAAACCGGATAGCGTTCGATCAGCAGGTGCTCTTCGGCGAAAATTCGCATGGCCACGCCGATGGCGGATACCAACACCAGCGAGACGGTCGCCAGCGAGAGGTGGGACAACACTGCCGCGCATAGAAAGAAAAGAATGGCGGCATAGATGGGATGACGCACGTACCGATATGGACCTGTCGTCACGAGGCCACCCGCCGTCGGGTTGGCTCCTGCGTGGAAGCTGCGCAGACCGAAAGTGAGCCTGGCCCAAAGCATGAGCAGGGCGGCAGCCACCTGAGCCGCGATCATGATCGGAGTGCCGGCCAGGATGGCGCCCTGCGCAATCAGGCCGAGCACGGCGAGCACCAGGATCACGAATCCGGCCAGGGAAAATCGCTTCAAGGTCATCGGCGGACTCCAACAAAAGAATCAGAAATCAGCAGGCATCATAATCCCGCTTGCGGAACGGGGATAATAATTATTACCTTCGGCTGTAATAGATGGCGTGCTCCAACGTAATTTCTTATGAATCTTGAGCGTGAAGGTACGCTCGGTCCAGAGCGGAGGGAGGGGGAATGAAGAGGAGCTTGATCTTGCTTGCAAGCCTGTTGTTGTTCTTGGGAAATTGGATTTGGGCGTCGGAAAAGGGCTCAAAGAAAATTGACTTCAGCGGATCCTGGGTTTTGACCAAGAGCAAGACTGACCAGTCAACGCCGACATCCGGGCTGGGTGGCGGCGGTATAGGAGGAGCCGGCGGACGCCGCGGCGGTGGGGGAACGGGGGGCGGCGGACGCTATCCGGGTGGAGGATCGCCGGGAGGAGGGCGCCGTGGGGGTGGCCGGGGCGGCGATCCCGGTGAAGCTGCCAGGTTGAATGATTCTTCTATTGTCATCGAGCATTCCGATAGTGAAATTAAAGTGATACATAAAGTGAGCGATCCTGCCGGAAAGGAGCAGGATTTTGTACAGGTTTTCAAACTGGACGGGAGCGAGAGCGTGAACCGTGCCCTTCCGCCTGGAGGGGGAGAACTGAAGTCAAGGACCTCATGGAACAAGGAAAAACTGGTGACTCTGGGGTCACAACAGCCATCCGGCTCCAACGATGCAGCGCGCCTGAATATCGTGATCAAGCAGGAGCTGACCCTGTCAAAAGACGGCAAAACTCTGACGCTGAAAACCAGCCGATCCACTCCCAGGGGGCAAATAACCTCAACCGAGACCTTTTCCAGGCAGGCCGAAGAGAAGAAATAACCGCCGCGACACACATGAGCGGCGCGAGCAGCTCCTTATGCGGGTGGCGCGCACCCTGCGACGCATGAAAATGCCAATTCATCGCCGTGCCTCTCCTGTCAGGGTTCGTGATTGTGGTCGTCATCGGTTTTTGGGTCTTTGTTAACTGCCGATCACGACCACGATCACGATGTTCGCGAGGGCAGCTATTTTCGAAGCAGTCCGTCATGCGCCGGGGCGCACCCAACCGCATGAAGAGCACAGCCGTTGCGCGCAGCGCCTTGGAGTGCGGCGGCATGGCGCCGCTTTGTCAGGCTTCAAAGCGGCGCCATGCCGCCGCACCAAAGGCTCCGCCTATTTTCGGAACAGTCCCCCATGCGCCGGGGCGCACCCGGTGACGCATGAAAATGATATGCTCCGGGCACAAGTTTTCTGCGCCGCCCTTTCAGGGCTCTTACCGCTCGATGCCGGCTTCCCAGGGCTCACGCCCTGGGCCCTGCTGCTCCAGCCCTTCGGGGTTTTGCAACCGTGACCCTTGGGATTTTCACGGCCGTGCAAGGCATAGCCCTGAAAGGGCGGAACAGCTCAGCCCAGGGCGTAAGCCCTGGGTTTGGGGGCCGGAGATCGCAAGCCCTGAAGGTTACGCAATTGTGCCTGCTGCGCAGTCAAAATTGACGCAACCTGTGATTGTGCAATATGTCGCTCCCCCCAACATGTTGTGGTACGCGCCATATCGCACAATCGAAGGGGCGACACAGAAACACACAAGTGGTTCGGCGCCGCAATCGGTTCTATTTTCGAAGCAGGGTATAGAGAGTCGATTGCGGTTAATGCTCTTTGGCCCTCAGCTCGCGATGCCAAGAAGCGTTGGACGCGCCAGGCTAGAGAGTGCGCAGCGAGAGTTGGCCGTATTTCAGTTCGTCGTGGACGATAACGTTGCTGTGGAACTTGATGTCGGCGGCGAATCGGGACCGGAAAGCCTTCATGAAATGATAAAACTCCTCGTTGGATTCCGTCAGTAACTCGAACTCGAAATCGTAGGCCCCAATCGTCTTGACCAGAAATATGACGCTCTCCTGCCGCCGCAGGTAGGCAGTGATGCGATCGATTTTCTCCTTGGCAGGGGTATTCAGCTTCAGCAGCACCTTGCGATAGGTCAGCCCCAGGCGCTTGTGATCGATCTTCATGCCAAAGCCTATGATGACCCCGCTATCCACGAGATCCTTGAGCCGGTTCTTGACCACCGGGACCGAGATCGCCAGTTTTTTGGCCAGGTCGGCCAGGGAAATACGGCCGTTGCGATTGAGCTCATAGAGAATTTTCTTGTCCTGGTCGTTCAGGTGCCTTTGATCGTAAGTCCCCCCGAAAACGAGGCTGCCGCCCGCACGCCCACCCGGGTTCAGAAACCGGAGCGGGAGGTATTCGACGCGCGTGCCGATCGAGAAGTACTTTTCGTGGAAGTAGCGACCGAAGCGGGCAAGGATTTCGTCGTATATCGCTTCGAATTGCATGATGTTGCCCGACCAGACCACAAACTCGAGATCGAAGTCGCCATCCAACAGCGTCAGCCAGGAGATCTCGGGACAGCGGGTCAGCTCCCTGACCAGCCTGGCCTCGGTCTCGCTGTCGAGCTGGTGGTATTTGACGAAGACGCGGAAATGGGCTTTGCCCAGGCGATATACATCCGGGATGGCATGGTAGCCGCGGATGATGTTCATTTTTTCAAGCTGCTTGATGCGGTAGCTCACCACCTGTTTCGACAGATGGACTTTCCGCGCCAGGGCGGTGAGATTTTGCCTGGCATCCAGGCCCAGTTCGGCCAGAATGGCCTTGTCTTTGGGGGCCAGGCCAAGCCCGGAAACGGATCCACGCCCGGCAGCCCTCCCCCGGGGCAGGCGCTGCCCTGCGTTGTTTTTCTCGGATGCGAATTTTGACATGCTCCCAAAATATTGACTTTCATGCAGATTTTGTCAAGGAATATGACGATATGTTTTTACAAATGGTTGACCCGGCACGGCTCCCTATGGTAAATCCAACGTGCCGGTCAGCCGGGAGAGATCGTTACGGACGCGCGAGGAGTCGGCATGGAGAACCACCGCATCAGCGAACACCCTATTCTGCCGGTCGAGGAGCGGCCCGATGTTCGCTTCTACTGGCATAAGCACCCGATGACGGCCAAGCCCGACGAAATGATTTCCTCGGCTCTGATCGCAAACGGCGTCAAGGTATTCGGCCGCCATCACCGTGATGGCACAGCCCAGGGAATCTTCTGCGCCAACGGCCAGTGCTCCAAGTGCGCCGTGATTGCGAACGGCGTGCCCGTCAAGTCATGCATGACGGCTATCCGGGAAAATATGATCGTGGAAAGCGTCGACGGTCTTCCCGCACTGCCGCAGGTTGCCGCAGTGCCGGTTCTGACGGACATTGAGGAGATCGAGACCGATGTCCTCATCATCGGCGGCGGCCCGGCTGGGACGTCGGCGGCCGTCGAACTGGGCGAGAAGGGCATGCGGACGCTTCTTATTGACGACAAGAATGAGCTGGGCGGGAAGCTGGTGCTGCAGACGCACAAGTTCTTCGGCTCGGTGGAGGATTCCCATGCCGGCACCCGCGGCAACCGGATCGGCCAGATGCTTGCCGAAACCGTCGCCGGCAATCCTCACATCACCGTATGGCTGAACAGCACGGCGCTTTTCATTTTCAAGGACAGGAAGGTCGGGGTTCTCAAAGACGGGGCCTACAAGCTGGTAGTGCCCGCGATCATTCTCAATGCGGCGGGTGCGCGGGAAAAGTTCCTGAGTTTTTCCGGCAACAGCCTGGTCGGGATTTATGGGGCGGGCGCTTTTCAAACTCTCGCCAATCGCGACCTGGTGCGCCCTGCCGCCAAGGTGTTCATCGTAGGCGGCGGCAACGTGGGCCTGATTGCCGGCTACCATGCTCTGCAGGCGGGGATTGGCGTCGTTGGCCTGGCCGAGGCCCTTCCGGATTGCGGCGGCTACAAGGTGCACGCCGACAAGCTCAAGCGGCTGGGCGTACCCATCTACACGCGCCACACCATTCTCTCGGCAAACGGCGACGAAAACGTCGAATCGGTCACGATTGTCGAAGTCGACCGCCAATTTCAATCCGATCTCCGGGGACCGAAAAGACCTTTGCCTGCGACACGATCCTGATTGCCGTGGGCTTAAATCCGATCGATGAGTTCACCCGCGAGGCCGAGACTAGCCGGCATCCCCGTGCATGCTGCCGGCGACGCGCTCGAGATTGCGGAGGCTTCTTCGGCCATGTTCAACGGCGGATCGCCGGACTGGAGATCGCCGCCGCACTTGGCGCCGATGGAGCCGGCATTCCTGAAAGCTGGCACGCCAAGGCGGAAGTTCTCAAATCGCATCCTGGAAAGACGTATGAACAGAAGTTCCCTGAAGCGGAATCGGGCGTGATGCCCGTGATCCACTGCCTGCAGGAGATTCCGTGCAATCCCTGCATTACCGTCTGCCCCTCTGAGTCGATCCGGATCGAAGGCGATCCGCTCATGGGGCTCCCGTCTTATGTCGGCGGAGAAGACGGCTGCAGCGGCTGCTTGAAGTGCGTCACGATATGTCCGGGGCTCGCAATCACGCTGGTGGATTATCGCAAGAATCAGGATCTGCCTGAGGTAACGGTGCCCTATGAGGTCTGCAACTTTCCCGTGAAAAAAGGGGAAAAGGTCAAAACGGTCGACATCAACGGCGGCGTGCTGGGCGACATGGAGGTCACGGCGGTCCTCAACAACAAAAAGAACAAGACCCAGCTGATCAAGATCCGGGCACCAAAAGCGCTGGCCAGAAAGGTCGTTTCCTTCCGCATCCAGGATGAATCCGTCACCGCTTCTTTGCCCGACACGCTCCTTCCCGCGATGGGAGCGGATGCAGCCAAGTTGTGCCTCTGTGAGCGCGTCACCATCGGCGAGGTTCGTGAGCTCGTGAGGAAGGGCATCACCGACATCAATCAGATCAAAGCCGTGACGCGCGCCGGCATGGGCGCTTGCGGCAGCAAAACCTGCGAAGCGATCATCAAGACTGTTTTCCGGCAGGAAGGCATTCCCCTCGAACGCGTGACGGTGAACACTAAGCGGCCCGTATTTGTCGAGGTTCCGCTCGGCATTCTGGCGGGAGCGGGCCAGGGAGAGCGGAATGGCCAGCTATGATGTCATTGTCATCGGCGCCGGCTCGATCGGCGTGCCTGCGGCCATGGCGCTCGCTGCCGGGAAATTGTCAACTCTCGTGCTCGACCCTTGCCCGTCGCCGGGGCAACGGAACAATAAGAAAGCGATCGGCGGCATTCGCGCCACCCACTCCGACTTCGGCAAGATCAGGGTTTGCCTGCGCAGCATCGAGATTTTTTCCCACTGGCACGAACAGCACGGAGATGATATCGGCTGGCTTCAGAACGGTTACAGTTACCCGGCCTACTCAGACGCCGATGAGAAAAAGCTGAAAGACTTGATGAAGATCCAGCATTCCTACGGTCTGGATATTCGCTGGGTTTCCCCCGAGGAGTACAACGATCTCGTGCCGGGAATCAACCTGGACGGGCTGCGCGGTTCCACGTATTCACCCGGCGACGGTTCGGCATCCCCGCTGCTGGCGCTGAACGGTTTTTACTTCGAGAGCCTCGAGAACGGCGCCCATTACCATTTTGGCGAAACGGTCAGCGCAATTGACGCCCGCAACGGCGGTAGCTTCGAGGTCAAAACCCGCAAGCAGACGTACCGTACCGGCTGCGTCGTCAATGCCGCCGGGAACGAAGGGGCTGACATCGCCGCTATGGTCGGGCAGAAATATCCGATCAAACCCGATTGCCACGAAGCGGCGATCAGCGAACCTGTGCAACGATTCTTCGGGCCCATGGTTGTCGACATGCGTCCGTCGAAGGATTCCAAAAACTATTATTTCTATCAGAACGCCGAAGGGCAGGTCGTGTTCTGCATTACTCCCGATCCCGCCATTTATGGCACCGACGATAATTCAACCTCCGATTTCTTCCCGATGGTAGCGAAGCGCATGGTGAATCTCTACCCGCGGCTGGCCAACCTGAAGGTGCGGCGGGCATGGCGTGGCCAGTATCCCAATACACCCGATGGTTTCCCGATTGTGGGCTGCAGGGATGAAATGCCCGGATTTATCAATGCCATCGGCATGTGCGGCCAGGGTTTCATGCTCGGGCCGGGGCTGGGCGAACTGATCGCGCGCATGGTACTGGGAGAAACGAATGAAGACGACCTGCGCATTCTCAAGAGTTTTGAGCCCAATCGGGATTTCACCGGCATGGAGGTTTTTAGATAGGCAATCACCGGATTTATAGCGAATCATCATTGATACCGGCTTCGCAAATAGCTCGCCTCCAAACTGCAAAAGCAGCCACGAATGGCACGAACTTCTTACGCAATCGTGTCATTCGTGGCTGCCTCAAACAGGCCATTAATTTTCATGCACTTGGGTGAGCAACGCGCATGGAGACTGCTTACATTCATATCCGATCCAAAATGTCATAACGCGCAGGGGGCTCCGAGCCCCCTGAGGCCTTTTTGACCTACCCGCCCATCAGACGAAAACGCGCGATCTCGTCAGCGCCATCCGGGAATAAAATCTGAAAAAAATCAGGCTCTCGAGAAACACTATGCATACAGGTGAGATTAGGGAGAGTTCTCGTTATGTGTTTCCACGTGCCGGCAGGACCTTCGTGCGCGAGATGCGGGCAAGGGGGCAGGACACACCGGGCGGTGAACGGCTTCTCGCTTGTTGAGTTGCTGATCGCCACTCTGATTCTCACCTCCGGTTTGCTGGCGGCTGCCCAGGTCATCTATTCCGCCGTGTGTTCGGTGTCCCTTGCCCGCGCCAAAGGGAGCATCGCGATTGTGGCGCAAGACAAGCTCGAGTTTCTGGCCGATTTATATGCGCGGGATCCCGGAGCGGCAGAATTGACGAACGGGAATCATGGGCCGGATCTTGTGCCGGTTGTCAATCCTCTGACCGGCGCGGTTCTTAACCGCTTCAGTGTCACCTGGCAGGTAAGCATGGTTGCAGATCCCCGGCCCGGAAAGAACCTCGTCGCCAGGCAGGTTGTTGTGATCGTTAATCCCGTCAACGCAGCCAATGGTGCGAACTATAGGGCTTATCTAAATAAGGCCGCGATCATTGCCGGCATATTCAGCCCGAGGAACTATTGATACTCATGAAACACATTGACAAAAATACAATTTCCAGCCCCGAAGGGGTGGTAAGAGAGTAGCCCCGGGAGTGAGCCCGGGGTTGCGAGCAGGTAGAGAAGGAGCCCTGAAGGGCGACACATCTATCCTTGGAACAGCGTGACCATAATATCTGGTCCCTAATAATGGCAACCGCCGACCTTTCTGCACTGAAGAAAGAGAACCCCTCGCACCTCCGGATGGTTCGATCAGAGCAAGGCTTCAGCCTGATCGAATTCATGTTGTGCTCTCTGATCCTCCTTGTCGTTGCCGGATCAGTCTGCGGCATTTTGAACCAAACTCAACGGACAGCAAGCTACCAGGTGGAGGTTCAGGGGGTGCTCGAAGGAACGCGTTACTCGATGATGACCATTGAGCGGATCCTCCAGCAAGCGGGAAACGACCCGCTCAATGCCGGTTTCCCGGGTATCAGCGAAATGAGAGCAACTCACGTGCGTGTCCGCGCGGATCTAACGGGCTCAGCCGGCACTGAAAACCCTCCGGATCCCGATAAAGGGGATCCCGACGGGGACACCATGGATTCCGGCGAAGATGTCACGGTCAATTTTGATGCGAATGCAGGCACGATACAAATCAACGGTCAGCCAATCGCCAGCAATATCACAGCATTCTCGCTGCAGTATTTCGACCAACACGGCGGAGCTGCGGTCAGCGGCGATCAAGTGACCAGAATCCGGATAACGCTGACCGGCCGGAGCCCGGCCGCCGATCCCCAGACGGGTAAAACCTTCAGCATTCAGCTTGCCGGCGACATCCAGCTGCTTCGGCCTGCAAAGTAGGGCAAAATTCTAACGGCGAGATGCTTCAGTCTCCAGCGATCCTGAAACCCGCAGCGGGATCGACGCTTCCATAGGGCGTCAAAAACTCCTGTAAATTGGATGCTTGACTGTCTATGATCAATAACCTGTGATGTCGGAGTGGCCTCGGGGCAAGCCGGCGCTCGCCCGCGGTGGCAGCGTGCGGTAGGGGTATTTCACAGCAGCACAGGTCCTGCTCAAGCCGTCTACTTGTGGATTTGAAAGGGCTCTTGGATAACGACAACTCCTCCTCGCCGGGCAAGGGCAGCCTCCGCCGGATGCTTGGCGTCAGCTTCGGGATTGCCGTCACCCTGGGTGGCACGATCGGAGTTGGCATCCTGCGCACGCCGGGTACGGTTGCATCGCGGCTCGGCAGTCCCTGGCTCATTGTCGCGATCTGGGTGGCCGGTGGCATGTATGCCATTCTGGGCACGAACGCGGTAGTTGAGTCGGCGCCGCAGTTCCGCGTGCAGGCGGGTGGTATGTATGGTCCCGCCGTGCATTCGGCGAGTACGTCGGCTTTACTGTGGGATGGAGCGACTGGCTGTCGCAATGTGCGACGATCGCCGTCCTGGCGATTGCGACCGGCGAATTTACGGCAGCGCTCCTGCCGCGCCGGCCCGGACTCGATCGGTGGGTTGCAGTCGCCACCGTCCTGGGATTTGCCGTCCTGCAGTGGATTGGCCTGCGCTCGAGCAGCCGCACCCAGGAAATCACCAGTGCACTCAAAGCGCTTGGCCTGCTTGCCTTCGTAGCGGCCTGCTTTTACCCCGCTGCGCCGGCGACATCCGGATCCTATCCCCAGCCGGCGCTCCCCGCCACAACCGGAGCGCTTTTCGCAAGCATCATCCTGGCGCTGCAGAGCGTGATCTACACTTACGACGGCTGGTACTGTGCGGTGTACTTCACGGAAGAGGATCGCAATCCTGGCCGCAATCTGCCGCGTTCGGCTTTCGGCGGTGTCTTCTGTACGCTCGCCATCTACCTGCTGATCAACATTGCGCTGATGTATGCGCTGCCGCTGGGCCGGCTCGCTTCCTCGCCGTTCCCTGCGGCGGAGGTTACCCGCGATCTTTTTGGCAGGCGGGGGGAGCAGATCATTATCGCACTCTCCGCGCTATCGCTGCTCAGCATCATCAATGCCACGCTGATGATGTCAACGCGGATCCTGTTTGCCATGAGTCGCGACCGGCTGTTTATCCGGCGGGCGGCCACCGTCAACGCCGGGGGAACTCCGCGTTTCGCCATGTTGCTGACCACGGCAGCTGCCCTGCTGATGATTTTCACCGGGACGTTTGACTTGCTGGTTGCTGTCGCCGCGTTCCTTTTCATTACCGTCGATGCCTCCGGTTTTCTTGCGCTCCTCGCCCTGCGTCGTCGCGAACCTGGCCTGGAGCGCCCATACCGAACCCGGGGCTATCCCTGGACGACGCTGCTGCTCCTGGGTGCGTGCATCTTTTTCCTGATCGGAAACATCATCAGCGACCCTATTAGCAGCCTCTACACGCTTGCCCTGATGGCGATCAGCTATCCCGCTTACCTCATGGTTTGCCGCTGGACCAAGTCCAAAGGAAAATCACCGTTCATCTGAGACCTGAATTCCTGCATATTCCTCAATACCACCGGGCATGATTCGAAGGGGATCTGTGTAAAAGGTTTTGTGGATATCGGAGGGATTCAGTAGTATGATCGGCACAAAATTGCATATTGCCGGAGGCGAGCCGCTGCCTCGATCCATCACTCTGGCAGCTCCCGCATAGTTTCCCAGATGTCCAACTTTCATTGCGGAAGGAGGACCCCATGAAACTCACCAAGGCCAACCTGAAATTCATCATCGATTTTCGCATGATGTCGATCCTCTTGCTGATTGCCGTCGTCCCATTCCTGCTGGGAACCTGGTGGCTGTTCAGCAGTTATCAAGAGACTTACCTTGAAACCCAGGGAACAGGCCTCGCCGAAGCGGCGGACATGGCATACAACTACCTGAACACGTACCTGGAGAATCAAATCATCGAGATTGCCGGACTTACGGAGGTCCCGGTTCTCAGAGAGGCGATTGAGAAGAAAAACCTCGACCTGGGCCGCGACTTGAATGAAGTGCGCAAGGAAATCGTCGCGATCGGCCAGCGGTGGCGCAATTTGGATTACAAATCTCCGGAAGTGAGTGCCATCCTAGACAACCCTGCCTCGGAATTCCTTCGACGCTACACGACGGTCCGCGCGCCCTATCGCGAGATTATCGTGACGGACTTCCTGGGCCGGACTATCGCGGCCACTGGAAAAACATCCGATTTTCATCACGCCAATGACGACTGGTGGAAATCGGCGTATTCCGATGGCCAAAAGGGGGGCATCTACGTCGGGGACATCCATTTCCACGAGAGCGCGAGGTCTTATCTGTTCGATATTGCCCAGCCGTTTGTCGGTCCGAAAGGCGGCGTAATGGGAGTCATCATGGTCGGCATCGATGCGCAGGAAATCCACTCGCTGATTGGATCCCTCCGCTCCAGCTTCGAAGGTACCGCCTCACTTATCCGCGCGGACGGAACCGTGATCTCATCACCCGGTTTTGGCTACCCGGACAAGCGGCCCTTTCCGGGAATATCCGACATTCTTAATGCGAGGGAAAAGGGGAAACGATACGTAATCACCCCGTCGGAGCCTCGGGCTATTTTTGGTTTGAATGCCCGCAGCTTCCTGGATATGTACCCTCACCTGAACTGGATCCTGACGATCTCGAGTCCGGTCCGGAGTGTGGTGAGTCCGCTCGTGAATCTGCGGCAGAATGTAATCATACTCATGCTTGTGGTGGTTGTGGGTACCTTCCTGGTTACACTCTGGTTGTCACGCGTGGAATCAAAGCCGGTTCTGGAAGAGGACGGGCACTTCGATCAACTCTAAGGTGCGTTGGCCTTGATCCCGGACGATCAGTTTCAAGCGGCAGCTGAGCCTGACCGGGACGTGATCCTCTACGGCAACGCCCAGTCTAATTCCGCCTGGAGCCGGTTGCTGGCGAACAGCCCGGTGCAAGTGGGAAAAGGATTCATTCGTGTCGGCCAACGCGAGGAGAAAGGGGAAGATTTGGCATGCCTGTTCCTGCGGCCGCGGCCGGGGAGCGATCGGGCGTGCGTCGGCGTGATATCCGGAACGGGAATCGCCGGCATGAAGCTTACAGACCGGCTGGCCTATTTCACCTCTGGTGTGGCCTACCCTATCAGCACGGGCTGAAATCGGCTCCGAGCTCTCGATGCGGTTCGTCATTGTGGTAAAGGTGAGCGCCGCGATCGGCGCGGTCCTGAGGAAAGTGCAACGTGGCATGCCATCCTTCATGTCTTGTCCTCCTCCAGTCGGGATCGCGGCCCGGCAAGGTCATTTAAGGCGCGAAAAATCCACGCATGTGTTCCGGAAGGCGCGCCGGGCGATAACTCCGATCGGTCACCACATGTTTACTCTCCCCGGTAGCGAGCAACTGACCGGTGTGCTGGTTGCGGATTTCGTATATGAATCGAATCACTCTGTCGGTAGCTGAACCTACCGCCGTCCGTATCAGGATGTCATCCTCAAAGCGCGCAGGAGCTTTGTAGCGGCAGGTCGCCTCGGCAACCATCATCATCCGGTCGTGCTCTGCCTCGAGGTCTCGATAATGGAAACCGCGGGCGCGGCACCAGGCCACCCTGCCGACCTCGAACCACACGAGATAGTTGGCATAGTAGACGACACCCATTTGATCCGTTTCGGCATAGCGTACGTTGACAACGGTATCCACGAACTTTGGTTTATCCAGGTTTTCGCTCATTCGTAGACTCTAAACCAAAGCGACGCAAATGAGAAGTCACGCCACATCCCCCGATCGATCCCAGCTCATGGCGACGGTCTCAACGCTTGATCGGTGCGGAAGCGGGTGCCACATTCAATTCGGGTACAACACCGGCTGAATATGTGTCGGCAGTGATCGCAGGAAGATCCGATGCTCCTCCTCACTCACCTTGCGGGTGCGCAGGATGTAGGCCCTGCGGCAATAGCGACAGCGGACCTCATCGCCGTCGACATAGAACTTTGGAGGCACATCCTCCATGACAGTCCGGGTGATGCAATTGGCATTCTGGCAGAGGAGGTAGACGAATTTGTCCCGCACCTTGCCATCCTCGATGTAGTCGATGGTGGGCTCCGGGGAGACGAGGGCGATCTGCTTCAAGTCGCGCTCGGAAAGGCCCGGAAGGTTGGTTTTGATAAATGGAGTTTTCTTCTCCGCGATCACCGCGGTGGTGCAGGAGTGACCGCGCATCTCGAGGCCCAGCACCGCGTCCACCGCACGCAATGTTCCTTCGGCCAGGTGGTCGATGACAGTGCCGTTGTGGATTTTGTCAATAAACATCGACTGCTGCTTGTCGCCCCGGATCACGCGCGCCAGGCGATTGTTCCCCTTGGACAGCTCGTCGGGCAGACGGCTGTCGTAGCATAAGTAGTTTTCCTGGCTCAGCATTTCGTGCAGCAGAGCCTTGCGTAGGAAGATGCCGAACTCAGCCTGGGCAAAGAAGGCCTGCGCCGGCGTGAAGTACACCCGGTAGTCGATCTCGGCCACCTCGCTGTTGACCGGCAGGGGATGCAACACGCGCACATCGAAACCCTGAATCTTGTCCATGTCGATCCGATACTGCTGCATCATGGACAGGATCTGCTTCTGCGAGACACCGGGCATGCGCTCCAACTGCGGCCGAGTCATGTAGTAAAAATCCACATTTGTCATGACATCGCGCACCGACTTTTCGCGAACTACCCGGACGCCGCGCGCGACCAAAAGCCGGGCCAATTCCTCCGGCATGCCGAGGAAGTCTTCGGCGGCCCAGCGGATGATAATGCCGTCAAAATGGGATAGAGCGAGACTGAGGGAACGCACGGTCCGTCCGTGGGATAAATCGCCTCCGAAGCCCACACGGATTCCGTCCAGCTTCCCGCGGTTCAGCATGTAGAGTGTGAGCACGTCCAGAAGAGCCTGAGAGGGATGTTCGTTCTTGCCGTCCCCGCCGTTGATCACCGGAATGCTGGCAACGTCCGCCGCCCACTGTAACGACCCGTCCAAGGGATGGCGCATCACGATCACATCGAAGTGGTTGGCGCCCATCATCGCGACAGTATCGCGCACGGTCTCGTTTTTCATCACCGAGGTGCCTTCTGTGCCGGAAAATCCGTCGTATCGTCCGCCCAACTCTCTCATCGCTGTATTGAAACTGGTCCGTGTGCGCGTGCTGGGCTCGTAGAACATGTAGGAAAGGGTTCGATACTTCAGGGCGTCCCTCAGGCTGTTGCGCCTGCCGCTCTTGTCGAGCTCAGCCATGCGCTTGCCTGCCTCGCACAGGTGGAGAATCTCCGCGCGCGAGAAGTCAGTGATTGAGATAATATCCCGGTTTAGGAATGTGACGGTCATGAGCGCGCTCCTCCTGTGCGAGAAATGGCTAGCCAGTTTTATCCAAATTACTCTGCATGGACAAGTCAAAAGTAGGCATGAATCATTAAGCTCTCTCCACGGATGGAGTCCCGTGGGCACGAAGTTCGGCAGGCCTGGTCCAAATCAGGATGGTTATTTCGTGAAGCTTCTCGTTCGCGCCCTCCTGTGGCATTCTTAGGGCGTGCATTCCTCAAAAAACCGGTAAGGCGGACTGAAAGCCGGGTGGATGACACAAACATTGGTGGCGTGGAAGGGGAAATCCCGGATCGAATTGGGACCAGGGCAGGTCACGTCAGGCGATCCGGAGGCGGCGCAGGTACCTGTTATTTTGGCTGCCGGCGCCGGCCAATCCAAGATGCCAGGGAACGTGGGTTGACAGATGGAGAAAGTCAGCGAGGCGGTCATTAAGCTTCTTGAAGGAAGCTTTGATTTTGTACTGATTGTGGATGGCTTCGAGCGCATCGTTCATGCGAGCCAGGCGGTCTGCCGCGAAACGGGAGTGGAGCGCGAGGCTCTACTCGGGTTCGACATGAGTGCGATCGCATCCGGGCGGATGCAGGATCGTTGGAAAGTGCGCATCGATGCTTTCCGCAAGGCGATGGCGGATGCGCGCGCAGGGAAGAGGGGGCTGGTCACGTTCCCTCCGGTCGACGGCGCCGACGGCTCATTTTCTATATCCTCCAGTTACGCCGAGACGGAATTCGGCCCGCTTTATCTCTTTCACGGCAACAGAATCTCCAATCGCAGCAAATATGCCGAATGGGAGAAGGACGAACGCATCAAGGAACTTGCCTGCCTCTACACGGTCGCAGACTGGATTGAGGTGTCGGTATCGATCAAGGAATTTTTCGCCAGTCTACCCAAATACCTGGCCACCGGAATGCACTATCCCGAACACGCCGTAGTATATTCCGTCTACCAGGGGATTGAGTACGGCAGGAAACCCGCGGGTAGACACTTCATCGAAACGGCGCTCGAGGTCAGCAAACAGGTGCGCGGCCGCATCATGGTCGGTTATGACTCGGATGATCATCTGCTGCTTCCTGAAGAACAGAAAATGCTGGATGAAATTGGTCGGATGCTTGAGCTCGCCCTTGAACGGAAGGACCTGCGCGAGCGACTGGCCTCCAAGCAGGCCGAGGAAACAGAATATGCCCAGCGGCTTTGTGAGCTGGAGAAGGAAATCGAAATCCAGGAGAAGGAACTGGAAGGGCAGCGTGAAAAGCTGGGCATTGTCAATTCCTACCTCGACCGCATCAAGGGCGATTGGGAAGAATCGAAAGCGCGTTTCGAGACCATGTTTATGGCGATCCCCGACAAGGTTGCCATGATTGACCGGAAACGCGATGTGGTTATGACCAACTGGGAAAATGGCACTCCGGGCGGCAAATGCTACCAGACTTTCTTTGGCATGGATTCCCCGTGCGTCGACTGCAGGCTGATGCGCATCATCAAGGAAAAAAGTCCCATCACCATAGAGGTAAAACACGAGGATGAGTACTTCGAAGTGCATGCGTTGCCGCTTTTCAATCCGGAGCACGAAGTGGAGGGCATATTCGAGTTCTATAAGGATGTGACGCGCGAGAGAATCTATGAACAGCAGCTCCTGCAGGCAGACAAACTCGCGTCGCTTGGCCAGCTGGTAAGCGGCATCGGCCACGAAATTAACAATCCCAACCAGTTCATCCGCGGCAACATCAAGATCATCGAACAGGCGCTCGGCGACATCCTCCCGATCATCGACGACTACTACCAGGACCACCCTGATCTTCAGATCGCCAGGCTGAAGTACGATTTCTTCCGTGGCCATATCATGACGCTCGTGGCGGACATGGCGCACGGCACCGAGCGGATCAAAGGCATTGTGGAGGGCCTGCGCCGGTTTGCCAGAAAAGACGAGGGTCTGCTGACCGATTCGATTGACGTGAATGCATGCATCGATGCCAGCGCCCGGCTTGCTCACAACCAGGTGCGCAAATCCTGCGATGTCGAGCTCGAACTTGCGCCCGATCTCCCGAAATTCGCCGGGAATGCGCAAAAGATCGAGCAGGTGCTGATCAATCTGATCATTAACGCAAGCCAGGCGATGCCGGAAAACGAGCGCGGCCGGATCGTTATTAGAACGCGCTTCGAACGCGGGAAGGTGGTGGTTGAAGTGAAGGACAACGGCAAAGGGATGAGCGAACGCACCCTCAAAAAAATCTTCGACCCGTTCTTCACGACACGCAGGGCACAAGGAGGCACCGGGCTCGGTCTGTCGATCGCCTATCGGATCATCGACGAACATGGCGGCACGATCTTAGTGACGAGCAAGGTCGATGTGGGTACCACCTTCTCCATTTCATTTCCGATCAAGCGGGGGGGAAAGTCGGCAGCCCCCTCGGAAATCCCGGGAGAGCGCAAAGGCTAGATTGGCAATGCTTTGAGCAGTCGCTCATGCGCGCGGCCCACCCAAGCGCATGAAAAGCACAACCGTTGCGCGAAGCGCCTTGGAGTGCGGCGGCATGACGCCGCTTTGTTAGGCTTCAAAGCGGCGTCATGCCGCCGCACTCCAAAGGCTCCGCCGATTTTCGAAGCAGGAAGAGGCGATGGCCGCCTTATTGGCCGCTGGTCTTGTCCCGCTTCGCACTCCAGGTTGCTTCCCCCACCTCCCCCAGCGATGCTTTGCCCTTCATCGTCTGACCGTCCGCGGCGACCTCTCCCGTGAATGTCATCGGGACGGATTCGCCCTCCGCGGTCATCGTGAACGTAAAAATGATTGTCCGCTCCTTGATCGTTCCCTCGAGTGCGAACGTGCCGTAGCGACCGGTGTAACTGCCGGTGATCTTCTCACCATCCTGCTTTAGCACCAGGGTAGGGTTTCCTGTGCCCATCGGCATTTCTAGCGTCATTGCCCAATTTCCGGCGACATTGGGTGTCTTGGAGTCGGGCTTCTGTCCCCCCTGGGCCATCAGGCTGCAGGCGAGCGTCAGTAGGGTGATAAGTACCAAGAACTTCTTCATGCGACCTCCTCACGTTCTGTGATAAACAAATTATTGTAACGCGTAGGGGAGCGAACGGACCAGATGTAAATGCGTTCGGAATGCACCCTGGTATCGTGTTACGGATGCTGTCCCGGTGAGAAATTGTTATTGACTCGTATCGCGCATACGAGCACATAAATTCAGATTGTTTCAAGGCCGCCACAAAAACCCCAAACAGACACTTCAGAGCAGCACCGGCGTTCCTTGTGGCTGCTCCGTCATGGTCCATCAGGTCAAAGAGGATTTTCAGAAAATTTCACACTCAAAACGACCTTTTGGCGTATGATCCGCAAAATGTTGGGTCTGGAGCCGTCAGCATATTCGGCAGGATGGCGCTCTGAGATCCGAATGATTCCAGTTGGGAGAAGTTACCATGAAGAGATTTCGATCTGTCGTACCCGTATTAATGGCGGCGCTGCTGTTTATTGTAATTCCGGCCGGTCTATTTCCCGCCGGACCTCAAGCCCAGGGCCAGGCACCGGCGGCGCAACAGTCGGCTGGGGAGAAGAAAGCCTTGGCCATCGACGACTATGGCCGATGGAAAACGATTGCCTCCGTGGCCATGTCAGATGACGGCCAGTGGGCATGCTATATCTATAGAGCGCGCGAAGGCGACGCGAATCTCTATGTCAGGCAACTCGATAGCGAAAAGCTGTACACGATTAACATCGGATCTCAAGGTGCGAGCGGACGTGGTGCAGGTGGCGGAGCGCCCGGCGGTCCTGGTGCCGGCGGTGCTGGCGGAGGCGGGCCCATGTTTTCCGATGACTCTCACTGGATCGCTTATTTTATAAATCCCCCCGAACGCACAGGCACTGCCGGAGCTCGCGGTGGCGCCGGGCGTGGCGCTGCCCCCGCAAGTCCGGGCGGCCGGGGCGGCGCGGCCGCGGCAGCTACTCCAGCGCCCGCTGCTGCACCCGCCCGCAAGCTCGAACTGCTCAACCTGGCGAGCGGCGAAAAGACTTTCTGGGACAACGTTGCTTCCTTCGCTTTTGTCGAGGGCTCCCGGATCCTGATTATCAAACGACCGAAGCTGGACCGGGAAGCCGCGCACAACGGCACCGACATGATTATTCACCGGCTTGACCGGGGTACCGACGAGCTGTTTGGCAGCACCGGAGAATTTGCGGTCAACAAGGGAGGCGCGCTGCTTGCCTTTACCACCGACGCTGCGGACATGACCGGGAATGGCGTTTCCGTTCTATCTTTTGCCGCCGGAGTACGCAAGACCCTCGACAGCGGCAAAGCGCTCTACGAACGGATGATCTGGGATGAGGAGGGTACGGCGCTCGCTGTGCTTAAGGGCGCGAAAAAAACCGGCTTTGTCGAACGTGAAAACAGTCTCCTGGCCTTCAAAGCGATGGATAAGGAGCCCGAGCGCGTCGAATTCAAAATGACCGACGCTGCTGATTTTCCCAAGGATATGGTCATGAGTGAAAAGGCCGCGCTAGCCTGGAGCAATGACCTGAGCAAGGTCTTCTTTGGAATCAAGGAGCAGGAGAAGGAACCTGAGAGAAGGAGAGATGATGCCCCGGCGATTGCCAACGTGGACATCTGGCATTGGAAAGACGACCGCATTCAAGCGGAGCAGATGATCCGCGCGAACACCGATCGAAATTTCACGTTCCGGGCTGATTATGTCTTAAGTTCAAAACAATTCGTCCGGCTTACCGATGACACCATGCGGACTATCCAGCTCACCCAGGATGAGGCCTGGGGCATCGGCGCAGATGAGCGCGCGTACATCTCCGATTGGGAAGAGGCCAAGAGCGATTACTATCGCGTCAACACGACGACCGGTGAGCGCACTGCGATGTTCAAGGCTCTGGGGCGGCCACTCGGCCTGTCGCCGGATTCGAGGCACTGGCTCTACTGGAAAGATGGCCAAGTCTGGGATTATCTCATCGAAACCGGCGAAACGAGGAACCTGACGCAGCGCGCAGCGGTCAGTTTCGTCGACAAGGATTACGACCATCCTGGGATCAAGCCTTCTTATGGCGTTGCAGGCTACTCCAAGGACGGAAAGGGAGTAATTCTCAACCACAAATACGACATTTATCTGCAGCCCTACGACGGCTCTCTGGCAGTGAACCTCACCGGGGGCCTCGGCACGCGCGAAGAAATCCGTTTCCGCTACCAGGCCTTGGAAGGAGAAGGCGATCAGGCGGTCATCACCAGACAAGATGGCGATGAAGACCAGTTTGTGGATGAGAGGCAGGCAGGAGGGCCGGGACGTGGCGGGCAGAGCCGAACCATCGACCTTTCCAAGCCAATCCTCCTCTCGGCGTATGGCCAGTGGACCAAAAAGGCGGGATATTACGAGCTCAACGGCAAAGACCTCAAGAAGCTCATTTACGAGGACAAGGCTATTGGCAGAATTGTTAAAGCGAAAAAAACCGACCGGTTGCTTTTCACCGAGGAGACGTTTGTCGATTTCCCGAACTATTATTTCTCGGACACCAAGTTTGCCAACCCGAAGCAGATCACGGACGCCAATCCCCAGCAATCGGAATACAAATGGGGGCACCGCATTTTGTTCGACTTCAAGAACAAAGCCGGTGTGCGTCTGCAGGGAACACTTGCGATTCCGGACGAATATCAGCCGGGTCAAAAACTGCCCATGCTGGTCAATTTTTACGAGAAGAACTCACAGAACCTGCACGTGTATCAGGCTCCGGTCTATGCCTCGAGCCCGCAGTTTGCAGGCTTTGTCAGCCAGGGATACCTGGTCATGCAGCCCGACGTTCACTTCAACACGCGCACGTCGCACTCCGACATGCTCGAATGCGTCGAGGCAGGGGTGCAGAAGGTCATCGACTTGGGATACGTCGACCCGAAGCGCATCGGGCTCTACGGCCATAGTTACAGCGGCCAGGGCTCCGCGTACATTGCCACCCAGTCCAAGATGTTCGCCGCCATCATTCCGGCAGCGGCAGCGACGGACCTGATCGCCGATTTCAACCAGCTCTGGAAGACGAGCGGCACGAACCAGCACCGATATGATATTTACGGACAGGGCCGCTTTGGCACGAACCCCTACGACGACGTTCAGCTTTTCATGGACCAGTCCGCCGTATTCCACGCCAAAACGATGCCGGACACGCCGATCCTGCTCATTCACGGCACCGACGACGGCTCGGTCGAGTGGCTGCAGGGGGTCGAGTTCTACAACGCGATGCGATTCAACAAGAAGAACGTGATTTTACTGTCCTATCCGGGTGAGGCCCACAGCCTGCGCAACCTGGAAAACCAGAAGGACTGTCTGGTGCGCATGAAGCAGTTCTATGATCACTACCTCAAGGATGTGCCTGCGCCTGACTGGATGGCGAACGGGGTGCCGTTCTTGAAAAAGGCGAAATAGGAAAGTAGATCTCGATAGCTCTGAAAAGAAAAAACAGCCACGAAGAACTCGAATCAGCATTTTCTCCACATCCGTCTTGTGTGCAGTCTGTATTCTTCGCGTTTTTCGTGGCTGTCTTCAGGAGCCGCCTTCCCCCTTGCTAGCCGTTGAAGAGATCCTTATCGTACGAGGCTTTGACGTGTTTGGTCTTGGCCTGTGGGCCGACCTTGTCGGACCGTTTTTCCAATTTGTGCTCCTTAATGAAGAAAAACGGCTCCTTCTCCACAAGGGCGATCGTCTTGGAATGCCTCACGATCTTGTTAAAACACGTGAGGTACTGGTGGAAAAAGATGCCGCTCAAGGCGTCTTCTTTCTGTTCGAGGATCTTGTTTTTTTCCTTCTGCATGATGTACAGGCTGTTGGCCACATATTGATTCCGGATTTCCAGGATCTCCGAGGCAAGTCGGGCCGGCGCATCGTAAAAGGAGGGCTCGAAAGATTTAATGGTCAGCAGCAGGATGTGATCGGCCTTTTTATAAAGCTCAATCAGATCCATCACCGTTTCGTCCGTGAACCAGACATCCCTGGCGATTTTCTCCCGCGTGAGTTCGGCAATACTCTCGACGTGGTCGCCGATCCTCTCGAGATCGGCCGTAGCTGTCATCAAATACTGAATGATGATCGATTGCCTGCGCGAGAGTTGCCTGCCGGCGAGCGCGATCAGATAGGCATTGAGAGCCTCCTTTAAGGCGTCAAGAACCTCTTCGTTCTTTTGTACGTAAAGAAATCGCTCCGGCTCAATATCCAGGAAGCCGCGCATGGTGTCCTGGAACATCTTGCGCGTGATTGCCGCCATGCGCTGGAGTTCCTTGAGCGCGGCGACGATGGCCATTTCGGGCTTTTCCAGCAGGCTGTCGTCCAGGTGGCTCTTTTCAGGCTCGATCTGCTGCGACGGGAATATTTTCGTGATGAACTCGGCGTATTGGCGCGTGACGGGAATGAAGATGGTAGCGGTGAGCGCTTGTACCGCCGTATGGATATTGGCGATCTGCCGCACCAGACTGGCGGAGGTCAACGGGATCAAGCCTGCGTAAACTTTATACATGATCATGGCAAGCGCCGCGCCGAGGATATTGAACATGAGGTGGGAGAGCGCGGCGCGTTTGGCGGAAATCGAAGCCCCAATGCTGCCGATCAAAGCTGGCGCGCAGGTCCCGATATGTGCGCCCAGAATTAGAGGGAAAACCTGGTCGAAGGATGTGAATACACCTGCCGCACTGAGCGCGAACAGAATGCCGATGGTGGCGCCGCTGCTCTGCACCAGTGCAGTGAAAAAGGCCGATAATAGCAGCCCGGAAAACATACCGCGCACAGTTGCCGCATTTGTGTATCGAAGGACGCTCTCGAAATAGCCGGAATTCTTGAGCGGAATGACGGCCTCGCTCATGATGCGCATCCCGAGAAACAGGAAACCAAGACCGATGATCACAAGCCCCAGGTGTCGGAACGACGCCCGCTTGAAGACCAGGTGGCAGGCCAGGCCGATAAATATAATCAGAAAGCAGAAGCGATCGATGCTGAAAGCGATGATCTGCATCGACAGCGTCGTGCCCAGGTTGGCCCCAAAGGTGATACTCAGCGATTGAGCGAGGTCCATTAGGCCTGCGTTGGTGAAGCTGACCGTCATGACGGTCGCTGGCCCGCTGTGAATCAACAATCCGAGCAGAGCGCCGATGCCCAGCCCGGACCACCGGTTATGGGTGAGCCTGCCGAGGAACATGCGCATCCGGTGTCCGGCTGTTTTTTGGAGTTCCCCGCTCATTAACTCCATGCCGTAGATGAAGAGGCCGATGCCGCCCAATAATTCAATGGTCGAAAAGAAAAACTGAGAACCGCTGAGAGCCACTTGCTTTCCCCTTTTCCGGTCAGCTCAGGGTACCGTTGTTGGCAGGCAAAAATCAGATACTGAGTTAGCTATTTCTTTCTATTAGTTGCTGTCTTTCCTTTCTCGCAGGAGATTAAACAGGTTGCTATAGTCGTCGGTCCAGAATTTCGGGGGCGGCGCAGCATCGATCCACGGCGTTACTTGGCTCTGGATGTCGGGATTGGTCAGGAAATGCCGGTTGGAGGTGACCAGAACCCAGTCCGTACTGTCCGTCCCCTCGCTTTGCACGCCGTGCGCATCGATCCAAATAGCCTGCAGTTGTTGCCGGGCATCCGGCGGGATCAGATTGCGCACGATCGGGCTGAGATCGAAGTATCGGTTGCTGATGTGCACGGCCAGGATGCCATCTTCTTTTAGATGATATTGGTAGACCTGGAAGCATTCGCGCGTCAGCAAATGGACGGGAATGGCGTCGCTGCTGAACGCATCGACTGCCAGCACGTCGAACTTCTGAGGCTCGCCGCGCTGGCGCTCCTGCTCCATCGAAACGCGCGCGTCCCCGAGCGTGACCTCGATGCGGGCCGGGCTGTCTTTGCGGTACGTGAAATACTTGTCCGAAATGCGCAGCACCTCCGGATTGATCTCATAGAAGCGGACATAATCCCCGAGCCGGCCCTGAGCTGCCAGGGTGCCGGTGCCGAGTCCGATCACGCCGATGCGCAGATCAAGGTGCTCCAGCCTGCGCGGATGGAAGCGAATCGCCAGGCCGACGCCGCTGTCATTGCCGTAGTAGGAAGTCGGCCAGTGACGTTTTTCCTGGTCACGGAACTGAAAACCGTGCTCGATCCTGCCATGCATCAAGGTCAGGCGGTGCTCTCCGGGGTCATCCTTATTCAGTTCGAGCACGCGCAGGACTCCGAAGAAGTTGCGCCTGGTTTCCACGCTGTTGTCCAGTGACTGCCGGATGTGCTGGCTGAGAACAACGGCGAGGGCGAACCATGAGATGCAAAGCACAGACCATATGGCCCAGACTCTGATTGGGCGGCCGCAATAGAGCCTGCCCTTGCGGTCGCGCAATAAGATAGTCACCGTCAGCAGGACCAGAGCGAAAAGACCGGCATAAGCCTTCCAGGACCGCCAGACCTGTTCGATAAGCATGAATGCGACAACGATCCACAAGACCCAGCACATGCCCCAGATGATCCAGACCGTGAGTGCACGGCCCTGAAACAAAACACCCTGGCGGTCACGAAAGAGGACGATGAGCGTCAACAGAACAGTCACGACGAGCCCGAAATGATACTCCCAGAAATCCTTGAGCAAATGCGGTGCAACCACTGTGACCAAAAGGCCTCCCAGAGTGCCACCGCCTGCAATCATCAGGTAAAAGGAGGTAAGCTGGCGCGATCCAGGCTTCAGCCTCACTAACTCTCCATGACAGACCATGCATGAAGCGAACAGCGTCAGGGAATAGCTGAAAATCTGTGAGGGCAGTGCTATGTATACGCCGCCGAAAAGCACGTGGCATGTCCATGCGATCGAAGCAGCCAAACCTCCGATGAACAGCGGACGCCAATAGAGCTGCTCGAATTGAAAACAGAGAATGAAGGAGAGCAAATATAGTGAAAGCGGCAGAATCCAAAGCATCGGCACAACCGCTACGTCCTGGCACATCATGCCGGTCGTTGCCAGAAGCATTATTGAACTGCAGGCAGTAAGGCCGAGCCACAGCAAATAATGGCTGGTGCCAGGACCGGATTCGTCGCTTCCGGCCTCCAGGCTGGTGGGCGCGTCAAGGCCTGCCTCCGGGACATGGGCTACCATCATCTTTAGTGATATCAAAACGCACAACACGGCAAAGGCAGCATAGGCCCAGGACCAAATGGAAGCCTGGTGGCTCAATCTCAGCGAAGGCTCGATCAAAAACGGGTAACTGAGGATTGCCAGCAGCGAACCGAGATTGGAGAGAGCATAGAGCCGATAGGGGGAAGATTCCAGATGCGTGCGGCTGTACCACGCCTGTAACAGCGGTGAAGTGGAAGAGAGCAGGAGATAGGGCGCGCCGATGCTTGCCACCAATAATCCCAGGATGCACAGGATTGGCGATTGTCCGTCCAGCGGTTTCCAGGCGGGGGATGGAATGATCGAAAGCCACAGAACTGCAAGTATGGTCAAGAGCGTAAGGGCAAGGTGAAACAGGGCCTGCCGGCGCGGCGGCCACCTGCTTGCGAGTGCGTGGGCGTAAGCGTAACCGCCGAGCAAAAGGGCTTGAAAGAACAGCATGCAGGCGGTCCACACTGCCGGCGTACCGCCAAACCACGGGAGGATGAATTTGCCGATCAGGGGTTGGATCAAGAAGAGCAAAAAGGCGCTCAAGAACATTGTTGCGCCGTAAAGCACCATGTGTAACCGCCCTTAATGGAGCCTTGCCCAGACTAGAGGGATTTTTCTATCAGGGACATAGCCTTATCGATTTCGGCTCCCGTAACGTTCAAGCAGCCGCGGAACCGAACGGAACGTGATCCGCTCGAGAGCGTTGCCAGGCCATTTTCCCAGAGCCGGCTGCGGAACTGATCCCTGGTTTTGCCATCCACCATGTCGTAAGCGACAAACAAGCCTCGGCCCCGGACATTGCTGATTTTCCCGCCCGATCTCTTAGCCAACTCTTCGAGGTGAGACAGGAAGGCCGCGCCCATATCCCGCGCGTTGTCGACGAGGTGGTCTTCAGCGATCACCTCCGCATATTTGGCGCCACGGATCATATCGGTCAGGTTACCGCCCCAGGTGGAATTGATGCGGCCTGATTTCCGGAAGACGTGGTCATCCACGTCATCGATGCGGTCCGACACCATGATGCCGCAGATCTGAGCCTTTTTGCCGAAAGCAATAATATCGGGTTTGATGTCAAAGTGCTCATAGGCCCATAGCTTGCCGGTAATGCCCATACCGGACTGGATTTCGTCACAGATCAGCAGGAAGTCGTTCTCGTCCGCCAGCAGGCGGAGCTGTTGCATGAATTCTTTGCGGAAATGGTTGTCTCCGCCTTCACCTTGGATAGGTTCAATGATAAGGCAGGCGATATCGTCGCGGTGGTCTTGAACGGCGGCTTTGATCTGGTGAACCGCCTCCTGCTCGACTTTTTCTACGCTCCGCAGGACTTGGTCAGTGATCGGAAAGGAGAGTTTAGGATTGATGATGCGCGGCCAATTGAACTTGGGGTAGTAGTCGGTCTTGTTCGGGTCCGTATTGGTCAGCGACATCGTGTAGCCGGTGCGGCCGTGGAAGGCCTCTTTGAAATGGATGACCTGCTGGCCCTTTTCGCCCGGTATCCCTTTGCGCATGTTTTTCCGGACTTTCCAGTCGAAGGCTGTTTTCAAAGCGTTTTCGATGGCCAGGGCGCCGCCGGCTACAAAAAACATGTATTTCATGTGAGCAGGTTTTACATAGTGTGCAAACTGCTCTACAAATGCGGCGTATTCTTTGCAGTAAATATCGGAGTTTGCTGGATTGGCAACTGCCGCCCAGCGTAGCGCTTCCATGAACCGTTGGTCTTTCCGAAGCTTGGGGTGGTTGTGTCCAATTGGCAGTGAGGCAAAATAAGAATAGAAATCCAGATATTCCTTGCCGCTTGCCGCGTCCACGATGAAGGAACCGTGGCTCTTCTGTAGATCGATAATGACGTGGAACCCATCCACCAGAATGTGTTTCTTGAGAGTTTCAAAGACCCTTTCGGCCGGGTAATTGACAAATTCCATGATAAATAAGCCTCCTATTATTCCTATTATGCATCCGACCAGCGATTGCACCTCGACCAGCAGTTTATCGGATTATTCCAGCCGGTGCGTGAGCAGTTATACCACGAGTTTAAGGATTGTCCTCGGACCTTTATGACCCGAAAATCGTACCGAGGCGGGAGTCCAAAACAGCCGTCAATCCAGATACTTCACCAGCACCACTTCATTCCTGGCTTCGTTGTAAATAAGCTCGTCCACAAGCGACTGTACCAGCATGATGCCGAAGCCGCCGGGCCTCAGCCCCATTTCCTTGCGGATCTCAAGGTGTCCCAAAGGATTTTCCTGCGGATTGCCGAGGGCGGCGTGCGGCAGGGTCTCCAGATTGAAGCCGAGACCCGGGTCGGCGATGCGATACATCAACATGCGCCGCGCCCTCAGGTAAGAGATACGCACCTTATGAGTAGGATCCAGTTTTCCCCCCCACTCGATTGCATTGAGGAGCAACTCGCGAAAAGCCCGGCCGATCGAATCGCGCACGTGCTCAGGCAAATCCGATTCCATGTGGCGCATGAAGCCCTGAATGCGATCGGCGGATGTGAGGTCGCAGGGAACCAGGAGCTCAATCCATTGGGGCCGGGCCGAGAGGACTTCAATGGCTCCGGGCAAGGTCTGGGTTGACAGCTCACACTGCACCAGTTCCATCAGGAACTTCATGTCGAGAGGCTTTAATATATATCGGCACGCCTGCCGCTGAACGGCCTTCAGAATCGTCGCCGGGGCATCATCTCCGGTCATCACGATGACCTTGGTCCGAGAGCCCTCATCTTGCAGGTGCTTCAAGATGTCCAGCCCATGAATGCCAGGCAATCCCAGATCGAGCAGGATGAGGTCGAAATGTTCCCGGCGGATCTGGTTGAGCGCTTTGATCCCATCCGTCGCGACGGCCGTCGATATCCCGGCCGACTCCAGATACTTGCATACCAGGAAATGAATCGACTCATCGTCTTCTACAACCAACACTCGCTTCACGGATTTTCCCGAAAAAATGTGCCAAATCGGAACTCGACCGCCCTGGTACCCGGCGATGCTCCTTCCGGCTGAGACTGGAATTCTTGAATCATCATACCTCGATCATAAAACAGACACAAGAATGCTGGGTGATTCCGGCGGAACATGTCGCGGTTGGGGGCTCGAGCTCTGAACACACTGGTTGCCAATTGGCTGCTGCTGTCTGCTACAATGGCGCCTATGATCCCCAATCTGTCCACCCGCCGGTCGTTGTCTGCCTTGATTCTCTGCACATGCCTTTCTTTGCCTTTGCGGGCACAGGGAGATCAGATAATCTATGAGGTCAGGAGCTCCTATCAGCTCATTACCGTACAGGACACTGCCAATGGTTTGCGACAGCTGATCTTTGACGGCCGGTTCGATGGCAGTGATGCCATCCAATCCGAGATGAATCTCTATAACCATGATGAACTGACGCTCTCCTACTCGCGGCACATCATGACGGCGCTGCCCATAGCGGCACAGAGCAAGCGCATCCTGATCGTCGGTTTAGGCGGTGCGTGCATGCAGCGCTACCTTTACAAACTCCTTCCCGACGCTGTCATCGAAACCGCAGAGCTCGACCCTGAAATTCGCGACGTTGCTACGAAATTTTTTTTCTTCCGGGAGGACAGCCGCCAGATGGTCCATTTGGGCGACGGCCGCAAGTTTATTGAGAATTCAAAGGAAAAGTACGACATCATCTTTCTGGATGCTTTCAGTGCGACGTTGATCCCCTACCATCTGGCAACCCAGGAATTTCTCAAGTCGGTCAAGGATCACCTTGCGGACGGGGGCCTGGCTTGCGCCAACCTGTGGGATGCGGAAGCCGATTACCCCGATATGCTGAAGACCTATTCCGCTGTCTTTCCCGAGGTGCATGTCGTGAAATGTGCCTCCTCGGGCAACAGCATTCTGATGGCGCTGCCCACTAAGGCCGGACTTACGATCAAAGCATGGACCGAAAAGGCCGAGGCATTCGAGAAGACACACCCAACCGGTCTGAACTTGCCCCAACTCATCAATCGAGGTGCTTTCGAGAAGGTAGACATCCCGGCGACGGCCAGGTTACTTCTCGACAAGACGAAGTGAAATCTCAGATGGGCCCTGACTGACACACAGTTCTGAACAGTCCTCCATGCGCCTGGGGCGCACCCCCGACGCATGAAAATGTTGCGCTATCGCCGCAGGTTTCCAGTGCCGCCCTTTCAGGGCTGTTACCTCCCGATTCCCGCTTCCCAGGGCTCACGCCTTGGGCTCTGCTGCTCCACCCCTTCGGGGTTTTCAAGGTCGTGCAATGCTTAGCCCTGAGGGGCGGGACAGCAAAGCCCGGGGCGTGAGCCTTGGGTAGAGAACCGGAGATCTCAAGCCCTGAAAGGGCGGCACAGAAACACACAAGTGGTTCGGCGCCGCAATCGGTTCTATTTTCGGAGCAGGAGACAGAGGCCTTGTTTTTGGCCCTGTTTAGACACCATGACCATTGCACGACTCGGGATATGGGGCTGTGCTGTATACTATCAATCCGCCGTGAGGTGGATTCTCTAAGAGCTGCAAGATGCGGCGACCGCTTTCTTCTGAACCGCCGTCCTATGACGTTTGTATCGGGTGGCATGATCACCTCGTGTGACAATGCCGTAAGGAGGATTCCAGCGATGGCAGTTTTTAGTGTTGACGGCGAAGTCTTCGCCAGGCTACCGGAGGCTTGCTTTGGTGTTGTCATCGCCAGGGGGGTGCGGCAACCCGAGGCTGGTTCTCCCGCTGCTCAGGCTATTCTCAGGGGCTTGACTGAAGCGATCGAATTTGCCCGGAGCAAATTTGTGGGAGCCAACGTGAAATCTCACCCTGACATTCTGCCCTACCGGGAGGCATTTCAGAAGTTGGGAATAAATCCCAACAAGTTTCCGAGCTCGATCGAGGCGATGGTGGGGCGGATCGCCAAGGGAGGCTCGCTGCCTTCGATCAATCCGGCCGTGGATTTGGCCAACACCACCGGCCTCAGGCACGCCTTGCCATTGGGGGTGCATGATCTTGACTGCTGCACCGGTTCGATCGAAGTAAGAATGTCCAGAGAAGGCGACATCTTTACTCCCTTCGGCACAACCGTCGCGGAGTCAGTGGACCCGGGCGAAATCGTATATGCCGATGGACAAGAAATCCGCACCAGGCGCTGGATCTGGCGACAGGGCGAATATTCCAAAGCAACCGCCGCAAGCACGAATCTGTTTTTCCCGATTGATGGTTTTCGCGGAGTGAACCATATGCGGATTTTTCAGGCCAGGGCAGATCTAGCGGCTGTCCTGCGCGAATTGGCCGGGGCCACGGTCCGGGAGCTGTGGGTGGACAGCGATACGCGTTCGGTGACGACGGACTGAATTGCGCAAGGGAAACCGGTCATGGCGGAGAGCTGCGCACGAGACCATGCCCGCCAGGCGCAGTAACCAGGCTGTGAGGTCGAATCCGGGAGCTGCAGAAGAACGTTGAAAAATTCAAGGAAGCGGTGGTCAACAAGGTGTACCACATTACGGCAAATCGCAAAGTGCCGTTGCATCAGCACCCAAAACACGATGAAGTGTTTTACTGCGTCAATCGTGGGCCATCGTTATTTTTGTTTTCAAAACTTTAACGCAGAAGGCGCAGAGAAAATCCGCAGCACGCAGAGGCTGGTGTTGTTTCTCTGCGACCTCAGCTTTTTCTCTGCGCTCTCTGTTCCGAAAATAGGCGGAGCCTTTGGAGTGCGGCGGCATGACGCCGCTTTGAAGCCTAACAAAGCGGCGTCATGCCGCCGCACTCCAAGGCGCTTCGCGCAACGGCTGTGCTTTTCATGCGCTTGGGTGCGCCCCGGCGCATGAGAGACTGCGTTGAGCTTTTGCTTTTCCGTGTCATCTTGCGACCGGATGATATCATGAATAATCCAGGCTAACGAGCTGGCGGCTTTTCCTGCCAACTGTCAACCCGCACGAGATTGGCGTTTTCGAACGGATTTATCGCCTGGGTGATCGGGATATCGATAAGCTGACCGCGCTGCGCGTGCAAGCGGAAGAAATAGCCGATTTGCCTGGACCAGGAAAGCTGATAATCCCCTTCACTCCATCCCACCGGGCTATTCGGGGCCGGGGGCAGCACCAATGGTGACTCGTTGTCAGGAGGCACCTCGATGTTACCTACGACCCAGATGCGATGGCCGGACTTCAGGGTGTCTGTCATTCGTGACATGAGCGGTCCGAGTGGATCTCGGCTCTCCATTTGCTGTTTCAATAGATCATATCGGTGGATACGGTGATCCGCCATCAGGGGGACAGTCAGCCATTCGACGGGCTTGTGGAAGTACCGTTGGAAGGTTATGCCGTATGCCCACGGGTCCACCACGATCAAATCGCCTTGCTCTGCCAGTGTCTCCAAGCGCGCGGCGATTTGATCCACGTTCGATTGCCGGATGTGGGCCATCTCCCAAGTGGAAGGCATGCTGGTGATCGCGGTTGCGGTGGCAACTGCGATGATGAGCCACATGGCGGCGGGGCGGCTCCGGCGGAAAGAGACAAAAAAGATCATATCCAAGGCAACCGCCGCCAAGGCCATTGGGGCAAGGTAGTACCAGGGCTGAGTAGGCATCCCTACGTACCGAAGCAGAATCACGAATAGACAGATGGACAAAAGGACGGTCAGCCCGGCATATAAGGTGAGATCCGAGTCTTCAGGAAGTACGTTTTTGCTTCGGTGAGGAACGTTCCTGGCGGCGGCGTAAACCAAGCCGCCGCATACAAGCACCCCCCAAACCATGACACTGAACATACCTGCTGCGGACAGCGCCTGTGTCACCATCGTTACAAGGCGTTCCCACCCAAGTCCCGTACGGCTCACAAAGGACCACTCGTTGGCCTTCTGTATGAGAGGCACGTAGGGGAACAGGGAGACGGCCGCCAATGCTCCCGTTCCAAGGACGAGGGAGGCTCTGCGCATCTGCCCTCGCCGCATACAGACCACCGCGCCGGCTGTCCCGATAGCCAGGATCAGCGCTGCGTTCTGATACAGTGCTTGAACGCTGACAATGGCTGCTATCGCAGCGAGAACGAAGTAAAGAAATGACCCTGTATTTGCCAGGCGCCAAACCAGGCCAAATGTCAGAATCATGATGCCGATACCCAAACCGTATGGCCTGATGGCATCCCCGAACCATAAGGTATAGGGTGTCAATCCAAACAGGACCAGCCCCAGCAGCGGGGTACGCTGACCACCGAGACGGGCGACAATCCACAGGATTGCGATCAGACCGGATCCGACCAGGCAACCCCAGACGCGATAGCCGGCGTCCGTTCCGCCCAAACCCATGGATGTCCAGATCCGCAGAGCTACCAGCAGGAGAGGGGGGAAGTTGTCGAGGTGAAGGTGCCGCCAGATCTCCGTCCAGGATGGCATTGTGGCAAAGCTGATATCAGCCGCTTCGTCGCGCCAAAGCGGTCCGGCGTGAGTGGCGAAGACTCCATGAAGAACCACAAGGGCCGCGCTACAAGCCAGGGCGATGATCCATCCGGAGTTGATTGCGGCGGAGGACATAGTGGAAGCAGTTCCTGGCAGATCTCGCCTGGCTGCGAGACGGGTTCTCTGTTGCGGCTTGTTTTTCATGGCTGCGTGGAACCAGGATCAGCGCTGGAAGCGCGGTATGCAACGCAGATCTCCTTGAAAACCTCCTCCACTGTGATTGCCTGCATGCAGAGATTGTCCCGGCAGGCGGATTGGCGGTTGTTGTATGCGTTCACGCACGGGCTGCAGGCAATACCGGCGTAAATGACGCGGTTACGCGCGCAGCGGGCAGCGAAAAGCTTAGGGCTTTCCGGGCCGAAAAGCGTAACAACCTGTATAGGTGTGAGGACGGCGAAGTGCGCAGGTCCGCTGTCGTTGGTCACCAGAATCCGCGCCAGCGTGTAGAGCACAAACAGTTGCCGCAGGGTCGTCTTACCTGCCAGAGAAAAACAACGTGCGTTTCCGACCTTTCGAACCAGGGCCGCGCTCGTCGGTTCTTCCGAGGGCAGTCCGGTTATCGCAATATATGCCTCGGGGTACGATTCCAGGATGGCTTGGGCCAGGAGGCAATAACGGTCCAGTGGCCAGCGCCGCAGCGGCAGAAAATCGCTGGCGTTCGGATTCAGCAGGATCAGCGGCGCGGCCAGGTCCCTTCCCATGAACGGGCGCAGGATTTCCTCAAGTTCGGCAACCTCGCGGGGATCCGGCCGGAAGATGGGATCCGCACTTCCCGCCACGGAAACTTTAAGGTTAAAGGTAGGGAATGCACCCGCCGGCCTGTCGAGCGCCTCCACCATGGCTTGGAACATTTCGCTGGTGTGCAGATGGGGATTAAAGAGCACACGATGAGTCATGAGGTCGCCCCGGTAAGGGCCTTCGTTGAAATAGCCGTGCATGCCCACCCGCAGCCGGGCGCCACTGAGGTAGGTGATGGCAGCTGAAAAACGGGCCATGAATTCCATGTCGATAGCGACATCAAAGCCGATGGCGCGCATGCGCGCCAACATGCGCAGAGTTCCCAGACACATGGCAGAAAGGGAAGCAGTCGAGACGGTCAGCACGTTTTCGGCGGGGATCAGTTCCATGACGTTGAGGATGAAGCGATTCTCTTCGAAAGCCGCAAAATAGACGTTCGCTTTCCCCACGCGCGCTACCGCTCGCCGGAGGGCAGAAGCGGCAAGAACTGTGGATCCCTGTTCGGCCAACTTGACAAAGAGGATGTTTTTGATTTCGCCTCGAGACCGATCCGTCCGGAGAAAATCAGCAAGGCGCCGCGCCAGGGTCAGAAGGAGGCAAAGGGGCACGAAAACCCATCGATCCCACTTCTGCAGTATGGAAACTCTGACGGGAAGTCCGGCCGGCTGGTTAGGATGGGATAGCGTACTGGCAGGCATCGGGCACCAGGGGCACGGGTTTTAGAAAGCAGCATTCGGTCGCTAATCGTTCAGGGCTTGTTTGAGTTCTCTGTCCCATGCCGGCGGCAGGATAGCCTTGCCAGAGAAATATCGCAAGAAAAACTCTGCGGATCCCCTGCTCCCAGCTTTGGCCCCGACCAAACTCAGCTGGGCCTGCAGAGGGCGTCCGCTTCAGTATCCCCGGCTTTTAAGTGCCGGCGGAAACGCTTCGTACGCACGTTGGCTTCTCAACGCTTACCAGGCTGCTTCACGCGGGTCAGGTAGAAGGTAGCGGCATCGACCTTGCCCTTGTTGTCATAGCCCCACGTTTCATTGTGGTGGTCGGCATCGACGAAAGTGATCATCAGCTGCCGCATATAGCCATCGCCGGGTCGAATGTTCGTGCCGTCTTTGAATTCGAAGGCTACTTTTGTGGATTCGGCGGAAGGTACCGCACGGAGCCTGGGCTGGTTGTGGGCGGCGCAATAATGTGTGGCAATCAGTTCCGCCTTGTCCATGTGGAACATCGTGATCATTTCGTGGGGAGTCCCGGCGTCCATCCAGTGCATCACGGCCGAGCCATCGCCGGTCATGCGCACGGAAATGTGGGCCTCCATCTTCTGGCTGCCTTCCATGGTGTATCCATCCCATTCGCCGACCAACGACTTGATCTTCCCCCACTGCGGCGTGCCTGCAACTACGGAGAGGCCCGCGGAATGCTCCTGCGCAGGCGCGAAGCCTTTAGCCAGGAAGAGAACAGCGACAATGGACAATGCGGATTTTCTCATAGACACCTCCAATTGAAAATTCTGCGTCCGCAATGGTGGGTTGTCAATGCATGGGATGAACCCTTGGGGCGCAGGGAACCCGCCCGTATCCAGGCCGCCATCCGAAACGCATTTGATTCGTTCTAGTAAATTCCCAGGCTCGACCGGAAAATTCTCTGAATTTGACGATTCCGGGAGTACCTGCAGAAGTGCCATGAAAGCCGCCAAGACGGTTTTTGCGGCCGCGCGGCCCAGCAAAATTTCGAGGGCTTCCGAGTATATGGACAATCAGCGACGAGAGACTGCTGCTCGACAGGGCTGAATAAATCGTGGATTTTGTGGTCGCGTTATAAGGGTAAAGTGGCTGGGAGACAGGGATTCGAACCCCGATCAAGTGGTCCAGAGCCACCCGTCCTACCGTTGAACGATCTCCCAACTGGCCCTAATCCTAGAAAAACCGCGGTGGAATTGCAAGCCCTGAGTGAGGAAAAGGGGCGACAAAGGTCGACCTCCAAGCCCCAGCATGGGACGGATCTATTTGGTCACTGCCTGATGGGCTTTCTGAATTTTGGCCCAGGTATCCTTCAGAGTCACAGTGCGATTGATAATCAGCTTCCCGGGCGATGAATCGGGATCGACGCAAAAGTAACCCATACGTTCAAATTGGAATCGGTCGCCAGGTTTAGCGCCGGCCAGGGATGGCTCTGCCCGGCATTCCGTGAGCACCTCCAGAGAATCGGGATTAAGGTGGGATTTCCAGTCCTTGCCATCGGTTTCATCGGTGGGATCTTCCACCGAAAACAGACGCTCGTAAAGGCGCGCCGCGATGCCGATAGCGTGCGGCGCAGATACCCAGTGGATCGTGGCTTTGGCCTTCGGCAAGTCGGCCGCATTCGGGTCCAGGGATGTCGGGTGATGAGTGCAGTGGATCTCCTCAACCTCGCCATTGGCGTCCTTCACGACGCCGATGCAGGTTACCAGGTAGGAATAGCGTAAGCGCACCGTGCGTCCGGGTGCCAGGCGATGATATTTGGGAGGCGGATTCTCGCTGAAGTCTTCGCGCTCAATATACAATTCACGGGAGAACGGCACCTTGCGCGCACCCGCCGCAGGATCTTCGGGATTGTTGACAGCCTCCATCTCCTCGCACTTGTCCTCCGCATAGTTGTCAATCACCAACCGGAGCGGCCGGAGCACGCACATCACCCGGGGAACGCGCCTGTTCAGATCCTCGCGCACGGCGTGTTCGAGCACGGCGACATCGATCACATTCTCTTTCTTGGCCACTCCCACCCGGTCGCAAAAATCCCGGATCGATTCGGGCGTGTAGCCTCGACGCCGCAGTCCGCAGATGGTCGGCATGCGCGGATCATCCCAGCCCTGAACATATTTGCCTTCCACCAGCTCCAGCAACTTCCGCTTGCTCATGACGGTGTAGTTGAGGTTGAGACGCGCAAACTCGATCTGCCGGGGGTGGCACGAAACATCCAGGTTGTCCAGGAACCAATCGTAGAGTGGACGATGATCTTCGAATTCGAGAGTGCAGATCGAATGTGTGATGCCCTCGATGGCGTCCGACAGGCCATGGGCAAAGTCGTACATCGGGTAGATGCACCAATCGTTGCCCGTGCGATGATGGGCCGCGTGGCGGATGCGGTAGATCGTCGGATCACGCATATTGAAGTTCGGGGAAGCCATGTCGATCTTTGCCCGCAGCACATGGGCGCCGTCCGGGAATTCCCCGGCACGCATTCGCTGAAAGAGACCGAGATTCTCTTCTACCGTGCGGTTGCGGTACGGGCTTTCTTTGCCGGGAACGGTTAAGGTGCCACGATAGGCCCGGATCTCATCCGCGCTCAGGCTGTCTACGTAGGCCTTGCCTTTCTTGATGAGCTCGATCGCGTATTGGTACAGCCGTTCGAAGTACTCGGAGGCATAGTAGCGACGGTTGCCCCAGTCAAATCCCAGCCAGTGAACGTCGTCCTGGATAGCGTCGACGTACTCCACCTCCTCCTTGGTCGGATTGGTGTCGTCGTAGCGCAGGTTGCAGGTGCCCCCGTATTGGGCGGCAATGCCGAAATTCAGGCAGATCGACTTGGCGTGCCCAATGTGCAGGTAGCCATTTGGTTCCGGAGGAAAACGCGTGGCTACACGCCCGCCGTTTTTGCCTGCTTTCCGGTCTGCTTCGATAATAGTGCGGATGAAGTCCAGAGATTGCCTGGACGCTTCCTTCTCGTTCGGGTTGTTGCTGTCTTCGCGGTGGTTCATTCTTTCATTCTCTTTCAATTCCCAGTGCAATAGTGCGCATTCGGCAATGGCCGAATTATTTGATCATAGCACATTCGAGGAGCAATTCGGCCTCCGTCAGGGGCCCCGCAATGAGCAGGCTTAAGCGTCCATCAAACTATCTCCCAGACCATTCGAGGCAGGGGCCGAATGGCGCTTAGTTAAGATTGCTCCCAATCACCTGTTAGTTACGCCGAATCAAGTGATTAAGCCCCGAAGGGGCGGTGCAGCAACAGTGCTGTCCAAATTAGCTTTAGAAATTTGCTTCTCATCGCTGCTGGAGCGTTAATAGAGGCCCGAAGGGCCGCCAGTGTCTAGGCCCGGCCGTAAGGCCGGGAGACGGTCATGCCTTGGGAACGAGCGCCGAAGGCGCGGCACTTGAATCTCGCTGGCCAATGGGTTGAATTGAGTGCCGCGCCTTCGGCGCTCATCCTGAGTCGGCCCCTTACCCCGGCCTTACGGCCGGGGCCTGGAGTTTATACATTTTTCACTTGTTCTTCCTGCATTCCGAGCCGTGCAATCCTAACTTCCAAGTCTGTCCTATCATTTTTATCTTGACAGACCGACCTCTTTCCGGCATGCTCTCCATATACTGATTGCCAGGAGCTTGCCATGAACGAAAATCTACGAGATACGGTTTTGTCCGCCATTGAAGAATCTCTCGATGCCCAATTGCGTGCCGTTCGCAGGCTGCACAAGGGAGAAGCCTCAGAGGCCAAGCCTTCGCGACGCGCACGTCTGTCACAAGTTGACATGGCGTATGACATACTCAAGAAGGCCCGAAATCCGCTCCACGTTGCCGATTTGCTCGAGCGCATCCAATCTGCGTACGGGATCGTTGTCGACCGTGAGAGCCTGGTCTCATCGCTTTCCAAGAAGATTGCCCGGGGGGACCGTTTCCTGCGCACAGAGCCGAATACTTTCGGATTGCGCCCGGAGGCACGATGACCCTTCTGGAGACTTTCCTGGAGATCGTGCGCAGCTGGCGCACGGTTTTTCCGCAGGAGCGTTCTTGCAGGCGCGCGATCCGTCAAGCGCTGGGCTCGCTGGTTTGTTTGGGGCGACGAACGGTATCGCGCATCATCTGGACAAATGGGGGCGAACAACGCAGTTGGGGCGCCGAATATTTTCTTCATTCGCGTTGTCGGTGGGAGCCGCAGAAACTGTTTACTCCTATTCTTGAGCGAGCTCTCCCTTTTTGCACGGGGCGTTATATTGGCGTAGCCGCCGATGACACACGACTGCACAAGACGGGGCGCTGCATCCAGCAAGCCTATTTCCAGCGCGATCCGCTCTCGCCCCCCTTCCATGTCAATCTGATGTTCGGGTTGCGCTTTCTGCAGGCTTCGCTGCTGGTGCCTTTGTACCGTCGGTCCAAGATCGGCACCCGTGCCTTGCCGATTCGCTTTCAAGAAGCCTCTCGTGTCAAACGGCCCGGACGCAAGGCCACCGGGGAAGAATGGAAGTGGTATCGCGCCGCTGTGCGAAAACACAACCTCTCGCAAAAGTTCGTGACCATGATGATGGACTTGCGTCTGGCCCTGAATGCTGCCGGCGCCCCGCTCAAGATCCTGGTGCTGGCCGTCGACGGCAGTTTCTGTAACCGGACTGTTTTTGGCACATCGGTCGATAAAGCCGAAATCATCGCACGCGCCCGCAAGGATGCGGTTCTGTGTTTCCGAGCTCCGGCAGGATCGCGCCGCTTTTACGACACCCAAAAGTTCACCCCGGAGAGTGTGCGTCAGAACGATTCTATCGCTTGGAACATAACTAAGATCTTTTATGGCGGCAAGCGACGTCGCGTTCGTTATAAGGTCGTCCCCGCGGTCTACTGGCAAGGTGGCGCCCGCCGACGCACCCTGCGCCTGCTGGTCGTTGCGCCCACGCCCTATCGCAAGCGAAAAAGCGGCAAGCTCTACTATCGGCAACCCGCTTACCTGTTGACCACCGACCTCACAGGTCATGCCTGCACACTCCTTCAAATCTACTTCGATCGTTGGCAAATCGAAGTGAACCATCGGGAAGAGAAGGACACCATAGGCGTCGGGCAAGCACAGGTATGGAATGAGGTTTCGGTGCCCAAACAGCCAGTTTTGGCGGTCGCCTCGTACAGCGCCTTGCTCTTGGCCTCGCTGCTGGCCTTTGGTGCCGAGCGCGGAACGGCATACGCCCCTCTACCCAGATGGCGAAGAAATGCGAAAAGGCCTTCGTGTCTTGATCTGATAGCCTTACTGCGTAAGGAAATGGTCGAACACCCTGATTTAACAACCGATCTGCACATGGAACCTACCGCTGAACGCCTTGCCTCGGCTGCAGCGGCCTGAAAAATGTATAAACTCCAGACCCCGGCCTTACGGCCGGGGCTATTTACTTCCGGCCCTTCGGGCCTCACTCCCAAGGCATGATATTCTTCAAGATGTATTGCTTTGCTGCTGGACCCTTTCAGGGTCCCAATTGAAACCCTTATCTAAGCGCCATTCAGGCTGGAGACTCGATTTTCCGCTTGCGCAGGCCAGGATGGCGGGATAGAAATACCACACGCTGTCATCCATTCGTGAACACCCATCGAGTTGGTGAAGGAGTATCTGCATGACGTATCCCAAACGGTATATTGTGATTGGCCTAATCTATATCAGTGTCCAGTTGTCGTGGGCGCAGTCAACCCAGCAGGCCGGACAGTCTCAACAGGCGCAGCCCCAGGGGCAGCGTGGCGCAGGCGCGCGCCCGACCCCGCCCCGCGGCCGAAGCATCACGCTCGGTGATATCACGAACTTCGAAGTGAAGGATCGCGTGTTCAGCATTGCTGCCGGGCTCGACCAAGTGAGGGTGATTTTCTATCGGGATGACATCTTCAGAATCTGGGTCGGGCCCGATGGTGAATTCACCGAAGCGCAGCCGGCGCCCGAAGACGCCCAGATCGTCGTTTATCGAGGAACGCCGATTACGGTATCGTGGCGCGACGCCGGCGAGTACTACCGGCTCGACAGCAAGGAGTGCGTCCTGCGGGTTTATAAAAGGCCGTTGCGCTTTGCCCTCTTTGACAAGGACAACACCGTGGTGGTTTGGCAGGAGACCCGTCCTCTAACCTATGGTCCTTCCACCGTGCAGACCCTGAGACGAGGCGAGAACGAAAATTTCTATGGCGGCGGCATGCAGAACGGCTACTTTTCCCACCGTGACACATCCGTCAATATCCGGCTCAACACCCGCGGATGGGGAGACGGGACCACGCCGAACCCGGCGCCTTTCTACATGAGCACGGCCGGTTATGGCGCCTTCCGCAACACCATGACGCCCGGCAAATACGATTTTTTGTCGCCGCTCAGTCTGTCGCATGACGAACCACGGTTTGACTGCTACTATTTCTACGGCCCTGCGCTCAAAAAGATTCTCGATGGGTACACTCTGGTCACCGGCCGCCCCTTTTTCCCGCCGCGCTGGGGACTCGAGTTCGGTGATGCGGACTGCTACAACAAAAAGGGCAAGACCCCTGACGTCATCAGCAAGGTAGCCGATGTATATCGCCAGAACGATATGCCGGGGGGCTGGATCCTGCCCAACGACGGTTACGGCTGCGGCTATGTCGAGCTCGACACGACAATCCAGGAGCTGCACAAGCGCGGTTTTTACACCGGGCTATGGACGGAAAAAGGGCTCGATCGCATCGCCCAGGAAGTCAGCGTACTCGGCTCGCGCGTCATGAAACTGGATGTGGCCTGGGTCGGCCGCGGCTATCAGTTCGCCCTCAACGGCATGCGCGACGCCTACGAGGGCATCGAGAAAAACAGCGATGCGCGCGGTTTCGTCTGGACGACCTGTGCCTGGTCGGGCGCACAACGCTATTCTACGATCTGGTCGGGCGATCAATCGGGCAACTGGGAATACATCCGTTTCCACATCCCCACCGTGTTGGGAGCAGGTTTGTCAGGTTTCAATGCAGCTACGGGAGATGTCGACGGCATATTCGGCGGCGGCGCGCAAACCCAGGTTCGAGACCTGCAGTGGAAGTGCCTCACGCCGGTCTTAATGATCATCAGCGGCTGGTCAAAGCAGACCAATCTCATGAAGCAGCCGTGGATCTTCGGGGAACCGTACACAAGCACAAACCGCAAGTACCTGAAGCTCAAAATGCGACTCACCCCGTACATCTATTCCTACACGCGGGAGGCCTACGATACGGGCGTGCCGGCAGTACGCGCCATGGTTCTCGAGTTCCCCGATGATCCCGTGACCTGGTCGAAGCGGACGCAATACCAGTTCATGAGCGGTGAGTGGCTCCTGGTCGCACCCGTGTACGAGGACACAATCGTGCGCAACGATATTTATCTGCCGGCAGGGAAGTGGATCGACTACTGGGACGGCACGGAATTCAACGGGCCGCTGGTTTTGAACAACTATGCGGCGCCTCTCGACAAGCTGCCGATGTTCGTCAAGGCCGGGGCAATCGTTCCTATGTATCCGGATATGCTTCATGACCGGGACAAGCCCAAGGATCCCGTGACCTTGGACGTTTATCCCTTCGGCAAAACCAGCTTCAATCTCTATGAAGATGACGGCGTGACCCAGCAATACAGAACGGGTGCGTTTGCCAGGACGCTGATCGAGGTGGCATCGCCGAAGGACCTCGAGGTGCCCAAGACGCAAATCACCGTCAAGGTCGGAATCGCCAAGGGAAAATACCAAGACATGCCTGCAAACCGGTCCTATCTCGTGGACGTCCATGTCCCGGCGAAACCGGCGGATGTGATGCTGGCCGAGAGAAACCTGCAGGTTTTTGAGAAGAAAGCCGAATTTGATTCGGCTCCTGAGGGCTGGTTTTTCGATGCGAGGGACCGGCGGGGAATTCTATACATCAAGACGAGACCGCAACCTCTGGCTGGCGGCTTTAGCATCAAGGTTACCATGTGAAAGTGCGGCAGCTTGTTGCAGCAATCCGGGCGGCCTTCCGGTTATAGGCAGCGGGACTTTTCTTCATCCTAAAGGAGCGGCCTGTATGACAACTCAGACGTATGCCAATCACAGACGTTACGTTTTCATGTTCCACGGGGTTTTGTTTGGCCTTCTTGTGCTGACGCTTATCGGTTCTCTGGTCAACTTCTACCTGTCCCTGGGGGACCACCAGCGGATTTACAGTGCTTCACTGATTGTCGTGCTTACATTTTGCGTTCTGCTGCTGTTCTTCTTCTGCCGCATCTTCGCGCTGAAAGCGCAGGACCGCGCGATCTGCGCAGAAGAGAATCTGCGCCATTTTGCCCTGACCGGAAAACTCTTAGAACCCGGGCTCACGATGCGCCAGATCATCGGCCTCCGATTTGCATCGGATGGTGAATTCGTCGAACTAGCCCAGCGAGCGGTCCGTGAACACTTGTCGGAAGATGCAATCAAGCAGGCCATCAAAAACTGGCGAGCTGACACCTACAGAGTGTGACGGCCCCTGCACCGGCGCAGAGAGGCTTGCACTATCTAAGCCCCACGCATCGTCTGGCGATGTTGTCTCCAAGCTCATGCGCCGTGATGTGCCAGCGATCCCAGCCCTGGAAGGGCTGAAGACAGTAGCCCCGGGCAAGCGAAGCGAGGCCCGGGGTTTAGTGAAATTTGATCGAGAGCCCTGGAGGGGCGAGGGAATCCATTGGAAAATGAAAGACTTCCGTCGCCCCTGCCGGGGCTTCCGCACTGCGCTTGCGGCAACCGGGGGCAGCGCCGCTGCGCGGCTCGCCCCCGGCTACTTTCCCGGCGTCCCTCCGGGGACGCCCAGTTTTGCGACAGCCTCGGCGGTCGGGAACTACGGACGAATTCATAAGTGTTGAGGGAGCGTTATGCCGATTGACGATGGGAAGAATCGATGCGCATGGCTGGGCAATGATGAGCTCATGATGAAATATCACGATTGCGAGTGGGGAGCGCCGCTGCATGAGGATCAGAAACTGTTCGAATTCTTGATCCTTGAAGGGATGCAGGCCGGGTTGAGCTGGCGCACCGTCTTGCACAAGCGCGAGAATTTCCGCAAAGCCTTTCACAAGTTCGACCCTGCAAAAGTGGCTCGCTACGGGAATCGTGACTTGGAGCGGCTTCTTGCCGATGCCGGCATCATCCGCAACCGGTTGAAAATTATGGGCGCGATCAACAACGCCCAGCGGTTTCTCGAGGTGCGCGCAGAATTCGGCAGCTTCGATCGCTATGTCTGGCGATTTGTCGACTTCAAGCCGATCTGCAACCGGTTCAACAGCCTTACTGAATTGCCGGCTCGAACCCGCCTGTCCGACGAAATCAGTGACGACATGAAAAAGCGCGGATTCAAGTTCGTCGGCTCAACGATTATTTACGCGCACATGCAGGCTACCGGCATGGTCAACGACCACATTGTCGGTTGCTTCCGGCACAAAGAAGTGGGGATATAGGAATCGGCATTGTGGCCGTGAGTCCGGAACAGTCCGTCTTGCGCCGGGGCACACCCAAGAGCATGAAAAGCACAGCCGTTGCGCGAAGCGCCTTGGAGTGCGGCGGCATGACGCCGCCTTGAAGCCTGACAAAGCGGCGGCATGACGCCGCACCAAAGGCTCTGCCTATTTTCGGAGCAGTCCTTCATGCGCCGGTGGCGCACCCGGTGACGCATGAAAATGATATGCTCCGGGCACAAGTTTTCTGCGCCGCCCTTTCAGGGCTCTTTTCGCTCCATTCCTTGTTCCCAGGGCTCACGCCCTGGGCTTTGCTGCGCCACCCCTGCGGGGTTTTGCAGCCGTGATCATTGGGATTTTCACGGCCGTGCAAGGCTCAGCCCTTCGGGGTTTTGCCGCCGTAATCCTTGCGGTTTTCATGGCCGTGCAGCGCGTAGCCCTGAAAGGGCGGAGCAGCACAGCCCAGGGCTCACGCCCATAAGAGCTAAGATAAGAATTGATTTTTCCTGGCATCTTCCGTTAAGATTTTCGTGGTCAGAATCTCCTAATTGTGGGCGGGAGGCTACGATGAACACGAAAACGGAAACGGAGCTTCAGACAGAGCGGGATTTTGAATACCTGTTGACATTTCTTCCACCCGGCTGGGAGCTCAAAGCCAAGGAATTGGGGGCGCTGCGCCGCTGCCGCAAATTCCCAGATGCACAGGTGCTGTTGCGAATTTTGCTGATTCATCTGACGGAGGGATGCTCCCTACGCGAGACAGCGGTGCGCGCCCGACAGGGTGGGCTCGCTGATGTTTCGGACGTAGCGATCATGGATCGACTGCGGCAGGCGGAGGAATGGTTTCGCTGGATGAATACCGAGTTGATGGCACGCTGGATCGTGCGCCATCCCATCGCGGTGTATGGAAAGCGCTGGAATGTATGCGTAGTGGACGGTACCCAAGTCAATGAACCTGGCCCCACGGGTTCATCATGGCGGATTCATTACGCTGTCGGTCTGCCGTCGTTGCGCTGTTCGGCCGTGGAGGTGACCGACAGCCAAGGGGCCGGCAACGGGGAGACCTTCTCGCGATTCCCCGTCCACGCTGGCGACCTGTTCCTCGGAGACCGGGCCTACGGCTTGCCACGTGCGATTTTCCATGTGGTCCAAGGGGGAGGCGATGTCCTCGTGCGTTTCGGCTGGAACAACCTGCCCCTGTGGAGAGGGCCGAACAAGCGTTTCGACCTCTTCTCCCACCTACGGACGCTGCATGGCACGGCGTTGGGCGATTGGCCCGTCTTCGTCCGCAACGAGGAACGGCTGGTTGCGGGCCGGGTATGCGCCGTGAAAAAGAGCCGGCAGGCAGCCGAAGAGGCCCAGAGGGATGTGCGCCGGAAAGCGCAGAAAAACAGCGCACAGATTCTGCCGCAGACGCTGGAAGCGGCCTCCTACATCTTCGTCTTCACGACCGTGCCGGCGCCCATGCTCGCCCCCGCGCACGTTCTGGAGTTCTATCGCGGCCGCTGGCAGGTTGAACTCGTATTCAAGCGATTGAAGTCTCTGCTGGCTTTGGGGCATTTGCGCAAGACCGACGACCAAAGCGCACGGGCGTGGATTCACGGCAAATTGTTCGTGGCTTTTTTACTGGAGGCGTTACTGCGGCAGGGGGAGTCATTTTTCCCCTGGGGGTACCCGCTTTTGTCGGCGTGAACGACGCAACCGCTGCCTATGGCGAGAGGACTCCCTGCTGTTGCACCTCTTGCGCACGACCGTCAATGCGGCTTTGGGCCTGCGGCGTGCCTTGAGAATTGGGACCGGATCTCACTGGAGCTTCGCGAACCCCCGCGCAAACGAGGTCTCCAGATCGAGAAATTGGAGCAGGAGGACTCACTCTTATCTTAGCGCTTATGGGCCCACGCCCTGGGCTCTACTGCTCCACCCCTTCAGGGTTATCAAGGTCGTGCAATGCTTAGCCCTGAAAGGGCGGCGCAGAAACACACATGTGGTTTGGCGCTGCAATCTGTTCTATTTTCGAAGCAGGGAAGGGAACCGCAGATGCACGCGGATACACCTCCTGAGATTCGAACGTATCCACGTTCATCTGTGAATTTCGCATTGAGCTTGGCGCGATCCGTTATTTTTGCGGTGCCATGAGGCGCTCCGGCCGCATGACGAGGTTCTCGATGAAGAACTCCATCATGCGCTGAGGGTTCACGCCGCTGTGCCCCTGATCCGGGCCCGACCTGCAACTCGAAGCTCTTGCCGGCCTGCTGCAGGGCATGGATGAGTTGCATCGAGTTGTTCGGATGCACGTTGTTGTCCGCTGTGCCGTAGTACAGCAGCAGCCGGCCCCGCAGGTTCTTCGCGAAATTCATGGCGTTGCCGGCCTCGTAACCTTCCTTATTTTCCTGCGGAATCCACATGTAGCGCTCGGTATAGATCGAGTCGTAGTTGTACCAGGAGGTGGGCGGTGATGATGCCGAGGCGGCGGCAAATACATCCGGATGCCGCAGAATCTCCAGTGCCGACGTGTAGCCGCCGTAGGATGTGCCGTAGATGCCGACGCGTGTCTTGTCGAAGTACGGACGCGATTCCAGAGCGCCTTGATGCCCTCGGCCATGTCATCCATCTCGGTGACACCCAGCTTCAGGTAGATCGAATCCAGCGTGCGCTTGCCCATGCCCGGCACTGCCCGCGATGACAGACTGACAACCAGGAATCCGTACTCAGCGTCGCACTCGGCGGTGCGAAATTCTCTGTCGGCACGTTGTTGCCGGCGGCCGGCCCGCCATAGACCGGACACGAGCGTCGGGTACTTCTTGCCGGGATCGAAGTTCGACGGGAACGAGATCGTTCCGTACAGCGTCGTCTTGTCCGTCGGCCGCTTGATAGGTGAACATCTCGGTCTTTTTAAGCCCAAGCTCGTCATATTTTGTCGTGTCCGCCTTCGCCAGTTGCGCCACGAACCTTGCCGCTGGCGTCGAGCAGCTGAGTCGCGGCCGGCTGATCGTGGGTCTGGTAGACGTCGACGATGAACTTGTTGTCCGGGGAGATGCCGCAGCCGCCGCCCGGGCCGCCGCCGGGGCGCCGCCCGCGCGGCCGCCGCCGCCGGCGCCCGGCATTGCAGTTGCCGACGCTGTGGGTGAACTTGGGATCGGTCAGCCGCACGTCGCCCTTGCCGTCGAGGCCGACGCGGTGCAGCTGCATTTTCATATAGTTGTCGCCGTCGCGCGCCATGTAGAACATCACGCCGGCGCGCTTCATCGACCTTGACGATGTTGGCCGCCTCGAACGTTGTGTGGTTAGTGAGCGGGGTGATCAGCTTGCCGCTGAGATCATAAAGATAGTAGTTGCTGCCAGCCGTTGCGTTCCGACTCCCAGATGAAGCGGCGGTTGTCCTTGAGGTACCGCATGGCCGGCCGGTTTTCGGTCCACCCGGTCAGCCATTCCTCGCGGATGATCACACGGCACTGCGCCGGTCGACGGATTGCAGGCAATGAATTCCATGATCTGTCTGGCGCCGGTTGGTGCGGTTCATGAAGAGTTCGGTGCCGTCAGGAGACCAGCGGACGTTATAAACGTAATGACCCGACGACGTTGTCCGTGAAGGGCTTGCCGTCGCGCACGTCGATCTTGACCGCCTTGCCGGCCGCCGCGTCGTACACGAAGACATCGGCGATCGGATTGGGGGCGCCCGGCTTCGGATAGGCTTCGACGTCCATCGTGTCCTGCACCTGGGTCTGGTTCATCTGCAGGTAAAAGTCCTTCACCTGGCTTTCGTCAAAGCGATAGAAGCCCACCATTTTGCTGCCGGGCGACCACCAGATGGCCGTCGTCTGGCTAAGCTCTTCGCCGTAGACCCAGCTTCCGGTACCGTTCTTGATACGATCCTTCACGCTGCCGTCGGTGGTCACGGCTTTCTCGCCTGTGCCGTCAAAATTGGCGACCCACAAATTGCGATCCCGATAAAAGGCTTTCAGCTTTCCATCCGGAGACGCAACGCAGATAACCTGCCGGCCGCGCACCGCTCCCATCGCCGGACATCCTTCCATGGGGGCAAGAGGCATCTCTGCCTGCGCTTGCTCCATGCCGCCGCGAGCTGCCGGTGGCGCCTGGCCCTGCGTCTGCTGGCCTCGTCCTTGCCCTCCCGCCACCGGCGGAGCCCCGCGACCGCCGCGCCCAGCCCCGCCACCTGCGGCCGGCGCCGGAGCGTCCCCGGTTTCGGTCAGTTTCATTGTCGCGAGGTCGAACTGATACAGTTTGCCGCCGCGGGAATAAGTGAATGCTTTGCCGTCATTCACCCAAGTCACGTTTAGAGCACCCGAAACCACGGCACTGCCGAGGAGAGGTTGCATTTTTGCGTACTGCTCGTATCCCGGCATCTCCCTGAGGCGATCCTGTGCCAGGACGCAGGTGAGGGCGGTAAGAGCAACGATGGCAATGAGCAGCATCGCCACGCGCGAGCTGGATTTGGGACTATTCATGGCTGTCTCCTTCTGAGGCTTTTTCGGCGGGCCAGTATATCATCGATGATCCCTTTTTGCTTGCCTTCCTGATTCCGTCAGGGATAAATACTCCTACACAATTTCCGAAGCAGTCGTACGGGCGGCCGACAAGATTTTCCGGCGCAAGTTAGTCCCGGCCGGCGAGACTTTTTCAAAACGCGCGCGACGGATGAAATGCCCGCGATTCCAGCTCTGGAAGGGCTGAAGACAGTAGCCCCGGGCAGGCGAAGCGCAGCCCGGGGTTTAGTGGAATTTGATTCAGAGCCCCGGCAGGGGCGAGGGAATGCCTCTGAATATGAAAGACTTCCGTCGCCCCTGCCGGGGCTCTAGCGCTGTGCTGCCCATAACCGGGGGCAGCGCCGCTGCGCGGCTCGCCCCCGGCTACTATCCCGGCGTCCCTGAGGGACGCCCAGTTTTGAGACAGACCCGCCGGCGGGGACTTGCCATGGAATAATTCCTGGCCTCTGAGCGCCGTGCGGCGCCCGGCGCCCACTTGGGAGACTGCATCCAAAAGGAGAAATGGCAATCATGAGAAGGATGAAAACAGGACTTCTGTTGGTATTTATGCTGGTTTTGGCCACCAGCAGCATTTTTGCCCAGGGCACGATCACGCCGCCCAAGTTCGGGCAGTACACTGCCGGTGACGACTATTTCCTTGCTAACTACACCCAGCTCGTAGACTACTGGGGCAAGTTGGCTAAGGAGTCGGACCGGATGAAGTTGGTCGAAATCGGCAAGACCTCCGAGGGGCGGGCGATCATTATGGCGATTATCACCGCGCCGGCGAATTTTAAGAAGCTCGACCGCTACAAGGAGATCTCGCAGCGCCTGGCTCGGGCCGAGGGACTAAACGACGAACAGGCCAGGGCACTGGCAACCGAAGGCAAATCCGTCGTCTGGATAGATGGCGGCCTGCACGCGACTGAATGCGTCCCGGCCCAGCATCTGTTCACCTTTGCCTACCAGATGGTCAGCCAATCGGATCCCGAGACGCTGCGGATTCTCAACGACGATATTCTGCTGCTGGTTCCGGTCAACCCGGATGGTATGGAATCTGGTCTCGAACTGGTATATGCGGGAAACCGATCCGGCGAGGCGCTCCACGGGCGGGCTCCCCGTGCTCTACAGCAAATACGCCGGGCACGACGACAACCGCGACTCCTTCATGTCGAACCTGTCGGAGACCGACCGCAATCGGGCGGCAGATGTTCATCGAGTGGATTCCGCAGATCATGTACAACCAGCACCAGTCGGGGCCGGCTGGGTCGGTCCTGTTTACTGCGCCTTTCCGGGATCCTTTCAACTACAACCATGACCCGCTTGTCCCGCTGGGCATCGACCTCGTGGGTTCTGCGATTCACAACCGGTTCATCGCCGAAGGGAAGCCGGGCGCGGTTATGCGCACCGCGGCACCCTATTCGACCTGGTTCAACGGCGGCGTACGGACCAGCACGGGATTCCATAACCAGATCGGGATCCTGTCCGAGATCATCGGCAACCCCACGCCCATGGAACATCCCGTTCGTTCCATCCCGCTTCGTGCCGAACGGCAATCAGCCCTATCCGATCATGCCGCAGACCTGGCACATGCGGCAGTCGATCGATTACCTGATCACGGCCGACCGCGCCATTCTGGATATCGCATCAAAAATGCGCGAAGATTTTCTCTATCGGATCTATGTGATGGGGCAGGAATTCGATCCAACGCGGCAGCCAGGATTCCTGGACCATCACGCCCAAACGGCTCGTTGCGCTGCAAGAGGCCGTTGCCAGGGACCAGGGCGGGCCAGCAGGGCGCGCAGGCGGCAGCAGGAGGACGGGGTGGTCGAGGCGGCGGTGCAGGCGGAGCGGTCGCTGCGGGTGGCGAAGGTGAAGCGCCGAGTTTTGGCCGCGGCGGAGTGAACGTCAAGTATATGAACGAGGTTCTGCACGATCCCGCCAAGAGAGATCCCAGGGGCTATATCATATCCATCCGACCAGCCCGATTTCCTGACCGCGACGAAGTTCGTGAACATCCTGATGAAGACGGGCATCGTCATCCACCGTGCGACGACTCCGTTTCAAGCGGCCGGAAAGACTTATCCTGCCGGTTCCTATGTGATCAAGGCGGCGCAGGCATTCCGGCCGCACCTGCTCGATATGTTCGAACCGCAGGATCACCCCGACGATATCCCGTATCCCGGCGGGCCGCCAACGGCCCCGTATGATATCACCGGCTGGACGCTGGCCTTCCAGATGGGAGTGCAGTTTGATCGCATTTTCGATGGCTTCGATGGCCCCTTTGAGAAGATCACTGCCCTCATCAAATCTCCGGCCGGCAAGCTGGCGGCAGGCGCAGGAGCCGCAGGCTATCTGCTGAGCCACCAGGTCAACGACGCCTTCGTGGGCACGACACGGCTCTTAAAAGCGGGCGAAGAAGTGTATTGGCTGAAAACTCCTTTCTCCGCAAACGGCAAGACCTATCCCGTCGGCACTATCTATATTCCCAACAAGGCGACGACACGTGCCGTGATCGACAAGGTTGCCGCCGAAGTCGGCCTGAGCTTCGACACCACTTCGGTCGCGCCTGCGAGCTGAGGCCTTGAAGCTGAAACCGCTCCGCGTCGGCCTGTTGGATACTTACGGCGGATCGATGCCCTCTGGCTGGATTCGCTATATTTTCGAGCAGGCATTTCCCGATACACCCTACCAGCTGGTGTTCCCCCCGCGTTGGATGCCGGCAACCTCATCAGCACCTACGATGCCATCATCCTGCCCGATGGCGCGACCATCGGCGGCGGTGGTGGCAGAGGAGGTGGCGGTGGAGGGGGAGGGCGCGGCGGGCCTGCCAATGTTCCGCCCGAGTACAAGGAGCGCATCGGCTCAATGACACCCGCGACGACGCTGCCCCAGCTGCGAAAGTTCGTGGAGGATGGCGGCACTCTGATCGCGATCGGATCAGCGAGCAATATCGGGTTTCAGCTGAACCTGCCGATCGGCAATGCGATGGTTGAGAGGCTTCCGAATGGCACGGAGCAGAGGCTGCCTCAGGCCAAGTATTACGTGCCGGGATCTGTACTCCAGGTCAGTGTCGACAACACTGCCCCGGTTGCCTATGGATTGGCGGACAAGGTGGATGTCTTCTTCGATAACAGCCCGGTATTCCGTCTCCAGCCGGATGCGGTGCTGAAAGGCGTCCGTCCTATTGCCTGGTTTGCCAGCGCCGAGCCTCTGAGAAGTGGTTGGGCCTGGGGCCAGGGCTATCTCAATGGCGGCATCGCAGCGGTTGAGGCGCCGATCGGCAAGGGCAGAGTTCTGCTATTCGGTCCCGAAATCACATTCCGGGCCCAGCCGCACGGGGCCTTCAAGTTCCTTTTCAACGCCATGTTTCTCGCCGGGGCGACGCCGGTGAAGCTGGGTAATTGAGCTTGAAGGAAAAGTAACGGACGGCGAAGAAAAAACCACAAGCCACACGGAAGTCGTCAAAATCGCTTTCGTGGGGCCCGTGTTTTTTACAGGCTTGCTTTGATGCGGCGGGCCGCGCGCCGGCAGGCTTGATCGAGGAACAAAATGTCCGCCTCAGTGTGTGCCGTGGACAGGGCGCCATGGCCATGCACCAGGTAAACGTTTTCGAGCAGCAGAGCGAGTTGGAGCACATGTTTTGTCAATTCAACGTCGCAAATCGCGGGATCCGCCGAACGCTCGGGGCGGTCGAGGACGGTGTCCTCATGGTAGGGGAAATGCAAATACGCCAGTGAGCTGCCGGGCACCACGTCGTTGCCGTAGCCGCTACAGCGGGCGAAGATCCCCTCGTCCCGGAAGGCTGATTCCAGGGTTCCGCGCATCTTGTCACCCAAGGTGGCCAATCGCGGATAGATTTCGGTCTCGTGTTCCGCCAGGTACTGCAGCGCAGTCTTTGCTGCCAGCATCGATGCGGGATGAGCCGAATAGGTGCCGCCGGAAAATTTCACTCTTCCGCCGCCGGTGCTCCCTGCCAGGCGCAACACATCCGCGCGTCCCGTGACGGCCGCCACCGGCATGCCGCCGCCGATAATCTTGCCGAAGACGCTCAGATCAGGCGTAATGCCGTACATCGCCCCAAGATTGCCTGCGCGGAAGCGAAAACCGCAGATGACCTCATCGAAAATCAGCAGCGCGCCGTATTTTTGCGTCAGTTCGCGTGCAGTTTCGAGAAATTCGCGGGTAGCGGTCATAAGTCCGCCGGCGCCGAGAAACGGCTCAACAATGAAGCACGCCAGCCGGTCACCATGCTGGCGGAAAATCTCGCGCAATCCGCCGGTGTCGTTAAAACCCGTGATAGCCACCTCTCCGGACAAGGAGGAGGAAAGGCCTTCGCTCTCCACCTTCAGGAATCCTTTGCCATCTCCATCATGATAATTGACGCCTTTCAGGCCCCAGGGTTGTCCGCCGTGCCAGCCGCCGCCGATCTTGAGTACTTGATTTCGTCCGGTAAAGGAACGCGACAACATGAGGGCGTACATGGTTGCCAGCGAACCGCTGGTAGTGAAGCGCACGCACTCGGAGCCGGTTTGCCGGCAGAGAATCTCCGCCGTTTCCGCCTGCAGCCGGTCGGTAAAACCCGTGAGCAGGCCGAAACCGTCTGCGAACGCACGGGCCAGCACTTCGGTCACAACTGGAGGGTTGTGACCCAGCAGGTTGCCGAGATGCCCCTGCCAGAAGTCCAGAATGTTGTGCCCATCTTCATCTCTGATATAGGCGCCCTTGGCCGACACGATTCTGGGAGGAAACGGTTGCATGAGACGGAGCTGATGGCTGCCGCCATCCACGAGGTATCGAGATGCGAGTGTTGTGAATCGCACTGGAAGTGGGCGAAAACTCAGCGTAGGATTCCCTCAATTCTGCCAGCAAGCGCTTGTAGTTCCTGCTCCCCATCAATTCCTCCCGCGTCGTGATTCAAGTTGGACTAGCGCCCGGATTGGAGTCCTGACTGATCCGTTGGCAGCCTCCAGGCGCTCCCGGGAAGCATCCGTACCCAGCATTTCCTTCACTGCCGCAGCGAGACGGCGAATACCCTCGGTAATCCGTGCCACGGGCATGTTCGAGAAGCTGAGCCGCATGGTATTTTCCTTATTGCCCTTGGGGAAGAACCCTCCGCCCGGGACAAAAGCGACATTGCGTTCCAGGGCTCGGCGCAAGAGCTCCCTGGCGTCCAGATGGGGCGGCAGTTCAACCCAGACAAACAGTCCGCCCGAAGGACGCGAGAACCGTACCCCCTTGGGCATTTCGCCTTCGAGCGCCTGGATCATGGCGTCGCGGCGCTCGCGATAAACCGTGCGCATGCGGGCCAGATTTTTATCAATGTCGAACATCTCCAGGTAGGCCGCAATCTGCATCTGGCACAACGTGGAAGTGTGCAGATCACTCCCTTGCTTCAGAATGACATATTTTTCATACAGCGGGCTGCTGGCCGTGAGCCAGCCGATGCGCATGCCCGGGCTCAGGATTTTCGAGAAGGTTGAGATGTAGACGATCTGCCCCTTGGTATCGAAGGACTTGATCGGCGGTAGTGGCAATCCCTCAAAGCGAAGCTCACCATAGGTATTATCTTCAACAACGGCGACCGGATATTTCGCTACAATCTCGGCGAAACGCCGGCGACGCTCCAGCGACCAGGTGATACCCGTCGGATTCTGAAAATTCGGCACCACGTAGATCAGCTTGATCCGATCGCAAAACTCCAGGCGCCTTTCCAAGGCATCCACGTCCATGCCCTCTTCGTCCGTAGGAATTTCGACCCAACGTGGATTGAAGACCTGGAGCGCAGACATGGCGCCAATATACGTCGGGCTCTCACACAGCACGGTGTCGCCCTCATCGAGGAAGAGCTTTCCTGTCAGGTCCAAAGCCTGTTGGGAGCCGGTGGTGATCAGCACCTCGTCGGCTGTGGCTCGAATGCCATTCTTGCCGCGCATCCGTTCGGCAATCTTCTGCCGCAGCGGCAGATAACCTTCCGTCGTTGAATACTGAAGCGCATCCGGGCCCTGTTCATCGAGGACCTTCCGCGTTGCCTGATCCAGTTCTCGTATGGGCAGCAATTCAGGGGCCGGCAGTCCGCCGGCGAAGGAGATGATTTCGCTGCGCTGCGTGATCTTCAGCATCTCCCTCACGTCCGAGGCTTTCAACCCGTTCATCCGCTTTGCCAATTGGAGAACCATGCCTACCTCCCTGCGCCCCACTTGCTGATGCGTAGTGAGACGTATGTGCATCCAGAGAATCGTTTTTCTCCTCATCCCCTGGCAACCGGTTATTGTATGAGTTTTAACAGGAAAAGCAACAAGAGCAGGATGCCGAAACCGCAGTTAGACTGTAGGACACAGAATTCAGAATTTGGCTGAGGAGGCATGAGCCGCCGAATTTGAAGCCCAGATTGGGCCAGGCTTCTGTATTTGCTTCCTGATCCTGATAGTGAAGCGCCTGTCTGAGTGTCGTTTTCCTCTGGATTCTGACTCCTGAATTCTCAATTCTGCCAAGACAAACTGACCGGTTCATCCTTCCTAAGATCTTGATTTCTGTATGCTTGACAAGACGTGAGCCTAAGGTATGATCAGCGTCTTCGTCGACGCCGTAGTCGAGAGGGAGCGAGACGTGGACCAGAGAATTGATTACGCGGAAGTCGGCCTTATTTCCGGCCTGGAAGTCCATCAGCAGCTTATGACCGAACGCAAAATGTTCTGTCATTGCCCGGCGGGCCATTATACGGAGACGCATGACGGCTCGGTGCTGCGCCACATGCGCCCGACCCTGTCCGAGCTTGGAGAGTATGACGGCACCGCGCTGATGGAGTTCAAGACCAAGAAAAACATCATTTACCTGTTGCATCAGGCGAACGTGTGCACCTATGAAATGGACGACACGCCGCCATTTCTTGTGAACCAGCAGGCGGTGGACATCGCCATTGAACAGTGCCTGATGCTGGGCTGCGACATCGTGGATGAAGTGCATATCGCCCGCAAGCAGTATCTCGATGGTTCGATTCCGACCGGCTTCCAGCGTACGGCTATCGTAGGTGTCAACGGGCGCCTGCCTTTCCGCGGTCGCGAGATTTCCATCATTCAGGTCAGTGTCGAGGAGGATTCCTGCCGCGAAGTTTCAGATCGCGGACACCTCATTGTCTGGCGCACCGACCGGCTCGGCATGCCCTTGATCGAGACCGTGACCGGTCCGGATTTGCGTACGCCGGAGGAGGTGGAGGAGGCAATCCTGCTTATCGGCCGCGTGTGCCGATCCACCGGGCACGTTCGCGTCGGGCTGGGCGCAAGCCGGCAGGATGTTAATGTCTCCGTGCGCGGCGGACGGCGGGTTGAAATCAAAGGGGTGCCCAAAGCGGGCTGGGCGCCGAGGCTGGTTCACGGTGAAGCAGTGCGCCAGGTGAATCTGCTCAAGCTCAGGGATGAACTGCACCGGCGCGGCTTTACCGCACCCGGGAAGATCGAGATTGAATCTGCGGATGTAACGGACCTGTTTGCGAATTCCGAATACTTCGCTGCTCCGCCGCGAAGTTTGGGAGCCGTGGGCAAAAGACGAAGACCGGCGCCCCGGTTTTGAATTAGGTGCAGGCCCGTTGTGGTCAAGGCCGTGCGGCTGAAGGGGCTGGCAGGTACTCTGTCCTGGCCGTCGCAACCGGACCTGACCTTCGCCCACGAATTGGCCGGCCGCGTGCGCGTCATCTCCGGATTGGACCAGGCGCCGATTCTGCTGAGCGGAGAGAAATGGCCCGACTACCGGGGAGCGCTCCAGGAGCTGCGCAGGATGCGTACCAGGCTGCACTGCGAGAGCGATGATGCGGTTGTTGTGGTCTGGGGTCCCGAGGAGGACTGCCGGACCGCAGCCGATGAAATCCGCCTCCGCTATGCCGACGCTACCAACGGCGTCCCCAACGAAACGCGCCAGCCGTTCGAAGACGGCACCACCGATTTCGAGCGCATCCTGCCTGGCCCGGACCGCATGTACCCTGATACAGACAGCCCGCCGACGCGCGTCACTCGCGAGCGCGTCTCCAAGCTGGATCGGGAACCTGGCCGAAAAGCCCTGGAAGCGAGAGACCCGCTACGCTTCTGTAGGAGTGCCCGCGGCGACCGCCCACTACCTGATCCGCCGAGGTGGAGCCGGGCTTGTGGATCGGGTCGTTGCCGAGTGCGGAGCGGACTTGAGGCAGGCATGTTTCCTGATTGGCGAACGGCTCGTTGGGTGGCGGCGCGCGGGGATTGCGGTCGGACAGATTCCCGCCGGAACGTTGGTGCGAATTTTTCCAGGCCATTGTCCAACGTCCGGTGCTGTTCGAGGCCCGGGACATCCTGGTGCGGCGCATGGCGGAAGCGCCCGGTCACCAGCTTCGCCCAGATTCTCGAAAAACATGGATTTAATGAGGAAACCGGAAACTGGCGTGCAACCGTGTTGCAGCGCGTCTCTGAAGCAGCCCAGGCCGCCTTCAGAACAGATGCCGAACTCGTGCGCCGCCTCGCGATGGGACGATTGATGTCCGTTTTGCTGGGCAAGGTAGCCCGCGCGCGAAATTGCCGCCGCGCTGCAGAGCCAGATGGAGGAAATGAAATGAGCGCAGGCGCGCAAGACGAGCTTAAGGGCTACAAAGGGAAGGGCCGTGCCAGGCTCGCCGCCCTCGGGTTGCGCGTCTGGAGCGAGGTGCGTCTCGTGAATGACGCCGGCAGTGTCTTCGAAGGGGTGATCCTGCCACGCAGCGAGACGCTGGATGATGAGCATATCGTCATCAAAATGAAAAACGGCTATAACGTGGGCGTGCACTTCAACCGCATCGCCAGCGCAGTGGAACTCGGATACAAAGAAGCAATCTACAAAATCCTCGAGAAAGAATTTCCGGTGAATCCGAACCTGCCCCGGGTGACGCTGCTGGGGACCGGAGGCACGATCGCTTCGAGACTGGACTACCGCACCGGCGCGGTAATTCCGGCATTCACGCCGGGCGAGTTGTATGGAGCCGTACCCGAGCTTGCCGAAATCTGCAACCTGACTACGAAAAAGCTCTTCGGGGTATTTTCCGAAAACATGGCGATGGAGCAGTACATCAAACTGGCCCAGTCGATCGGAGAGGAAATAGAATCCGGCGTGGACGGCATCGTTATCGGCCACGGCACCGACACCATGGGTCACACGGCGGCCATCCTAACCTTCATGGTGCAGAACTCACCCGTGCCGATCGTAATCGTCGGCAGCCAGCGTTCGAGCGACCGCCCTTCCTCCGATGCCGCGCTCAATCTCATCCATGCGGTGCGTTCCGCCGCGTACGGCGACATCGCAGAAGTACAGATCTGCATGTTCGGCCCGACTTCGGACCGCTACGGTCTGCTCCACCGCGGCACGCGCACGCGCAAGATGCACAGCTCCTATCGGAGCACATTCCGCACCATCGGCGACATTCCGCTGGCTATGGTCAGCCGCGACAGCTTTACCTACATTAACCTGGATTACGCTAAACGCGACCGCAGCCGGAAAGTGAAGATTGACACGGCCTACAACGATCGCACCACTATTCTTTATTATTATCCGGGGATGTGCCCGGATCTGGTGGATGCGCTGGTGGAGAAAGGTTACCGAGGGATCGTGATTGCCGGCACCGGCCTGGGCCATGTAAACAAGCCGCTGTACCCTGCGCTCAAACGTGCGGTCGCCGCGGGCGTGCACGTGGTAATGACCGTTCAGACTCTCTGGGGATACGCCCAGATGTATGTCTACGATACCGGCCGTGACTTGATGGACCTGGGGATCGTTCCGCTCGATAATATGCTGCCCGAGACGGCCCTGATGAAGCTCTCATGGGTACTCGGCCACACGGATGACCATCAAGAAGTGACCCTCATGATGCGGCAATCGATCAACCACGAAATCACCGAGCGGGAACCTCACAACGGTTACCTGATCATGCAGGGCGGACTCCCCGAAATAGAGGAGTACATCAAGTCCCACTGGAAGTGAGCCGGACCGCACACGCCGATGAGCCTGCGCTAGACACTAATGCCTTTGATCTTGGCCAGCAGGTCGTTCATCGTGTCCATGTATATCTGTTTCCATTTCTCGTCGATCTCTTCACCCCGGATCAGTCCGATCATGCGCCGGACAAGCTCGGCCGAAGAATCCCGGTAGGAGACGAGTTTCATTTCCATTCGCAAGCTTAAGGCTTGTTTTTCGCTGGGCTCGATATCCAGCGTCGACAGCGATTGGATATTCTGCAGGAAAGTGCGCAGGCTTCGCTCCAGACATGCGGAGCACGTGAGAAACTGGGAAGCCGCCGTGGGGCCGCCGGTCTTGAACTCTATCAAGCCAAGGTAGTGGTAGGCATAGCAGTTCTTTCCCTGCTTGGCAGCTTTCTCGAAGTCCGTTTTCGCGGCGCCCAGCTGGCCCGCATTGAAATAGAGAAGACCTGACAGGTAGTTGATCTCTTCCGATTGGGGCAGGTCCTGCTTTGCGACATCGATCAGTTCGCGCGCTCGTTGGGGCTCATTCTTCAAGTGGTAGTTGTAGGCTTTATAGTAATTCGCTTCGCCCCGATAATACAGGACACTGTCTCGGGCCACCCGCCCCCGGCGACTCAGATCGGTGGCCAGCATCAGATCCAATGTGGCGTTGGAATCATCGTAGCGCTCGAGATGGTGCAGCGCCGCGCCCTTGCCAAACAATGCGGCGGTGCTCTCGGAATCCCACTTGAGAGCGCTCCCGTAAGTCTTCAGGGCGTTGTCATAGTCCTCGAGCTTGAAGAAATAAATATTTGCCAGGCCGACGATCGCGCGCGTGTAATCGGGCACAAGCTCGATCGTTTTGGCAAACCCCGCCCGGGCCGCTTTAAGCTGGGTGCGCTGGAAACTCATTTCCGCGGCGTACTCCCACGCTTCCGCGAAATCGGGATATTGTTGCGTTACGCGGGGCGATCCCATGCCCAGATTCAGATACATGAATAGTGGCGAATCCTTGTATTTCTCGCCGACCTGTTTCCTGAAGTTGTCGTCTTTGGCCTCCAGCCCGAACGTCCTCGAGTGAAGCGCAAAGAAATAGGCATCCAGCGGGGACACGTCTGCCTGCAGAACCGAGGGATCGACTCGTTTCAATTGCTGCACTGCGGCAACCGGGCCGGCAGCGTATCCTCTGGCAAGATCGCATAGAGCCTGGGCGCGTGCGTCCGCCGGATTTTGACAGATAAAACCGATATCCTCTTCGATTTTGGGGCAGGCAATATCTTCATCGACCTCACGCGTCATGCGCAGAAGCTTGACGAGTGCCAGCTTGTCGCGTATCTCCTGCCGGGGCGCAAGAAGGTAAGCTTTTGTGTAGGCCTCTTCGGCTCGACGCCAGGCATAAAGGTGCATTGCCTGGTACAGTCGGTCGCCCTGCGCGATATATTCCTGGATCAGTTCCTCAGGAACGGGAGGACCGACCGGCGTAGGAACGGGCTGCGGTCTGATGCGGCAGGCGCCTGCGAACGCAACGAAAATCCATAACGTCAAGACAGCCATTTTTTGAGGAATAATAGGCTTCATATCTTTCCTGCGATAGTGCGATATAGTTAGTACTAATAGATAAATGAGTCAAGCCGAAACCGTGCACAGAATTCACAATCTCATAGAGCAGGCTACCACCGGCGTCAGAGATGAGATATTTAAAAACAGTGCTCGCAATTCGTGCGATGGGCACAGGCTTTGTCGGGCGTTTTCGACAGCGGTAAGCGCCTCGGGGGACTTGAATGAGAGCGCAAGGTCGACTCCAACCTGATGCTTGTTCATTTCCGCAGGACCACTATGGCATCGGAGACGGGACGCTCTTTTGTCGCATCCGAAGGGGAGTTCACGACCTGTCGCTGGTAATAGAGCGTTGACGATCCACCGCCATCGAGGTTCAGGGCATCGACGCATCCTAAAGACAAGAGAAGATCAGATAGTGTTTTGAGGTCCATCCCTATCGAAATCTCCGGCTGTCGGCCATCGACGACCACGAATACCCACGTGCCGTCGGCGCGCAGACCGATCGCAGTACGTGGATGACGTTCCGTGTCGAACCCTGCGCGCATCTTCTCGGCGTTCGATTCGAATATGACGCTCTTTTGGAGAAACAGCGCCGGCATACCGCCGACGATGTACTCCATATCCTGCCATCCGGACTTTGCCTTGGTTTGGGGCTCATCTATGGCCTTGAGTTCGTAGGCGATTTTGACCTGCGACTTTACCCGGAGGTTGCTGACAGGAACGATCGACTGCGGACCAACCGAATAGACAAATCCGTTGGTTGGGATGCCAGCGTTACCTTTGCTCCAAATTTCGGTGATCTTGCTGCGCGCGATGAGAAACTCTGTTCCGTCTGGGTCGGTTAGAGTGCTGCGGTGAAAAGCCCAATCATAGAGAATGGCTTCCGCAGACCCCCGCGGCCGGTTGATGCCGTCAACAGGGTAGGTCTTGCCGCGGCTTTGGAGCATCCATTTCATGGTGAGCCTGCCAATCCTGGCAATCTCCCCGCCGTGCATCCATCCGATGGCGCCGCGTGCTTCCGTGCAATCGGAAAACCAGCTCTCCTTGATCTTGAGGAGACCCTCGGGTTCGCCGTCATAGCGGCCGCCGATGCGGAAGAATCCGGCATTGACGGCTGCGAGCGCACCTGTGCGCTGCGCAATCGATGGGACAGTTTCGCGTCCGACGCCGTCATCCAGGGCGCGCACTGCCTCCATGCGCAGCAGGTGAGGATCCACTTCCAGGATGTGAATTGATTCGGGTCCGGCGGTGCTGCGATGCTCGTAGCGCAAGCCGGGAATTTCCGCCGGCGCAGAGCAGAGCAGCCGCAGGCAGGCCAGAATGAAAACGAGTGAGATGAATGGCCGCCGTTTCATAGGTTCTGGATTATAGCATCGGCCGAGATCCACACCTTGGGTAAACGTCTGCCTGATTGGCATTGGTTTTCCGAATTATTGATAGTCATGAAATATAGTGACAGAAATATAATTCCCGGCCCCAAAGGGGCGGAAAGAGAATAGCCCCGGGCGGGAGCCCGGGGTGGTGAGCAAATTTAGGAGGAGCCCGGAGCGGCGACCCATCTATCCCTGGAATAGCGTTCCTATAATATCTGATCCTCAATAATAGTACCCTGAGTCTCGCTCGCGGACCATAATGACGATTTGTTTAGGTCCGTCAAATTGGAGATTTTCCTGCTACAATCTTTCGAGGCACTGTTCGCGTGCCGGTTGGTGTTGACGCGCTCGAGAATGTCCGACGAAGTGCGAAGCATGGCGCCTGTTGTCTTGAATGGGTGTGCACACGGGAGATGCACGTTCTCGTGGCTCACGGAACACTGTTGCTTAAATTGAGGAGAATTATGCCGCGTTGTTTGCAGTCTTTGGGTTGGATTACCGTTGTGGCAATTCTGGGATTGGCTCCTTTAGAACCCGCAGTTGCGGAGCAGGCCCAGGGAAAGGTGCCTGAACGATCGCAAATCGATGTCAAATATACATGGGACTTGGCTGCGATGTATCCGAATCCGGCGGCATGGGAGGCGGACTTCAATTCCTGCGAACAGGCCTTGGGCGCCATTGCCAAGATGAAGGGTACGGTCGCCAGATCGCCGGAAGCGCTCTTGAGTTTTCTGGCAGGTTACGAAGCCCTGTCAGCCAAATTCTCGAAAATGGGATCCTATGCTTCGCTTCTAAAGGATCAGGACGTTCGGCAATCGGGCCCGCAAGCGCTGTACGATCGGGTAGCCACGCTGGGGGTCAGGCTTGAGGAATCCACCTCGTGGTTTGAGCCCGAGATCCTTACTCTCCCTGACGGCAAGCTGCTGGAGTGGTGCAAGAACAACCCAAGGCTGGCTACGTACACCCATCATTTTGAGGACCTGCTGCGGCAGAAACAGCATGTACTCAGCGGGCGGGAAGAGGAGTTGATGGCGATGACCGGCAAGCTGGCTGCCACGCCGGGTGAGGCTTTCTCGATGCTGGCGAATGCAGACATGAAATTTCCCACCATCAAAGATGACGCAGGGAATGATGTCCAGTTGAGTGAAGGGCGCTATACCTTCTTCATGCGTTCGCCCGACCGTGCGCTGCGCGAGCGCGCATTCAAGACAACACTGGGGGCCTACCTATCCTTTAAAAATACGATGGCTGCGACGCTGGCCGGCTCGGTGCAGGGGGACATCTTTCGGGCGCGCGCTCGTCATTACGTCAGCGCACTGGATGCAGCGCTGGCGCCTGACAACGTCCCGATCAGCGTGTACGATAACCTGATCTCCACGGTCCATGCGAATCTGCCGCTGCTGCATCGCTACATCGAAATCCGACGCAAGAAACTCGGCGTCGACAAGGTGCGGCTCTATGACACTTTTGTGCCGCTCATCGAGGGTGAAGCCCCCAGGATTACCTTCGACGACGCGGTGGCGACCATAATCCAGGGCTTGAGTCCCCTGGGCAGAGAGTACATCGAGCCGATGACCAAAGCGTTCCAGAGCCGCTGGATCGATGTGTACGAGACCCAGGGGAAGAGGAGTGGAGCCTACAGCGAAAGCGCCTACCTTTCCCATCCCTATATCCTGCTGAACTACAACAACACATACGATGACATGTTCACGACAGCGCACGAGATGGGGCACTCGATGCACAGCTGGTTTTCGCAGCGCAACCAGCCGCTTGTCTATGGGGATTACCCGATTTTTCTCGCCGAAGTAGCCTCTACGAGCAACGAGGTCATTCTCAGCGACTATCTGCGCAAGCATGCCAAGAACGATGCGGAACGGCTGTTCCTCGTCAACAGCGCGCTCGAGAGCATACGCGGAACCGTGATCAATCAGACCATGTGGGCGGAATTCGAGAAGCTGATTCACGCAGAAGGTGAACAGGGAGCTCCTCTGACCTATGAATCCATGAGCAAGATTTACCGGACCCTGGTGGTGAAATATTTTGGCCCCTCCTTCGCCTATGATGATGAAGTGGATGGCTACTGGCTGCGCATCCCCCATTTCTATCGCGGATTCTACGTCTACAAGTACGCCACAAGTTACTGCGCTTCCGCAGCGCTGGCCAAAGGAGTTCTGGGCGGAGATGCAGGCAAGCTCAACGCCTTCCTGTCATTCTTAAGAGCTGGAAGCAGCGACTACCCGATCGAGATCCTCAAGAAGGCCGGCGTGGACATGAGTTCCCCCAAGCCGATTCAGGATACGATGGATCTCTTCGGGCAATTGGTAGATGAACTGGAGAAGCTGCTCAAACTGAAGTAGTACAATCTTGGGGAGAAATGCCACGAAAAATATCCGGCGCAGTGGCGTTTCCATATGTTTTGTAGCTATAGGTTTAGAAAGACCGTTAACTCAGGAGGTACGAATTGGTTTCATCTGCTGTTACAAAATCAATCTCGATTGACGTACCTGTTGCCAAGGTGTTCACCTTTATTTCGAATCTTGCCAATTGGCCGAAATGGGCCATTGCGAATGTTGTGGCCGTCAAACCCGGAACGGGTGAATGGTGGGCTATGGAAACGCGCACCGGTCTGGGCAGGATTCGCATCCGGCCCGATGAGGCATCGGGCGCTTTCGACTATGATCTTATCTCCGCCGGGGTGCAGTGGACCGTCGCTGGCCGGGTGGTCGCCAAGGGCTCGGGATCTGAGTTTACTCTGGAATTTTCTCCGCCGCCGTCGATCTCCAAAGAGGCCTTTGACAAGCAACTAGGTCTTGCCGACAAGGAGCTTGCCAAACTCAAGCAATTGATGGAGTCCTAGATCCTGCTGCTTCGCCGCGTTTTTATTGCAAGTGGCTCCGCGCGCGATTAGGATATTCCCATGTCTGCGCCGGCGATTTCGATCCGGAGCCTCGGCAAACGATACGGGCGGGTGACCGCCGTCCGCGATCTTACGCTCGAAGTTGGCGAGGGAGAGATCTTCGGATTCCTCGGCCTCAACGGCGCCGGTAAAACCACTACCATACGCATTCTCCTGGATCTGTTGCGCCCCAATGCTGGGACTGCCGCGGTCATGGGCCACGACTGCCAGCGCTCCGGGCTGGAGGCCCGTGCGCTGGTGGGATACCTGCCGGGCGAAGTGGACTTCTATGGCGATATGACCGGCTGGGAAGTGCTCGACTTGCTCGGCCGCCTGCACCGGCGCCCGGTTTCTCAGGAATATCGTCGGGAATTACAGCAACGGCTCAGTCTTCCGGATGTCGATCTGCGTCGCAGGTTGCGGGAATATAGCACCGGAATGAGGCGGAAACTCGGCCTGATCCAGGCGTTGCAGGGTGACGCACCGCTTCTCATTCTCGATGAGCCGACCGAAGGCCTGGATCCCCTCATGCAGGAGTCGTTTTATGACCTGCTGTTCGAAGTGCGTCGCAAGGGGCGCACGGTATTCATGTCTTCCCACGTGCTTTCGGAAGTGGAACGGGTTTGCGACCGCATTGGCCTGATCCGCAATGGCGAACTGGCATTGCTCGCTTCGGTCGAAGACCTGCACAAAATGGCGCAGCGCACGATCCGGGTCACCTTCAGTTCGAATGTGGCGACTCGCCCCGAGGGGCTGCCTCCGGAGTATGAGATCTTCGAGCTTACTCCACGCACGTGGGTTTTAAAAGTGCGGGGTGCCCTCGGTCCGCTCATGGCATCGCTCGCCGGACTCCCGGTCCTCGATGTTGATATTACGGAAGCGCGATTGGAAGAGGTGCTCATCCGATATTACCGGGAGGAACGCTGATGAGAGCCTGCTTTGCTCTCCTGCTGCACTCCGCCCGGCGGGCGCGCACCCTGGTGCTGGCGGCTGCCGCCTTGCTGGCAGCATTTCAGATTCTGCTCGCATTTGCCGCCAAGTCGCTGCAGGAGCTCAACACTTTTTCCGGATTGACGGCGTTAGTCCCGGATTTTCTCCGCCAGATCTTCGGTTCGTCTCTTCTGACGCTGATGTCCTTTCGGGGGATTGCCTGTCTCGGCTTTTTTCACGTGGCCATTATAGCTTTCCTCGTGGGATTGATGATCGCGCTTGCGACTGAACCGGCAAGCGAGCTCGAAACACGATTTCTCGACCTCATTCTTTCGCATCCACTCGCCCGTTGTTGGGTAATCACCAGGACGATCACCCTGCTGGCCCTATGCGTTGCCCTGTCGCTGGGGGCGATGATGCTGGGAACCTGGATCGGACTCCATTGGCTGGTGGATGCGGATTTGGCACGTCAGACCTTCGCAGTCATCCCTCAGTTGGGAATGAATCTAGGCTTGTTGCTGCTTTGCTGGGGGGGAATTGCGCTGGCACTGGCTTCGATCGCCCACCGCCGGAGCGTGGCCGCCGCCATAACCGCATTCCTCGCGATGACATGCTACATGACGGATCTGATCGCACAGGCCTGGAAGCCCCTGAAACCCGTGGCCCGCTATTCTCCTTTCCACTATTACAACTCCTTGAATCTAATCACCGGATCAACAGGTTCGACCCACGACATCTTCATCCTGGCATGCATCGCCGCAACCGGTTTTTTGCTGGCGTATCTCTTTTTTCAATTCCGCGACCTCTGATCTACATCTCCCGAAGTGAAAACAAATACAAAATGTGGACAAAACTGTAGACTTTTCGCACAGAGAAATCCTATAGCGTTATCCGGAAGTGACTAGTATGATCTTTCAACGCCGACAGTCTATATTCGAATTGCAACCCGGAGGATTGTATGAAAAGTCATCACCTCAAGGTGACAGGCCTCGTGGCCGCTATCGTTATATTGCTTGCCGCATCTTTTGCCTCTGCGCAAAAATCGTTTACCATCGAACAGATTCTGAGCTATGCCCATCCCAGCAATCTGATATCGGCCAAAAAAGCCGACCGCATTGCCTGGTGCGAAGCGGAGCGCGGCTTGCGCAATGTCTATACCGCGGCAGCGCCTTCCTTCAAACCCGTGCGCCTCACCGATTTCATGCAGGATGATGGCAAAGAGCTGTCGGAACTGAAGATTTCCGATGACGGCGGTGTGGTTGTCTTCATTCGGGGCCAGGGCCCCAACCGGGATGGTTGGATTGCGAATCCGGCGAGCGAATCTACCGGTGGCCATCAGGAGATCTGGGCGGCGGACACGCGCAAAGCGAAGGCGATAAAGGTTGCCGAGGGGAATGGCCCGATCCTTGCGCCCAATGGCAAATGGGTGCTGTTCGTCCGCGACGGGCAAATTTACGAGGTTCCGGTCAATATCTCCGGAAAAGCCGTCGCGGCTCCGGGCGATGAACCGCTGATCAAGGCGTGGGGAAGAAACGGGGATCCCAAATGGTCCCCGGACAGCAAGAAAATCGCATTTGTCAGCAACCGGACGGATCACAGTCTGATCGTGGTCTATGATCACGATAAGAGGCAGCTGACCTATGTGGCGCCTTCCGTGGACAGGGATATCAGTCCTACGTGGTCGCCGGACGGCACCAAGATCGCATTTATGCGGAGGCCGGGATCATCGTTTCTGCAGATTACCACTCTCGCCCAGCAGCAGACGCCGCAGGGAAGAGGTGTTGGCACCGGCAGGGCCGGTGTTCCACCGCAGAATCCGGCGGCGGCCCAGCAAGCTGGACGGGGCGGGCAGGCCCAGGCGGTGCAGCCAAGCCAGAGGACGGCGACCGATCCGATTTACTCGCGTGCAGCGTTGCCGGGCGGCTATACATTGGCAATTCTGGTGGCCGACGTTGCCACCGGCGCGGCGCACGAGGTTTGGCACCCATCAACGCAGGATCCATCCTTTGCTCCCACCAACCGGATTGACTGGGCGGGAGACAGCTTGGTTTTCCTGCTCGAGCGCAATAATTATCGCCGTTATTACGCACTTCCTGCCGCCGGCGGTGAAAACATTCTGCCCATAGAACTGACTCCCGGAGAGGGAGAAGTTCCAGCCGCGGATGAGGCTGAGACCCTCGGTTTTTCCAGCGATGGCAAATTCCTTTTTTATGGGACGAACGTAAACGACATCGACCGGCGCCACATCTGGAAGACCCCGACATGGGGAGGCACCCCCACTCAACTCACCAAAGGAAACGGCATCGAGAACTATCCGGCAGCTTTGGCTTCGGGTGACAAGGTGGCCTGTTTTTATGCCGATGCAAAGCAGCCCAAGTCGGTGGCGATCGTGCCGGCGCGGCGGCGGCCAGGCGACCATTATCTCGCGCAAGCTTCCTGCCGATTTCCCTCTGGATGCACAGGTCGTGCCTGAGCAAGTCATTCTGACGGCTGAGGATGGCCTGAAATTTCACAATCAGGTATTCGTGCCCAAGGACATCAAGCCCGGGGAGCGCCGGCCGGCCCTGGTCTTCACGCATGGCGGACCCGAGCCGCCAGATGCTGCTCGGATACCACTATTCCTACTTCTATCACATGGCCTATGCGATCAATCAGTATTTCGCGAACCAAAGGGTATGTGGTCATCTCTGTGAATTATCGATCCGGCATCGGCTACGGCACGACGTTCAGGAATGCGCCCAACAGCGGCCAGCGCGGCTCTGCTGAGTATCAGGATCTGGTCGCAGCGGGTCGCTACCTGCAATCGCGGCCGGATGTCGATCCCAAGCGCGTCGGATTGTATGGCCTGTCTTACGGCGGCCTGATGACGGCGATGGGGCTTGTCCAGAAACTCCGATATCTTTGCGGCCGGCGTCGATATTGCGGGCGTGCACCTTTGGGGCAATTCCCTCGATCCGGAGAATGTTGCCTTCAAGGCATCCTCGATTGCCACCATCGACAAATGGACGTCTCCGGTGCTGCTGGTGCAGGGAGATGACGACCGCAACGTCCAGTTTTCGCAGACCGTCGGCCTGGTCCAGCTGCTCCGGGCGCGCAATGTCCATTACGAGCTGATCGTGTTCCCTGATGAAGTCCATGACTTCCTGGTTTTTCAGAGGTGGGTGAAGACCTTTAATGCCGCCGATGATTTCTTCAACCGCTTTCTGAGGAAATGACGCTGCTCTGAAAATAGAATCCGTCATGGCGGGCTGAAGCCCGCCGGCACTGGATAAGAAACGATGGTTGTGAAAGACAACAGCATGATCTTAGGTCCAGTGCCGTGGGCTTTAGCCCGCAGCTCGGGCTCTTGTCACTCATTTTCAACCGTTTGGGTGAGCCATCCGCGCATGAGGACGGCTCCGAACATGTAAAAATTCCGTTCGCAAATAGACCTTGGCAGCGAGACTGTTTCAAAATTATGCTTCCGTCCGAAACGACAGCCCCAAAGAACGACTTGGAATCCAATACCGGAAAGAAGACGCTGCGAAAAGAGCACTTTCGTTTTTGCTGGTCGAATTAACCGCCATGAGATCTCCGGCTCGCTAGGGGACCTGGGCACATTCATCCCTCTGCTTGTGGGGATGAGTCATCACCAACGGGATGGATCTTACTTCGGCGCTGTTTTTCTCGGGTATTTTCAACCTCATTACCGGATTTGTTTTCGGCATCCCGATGGCTGTGCAGCCGATGAAGGCCATCGCAGCGGTGGCGATATCAGAGCATTTGCCGCTCGGACAAATCCTGGCCGCGGGGATTTGGACCAGCCTGATTATCCTGGTGCTTGGCATCAGCGGGCTGATTACGGTCGTAAATCCGTCATCCCGAAACCGGTCGTTCGTGGGCTTCAACTGGGATTGGGGCTTCAGCTGCTCATCAAAGGCATTCAGCTGGTACGCGACACCCATGTGCTCTGGGGATGGGACAGTATCAGCGTCGGGGTTCTGGGTTTCGCCCTGGTGCTTGTTTTTGCTACCTCCAGAAAGGTTCCTTCGGCGCTCCTGATTCTGTTTGTTGCCGGATTAGGATTGGCCGTCGCCTGCAACCCGGGTGTTTTCTATCAGCTTCGTCTCGGATTGAACCTGCCGCATTGGGTTCCACTGACTTGGGATGATTTCCGCGGGTCTTTTTTCCGCGCCGCCCTGCCGCAAATACCTCTGACCACGCTGAACTCGGTCATTGCGGTTTGCGCACTCTCCGTCGATTTGTTTCCAGGCCGGCCGGCGCGGCCGAGAAAAGTCGCCATCAGTGTCGGGCTCATGAATCTGGCTTCCGGCTGGTTTGGAGCCATGCCCATGTGCCATGGGGCTGGAGGATTAGCCGGGCAGTATCGCTTTGGCGCACGCAGCAGTACCAGCATTATATTTCTTGGCACCATCAAGATCTTTCTGGCCGTATTTTTCGGAGCCTCCCTGCTTACCCTGCTGCACGTCTATCCTGAATGCGTTCTTGGAGTGCTGCTTGGCATCAGCGGGCTGGAACTTGCTCTGGTGGCGACGGATCAAACCGAGCGCGTAGCTGTAACCATAATGCTTGGAACCGCTGCGGGAATATTGGCCCTCGGCAGCACCGCAACCGGGTTTGCCATAGGTTGGATTCTCGCTCTCCTGGTCGGATGGCATAAGAACCACAAGGCATCGATCCCGCAGCCAAACTAGAACTGCATAGGCTTCCAACGTGATGCAGTCAAGATACGTTTCTTGCTGAATTTGCACGATAATCCTCAGTAGCTGAACCGATCCAGCCTTACCTTGCCTCTGAACACCCAGTATATGCTCGCTGTATAGGCAAGGACCAGAGGTACGCCGATGATGGCAATCACCAGCATGATGCGCAGCGTCTCCTGGGAAGATGCCGCATTGTAGACCGTGAGGCTGTTGGCGGGATTGGTCGAGGCGGCCACAAGATCCGGGTACATGCCAACGCCGAAGAGCAGCATCAGGGCTGCCACAGCGGCGCACGACGAGAGAAATGCTCGGAAATCGCGGCCGTGGTGAATCTCCCGCGGAATGTTGGCGACCGCCAGGGTGTTCAAGAGCGAAATGCCGAACAAAACCGGATGAGCCTTGATCGGGGCCACCATGTGGGGCACGAAAAGGAGAGTGGCCATGGAGGTGATCGTATAACAGATGCCGAAGAAGATAATGGTGTTCTTGACCCATGTGCGAACCTGTTTGTGAAAGGCCCCTTCGCTTTTCAGCACCAGATAGATCGCTCCGTGCATCATGAAGAGCGCAACCGTGGTAATGCCTACCAGCAGCGCGTAAGGGTTGAAAAGCCCGAGAAAGGTTCCGGCGAATTCGTAGTTCGGCTGTAGAGGCACGCCCCATGCGATGTTGCCCAGGGCGACTCCCAGCAGCAGGCTCGAGGCGATGCTCGCAATGCTGAAGCTGATGTCCCAGGTTCTGCGCCACCAGCTCATGGTTTGCTTGCTGCGGAATTCGATGGCTACCGCGCGGAAGATCAGCATGACGAGCAGCAGCATAAGCGCCATGTAAAAGCCGGAACATACGGTCGCATACACGGGAGGAAATGCTGCGAAAAGAGCCCCGCCTGCGGTCACCAGCCAGACCTCGTTTCCGTCCCAAACTGGGCCAATGGAGTTGAGCATAATACGCCGCTCGTCGTCTTTCCTGGCCAGAAGGTGCAGAGCACCGATCCCAAGATCAAAGCCATCCAGCAGCGCATAGCCGGTCAGCAGAACACCCACCAGAATGAACCAGATTGTGTTCAGGTCCAGGTTCATGAAAGCACCGCCTTTCCCGTCATGTCGATTTCCTCCTGGGTGGGTCCCGCTTTGATCTTATGATCCAGAAGGTAAATGAATAACGCGAAGAGCAACAGGTAAACGAACGAAAACAGAATCAGGGATGTCAGAATCTCGCCGGCCCCAACAACTTTAGAGAGCCCATCCTTAGTACGCAGCAGGCCGTAAACGACCCATGGCTGGCGCCCAAGCTCTGCCGACAGCCATCCGAGTTGGTTGGCGAGTTGCGGGAGGCCGACGGCAAAGACGAAGATCCACAGCAGCCAGCGGGTTTGTGACAGCGTGCCGCGCAACCAGTAGATCCCACCTAACACGCAGAGGACAAGCAGAGCTATGCCGATGGCTACCATCAAATGATACGTCTGGAACACGATATTTACCGGTGGGCGATCCTCGGGTGCAAACGCCTTCAGGCCGACAACGACCGATTGGGAATCGCCTGAGATAAGCCAGCTCAACATGCCGGGAACGGCCACGGAAAACTCGATCCGTTCATTCTGATTGTTGACCCAGCCGAAAAGATGCATCGCAGCAGGTGCGCTGGCAGGGTAGTGGCCCTCGAATGCCGCCAGTTTGGCAGGCTGGGTGCGCGCCACCCCCTTGGCACTTGCATGGCCGGTGAGAATCTGAAGCGGGGCGGCGATCATCGCCATCAATAACCCAATTTTCAGTGAAGCTCGGGCAAATTCGAGATGACGACCCTTGATCAGGTAGTAGGCGCTGATGCTGATGACCAGGAAGGCACCGGTTTGGAACGCTGCCGACAAGACATGGCTGAGCCGGTCGATGGTGGAGGGATTAAGCAGGACATCTTTGAAGGAAACCACCTCGGCCCGTGTGCCAGAGGCGGTTTGAACGAGATGATACCCTGCCGGGGTCTGCTGCCACGAGTTCGCCACGATGATCCAGATGGCACTGAAGATCGATCCAAGCGACACCATCACAGTCGAGAAAAAGTGCATTCGCGGGCTGACCCGGTCCCAGCCGAACAGCAGAAGCGCAAGAAAGCCTGACTCGAGGAAGAATGCGAAGATCCCCTCAGCTGCCAGCGCGCTGCCGAAGATGTCGCCGACATACCGGGAGTAGGTGGACCAGTTCGTGCCGAACTGGAACTCCATCACGATACCCGAGGCAACGCCGATGGCAAACATCAGGCCGAATATACGGACCCAGAAGCGCGTCATGGCATGATAGAGAGGTCGCTTGGTAGCCAGGTAAGTCCCCTCCATGAAGACGAGGATCAGTCCCAGGCCAATCGAGAATGGAGGAAAAATGTAATGAAAAGCGATCGTCAGCGCGAACTGGAGTCGAGCCAGCAGAAAAACGTCCATGAAAACCTCCTATGGAGCCTCATCGTGCGCCGCCGATTCTACCATTTTGAGTTTCTGAATTGGCACCAGCTTCGTTCCTGGATGCATGTGGATGCCCGAATATCCGGGTTCATCTGCGGTTAATGCTCTTTGGCCCTCAGTTCACAATGTCAAGAAGCGTTGGACGCATTACGATAGCGGGCGCCCCGTCGGAATCAGGCCAACTCGTTTTCATCCGTAGAAGAGCCGGACAGGCCACGGGGATGCCCCCATTCGAAGTGACATTTCAGGCAGCGCCAGCGAGGATCATTTCCAGTGGGCGCGCGCCCGGCGGGGACGGCGCGGCCGGCCCGCAGGTCTTCTTGCACCTGTGTGTCGCCTGCGGGAAGCGCATAAATGAATGCGGCAACCTGGGCCGACCCGCATCTCAGGCATCTCGCTGGACGAGTGGGAGTCATATACCAATCCTGGCAGTCCAAACCGGATAGATGAATTCCGGGCACGCAGCGATTGTGCACCCAGCTAAGTCTTGAGGCAAGCATGGGCTTGGATAAAAAAACGGCCGATGATCTTGGCAAAGTCACAGATAAGCGGGCCTGTCCGGACATGTCGGCATCTTACCCTGCCGGCGGCTGCGATATTGCAAGGGTCCCATGGCTGCACTGCCCGGGCGCAAATCGGTTCGCAATTTGCGACCGTGGTAGGAATTTACTTGTTACTTCAACCTTAATAAGATACAAAAAACTCCTGAAGTCCAGGCGGTCGGGTTGTCGATACATTATTAGTTCTAATTCGCCGGCGATGATCGGCGGAGTACGATAAAAGCCACGGCAACAGAACTAATCTCCGGCAGGAGTGGGTGATGGCGGGACGCGTGCTCATAGTGGATGACGAGAAGGCGATCGGCCATCTTGTGGCAAAATCGCTCACAAAAAAGGGGTTCAAGTGCGATGAAGCCGACGGGTTTCGGGCTGCCCGTGAAAAACTGCTCGCCGACCAGTATGATGTCCTCCTCACCGATAAGAATATGCCGTGCGAGGGAGCTGGCAACGAAGGTGGCCTGGAGCTTATTCGCTGGGCGCACCAGCATCAACCCGACCTCGCGATTGTTGTCATGACCGGTTATCCCACCCTCGATTCTGCCGTGGAAGCGCTCAAACTAGGTGCATTCGATTACCTGATCAAGCCCCTTGATCTGAACGTGGTTCAAAAGAAAGTGGAGCGCCTGTGCGAGTACCGGAAATTCGTGAATCCGGCTGCCATCTTAAACCTCTACCTGGATTTGAGCCGTCAAATCATAGAGGCAGGTGGTGAGACTCCCGACCTGGAAATCCAGTTGAAGAAGATGCAGGATCTGCTCGATCATTTGTTCTTCATGCTACGAACCACCGAGCGGGCTTTATTGGAACACCGGCAGCGCCTGGCCGAGATTGCAGCGTATGCCGAACAATCCTGTGATGAACTCCCGCCGGACAATCCTGCGCGCCGCCTTCTGCAGCACGTTGCGGAAGAAGCTTCCCACCGCCTGTAGATCAGATCTTGAGCACTTGACATCCGGGCTACGCCAGCCAGTCCGATCGCTGGCTACGACACATAAATATCCGGAGGTAAGTGATTTCCCAAAATAACCGCCGCAAAAATTCCGGATGGTTTTTTTATTCGGCCGGTGCTATTCTCCCCCGATCAAGGAACCGAAAACCACTTTCAGTTGAGGCACGCTATGCGTCGAATCGTTGGAACTATTGCCCTGTTGGGCACCTTTCTTTTTGCACCGAGTTGGATCAAGTCTTCACCGCAGCAATCGAAACCAAAGAACGTCAAAGCATCGTCCGCTAAGCCTGCGACCTACGGCAATGTGGAGGCCATTAATGAAGACGAGTTGAAAGTGTATGACTACTTTCTTGCCTCCGATCAATTGGAAGGCCGCAACCTGCCTTCCCGCGGCTACGATGCCGCGGCGTTATATATCGCCAGCCATTTGAAGGAATGGGGCCTGAAACCTGGTGGCAGCACAACCGGTACGGATGGGCCGCTGCAATCCTATTTCATGCCGTTCGAACTGGTGAGTAACCAGAATGATGCTGCGGCGATGAAACTATCGCTGACGATGCCACCGCCGCCGGCGCGCGGTGGTCGCGGCGGCGCGGGTGCAGCAGGGGGAGGCGGCCGCGGGGGCGCGCCTGCAGCGCCGGCGGGACCGCGCAGTTTTGAATATGCCAAGGAATGGACAATCGGTGGCGGCGCCGGCGCCGGCGGCTTTGGTGGAGGCGGTCGTGGCGGCGGGGCTCCGCAGCCGGCCGACATAGCCAATGCTCAGATGGTGTTTGTCGGAAATGGTTACGTGATAAACAAGACCAACACCAATCCCTACGAAGGCATCGATGTACGCGGCAAGGTGCTGGTGGTAGCCGGCGTGCCTCAGGAACTGGCAGCGGCACAGCAAGCCGAACTACAAGCTGCGCAGGCGGCTCGAGGCGGCGGTGCGGCTGCTGGCGGACGCGGCGGTGCCGGCGGTCGCGGTGGTGCGGCTGCCAATCCTCTTGGTATCGAAAACACTGACTTTGTGACGCCGCAAGGGTACGCATTCAAGAACGGGGCCTTGGCCATCATCATGGTTCCGAACTTCCAGCAGCTGACGGCGATGTCCAGCCCTGGTGCGGGAGGCGGCGGACGCGGCGGCGGATTGAATGGCCCGTCGTACCAAGTTGTGAAGTTCCAGGCAGCCAGGCCGCCGGCTGTTCCCACGATCACTGCCGGACTTGATCTCACCAATTCGCTCTTCCAGGGGGAGAAACTGAGCGCAGCCCAGGTGTTCGAAGGAGCAACCGCCAATGCAAAACTGGAATCATTTGCACTCAATGCGGAAAAGAAATTGAACCTGCATATTGCGGTCAACAGCGATTTCAATCACGCAGAAAACGTGATTGCCATGCTGGAAGGCAGCGATCCGGTTTTAAAGAACGAGTATGTGGTTGTGAGCGCTCACCTCGACCACATCGGGTTGAGCGCCCCGGACAATAACGGCGACGGCATCAACAACGGCGCAGATGACGATGCTTCCGGTTGTGCCGCGGTCATGGCTCTCGCCCGCGCCTATCAGCAGGGGGCGGACAAGGGTATCCGGCCCAAGCGTACGATGATCTTCCTCTGGGTTGCCGGCGAGGAGAAGGGTCTCTGGGGCTCGCAATACTTCAATCAGTTTCCACCGATTGACATTACCAAGGTAGTGCTGGATCTCAACATGGATATGATCGGGCGCAGCAAACCGCCGGGCTATGTGGATCCGCCCTCTTACAAGCTGGCAGAACCGAATGAGGTTTTTGTCGTCGGCCCGAATATCAGCAGCGATGACTTGGAGAAAACCCTTACGTCCGTAAACGACGCCTACCAAAAACTGAGCATCAACCACTTTTACGATGTCACGGCTCCCGATGCCACCCATGACAACTTGGGTCCCCAGCCCCGGGGACAGCGCATCTTTTATCGTAGCGATCATTACAACTTCGCCAAGATGGGAATCCCGATCGCATTCTTCACTACAGGGTTGCACTCGGATTATCATCGAGTGACAGACAGCCCCGACAAGATCGACTTCAAGCTCATGCTGGCGGTCACAAAAACTGTGGCAGCAGTCGGCTGGACGATCGCAAATACCCCAACCCCGCCCAAGATAAATGCCACGCTGCCTGACCTGTTGGTCAGCGACATGAAGACCGTCCGGGAGCAGGGCTGGGGAAAACTGACTCCGGTGCTGCCGCCTTTACCGAAGATGCCGTTCTGAATTTCATCTTTTCATGCGCCCGGGGCACTCCCGGGCGCATGATACGGATTACCTAAAGACAGCCGCCGAGGACACGAAGTCTGCTTCAGGGAAATTGTGTCATTGGCGGCTGTTATTGTGTTTTCGCAGAGACCGCAGGAGGAACCGGATCAGTGCCGGGTGTGGTTTGCGGCCAGCTGGCGAACGCGCTGGACTTGTTGGCGAGCTGCTTTTGCCGATATTGCCTGTCCACATAGCAGGAAGCAGTCATGCGCTTCCTGGAAGCAGGCCACAGCCTTAACATACCCATCTTGAGGATCATCCCCGACCAGGAACAGCAATGCCTGGCCGCGGTTGTATTGCGTTACGGCGAAATCAACCGGGTACTCAGCACGAGTACGCACTCGCAAGGCACGATCCAGGTGCTGGAGCGCGCGGCGCGCGCATCGACGTCTGATTTTTTCATCAGTCAAGGCCAGAGAGAGGTAGGCATTGCCGAAATTGTTGTGCAGAGCTGCATATTGGACCGGAAAGGATGAACAGCCGTAAACCTGCAGGGCGCGACGATAGCAGTCGGTTGCCTTGCGCACGTTCGCAGCCCGGTTGCCACTGCTGAGTTGACGATAGGCGGTGCCGAGATTTTGCAGGGTAGCGGCAAAGCGCAGGGGATTTTTTTCACGAGTCCTTACCCGCAACGCCTGCTCGTAATGCATGATGGCCTGCTGCCACTTGTCGGGGTGCTCTTCCTCGGGGAGTTCGCACCAGGCATTTCCCTGGTTGTACTCTTCCCTGGCCCAGTCATCCAGCTGGTTGCGGCTTAGATAGATTTCTGCCGCCGTCCGGTGACACTCCAGCGCGGCTTCGAGACGGACCTTCTTGGGGAGCTGTCTCGAATAGACATACGAATTGCCGAGGGCGTCCAGGATTCCGGCGCAGATGAGAGAATCCTCCGACGAGGCTGTCAACGACAGAGCCTGGCGCAGATACCCCACGGCCAGGTCCGGATTGGTTATGGAATTGTGCCGGCAGCCGCCGCTGTGGCAGATGCCCAACCGATAATGCAGATCGGAGTTGGCCGGCTGAAGTCGGACTGCCTCTTCCAGCAGGTCGACTGCTTCTTCGCAGCGGTGTTTGATGCAACTCGAGGTTGCTCTGTCCAGCAGGGAATTCACCATATCGGCAAAAGTTTACCCTTTTGCGGCCGGTCCTGCGAGTCCCCTCGTGCAAATTGTTGAATATTTTTTGACCATCGTATCCGCTCAATAGGACCGGGATTTTTGTGGAGAAGAGATCAATGCGGGCATTGCTGAGCGTGCCGTCGCGCTGCCGCCAAAAGGCCGCGTGCCCATTCGCACGTCCCCAGCGCATGAACGTGCGTGTAAGAAGCCCAGAGGTTTCCCTGGACCAGGCCGTCGCGTCCCTGACCGCAGCCCGTGCCGCGTCGCACCGCACAGGCCGTGTGGGAATAGACCCCCTCGGTGACAAAGGAGGAGTAGTGAAATTCGTGGCCGCGTATCGCTGTCCCCACTGCATAAAAGGGATTGGGCCGGTCCACGAGCAGTTCAACATAACCGTGCCCCTGCACAGCAGGGAAGACCTCGACCTCGAATGGCAGCACGCCTGCCATGGGATATCTCTCGCTATTCCAGCGGATGGCCTGGGACAGCAGCATCAATCCCCCGCACTCGGCATAGATCGGCAAGCCATCCAGCGCCGCACTCTGCAAGGCGGAAAGAAAGCTCTGGTTTGCTGAGAGTGCCGCGCCGTGCATCTCGGGGAAGCCCCCGCCGATGTAAAGAACATCCAGGCCATAAGGCAGGCCGATCGCAGTCAAGGGAGAAATGGCTACGAGGGCTGCACCCGACTGCTCGAGTACCTCGAGATTTTCCGGGTAGTAGAAGCTGAGGGCTGAATCCCTCAGAATTCCGACGCGGATGCCGCGCCCATCGGGCAGATCGGCGAATGAGCTTCCGCCTGCTGGCAAGGGAGGAGTATTTTGTGCCAATGCGAGGATTCTGCCGATATCGACTCGATCGCGGACCAATTCCAACAGGTTGGCCTTCAGCTCATGAATCCGCGGGTGCTCGTAAGGCGTTACCAGCCCCAGATGACGGGCAGGGAGTAGAGAATCGCCTGCCATTCTCGGCATGCAGCCAAGCACGGGGAGGCCGCACTCCGCCTCGACTGCATCTCGTATCACCTTTTCATGACGCGCACTGCTCACCTGATTCAGCACCACTCCCCGAATGTCGACCTGCGGATCAAGCCTCTGACATCCGAGGACCATTGCAGCTGCGGTCCGGGTGACTTTGGTGGCATTGACCACGAGCAATGCGGGGGATTTCAGACTCTTGGCCAGCTCTCCGGTGCTGTGGGTTCCCCGTGCATCGGAGCCGTCGTATAAACCACGGTTGCCCTCGATCAGGTTGAGCCCATCCTGCAATGCCGAGGCTGTGAAACAGGAATTACACCTTTCGAATCCCATGAGGTAGGTATCAAGGTTGCGGGCCGGATGCCCGGATGCCCAGGAAAGCCAGGCAGCGTCAATATAATCGGGGCCCTTTTTGAAAGCGCGCACACTCAGTTCCTGATCGCGCAAGGCAAAGATCAAGCCCAGCGCAAGCAGGGTCTTACCCGAATCACCGGAGATTCCGGCAAGGACAAGCCGCGGGTAAGGGGCAGAAGGGTTCACGCTTGGGGGGCATCTTCCTTTGGAGGGAGTTGAATAAAAGAGCCGCCCAAATAACTATACACGCAGCGGCTCGAGTCGATGAGCAGACGGATCGCCTGCCTGCAATCTTCCTTGGAACAGGATCCAGCTCCATGTTTTTCGATCATGGCTTTGGTCAAATCTCCGGCCTTGAGGTTCTTTTTGCCGGTGCACTCGGTCACCAGGTTGAACATTTCTTCAGCCAGAGTCTCAATCGGAATCGTACCCACGCCGCACCTCCATGCCAGCCCAATTTCTAAGACAAACAAATCTCAGGAAGTGAGGTGATTGTAGCAAAACAGACCACAAAATACACGGCGCAGCATACCTACAACCAAAAGAATATCACCGTGGAGACGTGGAGGATTGCAGGCAGTCAACAACTCGGAGACCCTTTCTGACGCCCTTTCAGGGCTCTGCATCTTTTTCATCCCAGACCCCAGGCGGCGCTACGCTTGCCCGGGGCTACTGTCTCGCCGCCGCTGCCGCGGCTGCTGGCGCCTTGCCCCGGAGGGGCCGTGAGAAAGTAGCCGGGGGCAAGCGCAGCGCCGCCCCCGGCTTGAAGTTGCATGCGATGGAGCCCTGAAGGGGCGAGAGAAAATCCTCTGCGGACTGGCAAGAATATGTATGTAAGTAGTAGGAACCACGCAAAGGGAACCACCCTGGCCATGCAAAGAGGGCAGTGCCGCCGTAAAAAGGTTGCTGCGCCGTCGATTATCTTGTGGCGCCTGGAATTTCAAGTGGAGTTTGCCCCTTTTACGGCTGTTGGGGGTCCACTATAATCTCGCAATGTTCTAAGGAGAGAAACGATCGAATGGGGCCTGCGATTCAGTGCCGCGATTTACATAAGCAGTACAAAACCCGCGCCGGCGTCGTCCGCGCCGTGAATGGACTGGACCTGGAGGTGCGGCAGGGTGAGTGCTTCGGCCTTCTTGGCCCCAATGGAGCAGGGAAAACGACTACGATCGAGATTCTCGAAGGTCTGCTCGAGGCTACCTCGGGCGCAGTCGAAGATCCTCGGGCGTCGCTGGGGCGAACATGACGATGAGTTGCGCCAGCGCCTTGGCATTACCCTGCAAGAAACCCGTTTTCCGGAGAGGCTTACCGTCCTCGAGACCCTGACCCTGTTCCGGAGCTTCTATCGCAGCGGCAATAATCCCGCTGAGGTCATGAGAGAGGTGGAGCTTACCGAGAAGGCAAAATCCTGGGTGGTCAAGCTGTCTGGCGGGCAGCGCCAGCGTCTGGCAGTGGCTTGCGCCCTGGTTGGCGATCCCGAGTTGCTCTTCCTCGATGAACCGACGACCGGCCTTGACCCCCAGTCCAGACGCCAACTGTGGGACACCATTTGGAGGCTCAAGGGACAAGGGAAGACCACGCTGATCACCACCCACTACATGGACGAGGCCGAGCGGCTGTGCGACCGTGTCGCCGTGGTCGATCACGGCGTAGTCATTGCATTAGGATCCCCATCCGAACTCATTCATACTCTGGGGGGCGAGCATGTCGTGGAGTTTGCGCTCGTTAATGGGTCCGGTATCACTGAGGCGGAACTTGCTGCTCTTCCTACGGTGAGCGAGGTGCGCAGGGAAGCGACGGGGACGGCCATCACAGTCGCTGAACCGCACATCGCTATTCCGGCACTGCTCCAGGAGTTGCAGAGCCATGGCCTCCATTTGAATCGGCTGACTACCCGCCACGTCAGCCTTGAGGATGTTTTTGTTCACTTGACCGGGAGACGCCTGCGCGATGATGAAATATCATCCTCTTAGGGAACTGATGCTGTCGCGCATACGCGAGTTCTTACGCGAGCCGGAGGCTATTTTCTGGGTGTATGGTTTTCCACTGCTGCTGGCCCTGGGCTTGGGGGTTGCGTTTCGTAACCAGCCAGCGGAAAAAGTGTACGTGGATGTTCAGCAAGGTGCCGGCGCCGATGCTGTTTTCCAAAGCCTGAAAACAAACTCCGATATGATCGTCGAGATTCATACCGGCGCCGAATGCCGCGACCGGCTGCGCTTGGGCAAATCATCCTTGGCCATCGTGCCCGGGAGCCCGATCACATACCTGTTTGATCCTACGAGGTCTGAAAGCGTCCTGGCACGACGACGTGTGGATGACGCACTTCAGCGCGCCGCCGGGCGCAGGGACATGGTGGCGACTCAGGATGAGCATATGACCCAGCCGGGAGCCAGGTACATCGACTTTCTGGTCCCGGGGCTTCTGGGGATGAACCTGATGGGAAGCGGCATGTGGGGCGTGGGTTTCGTGATCGTCGACATGAGGGTGCGCAAGCTGCTGAAGCGTTTTGTAGCCACTCCCATGAAAAAATCCGATTTCCTCTGGTCGATGGTCGGCGCTCGCCTTGTGTACATTATTCCTGAACTGGTGATCGTTCTGGGCGCCGGGGTTCTCGTATTCGGCATCCTGATTCGCGGCAGCGTTCTTTCCATTCTCGTCCTGTGCTGGTTGGGAGCTATGTCCTTTGCCGGGCTCGGGCTCCTGGTTGCCAGCCGCGCGCAGCGCATCGAGACCATCTCCGGCTTGATGAATCTGGTTCAGCTGCCGATGTGGTTGTTTTCAGGCATCTTTTTTTCTTCCGAGAGGTTTCCTGCTACTCTGCAGCCCATTGTTCAAGCGCTGCCGCTTACCCAGCTCAACAATGCGCTTCGAGCGGTAATCCTGGAAGGGGCGTCGCTCCATTCCCAGGCTTGGAGGCTGACCATCCTGGCCGCGCTGGGGCGGCATTTCCTTCCTCTGCGCGCTCCGCTGGTTCCGCTGGAATTAGGAACCCGTCATAAACTTCGGCGGGCTTCCGCTGCCATCGAGCCGGCACCGCCCGCCGCAAAGCGCATCATTCATGACCTTTTCGCAATACTTGTGCTGCTCCGTTTTGTCAGTCAAAGACATGTGTTGAAGTAGGCCTGGGGGCGTGATAGACAAGAGGGTTCGTCGGCGTTCTGCCGACCGGATCTTGGTAGGCAACAAGAGGAGCGCTTTCATGAAACCCGGCAAAGTGTATCTGGTAGGAGCAGGCCCCGGGCATCCCGACTTGCTCACGCTGAAGGCCGCTGAACTGCTGAAGAAGGCTGATGTAGTCATCTACGATCGGCTCATCCAGGAGGAGGTGTTGGCCTTCTGCAGTCCGTCTGCCGAACGGATCTATATGGGCCAACCGGTCGGGAAGCATGAATCGCGACAGGATGAAGTTCATGTCTTACTTGTACAAAAAGCCCGGGAAGGCAAGCTGGTTGTGCGTCTAAAAGGTGGGGATCCATTTTTGTTCGGGCGCGGCGGCGAGGAGGTGGAATTCCTGGCTGAACACAACGTATCGTTCGAAGTGGTTCCCGGAGTCTCCGCTGCGCTGGCCGCGCCTCTGGCTGCCTGCATCTCCGTGACCCACCGGGAGTCCGCTTCCTCTGTAGCAATTGTCACCGGCCATGAAGCAAAAACAGATCCCAGCCGCATTCGCTGGGATGCGCTGAGCAAGCTGGATACCCTTGTTTTTCTCATGAGTGTGCACAACGTGCGCCCTATCTGCGCAAACCTGATCGCGCACGGATGCCGCCCGGAAACGCCTGCGGCCATGATTCAGATGGCCTTCTGGCCCGACCAACGCATCCTGACCGGGACGCTGGCCAATATCGCGGACGAAGTCGAGCGTGCGGGGATTAAGCCGCCTGCCACTCTGGTAGTGGGTACGGTCGTAAGACTTCGCGAAAAGCTCGGCATGCACGATCGGCTTGCGCATGTTTGAGGGAGAATTCATGAATTGCGGCAAGCTAATGCGGCCCGTTCCATGGTTGCATGACCTGCGTTGAATAAGCTTGTTTTGTGCATGAATCGAGTTTAAATTCTTCCCGGCCAAGCAAGGATCGTGCGGGCCAGCCGCAATTCGCCGGCACTTTTATACAATGCGCTGCCTGGATATGCGATCGGCGCAGCTTCTGATCGCATGCGCGGCTCCACTGGAGAAATAATGATGGCAAATGATGAAAAAAAGAAAACGGACATGCTCGATGCGCTCGAGGACGGACCCTGGCCCAGCTTTGTGAAGGAGATCAAAAAGGCTGCCCAGGGCAGCGCAATTTGCGAAGACCTTCTCGGGCAACTCGAGCTCTCCTATGAGGAAAAAAAGGGACATTGGAAGCATGGCGGGATCGTCGGCGTCCTTGGCTACGGCGGAGGTGTGATCGGGCGTTATAGCGATGTGCCCGACAAATTTCCAAAAGTTGCACATTTCCACACGCTGCGCGTAAACCAGCCTTCGGGTTGGTTTTACACCAGCGCCTCCCTGCGGATTTTGTGCGACATCTGGGAGCGTCACGGATCCGGTCTGACCAACATGCACGGAGCCACGGGCGACATCGTGTTTCTTGGCACGAAGACCGACGAGTTGGAGCCGACATTCAAAGAATTGACCGCCGCGGGATTCGATCTTGGCGGATCCGGCTCTTCCATGCGCACCCCCTCCTGCTGCGTCGGGGAAGCGCGCTGCGAGTGGTCCTGCTTCGATACGATGCGGGCATGCCACAACATCACCATGGCCTATCAGGACGAGATGCACAGGCCTCCGTTCCCCTACAAGTTCAAGCTCAAGTTTTCCGGCTGTCCGAACGATTGTGTTGCCTCGATTGCGCGTGCCGATCTCTCGGTCATCGGCATTTGGAAAGATAATATCCGGCAGGATGACACCGCCGTGGCTGGGTATGCTGCCGGCGGTACGGACATTCAGAAGGATGTCTGCGATCGTTGCCCCACCAGGTGCATGGATTGGGATGGCAAGAAGCTGAACATCAATAACGGTGAATGTGTGCGCTGCATGCACTGTATTAACGTGATGCCGAAAGCCCTGCGGCCGGGAACGGAGAAGGGGGCGGCGATCCTGATCGGCGCAAAGGCACCCATAGTCCAGGGAGCGCTCTTATCGTCGGTCCTTGTGCCGTTTGTTCCTGCCGAGGAGCTGGAGGAGACCCTGAAAGAGCTTCTTTCCCGCGTGTGGGAGTTCTGGGATGAATACGGCAAGAGCCGCGAGCGCATCGGAGAATTAATCCAGCGTGTCGGTATGGCCAATTTCCTGGATGCCATCGGCCTGGATCCTGTTCCAGAGATGATTGCAGCCCCGAGAGACAATCCATATATCTTCCTCCAGAACGAAAGAGAAAAGGAAGAATAGGTCGGGAAAATCCTCGTAAGGAACCCAGCGCCGCCCTATTGATTTTGAGGAGCTATCCACATGGCAACACAACCTGTCAAGAGAATCACCGACATCGGCCCGCCACACTACGAGAAGTTTCTCCACCCGCTTATCCACAGGAACTATGGGCAATGGAGGTACCACGAATCCATCGCTCCCGGCGTGCTTTGCCACGTCGCTGAGTCGGGAGAGAAGATCTATACCGTGCGCGCCGGATCGCCGCGCCTGCTGAGCATCCAGACGCTAAGGCTCTTCGCCGACCTGGCGGACAAATACTGCGGCGGATTCCTGCGGTTTACGAGCCGACACAATGTTGAATTCCTGCTCGACAATCCGGCGAACATCGAGCCGCTGAAAAAGGAACTGATATCCGAGGGTTTCCCTGTCGGTGGGACAAACAATGCCATCAGCAATATCGTCCACACGCAAGGCTGGATCCACTGCCACTCATCTGCAACGGATGCATCGGGTATTGTCAAAAATGTGATGGATGCGCTCTATGAACGCTTCACACATGAGGATCTGCCCGCCAAACTCCGCATTGCCCTGGCCTGCTGCCTCAACATGTGCGGTGCCGTGCACTGTTCCGACATTGCAATTCTGGGAGTGCATCGCAAGCCGCCAAAAATCCAGCACGATGTCTTGCCCAGGATTTGCGAGATTCCGACCTTAATCGCCTCATGCCCGACCGGAGCGATCCGGCCCAAGAGTGTGGATGGCAAGGCGTCGGTCGAGGTCGTGGAAGGGCAGTGCATGTTTTGCGGCAACTGCTACACAGTCTGCCCCGCAATGACGATGAACGACCCTGAAAACGACGGGTTGTCTATTTGGGTGGGAGGAAAAGTGAGCAATGCGCGCACGGCACCCAAATTCACCAAGCTGGCCATACCGTTCCTCCCCAACAATCCTCCCCACTGGCCGGAAGTAGTCGAAGCCGTGGTGAACATCGTGGAGGTATACGCGCAAAATGCGCGCGAAGTATGAGCGCGTGGGTGAGTGGATCGACAGAATCGGCTGGCCGCGGTTTTTCCAGTTGACCGGAATCCCATTCACCCGTTACCACATCGATGATTTTAAAAATGCGGGACAGACGTATGCCCGCTCCACGCACATTAGGTTTTAGCAGGAATCGCGCGGAGCGACGAAGGCCGCCGAGATTTCAAAAACCCAAATTTCTTTCGGGGGATTTTGCAGCCTGGGCGGTTGGCATTTGCAGGGATGTAGAGATGGGATTATTTAAGGAGGTCAAGAAACCGGTCATCAAGGCTACTGCGAGTGTCGGTGCTCAGATCAGCACACTGCGTCCAATGTATGTGCCCAAGACGCCGCCGTGCATCGGGAATTGTCCTAACGGTGCCGATATTCGAGGTTGGCTGACTACAATTGCCCAGGCCGAAGCCTATGGCCGAAGCGACGAGCAGGCTTATGAACTCGCCTGGCGAATGATCACGGAACGGAATCCCTTTCCGGCCGTTTGCGGGCGAGTGTGCCCGCACCCGTGCGAAGATGCCTGTACCCGCAATGCCAAAGACGGGGCTATTGCCGTCAACGCATTGGAGCGGTTCATCGGTGATTTTGGGCTACGCAGGATCATCTAAAGCTCTCTAAGGTGACCGAGGATCATCAACTGGAAAAAATCGCCATTGTTGGCTCCGGTCCAGCAGGTCTCTCATGCGCCTATCAACTCGCACGCCGCGGCTATGCGGTCACTGTGTTTGAGGCTTTTGGCGCGGCGGGTGGAATGCTCCGTTACGGCATCCCGCGATATCGGCTGCCACGCGAGGTATTGGATTTGGAGATCTCGCGGATAGTTGATCTGGGCGTGGAGCTGAAGTGCAATACGGTGGTTGGCAAGGATATCTCCCTCGAACAAGTCGCATGAGCAGTACGAAGCAGTGTTCGTGGGTATCGGCGCACACAAAGGCCTCCGACTCGGTGTCGATGGGGAGGATGCTGCAAATATCTTCACCGGCACGGAATTCTTGCATCACGTCAACTCCGGGGAACAGGTTTCACTGGGATCGAACAGTCGGTGGTGATCGGTGGAGGCGACACCGCCGTCGATGCTGCCCGGGTGAGCCGGCGACTGGGCGCCGAGGTAACGCTGCTCTATCGCCGGACACGGGCAGAAATGCCGGCCATCCAGCCAGAAATCGAAGGAGCCCTCGAGGAAGGCGTCCAGATGCGAGTTTCTGGCAGCTCCGTTGGAGATCCTGCGCGACAAGGGATTGGCTGTGGCGATCAAATGTATCCGGATGGAGGCTGGGTGAGCACGATGCTTCGGGAAGGCCGCGTCCTGTGCCGCAGCCGGGCTCGGAGTTTGTGATCCAAGCTACGGCGATCATCGTCGCGATCAGCCAGGAACCTGATTTCGCTGGGCTTGAGGATATTCGGGCAGGGAACGACGGATCCGGATCGATGATTGGGGAAACACCGGACGAACGACATCTATGCCGGTGGCGATGACGTCGAACTGGGCCTGGTTTCCATTGCTATTGCTCAAGGCAGTTACGCTGCGGAAGCCATCGATGCGCGCTTCCGAGGAAAAGACCTTGGCGAAACCTGTGACCTGCCGCCCCCAATCAAGCCTGAGAAGGTAAAGGTTTCTTGGTACAAAGAGGCGCAGCGTCCCGAGCGCGAACATATACCGGTTGAACAACGCGATCTGGAAAAAGAGATAGAATCCGGGCTTTACCGAAGCCGCGGCGCGCGAAGAAGCCAAACGATGCTTCTCATGCGGGCTATGCATGGATTGCGAAACCTGTTGGATGTACTGCACGCCAAGCGCCTTCGTCAAGCTTCCCAAGGGGGAGCATTACAAGGTAAAGCTGGAACTCTGCAACGGCTGCAAGAAATGTGCCGAAGAGTGCCCCAGCGGGTACATAGAAATGGTTTAGTGGCGGGCATCTGATTGCGAATGACGCGTACATTCACCCGTCATTGGTAAATTCCACAGGGGCTGCCATTATGTTTGTGACCTTCATTTGAACAGGAGATCGAGTGCATGCCGACATTTGAAGTGAATGGGAGATCCTACGAAGTGGATGAGGATGGTTTTCTGCGTGGATCCCGGCATCTGGAACGCGGAAGTAGCCAAGGACTTCTCAACCAGCGAAGGGGTTTCAGAATTGACCGAGGATCACTGGAAGGTGATCAACTACCTCAGGAGCTATTATCTCGAATTCGGGATCGCACCGATGATCCGGAAGCTCTGCAAGGAAACGGGATTCAAGTTAAATCAGATCTACGAGTTTTTTCCCTCGGGGCCGGCAAAAGGCGCCTGCAAACTCGCAGGCCTGCCCAAGCCGACCGGATGTGTCTAGCCTTGTGTCAAGGATGAATGATTCCTCCTCGCATGGGTGTATTTTGGGAGATGGGGGATCTGAACCTGGCGGTTTTGCCGATGAGCGCGAATACAAACCTCGTGATGGAATGCCTTGCGGGCCAAAGAGAGGCTATCGTCCGGCAATGGCTTGTACACACAATTCAGGAGTATGACCCGGGCACCTCATGCTTTCTGCAGCAGGACCAGGATGGCTTCCGCAATCCCGTCGGGCACGGTCTGAAAGAGAACCTGCCGGTTTTATTTGGTGCGTTGCTCGAGGATCGGATTCCAGCAACCTATCAGCAAAATCTGGATGCGATCGTCAGAGTGCGGGCAGTCCAGGATTTCAGTGCTTCTGAGGCGGTGTCCTTTATTTTTGCCCTCAAGGAGATCGTGCGCAGAGAGCTGGCGAGTCAGGATCAGCTCGATCCACATGGAAGCGGCTGCGCGGCCTTCGAGTCGCGAATCGACGCCATGGCCCTTCTGGCCTTTGATTTGTACATGGGATGCCGCGAGCAGATGTACGAGATCAAGTTGAACGAAGGCAGGCGCCGGGCCCATGTCAGTGAAAAAATGGCTTCGAAGCCCGCGGGTAGATCAAAGGATTCTCCATGAGCTATTTTTTTGCAATCGTGGTGCCCTATGTGTGCGCCGTTGTTTTTCTGAGCGGGTTGGTCTACCGGGTCCTATTATGGGCGCGCTCGAGTGTCCCCTTCCGCATTCCCACCACCAGCGGTCAACAGAAATCTCTGCCCTGGATTAAATCCGGGATACTCGAAAGCCCCCACACGAAACGGGGGTCATCGCACGCATGGCTCTGGAGATCCTCCTGTTTCGTTCCCTGTTTCGCAATACCAAGGCGAACCTGCACGAAGGGCCGCGATTGCTCTACGGTGAAGAAAAATTTCTATGGCTCGGAGCGCTGGCTTTTCACTGGTCGTTGCTGATCATTATTCTCAGGCATCTGCGTTTTGTGTTGGAGCCGGTTCCGGGTTTTGTGCTCGGCCTGCAGTCTCTAGACGGACTCTTCCAGGTGGGAACTCCCGTTTTCTATCTGACAGATGCAGTCTTCACGGTTTCTTTGGGCTATCTCTTGTTGAGGAGGCTCTCCAATCCGCAAGTTCGCTATATTTCTCTCCCTACGGACTACCTTGCGCCCGGCCTTCTTATGGGGCTTGCAGTTACCGGCATCTGGATGCGCTACGTCGCAAAGGAAGACGTGGTTTCGATCAAGGAATTTGCGATGGGATTGGTGACCTTTTCCCCGCATGTGCCTGAGAATATCGGGCTGCTCTTCTATCTCCACCTTTTTTTCTTGAGCGCCTTGCTCGCGTACTTTCCATATAGCAAGCTAATGCATATGGCGGGATCATTTCTGAGCCCGACCAGGAATCTGGCAAACAACAACCGCATGAAGAGGCACGTCAATTCCTGGGATTACCCGGTCAAAGTTCACTCTTATGCCGAGTGGGAAGAGGAATTCCGCGATAAGATCAAGGCCGCCGGCTTACCGCTGGAGAGGCAATAGCCATGGCTGATCCGAAACCTCAGCCCGGGGATCTGGTCCAGATTAACTATCGGCCGGCGCGCAAACGTCTGCTGAATCCGGCGGTGTTTTTTCGCAAAGGGACCTTCTGTTACAGCGCCCTGGCGAAGAATCTGGATTATCTTGGCCTGCCTAATCCGCGTGAGTGGCAGCCCTTTAATCAAGACTGGAAACTCCCTGCCGATTGGAAAGAGATCATCCTGGATGGCATGAAAGACCGGCTGGAGAAATATCGGTCTTTCCGGCTTTTTATGGACATTTGTGTCCGCTGCGGCGCCTGTGCAGATAAGTGTCATTTCTACATCGGTTCGGGCGACCCCCGCAACATGCCCGTGCTCCGGGCCGAGCTCATCCGATCCGTGTATCGCAGGTACTTTACCGGCGCAGGCCGCGCTTTTAGCCGCCTGGCCGGTGCGCGTGAACTTACAGAGGAAGTGCTCAAGGAGTGGTTCTATTATTTCTATCAATGCACTGAATGTCGCCGATGCTCGGTCTACTGCCCCTACGGGATCGATACCGCCGAGATCACAATGATCGGGCGTGAGCTGCTGAACCTTGTGGGATGCAACATCAATTGGATCGTCGAGCCTGTGGCCAATTGCTTCCGGACGGGCAACCACCTGGGGATTCAACCCCATGGATTTAAGGACAGCATCGACTTCGCCGTCGATGAACTCGAGGAAATGACCGGCATCCGCGTGGTGGCGCCGATCAACAAAAAGGGGGCCGAAATTTTGTTCGTGGTCCCTTCAGCCGACTATTTCGGAAGCCCTCATTACTACACGCTGCTCGGCTACCTGCTGCTTTTTCACGAAATCGGGTTGGATTACACATTCAGCGCCTTTGCCTCGGATGGAGGGAACTTCGGTCTTTTCAGCTCACACGAAATGATGAAGCGCCTGAATTCCAAGATCTATGAAGAAGCGCGCCGCCTCGGCGTCAAATGGATCATCGGCGGGGAATGCGGACACATGTGGCGTGTCATCCATCAGTACATGGACACGATCAGCGGCCCGGCGGATTTTCTCACTGCACCGGTCTCGCCCATCACGGGGACGCACTTCGAGAATGCCCGGGCCACAAAAATGGTCCACATTTGTGAGTTCACTGCTGACCTGATCTATCACAAAAAGATCAAGCTCGATCCCCGCCGGAATGATCGCTGGAACGTAACCTTCCACGATTCCTGCAATCCGTCGCGGGCTATGGGGCTGTATGAAGAGCCCCGCTATATCCTCAAGAGCGTGTGCCGTGAGTATCACGAGATGCCTGAAAACACGATCCGTGAGCAGACTTTCTGCTGCGGCAGTGGCTCGGGATTGGGCACCGACGAGAATTTCGAAATGAGAATGCGCGGCGGGCTGCCACGAGCCAATGCCGTGAAGTACGTGAAGGAGAAGTATGGTGTAAACCTGCTGGCCTGCATCTGCGCGATCGACAAGGCGACCCTGCCGCCGCTGATGGAATATTGGGTGCCGGGTGTGGAGGTCGCCGGGGTGCACGAGCTCGTAGGTAACGCCCTTGTCATGACCGGGGGGCATGCGCGCAGCACCGATCTGCGCGGCGAGCCTCTGCAATCGCAGGAGGTGCGTGCTCATGCGTGATCGAGGGCTGATTGTGGCCGGACTGCTGCTGTTCCTGGGGATGGCCCTGTCTCCGATCTGGTACAACCTGGCGGCAGGAAAAACAGCGAACGGACCGGCGCTCAAGCTCCCCGCGGAGGCGAAGGAGTGTGTGGCTCCGGTCGAATATATGAAGACTTCTCATATGAAGCTGCTGAATGAGTGGCGGGACCAGGTAGTGCGCCGTAATATCCGGACCTACAGTGCATATAACGGCAAAACCTACGCCATCAGCCTTACAGGAACATGCCTGCAGCAGTGCCACACCGAAAAGGCGAAATTCTGCGATCGCTGTCACGCTTACAACGGCGTGCGGAATCCATATTGCTGGGATTGCCATGTTGACCCGCAATTGGTTTCCGGCGGAATCGGACAAGCAAACGCAGGTCAGACGGGAGGACAGGATGGACATTGATAGAAAATCCTTCCTGAGGATTACCGGCTTGTCATTGACTGCGCTCGCGGCGACCAAGACTCTGGATGCACTCGCAGGTTCGGCAGCTCAGGCATCATCGTCGCGACCGGAATCACTGACTGCACGGCGTTGGGCCATGGTCATCGACACCAGGAAATGCCTGAAGAAAGAAGGCTGCACACTGTGCATGCAAGCGTGTAATCAAAAGCACAATGTTCCGGAAATCCACGATGCACGCCATGAAGTCAAATGGATCTGGAAACAATCCTTCAAGGATGCCTTCGTCTCCGAGCAGAGCGAATTTGCGAATGCAAGTTTTCAGGACAAGCCGTTCGTGGTTTTCTGCAACCACTGCGACCGGCCTCCGTGTGTGCGCGTTTGCCCGACGCAGGCGACCTGGAAACGGGACGATGGTATCGTCATGATGGATTGGCATCGCTGCATTGGCTGCCGCTACTGCATGGCTGCATGCCCTTACGGCTCGCGCAGCTTCAACTGGGTTGATCCCAGGCCTTATGTCAAGAACCTGAGCGCCGATTTCCCCACGAGAACGAAAGGTGTGGTGGAGAAATGCACCTTCTGCGCGGAACGGCTTGCGCAAGGGAAGCTGCCTGCGTGCGTGGAAGCGTGTGAACCAAAGGCGATGCTGTTCGGCGATCTCGATGATCCCGCGTCGACCGTGCGCGAAGCGCTGCGAGTCCAACTTTGTCATCCGGCGCAAGCCGGAACTCGGCACCATTCCGGAAGTCTATTACATCGTCTGAGGTTGCGACTCATGTTCATGTTTGAAAAGGCGATCATCGGCGGCCGGAGATACTGGACCTGGATTTTGGCTCTTTCTATTGTGATCGGCGCAGGCTTTCTTGCCTATCTGCGGCAATTGGAATCCGGTCTGGGTATAACCGGGCTGAGCCGTGATGTCACATGGGGACTCTATATCGCTCAATTCACCTTCCTCGTCGGTGTCGCCGCCTCTGCGGTCATGGTGGTGCTGCCGTACTATGTGCACGATTACAAGGCCTTCGGCAAGATCACCGTCCTGGGTGAGTTCCTGGCCATATCCGCAGTCACCATGTGCATGCTGTTTATCTTCGTCGACATGGGGCAACCGGCGAGAATCCTCAACGTGCTGCTGTATCCGACGCCCGGATCGATGATGTTCTGGGACATGGTTTCGCTCGTCGGATATCTCCTGCTAAATGCTGTGATCGCCCTGATTACGCTCGGCGCCGAGCGCAAGAGTGTGCCTCCCCCGGGTTGGATCAAGCCGGTTATCCTGATTTCCATCCCCTGGGCGATCAGCATTCACACGGTCACGGCGTTTCTCTACAACGGGCTGCCGGGCCGTTCCTTTTGGCTCACCGCAGTCCTGGCACCGCGCTTTCTAGCTTCAGCTTTTGCGGCAGGCCCGGCGCTGCTGATCCTGCTCTGCATGGTCATGCGGAAGCTGACCCGCTTCGATGTCGGGAAGGAGCCCATACAGAAGCTGGCGCTGATCGCCTGCTATGCCATGCTCATCAACATGTTTCTTGTGCTCATGGAGGCATTTACTGTTTTCTACAGCAGAATTCCCGAGCCGGTGGAGCACTACAAATATCTATTCCTGGGGCTGAACGGGCAGTCTGCGCTGGTGCCATGGATGTGGACTTCGATGGCATTGGGAGGGATTTCGGTGATCCTCCTGATCGTACCGCGCATTCGCAAGAATGAGAGTCTCCTGGCACTTGCCAGCGGACTCATTTTTGTTTCCTTGTGGATCGACAAGGGGGTGGGCTTGATCGTGGGCGGCTTTGTCCCATCCCCGCTGGGCGCCATCATGGAATATGTGCCCAGCTTCGCAGAGCTAACCATCGCGCTCGGTATTTGGGCGTTTGGATCTCTGATGCTGACGGTTTTTTATAAAATTACTCTTTCCGTGCGCGAGAGCGAGCCTTGAGTACTTGCAGGCTTCCAACAGCGCTCAAGTTTTGCTGCGGCAAAATCCCAGACCGAGTTAGCCGGGCGGGGCTTACTTAACCTTGACCAGCTTTGTCCCTACTCTGTCGCTGACCGCGTCGTACACCACCACTTTGACCAGCTGGGTCGGCGCCTTCAAGGGGATCACGGTTGAGTATTGAATGCCTGACTGCATAATCCGCTGATAGCTTTCCTCCGGCAGGTCCAGCCCCATGGTCTTCCAGCTATCGCCTAGATTATTTCCATCGCCGTCAGCATAAAAGATCGCGATGTGCAGCCTGGTGACATGGCGGAGATCGACCATCTTGAAACCGATCTTTTCGGGATTGATCTGCAGGGCAACCTTGATCTGTGGCTTGTCACCGACATCTTTTGTTGTAGTGATTTTAATAGGAACATCCGGTACATCGCCCTCGTAACCCCCGGCAGCAGAAATCCTGCTGAATGCAAGGAACTCTTCACGGTCATAAGGTCGCAGCGTATCACGGGCGTAATAGCCGTGGCGGAAAGCGACATTCAGACCGGGGCGCTTCGTTTTTACACTGATGTTCCGGTACAGCCCGTTCCAGCGATCATCTCTTGGATAATAGCCCAACAGGTATTGCACGCGCGTGGTCTTGTCGAGGAGATCGAGTGCATGGCCAATATCTTCGCAAATCGCCACGCGGCCCCCGGTATGTTGGGAGACCCTCTCCAAAGAAGTGAGCATGAACGATCGGCTCCAGTTGACCGCCGAAAGCTGGGGAGGTGGCGGAGCCACAGTTGTTGTGGACCCTTTTGTTGGCGCAGGAAGAGTCACTCCCTTGGTCGGCACGATCTCGGGATCTGCAAAGACACCGCCTGTTTGGAATGAGTGGACGGCGACCCGGGCATCGTTCGCCATGGCAATTACGCCATTGTCGTAATTGGCATTGCCGTTTGGAAAGATCAGTCCATCCCCGGTGAGGAACATAAGATGTTTCTCACCCTCCATGTAGCGCAAGTATTCAATACAGGTAAAGAGGTTCTGCAAATCCTGAAAGGAGCCGGCAGCCCTGGGGGCAAATTCATCAAATGGCAGCGAGATCGTGGCAAATTCTGCTCCGATCGTGTCAAATCTGATCAGGCTCTGCATGATCTGCGAACCCGCACCGCCTTCCTCGGCGATCTCGTCGGCAACCGTCTTACGCGCATCCGTTTCCGCTGCCCTGTCTAAGTCTCTCAGAAAGACATCGGAAACCGCGTCCCAATCTCTTACGATCGTCCCCTTTTCTGTCAGCCGTCCCGGCGGCACCTGCCGTGATGTAAGAGGGCCACCGTGCCCAAAAACCTTATCGATATCAGGCTGCAAGGACTTGGGGAGTTCTCTGATTCCATAGATGGTCGCCAGACCACGCAAATGCAAGTCAAGCCACGACTCGATCTTGTCGTTGGACTTCTTATAGCGCTCAAGCACCTGGGCAATGCGCTCGTGATCGGTAGTAAAATCCGTGGCGCTGTTGTAGGCAAATATCGCCACGCGGTCCTTAGGCAAGAGATCCTCGCGAACGAACTTGATTAGAGAATCCACAGCCCGGTGGGGCGATTGATGCCGGCCACGCCCCAGAAGGATCAAAAATGTTCGCGATGCCTGCGGAGTGAGATCGAGAGTGGGAATGTTTCGCAGTGACGACCTCTGAACAGGCTCCGATGAATCTGAGGTGAATGTCTGAACCGAGAAGTGACTGATCACCTGCGGGCTTCCGTTTTCATAGATCTGAAACTCCTCCTGTTTCAGATCGGTCACGGGCCTATCCTGCTGGTCGGTCACGATAACATCCACCGGAATCAATCGGACATGGACTCGAATGGTTCCCGGGGGGCCCGGTTTCTGCTCCTGAAAACCGGTTTGGGCTTGCTCCGCAGCGGTCGGTGAACCGGCCGTGAGAGGTATGGAAAGCGGGACTATCAAGCTCGCTGCCAGATTCCGGATGAACTTCATCGTTCTCCTCCCCTGCAGGAACACAATTGAAGCGGGATTTCACCTTTCCTTTAGAAGATTATAAAACAAAGAATTAGTTTCTCCTAATTTTTCCTAATCTTCGCCGGACTCCAGAATTAGGAGATTATTTTGGCAGCGCCAGAAGTTCGGCGACTTGTTTGTCCAGCGCGATCGGATCGAGCTTGCCCATGTTGAAATATATACGCTTTCCTTTCTGATCAAACAGCCAACTTACCGGAAGCGCACCCAGGCATTCCTTGTCGAATCCCGTCATGAAGGCATTGTCCTCCTGCTTCGGGCTTTTCCACAGATTGATAAAATCCGCCTTCTGCCGATCGAGGAAGGGAATAGCCGTCGGGGCTTCCATATCGAAGGAGACGGCGATGACTTCCAGTCCCTTCGCGTGGTACTTTTGATACAGCTTTACGATATCCGGGAATTCAGCCACGCAAGGTGCGCACCAGGTAGCCCAAAAATTTACGAATACAACCTTGCCTTTGAGTCCTGCCACGGTCTTTTTCAAACCCTGGGCATCGGTCTCGGTCAAGGATCGTTTTTGCTGAGCCATACCGCCACCCATGAATGGGACCATGATCGCCAACATCAACAACAGGAACGTCCGCTGCATGTTTACTTTTCTCCTTTCCAGCCGAACTTTCATGATTGTGGCATTTGCTCTCTTAGAAAGTCAAAACGGTTCTGCGATCCCCTGCAGCTCAATGAAACAATAATGTAATAAATAGGACTACTTGCGATATAAATCTAAATGTAATAAATGAAGTAACTGCGATCTGCCCGTGCAACATCCGGTCCCTCCCATTCCCTGCTCATTCTCCACTATTTCCTGGCTCCAGCTCTCAGTTTTTTTGCACCTGGCAATTGGCGGAGTCGATATTTCTGCTCGTAGGCGGTCGTCAGGTCGGAGATCGAAACTTCGATCATGCCGTGCGGATCACAGAGGTATCGTTCTTCGATGACCAGGGATGCGACTTCGTCGGTCCTGCGGACTTCGATAATATCTTTTTTGGAGTCGGTGCGGAGTGCCCGGTCAACCGGGAAAACGATCTCATCCCATGGTGTGATGTCGCCGGCAGGTTGTCCGTCCCCTGTCAGGCGGCTGCACTCGAGGTAACGGAAGCAGGCAACATTGTGAGCGGGGTGATAGAGGCGCGTCTGGGTCAGCGCCCTCTCGCGGGGGCGGGGAAGCGGCGTGTCTTTGAGGAATATGGGATCGAAGACCACGCGGCGCCCCGATTCAGCCTCGCGCCAGACCCCGAAATGGCGCGTGAATCGTTCCTGCAGGACGTGCCCCGCCTGGGCATCTGCTGCGATGGCCAGGCCGATGGCAGTCGCCGAGTAGGGGTAGGGGGATCGGCGTACCCGGCGCCCGTAGCGCTCCCGCAACATGCGGCCAACGATCGGCAAGTCGCTGGAGCCGCCCACCAGGTAGATAGTTTCCACGTCGCCCCAGACCAAGCCGGATTGATGCCGTACCGTTGCCATTGCCGCTTCCAGGGCAACGATCGTCTGGTCGATCATTGGCGCACAGCAGGAATAGAGCTCATCGGTAGGCACGATCACCGTGCCGACCCCCTCGATCGCTCTTCCCAGATCGATGGCAATTTTGCGCGTATTGGGATGCAGGCCTTCTTTCTGCCTGCGACATTCTTCAAGCAGGAGATAGCGTTCTATCGGGGTGAGTTCATGGCTGAAGGATGCATGGGACAGGGCCAGTTCAAGCAAGAGCGCATCGACATCGTCACCGCCCAGGTGGGCGATGCCCTCATCCGTAAGCACTTCGTGGTGATGATCCGTCAGACCGAGCACCGAGGCATCGAAGGTGCCGCCCCCGAGGTCGTACACCACCAGGTATTGTTTGATCGCAGTCCATTCGTTACTGACGTGGCTATGGGCGTACTCGATGCCGGCGGCGGAGGGCTCGTTGATCATGCCCAAAACTCGGAAGCCACTGCGGCGAAAGGCTTCAAGGGTCAGGAACCGCTGATTGCTGTTGGCGTTAGCGGGGACAGCGATCAGCGCCTCCAGCGGCTCTTTCGCTTTCACTTCGAGATTGGAACTTTCATATAAGTCACGGCACAAACGGGTCAGGTATTGTACCAACAGCTCCAACGCGGAAATCGTGACGTCGCCGAGTGTGACCGTGGCATCAGGATCGAGCACGCCGAGCGATCTCTTCATGGAGCGCAGGAAAGACCACCCGGCCTTGCCCGCGTGTGCCTGGGCTTCGAGTGCAAACGCCAGCTGATTCCCGTGCGCCCCGATCAGCGAGGGGTACCACGGTTGCATGTCCCCGGTCTCATTCTGAAAACTGATGACCGGGTAATTGCCTCGGTCCGCTGCCGCGACCACCGTTCGTGTCGTTCCAAAATCGATTCCTAATCGCATAACCATCCTCTCAAATCCGCCACGACGACTATGATCTCGAAGATATTCCTTTCATCGAACACCAGAGGCCTGTGCGGCAGGATCCGTGGCTGTCGACAAGCGATAGACGGCAAAGGATGCGAGCCAATGCTCACCCAGGTAGTCGCCGCTCGCCACGTATCCCAGCGCCGCCCCGGTGTGGCGGATCGCCGAGGCGAGGAGCACCTTCCGAGCTGGATCTTCATCTGGCAGTGCCGAAGCAATGCTATGCATGCACCATGCCCGGCTCAGGTTGAGGCCATCCAGATGCACGAGCTTTGGGTCATTCCGGTCCGTCACAGCTGCGGGTTCCAGTAATGATTTGGGTCTGCCCTGGCTGATTCCCGGGAGGTAGCGGCGAAACCATGCCCGGAACTGCGCCGGTGCCAGCACACGCCGCATCAAATCTGCCTCCACCAGGGAGGGCGAAAAGAAACCCTCGCCCCCGGGTTCCCACGATGCTGGATAATTGGCATCCGCCTGGTAATAGGCGCAGGCTCGCTCGCTCACAAGTTGTTCGAGTTGTGAGACCCTGCACTGCCGGGCATAATCCAGCGCGAATGCAAGCCCGAAGGCGGTATTGGGATGAACACCCGTGCGGATCGGGTATTTCTGTTTGGGAAGAAAATCCGTGTACCTGGCCACGATGGCATCGGCGAGCGGGAGCAGGTTGCCGGACCACTCCCTGCCATCCTCGTCCTCCCAGCTGTCCAGCTCCTCGGCCAGCTTGAGCAGCCAGGCCCATCCATACATACGCTCGAAGGATTGCCGGTTTGGAGCATGCAGATATGCGGCTTCGGCTCGCAAATTGGCGGCAGTCAGATTCCCGCTCAGCAGATTGCGGGCGGTTTTTCCCTCGGGCAGTTCAGGAAAAAGGCGCAGCAACCGCACCAGCATCCAGTGTCCATGCACGGCTGAATGCCAATCGAAACAGCCGTAAAACGCCGGATGGAGCGTCCTTGGATCGCACACATCGGCGGGATTGTTGAGCACATGATCCAGCTTGTTAGGATATTCCCGACAGATTCCCTTGAGGGCGAGAGCTGCAAAGTGCGATGCCTGCTCTTCGGTCAGTGAGCCTGGCTTGGACATGTCATTCTCCAAACGTAATCTCGAAAGAGTAGCATAAATTCAGATACCGCCTCATGATCATCCTGCAGAAGCGTTACGAGCGAAGGCTCGTGCAGCGCCCGGGCAGAAAGCGCACCCCGGATCTGTGCGCGATCAGCAAGCACGGGAACATTTCGGATGGACTTTGCGTTTCCGCGTTCATGTTAAATGCAGACAGTACGGGCAAGCTCCGCGAGCACATCGCGGCAGACGAGCACTTCGTCTATTTTTACATATTCCTCGGCACTGTGCAGTCCCGCTCCCCCGGGGCCAAAAATGACTGAAGGGATGCCGGCGTGTCCAAGAACCGAGGCGTCGGTCCAGAATGATGCGCCTCCGCGGCGGGGGATCCGCCCGGTCTTGCCGAGTACGGTTTCGAGAGCCGGAACGAGGAAATGGTTTGCCGGCGTCTCGTAGGGAAGCCGGTCGAACATGACTTTGGCAGACACGCGTAGTTCCGGATCCATAGATCGGAGTGTCGATAGGATCGTTTCCGTCTCCGCCAGCGCCGTCGCGCCCATTTCCCCGGTGACTGATCTTCGTTCCATTTGAAGCATGCAGCGGTCGGGATAGGTGCTGAGTTCGCGACCGCCCGTGATCAGTGACGCATGTAATGACGCGGTTCCCATTACAGGGTGCGGTGCTCTGGACTGCAGCTCGCGGTCGAGTGTTTCCAGCTGAGTGAGAACGCGCCCCATGCGGAGAATCGCATCGCGGCCTTCACGAGGGCGGCTACCATGTGCGGCGACTCCCTCGGCAATGATTTCAATCCAGGTAAAGCCCTTGTGGCCGGTGGCAATGACCAGGTCGGTGGGTTCCGTGACGACCGCCGCGTCGGCCTTCCAACGGGCGACCAGCGCTTCCGCGCCCACACTGGCATACTCCTCATCAGCGACGGCGGCGAGGATCAGCCTGCCTGCCGGCAGCCCGCCGTTTTCGGCCACCGTTCGTGCGGCACCAATCATGGCAGCGACACCACCCTTCATATCCTGAGCGCCTCGGCCATAGAGCCGGCCGTCCGCAATGGCCGGATCGAAAGGTGCCCTCATGCCGGCCACGCCGACCGTGTCGATATGACCGCAAAACATCAGAGAACGCCCGGGTTGCCGACCTTCCAGGATGCCGACCACATTGGGGCGTCCGGGAGCAGCCTCGATCACTTCGAAGTCCAGGTGCGCGCTGCGCATCTCTGCGGCAATGAGGTCGGCGATGTTTTTCTCGCCGGCTGCGCCGGGCACGAGAGATGGATTGACAGAATCGACAGCGACCAGGTCGCAAAGCAACTTGATGGTTGAGTCCATAGGATTCGAATCTCTCCCAGGGTTTTATTTGAAGCCGAGTGAAAAGTAGGTCACAAAATGGTGCAAGTTGGCATCGGAGGTAGCTCCAAGACCATATTTCTTGAGCGGCAGCCAGGGATCCGAGAGGCTGGAACCCGCTCGCAAAAGGCAGCCGGTGAGATCCCTGTTCTCTTTCATTCGAGCCAGCTGAATGGCGAAGTTTATTCCAAACGGCGCGGCGAACCTGCCGCACCAGGTCACCTTGTAACGGGAAATATCGGTCTGGTCGACAAGGGCGGCAAAAAGCGCATGCACGCGCTCGGAGGTAACTTGGCCCGCGAGATGGTCATGGATCATCTGGGCATCGAGGGCGAGCGCCTTCTTATAGCCATCGGCATCACAGCCGAACGGGTGATAGTCGTAATAACTCCAGCCATAGTCGCCGTAATGCTGGCCATCGGTTGAACAAAGTACCGCGATGTCGCTGCCGAGCTTCCAATTGTGCGCGCCTGCCAGGCTGGCAACCGCCTGAGCAAGTTCGCGTCCGAGGCGGTCCAGCGTGTTCCAGTCGGAGAAAGGAACGAAAATTGGAATGATCTCCACTTTGCGGTTGTAGTATTGCAGGTAAGGTATTTCGGCTTCGAGCGAGTGTTCTGTCTCCGCGAGCTTCCTCTGGATGGTGTAGCTGGCCGGCAGGAGCTTGGCAAGAATCTCGTCCTGGAGGGGAGAGACCTTCACAGGATCGTACGGCCCGCGCCACTGTTTGAAATCCCCAAAAATCAGCTTGTTTCGGATTCCAAAAGTTTCAGACCAGTGCGCGTTTCCGATCAAAATTACGGTCCGCGCCTTCATGTAACGTTGCACATGGGCATAGACGCGTCCGGCAAGCATATAGTCATCGTGCGGGCAAACGCCGCAGATTAAGGGGGTGCCATCGCTCAGGCCAAACTGCTTCTGGTTGGCCTGGATGGCTGCTCTCTCGAGATCTTCGTAGGTTTTGCCAATAAGATCCATCTGATCGGGGTGTTGGGGAAATCCCACGATATCGACAAGGCCGCGCAGATCTCCCTGCGCAGCGACCGTGACACGGCCCAGCACATTCTCCAGCGGAATCTGGGGCGAAGCGCCGACAGCCGTGAACAGCATCACACAAACAAGGCAAAAAATGGTTCTGGTCAACATGTTCCATCACCTCGCGGTTGTCCGAAATCATGCCGATCTTATCCTACGTATCCGAGAGCCGCAAGATGATCAGAGCTGAGCCATGGAACTCAGCAGAATTTGCCGCGGGGAAAGGATGTGGCTGGCGCATATCTCGTGGTTCGTTGATCATAGAATCGGTCAAAAGAGCTGAGTAGAACCGTGATTTTGGCGCGGCTCCGCAATTTCACTCCAGATGATTACGGTCTCGACCTGAAGACTCTGCGGTGGATTATCTATTACGCACCTCTAAAATCTGCGAGGAGTTCGAAGGCTTCCCCTCCACCGCCTGCTGCAGCAGGGACTTCTAAACCATGATTCTGGCGGGATTGGGCGGCGGATTCCGATAAAAATCTGTACATATATGGCCCATTTGTGCTATGTTACTGCTCGTTCGATTGCCAAGTCGAACCTGGCGGGTCAATAGATGGACAAACAGCACGAAACCCCCCTCGCGTGCTGTGACGAAAGCAGAGCATGTAGGAATGAAGCGGATGTTTCTTAAAATGAATTCTGCTTTCATCAAAATGAAAGCGCAAGCAACACAAAAAGCTGGATGTCGCGAGGGATCAGATGTTGACAAGCAAGAAACAACAATGGATTCTGCAGATGATCAAGGGCCCAGACATTGCTCCGGTTGGTAACAGTCCGGGTCACTATACATCGAAAAGCACGATCACCATTACAGCGATGGAGAAGGAGATAACGATCAGGCCTACCGATGTGTTGAATCTGTCGAACCCGGAATATCTGATCGTGCAGACAAATGGATGCGAGTGTGAGATTCCGTGGGATCGAATCTCCAGCCTGGACTTTGAAGAGCAGGCAACCCCTGCGATGGAAAATCAGCGACAACACCTGGCGGCCTCAGCCCACAGGATGCTAAGCTTCCCCCTGGGTAAGAAGGTGGTGTAGTCGCCCCGGAACTTCGGCCCTCCCCTTGAAGCATTTTCCCGCTGCCCGTTAGACTGTTGCCCTCCCGCCTGATTGGACAGATGAGAATCCATTCCGGCCGGGGATGGCAAGCTGGTTCACGGCCCATTTTTCGGCCGAGTCAAGGTTTTGCGACTCCAGATTCTCCCGGCGATTAGGTTATCTTATTGAATCTGACTTGCCGCGGCAATTAGCTTGCGTACTCCCGGGATGATCATGATCAGGCATTCTGCCTCGGGCCGGTCGACCCGCTTCAGGAACGCTGCCTGATCACGGGCCCAGGACTCCTCCGGTTTGCGGCCGAATTCCAGGCAGTCCATGGCCTGTAGACCTGCGGTTGCCAGCGCAGAAACGTTTTCAGATAAGGGATCCAGTTCTCGAAGAAGATAAGATGCGCGCAGGATTGGCTGCAGCAGAGGGTGATTATCGCGCCAGCGGGTCAGCCACAGCCGCAATTCCTGGGACTGCTCCTGCAAGCCCGACTGGGATTCAAGCGCCAGATCGACCCGCCGGTTGAACTCGCGGGCGAGATCGCTTTCGGGCGGGATCGCGTCGGTAAGGCGATTCATGGGGATCAGGCTCGTATAGCTTCGCAGGCGGGCGCGTCCCAGCGTTTTCACCGACTCCACAATATTGCCTAGCGTCATCAGCGCATCAGGTACCTTTCCTCCGGTCATGCGCTGAAGCATGAACGGGTAAATGGATTTGTGGGTCAGACTCAAGGATTCCAGGCTGCCGCTGACACAGGCAAGACGGCGGTACATGTCGTCGACATCCTTCACATCAGCCGGGGACCACAACCGTTCTGCTATGGCGGCGAGTCGGGGCCAGATGCGTGAATCGACATTTTCCGATGTCATATATTCTCCCCACATGCAAGCCTCGCCGCCCAGAATCAGTGCTTTCTGCTCTTCGGTCAGGGAGGCTATTTGCTGGCCAAACGGGTCCACCTGATAGTGATAGGCTGCGCTGCGTAGGTGGTCGAGGTAGTAGCCCGCCGACAGGATGCCGGAGTATCCCTTTTGCGCACCCTGGGCAAGATAGTTTTGGCCGCGCCACGATTGGATAACGGCACTCTTCGGCAGATCAGGGTTGAGAATTTCATCCCAGCCTATCGCTCTCTTCCCATGTTTGGTCAGGATCGGGACCAGGCGCTTGTTGAAATAGGTCTGGAGCTCTTCATTGTTCTTCAGGTTGTGGCGTTTTTTGAAGGCAGCGATGCTGCTGCTCTTGTCCCATTGCTTGCCGTTCACTTCGTCGCCGCCGATGTGCCAGTATTGGTCTGGGAAAAAAGGGGCAATTTCGCCGATGAAAGCGTTCAGGAAGGAATAGACCTCTTCCTTGGTGGGATCCATGACCGGGTCGAACACGCCCCACTTACGTTCGATCTGATAGGGACCGGGCCCGCTCGCGAGCATAGGGTATCCGGGAAACCAGGATGTTGTGTGTCCGGGCATGTCGAACTCGGGTACGACCCGGATGCCGCGTTCGCTAGCATAGGCGACGACCTCGCGCAATTGAGCCTGCGCATAGTACAGTCCATCTGAACCGAGTCCCTGGAGTTTAGGAAATTTCTTGGACTCGACGCGGAATCCCTGATCCTCCGAAAGATGCCAATGAAAAACATTCAATTTGACCACGGCCATGCCATCGAGATTACGCTTGATTGCCTCGACAGGTTGCCAGTGGCGCGCTGCATCGATCATCAGGCCACGCCAGGGAAAGCGGGGACGATCCTGGATGTTCACAGCGGGGAAATAGAGCGACTCTGAGTCGACGTCGACCAACTGCAGCAGTGTTTCCATGCCGTGAAGGATTCCCAGGGGGGAAGGCGCCGAGAGCCGCGCCTTGGTTGAACTGATTTCGAGGGTGTAAGACTCGTCTGCTTGCACCGATTGTACGGCCTCGCCGGGACCGGCACAGTGGATGACCAGCGATGCCGTTTCCGCCGGGGCCGAGGGCACAGCCGTGAAACCAATGCCGGTGTGCTGGCGCAGCCGTTCGAGAAAGCGCGTCAGCGCACGCGTCAGCCTCGGCTCCGAATATCCGGTCAGCGCGACATGGAATTTCTCATCGATCCGGAGTTTTCCGTCGCCTACCGTCAGGGCAGCGGGCACAGGCATCAAATGAAATCTGGTGGCGAGTGCGGCGGCATTGCTTTTGGGAGTTGCAGGAACCGGCATCAGAAACAGTGCGGCGATGCACACACACAGGAGACATTTAAGCATACACATGCAGGCACTCCTCGACAAAGTGTTTTATGTCCGGGCTTCGGCGTCCAAAGAAGCTATATGTAACCCTTCAGGTGGCCAAATGTCGAGTTGTTTGGTGTGGTCCGTATGATCCGCAATGACCTTTCGCTTTCCTGCCGGATCGGGGAGCTTCGGGACATTGAGCAGCGGCGCTCGGGCGACGGCATCCCGATTGACTTTGATGGGGTTGTCAGGTAATTTCACAACGAATTGGACATCTAAGGAGGAAGCTGTGGACAATGAAATAGCCATTATTGGTGAACCGACGAGTAACCCGGCCGTATGTAAATTCACGGTTGATCGGCCGGTGTACCCGGGCGGATCCGCGTATTTTGCCAACCGGCAGGCTGCGAAGCTTTCTCCCCTGGCGGTCCGGATTTTTGAAGTGCCTGTAGTGCAGAATATTTTGATCGCCGAGAATCAAATCACTATTACCAAGTCGGAATTTGATCCCTGGCCGGCAACCGGAAAGCTGGTCGGCGCCAAAATTCGCGAGCACATTCAATCAGGCGAGCCGCCGGTCACGGAAGAGTTTGTGCGCGGAATTCCTGCAGAAACTGAAATCCGAAAGAAGGTGCAGCAACTTCTTGAGCGCGAAATCAATCCTGCCCTGGGCATGCATGGCGGCTGGGTGCAGCTGATCGACGTGAAGAAAAATTCCGTGTATCTGCGCCTCGGCGGCGGCTGCCAGGGCTGCGGTGCCGCTGACATGACATTGAAGCAGGGGATCGAGCGGTCAATTCGAGAGATGATTCCTGAAGTGGGAGAAATTCTCGACACGACAGATCATGCTGCGGGACGGAATCCATACTACCAGCCCCGCAAATAAAGCGCCTCGCCCGCAGAATTCTTGCCGGGTTCCGGCCATCCGGAATTATGAGGGTGCAGCGGAATCCCCGGATTTTCACGTGTCCCGTGGGCTTTAAAGTGACCAAACCTGCAAATTTCTTGAAAAAATGCCGTAAAATGCGAATTGGTGATTGCTTTTTCTGAGAATATCCGCAAAATGACAGTGTCTTCGTTTCAATGTACAAGTGGAGCTAATTCTGAAAGAACCAAGTCAGAGGAGGTAGGTATGGCTGGAAAAGTTATGACGAAGAGTCAGTTCATTTCGCTCATCGCGGAACAGAACGGAATGACGAAAGCCGCGGCCGGCGCGGTGCTTGAAACAATTTCAACCACTGCAATCAACGAAACCAAGAAGAATGGCCAGTTCGTGATCCCCGGAATCGGGAAGCTGGTGAAATCGCATCGCAAGGCCCGGATGGGACGGAATCCTCAGACAGGCGCATCGATCAAGATCCCTGCGAAGACCGTCGTGAAGTTCCGTGTCGCCAAGGCCTGCAAGGATGCGGTGGTACCGCCGAAGAAGTAGTTTCTGCTTCCCGCAGCAAAGGGGGGCGGCGCCGGATGAGGCTTCTCATGCTTTGAATGAGGTAAGGATTGGCGCCTTCTGCACAGATTGCCCCTGCGGGTCCTGAAGTGCCTCCGCAGGGGCGCCACCCTCTATCGTCTTGCATGTTGGATGGAATTGTGCGCCTTCCGGAACGCTGTGCCTGGCAGCGCCGCTCCGTGAGGATTTTTCCTGTGTAAAGTGCATGTCCTGAGAATGCTTGCTCATCAGACAAGCTGCGCTGGTCCTCTTGTGCGCATTCGCCTGCTGAAGCCGTTGAGGCAGAGCAAAGCGGCGAATACAAAGGCTAAGGGGGACAGATTCCACCAGAAGTCCGTTAGCATGCGTGGGTCTTGCGTCAGGCCGCGGAGCATCGTGCCCCAGGATGCGCCGGAGTCGTGGAAACCGACGTTCAGGAAAGAAAGCACCACCTCACCCAGGATGAACACGGGTGCGGCAACTGCGGTCTGTGCCAGTGCAAAGGTCGCCATTGCCGGTAGCATATGCCGGCGGAAGATATGCCAGGGTGAAGCTCCAAGCATCCTGGCCGCTTCGACGTAGCCGGCTTTTTTTATCTGCAGGATCTGCCCCCGAACTCCGCGCGCCATCGGAGGCCATGCTACGGCTGCAATTGTACCGGCGGTAAGGAAAACCGTCTGCCAGAAGGGCATATCCGGCGGCAAAAGAGCGCGCACTGCCAAAACCAGGTAAAGCGCAGGCAGCGCGAGCACAAACTCAGAGAACCGCATCAGCAGGGTATCCGTCCACCCGCCCGCAGCACCGGCAAGTGTCCCTATGCTTACCCCGATCGTGAAATAAATCGTGATGCCGAAGAGCATGATCATCATGGAGTTTCGCGCTCCGGCCATAGTCCGTGCCAGTACATCCCGTCCCAGAGCGTCTGTGCCCCATGGGTGAAATGTGCCTGTGTTGCCAGTGCCAAGCAAGTGTCGGGATAAAGGGATGAGGCCCATGAATTGGTATCGATATCCATCGCAGAAAAACTCCAAAGGGAAAGCCTGATCCTTCGCCTCTCGGTACGTTGCATCTAGAGGATCAACCAACTCCAGCCGATAGACAAAAGGCCGCCAATGAAATCTGCCCTGCACATCGACAAAATGTATGCGCGCAGGCGGGGAATAGAACTGGTTTAGGTCCTGGGCATTCGGAGCGCTGGGGGACAGGAAGTCGCTGAGGAAAGAGGCGAGAACAAGCGGGACGGCCAGCAGGCGCGCATATTGATGGATGCCTCTCATATCGTGCCATCCTGGAAATGAGTCCTGGGATCAAGGAGCAAAAGCAGAATATCGGCGGCCAGATTACTGGTGACGAGCAGGATGGTGCTGCCGACGACGCAGCCGACTACCAGGGCGGTATCCCAATTGAGCAGCGCATTCAAAGTCACCTGACCCAGGCCGGGCCAGGCAAAGATCACTTCCAACACCAGGCTGCCGCTGAGGATACTCGCAAACAGCGGACCCGATGTGGACAGAATCGGATTTAGCGATGGTCGCAACAGGTAATGAAAATAAATGTGAGATTCTGCCAGGCCGCGCGCATGCGCAGCTCGGACGTAGGGCTCGTCAATCAGGTCCTGTGCCGCAGCGCATTGGATCCTCTCCACGTAGACCAGAATGGGAACCGTCAGACAAAACACAGGCAGCACGAGGTGATAAATCCTGTCTGCAAACCAGGTCAAAAACGATGAGTCAGGCAAACTAGAGGAGTTCATGCTGCCCAGGGGAAACCAATGCGTAAACGCAGCGATCAACAGCGCACCCAGTCCCAGGACCAGCGTCGGCAAAGCGAGGGCCACGCTGGATAGCAGATCCAGAACGAGGCCAAAAGGCCTATCGCGATTGAGGGCGTGAGTTGTACCCAGGAGGATGCCCGCAAGCATGCCGATCAGTAGTGCGGGAAGCCCCATCCATAGCGTCTTAAGTAGCGCATCGAGGACGATATCTCGTACCGGCTGTTGATAAAAACGCGACTCACCGAGATCCAGATGTGCGACCCGATCCAGCCAATGCCCATAACGCACGAGAATTGGCTGGTCCATGCCGTAACGATGGCGCATCAAGTCGACCGTCTGGCGCCGGATTGCCGGATCAAGATCCTGAGCTGAAAAAAAGTCGCCCGGGAGTAAGGATGACAAGAAGAAAGTTGCCGATGTGACCAGTAGCGAGAGCGCTGCCAGCTGGAGGATGCGTTTCGAGATCGCAGTGAGAATCCTCACGATCCGTGCCCCACTAGCGCGTGCGTTTGGTCAGCTCCTCGACATTCCATAAAAGGTAAGGAATGAGGATCGATGGCTGAATATTACCTAGCGTGTTTCTCCAGCCCGAGAGAATGTCGGGTGCGACCGTGGCAATGGCCGGCATCTCCCTCATCCAGATCTCCTGCACCTGAAACGACGCCTTTTTTCGCACGGCATCGTCCAGGCTTTGTATCAGATTAGTTGTAAGGCTATCGATCTGCTCCTCCCAGCGCGTGGCGGGCTTGCTCTGATTCGGGTACCAGAAGTGATTGGCGCCGCTGCTGTACCAGACCGTGGTTTGCAG
>CAVTZY010000040.1:0-19516 GCA_963739235.1 Terriglobia bacterium | reverse complement strand
GCCCATGCCTTTTTCGAAGACCTCTTCGAATCCGCTCAACTTAAGCGGAGAAAAAAGGTGACCAAACTCTTCTCCGAAAGCGATCTGTTGGTCATCGACGATTTGTTTCTGCGCAAGAACGTCCCGGAACAGGCTGCCGACGATTTACTCGAGATTATTCTGAATCGATACACCTCGAGAAAAAGCAGCCTGATTACTTCCAATCGTCCCCTGGAGGATTGGGGGAAACTCCTCGGCGACAACGCCGCTTCGTCGGCCATTCAGGACCGACTCCTTCACCGCGGCCATCTGCTCAAGTTCGAAGGTAGGAGCTACCGTCTCAAGGAGGCGTCCATCCGGCTGACCGAAAACCGACAAAAAGTTTCTGGATGAAAAAGGAATGAGCTTGGAGCTCTATACGGATTGTTGGTAGGTTATACTCCTGCTGTCGCCTGGGGGATTTTGACCCGGCCACAAATGGGGGATTTTCAAGTGGCCATCGGGGATTTTGAGCAGTCGGATTAGCCGAGACACATCAAATGGGAACATAGGGCATTGTGGGCAATCTCAGGGCTTTTGTGCGAGAAGCCTGTATACCAAATCCTTGGGATTACCCCATTCACTGCCTGAGCCTGCGGCCTCATAACGAAGTATGCGGGAGTTTTCAAACCACTTAAGCAGGAAGTTATCACCAACGTTTCTTGCCTGAATCGATCCCGTATTGTCCTCCACAAGAACGATGCCTCCTGCTTTAAGACTATCGTAAATGCGCTGAATGTATTCAGGTTTATTCATCGGCGCCCATGAATAGGTCATAACTACTAGGCCCAAAGCCAGCGTGATTTTTTAAGCGAAAGGATGAAATAGACCTGGAATGTGCATCATTATTGGTTATAATAGGAAGTTGCACATTGCCAATACAACCAAAAGGAGTACATTCCAGGTGAACAAAAGAAACCACAAAATCTACCTCAAAGACAAGCAAAATCTCGAAGCCCGATTGGAACGGAAGCAGTTTCCAGACCAGCCAGATCCCATGTTCAAAGACTCGAACATCCATTACGAGATTTCCGAGAGAACCCGTGCCGTCGGCTGCGGCGGCATCGGGGCTATGCACAAGCTGGTATGCAAGCTGGGATTGGATGGGGCGATCAACCAGAACGTCATATTGCTCCAGGTCCACGTTCCGTATTGGGAATCGGATCACGTGTTGAACATCGCCTACAACGTGCTCACCGGCGGCACCTGTCTGGAAGATATCGAGCGGCTGCGCAATGATGAGACTTATATGAACGCCCTCGGAGCCGACAGAATTCCGGATCCCACCACGGCGGGAGATTTCCTGCGACGATTCGACGAAGAGTGGATATTCGGGCTCCAGGAGACGTTCAACGAAACGCGGCGCAAGGTTTGGAGTTTGCAGGATGGTTCCTTCCGGAAGGAAGCCATCATCGATGTGGACGGCACGGTTGCCGAAACTACAGGCCAATGCAAAGAAGGAATGAACATTGCCTATAACGGGATCTGGGGCTACTCTCCGTTGATCGTGACTCTGGCCAACACAAGCAGAGGTTCTCTATCTGGTAAACCGGCCCGGCAACCGCCCCTCTTCCGACGGAGCTGCTGAATGGATGGACCGCGCGATTGATCTCGTGGATCCGGTGTTCCAGAAGGTCTGGCTGCGGGGCGACACGGATTTCTCCTTGACCAGCAACTTTGATCGATGGGACGAGAAGGCTGGTTTTGTCTTCGGCTACGACGCCAAAAAGAATCTCGTCGACATGGCGGATGCCCTGCCGGCGGGCCATTGGCAGGTGCTCCAACGGCCTCCGCGCTATGAGGTCAGGACCGAAGAGAGGCGCCGTCCTGAGAACGTGAAGGAACAGGTGGTCAAGCAAAGGGAGTTCGAGAACATCCGCCTGGAGAGTGAGCAAGTTGCCGAGTTCGACTATCGACCGGGGCACTGCAAAAAGACCTATCGGATGGTTGTCGTGCGGAAAAACCTGACGATTGAAAAGGGAGAACGCCGACTGTTCGACGATGTGCGATATTTTTTCTATATCACCAACGATCGCGCAATGGGCATGCAGGAAGTCGTCTTTTTCGCCAACGACCGCTGCAACCAGGAAAACGTTATTGGCCAACTCAAGAACGGCGTCAATGCATTGCGCATGCCCTCGGACGGTTTGGTGTCGAATTGGGCTTACATGGTCATCGCCGCACTGGCATGGAATCTGAAAGCTTGGTATGGCCTGGTGACCCTGTCGCCCGTGACACGCCGGGACATCTTGCGCATGGAATTCAAGCGATTCCTGGCGAGCTTCATCCAAATACCATGTCAAATTGTGCAGACTGGCCGGCGCCTGATATTTCGTATTCTCAGTTACAGCAAGCATCTGGAAGCGTTCTTCTCCACGTTCGACCGAATACGGGAGCTCAAGTTTTCATGATCCAGGGCGTCGGCAATATCCCGGTTTGCCGGCGCAAATGATAAAAAGGGAGAAAGGGGCGCATCGAAGACAGACAAGCCAAATAAAAAGGTAGAGAACAGGAGGCGGAAGTCTGTCTTCAATGTGTGTTGTTGTGTCAATGGGCAAAAATCAGGGCGGGGAAAATGGCCAGCGATTACGAAGAACTACGACCCCCGCGATCATGTTCAAACCTCGCTTGTTTTGGGACTAGGTCCCATTGATTCCTTCCGTAATCGAAATCTTCATGCGTTGCTCGAACTGTTGTGATCTTCCGTCCAAGTTTTTCCGCCCTCTCCCGAGCCAATCTTAATCCCTCTGTAGCTATATCGAAGCCCGTGACGTCCCACCCTTTCTCTGCCAAAAAGACCGAATTGCGTCCCGCTCCCATCGCAACGTCCAGAGCGCGGCCAGGCTTAAAATCCGAGATGACGGCGGCCAGGAAAGCGTTAGGCGCCTTACTAAAGTTGGGAGTGTCGTTGAGGTAGTATTTATCGAAATCAATAGCCTTGAGCTCGATGCGTCTTTCCTTTGCCAGTCTTTCGATGATGGATAGATATTCACCTGCCTTTGCCTCTGACAGGCCAGAGGCGATGAGCCGGGGTTTATATTCCGGGATCAGCACGTCCCATGCCACGGCGGGTTGATTCTTAAGCCAAGCGATGAAATCATTCCATGTTTTTGTTTCGTCTACCTGACCTTGGCAAATCCCCAGCTGACAAAAACAGAAAAAGGCAAACACAAAGCGACGGAGCGACATCGATTCCACCTCCTTTGAGAGTGGTGCGCTACGCCATCTGCGCTCCTGAGTTGATGATTCACCATCTCCATTTTATTTGATTCCCGCAGTACGGGACACTCATATCGGCGATTAAGACATAGACCGGCACCAGGCATCAAGCACAAATCCGCTTTGTAGCCAGACAAAACGGCACTCTTCATTCCCTCGGAATCATGCTCGGATTGACATCATTGTCCTGGTTGCGTTCTGGGAAGCCAGAAATCCATCATTTTAGGCCACAGGGACGTGTTAAGTGGCTTTATCGTACATAACCAATTGGCGATAAAGCAAAATCCATTTCTCCGGGAAATTCCGCAGTAGTCATTCCGCGTTGAACCTTTTAGCGTTTCCCGTCATCTGCTATTAGAAGTAGAATCGTTTTTCGCACTAGCTCTCTGCCCGCCTGCAGGAACTGGCGATCATTCTCACTGTAGGTGCGTCAGGCAGCCTATGACGGCGATGGATCGACGGATTGCTCGATGATTCATGATCGGTTGCTCCGCCTCTGGCTCCAGGTTCAGGAGCGGTAACGTACGCTATCAACGCGCGTGGAGATCGAAAATGAAATCCTCCAGAGATTCTATTCCCCTGTACCTCGTTTTTCTTTGTTTCTCTTACCTTTTCTGCTTTTCATCTGCCGCTTCGGGAAGCGAACAGCAGGTGCAGTACTTTCCCCAGTTCGCTGATGGTGACGGATATATCACGAGTTGGTATTTCACCGGGTACGGTTCCGGCCTAAGCACAATTGACGTCGAGATTTTTGATAAGACCTACCATCGGCTCTCACTGGCAACTGACCAGGGAACAAACAACACTTTTCATCTGACTTTGAATGGATATGGGTCGGCTTCTCTCCGGACGCTTGGCCTCAGTAGCCCACTGAAGAGCGGATGGGTCAAGATCACTTCAAGCCCGTCTGTGGGGGCAACGGAGATTTTTGAGACTATCGGAAGCAACAACCTGATCAGTAAGGCCTCGGTTCTGGCGACGGGAGCGACTGCGTTGGCCACTCTCCTAGCGCCAGTTTCCGGGTTACGAGTACAAATCTGTCGCATTGCAGGTATACATTCGGGCTTTGCCGAATGAACGCACACCCTCGGGAAAGCCGCCGATGATGCGGCTTCCGTGTCCATTCCATCCTTCATGAGAGCGAAAACTCGGGGCGGCTCGTTTCGCCCTTAGAAAGTATATACGAATCAAGAGACTGCAGGATCTAAGCGCCGGCCTCTCCTTGTTGTTCGTGTAAAGCCCATGGAAAGGCACTCTATGGCATACTACTACCCGTTGCGTTTTCGGTTGACAGGCCATACCAGGAGTGGTATATACGAATCATGCCAAGCCTTCAGCCCTATTCCGTCCGCGGAAATCGTTACTGGCGCATTGTCGAGTCCTACCGCGACGACCACGGCAGACCGCGACTGCGGGTCATCCGCCACCTCGGCACCGCCCAGAAGCTTGTCGAACTGCTGTCGGAGGGCCGCGGACGCGCCTTGTGTGCCGAGGAGCGCGAGTTTGGCGCTACGGCTGCACTTTGGAACATGGCCGGCCGGCTCCAGCTCGTCGAGACCATCGACCGCCATGCGCCCAAGCGCCACCAGGGCGCGTCGGTCGGCGAGTATATGCTCCTGGCGACCATCAACCGCGTGGTCGATCCCAAGAGCAAGGCCGGGCTGGGCGAGTGGTATCGGGAAACCATCCTCCCACGCCTTCTGCCGCTGCCGCCCGAGGCCCTGTGCAGCCAGCGTTTCTGGGATCACATGCAGTATCTGGACGAAGCGGCCCTGGCGGCGATCGAAACTGATCTGACCCGACGCCTGGTCGAGGACTTCGGCGTCGACGTGCGGGCGCTGTTTTACGACACGACCAACTTCGACACCTTCCTGTGTTCGGAGAATCCGAGCAAGCTGGCGCAGCGGGGCCATGCCAAGTCGAAACGAACCGATCTGCGCATCGTGGGTCTCGCCCTGATGGTCTCGTGGGACTTCCACATTCCGTTGTTCTCCCGCGTCTACGAGGGGAACCAGCCCGACTCGGTCACGTTCAGCAAGGTCCTGGACGATCTTGTCGCGCGTTATCAGATGTTCAAGGAGCGCTGTCAGCGCGTCACGCTCGTCTTCGACAAGGGGAACAACTCCGAGGAGAACATCAAAGTATTGGATGGTTCTCCCTACCACATCATCGGGTCGCTCGTGCCGACGCAGCATCAGGATCTCCTGGACGTCCCGGCCAAGAGGTTCCGGCGCCTGGAAGGGCCTCTTTTCGAGGGTCTTCGCGTCTTCCGCACGGAGAAGGAGGTCCTCGGCCAGAAGCGCATGGTTCTGGTTACCCGCAGTCAGGCCTTGCTCCGCGGCCAGGTCCGCGGCATACGTCAGCACCTGAACAAGAAACTTCGAGCCCTTCAGGATCTTCAACGGCGCGTCGAACGGAGCCACCAACCGGGCTGGCGAGGCAAGCCCTTCACCCGACAAGGGCTCGAAAAGCAACTCGAAGCGCTGACATCGGGACAGTACATCTGCGAATTCCTCTGGGCACGTGTGAAGGGGAGAAATGACCGCCTCGCGGTTGAGTTCGGCGCGGACCAGAATGCTTACCGCAAGCTCAAGAGCCGCGTCCTCGGGAAGAGAGTTCTCTTCACGACAAATCCCGGCCTCACGGACGACGAGATCGTCTTCGGTTACCGGGGCCAGCATCATGTCGAGCGGGCATTCCGGGACATGAAGGATCCATGCTTCATCCGCTTCTCTCCAGCCTTTCACCGGACCGATCCGATGATCCGCGTCCACGCTTTCCACTGCGTTCTCGCGTTGACGTTGCTGTCGCTATTGCACCGGCAGGTAGTCACCGCGGGCGTCCCTATCTCCCAGCGGCGTCTGCTGCAAGAGCTGACACGGATCAAGGAAATCACCAACTACTATGCCGCGCATTCGGGGGAAGCCGCACGCCTCGGCGGCAGGCCCCGGGCGGAACGGACTCTCACGCGATTGTCGCCCCAACAAGAGCAATTGTTCCGTACACTCGAACTTGGCCAATACCAAACCGGTTAGTATATACAGACGGTCCGCCAGAGGAATCCCCGCAAGCCCACGCTAAATCAGGGTCTGCGCCGAATTGGAGCACTGACACGGGCCGTAACCCGGAAACTGGCGCTAGTTCCTGATCCCGGAAGCACAGCCATTGCCCTTACCTCTGCAGGTTATTCAAACACGCTCACCTTCAGGCTTTTGGACAATAACGGCAACATCGTAGGTACGACCTTGAATTTTTCGCTGCCGGCCGGCAACCAACTGGCTCTTTTTGTGAACCAAATACCGGGTTTTGAAAAGTTGAGCGTCACGAATGGATCCCTCGAGCTGACCGGATCCGTTGCCTTCTACCTTACGACGTTGGTATTCGACGGCCAGAACTTTGCGACGGCGCCCGTTCTTCCCGGCCGCAGCGAACCCGCCGATGCGCGTGGCATTTTGTTGAATCAGTTCACTTCGATTCAGCAACAGTCAAAGATCATTGCGGATCAACTCCTGCCGCCTTCGACTGAAGACTTGTCAGCTTTTGCTACTTTCCTCAGCCAGCCTCAGACCGGACTAATGCGTTTGATGCCGAGAGAAACCTATGACGGGTACCTCACAACCAGGGGGGAGGAGCCTACTATTCATTTACTCGGCTAACGCACGAATACGGTTACGGATCCGACATCGGGCTCGAACAGGGCTATCTGGGCGTCGGATTCGCGGGAGCTGATTTTGGATTTATGACCAATCTCGGAGATGTTCCTATCGATGGGATTACTCCTAGTACTCCGGCCGTGCAGTATCTTGCCACATTCAGCCCGCCGACAAATCTAGCCGATGCCCGAGTGCAGCAGCAGCGGGCAGGAACAGGTTTCACGTCCGGAGGCTATTATTATGTCGATGACATGAGAGCGACGGCATCCACAACTTTTGCGCTGCGCTCCATCTGCTACAATGCATCGGACGTGTTGGTGGCTTTTAGAGTGGTTCGTTTCGATTCGGATGGCAGCGCGATTGTCGCATGGAAGATCCTCCAGACATTCGCAGTGCCTAGGCTCCAATAACAGGGCAGAAGCCGCGGCTGCTCGCCCAGAATGCCCCCCGCCCGAAGCGGACCGGCACTCAGGGTACGTTAAGGACGGCGCGGGGATTCTTTGCGGCTATGCGCAAAAATTACGGATGCGAAAACTACCACGTGGTCGCCACTGCTTCGAGGAAGTACTGGTGCCAACTCGAAGATGGGCGATGGCGCGACGGTACAGTAGGTTTTGCGTTACTACACACGCCACTACATACGGAAGCGGTTTTTCGGCCGCCCGTGCCCGCAAACTATTGATTCTAAAGAATGGGAATTTAAGAAGGTTGGTCGGGGCGAGAGGATTCGAACCTCCGACCTTACGGTCCCGAACCGTACGCGCTACCAAACTGCGCCACGCCCCGTCCAGAGTCAGGGGAAAATCCTAGCGTAAAATCAGCGGCCGATCAACCCAATTCCGGGGAGCTAGGACCGGCGGAATAGCTGGGGGGCATCCTTCTGGAGCAAGTCCACCATCGCATAATCCGTTTGATCTCGTTGTAGCGGAGTTACAGAGATGAAATGATCTGAAACGGCCTCATAATCCAGCGGACTGGCGGAGCGGGTGCGATCCGCTACGATGTCCGGGTGAGAACTGCCGCCTTCAACCACCGGATTGAAGGAATTGAAATGAGGGAAGTGGAACGTACACCCCTGGCGCGTAATTTTCACGCCGCGGATTCTCTTCACGGGGATATTCACGTTCAGGCAGAGGCCGCCATCGAACTGCTGTTCCAGCATCCTCTTCACCAAATCCCTAATGAATTTCTTCCCTCTGTCGAAGCGAATGGGATTGTCGTCGTAAGCTTGTGAGACTGCAAGAGATGCAATCCCGCGCTTGGAAGCTTCACGCGCCGCCGCAACGGTGCCTGAATACATGATATCGTCGCCCAGATTGGCACCATGGTTGATACCTGAGATGACCAGGTCGGGACGGGCGGTCAGGATGTGCCTCAGCGCATACATGACGCAGTCAGCGGGAGTGCCATTGAGCTCAAATCGTTTGTCCCGGACCTGTCGCAATTCCAAGGGGGAGTGCAGGGTCAGGCCGTGACTCACGGCGCTGCGTTCGCGATCGGGCGCGACGATGACGGTTTCGCCCAGATCCCGGATGCATTCTTCAAGCGTGCGTAGGCCTTCTGCTTCGATGCCGTCGTCGTTGGTTAGGAGGATTAAGGTCACGATAAAAAAATATGGTCGGGACGAGTGGATTTGAACCACCGACCACACGCACCCCAAGCGTGTGCGCTACCAGGCTGCGCTACGTCCCGATCGTCAAGCAGCACAGTATCATTCGCGTTCGAGCAAAGTCAATATATTCTCAAGTTCCTCCCGCACCTGATTGAGCCGCTGTGCCGGAGCCGGAGGCGCGGGGCGGGATCTCTTGTGAATCTTGGATTCTGCCGAGGAGGGCTCCTTCTCCCCTTCTTCAGCCCGGGTGCCGCGCGCCAGTTGCTTACGCGCTCCGGCGATAGTATACCCCTCCTCGTACAGAAGTCTCCGTATCGCCAGGATTAACTCGATATCCTTGGGCCGATAGGTCCGTTGGCCGGCCTTGTTTTTAAGGGGTGCCAGGCTGGGGAACTCGGTCTCCCAATAGCGCAGGACATGCGGCTCGACGCCAATGATCCGGCAAACATCACCGATGCGATAATAGAGCCTCTTGGAAATGGGCTGCATAGTCATCATTGCGATTTTAAGTATTTGGAGGGCTTGAAGACAACAGCCTTCCTGCTACGGATTACGATCGCATTCCCCGATTGGGGATTCACACCTTTCCGGTCCTTCCGGGTCACCACGCGGAAGCAGCCAAAACCGCTGAGCAATACTTTCTCGCCACCTACAAGTCGCCGCTTGATGATGTCGAAGATCAAGTCCACGACATTCAAGGCGTCCGCGTAGGACATGCCGCCGTGGACGTCGTGGACTGCCTTGCTAAGATTGTTCTTGTTCATCGGAACTCTGCAATTTGATATGCACCGCGCGGGGCCAGAACCCCGATAATTCTCTATACTAGTGTCGCTTCCCGCTTGTGTCAACACGCCTCCATTGCAACGGGAAAGGCCAACTCAGTCTCCCGTGCACCGGGGGCACTCCGGGGTGCGTGAAAATGTTGCGCTCTCATCGCGCCTTCTCTGTGCCGCCCTTTCAGGGCTCTTTTTGCTCCATTCCCTGTTCCCAGGGCTCACGCCCTGGGCTTTGCTGCGCCACCCCTTCGGGGTTCTCGCAGTGCCGAAACGCTCAGCCCCGCGGCGTTCTCGCAATGCCGAAATATTTGGCCCCGCGGCGCTTTCGCATGTTGAAGTGCTCCGTCCCGCGGCGTTCTCGCAGTGCCGAAACGCTCAGCCTCTCGGCACTTTCGCAGTGCTGAAATGTTTAGCCCTGAAAGGGCGGGACAGCACAGCCCAGGGCGTAAGCCCTGGGTTAAGGTCCGGCGATATCAAGCCCTGTAAGGGCGGCACAGATATCGACGAAATGATCGGCACCACCGTGGCTCCAATATTCGATGCAGAAGCCGGCATTCGGAATGCAGAACCCAGAAGTCAGATTAGATGATAATGCTATGACATGACGCGAACATTCTGCCGGCGTCGGGGCGGTTTCAGCCGGCCTTCATTCTGAATTCTGCATTCTGGATTCTTTCCGCATTTTTCCATCACACTATGAGCCACGCCCTTCCCTGATTTCACTCCCTATCGTTTACGGGGCGGTTTTGCTCGTTGCCGGATGCGGACGGGAGTGCCGTCAAATCCGAAACGCTCTCGCAACTGATTGATCAGGTAACGCTCAGTTGAAAAGTGCAGCGGTTTGCTTCCCTTGGTGAAGACCACAAAAGTGGGCGGAGAGGAGCGTGCCTGGGTGATGTATCGGATATTCAGATCCTGACCGGGATTATTAGTGGTCCATTGCTGCGCCAGATCCGGGGCGAAGATGTTGTTCAACAAACCGGTCGGCACATGGATATGCCGGGATTCCCAGCCTGCCTTGATCAGGGCAAATAGTTTCGACACTCGCTGGCCTGTCAAAGCCGATACCGTGACCACCGGGGCATAGGACAGATATTTCATGCGCCGACGGATCGCGTCGGTGTATTCCTCCACCGTGCGTTGATCCTTCTCGACCTTGTCCCATTTGTTGAGGACAACGACGACCGAGCACCCCGCTTCATCGGCGTAACCACCTATGGCACTATCGAGTTTGGTCACACCTTCCTCTGCATCCACCAGAAGGAGAGCCACATCTGCCCGTTCCAGATTCTTGCGCGCCATCACGACGCTGATTTTTTCCGTGCGCGCTTCGGTCCGGCCCTTGCGCCTGATCCCGGCGGTATCAATGACCCGATAGCGCACACCGTCGCGCACCAGCAGGGTGTCGAAAGAATCGCGTGTCGTGCCTGGGATCTCACTGACGATCGCCCGCTCCACTCCAAGCAACCGATTCACCAGCGATGACTTCCCTACGTTGGGCCGCCCGACCACGGCAACGGCGATTTCTTGTGCGGGCTCCGGATGTGCCCCCAGGCTGCCGTCGCCGGCCCGTTCGGCCATCGCGTCGAGCAGCTCTCCGATTCCACGCCCATGCTCGGCAGAAACAGGGAACAGCTCTTCGGCGCCGAAAGCATAGAACGCCGCCGCATGGGCCTCGAGTTCCGGCACGTCGATTTTATTGGCTACAACCCAGATGGGCTTCCCCGCACGCCGCAAAATGGGCAGTAGCTGCTCATCCGGCGCCGTCACCCCTGCCCGCCCATCTACCATAAGAAGCAGAAGGTGGGATTCACTGATGGCTTTCTCAACCTGTTCGAGAATCTTTTGCGGTATCACGTCCTCCACATCCGGCACCATGCCACCGGTGTCGAGGATTTCGATGTTGCGCCCGTTCCAGCTGACCGACCCGTAAATGCGGTCGCGCGTGATTCCGGGCTCATCGCCGACAATCGCCTTGCGAGTGCCGCACAACCGGTTAAAAAGAGTAGATTTACCGACATTTGGCCGGCCAACGATAGCCACTCGAAACATGTCTGCTAGACTCCGGCCCAAAGCATAGGGATACCCGTTCCTGGGGTCAAGGCCAATTCCTGGCTTGGGAATTTCAAAGAACCTATCGAAGGTCGCTCCCGGGTATGATGAAATATATTACCCAGGAACAATGAGGGGAAAGGAGGCAGGAGATAATGTCACCTCCTGGGGGAGAGACCCTACGAGTTCGCCGTCCGCATGAACCCAAAGCCCGCCCGGACCGGCGATTTTCAGGGCCGCCAGGCGTCGGCGGTGCGCAATCTCGCCAAGACGGGGTTTGCCGCGCCATGCCGAAAAGAGAAAGCGACAGATGCTCATCCTGGCTTTCCCCTGGACATAGAGGACATCGAACCGCCCGTCGTTCATGTCGGCATCCGGTACGAATACCACCCCGCCGCCGTAACTGTGGGTGTTTGCGATCAAGCACCAAGTCACAGTCAGGGTCTCACCCGGCAAGAGGATGTGGAATTCCGGGAATGGGTAGGACATGAGGGCTCGCGCCGACGCAACGTAATAGGACGCCATTCCTATTCTTCGCTTGAGCTGCGGACGTACGGTCGCAGCGATATAGGCGTCCAGACCGATCCCGGCCATGCACAGGAAGTGGCGTTGCTGCCTGCCGCGCAAGCTGCCGAAGTCAACCCGCCTTACCACCCCTTTCAGGGCGAGTTCCAGAGCCTGAATAGGATCGAGCGGCAATTCAAGTTCACGAGCCAGGACATTGGCGGTACCCGAAGGCAGCATCGCGACCGGGAACGGTGGAGCGGGCACGCTGGATATGACTTCATGGAGAGTTCCATCACCTCCGCAAACGGCCAGCAGATCGGGGGGCCGCTCGAGCATGGCGCGCGCAAGCACACCGGCGTGTTCCGCGCACTTCGTCGCGTGCAGTTCCACTTCCCAATCCGTGTAAGGCCACACCTTGATATGCTGTTTGAGCTTCTTGAAGGCCCGGCCACCGCCGGAGATGGGATTGGCAATGATCGCTAGTCTCGGCATCTCGACCAGTCAGTTAATGGAGTGAAGGAGACATCATTTATAGGAATGTGCGCCGGCAACATCAGGGGATACAGGAGTAGCGTGGTCGCTGTCGGCACTCATGAGCCGGGAGAGCCGGCTGCGCAGGTCGTCGCGCTGCGCGATAAAACGCCCAAGCAGGTTCGCCGCCACAGGGGGAGCATCCGGGACAATCTTCCTGAGCGGGTTGACCGGCTTGCCGCGCTCGAATACGCGGAAATCGAGATGGGGCCCGGTTGCGAGCCCGGTCGCGCCAACATCACCAATCCACTGCCCCTGGGCCACCCGCTGGCCGGCATGAACTCCTATGACGGAAAGATGAGAATATATGGTCTCGATATTCCCTGTATCATGATGCAGCCGTACGCTATTGCCAAAGCCGCCGTCTACACCGGCCGACACCACCCTTCCCGACGATACGGCAACCACCGGAGTTCCGGTGGGCGCCGCGTAATCGACACCATAGTGGGGCCGCACGATCTTCAGGATCGGGTGGAGACGGGCGCCGGAATAACGAGAGGATATGCGCGCGGCAAAATTCAAAGGTGACTTGAGCAGCGACTTCTTGAGCGATTTGCCGTTATCGTCGTAATAGTCGTTTTGGAAGCGGTATGCGGAGTAGCGTTTTTTCCCCACCATCAGCTCGGCGGTTAGAATGTGGCCATAACGATCGAATTGGCCGTTCAAATATCGCTTTTCCAGCAGCAGCCGGAAGGTGTCTCCTTTCCGGATGTCGGTGTCGAAGTCTACATCCCAGGCAAATATGTCGGAGAGATCGCCGGCCAGCATCTCCTGCTCACCTGCCTCAGTCACGGCCACAAACAAGGAATTGCGGATCGTCCCGCATACCGCAACCGTGCGCATTTCAAATGCAAAGTTTTTGACCTCGGGGATAAACTTGCCGCCGTCGCGATACACCGTGATATAGCGTTCAGGATCGATACGGTAGCGAAACTCGTGAAACTCGCCGTTCGGATAAAGATTGCCCTGAAATGTCTCACCGGCAACCACCCTAACCCGCGGCCAGACGGGGCGTACAACTTTGACCCATTCCGCGACCTGCGGCTTTGCCAATCCGTGGCGCAGAAGAGCATCGGTGATGGTTTCGTTTTTTCGGAAAGTGTCCGAAAACTCGACGAGCCTCGGCGCCGCCGGCGTGCTTGGAGCCGGAGCAGGCTCTTTCACATACAGGGGAGGCGCTGGTTGTTTCCCGCGCTCCAGGGCCCTGTAGCCGGCCACTCCAACCAAAGGCAGCACGGAAGCGAGGATGAGCCCAATCATAAATCGGCGATCCTTGATCAAATAGGATTTGCCGTACTTGGGTTGTGGATCCAAAAGAAGCTCCCGCCGCGCCCTGAGGTCGCGTTCTGCGCCAACTAGGATATTCGATCGTGCTTGCGTTTAAGACGACGCTCCACGATGGGGGGCACCAGTCCGTGCACCGATCCTCCGAGTGCCGAAATCTCTTTGACCAGGCGTGAACTCAAATAGGAATATGCCTCGGCCGGCATCAGAAAAACGGTCTCCACCTTCGAAGAAAGCCGCCGGTTCATCATCGCCATCTGAAGTTCATACTCATAGTCGGAAATCGCGCGGATGCCGCGGACAATCACCGAGGCATGGATCTGCTCGGCGAAATCGACGAGCAGTCCGCCAAAGGTGGTCACGGAAACGTGCGGAAGATCCTTGACCACACTTTCCAGCATCTCGACACGCTCTTCTAAGTTGAACATGGGCGTCTTGTCGGTATTGCTCAGAATGGCGACAACCACCTCTTCGAACAGCACGGCACAACGTTGAATGAGGTCCAGGTGCCCATTTGTCACAGGGTCGAAGGTTCCAGGATAAACCGCGCGTATCTTCATGATCGATCCAATGCAGACGAATCCCCAACAGAGGTGGCCGTCGGTTTTGAGCGGCCATTATAGTAGGTACCCGCGCCATAATTCAAGAAATCAGAGTATTTTGGATTTTGGATTGGGGGGGTGGGCGGGTCGGACTGCGGAGAGCCGAGCGACCTGGTTGGTGGCCTGGACAATCCCAAATTAAAAATCCAAAATCGAATTACGCCATGAGGAGCTTAGCCTGAGCTGCGCGCACAGCCCGGTGGAGAAATCGTTTCAGCCGCCTCAGGCCCTGCAATTTCCTGTGCCGCAGCGTCGAATAGGGGATGTCATGCTCCACGCCGGCATCCCGGATCGATATGATTTCCGGGTCCATGACCGTCAGGCGCAGTGCCTCATATTGTTTGATGGGAAGGCGGGCAAGGCCCTCGTTAAGAAGGCTGAGCACCTGGGCATGTGCCCGCAATTCTTCCCCCTCCGGCAATGAAAGGGCGGGTTCGGAATCGGTTGCCAGATTGAAAAAATGCTCTTGCAGGGGACGTTGCTGCCGACGATTGCGCCGGCGCAGGTGATACAGCTCGATCGCCGTATTGCAGATGATGCGCCCCAAGTACATGCGCGCTTGATCCGGCGATTGAAACTGCCGGCCGCGTGCCAGCATCTTCAGCATCGCCTCCTGCAGGACATCTTCAGCATCCGCCTGGTTCTGTACCATTCTCTGGACAAACCTCAGCCATTTGTGCCCATAGCGGAGCATCAGGCTTTCGACGACCATTGATAGTTCCAGACCTTCAAGATCGCTGGCGCCCATGTTTTCTTGGCTCAAAAGCTCCATAGACCGTTAGATAGACAGGACCTGCTTTTCCGTCAGTATTGTTTCGGGCGGGCCGTCGCTATTTCATCGAATTTGAGCCGGAGGGAGCATGATCGGGGGCCAGCCAGTCAAGGGTAGAGACTATCGCCTCCACCGTGAGCTATTGATTGCGATCGAGAGGACTCGGTCACAGCTTGCTGTGGCCATTGCCGCCGAGAACAAGAGCACCCCGCGCGAGCGCTGGCGCCACTTTCTGGCGACGGAGGATCGCATGCGGAGGTGCGTCAGGGAGATCCGGCGCCATCACCGCCAGGATCCGGGAAAGCGATACGATTGGATTCAGGCTCTGAACCTGCTGAAACAGCCCTTGCCCGCGGGAGAACGCGAGCATTCCGGAAGAGCGATCCTACTTTGCCAACGGTTGCACGAGGTGCTCGCAATCATCGAAAACTAGGCTGTAGCTTTTTAGGCTGCAGGCTGTCAGCCACGACACCAAAGACCGCAGCCTGTGGCGCTATGTGGCAGTCCACCATTTGGAAATTCCCCAAGTACTGGGAGCATTGTACGATTCCGCTAAAAGCCTACAGCCTAAAAAGCTACAGCCCTGAGGGGCGGTGAAAAAGCGCTCTATTCGCGCCCGGCCAAGTAGAAGCTGAGGCACTTGTCGCTCTGGCGGACGGTGCGCACGCAACGGAAACCGGGTTCCGATGCCGGCACTGCGGCTTTGCTGTGGTGTTCGAGAATCACGCGAGATCCGGCGGCGGCGATGCCGGTGTGGAAGAGGGTTTCAATCAGGTCGTGGTAGGGACCCCAGTGGTAGGGGGGATCAAGGAACGCTATATCTGCGCGAAAGCCTGTCCGGGCCAGTGCTCGCATTGAGGTAAACACATCCTCCTGCAGGATTTGGTATCCGGAGGTCACAGCGCACAACTCGAGGTTCTTGCGGATCAGGCGCACGGCATCGCGGTTCGATTCGATGAACACGACCTCCCTCGCTCCCCGGCTGAGCGCCTCCAGCCCGATGGCCCCCGTTCCGGCAAAAGCATCGAGGACAGAGGCTCCCTGAACATCGGGCCCCAGGATGTTGAAGAGCGACTCCCTGAACCGGTCGCTGGTGGGACGCAGATCCGCATGCCGCGGGCCCTGCAGCCGTTTCCCTCGAAATTTGCCCGAGATGATGCGCATGATTCCTCTTATCCTGCCAATGCAATATTGTATCGGTCGCGCCAGCGGCTCCGGATGAGAGCAGCAACACGCCGGCATTCTTCGTCGGCATTGCTATGCAGTCTGCGAATGAATCGCTCCGCCTCCATATGAGCAATCTCCAGCGCCTTCCGATCCCTGACCAGGTTGGCGTACTTGAAAACGGGCATGCCCGCCTGGCGCGTACCCACGATCTCCCCCGGCCCGCGCAGTTCGAGATCAACCTCGGCAATGCGGAATCCGTCGTTGGTCTCGCACATGATCTCCAGTCGACGCTGGGCTTCAGGATTGCCGCGCGCATTGCCGATCAAAAGGCACGACGAATGGGCGGCTCCCCGCCCGACGCGGCCGCGCAGTTGATGCAGCTGGGCAAGTCCGAAGCGTTCGGCGTGCTCGATCACCATCAGAGTGGCATTGGCGACATCGACTCCGACTTCGATCACGGTAGTCGCCACCAGGATCTGGATTTCGCCGGCCGCAAAGGCGCTCATGATCCGGTCTTTCTCCGCGCCTTTCATCTGCCCGTGCAGAAGGCCGACGCGCAGCCCGGGAAAGATCTTTTCCTGCAGCTGGGCCGCCATCTGGGTAGCCGCACGCAGGTCGGACTTTTCCGTTTCCTCCACCAGCGGATAGACAACGTAGACCTGATGCCCCTCCGCGACAACCTTTCCGATTTCCGTGATAGGCCTGGATGCGCTCCTTTTCCTGAATCCAGCGCGTTGCGATGGGCCGGCGTCCGGGAGGCAGTTCATCGATGATCGAAACCTCGAGGTCGCCGTATAAGGTCAATGCCAGCGAGCGTGGGATGGGTGTTGCCGTCATGACCAGCATATCCGGCTGCTTCCCTTTGCTCTTGAGCACGTGCCGCTGCACGACGCCAAAGCGATGCTGTTCATCGATGATCGCCAAAGCCAGGTTGTGGAATTCCACCCCCTCCTGAATGAGAGCGTGCGTACCGATCGCGATGCGGGTCTCGCCGCTCCGGATGCGCTCGAGCGCCGCGCGCTTTTCCTTGGCCGGCATGCTGCCCTTCAGAATGTCGATCGGGTACTGGAGCGGCGCCAAAAGCCGGCGGAAATTGAAGTAGTGCTGCTCGGCCAGGATCTCCGTCGGGGCCATGATCGCGGCCTGAAATCCGTTTTCCACCGCAATGATGGCGGCTTGGGCCGCAACGATGGTTTTCCCCGATCCCACATCGCCCTGAAGCAGACGACTCATGGGACGCGGCGAGCACATGTCGTCCGCAATTTCCTTGAGAACGCGCTTCTGGGCTTCCGTAGGATGGAATGGAAGGATCTTTTTGATCGCCCGCCTGACCTCATCCCCCAGGCGAGCTTTCGTTCTTTGAGCGCCCGGCTGCGGGCTGTCGCGCACGAGGCCGACGCCGACCTGAATCTGAAACAGCTCTTCGAAGATCATGCGCTTGTGAGCCGGAGATAAGCCCCGGTTGAGCATCTCCATCTCCCGCGCCCGGCCGTCCGGTGCGGAAGCGCGCAGTTCCGGAAAATGGATCAGCGCCAGCGCCTTGGATCTGGGAAGGAGGCGGTACTGGCGGCGCAGGTAGGACGGCAGCGGATCGTTCTTATCCGGCTGGCAGATTGGCGACCGCGCTGTAGAGAATCTGGCGCAGCGCCCGGGTGCGCAGCACGCCCAGTTTGCGATAGATCGGAACCACGCGTCCCGAATGCACGGAAGGCCCCGCCGTTTCGTCCTCAAGCACTTCGCACTCGGGATTCATGAAGCAGAGCGCGCCCGGCCGTGCGTATCCCGCTTCACCTGGCCATAGATAATCAGCTTCATTCCCTGCCGGTATACGTTGCGGAGGTAGGGCTGGTTGAAAAACTTGACCTCGACGCTCGCCGTCCCGTCCCGCACCAGAATCTCGAAGACGGAGAGCCTGCGGCGGCGGGCTTCGAAGCCACCGACGCTGCATATCTGCCCGCGCGTCAGGACCCACTCTCCTTCGCGCAGCGACCGCAAAGGCACGGAATTCGGTGCGATCTTCATAACGGAAGGGAGGGTAATCCACCAGATCGCCGACCGTGCGGATGCCCTGTTCGGCCAATGCCTCGGCGCGCCGTGGGCCGACGCCTTTCAGGTACTGGACCGATTCATCCAGGTTTACCATGGGAGAATTCATCGCCAGCATTATAGTCAGCTTTATTGCAATGGCCTATGGTTTGCTATAAATTTGGGCCATGAAAAGATCAGGCTCCATCTGTTGGTGCGCAGGATTGCTCGGGCTTGCCCTGTTGGCCAATGGATGCGGCGGTCGTGCGGTCGGCAAGGACATGGCCCGGGACCTGATTATTGGCGCCCATGCCGATGCCCTCACTAAAGGCGATCTCGAAGTGCTGGCGATAACTCAAGTGGGATCGGGCGAAGCGGTAGTGGAAACACAGGTCCATACCGCTTTCCGCCTGCAGAAAGTCGGCGGCGCATGGGTGGTGCGCGAAGTAAAAGTGGGCCAGGGACAATGGGAATCGCTTGACGATATCCTGCACTCGCTGCAGCAGGTCAAAATTGAGGAGACACGCCGCAGCCTGGAAAAGATCGCGGCAGCGATCGATGCCTACCGGAAGAAGAACGGGCGCCTGCCGGCCTTCAAGAACTACATTGATCTTTCGGATGCGCTCTACCCGCTTTATCTGACCCCGCTGATCCGGGAAGACTCATGGAAGCATCCGCTCGTGGCGACCCCCGCAGGCCCCGGCGCCATCCGAATGGTCTCCCCCGGCCCCGACGGCAAGTTGGGCACCCCGGACGATATCGAGATCATCAGATCGAACCGCTGAACAAGGCAAAAGCAGCCACGAATGGCACGAATGAATGCCGCGATTACTTCGCGGGGGCTTTGGTGGGGATTACAGGGATTGCGGTGTAGAGGCCTTGGTTCAGCACCAGGGCGACCACCGAGAAGCTCTTCCCTGACTGCTCGGTCAGGATCATGGATCCTCTGAACTGCAGTGCGGGATCGTTAATATCCCACAGGAAGCGGGCAATGTGGCAGCCCGGCCTCAGAGGGTTCAACGACGCCCGGGGCGCTGCCTCTCGTCCTCTATAATGGCGGCCAGACAGTCGACCGCCTCCTCGAGATGGCCGTCGGCGTTCACGACCACGTGGTCGAATAGACTCTGCTGCTCCATCTCCCGGCGCGCCGTCTCCAGGCGACGGCGAAGGACATCCTCATCCTCCGTATGGCGGCGGCGCAGGCGCTCCTCCAACTCCTCCATTGAGGCCGGCGCCAGGAAGACAGCACGGCCTCCGGCAGCATCCGACGGAGGGTAGCGGCGCCCTGCACGTCCACC
>CAVTZY010000039.1:0-127945 GCA_963739235.1 Terriglobia bacterium | reverse complement strand
ACAAGGCACTGAGCGATGGCGACCAGTCTCTGAGGCCGGACAAGTTCGCGGCCATGATGGCCGATCTCAAACCAATAGCCCAGGCAATCGGCCGAGAGATTTAGGCCGGGATGAGGGTGGGTTGGGACATTCTCGCCGGATGGGGCTTAGGGACTGATCATCTTGGGATCGGAGCGCCGTGCGGCGCCCGGCGCCCACTTCGCGGCACCGGTTTATGGGAGATTGTTGCTTCATGCGAATGCAGGGCATCCAGACGGCAAATCCCACCTGGCGCCGATTCACAGGCTCCGCCGCCAATGAGATCTTCCTCCAATGCAGACCTGCCACAGGCCGGAACTTGGATATCGCCCAGCAGGCCACTTCGATCTATCAGGCCCTGGATTCTCTGCTGCGCCGCGAAAATGGCTCTCTAGCGCAGGTCGTATACGAGACCGTCTTCTTCCGAAATATCCAAAAGGACTTCGAGCTATTCCAGGGCGCGCGTCTCGAGGCTTTTCGGGACCTGGCGGGCAAATCTCCGCTGCTGCCTGCCACAACGTTTATAGAACAGCCGCCTCTGGATACCGATGCCGATGTGGTCATAAGCGCCATCGCCGTCATTCCGCGCCATGGGACAATGGCGGGCACCAGCGTTGCCAGTCCCGCTTGTGCGCGCTCATTTGCCTTGGGTGATCAGAAGTATCTCTTCGCAGGGAGCATCTTCGGCAAACCCGGCAATGCTTTTGAGCAGGCGCACAGCATGTTCTGCCTGGCGGACGAGGTGCTCGCGCAAGAGGGGATGAATTTCCGGAATGTAGTTCGCACGTGGATTTATCTGAAGGTGATGGAACGCGACTACGGCGAGTTCAACCGGGCACGCAGGGAGTTTTTCAAGGAGCAGAATGTGATACTGCTTCCCGCCAGCACCGGCATTTACGGTTCTCCTTGGCCCGTGGAGGCCGATTTCACGCTCGCCTTTTGCGCCATCAGGGGGTTCCAACCACTTGAAACATCCGCCATGACAACCCCCACTCTAAACGAAGCCTGCACTTACGGATCCGACTTTTCGCGCGGGCTCCGGGTCGTCGAGGCCAATAAGGTCGGCCTCTACATTTCTGGGACTGCCAGTGTGGACGAGGAAGGCCGCACGGCGCATGTGGACAACTTCGCCGCCCAGGTCGAGCGCATGTTGTTGAACGTGGAGATGCTGCTTGCCGCGCAAAAAGCATCTTTCCGGGACGTGGTTTCGGCGTTCACCTATCTCAAAACTCCCGGCGATGCTTCAGTTTTTCACCGGATTCTCCGCGGGCGGGGCCTCGCCGAATTGCCAAACGTGATTGTGCACGCAGCCGTGTGCCGGCCCGATCTCCTCTGCGAAATGGAAGCCATCGCAGCACTCCCTCTACCATGAGGCAGGCCCAGGAGCCCGTCCGAGAATTAGGAGGGGCCGCGTTCCGAGCGCCGCGGGGGCAGATGCCAGGCGGCGCGACGCAGGCGATGTCGCTGCACATCGTCGAGGAGCGCCAACGCCGCAGATGCCCCCGCGCCGCCGGAACCCGAAGGGCGCATGGGGGTTGCGCGGCGATCGCCGCGTTGCTCGTCGTCAACGATGTGCACCGACATCGCCTCCTCCTCGCGCCTTGCGCTCGCCGCGCAAGCCCCATGCGCGCGACCCCTCCTAATTCTCGGACGGGCTCCTGGCCGGGTCGACCAGAAACGTCGCCTTTGGGGCTGCTTGGGCGAGAAGTGGACGTATCGATCAGCGCCAGGCGCGGAGGTCGGTTGGATTGGTCGCCCCGCCGCGTATCAGATCCATGCCAAACAGCAGAAAGAGCTGAGCGTCACGCAGAAAACTCATGGCAACCTTGTGAGGAGAGATGCGCAGAAACTGGCGCATGCGCCAGCGTTCCCGGGTCTTCCCCCAGAATTGCTCCAGGTCTGCACGCGTGTAGGTGACACGCTTGGCTACGCTGAAGATCCAGATGCCGGAATGCCAGGGCGAGGCGGGATGGCACCTTAAGATCGGGGAAGTGCACCCGCGCCCGCATATGCGCCAGCTGCAATTCGGCCGCGCGCAGGTTCCGATTGAGTTCCCGGCGCAGGCGGGCGAGCTCAACCCCAAGCTTTTTCTCGGCTTCGCTGCGTTTACGCGTTTGCAGCCACAGTTCCTCCATTTCGAGCAGGAGTGACAGCCAGGAGCAGGGTGAGCTTTCGCACTTCGTGAAAGCGGCGCCAGTAATGGCGTAAGCGCGGCTCAACCGGAAAGCCTGGACGACGCTCCTTCCGGGCCTTGAGGCGGAAGAAACCGTGAATCATGGGGTGGCCCTGCTCGATGAACGCCGAGTTCCGATACCAGATGAAGTTGCGGAAATTGTTCCAATAGCTTTTCGGATTCGAATGGGCCAGCACTTCGCGCATGTAGTCGAACGAGTAGAAGCTCTCCCATGCCTTACGATAGATCGCATACCACTCACCAGGCTTGAAATTCGGATGGAGCATGGTCTCGTGAAACGAGTCATACTTATTCAGGTCGGGATCCATCCATTCACCCGCGCGCACCATGTTTGCATGGTCGCGCGATCCGGGAATCGGAGTAAGCATGAAAAAGGATGCCTGCTGAACTCCCAACTCCCATTTGAGTCGCTCAATGTCCTCCGGCACCGATTCCGGCGTGTCGTACGGAAAACCGATGATATATGCGACATGCGTGTCAATCTTGGCATCATGCCAGGCCTGGATCATGTTCCTGTAGTCCTCGACACGATTCTGGCCTTTGCCGCTGGCCTTCAGGTTTTTCGGATTGATGCTTTCCATGCCGATGAACACCTGCGAACAGCCGGCACTGGCAGCCATCGATACGAAGCCCGGAATCTTGTACGACTGCGTGTCGACCTGCATCATAAATATGATTTTGATGCCCTCTGAACGGAGCCGCACCAACATGTCAAAGCTTTCCCGCCAGCTGGTATTGCGCGCAAAGTTGTCGTCCGTGAAGAAATAGTAGTCAATGCCGTGGAGGCGATAATTCTCTCGTATGGCCTGCTCCAGCGACTGCGCCGAGCGCACGCGCATCTCCCGACCCTGGACGTTGATGATAGAGCAGAAGCTGCAATTGAAGGGACATCCCCTGCTGCAATCGATGGTCCCGAATCTGGCAGCCACAAATCGTTTCAGGTAACTGCCCAGAGGCTTGGGCACCGGCTGGGTGGACAAAGCGGGCATTTCGCTCAGAAAATCGTAGACGGGCTTGAGACGGTCGTGCAACGCGTCGCGCAATATGTCGGCCCACGTATCCTCGACTTCACCTTTGACTACCGTAACCCCGAGGTCGATCAACTCCTGGATCTCGGCGCTCCCGCCGGGGAGAAGTGCCAGCGAACCACTGACGTGGAAGCCCCCGATCATCACCGTCAGGCCGCCCTGGCGAAACCGGCGCGCCAGATCAGCCGCCCGCGGAAACTGATTCGACTGCACGCCAACCAGGCCGATTATCGTTTTGGCAGAAGGAGTGCGTTTGGCCCGTAAAATGCGGTCGACGGGTATCTTCTGCACCGATTCATCAAAAATCTCGATGTCGATCCGAACGCCGGGTCCGAGCGCGGCGCGTCTCTTGACGTCTTCGGTCAGGCTGTAAAGGCAGGCGAGCGTGTTGCTCGGCAGTACACCGCGCCAGTGACGAATGACATATCCCTCATCATCGTATTTCGACGGCTTGATGAGGATGATCTTGAGCTGCTGCAGTTTCTTAGAATCGGTCGCGATACTCTTCAATTCAATTCCCCGAAGAAATGGCAATACCCTGCCTCCAAATCATAATAAGCACAGCCGGACAACACAACCCGGTTGGGCCCGTTCCTTGGTAAAAGTTACTTTTACAAATCAGGACGGCAGGTGATCAGTGGAGGCACCGGTGCAGCTTAGAATACTGCGCCGGCAGTGGGTTTATGGTGCCGAAGGTGGCACGCTGAGGGCCCTCTTCAAGCGCCGGCCCCACTCGGCGAGTGATACTTTAAGGTAGACGGACGATTCCTTTTCGCTGCGGCTGATGGGGCCCTCAGTGCCGGCCTGCACCTTGACTACCGCAAAGACAGGGCCCTCCACGGACAGCATTTCCGGCAAGGACGCAGCGTAGACGCCGGCATCATCGAAAGAATAGATGCGGGAAAATCCGGCTCCGCGCGCCAGCATCGCAAAATCGATCCGCCCTGCCCCGGGTACCGACTGATTGCCGGTAATCTCGTAGGTGTCGTTTTGGACGACCAACAACACGTAATTCTTTGCCGCAGCTTGAACAGCAGTTGCCAGCGTGCCGAGGGTCATAAGCATGCTGCCGTCGCCATTCAGACATAGGACTCTGCGCTCGGGACATGCCAGGGCAATGCCGAGAGCCAGATCGGCGGTATGGCCCATGGCGCTGTCTGCCGAGGCAAAATCCAGGTCACTGTTCGAATATCGGCCCCACGGGCGGGTAACGCCCATGCAGGTAACCACGACCGCATCCCCACGCAGCCTGGCCAGCGGCTCGAGCAATTCGTCTTTCGTCAGCATGTCACATCCGGCAAGTAGGCCCCGACCGCCGAGCCTGTCTCAAAGCCTCAGCGCCGAAGGCGCGGAAGAGAATAGCCCCGGGCGTAAGCCCGAGGTTGAGAATGCGGACGGAAAGAGCCCTGAAGTTTGGGCGAAACGTTTTTGGCATTGGATGTTTCGCCCCTTCGCGGCTCTTCGCCTCACCTCGCCAAATCCCGGGCGTACGCCCGGGCCTATTGCCTGATCGCCCCTTCTGGGCTGTCGTTTCGACCATCCGCATAATTTTGAGACGGTTTCGCCGGCCGGGGCATGGAATCAGATAATCATGGGACCTGAGCGCCGTGCGGCGCCCGGACCCATTCTTTGTTTCCCAGCCAATTCACGTCAGGTCTTGCGTAATTAGAACCCCAAACGGCTGTTGGTTCTCCTCCACTCTGTGAAAGGCTTCCGAAAGCGCCGGCACATCCTCATCACCATGGAGAAACCCAAAAGGCAATCCCCAGGCTTTGAGGGTAGCCTCCGTGACCAGAGCTGCTGAATCGAGAGATGGCCGGCTCAGGATTTCGGCATCCATAGTGGCATGGCCAGCCTTGCGCTGCCATACCTTCATCTTCGCGTAGCCTCGATAGGTGATCAAACATACCAGCGGAACACGCATGCGCGTGATCGTTCCACGAAAGCTGTCGCCGCTCTCGGTGAACCCGGTATTCTGCATCAAAACGACCGGCTTCTTGCCTCCGATCCACAGACCGGCAGCCAGCGCGAATCCTTCCCCCTCGCGCGTCACCGACACAAGTTGAATGCCTTGGCCCCCGCTTAGCAAATCGAACAGCTTCGCAGACGAATTGTCCGGCAATCCGACCACGTGGGTCACGCTATTCTTCCTTAATTCTTCGAGAACCAGACGCGCTCGAGCCATGAATTGCCTCACCCAGGCGGACATCCTACATCAGGAACTAAGCTCGCGGGAAGTCCGAAGTCAGTAATGAAATCCGGGTCAGGTAATGGATGAGCCGCTGCACACGGCGCAGGTGCGGTCCGTCACTATAGCTGATTCCGCAAGCCCGGCACTGACGTACGGGAGTGTCGCTTCCGGCGAGGCCGAAATTGCAGCGCGGACAGCGGCCCAGCGGCTCGACCCGCCGGCCCAGGTCGAGCGCGACCATAACCTGCAGCGCCTGATGTCGCGGTCGGGTCTCACGAATTCGGAAGACGCGCTCGACGTGAGGCGGAGGAGGATCTCGGGTTAACAGGATGCGGCGTTCGGACTCAATCCTGCTGGCAGCCCCGCCCAAACCGGCATCGACGCATGAGCGAGTGTCGAAGCCAAGCAAGCGCAGATAGGTTGCGAGCCGCGCCAGCCCCGGGCCGGCGACAAAGGCGGGCCGGCGCAGCGGCTCATCCCTCACCCGGGTTGTGCCCCTGAGATCGAGCGACTCAAAGACGGGATAAACGGCAATGCGGTCGCCATCCTGTCCGACATGATCAAGGCCGACAGGTTCGCTGTCACACAAAACAAGATCGACCTCGGAGACTGGAACACCCGCAGCTTTCAGCAGAATTGCGACCGTCACTTCACCTGCAAAGCTGCAGGCAAAGCTCTGCTTCCGCTTATCTTCTGGCAGGTAATTGTTAAGTTCCTCATAAAACCGCAATTGAATTCGTTTCATCCATGCAATTTTAATCCTGCAGGCCCCAAAACGAATGACGAATGATGCGGGGCGAAATCCAGGCTCGTCATTCTCCATTTGCAGGATCCAGCTGAACATGGTTGAATCCTCGAGACAATAGAGATTGGGTGGCTTGCAGGGCGGGAAGGCTATGGCAGAGGCTCAACGCAGAGGCAGTAGAGAATAATCACCCAAAATCAGAAGGCTCTCTGCACCCCCGCGTTGAGCTTTTGGTCATACGTACGCCGTGTCCTACATTTTCTGATAGACGGAGGTTGCCCATGCGCGGATTGAACGGCAAGACAGTGCTGGTCACGGGCGGAGCGAGCGGAATTGGAGCTGCGACTGCGGCTCGATTCCTGGAGGAAGGGGCTCGCGTTTGTGTTCTGGATCGGGATACTCATGGGTGTGGAATGATCCTCAAGGAACTGCCCCACTTGTCCGGCGCGCTGATCTGCGATGTCGCACATCTCGGTCAGGTGCAAGCTGCGTTAGGAGAAGCGATCAAGCTCATGGGGGGCGTGGATGTGCTGATCAACAACGCCGGCATCAGCATCCGTCATCCGTTTCTGGAGATCACACCTGATGAGTGGGCAAGTGTGGTTGCGGTCAATCTGACGGGGAATTTCTACGTTGCCCAGACCGCCGCCCGCCATATGGTTCAGCGTGGCGGCGGCGTGATCCTCAGCACGGCATCCACAAACGGGATTGTCGGGTATCCTTACTACGCCGACTACAATGCCACAAAGGCCGGCGTCATCCAATTGACCCGCTCCATGGCGCTCGAACTCGCACCGGCAGTGCGTGTGAACGCCATCGCACCGGGTTATGTCCTCACCCCGATGCAGCGCGCTGAGTACACCGACCAGATGCTGGAGGAAGTGAACCGGAAGCTCCCCTTGAAGCGGCACGCCCGGCCTGAAGAGGTGGCGGCCTTGTTCGCGTTTCTCGCCTCCGACGATGCCGCATACATCACCGGCCATGTCTACACGCTCGATGGCGGCGAGATTGCCGGTGGCCTGGCCAGCCGATAGGCTGAAAACGATGGATCGATGAAGGCCCGAAAACATCCGATCGCAAAATTCATGCGGTTCCTGCAATCCTGGCAGCAACCATATTGCGCGCCACGCGCGCCGCAATGTACCATACAGCCTCGTCCCAAAACGTATGGTTTATGAGGATGCCCATGAACACGCACATTTTTCGCGAGTACGACATTCGAGGGGTGGTTGGCAGAGACTTGACCGATGAGACCGTGCTGGATCTGGCGCGTTCCTTTGGAACCTATTTTCTGAGGCACGGAGCGCAGCGCGTGAGCCTCGCGCGCGACGCCAGGGAAAGTTCACCGCGGTTCAGGGATCTGCTGGTGAGCGGGCTTAACGAAACCGGCTGCGATGTGTTTGATATCGGCATGGTCCCTACGCCAGTCCTCTATTTCACGTTGTTCACGCAAGGCGTGGACGCCGGGGTTATGATCACGGGCAGCCATAATCCGAGCGATAACAACGGATTCAAAGTGTGCCTGGGAAAGAGCACGATTTATGGGCCGCAGATTCAGGAAATAAGAGACATTGCCATAGCACGCACCTTCGCGTCCGGCAGAGGGGCAACGGAAGTGCGCGACGTCCTGCCCTTATATCACGATCGTCTCGCGTCCGGCATCAAGCTGGGTCCGCGCCGCCTGAAAGTGATCGTCGACGGCGGCAACGGCGTGGGGGGATTTGTGGGCGCGCCTTTATACCGCGCCCTGGGCTGCGACGTTATCGAGCTCTTCTGCGATCCGGACGGCCTATTCCCTAACCATCACCCCGACCCGACCATCGTCGAGAACATGCGGTTCGCCATTGAACTTTTAAAAGAGCGGAATGCCGATCTGGCCATTGCCTTCGACGGGGATGGGGACCGGATCGGCGTGATCGACGAACGTGGCGGGATTATCTGGGGAGATCAGCTGATGGTCATCTTTTCCCGGGCCATCCTGCAGGAGCGCCCCGGCGCGACCTTCATTGCGGAAGTCAAATGCTCGCAGACGCTGTTCGACGACATCCGGCGCCATGGTGGCAATCCGATCATGTGGAAGGTGGGGCACTCACTGATCAAGGCCAAAATGAAGGAAGCAAACGCCGCGCTTGCCGGCGAGATGAGCGGGCACATGTTCTTCGCGGATCGCTATTTCGGCTATGATGATGCCATGTACGCCGGCGCCCGGCTGCTCGAAATCCTCTCCAAAACCAACGGGCCGCTTTCCAACCTGCTCGCTTCCCTGCCAAGCACAGCCTATACGCCGGAAATCAGACTCGACTGCCCGGACGAACAGAAATTCGGCGTTGTAAATGCCCTCATCGAGAGCTTTCGGCAGACGCACGAAGTGATCGATGTGGACGGCGCGAGGGTCGTCTTCCCCCATGGGTGGGGCTTGGTGCGGGCCTCCAACACTCAGCCGGTCCTGGTACTCCGTTTCGAAGCCGACAATGAGCAGCACCTCCAGGACATCCGCCAAACCGTGGAGGATCGCGCCAAGCATTTGATTGCATGAGCCACACACAGTGAGCGCCGGGCGCCGCACGGCGCTCCGACCACAGGACCATGTGATCCAGGTCCCGGCAGGCGAGACCGTTTCAAAACTCATGCATCGGTGGTATGCCGGCGTTTTCAGCCCTGGAAGGGCTGAAGACAGTAGCCCCGGGCAAGCGAAGCGCAGCCCGGGGCTCATTGGAGTCTGATCAAGAGCCCTGGAGGGGCGACAGAAAGCATCTGAAAATGAAGGACTTCCGTCGCCCCTCCAGGGCTCTTGCACCTGCCTCACGTGACCGGGGGCAGCGCCGCTGCGCGGCTCGTCCCCGGCTACTTTCTCGGCGTCCCTCCGGGACCCACAGTTTTGAGGCAGTCTCGGCGGCCGGGACCAACACGCCAGGTTTCCTTTGTTAAGCAGGATTCTTGCGATTCGTGGCTAAGTCTTTTGCAGGAGGGCTTCGATCGCGGGGAGCGCTTCCTCTGCCGGCCGCTGGATTGCCAGATCGACCACGTGTGAGCTCGGCGTTGCCTCAGGATTGATTTCAACGGTAAATGCGCCCTGCTTTCGCGCCGCCAGCACCAGGCCCGCAGCAGGATAGACGACAGCGGATGTCCCCACCGTCAGGAACACCTCGCACGCAGCAGCTTCCACGGATCGTTCCAGAACCTCAGGGTCTATTCCCTCACCGAACCACACCACGCCGGGACGTAACAGGCCCTGGCAATAAGGGCAGAGGGGTGGAATGCTCGCCAGAGGGACGCTGTCATTCCACCACCGATCCGGCGACGAAGAGCAGCTCTGCCAGCAGAGGACTTCCCAGATCGAGCCGTGGAACCGGATGACATTCGCCGTTCCGGCTTTCTCGTGCAGACCATCGACGTTTTGAGTGATCAGCTTGAACTGTGCATAGCGCCGGCTCCAGGCGGCCAGGATCGTGTGTGCAGCATTCGGCATGCACTGCGCGATGCGCTCGCGCCGCCAGTTGTACCACTCCCACACCAGCTTGGGATCGCGCCGGAACGCATCGGGCGTGGCGAGCTTCTCGGGTGCGTAATTCTTCCAGAGCCCCTCGGGTCCCCGGAATGTCGGCACGCCGCTGGCGGCCGAAACTCCGGCGCCCGTCATCACCGTGATGCGGGTGTCCGCATGGATGCGCCCCACGAGCTCTGCGATTAAATCTTTACCAGGCATCATTTACCTACTGCTGTTATGGGCTGAAGCCTTGTGCCGTACAGGCGCGCCGCGATGGCCAACTGTGCTGATTTTTTATTCCTCCTTGAGCGATCGCTCCATCAGCTCCCGGATGGCCTCACGAGGGGAAACTTCGTCCTCCAGGATGCGATTCACTTGATGGGTGATCGGAACGTCGACGTGGTATCGGTGCGCGAGCGCAATCGTCGCCCGCGTCGTTTTGACGCCTTCAGCCACCATGCGCATGGAGTTGATGATATCCGCCAGCTTCCTCCCTTTGCCCAGCTCGACACCCACGGTGCGGTTGCGGCTAAGGCTGCCGGTGCAGGTCAGGGCTAGGTCTCCTATGCCCGCCAGCCCTGCCATAGTTTCCCGCCGGGCACCACAAGCGCAGGCCAGGCGCGTCATTTCGGCCAGGCCACGGGTCAGTAAGGCCGCCATCGCATTGTGGCCGAGCCCGAGACCTTCGATCACACCCGCGGCGATCGCAATAACGTTCTTGAGCGCCCCGCCCAATTCGACCCCTACCACATCACTCGAAGTGTAAAGCCGCAGGGTGGTAGACGAGAGCTCGCTTTGCACCTCCATCGCCAGCGCGCGCTCCTCGGAGGCCACGACGATGGCGGTCGGGTCACCGTGCGCAACTTCCAGGGCAAAGCTCGGTCCCGACAGGACGCACAGGCGCGGCTCGAAGCGCGGCGCCAGAGCGGCTTCGAATGATCTCGCTCATGCGCATCAGCCGTTCGGTATCGATTCCTTTGGTGGCACTGACAAAGATCATATCCGGCTCGAGAGCCGGAAGCATCCGCGCGAACAGGCCACGGCAGACGTGCGAGGGCATGACGGTCAGCACGATACCGGCGCCGTAGAGAGCCTCCTCCAAACGGTTGGTCGCAGTGACAGCAGGTGGGAGTGTCACCCCAGGCAGAAAAACCGTGTTCTCGTGACGGCTCTGAATAGTCTCCGTAACTTCGGGCTCATACGCCCAAAGCTTGATCGGGCGTCCCTTGCGGCCCAAAGCCACCGCCAGCGCAGTACCCCAGCTGCCAGCACCAATGATTGAGATTGATTTCATCGTATCCTACCGGCAGATGATTATATCCCCTTACACCGGCCGCAAAACACACGAAAGAAATGTCGTACCAGTAACAGGCAAAGTTGGCCTGCACACCCACGGCCAGTCCGCTCCAGATCCGGGATAGCCCTGAGGTTTAGGCGCCGGCGCGGCGCACGGCGCCCACCTTGTGGAATTATGATTGGAGATTCATGGTTCCATTCAGGAAAGCATCATAGGCGGAAAGATCAAAATGGCCATGACCCGACAGGTTGAACAAGATCACCTTCCGCTCCCCTGATGCACGCGCCTTGCGCGCGTGTACCATGGCGCTGTGCACGGCGTGCGCGGATTCAGGGGCGGGGATCGTCCCTTCGCACTGGGCGAATTGAATCGCACTCTCGAATACCTCGCCCTGATAGTATGCCTCCGCTTCGATCATCTTCGAGGCAAGCAGGTGACTGACCAGAGGAGCGGAACCGTGATAGCGCAGCCCCCCGGCATGCACGGGCGGCGGGATGAACTTGTGTCCGAGCGTATGCATGAGCATCAGCGGCGTGCTTCCGGCCACATCGCCGAAGTCGTATTCGCGTGCGCCCTCGGTGAGGCTCGGGCAGGCGCGTGGTTCGGCCGCGATCACGCGCAGGCCTTTTCTCCCGCCCGTCAGTTTGTCCTTCAGAAATGGAAACGCAAGCCCGGCGAAGTTGCTGCCGCCGCCGTGACAGGCGATGATAATATCCGGATACTCGCCTGCGATTTCCATCTGCTTCAGCGCTTCCTGGCCTATGACGGTCTGATGCAAAAGCACATGGTTCAAAACGCTCCCGAGAGCATACTTGCTGTCGTCGCGGTGAGCGGCATCCTCAATCGCCTCCGAAATGGCAACCCCAAGGCTCCCCGGCGAATCCGGGCTTTCAGCACGGATGCGGCGGCCAATCTTCGTCAGCGGCGACGGGCTGGCAACGACCTCGGCGCCATAGGTTTTCATCATGATGCGACGATACGGTTTTTGATCGCAACTGGCTTTCACCATATAAACCATGCATTCGAGGCCCATCAGTTTGCAGGCGCAGGCCAGCGCGCAACCCCACTGGCCGGCCCCGGTCTCGGTGGCAAGCCGTTTCACGCCTTCCTTCTTGTTGGCGTACGCCTGCATCAGCGCGGTATTGAGTTTGTGGCTGCCCACGGGACTCACGTGCTCCGACTTATAGTAGATGTGCGCCGGGGTATCCAGATACTCCTCGAGCGCCCGGGCCCGGAATACCGGGCTTGGCCGATAGAGGCGATAGATGTCGCGCACTTCCCCGGGAATCTCGATCCGCGGCTCCAGGGATACCTCCTGCCGGATCAACTCCATCGGGAATATTGGAGCCAGCAGCTCAGGCCCCATCGGCTCCCTTGTGCCTGGATGCAGCGGAGGCGCCAGCGGCTCGGGCAGATCCCCCATAATATTGTAAAAATGGGTGGGAATTTCGGATTCGGGCAATGTGATTTTTGTGTCAGTCATCGATGGATTTCCTGAATGGACAGTTTTCGCTTTATCAGACGTGGCGGAGGAGGCAGGAGACCTGCAGACCTTCAAAACATCTGATTCCTCGATCAAAGATAGCACATTTTCCGCGTCTCGTTACGTGACCATCGCACTGGAAGCACACGGTGCGGAATATCCGCAACCTGAAAGCCTCAACGCAGTCCTTTGTGCGCCGGGAACGCACCCAGGCGCATGAAAATCAATGGTCTTCTTAAGGCAGCCACGAATGACACGAATGGTTCGTGCGATTCGTGGCTGCCTTTGCAGTTTCAGGGTATTCTAAGGACAGAAAAAATCACTTAAGGAAGCCAAGATGGCAAAACCCAGAGTTTTTGTCTCCCGTGTCATCCTCGACCAGGGCCTCAATCTCATCGCGGACTTTTGTGATGCGGACGTTTGGCAGGACGAAATGCCGCCAAGTCGCGACGTTTTGCTTGACCGTGCCCGTGGCGTGGGTGGCCTGCTCTGCCTGTTGACGGACAGGATCGACGGCGCGGTTATGGACGGCATCGGACCGCAGTTGAAAGTAATCAGCAATCACGCCGTCGGCTTCGACAATATTGTCGTGGCTGATGCCACTGCCCGCGGGATCCCGGTGGGTAATACGCCCGGCATCCTCACGGACGCAACCGCCGATATGGCCTTCGCCCTGCTGCTGGCGGCGGGCCGTCGCATCGTGGAAGGGGACCACACCACGCGCTCGGGCGGCTGGAAGACCTGGGGACCGGCATTCCTGCTGGGCGCCGACTTCTCCGGCGCGACCCTGGGTATCCTGGGTTTCGGACGCATCGGGCGCGCCGTAGCCCGCCGGGCCATGGGCTTCGGTATGCGTATCATTTATTACGATCCCGCACCTGCGGCCTCCAAACCGGGGGAACTTGGGGTGTGGGTGGATCTCGAGACACTGCTGCATCAATCGGACTTCATCTCCGTGCACACTCCCTTAAATGCCGAAACACGTCATCTGGTCAACACCGACTTCCTGGCCAGAATGAAGCCGAGCGCCGTCCTGGTCAATACCTCGCGCGGCCAGGTCGTGGATCAGCAGGCTCTGTACGAAGCGCTCAAGTTCCGGCGCATCTTCGCCGCCGGCCTCGACGTAACCGACCCCGAACCGCTGCCGCTTGACAGCCCGCTGCTCGAGCTGGACAATCTGGTCATCTGCCCGCACATTGCCAGCGCCAGTTGGCAGACGCGCGGACAAATGGCTCGCATGGCTGCCGAAAACCTCATCGCCGGGCTCAAGGGCGAGCGGCTCCCCAACTGCATCAATCAGGAAGTCTATTCAAGAAATCGATGAAGGAAGCACCGCAGGATCCATTGAGGCGCAGTCAACGATGATATTCAATACCCTGGACCGGGGGCGCGAACTAGTTTTCGTTATGATCATCTGGGGGTGTTTCCTTGCACGCGGATTTTTCTATGCCAGCATCATCCCGATATGGGAAGGATATGACGAGTGGGCGCACTTCGCCTACGCGCAGAACCTGCTGGCCCAGGGAACGTTGCCGATAGGAACCAAAACGCGCGTATCCCGGGAAATCGAGGCTTCACTTCAGCTCCTGCCGCTGCCATGGGAAATGCGCGACTTCGCTGCGCCACACGCTACCCATGACGACTACTGGCAGCTGCCGGCGGAGGAACAGGCCGGTCGCCGCCGCGGGTTGAATTCCATTCCCTGGGCCTGGGCACTCGAGCCGGCCCAGGCTAAAATTCTGCTCTATGAGGCGCAACAGCCGCCGCTTTACTACTGGCTGCTGCAAGGGCCGCTCTACCTTCTGCAGAGCGCCCCGTTGCCGGAACGAGTCTATTCATTACGCTATCTCAGTCTTCTCATAGCCTCTATCATCATTCCGATCGGCTATATTGTGGCGCTCCGTGCCTTCCACGAAAGCGGGATTGCATTCGGAGTCATTGCCGTGATTACCGCCATGCCGGAATGCGTCATGGAACTCAGCCGCGTGGCCAACGACAGCCTGGCCACCGCCCTTTTTTCCATGCTGATGTTGCTGGCCATCCGAATGTTTGACGAACCCGGCCGAACGGAGTGGAGCATCGCCTACGGCCTCACCCTCAGTCTTGGCCTCCTGACGAAAGCATATTTCCTTACCGCGATCCCGACCACCGCGCTTCTATTCCTATGGCTCTATCGGAGCAGGCCGCGGCAGCGTCGCCGCATCCTTCTGCATGGATGCCTGGTCGCAGGAATGGCACTCGTCCTGGCAGGATGGTGGTACGTTCGGTCTCGCATGTTGACCGGCTCCTGGTCGGGTCTGCAGCAGGATGTTGACCTCAAAAACATGTCGTTGCCGGCCCTTCTGCTCCAGATTTTCCGTGTGGATTGGCGTGTCGCCGTCGACGGATTCTTTTTTTCGCATATCTACTTCGGCAACTGGAGTTTCCTCCAACTGCGATCGTGGATGTACCATTGCTTCCGCTACCTGGCGCTGATCGCAGTGGCCGGATTTCTGATTTTTGTATGGCGGTGCTTCAGGAAGACTCGCGCGGCTGCCCCCATTGCCATCGATGAATCATCGGTTCTGATTCCTGTCTGTTTCTATCTGAGCTTCGCTCTCGGCCTGGCATACCACGTTCTGATCACATATGCCGCCGGCGGCGGCTCAAGCACGGGCGGGTGGTATATCTATTGCCTGATCATTGCCGAGCTCCTATTGACAACTGCCGGGATCATGGCCGTTCTTCCCGCAGGCCTGCACCCCCTGATCCTCCCGTTCCTGACCGGGTGTTTTGCCCTGCTCGATTTATACGCCACTCATCTTGTTTTGATACCCTATTACACCGGATTGATCGCCCACAAGCCAAACGGCGCTCTCGCGACTTTCCAAATCGGGCAATACTCGAATGGCGGATTCGGGCTCGCGGTGCATCGACTGTTGTGTAACAAGCCTGCTTTTTGGAGTGAACCCGCCTTGCTTGTCGCCTGGTCGATTTTTCTTGTGGCGACTCTCGGCACCTTTGCACTCAGCATCCGCCTCCGGCCGAATTTTTCCGGCCGGAAGCAGCCGAAATAAAATGCAGCTTATTACTGTGTTTCGTGGTTCCGGTTCCTCAGTAGTTTGACATGAGGGTTTGGGTAATCTGCACCAACGCGCGGATTTTGAGGCCGTCGTTTTCCAAGGCGCGCACGTAGCGAAGCGCCGCGCTGAAATCCTCCACGGCCGTCTGCCCAATCAGCGCGATCTCCAAATCGTCGGATTGGCGATAGATCCTGGCGTTAGGGCCCGGAGGATTCGTCTGTGCGTTGTTCTCCTCCTCTGCCCTCAAATCATTCACCAGGCTCATGCCCTGCTTCAGCAGGCCCGGATCGACCTCGCCCTCGCAGGAACGCACGGTCGACATCAGGTTTCTGAAGTTGCCGGCGCGCTGATGGAGATCATCGAACTGCGGCAGCAAGCCGCGCGCAACCTGGAGGGCGATTGAGCTGAGGTCCGGATCCTGATAATTGGCGGTTTGTGCGAGGGAGATGAGACTCGCGAAATCCTCCTTCTTCCGATAGGTGTCCTGGAGTTTCCGGCGCACCATTTCCGGGTTGCCTTCCGCCTTTCCTCGCAGGCTTTGAAACAGCTGGCTGGGATTCGGAGCCTGCGCGGTCTGCGAAAGATCGGCGGTGCGGACGGGCATAGGTAACGTGCCGCGCGCCATTTCGGACGCGGTCGCCGGATAGGAGCGCACCTGCGGACCCGCAGAGAGTCCGCCGCCATCGGGGCTGAGGACGTTGTCCAGTCCGCCCAACTGGTCGATCTTGGCTCTGAGCCCGGGCACGGAATTCAGGAGCGTCCAAGTGAGTTCCGGTCGATTATAAAGGTTTCGTACGACGTTCAGCGCCGTACTCTCCGCCGGAGTGAGCCATACTCGCTGATCGCCGGATTGCATGACCAATCCCGGACTGGCGTCGGTACTCTGGCTGGCGAGCGTCTCCTGATAGGCACTGAAGGCGTCGATCATCCGATCCGGATAGACTCGAGCCAGGCCGTTCAGGAAATTCTCGTAGTCATATTTCCGGCCATTCACCGACAGCCGATTGCTCATTTCTACGATCGCCTGATCCAGCAGCGCCTTAGCCTTTTCCTTCTGATTCGAATTGATCAGGCCCTGGGCTACCTGGGTCCGGAGTGCAAGCGGAAGGCTTGCCGCCTTTGGCGATTGCTGAAGTTGTTCATAGATCATATCCGGACTCGAGTATGCGCTCTGGCTCATAAGCTGGTTATACAAATTGCTCTGCAGTTGAGCCAGAGCCTGCTCTCCCGCGGCCCCGAATTTTGCCGACGGGGGCGGCCAGAGTTGTACGATCTGCAGCGCGTGCTCCGGATCTAGTTCGTTGAGCGAGCCCAACAATTGCTGCGCGCGGCTCGTATAGTTACGATACGAATCCAGGTCTTCAGCCGCCTGCGCGTGGCTCGAAATGTCCAGGATCATCGAGCCGATCATTGCGCGTGCTCCTTTGCGGTCGATCTGTATCCACATCCCGGCGAGCGAGCCGTACGAGCCATAATCGTTCAGCGTCTCCAAATCGGCATGCAATGCCAGGTCGGTCGCTTCCTTTAACGATGTGCGCGCATTGGCGAGCCGGTCGACGGTGATGTGCAGCCGGTAGGCCGTTCGTTTGAGATCCTGCGGTTTAACGGTTTCCACCACGGGGCTCGTTTCCTGCGAATACAAAGACCAGCCGGGCACAGCTATGCACAGGAGGAGAAGTAGAGTTCGGCGGCTTTTCATGATGGACCTCATGGGAAAGGTGCTACTCATTGGACGCTGTTGAAGGGCAAAAGTTCACAAATTTGTGGCCCACGAGTCCGTGAGAAAGGAGTTTTTAAAGGACATGTGATACTTGCAGTTCCTGCGTAACGCAAGACTATGACGGATCACCTGCATGCTCGCCGTCGGTAAAGATAGCCCCGATGCGGCGGCGCAGTTCATCGCGCGTGCGCCGGAACGCGCGAATGCGCTCCTCTTCCGATCCCTGGACGGCGCCCGGATCGGGAAGGCCCCAGTGAAGGCGCCTCGCATTCCCGGCAAAAATCGGGCACTCCTCCTCGTCGCACAGCGTGATGACCGTATCGATCCCGATCCCCGGGATCTCGGAGACTGCCTTGGCCCGGTGTCCCGAAATGTCGATGCCGATCTCGCCGCAGGACGGCAATCGCCTCGGGACGGACACGCGTCGGGCGGGAACCGGCAGACCATATCCGGATATGGGCAGGCGCAAGAGAACGCGCGATCCCTTCCGCCATCTGGCTGCGCGCCGAGTTGGCCACGCAGAGAAACAGGATGCCCTCCGGGTTTCAACGCCCGGAGAATCGCCGCCTCGACCATCCACTCGGGCGGCACTCCCTCGCCCGAATAGGTCCGGCAGCACAAGGCGCCCCGGCTGGTGCTCCTCCGCTCGAGGTCCTCGCCGTTGACACGCACCGAGGGGGACCCGAGAAAGCCCAGCGTAGCCGCCTTCTCCGGCGTGTCGATCTCGACCCGGTCCACGGATGCACCGGGAGCGAGACGGGCGGCAACTTCCCTGACGAGTGCGATCGCCGCGCCGGCATGAGGACAGCCTTCAAACACCAGAACCTCAACCTGCATCGGAATGTCCCTCTCGTCCGCCATTTTAGCTGCCTGCGACGTGCGATCGGGCCGGCACTCCCCTCATCGCGCTCTCTCCTGCGTAATACTTGCGCCCGAGCCACAGCGCGACATTCACCAGCCCGATCATGACCGGCACTTCGACGAGCGGGCCGATCACCGCGGCAAAGGCGCCGCCGTGGTTGATGCCGAAAGTCGCGATGGCCACCGCGATCGCCAGCTCGAAGTTGTTCGAAGCGGCGGTGAAGGAGAGCGTCGTGGCCTGCCCGTAGGTCGCGCCCACCTTCTTGCTCATGAAGAAGGAAATGAAGAACATCAGCACGAAGTAAATGAGGAGCGGGATGGCGATCCGCACGACGTCAAACGGCAGCTGCACGATGTACTCGCCCTTGAGCGAGAACATGACGACGATGGTGAACAGCAGGGCGATCAGCGTGATCGGGCTGATCTTCGGGATGAATTTCGCGTGGTACCACTCCTTGCTCTTGAGGGCGATCAGCGAAAATCGCGTGATGACGCCGGCAAGGAACGGGATGCCCAGGTAGATAAAGACGCTCTTCGCGATCTCCCCGATGGTGATATGGACCGTCACACCTTCGAGCCCGAACCAGGTCGGCAGGACCGTGATGAAGACATAGGCGTAAACCGAGAAGAACAGCACCTGGAAAATGGAATTGAACGCGACCAGGCCGGCGCAATATTCCGTGTCGCCCTTGGCCAGGTCGTTCCAGACGATGACCATGGCGATGCAGCGCGCCAGGCCGATCATGATCAGCCCGACCATGTACTCCGGCTTGTCGCGCAGAAAGAGAACCGCGAGCCCGAACATGAGCAGAGGACCGACCACCCAGTTTTGCACCAGGGAGAGGCCCAACACCTTGAGGTTGCGGAAAACCGGCCCCATCTCCTCATACCGGACCTTGGCCAGCGGCGGGTACATCATCAGGATGAGGCCGATGGCGATTGGAATGGAGGTCGTGCCGACACTGAACCGGTTGAGGAACGGAACGATCCCCGGCAACAGGTAACCCGCGCCCACGCCGATCGCCATGGCGAGGAAGATCCACACGGTCAGGTAGCGGTCGAGAAGGGAAAGCCGGCTGGCGACGCCGCCGGCTGCAGTCTGGGATTTGTTCATTATTGCCGTCCTCCAGGCAGCGCGCTCGAAGGCGCCGCCACGTTGATAATCTGCGCCGGTCTGGAAGCAGGTTTCCCGACGCAGCGCGTCTCTCCGCCCTTGCGGCGCAGCCACGCGGATAGTCTCTTGAGCAACCGTGCGGCGTCGGGACGGTGCGCCAGATGTGAGCGCAGCTTATCCAGGTGATCCTTCGCCAGACCGTCCTGCAGCGGACGGAGCGCATAGTAAACCCATAACCCTTCGCGCCGGTCCGTGACCAGCCCGGCCCGGTAGAGGATCCGCAGGTGCCGGGATGCCTTCGATTGGGTGATCGCGAGCACTTCGATGAAGTCGCAGACGCAGAGCTCCCTGTGATTGAACAGGAGCCAGAGCATCTTGAGCCTGGCTTCATCGGCCAGGACCTTGAAAAACGAGGCAGTCTCTTTCATGGATTACCTCTCGGGATTACATCTATATAACCGGTTTTACGGTTATAGTCAAGGAGGGATCGACAATTCAGGAAAATGAGTGGACTATCGAAGCCCCGCGGCCCAGTTGATGACCACCGTGATGGGCACCAAGGTGCCGGTCGGCGTGGTGACGAGGAAGCGCTCGCCGTCGGCCGTGACCTCGTAGTTGCGATCGTTGACGAGGATCGAGGGATCGAGTCTCGTCTGGAAAAGCGCGCGGGCTTCGCCATTTTCGAAGCGCCCATCAACGCGGACGGACGCGGCCATGACGCGTCCGTCGCCGGCCAGATAGAACAGCTCCTTCTCATCGGCGCGCCATCGCGGCTGGAAGCCGCCGGTGGTCGAGATCTGCCACTTGCCGCCGCTGCCGGACGGGAACGGGACGACGTAGACTTCGTAGCTCCCCGACTCGTTCGAGACGTACGCGATCCAGCGCCCGCTGGGCGAGAAGCGGCCGTTGCGCTCGTCGAATCTCGTCTGCATGAACGGGATCGGTTTCCGTTCGCCGGTCAGAGGCAGGATCCAGAGATCGAAGTCCCCCTGGGTTCCGGGGCTGTAGTACAAGAGGAAACGGCCGTCGCGGGACCAGTCCGAAGGATACTTGTCGATGTTCGACTTCAGCAGGATCTCCTCTTCGCCGGACCCGCTCGCCTCCTTCCGATAGAGATCGAACGCACCGCCGCGGTTCGACGCGAACACGATATGTCTGCCGTCGCCGGACCAGACCGGCAGGAGATCCATCCCCGGACCGAAGGTGAACCTGGACAGTGTGCCGTGTGCGACGCTGGAGAACCAGATGCTGGTCGCGGTGCGGCGATCGGCCCGCGAAAACGCCACGATCGTGCCGTCCGCCGACAGCCAGGCGTCGGCGCCCACGTCAGACAGCCCGAGCGATCCCAGCCGTTTCCCGGCGCGATCAAGCCAGACCGCTTCGCTGGAGGGATCGGCCGTCCCCTCCCGATACACCAGCGCGCCGGTCCCTGAGACCGCGAAGGCGCCGCGCCCGTTGGCGCTGTTGTAGCCCACCAAGGCGCCAAGCGAGAATTCCTGGCCCGTGAACCGACCGCGCGAGGCGTCGAAGGGCCTGGCCATCAACGTCCCTTCGCGCTGGTAGATCAGGTAGCCGGGCGGGCTGAATACCGCGTTCGAATCCACGCTGGCCAAAAAGTCCCGCGTCTTGCCGTCGAGCGAGCCGAGGTACAGAGCCGTATTCCTGGGATCGGCGCTCCGCACGAGATAGACAAACCGCCGGCCGTCGGGGAGGAAGTATGGCCACAGGTGATCGCTCTCCGCTCTCGTCCGGTCCAGCGTCGTCAGCGGCGTCGGCACGCCGCCGGTCGCGGAAACCATGTGCAGGCCGGCGCCGGCGCCGGGCGTGAACACGATAATGCCATCCATGTTCCACGTCCCGCTCCTTGCCGGCGGCGCGTCGCAGATCGTCTGCGGCCGTCCGCCGGTGATATCGATCTTGCGTAGCTTGCCTTCGGCGAAGAACGCGACAAACCGGCTGTCGGGCGACCAGAACGGTTGATCGACGCCGTCGGTGCCGGGAAGCGCGCGCGCGGAAAGCGCGGACAGCTCGCGAATCCAGAGCTGACGCTTGCCGTCGGCCGACGCGGCCACGAAGGCCACGTGCTTGCCGTCGGGAGACAACGCCAGAAATGACGGAAACGACGGGAACGTCGTCCCCTCCGGCGCGGAGATGGTGTAGCGGAGAACGGATGCGTCTTCGCGCCCGTGCGGCCAGGAGACAACGACCAAGGCCACAGCCGCCAGCAACGCAAGCACACCGGCTGCCGGCAAGAGGCGCATGCGCAGACGAGCGCGCGCGGGGGCCGCCACCGCGGGTCTCGCGGACGTCCCCGACCACGCCGAGAGGCCCTGCAAGTGAAATCCAACGTCGGCGGCGGATTGAAAACGCCGCTCCGGGTCCTTTTCAAGACAGTGCCGGACAATGCGATCCAGGTCCGGGGGAACAGAGGCGTTCGAGGCGGAGGGATCGGGCGTCTCCTCCTTCACGACCGCATTCATCGTCTCGATGGCGGAGCCGCTGTCGAACGCGCGGCGGCCCGACAGCATCTCGAAGAGAATCGTGCCGAGCGCGAAGATGTCGGCCCGATGACCCACCGCCTGGCCGCGCACCTGCTCGGGCGCCATGTATCCCGGCGATCCGAGGACCGTGCCGGGAAGTGTGGGCACGCCCACATCCCCCGCCGAGGCCGAATCCAACGCCATCTGGTCCAGATCCGGCGCCGTCACCTTGGCGATGCCGAAGTCGAGGATCTTGACTGCTCCCTCTCTGGTGACGAAGATATTCTCGGGCTTCAGGTCACGATGCACGATCCCCTTCGCGTGGGCCGCCGCGAGACCGCTGGCGATCTGGATCGCGTATTCGACGGCCGTGCGAACCGGGATCGTCCCACGCCGAAGGCACGCACGCAGCGTCTCCCCTTCCAGCAGCTCGCTGACGATATAGGAGTGCTCGCCGACTTTGCCGACGTTGTAGACCGCCACGATGTTCGGATGGTTGAGCATCGAGGTAGCGCGCGCCTCCTGTTCGAAGCGCTGCAGCCGGTCGGGATTGATCGAGAAGATGGTGGGAAGAACTTTCAAAGCCACGCCGCGCCCGAGCCGCAGGTCGCGGGCATGGTACACCTCGCCCATGGCACCGCTCCCCAGCGGCGCGAGCACTTCGTACGGGCCAAGACGGGTTCCGGGAGTTAGAGTCATGAATGGCCGGATAGCTCGGTCAGCGAATAATAGAATTCGCACTTTAGAGCGGTGCCGAGAATAGCATGGGCGGGGCTCGAAAGTCTGCTGAAATATCCCCGCGGCCGGGTCGCAGGTCCGGTTGGAGACCTTTCTCTGTCAAAAACTTCGTGGTGATTGAAATCGCTGCTGTTGCGACTTCGTACTGCTACAGTCGTGAAAGGACAGCGGAGCTTTTTACTTTTTAGGGGAAATCTCCTTTCTCAATTCCTCGAACCAATTCAGAATGAGCTTCACCTGCGGAGTAGCAAACGGTTCGGTGAGGCATCCCACGAACATAAAGTTTTCGCCGTCTGAGCTCACATCGTAGTTCACGGCGGGGGGCGACCATTTCCTTGCGCACTCGTGACGTTCCGTGCAAATCCGTGCGCATCCGAATCCATTTTTTCGTTGCGGCCACCGGCTGCTATGTGTCTTTATGGGGTGGAGCAATCATCAACATTATGGAAGACCTGGCGATAACCCGGGCCCGGGCGAAAGTGCAATCGGGACGGAGTAAATGATGAATATACCGACGTTTCGCATTGATGGTCGAATTGCAGTTGTGACCGGGGCGGGTAGCGGGATGGGCCGAGCCATCGCGATCGCCATGGCGCATGCGGGCGCGGATGTGGTGATGACCGAACTGCCCGGCAAGGAGGACGCTGCGCAACAGACCGCTTCGCAAGTCCGGGCGCTTGGGAAGCGCGGGATGGTTCTGCCACTGGACGTGACGCAGGTAGATTCGATCCAGGTGATGGTCCGGCGGGTCTTGGAAGAATGGGACCACATCGACATCCTCATGAACAATGCCGGGATGAACATCCGCAAGTGGGCGGTCGACGTCTCCGAGTCGGATTGGGATCCGGTGCTGGATACGGATCTGAAAGGGGTTTTCTTCTGTACGCAGGCAGTGGGGAAACATATGATCGCGCGCGCCCGAGGGGGCAAGATCATCAACATGGCATCCCAGGTGGGATTGGTCGGATACAGCGAAAGGGTCGCCTATTGCTCGGCCAAAGCAGGAGTGATCAACATGACCCGGACGCTGGCGTTCGAATGGGCAAAGCACAAGATCAACGTGAATGCCCTCGCTCCGACCTTTGTCAACACTCCCTTTGTTGCCGCCCTCCTGGAGGACGAAAAGGTCCGCAAGGAGGTGCTCAGCCGCATCCCGCTGGGTCGCGTGGCCGAGGTCGAGGATGTTCTCGGAGCGGCGGTGTTTCTGGCCAGCCCTGCATCCGATATGGTTACTGGGCATACCCTGGTGATTGATGGCGGCTGGACTGCCGTCTGACAAAACGGCCGGGCACTTATTCTTTATTTCTGGAGAGGCTAATGGCGGATCAGGAAACCATTAATCGGTTGTGCCGGATCGCAGCCGAAATCCGATTGCTGGTGGTCAGGATGATGGGCACCGGCAAGGCGCACCATTTCGGCGGGTCGTTATCTGCTGCCGATATCATTACCGCCCTGTACTTCTACAGGATGCGCTTCGACCCCAAAAATCCGAAATGGCCGGAGCGCGACCGTTTGATCATGAGCAAAGGGCATTCTGTCCCCATCCAGTATGCTGCTCTGGCGATGCTCGGGGTCTTTGATGTTGCCGAGTTGTTTACATTGAAGAAGCTGGGCAGCAGACTGCAGGGCCACCCGGCCATGCATCTTACCCCGGGATTGGAAGGGTGCACCGGTGCGCTGGGCGAAGGTCTGTCTTATGCCAACGGAATGGCCTTAGCCGCCCGTGTCAAAGGCCTTAGCTACCGGGTATTCTGCGCGATCGGAGATGGCGAGCTGCAGGAGGGACAGATCTGGGAGGCCGCGATGACGACGCCCAGGAGGGGACTTGTCAATGTGACCGCCCTCATCGATCGCAACCGGCTCAAAGCCATGGATGCCACCGACAGTTCTAAGAGCATGGATCCGCTGGCACTGCGCTGGGAGAGTTTTGGATGGGCCGTGCAGGAGATCGATGGGCACAACATGCGGGCAATCTGCGACGCCCTTGATTGGGCCTGCAGCCAGCAGAGCCGGCCTGCAGCGATCATCTGCAACACGGTAAAAGGAAGGGGTGTTTCTTTCTTCGAAGGCGAGGCGGGATTTCACAACGCGCCCATTTCTGATGGACAGTATGAAAAAGCCGTGCAGGAGCTGGAAACGCACTTGCGGCAATTGGAGGGAGTGAATGCCACAGCTTTCTGAAACCCGCTTCGCGTATGGAGATGCATTGTTGCAGCTCGGTGTGGAGCGCTCCGATGTGGTCGTGCTCGATGCCGACCTCTACAAGTCCACCCGGACGGTGCTCTTTCGAGACAAATTCCCGGAGCGTTTCTTCGATATGGGGATCTCGGAATCCGACATGGTCAGCACCGCCGCAGGGATGGCTGCCAGCGGGCTGATTCCATTCTGCAACAGCTTTGCCATTTTCATCACCGGCGTCTGCTACATTCCCATCCGTACGCAGATCGCCTACCCTTCCCTGCCGGTCAAGCTGGTGGGATCGAGCGCCGGGTTGACGCAGGGTCCCGATGGCGCCAGCCATCAATCGCTGGAAGATATCGCCTTGATGCGTGTCTTGCCGAATATGACGGTGCTCTCGCCCGCGGATGACATCGAAACGACTCAGATGACCCTCGCAGCCGCCGATTGGCCGGGGCCTGTATACATGCGCGTGGGACGATATCCGGTGCCCCGGGTACACAGTGACGGGCATAAGGTTCAAATTGGGAAAATTACCGTTTTGCGGGAAGGGAGCGATGTGGTCATCTTTTCCACCGGAGCCATGGTCTGGAAATCCCTCGAGGCTGCCGAACTGCTCGCACAACGACATGTCGAAGCAAGAGTGATCAACGTTTCAACCATCAAGCCCCTCGACTCACCGGCAGTTCTGAGCGCAATAGAGGGCGCAACGCTGATGGTGAGCGTTGAGGAGCACAGCGTGATCGGCGGGTTGGGCGGCGCGATCGCCGAATGCACCTCAGCGCAGACAGGCGTTCCACGCCTGTTGAGGCTGGGCGTTCAGGACAAGTTTGGCGAATCGGGACTGGCAGACGAGCTTCTGGAAAAACATGGCCTGCAACCTGCCGGCATCGCAGCGCAGATACTCTCTTCTCTCTCCTGAAAACAGCGCAGCGTTGTCGCATCTCACCACCAGGGGTGGTTTACGCTGACCGAATCAGGATGGCGGATTTTCGAAGTCGCCTCCGGCGTTTGCAGATCCAACTTGATGCGGGAACAAAGCAATGGATGCAGATCTCAGTTCCGGCTCGCCTGCAGAACCGGCGCCTCGCTCTCGACGCGGCGCTCGCGAACCAGTGTCCAAAGCACGGCAGCGCCAATGAGGTCAAGTACGCCGAGGCAGACGAAGAACGGCGTATAGCCGATCGTGGAAACCAGAGCCCCAATCAACAGGGAAAAGATGAGCAGCCCCGCATTGCCGAACGTGCCGGCCATTCCGGCAACCGTTGCAACCTCATTTTTCTTGAACAGATCGGACGCCATCGTGATCACCGTCACCGACAGAGTCTGATGCGCAAAACCGGCAAGGCTGAGGAGAGCGATCGCGGTATAAGGGCTCTCGACAAAGCCGACAAACCCCACCCCCAGCATCAGGCAGGCGCCCAAGGTGAAGGCACAGCGGCGAGCGTTGATCAGGCTGACGTTGCCGTATTTCTGAAGCGCCATGGCTGACCAAACCGCCAGACATGCAGCCGAAATCCGCAGCAAGGAATGGCATCCAGGCAAACAGCGCAATCTGCTTCAGATCCATATGACGGACGCTGCTCAGGTACAGCGGCAGCCAGAAAGTGAGAGTGCCCCAGGTCGGATCGGCGAGAAAACGCGGCAGGGCGATTCCCCAGAAATTGCGCTGCCGGAGGATCTTCACGATCGACGGGCGAACCCCGTCGCTCCGCAGGAACTTCTCCTGTCCCGAGGAAATGTAATCCCTCTCCTCATCCGAAAGCGCGGAGTGCTTGTCGGGCGATTGGTAGAACAACAGCCACAGCGCCACCCAAACCAAGCCCAGCGCGCCCGTGATCACGAACGCCGTCTGCCAGTTGTAGCTCAGGATGGCCCATACCACAAGCGGAGGAGCGACCATGGAGCCAACGGAGGCTCCTATGTTGAAGATGCCGCCGGCGATTCCCCGCTCCTTGGCAGGAAACCACTCGGCGGTCGCCTTCATGCCCGCCGGATTGGCCGAGCCCTCGCTGAACCCCAGGAGGCCCCGGAGCCAGGCTAATGCCTGCCAGGAATGGGCCAGCCCATGCGCCATGTTCACCAGCGACCATGCGACGGCGAAGATGGCGAAACCGAGCTTGAGGCCGAGCACGTCCAGGACGTAGCCGCAGATCGGCTGCGCCATGATGGCGATCTGGAATGCTCCGACGATCCACGAGTATTGCCGCGTCGTAATGTGCAGGTCCTCCAGCATGGTAGGCGCGGCAACCGCAAGCGTGCTGCGTGTCAGGTAGTTGATGATCGATCCCAGCATGATCAGCCCGATCATCCACCATCTGAGTCCTCGGATCTTGAGCATGAATGTGTTCCCTGTACGGCTGTGAGTTCAAACGCGTTCCCACCCGAATGCCGACTCGCCTTTGCGCGCGCCCTTAAAATCGCCGGGAGAGTACGCCGTCATCAATCTACGGTCTTTATAAGAGACTGCAAGGAGGGATACAAGGGGAATTCGAGGATTAGGCCGGATCTTGCCCGGTACATTTATCTGTTTATTTATCCGATATTGTTGTGGCATAAAACTAATTATGAAAATCCGTGATCTGCGGGCTACGACCGTTTCCGTGCCTTTGGAGGCCGCGCTCAGGCACGCGAATGGCTGCCACTGGGGCCGCTTTGTTCGCACTATCGTCGAACTGGAAACAGACAATGGCCTGATCGGACTGGGAGAGATGGGCGGAGGCGGCGAATCTGCCGTAGCGGCATTCCACAATCTTAAATCGTATCTGGTGGGCCACGACCCGGCGCGTATTGAGGAAATGCGCTTCCTCATTGCCAATCCGACTGCCTCGCTCTACAACAACCGCATACAGATTCTGGCGGCACTGGAGTTCGCCTGTCTCGATATCCTGGGGCAGGCTTGGGGTGTGCCCGTGTGCGACCTTCTCGGCGGACGCCTGCGCGACCGGGTGCCGTTCGCCGCATATTGCTTCTTCCGTTATCCGAATCCCCGGACGGGAGCCGGCGAGGTACGCACCATCGACCAACTGGTGGAATACGCTGCCGGGCTGAAGCGGCGCTATGGCTTCCGGACCCATAAACTCAAAGGGGGCGTCTTTCACCCGGATTATGAACTGGAAGCCTATCGCGCGCTGTCCGCTGCTTTCCCTGGCGATTCGTTGCGATTCGATCCGAATGGGGTTTGGTCCACCGAACAGGCGATCCGCTTCGGCCAAGCCATCGAGGGTTTTCGCAACGACTACCTGGAAGATCCTGTTTTCGGTTTGAACGGCATGCGGCGAACCCGCCAGATGGTGCGGGTCCCACTCGCCACCAATACCGTGGTGGTCAACTTCGAGCAACTCGCCGCCAACATCATGCAGCCGGCAGTGGACGTGGTCCTGCTCGACACTACCTTCTGGGGCGGCATCCGCGCCTGCGTGAAAGCTGCCGGGGTCTGCGAGACATTTCAGCTCGGTGTTGCGGTGCATTCCTCCGGCGAACTCGGGATCCAGCTGGCTACGATGCTGCATCTCGGCGCTGTTATTCCGAATCTTTCATTTGCCGCGGACGCCCATTATCATCATTTGACAGATGACATCATTGAGGGTGGTCCGATGCGCTTCGAAGAGGGCGCCATCCGGGTGCCCGAGAAGCCGGGCCTCGGAGTGAGGCTCGATCGCGACAAGCTGCGGGAGTACGGCGAACTCTACCAGCGCCTGGGGAGCTACCCTTATGATCAAGACCCGGGGCGACCCGGGTGGACGCCTATTATTCCAAATGATCGCTGGGCCGATCCGAACGACTGCCGACCGATAGAAATTCCCTGAAGATATGAAAAACTGCCTGGATTTAACCCATCATGTAGCTGTCGTGCTAGGCAGCACCTCCGGGATCGGTCGCGCGCTTGCCATGGGCTTGGCACAACATGGCGCCGACGTGGTTCCCACCGGCCGCCGGCCAGAACGCATCGCAGATGTGTGCCGGGATATTGAGGCTGCCGGCGTGCGCACCATCCGCCATACGGCGGATGTGACCGACCGGCAGTCGCTTGATGCCCTGTGTGAAATCGTTCTGACCCGTCTGGGACGCGTAGATATTCTGGTGAACGCCGCCGGAAGCACCTTCAAGAAGCCGACGGCAACCGTGGATGAAGAAAAAGTGGTCTTCGCTGATCGACCTTAACCTGACCGGCGTGCTGCGCGCCTGTCAGTCGTCTTACGGGCCGCTTCGGGATAGTGGCCGGGGACGCATCATCAACATCGCATCGCTCGGTTCTTTCCTGGCGTTCCACGAAGTCGCCGCGTACTGCGCGGCCAAGGCTGCGCTCGTCTCCCTCACGCGCAGCCTCGCCTGCGAATGGGCGCGCGACGGCATTTCCGTCAACGCCATAGCCCCGGGTGTATTCCCGTCTGAGCTGAACAGGGAGTTCATTCTCGACACCGCGCGCGGGCAGGAAATCCTGATGCGCACGCCGATGAAGCGCTTCGGCAATCCGGAAGAACTGGTGGGCGTGGCAGTACTGCTGGCATCCGATGGCGCCAGCTTTCTGACGGGCCAGTGCATTGCAGTCGACGGAGGGTATCTCGCTTCCGGAGTCAATTCGTAGGGAAGACCAGCCTGTCATGCTGCCGACTGCCAAGCGATGCGTTCGGCCATGCGATGCGTGGCGGTGCTGGCCGTGAGCACATAAAGAACTGCGGTTGTTTTCACCCTTGATCGGAATGGAACCATGAAAGCGGCAAAAACGAATCGGCGCGGCTTTATCAAGGCGATCGCCAGCTCGGCAGCTGTATACCCTGCTTTTCCCCGCAAAGCTTTCAGCTTAGGTGACGGTGCGTATGGCGGGCATCCTGTGGAAAGTCGAGTGCGTGCACAGGCGCAGCCGCAGACTTCGCCCAAAATCAAGTTTGCGGTCATTGGAATCAACCACGACCACATCCACAGCCAGATCGGAGCCGTGCTGCGGGGCGGCGGTGGGTTGGTTTCGTTCTATGCAAAAGAGCCGGATCTGGCCGCCGCCTTCAGCAAACGGTACCCCCAGGTGAGGCTCGCGGGCAGCGAGCAGGAGATCCTCGAGGATCGCGCGCTGCAGCTCGTGGTGAGCGCGTCCATCCCTGAGGAGCGCGCGCCTCTGGGTATCATGGTAATGCAGCATGGCAAGGACTACATGGCGGACAAACCGGGCATTACCACCCTCGAACAACTCGCCGAGGTGCGCCGTGTTCAGGCGCAAACGCGCCGTATCTACTCGATCATGTATAGCGAGCGCTTTGAAAACGGCGCGACCGTCAAAGCCGGGAAGTTGGTAAAAGCAGGGGCAATCGGCCGGGTCATTCAAACCGTCGGGTTGGGGCCGCACCGGATGAACCCGAGTCAAAGGCCTCCCTGGTTCTTCGAGCGTCAGAGGTACGGCGGCATCCTTTGCGACATCGGTTCCCATCAAGCCGATCAGTTCTTGTTCTTCACCGGCTCGACTCGGGCTGAGGTGGTTTTCGCACAGATCGGCAATGTTCACCACCCGCAATATCCCGCGTTTGAGGATTTCGGGGATATGGTGCTGCGCGGCGACGGCGGGACGGGCTATATTCGCCTGGACTGGTTCACACCGGATGGCCTGGCAACCTGGGGGGACGGACGGTTGACAATTCTCGGCACCGACGGTTTTATCGAAGTCCGCAAAAACATCGATATTGCGGGAAAACCCGGCAGCAGCCACTTGTTCATGGCAGATCAGAAAGAAACTCGATACATGGATGGCAGCAACCAGGCGCTGCCCTACGGCGAGCAATTGGTCTCGGACATCCTCAACCGGACTGAAACGGCAATGTCGCAGGCGCACTGTTTCCTTGCAACTGAGTTGGTACTGAAAGCCCAGAAGCAGGCGCAAAAACTGAATCTCACAGGTAGGTGACAGGCTACTCAACCCCCGAACTCCACATGCGATGATGGGCTCTGCACTCGTGAGTTCGGGGGTTGAGTAGCCTGTCACCCGAATCGCAGGGATGGCGCTATGACAAACAATCTCAGAAACGCAATGCCGCGTCGCCGGTTCATCGAAACGGCAGTCAAAGGGACCGTTACCTCTGCCGTTGTCGTTCACGGCTTTCCTACCATGGTTCCGGCCTCCGTGTTCGGAAAGAACGCTCCCAGTAGCCGGATCAACATCGGGGCCATCGGGACGGGCCGCATCTCGCGCGGACACGATATGCCGGGCGTATGGAAGTACGACAACGCCCAGATTACTGCGGTCTGCGATCTTGATCGCAGGAGAGTGGAAGACGCAAAGAAACTGGTGAATGAGTACTACAGCAAGAAGATCGGGAAGACTTACACTGGCGTCACCGGCTACGATGATTACCGTGAACTCCTCAAAAACAGGGACATCGACGCCGTACTGATCAGCACTCCGGACCACTGGCATGCGCTCATCGGCATTCATGCGGTGGAAGCCGGTAAAGACGTGTATCTGCAAAAACCGGCTTCCCTGACCATTGCCGAAGGCAGGGCACTGAGCAATGCGGTCCAGCGCACGGGACGCATTCTGCAGATTGGCAGCCAGCAGCGCTCCTCGCCGCAGTTCCGCTACGCCGCAGAACTAGTCCGCAACGGGCGCATCGGCCAGTTGAAGACGGTGTATGTGGGCCTGCCGGTGGACCCGTCAGGCGAGGTGGAGCCGGAGATGCCCGTTCCCCGCAATCTGAATTACGAGATGTGGTTGGGCTCCACCCCTTACGTGTACTACACCGAGAAGCGTGTCCACCCGCAAGACAGTTACGACCGCCCGGGCTGGCTGCGCTGTGAGCAGTTCGGGGCCGGGATGATCACAGGTTGGGGCGCTCACCACATAGACAGCGCGCACTGGGCGATGGGAGCAGAATACACGGGGCCGGTTGAGGTTTCCGGCGCGTCCGAATTTCCGGCGAGCGGGTTGTGGGACGTACACGGCAAGTTCAGAACCGAAGGCTTGTACGCCGATGGCGTGCGCATGATCATCAGTGACGAGTTCCCTAACGGCATCAAATTCGAAGGATCCAAAGGCTGGGTGTTCGTCTCGCGCGGCAATGAGGCCGTGACCGAAAGCGACCCGGTAGCAAAGCTGGAAGATGCGCAGGCGCTGTCCGCCAGCGATCCTAAAATCATTACCTCGATCATCGGGCCTGATGAAATCCATCTGTATGAAAGCAAGGATCATCACGGCAATTGGCTCGACTGTGTGCGGTCGCGGCAACAACCCATCGCGCCGATAGAGGTCGGGCACAGGGCTTGCACGACTTGCCTGGTTCATCACCTCGCCATGAAATTGAAGAGGAGGCTGTTCTGGGATCCGCTCAAAGAGCGGTTCAAGAATGACGACGGGGCCAACAGTATGCTGTCTCGCCCCCAACGCTGGCCCTATATCACCAGTTGACGAGGGATTGGAAAAACAGGCGCTCCAGCCAGTTGTATGCATCCTTCGGGCAGACGCGGAAGCCCGCGATTTGGGACATCCCAATTGTCGAAGTATAATGCGCCGCGGAGCACCCATGCGCATGAAAATTAGTGGTCTCTTGAAAGCAGCCACGAATGACACGAATGGGTGCGAAGCGCCGCCCTTTCGCGTCAGCAAAAAATCGTACTATTTGTATCATTCGTGGCTGCTTTTGCAGTTTTGAAGCGAGTAATTTTTGGAGCAGTATTCGGAGAAAATATGATTACACGTCGAGATGTCGTTGTGGCTTTCTTCGCAACTGGCTGGACTCTCTGCCTGTTTGCGGGTGCCGGCCAAAAAACACCGGTCATGCAGTCCTCAATCGTCGATTGGAACTCAATTCCTCCCGAGAAGACGGACATCGGGGCCGTGCGGCATTTCTTCCAGAAACCGACCGCAACGCTGGACGAACTGGAGTGCCATGTGACGACCGTGAATCCGGGAGCGACATCGCACCCGCCTCATCAGCACCCTGACGAAGAGCTGGTAATCATGAAGGAGGGGACGGTTGAGGCTTTCGCGAATGGCGAAACGAAAACGATCGGGCCGGGATCGCTGATCTTTTGCGCCTCCAACCAGATGCACGGCGTACGAAACGTCGGGAAGGTCCCGGCAACTTACTTCGCCATCCGGTGGACCTCTCCAGGCATGAAAAAGTAGCGACTACAAAACGGTGTCGGCAGCCCGGCTGTTGATATTTGGGTCGCAGACCGTTTTAACAAACAGGGATTTAACCGCATTCAACTCGTGGCGGTTCAAAGCCGGATTGCGTCGGCGCGTAGGATATCCAATAAGCGTTGCCGGCGGATGCAGCTCTCGAGCCGGAAGGAGTTCGCAAGCATAACCACTTGCTCTCCGCCAAGCCCCTGAAAACAGCGCTCGAAGTCGTCGACAAGCGGCTCGGCGAGAAGGATGTGGCGGACGAGAACCTTCACCCACGAATCCTGGCCCCACGGAAACGGCTGGAAATCGGGGAATTCGCGGCGAAAAGTCTCCTCGATCGGTCTCATAATGTGCCGGACGCCGGCGTCGGTCGAGCCCCATGCGTCGACGCCGAGCCGGGCCTTTTTCTCAAGCACCGGCCGAATCCGCTGCATGTAGGGCGAGGCCGGATCCGCATAGACGAGACCCTGAAGCCCGATGTCCTTGTAGGTCCAAATGCTCCAGCTGGCACCGTGCTTCCGATAGATCTCCAGCTGGTCGACGAGCAGCCGGTAGCGCATCTCGTCCTTCGACTCGTCTCCCGTGTAGACCGGGCCGAATTCGCCGACCCAGATCGGAGTCTTGGTGTGGCGCATATATTCGGTGCGCTGGAGAAACGTCCGCTCGAGCACGTCCCGATCAACGAACTGGCCTCGGCTCACGCCGGGGTAATCGCCTCCGTCGACAAATCCGGGTAGGCCATAGTCGTGACACGTATAGATCGTGTTCGGCCAGACCTCGCGGAAGATGTCGAATTCAGTCGAGTAGCGATTGCCGTCAAGGAAGAAGATGTGATCCTGGTCGATGCCGCGCATCGCCTCGTACAGACGCTCATAGAAGGGATACAGGGCGGCACCGCTCGCGTCGCCGGGCTCATTGATCGGGTTGTAACCCGCTACCCATGGGTTGTCGCGATAGCGGCGGGCAAGCTCCTCCCAGAGATGAACGACGCGGTCCTGGAAGTGCTTGTGGGACCAGAAGAAGGCCCAGTGGGTAGGATTGTCGCTGTGCCAGTGCTGGTTCTGGAACCCGGGAAGCGCGTGCAAGTCAATCACCGTGTAGACGCCGTGCCGCGCGCAACGCTCGATTGCACGGTCGAGCAGGAGGAATCCCTCCTCCTTGAGTTCGAACGGCTTCATGTCATCTTCGAAGTGACGGTAATTCACCGGCAGACGCACGCAATTGAGCCCAAGGCTGGCGACAAAGGCCGCATCCTCGTCGCTAAAAAAGACGTCGAGGAACCGATCGAAGTACACCCGGTAGCCGTCGTTGCCGAGCGCCTTCTGCAGCGCCTTCCGCTGCAGGGACTCCGTCGCCGGATAACCGGTGATGAAGTTCTCCATGTTCATCCATCCGCCGAGACCAACGCCGCGTAATGTCAGGGGCTTCCCTGATCTCGTTGCGATTTGCATGCCGCTCGTCTGAAGCAGGATGTTGTCATTCATCGAGTGCGTCCTTTTCTTATTGATAACTTGGCACGCGGCGTTTAAGGCAAAACCCTCCGGCTTCCCGGCCGCTGTAGAGTGGTGCCGCGCCAATTCCAGGAAGACTTCCGCGGCTGTCCGCGGTCCTTGTGCCCCTGCCTTTTTCGCGCGCGCGAAAAACCGGGCAGGATCACCTTTATATGAGTTTGCATCGGGCTATACAAGGCAAAAACCGGCGAAGTACGGGGATTCAGGCGGGTGGCGTTAAGAGGCGCTGAAAGCTTTGGCTGGCAGGGTAGGAACTGGCGCGGTGTCCCATGGGTGACTCCTTGGCTGTGTCTGGAGTTTCCCTCTCCCCCGCTACTATGGACCTTGCCGCCACCGTCTCGTCTCAGCCCGCAACCCGTTGGCTTTATGTACAATCCGGGATTCCGTATATCCAGGAAACATCGATACCAGGTTATACAAAAGCATATCCCTATTAATTATATCTACAACATTGACTTCGTGATATCATGGAAACCAAAAATATCTATGATGTCGTGATACAACTTCGTAGATGATGGCCTTTTCTCTAGGCAACATCAACTCCATCGGGGCAGATTTGTCGCCTGGGTCGTCGTATTAATGCGGTAGAGCATACAACCCGTACTATGAAACGGGAACGTTTGGAGAACGCTCCGACATCCACTTGTGTATATGATTTCCGAGTGGTGCAGGGCAGCTGGCGGCAAGAATCATCACATATGTCACCGCTTCTGCCGCAAGCCGATTCCAGTCCCCGCATCACGATTCTGGCGCGGTTCGATTACACTCTCCAGCGGCACACCAGGCGCCGGCGGTCGCGCCGAGGGGAGGATTTCTTCGGAAGTCAATGGCCGATCTCAAACGGTGGGCGGGGCAAGGAATTTCTATATGCGGCCTGCCTGAGTACGCAAGATTTGCCAGGTCGGGGCGAGGAAGAATCACCTCCGCTCCCCTGAAACGGCATGGTAAATAAACGCCGTTTACTTTCGATTCTGGTGCAGAGGGTATGATGTCCGATCAGAAACGTCCTGAGAATGCAGATATTCCGCGTACCCTCTCGCACTACCGCGTGCTTGAAAAGCTCGGTCATGGCGGGATGGGAGTCGTCTATAAGGCGGAAGATACCAGGCTGGGCCGTTTCCTTGCCCTGAAGTTCCTGCCGAGCGGATGGGCCGGCGACCGCCAGGCTCTCGAGAGGTTCCGGCGGGAGGCTCGCGCCGCTTCCGCACTCAACCATCCCAATATCTGCACCGTGTATGACATCGCTGAGTGTGAAGGACACCCCTTCATTGCCATGGAGCTACTGGAGGGCCAGACGTTACGGCAACTCATCCGGGGAAAACCTCTCAAAAACGAATTGCTGCTCAAGCTGGCGATCCAAATTGCCGAGGGCCTGGATGCGGCGCACTCCAAGGGGATCATCCATCGCGATATCAAGCCGTCTAATATTTTTGTGATCTCAGGGGATCAGTCGAAGATCGTTGATTTTGGACTGGCCAAACTTCGAGCCCACCCTGAGAGACTCGGGGGAACCTCGGAGGACGCCTCGCAAACGGCTGAGATGTCTGGCGCAGACCTTACCATCCCGGGGGTGGCGATTGGCACCGTGGCCTACATGTCGCCGGAGCAGGCGCGAGGGGAAGAACTCGATGCGCGCACCGATCTTTTCAGTTACGGTGCTGTGCTCTATGAAATGGCGACGGGGCGGCCGGCTTTCGCAGGCAAGACTGCAGCTGATTTTTTCGCTGCAATTCTCACTTCGAAACCGCGGCCGGCTTCTAACTTCAACACTCAGCTTCAGCCCGAGCTATGCAAGATCATCGAGAAGCTGCTGGAAAAGGATCGCGCCATCCGATACCAGCATGCCTCGGATGTAGCCGCTGATCTCAAGAGGCTGAAGCGCGACCTGGATGTAAGTCTGTCGGCGACTCCAGCGTCGGTTTCCAGGCCTTCGGTGCAGGAGCTCATCCGGAATCTGGTCAAGGATTTCGTCAAGGCATCGGCTTTCGCCGTCATCCTGTTTGCCTTCCTCGGCTACCTGGAAGACCGTCCTTCCGGCAAATATCTGCGCCAGTTCCAGCTCGCTTTGGTGCAGGATGGCCTCAAGCATGGGCCGTTGGCCGATGCTGATTTCGAGGCGGGAGGTGCGCAGCTGCCGGTCGTGGTAGACATCGCAAGCTTGCATCCTGACAAAAGGCAGCCCACAGACCGCAGGTGGCTCGATATGATCATCGATGAATTACGCCGTGCCGGCGCGAGAGGCATCGGGATAGACCTTTCATTTGACGAATTGAATGGAGCTGATTTCCAATATCTGGATAAATGGAAAAGTTATGGAAACGTCAGGATCGGCATATATAACAAGGCCGTCGAGAAGCGTGAAGCATGGTTAGGTCGGCCGGAATTTGCGGATCTGGCGGCAGGTATTGCTTTGCCCGTCGAGAATCCACAGCATGCCTTTCTGTACAGCAGGAAATGGTATGTGCAGAATCCTTCTGCGCGCCTTGCCGCCGGGGATTTTATCGATTGCAGGGATGGAGACTATTCCACGAATTGCAAGGAGGACCTGATCCAGCTACCGGTAGCCATGTCGCTCCGTTCGCAACGGTATTTGGATAGCGCGGAAGGGAGAAGCGAGATCGAGAAAAAGCTGAAAAAGTCTCCGGAAACTTCCCCGATCACATCAATGATACGCGTCGGAAACAGTTGGCTGGAGCTGGGAGAATACATAATTGATTACTCCTATTTGAAGGAAATTCGGAAAGACGTGATCAGTCTTCCGCCTATGAATCCAGGGGATTCTCCCGAACGGACCATATCACACCTAAGGGCCTACGATGCGAAGATCGCCGACCGGATCGTATTGCTGGGTGATCTCCAAGATGCGACCGATCAGTTCTGCACCGCCCAGCAGAAGCCGCTCCCGGGGCTGCTGATCCACGCGTGTTCCGTCGCCACCTTGAATCGCGGCCTTCTGTGGGAGATTCATGAGACCTTGCGCCCCGCCCTGGCGGCGGGAATTATCTTGTTGGTGCTGGTCGGCATCGTCGGATCTCGCCTGCTCCATACCTATTCGAGGATCTTGCGCGCATGGGATTACCAGCACATTGAAATCCTGGCTTTCGGAGCGATGTCGATCCTGGTTTTCCTGATTTTTAAGTGGCAGATCAGTGCGTCTGAAATTATTTGGCCTAACTTCCTTTGGATTTCCGGCGCACTATTCATTCATCCGTTCCTTACGGAACCATTCTATCGCGCCTGTGTCGGGCTGACGAAGACCCTGCACCCCTCTGTGCTTGCTTCCGCCGGCCGTGCGCGTTGAGGGAAATATGACGATTCCTCGCATCCTGATGATTGCGCTTCTCGTCTCGTCTTCCGCATGGTCGGGGCGGGGGCAGGCACGTGATTATTGGCTCATCAAGGGAACCAAAGGCTCCTGGGAGTACCGGATGGGAACGATGGAATCACGACCGATCACGGGCAGATACGATTTCCTTGAGCCGGCCGGCGAAGTGCGATGCATGGAGAAAGATGTCCGACTCTGCGAACTCCGCTATCTGATTGCCCCCCGTTCCGACAATACGGAAAAGCTCGCAATTGGTCCCCTGAAAACCGGGGTCTGGATGAGCCTGAAGAAGCTGCCGGTGCCACCGCAATCTGTGCTGTCCATGACGTCCACCGACCTGGTGGCAAAATTCAAGCGCGTGGCACAAGCGGGTGGGTCGCGGGACAGTTCAACCTGCGGCGGCAATTTTGCATTGAAAGCCCCCGTATGCGGCGAAAATATAGACATCTTTGATTTCAGGATCCGATGGACTCCGTCCGCCGAAGATGCCGACAAGAGGATTTCGATCCTGGTCGAGACGGTCGACGGCACGCCCGCGTCGTTCCGCGAGTCGGCACCCGCGGTGAAGGGGGAATATGCGGACGACAAGCTGCTCGATTGGCTGAAAAAGCGGCAGGGCCGGAATAATCCTGTGGATCTCACGGTGACCATTATGGCCGATGGTGACCGCAAGGCTGTGCGCCTCATTCATATCCTTCCCTCCGTTCGAACGGATAGGTATCAGTCGCGCCTGAGTGAAATTGAGTCCGATGATCCCTTCATAAAGACTCTCAAGCGCATGGCGCTGGCGATGGATGAGGAGATGTGGTCCAAGGCCGCGGAGGAGGCCTGCCGGCTGATGGAAATGTCAACCGGCGCTTCAGAACTGCAGGAATTTGCGCTGGCCGGACTCTGCCAGTCGGATTTTGAGGAAGAAAAGAGCCGGCTTCGCAGCGAATTGCCCAAGGAGAAATCCGAGGCGATCTGCAATCTGTCGTTCGTGGCGCCCCCGCACCCGGAACCTGAAAAGGCCGCGGTACCTCAACCGTCCGCCCCCACCAAAGGGAAAATGCGTTTGGGGATTGCCCTCGTGATCGGCAATTCGGACTACTGGAACCAGCCGTTAAATTCTGTAAAAGCCGATATCAAGAACATGAGCGAGGCTTTGGATACCATGGGCTTCCAGGTAACAACCCGGGAGAATCTCAGTAATCCCAAGCAGTTCCAGGACGCACTCGATGAGGTTCTAAAGAAGGAAAAGGCGAGTCCGGAGGATATTCTACTCGTCTATTACAGCGGACACGGCCTCCAGCTCGACGGCAAGGCGCAATTGCTGGGCACCGGGGTTTCTTCGACAGCCGGTCGCGCCGAAGACGTGCGCGCGAATGCACAAAGCGCGGAGGGGATGCTGGCGCAGATGGAGCGGGCCGCCCCGCAAACCCGCATACTGATCGTCGAAGCGTGCCGGAATAATGTCTTTGCCGCGTCCTCCGATCCCAGCGGCCAAACCCCGAGATCCGGATTCGCTTTCCAACAGGATGATGTACCGAACACCGTGGTGATGTTTGCGAACAGACCCGGGCTCCCGACTCCCGCTCGGTCCGACTACGGACTGATGGGACCATTCACGGATTCTCTGATTTACGCGCTGCCGAATTCTTCAGGAGAGATTAAGGAGGTGTTTGAGCTGGCCGCAAAAAAGACCGCGGAAATCAGCCCGGGGCAGGAACCGATGATATACGCCTCGAAAAAGTTGGACCCGATTATCATGCGGCCCCATGAAGGGAAGTTGCTGGTCAATCGGGCGAAAGATTTGCTGAATGACGCGGGAATCAAGTACCAAAGCAAAGCCTGGGATGAGTTCCTCATAACGGTGGGGCGCGCACGTGTCCTGGCATCGGACGATCCTGCATTGCAGGTACGCTTGGATCAGGAAATCAAATTTGTGCGGCTCGTGATGGAAGCACAGAAAGCGCAGGAAGCCCACAATTGGAAGGAAGCCGCAGTCCCATGGCAGCGGGCGGGGGAACTCTTTCCGGCTCGACAATGGGTGACGATGAATGCGGCCGTAGCCTGGCTCATGGCGGACGACCTGCCCGCCGCCACGCTTTCCTTGGCAGTTTTGAGCGCGCAGTCCGAGGGAGAGTTGGCGCAGCAGGCGAAACAGATTCTTCAGGAGATCTTTACTTCGTTCCCGGAATTGGAAGCTGCAGTACGCAAAAAAGCACAGGAAACGCCCAAGGTCACTGCGATCGAATTCGAGTTGATCAAAGACAAGGAATGAAGCGATGAGAAATCATAAAAAATGGTTGGCGATGCGCGGAGTATTCGTTGTTGCGATGGTGTGGGGTATTTGTAACTCCCAGGTCCGGGCACAGGAATCGGTGCTCATTTCATGCCCCGGCGAAGGACCGTGCCTCTATCGGCGTGCCTTTAGCGTTACGGTGCAGGGAAAGGATGGAGTCAGGTCCATTGGAATCCAATCCGCCGGGAATCCGCAGCTTCTCCGGAAGGCTCGCTCGGTCACACTGAAGTCCCTGCCAGGACTGTATCGCGAACCGAAGTCCGGATTGGTGAGAGTCTTGGGACGCGACTGGCGGACGGGAGAAGTCGTGATCCCTTCGAAGTTGCCCACCGGTTCCTTCACAGCTTCCTCCGCATGGGAAGGCGTGCCGATCGAATATCGCGAACAGACAAAGGCCAAATCCCTAAGTACGGTGCCCTCGGATCAGTTTGTGGCCGCCCTCAACGGCTCCAATCTCGAATCGGCAGTGATCGATTTCATGAGAAACGAGGTGAAAGCAGCAGAAGCCCATCCTCGTCAGAAGGACCTCATTTCCGGCGCGCTCCAATTTGCAGCAAGTGCCGATGCGTTGCGGACCTGGCGCGGGGAACTTCTGGGGAAAATGCGCGCAAGCCTCGATACTTTCCGAGCGGAAAACGTGGATCCGACACAATTGGAAGCCACCCTCGAGGGGGGACTCGCGGCCATGCGCATCTATCAACTGATCGTGGCCAAAGGGGAAGAGGAACTGGCCTTGCAGCAAGCGCTGACGACGGAACATCTCAAACTTGACACTCGATTTGCGATCGCCGGCGTTTTGAGAAAGGCGGGGCTTCATGATCCTTTTCTGGAAAAAATAAAACAGATCGGAATCGTGCGCTGGTCGCGGCCTGAATTGGTCGCCGGAATCGAACCAGCCCTCAAGGCCAGTGCCGAATGGCACAACAAACGAGCGGAGGAGCTGTTTGCGGCGAAGGAATATGCCCGCGCCTTCGACGAGGCACAAATCGCGAGCGCGAACGCACCCTGCAATTCTGCAATTAACGAAAATTTCTACAAATTCAGGATCGAGTTCGTGAATAAGAACAGCAACCCGATCGCCTCGGAGTCTCTCAACGACAACCGAAGCATCCTTGAGCAGATTGTTCGGGAACTTCAGGGATTGAGCCAGCAAGGGGAGTATACGCAAGACAGCATCGCACGAATCCGAAAGCGTATTAATGATGGGGAGTCATTAGATAAAAACTATCTGCCTCTACAACTCAAGAAGGCGGATTTTTTGACCAATATCGGAGAACTGGCTGCCGCCCAGGATGTGGTCACTCGAATCGAGCGAACGGGCGGATTGGACAGGACTGCAAAGGATGGCTGGTTGGCTCAGGATGGTAACCTGCAATCCAAACTTAACACGACACTTCAACGCGCCTTCCGAGTGGTGAAAGAGCATTTCGACAATGAGCGATACAAAGAGGCGTTGGCGGAAGCCGTCAACGGATTGAAAGCCGACCCCACCAATCCGACGCTCCTCTACTATGGGGCGATGGCTGCAGCCATTCAGCGCGATAAGCCGCGCACTATAGAATTCCTCCAAAAGTACCTGCGGTTGGACAATCCGGGGTGCACGGATGTGGCCGACGCGACGAAGAAACTATTCGATCTATATCGCCGGATCGAAGCGATCCGCCCGTCAGGGCCTGCCGCCGAGGGCAAGATTCCGCATTGGATGAGCGGGGAAGCCTACGCGGAAGGCGAAGTCTATTACGACCCGTACAGTGGCGGCTTTCATCCACAGGTTCTGTCTTCCGTTTCGGAGAAAGGCGCCAATGAGACGAGAACCGACTTTCGTTGGGAAGGATTCATGGTCACTTCCATCACGACATCAACCGGCTCGAACCTCAGCAGCTCCAGGAGCATCCAGCTCGATTTGGAACCGAAGTACAACACGGAACGGCTCTTCATGACGGATATCGGACCGAAGGCCAATTCCGCGGGTGAAAGGAGACTCACCCCAATCCGATATCTGAATTGCCCGGATTTGGATTTACGCCTCGCATCAAACCTCTCCGGTAACGTAAAAACCCGGGGGTGGGCGGGAAATCCATTTTTTCATCCATTTGTTTGGAAGGAAATCTGCATTTTCGATCTTGTGTACGATGAACTGGGACGTATCAAGGAGGCGATTCCGGTGGTTACGGACGTGAAACGCCCGCGATCGCAGTATAGTGAGAATCTCAAGTTCACCTGGGATGGGAATTCGAATCGTTTGTTGAGAATTGACGGAGCCAAGTATCACCGGGAAATGCAATATGATCGAGAAGGGCGCCTCGTTCAGGAAAAAATTACTTACCCAAAAGGCTCAGGGAAGATCGAATACGAATACATGGGCAACAGTAGGCAACCGAAGCGCGCCAAATGCGAGGACGATTTTTACGACAAATTAAACCGGATCGTCCAATTCCAGTCCGTGAATCAGTAAGGGCAAGGTTCGTCGTTGCCGAACCTTGGCATGTACGTCATGAGTCCTTGTTGCCTGTCCCGGCCAAGAACTTCGTAGTAATTGAATTCGTTGCTGTTGCGACTTCGTGCTGCGACAGACGTGGGAGGACATATAGGCTGCCGTTCCCGAGATGACTTCTGCTTTGGTTGCCGCCACGCCGATGGCCGGCGATGTGCGGATGTCGGACGGTTCGGGCGAGTTCTCGAGAGCTTTGGCCAGACCGAAGTCGAGAAGCTTCACCACCAGGACTTCATGTCGGTCTATCCCTGCGCTCTGAGCGCCCCCGGTTTTCTCCTTCCGGCGTTTTATCGCTTCCCGAGTGCAAGTCCGTTCCGATGATTGAGATGAGTTTTCAACGACATCAAATACACATGGTGTTTTTTGCCGATGCGCAGCGAGGCCACTTTCCCGGCATGGATCCAATCCAGGAGGGTTCGACGGGACACCCCTGCTATCTCCGCGGCCCGAGCCGTGCCGGCGTACCACTGTCTGCGCTCTTTCGTGGACATTGAGAACCAACCATCTAACAATTCTCGTTTGGAATCCCTGGTAGTGTTGCGAAGACTGGATCGAGGAATGCGAGTAGTTTTCATAGAGCTCCTCGGCTAAAAGCAAGATTAGAGATGCAAAATGTGCCTCTACCTCCAAGAACGCAGAAAAAAGGAACTCGCCTACTCGAAATTTTCATTTATCCGGCAACCCATTGGGGGTGGTGTCGTAAAGACTATGCGCTGTTGGACGGTGTACCCGAGGCCAAGATCGATTCGTGCGTCACGAAGATGGCGATCATCGCCATGCTGCCGCAGGGTCGACCACCAGATGTTTGATGCAGCGGCGCTGCCAGGTGTAGGTAATGTGCAGCAGGGAGTCCTTGGTCTGAATGACGGCAGGATAGGAGTATTCGCCCGGGCCGTCTTCCAGCGTCAAGGTCTTCTGCCATCCTGATCCGTGGTTCGTGGAGAAAGCAATGTTCAGTGGGTTTCGGTCCCTCGTCGTGTGGTTGTACACCAGGGCGACGCTTCCGTCCTTCATCTTGACGGCATCGATGCCGGCGTTGGGATTCGGCAAGTACATTGGATGAGCGGGACTCTAGGTTCGACCGCCGTCCTCTGATGTTGCTTCGCAGATGCGCCTGAGATCGCTGGCCGAGCGCATCAACATCCTGAGGTGTCCCGGTGCGTACTCCCACATCGTCGGCTGAATGATGCCGCGCAAGTACCAGGGTACTGTGATGGGCCCGTATTTCCGCCAACTGCGTCCGCCGTCACTGCTGATTTCTGTCCAGCACGTCCAGTAGAAGGCCTTCTCGACCGAGCTGCCTGCCACAATGTCACCGTTTGCGAGCGTGATGGGCTTGTTTTTGCTGGGCCCCAGCAGTCCTTCCGGGAGTTCGGCGTGCGCGCTCCAGGTCCGGCCGTCTGCCGATTTGCGATACGCGCCCTTCCAGCTCTTTGGGCTCACTCCGTGCTTGTAAAAGAGCCAAATGGCATTGTTGCCGTCCCGAAAGAGCACCGGATTCCAGCATGGGGCCTCCAGAACGCCGGCCAGCACCTCCGGCGGCGACCAGGCACCCGCAACGCAACGCGCCCCCCAGATCTTGACATTCCTGGCGCCTTCACGCCCGCCGCCGTACCAGGCGGCAAGCAGGCTCCCATCCATCAGTTCTACGAGCGTCGAAGAGTGACACTCCCCATACAGGGTCTCGGTAAAAACAAATTCCGACGCAACCAGGGGCGCGCGCGGAAAGGTTGGGAACTGTTCTGCAACCGGCCCCCTAAAGTGCCACCAGGCGGTCACCGAAACGACAGCAGACACGACCGCTCGACCGATAATTCCTCGTGTTATAGTCTTCAACCTGATTGCCACCAACCCTGCGCCCGCCTTCAAGGTAAGAGAGTCGATTCCTGGATCCGCGTTATGTGTACAGATAAGCCGCTGCCACTCAGGGCCCGGCAAATCCATCCCTCCCTCAGCGCAAAATGAGCAGACTTCATCCGCGGCCGTTGCCCGAGGTAAGCAGGTCGTCAGTCAGCCCAGGGTTCATGGGCATTTGGACAACCGCTACGTTCCTCCCAAAAGATTAGAAAACTATAATACATACGCTCCTCGCGCACCTCAACATATAAGTGGTCCGCCCGTGGTAAGTCTGAACAGGTGGGACCTGCACCGGTCGGATTCAGTCGAGGTGTTTCCTCGAATCGTGTTAGTATTCTTTATTCCCAAACTCGGCTGGGCACGACTTGCCGCGAGGAAGCATGACGAATTGTGGGTGGATCTCCTGGAAGAAAAGGGCCGCGGTTCGTGTTTCGGAGCGGGGTCGAATCGAAATTGCCGACCATGCGCAGTCCTCGCTGCCGGTGGTTCAAGCTGGATTCTCCGGGGCTGATATGTGCCACTGCCGTGCTCACCATGCCTGACGGCCTACAATCATCGCATTTCACCCTGCGATGGAGACAACCAGTGTCTGAAGCAGATTCCACTGGAAGCCGTATTGGCCAAGTCGCTGGAGATGCTTGCCCAATGAAATGGATCGGGATTCAAACTCCTGCGCCAGGCTATCTTCTGACGTGGCATGTGTTGTGTGCATTTGGGGCGATCCTTGTCTACTTTTTCGGGCTCGATAGCCAATACATCCCGAAAAACGGCGATGAAAATGTTTATGTCCACATAACCAGGCTGACCGCGCAGAGCCGGCATCTGCTGCCGCTCAGCGCTGAAACCGAAGGGATGGGCAACACCAAACCGCCCGCACTTTTCTGGCAGGGACTGATCTCCACCAACTGGACACAGGCATGGACCCTGACGCGTCTGCGCTGGCCCAACACAATATATACGCTGCTCACCGCCGTGCTCATCGGCCTGTCAGCTTGGAAGATCGCCGGAAACGTGGGAGGCGCAGATGGCGGAGGCCGGGGCAACCTGGAAACCGGATTTACGGCCGCGCTCGCATATTTGGCCTTTTTTAGCACCTATCGTTATGGGCGTCCGTTTCTCACCAATTCCCCGGAGGTGTTTTGGGTCACCGTCTGTTTTTTTCCGGTATTGTGGCGCGCACTCACCCCTCGCATTGATTTGATCTCGTGGCCGGTGGCCGGATTCTTCGGCTGCGCCGCCGGTCTGGTCTTTTTATACAAGTCGTTCGCCTTGCTGGTGCCGATCGAATTCGCGCTGTTGTGGTGGTGCCTGCATCGGCGGCATTACCGCTGGCGGGATATGGTGCGGCATGATTTGCCGCGACTGGTTTGCATCGCGGTGCTTGCTCTCTTCATCTTCGCGTTGTGGTTCATGCTCAGTCCTGATCCTCAAGCGATCTGGCGTGATTTTGTAGTCGGTGAGAATGCGGGAAAATTTGGATCGCTAGGCAGCGATTATCTGTCTAAGCTGCTGTGGGGCAGCTCAAGCATCTGGAATCTAGCCTTGGGATATGCCCAGAATGCTTTGTTCCTTGCCGCACCTGTTTTGTTGCTTTTTGTGGTCGCCTGGCGGCGGCGCTCACAACTGGCAGAAGCTGAAAAACTGTTGTGGATACTGGTCGTCGTGTGGTTTGCAGTTTTCTGTTTGCCCAGCCAGCGATCCAGCCGTTATCTGCTCGATGTCATGCCGGCGCTGGCTGTGATCTGTGGCCTGCAATGGAAAAATATTCCGCGTTGGGCGTTTGTCACGACTCATGTCCTGGTGCTGCTGTTTCTCGCTGCCTTCGCCTGGCTCAGTCTGTGTCTCGTCGACAGCCTGCAAAATGTGTCCAGGGCACCCCAACCTGAATATGGACCTGTATGGTGGCTGTTGCTGTGCGCAGCGGCTTCGATTTCGCTTCAAGGTTGTTTCTGGCCACGGATGACGCGGATAACAGCGAATGCGGCCATTTTGCTGTGTTATCTGGTTTTTGCCGCGTTCATTCATCCGCTCGATGGAGCTTTGGGGCATTTCCGGCCCGAAACCGTCGCATTGTTGCATGGCCAGCCGGTCGGGGTGCCCTATGATTTTAACGCCGGATATGAGGGTTACCGATTTGTTCTTCCCGGAGCCGATATTGTAGGCTACCAGGGAGATTCCGGGCTTTCAGCCGCCGATCTCGCGGTGCGCTACGCCTACTTTACGGTCACGGTCCCTGTACAGCAGACCGCCCTGACGTGTCCGGGGTGTAGTGTAGTGGACCAGCGGCTTTACCTGCACGGCCGACATTCATCCGAAGAAATCAGAGACATGTTGCATGGGGATATTTTCAGCCATCTGTTCATGCGCGAGTTTCTCCTAAGAGGTCCGCTGGGACTGCGGGACTGAAAACAACGGCATGATTGACCACGTCTACAAACATACTTAGTGTCAAAACCGCCTGAACTTATTTCGGTGCCTCCACTGCCAATTGTTGCGGGTTCACTCGCATCCTCCCTCTCGCAGGTGCTTATGCCCGCTCGTATGCGAGCCGGAACTGAAGGAGCCCGCAGATTCTTCCTTGCGTTCTGCAATTCTGGCAGCCGTCTTTCAGAATTGCGGAAGTGCAACTTTCGAGAAGCGATCTCCGGAACCGAAGTCTGCGGGTTGTGGGCAAGGGGGAAAAGGAACGCTATATTCCAATGAACGATGACTTACTGAAGTGCCTCAGACAGGAATTGGCGTATCGCCCACGCGCTCAACCTGGGGATCCTCTTTTTGTCAACCGCGAGGGCAAGCGATACAGATCACTTCGGACACCGCTAACAGCCGCCTGCGAGCCAGCGGGAGTGCCACACCTTATGCATCATTCGCCCCGACAGGCATATGTTACCCTCCAGCACAAGCAGGGGACCGATCTCGGGCTATTGGCCAGACTTCTGGGGCATGTCAATCCAACCGTGACACAGAATATCTATGTTGCCCCCTTTCCCGAAGAGATTCGAAGGGCTGGCGAGAAGTTCAATATCGATATCGTGCAAAAATGTGGCAAAAACGGGGCATCAGGGCAATTTGCAGGGTGACATTCTCAAACGGCACCGTTAAACTGTTGAATCTAAACGTGCCGGGGTGGCGAAACTGGCAGACGCACAGGACTTAAAATCCTGGGCCTCGCAAGGGGCGTGCGGGTTCGATTCCCGCCCTCGGCACCAATAGAATCAATATTTTATCGTGAGCACTAATTGGAGATTTTTCTGAAGGCATCAGGCAAAATCAGCCACTTTGCCTATTTATTGCCTATTTTCTCCGGAGCATTCTGCTGCGTGTCTGAGAAGCCCATGAAGGGGCCCTTCGGTTTCCGATTCAGAAGATCTCAGACGTTCTGAGTAAGCCATACGCTCGGTGCTGGCATTTCAGCCCATTGTCCGAGCGCGTTAACATAACCGATATCCATTCGCGCACATATCGACGGAAGATCTGCAGTTTCACTTGAGTCGCATCATCGAATTCCCTTTCGTGAAAGCCTCGCTTCATGACCGCATCTCCAAATGCTCGATCAGCCTGCCGATCTGCCTATCTTGTCTCAGATGATTCCTGACGGAGACAACACGGATTTTATATCAAGATGATTCGTTGGCTTTGCCCGATGAAGCGCACCTTCATCAGCGCAGTAGCAGCCGGTGATCCTGTCAACTATTTGATCTCTTCGAGTTTGAAGCTCTCTGCGGCCTCGCGGGTTTTTTCGTCCACGCCGTGCACGTAAATATTCCAGGTGATCGTGGGATTCGCATGGCCCAGGATCTTGGATAATGAAACGATGTCTTTCTTTTCGTGATAGACCGCCGTCGCAAAGGCGTGGCGCAGGGAGTGATGGCCGATGTGGGGCACCTTGGCTTTTTTGCAGGCGCGCTCAAGCGACATCCTCAACGTCCGAAATCGCCGGCCTTCCTTGTTCAAGAACAGCGGTTCGCCCGGTTGGGCTCCTGGCCTTGCGAACAGTTCGTTCTCCCGAAGTCCCGTTCTGGGAAGTAATTTTGTGCATAAGGGTCGGGAGCGGGCTCATATTAAATATGAGCGGCCTCAGACAAAAGGGGAATGACGTCGAATCTCCACCCAAGCTGGGTAATTGCAAAATGTTTCGGTATGTCTATACTATGCGAACACCTTTGACAAGGAGACACGCTATGTCGTCCAAATCAAGAGACACCAGAGAGAATCAAAAGAAGTTATATGATCAACGCATCCAAGAGCGCCGGGTCGATCTCGAAAAGAAGGGCATAACCCCCAAGGAATTTAATAAGGACAAGGTGTATGAACATTTAAAGGCAAAACAGCGAGCTATTATGAAGGCGATTGCCGCCATAGACGATATCAAAGCGCGCAATGAGCCCCGTAAGGAAGCGGCCGCGGAACAGGCAGCCCCGGCGCCTGCCGCCCCCAAAGAGAAGAAGCCCAAGAAGGAGAAGCCGGAGAATGCCGAGAAGGCTGCTCCCGCCAAGGCTGGCGATTAGGCAGCTGTCTCGCGTGGTTAGCCCTACGGTGCTTCCGCAATCTACTGTTGCTGCGATGTGTCAAAATTTTTCCAATCTGGCTTCAGCAGCTTTTGCTTGAGTAAAATAGAACATTAATGATTTAGATAAATGGAGATAAAGACTATTCGCCAACAGTAGATTGCGGAAGCACCGCCCTCCCCGTAGATGTGAAATTCTCGATACTCCCCAGAAGTCCCATTCGAGGAAGTAATCCTCGCCTGGACAGGCAAACACCCTCTTGCTCGTACGGGACGACAGCGGATTCAATCAACCGGAGGTGGTATGCTTTACAAGAAAGGAGCAACCCATGCCAGCGACAACTACGGTGAATCCTTCTGAGGAAACCATCACCATTGGCCCAGTCGGCGTTCGCTTCCTCCTCACCGGAGAGGACACCAACGGGAGCGTCTCCGTCTTCGAAGTGATGGTGCCCGCGGGACAGAAGTTGGCCGCCCCCGCCCACAAAAACGACGCCTACGAGGAGATCCTTTATGGCATCCAGGGCGTGGTGACCTGGACGATCAATGGTAACGCCATCGAGGTTGGCCCGGGTCAGGCTGTCTGCATTCCGCGGGGTGCCGTCCATCGGTTCGATAACTTCGGCACTCAAGACGCCAAGCAGCTTGCTATCATATCGCCAGCGATTATGAGTCCGGCCTATTTCCGCGAAGCGAGCGCAGTATTGAATGAAGCGGCTGGTGGCCCGCCAGACGTTGCTAAGATGGTCGAGGTCTTCCGCCGCCACGGGATGACAATCGCCGCTCCACCGCCTGCGCCTGGCGTCTGAGTTCATCCCGAAACCCCCATCTGGTCGATTACTCCCAAGAAGTCGCGATCTGGGAAGTTACATGGCCATTGTTTTCGGCCACCGGGGCGTGTAGTGGGCTATCCGGAAGTTACGATTTCATGAAAAACGGTTCGGTCGTAGCTTCCGAGTACGCCGTTTTTGGGGAGTTTGATTTTGAGCAGTCGGATTAGCCGAGACACATCAAATGGGAACATAGGGCATTATGGGCAATCTCAGGGCTTTTGTGCGAGAAGCCTGTATACCAAATCCTTGGGATTACCCCATTCACTGCCTGAGCCTGCGGCCTCATAACGAAGTATGCGGAAGTTTTCAAACCACTTAAGCAGGAAGTTATCACCAACGTTTCTTGCCTGAATCGATCCCGTATTGTCCTCCACAAGAACGATGCCTCCTGCTTTAAGACTATCGTAAATGCGCTGAATGTATTCCGGTTTATTCATCGGCGCCCATGAATAGGTCATAACTACTAGGTCCCATTGATTCCTTCCGTAATCGAAATCTTCATGCGTTGCTCGAACTGTTGTGATCTTCCGCCCAAGTTTTTCCGCCCTCTCCCGAGCCAATCTTAATCCCTCTGTAGCTATGTCGAAGCCCGTGACGTTCCCACCCTTTCTCTGCCAAAAAGACCGAATTGCGTCCCGCTCCCATCGCAACGTCCAGAGCGCGGCCAGGCTTAAAATCCGAGATGACGGCGGCCAGGAAAGCGTTAGGCGCCTTACTAAAGTTGGGAGTGTCGTTGAGGTAGTATTTATCGAAATCAATGGCCTTAAGCTCGATGCGTCTTTCCTTTGCCAGTCTTTCGATGATGGATAGACATTCACCTGCCTTTGCCTCTGACAGGCCAGAGGCGATGAGTTGGGGTTTATATTCCGGGATCAGCACGTCCCATGCCACGGCGGGTTGATTCTTAAGCCAAGCGATGAAATCATTCCATGTTTTTGTTTCGTCTACCTGACCTTGGCAAATCCCCAGCTGACAAAAACAGAAAAAGGCAAACACAAAGCGACGGAGCAACATTGATTCCACCTCCTTTGAGAGTGGTGCTCTACGCCATCTGCGCTCCTGAGTTGATGATTCACCATCTCCAATTTGTTTGATTCCCGCAGTACGGGACACTCATATCGGCGATTAAGACATAGACCGGCACCGGGCATCAAGCACAAATCCGCTTTGTAGCCAGACAAAACGGCACTCTTCATTCCCTCGGAATCATGCTCGGATTGACATCATTGTCCTGAAGTGGGGTATCCGGACAAAACTCCTCCCCCTGGCCCCAGCCCTCCAGTTTGGCTCCGATAGCGGAATTTTCTCGAGCGATTCGTCCACGGTGGAACAATCCGGAATGGGATTTTACCCTCGAAGCCAGCGGTATGGAGGCCGCTGGCATGAAAATCGGCAAAAAGAACCGCAAAAAATCACGAGCACCGAAAACGAGACTCCGGCTGCCGGACCTTGACCATGCGAAAGCAGCCGTCCTTCTCAGCCTACGATCCCCCGAATCGCAGCGGGGCTACCAGCATGCAGTCGATGAGTTTATATCTTGGTACTGCTCCGAACCGAGATTGTCTTTCAACAAAACAGTAGTGACGCGATACAAGGGATTCCTGGAGGACCGTCATTTGGCCGCCGGAACAATAAACGTGAGGTTGGCGGCCGTCAGACGGCTCGCCTATGAGGCTGCTGATGCCGGACTGCTTAGTCCTGAACTCGCGGCCGGTATCCGCCGCGTGAAAGGCGCCAAAAAGCTCGGGGTCCGGCTCGGAAACTGGCTCACCGCCGATGAGGCGCAATCTTTCCTGCGCCTGCCGGCTTCCGATACGATCGCAGGAAAGCGCGACCGCGCAATTTTGGGTGTAATGCTCAGCTGTGGTCTTCGCCGCCGCGAACTGTCGGAACTGACGGTCCATCACCTGGAGCGGCGAGAAAATCACTGGGCCATCGTCGACATGATCGGAAAGGGCGGGCACATCAGAACAGTACCGGTTCCGGACTGGGTGAAGGAGGCCGTTGACGAATGGATGGCCGCGGCGGGTATAATCGACGGCAGACTCTTTCGTTGTGTCGCACGGACCGGGAAGGTCTGGGGATCTGGCATCACGGAAAAGGCGGTCTGGCACATCGTGAAAAAATACGCAGCCTCGCTCGGCGTCCCGAAACTGGCGCCCCACGACCTCCGCAGGAGCTGTACCAGATTTTGCCATGCCGCGGGGGGAGAGTAGGAGCAAATCCAGTTTCTGCTCGGTCACGTGTCCGTGCAAACGACCGAGCGGTACTTAGGGTGCAAGCAGCGCCTCTGGGGTGCCGTCAACGACCGGATCGGCATTGAACCAACGGTTTAAGGATTTGATTTTCACAAACACGGAAAGGCTAGAAAAGAGGATGGAACTCTTACTTAGGACTTTTTTGCTCGTAAATGGTCAAATCAAGAGGATCGGATTGGATCGGTTCTCGCAGATCGGCAGAAATGGATTGCCGGAATTCGCCGGGCAGAAGATTCCGTACGCAATCCTGGCATTTGATAATGAGGACGGCAAATTAGGAGAACTGCGGTACCGTGAGTGCGCCTATTTTACTTTCGACAAAAATGGAAATGTCGACAGGGAGAGCGATTGGGCTCAGTTCCGCATGACTCTTTCGAGCGAAGGCGATTCGAAATCGTTCGCGGCCAGGAGAGCCAAACGAATTCGTCAGGAAAGCATTTGGTCCCCTACCGGGGGTCAGTTGCGACAAATGATCGCACTCGTCACAAAAAAAGCATAAGACTGGCAACCGGTCCTCGAATCGCCCAAAACGTCGATCGGGGGTTTTGTACGATATCCCCACTATACAACCATTGACTTGGATCTGGCTCCCTAAATTAATGTGATGGTTGGAGATAACACTGCGAAGCAGTTCATGCGAATGTGCGTGTGGAATTGCTATTTTTTCTCCTGAACCAATTTCGAAAGATCGAGCGAATCCTGCCACGCACGCAAACTAAGCGGCTCGTTTTCGGAGATCAGGATTCGCAGATTCTATTTGCAACAAAGTTGCATTTAGCTATAGTCTCCCCTTATGAAGCAATCAACCCAACTCTTAAAGAAGAATGGCCTGAAGCGAACGGCTGCACGCGAGTCAATACTGCAGTTGTTAGCGGATGCTCGGCGGCCACTTTCTCACGAGGATATCCTCAAGCAGTGCAAAATGGCAGGAGCCTTGGATCGGGTTACAGTCTACCGGACTCTGGAGACTTTGCTGGAAGCTGGCCTCCTTCACCGAATTCAAGGTGCGGATGGGGCCCGGAGATTCTGCAAACACGAACAGGAACCTTCGGGCAAATGCGCCGGCAACCACATCCACTTCCTTTGTGCGAAGTGCAATCAGATGTCCTGCCTGCCGGAACAGCCGCTCCCTTGGGTGTTGCCTCCGGCGGGCGCGACTATCCACAACAAACAACTCGTCGTTCATGGCTATTGTGCCGCATGTGTCGTCAAACGGAAAAGAGGCAAAACTCGGCAGGTTGTGGATGTACATAACCTTGGGAACGGAGGTCTATAATGCGGCCTATTGCTGCAGGAATTTACGTACTTCTTTCCTTTAGCCTGTGCGCAAATGCGCAGGACTCGGCAGCTTCGATCGATGTTCGAGGTGATGTTCTGAACGCCCGCCAGTGGACCGTATTGGACCTCAGGCAAAAGTTCGCTGACGAGCTGAAACCCATCAAGTTCACAAATGGCACCGATCAAGAGCAGCACATGGGAACCGGGATTCCGCTCATCTCGCTTTTGAAGGCCTCGGCCCCCAAGACAGAAGAAATCCCCAAGCATTACGATCTGACCTTCCTGGTCATCCTCGAAGCGAAAGATAATTATCGCGTCTATTTCTCGTTGGCGGAATTGCTACCCGCCTGTGGACACGCCCAAGCATGGCTGATCTTGGACATGGACGGTAAAGCCCTCCCGGGCAAGGAAGCGCCGGTCCGCCTGGCGGTGTTGAGTGATCAGGGACACGATCGATACCTGTATGGAATCGCAAGGATCACCCTTGTGGACGGGACAAAGCTTGCAGCCCAACTGCCTTCTGGGCGGCAGACGTTCTGAAGCTCGATACCGAGGCCGAAGTCAGCCCAAACGGGTACGCGGAATTTCTTCGATCGGAAGGTGACCGGCGAATTTCAGTGGAACAGGCGATTTCTTGAATTGCTGAGCGGAGACAAAATGCGCAAGAATTTTCTCAAAACTCTCTTTTTAGGCTTGCTTCTGGTTTGTGCCGGGACGCGCTTTGGCATCGAGGCGGGGCAAGGTAATAAAGGGAAATTTTATATTGTAGGTATGGGGACAGCCCCTGACCTCATTACGATTCGCGGAGTTAACGTCATTAGGAGCGCAGATGTCATTCTTGTGGGTACCGAGCAAGAACGCGAGTTATGGAACCAGTACACCAAGAACAAAGACGTATGGTATTGCCCGGATTGGATCCGCATGCTTTACGGAGCCGCGCCTCAGACCATAAAAGAGCCGCAGCGCCGTGCTCTTGCCGAAAAGGCTGCCAAGGCCAGGGAGGAACTGGCCGCGAGGATCAAATCGGCTGTGGAAGCGGGGAGGGTCGTGGCCTTTCTGCAGGCCGGAGATCCAATGATGTACGGGATCACGCTTCTGTTTGAGATGCTGCCGAAGGATATCCCTACCGAAGTTGTGCCAGGGATCGGGTCATTTCAAGCCGCCAGCGCGGCGGTCAAAATGAGCCCGCCATACGGCTACGATACCAGTGGTGTTGTCCTTACAATGGCAGATTGGCCCGGGCGGATGGACTCGAATGAGAAGCTCATGGTAGCGGGCAGCACAATGGTTTTTTATACGATGCTATTTGATTATGACAAGGTGTTCGCCCAGTTGCGCCGTCACTATTCGGCGGAAACGCCTGTGGTGGTTGTGGTCAATGCCGGTGATGCTGAAAACCAGCGCATAATGCGAAGCACTGTCGGGCGATTTCTAAAGGAGGTGGATTATAAGAATCTGCCTGCGGAACGGAGTATCCTTCTGGTTGGTAAATTTCTGCAGGTCGGCCAAAAACGCAAGGATCATGTTCCACAGATTGAACGCCGACATTTAAAATAGCGTCCGAATAGGAAAATGACGCCGCAGTTCGCAGTTGACTACCTTTAGGAGAGCAGCCTTTTCCTATGCTAAGGCAGCTACGTGCTTATTGCAGCGTTCTTCTGGACCGTCAGTAAGATCAGATCCAAAACGAACCCGCAGGAACCAATGCGTCCTTTTGAGATTCGGCTGGGCAGAGATCGCATTCTGGCCGTAATACGGCGTAACCGGAAGCTACAACCCAGCCCTTCTTCGGGAAATCGTAACTTCCGGATACCCCACTAACCGGGACTTGACCCTACAATGAGATAACGCATTAACCGGGCAGATGAACTCTCCAGCTCCGGCGCAACGCCCGTGGCAACGCCGTCATTCGCTGCGCTGTGGTTCGTAGCGAAGAATCACGCATCCGGTGGACAAGGGGCGCGCTTCCAGGAGCTTCAACCCCAGCCGGTTCCGATTTGGCTCAAACAGTATCTTGCCACGCCCAAGCAGAACCGGGGCAACGGCAAGCCGATATTCTTCAAACAGTCCGTGTTCCATCAGTGTGGCGCACAAGCGCCCGCTGCCGAAGACGAAGATGTTCCCATCGCCTTGGCGCTTGAGCTCCTTTATTTTCTCCACGACGTTCTCTTTGACCAACTTCGTGTTCGCCCAATCGGCCCGTTCTAGCGTCCGCGAGACCACGACCTTTGGCAGTCTGTTCATGAAGTCCGCCACTTCGCCCTTCGCCACTTGCCAGTAGCTAGCCATGCCCTCATACGTTACGCGGCCGAACAGAAGCATGTCGGCAGTCTGCAACTGGTCCATCGAGAAACGCTCCAGTTCGTCACCCCAGAATGGCTGGTGCCAGTCCAAGTCCCAACTCTTGGCACCTTCGAAGAAACCGTCGACCGTCAGCATATTCCACATGATGAGTTTGCTCATAGCGGCCCCTTACCACGTTCAAACCTATCGCCCTTACGCTTTCGATCTGTAATCTATCCTTCGAATTGGTAAATACTAGGAACCCGCCTTTTTGTTCACTCCTTTAGAGGCGTTTTTGATCAGTGTCGCAACGGCGTTTGGCTGCGACACATAGATCGCGTGGCTGCCCGCAACCTCGACGACTGTCGAACCCGCGCGCTTGGACATGAAACGCTGGGCTGGCGGTGGAATCATCTTGTCCTCGGTGGCTACCAAATACCAACTCGGCTTGGTCCTCCATGCCGCCTCACTGATCGTGCCACTGAGTGCTTCGACGCCCCATGGGACTTGAGAGTCAGCCATGAATCCGGCCTTTTCCGCGTCCAAGTCGCCAGCGAATGCGGAAGGGAACTTCGCCTTGTCGAGAAATAGGTAGCCTTCCTGCGGTGGCAGTATCGGCGGCACGGGAGCGCCAGGTGGTGGATCATTGATTAGCGCCGACACCGACTCGCCGTTATCCAAAGCAAAGGCGGTGATATACACAAGCCCCGCGACCTTTGGATCGTTGCCGGCTTCTGTGATTACAGCTCCACCGTAAGAGTGGCCAACGAGAATTACGGGACCGCTATGCGTCGCAAGAACGCGCTTCGTTACGGCAACATCATCCGCGAGCGATATCGTTGGATTCTGAACTAGGCTGACGTTGTAGCCGTCTTTCTTGAGAATTTTATAGACTTCTTCCCAACCGGAGCCATCCACGAAGCCGCCGTGGACGAGAACTATTGTCTTTACAGTCGGATCAGGTATTCCAGCCATACTAATCACCTTTCATTGTTTAGGTGTGATTATCCCGAGGTGGTCACCGACTGTCACACCAAATGTGAAATCACCCTCAGCCAGTGTTTTCACAACGCGGAGGTTTGCCGAACAATCATTCAACAAGCCATCTCTTGATATTTTGAACCTCGCAAATCCGATGTTCAATACCATCGAAGTGAGAGCTTCATGTGCTCCGGCACAGTTCCTTCAACACCAACAATCCGATGATACCGGACATGAGACCGCACTGGCTGTGCGAACGAAAAATTGCCTAAGGTTAAACGGCGAAACCGGACATGTGGTTTTTGTTTTATCGCCACCTGGTCATGTAGGGTTACGCCAACAAGCCCGGCTGGGACGCATCGCAGTTTTCGGTTTCGCGGGGGACCGAAATAGGCTGCATTCATATGCTTGCGGTCTGACTCGGAGGAATGGCTTGGTTCCGATATGGGGTGATAGGTAAACCAAAGCCTTGGAATCCTCTCGGACAGGCGGCTCATCTGTGATTGTACGCCGGACCACTATTTTTATAAGTGAGAATTCTTGCACACTTCTACCATGCGCAGGAAATCGGCCAGGTGACCGGCTGCCTACGGAAATCATAGCTATTGATCGAAAGGCTCATCGGGAGCCGGCATTGCCGGAGAAATCGGGGGGAGTCGTGAGGGGACGCCCAGGCACTCCAGGATTTTTCGAACTGCATCGAGTGGTTGGACGGCGCAAAACACTCTCATACATCCGCCGCATCGATCGCAAACCAAAACGTCCACCGAAAACACACGTTTCAAAAGTTCAGCCCATGCGTAATTCCTAGGCAGGAACCGCCTGTTTTCCATTTTGTAATGGTCTCGCCCCTATGTGCCGGCCGGCCACGCTCATTGTTTCACACGGGATCGAAATATGTTAAATGATCCTGATTTGGCCTCGGGGAGAAGATTGGTCGAATCCGAAGCGAAGACCACTGTGCTTCCATGGTTGCCCACCCCAAGCATTCGCTGAGTGTAGCCGGAGTCCCCATTGGCTTGGGTCCCGTCCATCGCCATCGAAATCCGAATCGTCTGAGGGGTGCAGTCCTGCAGTGCCCCCAGGCAGGTGTCGCGCAGGAACGCATCCATCGCATTGTTGGTGTCTTCCGGTACGATGTTGCCGGCACTGTTCAGGAATTCGACAAATCGCCCGTCAGGGCTGATGGCAACCTCCCGAGTGCCATCGTAAAGCCCGGCACCATCGTACGTCGGTGAAGCATTCACGGTAACTGGAATACACGGATCCGAGGCGCCGCGGCATGTATCGCGAACCAGAACATATTTCCCGGTCGCAATGAAGGCGATGTACCTTCCGTTCGCGCTGATGACGGCTTTTGTTCCGCCGTCGAACTGTACCGGCACATCTCCCTTGGACACGCGTTCGGTCGAAGGAAGGCATCCCGGCGCCGCTCCGATGCAAGTGTCTCGAAGAAATACATCCTCACCATAATTCGTGTCGTCCGGCACGAGGTCCTTGGCAATCGAGCCGAATACTACATATCGCCCGTCCGCGCTCAGCGAGGGGGGTGTGCTGTAAACCTTCAAATCCGCGTATCCGGTCCACCTTCCTTCCGAGCCGTCACTTGCGACAGATACTCGAATCGTGGAGGGTTTGCAGCCAGGGAGTGCTCCGAAGCAAGTATCGTGCAGGAATATATCGGATCCGTCGTTGGTATCATCCGGCACCAGATCGGCATCAAAAGATACGAATGCTACGTAGCGTCCGGTGGAGCTAATTGCGAGATGCGAGCCTGAGATGTACGGATCGTGTCCGCCCTCTGGAGCTGGCAGGCAGCGCGTTTCAATATGGCCCGGCTCATCAAAAATCCCGTTGCCGTCAGGATCGCGGTCATGCCAGACAACATGGGTGCCCGTCGTACATCCGGGCACCAGGTCCTTGGCCTGGGTAGAAAAAACGACAATTCTTCCATCGTCGCTGATCGATGGTCCGTAGCTGCCCGCCGTTTGCGATTGCGAACCGTTGCTCGCCACCGAAACCAGCATGGTGGAGGGCCTGCACGATTCCGGCGCTCCCTCGCAGGTGTCCCGAACGAAGATGTCGCCCCACCCGTTCAGGTCGCCTGCAACCAGGTCGCCCATAGCATATGCGAATGTGACGTATCTGCCATCCCTGCTCATTGCGAAATCACCGGCGGAGCCCTTTGCCGGAAATCCTCCATCGGACAGGGAGACCAGATCCAGCAATCTGCCATTCGGAGTGCCTCGCACCATTGTAAAAGTCAGTCCAATGGATGCCCCCACCGCCGGGGGTTAGATTGTGCACCTTGACTTCGTGATTCCCCGGCAGTAATGCTCCGGTAGCATTTATCGCCACGGTCAATTCTTCCGGACTCACATAATTGGTTCGAAAGTTAGCCAGTCCGTCAATGGTCACGTAGGAGAGATTAACGAAATTGGATCCGCGCACTGTCATGTCAAACCAAGCGCAGGCAGCGAAGGCTTGCGCAGGTGAAATGGAGGTCAACACCGGAACGGGATTGACAGGTGGCGTGATCGCAAATGCAACCGGATCCGAGGTCCCGGTGTCAGGGTCATACAGAGTGATTTGTGCCGTACCCTCGTTGGCGATGTCTGTCGCAGGCACCACGAATCGAAGCAGATTGGAGGACAGGTACTCCGTGGATCGGTCGCTACCGTTCCATCGCGCGACGGTCTTTGGCGTGAAATGCAGGCCATTGACATCCACTGACATACCTGTACTTCCTGCTCGCACCTGCGGGGGCACAAGCGCTGTGATCGATGGGAAAATCCACTCCGGCAGGATAGAAAAGGCCACGGGGGACGAGGCACCGCTCCCCGGATTGTTCACCATTACATCCACCGGCTTTTGCGAGGCTACGTCAGCGCTCAGAATCGCCGCCGACAACTGGTTGCTACTGACGAATGTGGTCGTCCGGGGCGACCCATTCCACTTGACCGTTGCACCGGAAACGAACCCGTTGCCGTTTACAGTCATTGAAAAAGCGCTTGCGCCGGCGTGGATTGACGCCGGTTGAAGCGAGCTGATTGATGGCGCCGGGACCTGGCGTGAGTCTCCATCCCGCGACGGACAGCCGCAAAGCACCATGGAAAAAAGGAAAATCATGATGGCGCCCAGGGCTTGTAGAACATGACTGCTTTGATGAAGACGACACAAAGAACGACCCCTGCTTTCACACATACACTGCTCCGACCAGCACCCAGTTAGGATTGAGTACAAGGACCAAAATCGCATTTTTGGGTAACCAATAAACGCAAACGAACCTTGAACCATGCACAGCATAGCCTTGAAAGGTCGACCGAACGATACGACTCAAACGCCGCAACGGGTGCAACCCTGATCAGATCTCGTTGCAGCTGCAACAGTCGGGGGACGCGAAAAGTGCAGCGCGCGACATGCAGTCAAATCTGACAAACGATCCCGCCGGCTTGATGTTTGCATTGCTGCACAGGGACTGAATCTTGTCTCTTTCGAATGTTCTTGTCCCTGCTTTTATCGGCATTGCTATGAGGGAGCCTGAGGGAAAATCGGTCAGTCGTGCCCTGAGGCGGGATTATTCCGATGCCAAGATGATGCAGCTCTATCTGGAAGCTGTGAAAAACAAAAAGTCGGCACCGACAGGGCCCTGGTGGAGCAGCACGGCGGGAATGGGCGAACCCGCGTCGAAAGCAACAGAGCAATCGCGCCCCGGAAGCGGTTGAGGTTATGGCCTCTGATGGTCGAGTAGGGCAATGGCGCGGACCGGGCTTCGAATGATGCCGACGTCTCCATCGCCCCCTCTAAAATTCCGTACGGCGGGTTTTCCCCGGTACGGCTTCAAGGCCAGCATATCAGACAGGGCCTTCCTGAACAGCTGCTCGGTTAAGCCTGCTCCCAGCATACCCTCGCTGCTGCTCAGTTTGCCTCCGTCCTTCGCACACTTCGGTTGCGGGTAATCGCCTGGCTCTGAGTCCAGATCCACCCATGCGTCCGTGCGCCACTGTTTGAGAGGCCTACGCCCCTCTACCCCAGGGGTCCTTGGCTCCGGATCGAGTTATGCTGTCTCGTTCCATCTTGGCTTACTACGACCCCATCCGCCAGTCCCGCAGGCACGCTGCGACTTCGTTTTACCTTATACGCAACGCCTTCGCTGTGCGGGAGCGCCTCGGCGACCCGCGGGACCTTCCCTACTTTTGCGGCTCGGAACTTGTCAATGATTTTGAGACACCTCTGACTCGAATTTAATGTCGTTTCCAAGACCTTGACCCGCCTGGCTGGAAATATCACCGTCCAGGATGCCCCAGGATCGACGATCCACATCTAACCCATCTCCTACTACCCCCAGAATTGGGACATTTTCGGCGGGCACGCTCTTCTTGGATTCGACCTTTGGTTTGTTGATCCAGGCCGCTTCCGGCAATGACGGTGGCACTGGTAAGCCGCGGACGAACCGTTCTGGATGGGCGTCAAAAGCCGAGGCCAGAACGATCCGCCGTTGGCTGGTCACAGCTTCAGCTTTGCCATAATGGACCATTTCCGGAGTCAGCAGTCCGATCCCGCTGTGACGATGTTCGCAGTTGTACCAGGGGAAGAAATCCTGGCAAAAAGAGCGTCCATCCTGGGCGGAGCCGAAGCGGTCCGGAAAATCCGGACGATACTTCAGGGTCTTGAACTGTGATTCTGAATACGGATTATCATCCGACACATGCGGACGGCTGTGGCTCTTCGTGATGCCAAGATCCGCCAGCAGCAAGGCCACGGGCTTGGATTTCATCGAAGATCCACGGTCGGCATGAATCGTCAGTTGTCCTGGGAGCACGTTCTGTTTCTCACACGTTTCCGCAATGAGCCGCTTGGCGAGCGCGCTGCTCTCGCAGGGAGCAATCATCCAGCCGACCACGTATCGGCTAAAAAGGTCCATAATTACATACAGGTAAAAGTACGTCCACTTCACCGGGCCGAGCAGCTTCGTGATGTCCCACGACCAGACCTGGTTGGGAGCGGTGGCCAGAAGCTCCGGTGCTTTGTACTGGGGATGACAGGCCTGATTGCGGCGCTCCCGGATCTCGCCCGCTTCGTCCAAAACGCGATACATGGTCCGAACCGAACAATGGTAGATTCCCTCATCCAGCAGGGTGGCATAGACCTCAGTCGGTGCCTTATCGACGAAGCGATCTGTGTGCAGGATGTCCAGGACTTCCTGCCGCTCGAGCACGCTCAGAGCCCTCGGTGGCGCAGGGCGAGGCACGGGCGTGTCCTCGGTCCTGGTCTCAAGCCGGCGATAAAACGTCGGCCTGGCGATGTCCAGCGACCTGCAGGCGGCTACGGTCCCAACCTCCGTCGACAGCTCCTGACAGGCAATCATTCGTCGCTCCCGTTCTGTTCGATCGGGGGAACCGTCAGCCCCAGTAGATCGCAGAGTTTTTTTTGGACATCGATTATGGTTTCGGCCTGCCGCAGGCGTTTCTGCAGCCGCTGGGTTTCACGACGCAATTGTTCCACTTCGCCGGCCAGGGGATTGCGTGGAACCGGCTTCTTGCCTCGCTTACGGGGCTCCAGCCCGGCGATCTCTCCCGTCTCGCGCTGCTTGCGCCAAGTGGTGAGGTGGGAGGAATACAGGCCTTCACGCCGCATCAACGCCGCAATTCCACCGGGTCCACACTCGTCAGCTTCCAGCAGGATGTGCCGCTTGTATTTGGCGGAGAAACGCCTCCGTATTGCCTTGCTGTCGACCTCAGGGTCGGCTATGTCGGGGGCCTTGGTCGCCGGCACCGCCAAGGGGATGGTTGCCCCTCCGCTACGCGAAGGCTCGCTGCGCTCGCCTTCACTCCGCTCCGGGGCAACCATCCCCGTCTCTCTCTTCAATTCTGCTATTCCCATCTTGGATTCTCTCCCTACCCTCTACACTAAATTAACATGGGGTAGGTGTCTCATCATCATAGGCACAGAGGGCAGCCGCCGCTTTCTCATGGTGCAACCGGCCGGGCCCGTCCAACCGGCTGGACAATTCCACATCGTACTGAACTGGTTTGAAGAGTTAAGGCGGAATTAGCCAATCTCAAGGGGAGAGCGCAAGCGATGATGAGTAATTGCCTTCGACAAGCCGGCGTCACCCACCATAACATCCGGACGAGATCGGGTAGCCAAGATCAGTTCCGGCATGATCCTTAAGGACTCTTCCGCCGCGTTTTCAAGCATCAGTCCGGCCTCTGCTACTGCCAGCTGAGGGAAGGAAGCGGAGGATTCGAGAGCCTGTCAAACTTGTGCTTTCGTTCCAAGGACTAACGACAGACTTAAGCCATTGCTTTGTTACTGGTTGTGAGGATTTGTCATGCCGCCGTGAGCGCACTGAAAAATCCTGGGACTGGCAACGGTCGTGCGGGTTCGATTCCCGCCCTCGGCACAATCCAAGCCCGCGTCGGACAAAGGTCTGCGGGCAGTAAGCCTACTTCGTCAACCCCTCGCGATCCTGTGCCTGCCAAAAACTTCGTCCAGCTTGAAAATATTGCATTTATGGAATCCGCCTGACAGCCTCACGGTTCATGCATAACGTCGTGATTGCCCTGCTTTCCACCATCCTTGCCGGCTTCCAAACACGCTTCGCGCTCCAGGTTGAGATCGTCGCGCTACGACACCTGCTTAATGTCATGCGGCGTTCGGTTCCGAGCCGTCCCAAGCTTCATGCCTCAGACCGCTTCCTCTGGGTTCTGCTCTCGCGTTTCTGGCCGGATTGGCGCTCGGCTCTCATCCTTATCAAACCGGAGACAGTCATTGCATGGCATCGTAGGGGCTTCCGCCTGTTTTGGACCTGGAAAAGCAAGCACGGCCGCTCAGGCAGGCCAGGGATTTCGAGGGAGATTCGCGACCTCATCCGCACAATGAGCAAAGCCAACATAATTTGGGGAGCGCCGCGAATCCACGGAGAGCTGCTCAAGCTCGGAATCGAGGTCTCCCAGGCGACCGTTGCGAAGTACATGGTGAAGCCGAGCAAGCCGCCATCGCAGACGTGGCGGACGTTTTTGGAGAACCATGTCAGGCAGATGGTGTCGGTGGACTTCTTCGTGGTACCTACCATAACCTTCCGGATCCTGTACGTGTTCCTTGTTCTGGCTCATAATCGCAGGCGCATCGTTCATTTCAACGTCACCGAGCATCCGACCGCCGAGTGGACAGCGGCGCAGCTCGTGCAGGCGTTTCCTTGGGACAAGGCGCCCCGCTTCCTGCTCCGGGACCGTGACAGCATCTATGGCGCCGTCTTCACGGCGCAGGCCAAAAGCTTGGACATCAGTGAAGTGCTCACCGCCATCCGATCGCCCTGGCAGAGCCCATATGTCGAACGGCTGATCAGATCGATTAGGAGGGAATGCCTGGACCATGTTGTCATCATGAATGAGATCTCGCTCCGGCGCCACATGGTTTCTTATCTTGAGTATTACCACAGCTCGCGAAGTCATCTTTCGCCTGGGAAGGATTCTCCAGATGGGAGGGACGTGCAGTCGCCGAAGATGGGGAACATCTTTGCGGTTCCCAAAGTAGGCGGGCTTCATCATCGATACGAACGCAGGGCCGCCTGAAATCACGATTCGTTCAAGAATTCGATTCCGAACCATTACGCAAAGTGCGTGGGCTGTCTGCACGAAAAAGCAGGGGCTATAACGGAATGCTGTGAGTTTTTCCCGATGCCTTAGAATCTTGCAAAACTGTTCCTAATTTGCAATTCCCATACCGGTCCAGCCGGTCAGTGTTTTCCAGATCGAGTTTTTGGTAGGGACAGCTGGCCTCGCGCGATTCGCAGCAGGAAGTCTCGCAGCCCGGGCGCAACTGGGAAGCGCCCGCGGTACTTCAGAGCAACCATGTTGAACGCGCAGAGGAAATCAGAAACGCGATGCGGATCGGTGTGTCCCACATCGAAAGCAATAGACGCCGGACACACATCGCACTTTTCGAAATGCCGGCAGTCCCTGCAGCGGCCATAAGAGGAGTACTTCCTCTCCTTGTGGTTGAATATCCGGTCCCTGCCGATCACCCTCCGAATTTCCGCGCACCGGCGCCAGAAGTCGGGCGTAGTCGAATCGCTCACGATCGACGGAGTCTACCGGACTCCGGCGTGCGCACATGCGGATCCAGGTAAGAGCGCGCGAGTGCCGCACAAGGATATACCCGGCCATCGACGTCCACGGCCAGGCTCTTTCCGCCTGCAATCCCGCACATGGGCCGCTTTAAGGTCCTTGGCTTGGATGCGACAGATTCCTTTCGAAAGAGGAGTAACGGCACCTCACCCGATCGGCGGAGGTGTTTCAGGCTCTCTCTGTAAACGTGGGACATCTGGTCGTCGAGCTCCCGGAATCGCTCTTCGTTCCAGTCCGCATGAGGCATCAGGCTGGGAGATATCCCTATTTCCCGGACTCCTTTGCGAATGAAGTAGCGGACGGAATCGGAGAGATAGGGGACGGCGGCAGGAATCAGCGTCGCGCTCACTCGCAACCTGTTCCTGAACAGGTCAGGATTTGACTGCCGCAGATTGTCCAGCAGCGAGTCGAGAACGACAAAACTGCCGGGGTGCCGATACTGCTGGGCTTGCTCGACGCCGTCAAAGCTTAGTTGAACTTCGAATCCCTGTTCGTCGAGATAGGATGCGACAGATTCATTGATCAGCAGGCCGTTGGTGCTGATTGAATACTTGATGCGCTTGTCTGAGCTCATGTATTGACGGATGTACCTGACTGCCTTTTTGAGCTTCGAGAACAGGAGCAAGGGCTCTCCGCCTAAAAATGTTACTTCCACGTCGGCGGACCTCGAGCTCAGGGCAACGTCGAGCGAGGTCCTCAATGTCGCCCAGCTCATGTTCCGGTTTCCCTTGGCAGTCTGATAACAGTACGTGCAGTGCTGGTTGCACTGCGCCGTCAAAATGATCGAGACGGAATCAATTGTGCTGGATCCGATCACCGTCGTCGGAACTCGCCTCTCGGTGTCGCGCGTCGTTGCGCGTCTTACGCCTGTTATTTAGTCGAATGCCTTCCGTTGAGGCGTTTCGCAGGGCACCTTTCGAACTGCTCTAACACAGGGATCGTTTGCTTCAAATCCAGACACGATATCCTCTTTCTGATGCTCGTGAGCAACTCAGCCTGTTTTTTTGCGTCCTCCTCGAGTTTTTGAAATACTTCCAGTATCAGGCGGACTTTGATTTCCTCGTTCTTTTTGGCTGCGGACATATGAATCCTCCCTTGCTTATTCCTCCGGCTAAAAGCTCCCTTTGTTCACCCTCAGCATCCAGATATCTCCCTCGTTTTTCTCTCGCGATGATGCAATGCAACGGCCATCGTTAGACATACGGAAAAAACCGAGGGCGGTTTTTCCTCCCAGGTCGACCTCCTCCTTGAAAGGACGGAGGATGCCGCTTGCCGGGGAGATCGCGTACAGTCGAACTCGATTCTCTCCCCAGGTGGCACTCGCTACGATTTCCCCTGTTGCCCAATCCCAGACCAGCCAGCGGAGGCCGGCCCCGGACGTGACGCGCCTGGCAGGCGAGTCCCCGTCGGAAGACACCAACCATAGATCCTCCTGTGTACCCTTAATGCCCCCGAAAGCGATCATTTTGCCATCAGGTGACCAGGAGGGCGCAAGCGCGTCATAATCGCCATCAGTAATTTGCCTTGCAGGACCTTCGGGCGCCCCATCCTTGACCGTCATAACGCAGATTCTTAGGCGCTGGTTACGCACAGATACGAACGCGAGTTTTTTTCCGTCCGAAGACCATGCTGCCTGAGTATCTGTGCCCGAGTCAGTCAGGCGCACTGAGGGACCGCCGGCGGCTCGTACGATCCAAAGGTTATACGAACCGTCGATCTCTCGAGTGTAAGCTATCCACTGCCCATCAGGAGAGAAGGCGGGGAGTTCCGCATAACCTCGGTCATCCGTCAACTGTGTCGGGGTCCCAACCGGTTTGCAGCCCTCCATCGGGTGGGACCAGAGTTCCTGGCCCTGCGAAGGGCGGCGTGGTACAAACACGAATCTGCTCCTGTCCGGCGCGAACGAAATGTGGCTCCATCCAGGTTCTGGAAGTGTCGATTTCTCTCCTGAGGCAGTATCGAGGAACGTCACAAGTTCCTGTCTGGGGGTGGTTGTGGCATAAGCCAGTATCCTGCCGTTGCCTGATAGACTTGGATGCGTCTCCGACCCCTCTCCGGTCGTAACTTTCTCCGGCGCCCCTCCGCCGGCGCGAACTCTCCATATCGCGTAGGTCCCCCCGCGCGTGGAGGAAAAATAAATGTAAGACCCCGTGGGAGACCATACAGGTTCCCGATCCCCTCGATGGCCTGTGGTCAAGGGCTCACACCGTCCATCGGCGACGGACATGGTCCACAAGGTGTCATCGTGGGAATAGCACAGCGTGCGGCCATCGGGAGACCAGGTGGGATGCAACTCCTCCCAGGAGAAGGCGCCGCCAACTTCGAGAATCCTCACATCGGACAAGTTAGGCAGTGAGGCAATCCCCAGCTTGACAGCGCCGTCACGGATCGTGGTGAAGGCGATGCGACTTCCGTCAACTGAGATGGTGGGTTCGCTGGCATCGTTGAGGAGCAGAGTGGGACTACCCCCCAAAAGCCCTACGCGCCATATGCTGCGACTGTGGTCACGATCGGAGGTGAAAACAATGGAACTGCCGTCGGGAAACCAGCATGGGTTGGAATTGAAAGCGGTGTCATTCGTCAGTTGTCTCTCGTTGATACCGCGGAGATCTGTCAAGTAGATGTTCATTGAGCCGGACTTATCCGACGCATACGCGATCAGGTTTCCAGCAGGTGACAGCACCGGCTCGCGCTCCTGCCCGGGAGCGCGAGTGATTTGCACTGTATCGTATGCAAGGAGATCCCGGGACTCAGGGCTGCTGCGCAGCAGGAGCAAGGCGCATATAACTGCTGTGACGACAACTGCTGCCGCAACGGTAAGGAGGATGGCTTTGGCCGTGGGCCGCCACTGCTTTGGCTTGGACACGCCGGCGCTCGAATCCCTTTTCATCCGTCGCAGATCGGCAAGCATGTCCTTAGCCGTCTGGTAGCGCACCTCGCGATCCTTTTCCAGCGCCTTCTCGATGATCCGCTCCAACTCGCCAAGCAGGTCGGGATTGATACGTACCGGCGCCGTGGGCGCTTTGTGCAGGATCGCATCAGACGTCTCGACCGATGTCGAACCACGAAACGGCAATACGCCGGTTGCCGTCTCGTAAAGAACCACGCCAAACGAGAACAGATCCGTGCGCGCGTCCAACTCCCTCCCCAGCGCCTGTTCCGGAGACATGTATGCCACGGTGCCCACGGCCGCGCCGGGACTGGTAAGCAAGTCCTCCGCTGTTTCCGTTGTGGCTGTGGAGTCCGCAGACTCGGCCGCCGGTGCCCGTTTCGGAGCAAGCTTTGCCAGGCCAAAGTCCAGGATCTTGGCGTGCCCCCGATCGGTTATAAAAATATTGGCCGGCTTCAGGTCACGATGGATGATCCCCTTGGCGTGCGCCGCGTCCAGACCGTCCGCGATCTGGATCGCCATGTCCACCATCGTGTCGGCGCCCGGTGGTTTCCCCAGAATCCGTTCCCGCAGCGTCTTCCCCTCCAGCAACTCCATTGCAATGAAGTGCTGTCCCTCATGCTGGTTGATTTCGTAGATTGTGCAGATGTTGGGGTGATTGAGGGCCGAAGCGGCCTTGGCTTCCCGCTGAAACCGTTCCAGCGCATGGTGATCTTTCGACACGGCTTCCGGCAGGAACTTCAAGGCGACGAAGCGACCCAGCATGGTGTCCTCGGCCTTATAGACGACGCCCATGCCTCCGCTGCCGAGCTTCTCGATGATCCGGTAGTGCGAAAAGGTGTTGCCGATCACGGAGAATACCTCCACCGGCAATACGACCGCTGCAATGACAACCACCTGGATTTGCCTTCATTATACTTGGATCACGTGATAGGTACTAGTTGAATCGGTAGCGCTTGCCAGGATATCGGGCACCGGTAAACTGTTACGCGGGCCAGAAATGGGTTTGGTAAGTTTACTGATGACCAGTCAAGTGCCAAGGAAACGCCGTACTCGTAGAAGTGAAATCTCCGACATGGTCCCGAAGTTCGGTTGAGCAGATTGATCTTGCCGAATCGCTATACATAAGGCCGATGCCAAAACTACAATAATATAGGATATTTGATTTTTACACTTTTTGAGGAAGTTGATGGGCACCTGCCCGCCGCCACGCGGACAATTCACGCGTCGACCCGAACCTGGCTTCGAGGGTGTAGTGAAAAGCGTAGTGAAATCCTTGGCGAAATCCGGTGAATCTTGGTGATCTTGGGCGAAATCACAATGTCGGCTAAATGCGCTACTGGCGCGGATTTCACCATATTTTCAAAAGATTGTACGATTGGATACTCTTTATTTCTCAGCCATCAAACCGGGGTTCGAATCCTGGTAGCGCTACCAAATTCCAAATATGGAAACCCCTTCCGGAACAGAAAATGCCTCATTCCGGGCGCATCATGAATGATGCGGGCTAAACCTCTTTCGCTCCCTTCAGTATCGTTGCGACATCTTTGATTCCCACACCCGGACCGGCTGGAATGCTCATCCTGCCCTCTTTCACCTGTATGGGAGGATCGAACCAGCGGCCGTATGCCTCGGTCCCCAGCTTGTACTCCTGGTAGCGGCCGAGATTCGGAACGCACGAGGCGAAGTGCAGCATGTACACAAATCCGAATCCTCCTGAAATGTGGAGCGCTATCGGCATCTTCGCGACCTGCGCCATGCGCGCCACCCGCATGGAGCGGATCATGCCGCCATAGTAGTACAGATCGGGCTGAACGATATCCGCGCCCCGATTTGCGATCATCCACCGGAAGCGCCAGTGGCTGAATTCCTGCTCGCCGCAGGCGACTGGAATCGTCAGTGCGTCCGCGACTGTTTTGATCTCATCGAAGCGATCGAACTCGCAGGGCTCCTCAAAATGCACGGCCTTGATCTCCTCGAGCATCCGTCCGACCCTGATGGCCTCCTGCGGATCATAGGAGCTGTTGGCGTTGGCATGAATGTCGATGGCGTTTCCGAAGGTCTTGCGCACGAGCGGGATCAGGGCCTCCGAACGCCCGGGCATAGCATCCTCGTTATCGCTCATGCGTCCGCCCACACGAAATTTCAGCGACCTGGCGCCCGATTGCGCCAGCAGTTGTTTCAGATATTCGACCTCCTGTTGCGGCGAAGTATCCCTCCTGCCGCTGGCCACGTAAAAAGGCACTTCCTGTCGCACGATGGCGCCCAGCAGCGCTCCGATCGGCTTGTTTGTAATGCGCCCCAGCATGTCGAGGATTGCGAACTCGACCCATGCCTGCGGGCACCAGAACGCCAGGCCGTACATCTTGTAGTTGCTGGTCCAGCGGTAGAGCTCGCGCAGGAGGCGTTCGAGATCGCGCGCGTCCTTGCCAACAAAAAACGGAGCCACAAGCTGCTGCAGAATGTGGTCCAGGTACTCTGCGCGCGGTGGATTCGTCAGCGATATCCCTTCGGCCCCGTCCTTCGCACGCACGTGAACGAAATACTCCTTGTCCTTCTTCAGGAGCTTTATGGACTCGATGATTACGGGCGACTTCAGCCCGTCCAGCTTCAGGACCGGGGCCGCTGCGGCGCTGTCCAGGTCCTTAAGCGCCGGCGCCGCGACCGCCGCCTTCGACGCCTCCTTGCTTCCAAGCATGGTGGCACGGCCGGCGATCCCCGCTCCGATAACGCCAGTCAGGATACTGCGTCGACTCACTCGCATAATCTTCACCTCCGGAAATGTCATAGGATCGATAAGCCGGACTGCAAATGCCGCTGGTAACAGACAGGCGTCGCCCTCGGCTTGTCGCCTGTCACCGAGCTTGACAAAGGCCAAAAATCCGTCGCAAAGTACGTTCGCATCCGGTTCTCGCGTTGCCATTTGGGCAGAACGCGGCGGAGAAAATACGTTCATAATCGCACATGTTTCAGGAAAGCGGAAGCTTGGTCGAGCCCCTGGCCCGGCCAGGAGTATCCTAAAGGACTCGCGATCGCGCTGTATCGTCGTGCGGGCGCCTCGCCAGTGTACCTTGTCATACATACTGAACCGCGGATTGAGGGAGATCTGAGTCATGAAAACCAATCGTCGCAAGTTCATGTCAACTGCTGCCGGCGCAAGCCTTGCCTTCACGCCGCTTTGCTCTGGCGGCGTTCGCGCCGCCGTTCCGCATGCCGCCCCGCCGGCGCCTGCTTCACCGGCACTGAGTTCCCGCTATGCCAGGCTTGATGAAATACTGAAACAGCCGGTGCTGAAAAAGGAGTTGTTCGCCGCACCGGTCATCATCGAGAAGCTCGAATTGCTGCGTTTGAACAACAGTTTCTTGTGCCGGGTGCGTTCCCGTGACGGGGCGGAAGGCATTTCCGTCGGTCACAGCGGGATGCGCACGCTGTTTCCGATTTTCCTCGACAACCTGCAGCCTTTCTTTCATCGGGAAGGACGCACGCGAGCTGGACCTGATCCTGGAGAAGGTCTATATCTTCGGCTTCAATTTCCGATATAACGGCATCGCTCTCGGCCTGCCCCTGGCCACCATCGAGTTTGCGATTCTCGACATGCTCGGGCGCATCGCCAACAAGCCCGTCGGCCAGTTGATCGGCGAAATCCACAATCCCGTAGTCGGCGTGTACGTGGCCACCGAATGGCGCGAGAAGCCGGTGGAGGAATCCATCGAACTCATAAAGAAGGCGGTGGCCGAATATGATGTGCACGCGCTGAAGATCAAGGTCGGCGGGCTCATGTTCATGACTACCGACATGTACGCCGTGGGCCCTCCCGGAAGGACCGAGAAGAATGATTCCGCTCGTGCGCAAGACGTTCGGCGACGACATGGCGCTTTATGCCGATTCAAACAGCTTCTATTCCGTGCCGGAAGCCATCCGCGTCGGCAAGCTGCTGGAAGAGTATAAGTACGGATACTTCGAAGAGCCTGTCATGTTCGACCACATCGAGGAGATCAAACAGGTCGCCGACGCGCTCACGATACCGATTGCCAACGGCGAGCAGGACAACAGCTTCTACGGTTTTCGCTGGCTGATTGCCAACGACGGCATCGAGATTGTGCAGCCCGACAATTACTACTTCGGAGGATTGATCCGGTCGATGAAAGTGGCGCGCATGGCGGATGCGTTTGGGAAGAGCTTTGTGCCGCACATGTCCGGCGGCGGGTTGGGATACCTCTACAACATTCAATTTGTTTCCGCCGTTCCCAACGCCGGCGCTCATCACGAATTCAAGGGATTGCGGACCAACGTGCCGTTTGAATGCAAGACATCGCGCCTGCAGGTAGTCGACGGCAAGATCAAGGTCCCCACCGGTCCGGGATTCGGTGTGGATTTCGACCCGGATTGGGTCAAGAAGCACCAAGCGGTGAAAATGTGACCAATCCGGACCGAATTTTTGGCAACGACAACATCGCTCACCCGATTCAGCTGGAAGTGTGCAAAAATCTTGTATCCTGCAACATCGTAATACCTTATGATCCGGTTCAGAGTGTGGTTCAAAGCTCGAAGTTAACATAACACCCGATACTGGAAGCTGCAGAACGATCCTCGGGTGGCCTCGCTGGGTCGCAAAGGCAGCTTGTTTCGACTACCCGTCTGAGCGGGAGCCGGGAGTCCACAATAGAAGTTCCGGTTACAGGAGTTGTCGGAAAATGAGACGTCCTTCCGCAGTGCTCGTGGCAGTTCTGGCCGCCCTCAGCCTGTTGGCTGCGGGCGCCTTGGCCCAGGTGCCGCCCGCCCAACCCGCAACGGATTTTCTCACCAATGCGGCGGCAGGGCTGAAGACCCTCCAGACTTGGTATGTGCCGGAGACGGGCTTATGGCAAACGACGAATTGGTGGAACGCGGCCAATGGGGTGACGGTGCTCGTGCGCTACTCGAAATTGACCGCCTCTTCGGAATTTCGGCCCGTCATCGCGAATACCTTAGAACGCAATTCCCACGGCAAGTTTCCAAATTTTCTAAACGAGTACTGGGACGATGAAGGCTGGTGGGCGCTAGCCTGGGCCGGCGCTTACGAGTTGACGCACGAGGCGCGCTATCTTGAAATGGCGGACCAGATCTTCGTCGATATGACGAAGGGTTGGGATGACACCTGCGGCGGCGGCATCTGGTGGAGAAAGGACAAGCATTACAAAAATGCCATCGCCAACGAGTTGTTCCTGTCCGTGGCCGCCACCCTGGCGAATCTTACGAAGGACCCGCATCAACGGACCAGTTACCTGGACTGGGCGCAACGGGAATGGCGATGGTTTGCGGCATCCGGCATGATCAATCCAGAGAACCTGGTGAACGACGGGCTGGATTCCGCATGCCAGAATAACCATCGAAACACCTGGACCTATAATCAGGGGGTGATCATAGGGGGTTTGAGCGCGCTGGCCAAACAAACCGGCGATGCGAAACTCCTGGAGCGCGCGCAGTCCATCGCATCGGCGGCGATCTCTCAGCTCGCCGACAAAGATGGCATCCTCCACGATTCTTGTGAGCCCTCCCGCTGCGGGAACGATGCCGTGCAGTTCAAGGGCATTTTCGTCCGGAACCTGGCAACGCTGAACGCGGCTGATCCGGATCCCCGGTTCCGGCGCTTCCTGCAAACGAATGCCGAAAGGATCTGGCAGGTTGCGGACCCGGATCACCGGTTTGGAGTGGTGTGGTCCGGGCCTTCCGAAGCGAAAAACGCTGCAACCCAGATTTCCGCCCTGGACGCCCTGCTGGCCGCGGCTGAAGCGACGGGTGCCGCCAAACGCTAGAGTCCTCACCTGGCACCCGTGGGTGGATAGACATCTGAGATGATCTAATCCTCAATATTTGAGAATTCTCTGTCAGGCAGAGATGCCAACCAGGTTGGCCGCTTTTGCCGCAGCGATTCCAGGTGCATCACCTCATTATATGGCACATGATCTTTCCAGCAGCGATAGATTACTGGGATCCATCTGTAGGCAAGCGCCCGGATAGCGGCATTATGACCTTTACCTTCCGCTCGCTTATGATCGTAATAGGCACGGGCCCAGGCGCAGTATTTGATTGATTGGCCGGCAAACTCATGGAAGCTCAGTTTAACGAACTGCGAGCAGGCGAAGCGACGATGTACCCACTTTGATTTTCCGCTGCGCTCGGTAACCGGGGCAATGCCGGAGTATTCCGCAACCTCGCGGGACGAGCTGTGCCGAGGTGTCCCTTGACAACCAATCCCCGATTCCCTATTCGCTCCGGTTGGGCAGGTTTCAGCTAATCCAGGAATCCCAAGAGTCGCCAGGACCTCACTTGAACTTACTGAATTCCGCTCGGATTTGATTCTTGGCAGGGACAGGACGGAATTTTCAACAATGACAACAATGAAGTTCTGGTTGCCGGCGATCCCGAATGGCGCATGGAAGCGGAGCGCCTCCGGGATGGCATCCCGATCGACGACGGAGTGTGGCAGCGCCTGGCAGCACTGGCGCAGGAGCGCCACGTTCCCTTGCCCTGGCAAATGCAGGGACGGCCGGTCCACGCGCTTCTCGCCGACGGCGACGTAGGGATCAAGGTTTAACCCGGTGAGGTTGAGCAGCCCCTCGTCCCGAAACTGCTATTCCGGGCTTAGGCCCTTTAGGGTGGCTTTGGGAACCTTCGCAACCACGTTCAGTTGTGGGTCCACCAACTCAGTGATGTCGTACTTGAGAACCGCTCCGATCAGCACCGCGACCTCACTGTCGCTGAGCCTGTAGTCCCGCTTGATCCAGTCTGCCAGCTGCGACGTGGCGATCTGGATAGAATCGGCGACTGAACCGGCTACTCCCATAGCCATCAGATAATCTGCGTTCTCCAAGCGCGGACCGGCGCTGGCGTAGCCTTTGATGAGATCGACTGTAAACTCGACGTAGGCCGAAGTTTCGAGCGCGCTGCCTGTCAGCTCGCCGTCGCCCATCGCAGCGTGGGCGTCTCCCAGGGTAAGCAGGGCGCCCGGGTGGAAGACGGGCAGGTATAGCGTAACGCCCTCCCCCATCTGGTTGTAGTCCATGTTGCCGCCAAAGGGTCCCAGGTCCGTACCGCGGTATGCCTGCGCTCCGGCGGGCGCGGTTGAGATGCAGCCGATCATCGGCTGGATCGGTACGGTGAAGTTCTTCATGCGGGGTGTGGGATGAGCAAGCATGGCGACACCTTTTTCCCGGTCAAGCTTCCACTCGCCGTCGAATCCGCCATCGTAATTGGATGCCGCGGTCCATGCGGGGGTCACGGCTCGGCCGCTGATCCGGGTGCCTTGGCGGGCCGAATCTCGATTCACACGCACCTTGTTGAGTTTCACTATGAGGGTGTCGCCGGGCAGCGCGCCTTCAATGTAGAACGGACCGGTTTCCAGATTGCTGCCCGGAGTGCGCTTGTCATAGTCTCGCCCGCTGGCATCGAAGGTGCGGGTACGAACGGTATCGCCAGGGAAGATGCGCATCACAGGCGGATTCGCCGCCGAATAATAGCCGTAAAAAATGGCGGGTTCGTAGTCGAGGGAGCGCGGCGTGGGCGGGGGCAGTGGCGCGCGCGTGAGCCTGACCGCGACCTTGACCATTGCGGAACCAGCGCGCGCAGCGCCACCAACACCGACGTTTCCTTCACCCACGAAGGCATCGCCATCGGTACTCGCCACGAAGCTCCCGGACGCCTCCCCATTTCGGCTCAGCGAGAAGCTGAGCTTGGCGCCGGCTAGCACACCCTTCACAGTCATCTGATTCCAAGAGCCGGTGACGCGCTCATCCTGCACCTGAAGATGAACTCTAACATACTGATGTTCGGTGCCTTTGGCGGTCAGTTCGGCGACCCAGTTGCCCGATATTTCAGCCGCGCTGATGATCCTGGCGGCAGCAGCAAAGAGTAATAGCATTGTGAACATCACTGGCGCGATCCTTTTTTGGTGTGTACAGAGGGAGATGCCTTTTCTGATTGCCAAATTAGCTTTGCAAAAACGAGGTGTCAATCAAAAAGTCGAGGCTGACCACAGGAAAAACTGGTATGGGCAGGTGCGGATATGAAATTCCAGGGGAATCGCAGGGGTTTGACCCTTTAAGATAAAGTGTTTACCGATAGGCTCGACACATTGAGCACAGGAGTGACGCCTTACACTTTCATGAGATTCTCCCGAATCCGGTTCATTTTTTTATGTATCTCTCATACATCGTTATCCACTGCTGCGGCGTCACCTTGGAGACAAGTTGGCCGATCAGGTCCAACGGCACATCGTTAAGAGACTTGAACCGGATGCAGCATTTACCCATATCCAACTTCTTCCTCGCCACAGATTCCCATTCTCTCCTGAACCACTCGAGGAGCGGGCCCTCGTACAACGCCATGTGATAGAACGAAATGTAATTTTTCTGGGAGGCAAGGTTCATGAATGGAAGCGGCAGCTTCGGATTGCAGTAATAGCCCGGCGCGTACAACGAATGGGGCACGACGTAGCCGAGCATTCCGTAGCTCATTGTTTCCGAAAAACCTTTGGGGAGATTCTTCAGGATGACTCTTCTGATCTCCGAGATCGCATGCTTTCTATCGTCCGGGAGGGAATCGATGTACTCATCCGGTGTTGAGGCTTTCGATTGCATAAGTTTGTCCTCCGATTCTCAGGCTTGATACCCGTGAATTCACCCTAACGCGCCGCTCCGAAAGCGTTTTTCTGATCATCCAGATCACCCAAGCACGGTGCGATTGAATCTTGCGATTGTCGCCACGTTTTCGAATGCAGTCGGCTGTGAAGCCGTGGAGCTGCATTAATACTAAAAATAACACAATTGCCGTCCTTGCTCAAAACTACTGGCCCGGCAATCCACGGAAATCTGGTTCCACGAGGTGCGTTTCAGCACAAGCCCGCAAGCGTTTTGGCTGCCACGTGAAGTTGCGGTCATGATGCAGTGGAGGGGCCAGGTATCCAAAAACCGTCACCTTTACTCGCGGATTTGGGCGATCGCATGAGCGATATTGTTGTTTTGACTATGAGCGAGTTCGGTCGCACCGCACGCGAGAACGGCAACCGAGGCACCGATCATGGGCACGCCAACGTCATGTTTGTGCTTGGCGGATCCATCCGCGGCGGCAAGATCTATGGACCATGGCCGGGATTGGCCCCGGATCAACTGAACGAAGGCCGGGACCTGGCACTGACAACAGATTTCCGCGATGTCTTCGGCGAAGTGGTGCAGCAACACCTCGGCCTGAGGAATCCTGGCGCCGTTTTTCCAAACTACCATTTGGAGAAGAGGAATTTTCGCGATTTCCTCAGGGCATAGGAACTGGCGTGCGCGGCATGCCTTGCCGCACACTCGTTCTGGACAAGGCACGTGCATCCGCTGCAGACAGTCGGGAGCAATGGGACGTGCCGTTGCCATAGGACGGCCGTGGGCCAGGGGCCGGTAGGGCCTGCCGAACGGTGGTTTTGCCTGCCCCGCCATCCATTCCGGGTGTAGAATCCTGCCAGAGTAGACCATAAGGGAACTACCGGATCATCGATGAGATCAAGGACGAGGGAGTGATCGTTGTTGTCGTAAAGTATTGCCATCGAAAGGATGCGTATCGGCGTAGATGACCGAGCGCCGCTTAACGCTGGCGTTATCCGGACACTGCTTGATCCGGCGGCCTGGCGCTGCCGGGATGCGGAGGTTCACAGTGACAACGACCCATGTGATCATTGCTTGCGTGGTTGCTTGCCTTATTGCGTCTTTCACCGACTGGCTCTTCTTTGGGGTGTTGTTTCACGAGAGGTACAAGGCATTTCCGGAGGTGTGGCGCCGGCCGCCTGGTGCGGGTGGTGAAGGGAAAGACGTGGGTGCAGCCATTGTCATTGGCTTCCTGACTCCTGTCTGCTTTGTTCTCTTATGCCGCGCCCTTCATATTTCCGACGTACGGGCAGTTGTTCTGCTTGTCTTGGGTACCTGGGGTGCAGCCGCCCTGCCTCTTCTCCTGACCAATTATATCTTCATCAAGATGCACCCTCTGGTCCTCGTCTCTCACACCCTCGGCTGGCTTGCGAAGCTTGTCGTGTCTGGCGCCGCAGTCATCTGGCTTATGAGATAGCATGCGGATAGCAAACGGATGAAATGGAATGGCATCAATGGTTCGGCCAAACGATTTTTAAAATCCGGGAAAATCCCGGGGACGTCACACACGATTCCAGGTTTTTATGTCCCGATACTCCCCGAGATAATGTGGTGAACGTGTCGGACGTCCCCGGGCTTTACAAAGGTAAATTATCCAGACCTGACCCCATCACATACTGGTGAAGTACCGCAAGGCTCATCAGGGAATCTGCGGTCTTAAGGTTTTTCGTGTTGACAAGCCCCGAGTTCTGAGACTATTGACACGCGAGTCCCAAATGTGATAGACGGGACTCAAATCATCTTGAGCTCACGGCGATTACAGAAAGGAGTAAGCAAATGCGAAAGCTGCTCGGTGTATTCGCATGTTATTTGTTTCTCACCACGGGTTTGTTCGGGCAAACGAGTTCTCTTACCGGCACGGTTACAGATCCAACAGGCGCGGTGATTCCAGGCGCCCAGGTCACCATCACAAATATCAAGACTGGCGCACAACGTGCGACGGTCTCCAATGAGGCGGGATACTACACGATGCCGCTCTTGCCGCCTGGAACTTACCAGCTGGTAGCGAAGTCTCCCGGTTTCACCGACGTCACTATCAACAACGTCGGGTTGCGTGTTGATTCGCCCGCCACCATCAACATCAAGTTCGAAAAGCTCGGCGGCGTTGCCACAACGGTGCAGGTTGAAGCTGCCGCGATCCAGGTCAACACGACCGACGCGACGATCGGAAATGCCATCAGCACTCAGGCCATCATGGAATTGCCGATGTACGCGCGCAACGTCGCGGGTCTGCTCGCGTTCCAGCCGGGTGTCACAAGCTTCGGCTCGTTCGGAACCGGAAGCCTCGACGACCGCAATGGCTCGGTCAACGGCAGCAAATCGGACCAGTCCAACATCACGCTCGACGGGGCTGATGTGAATGATCAGAACACCCGAGCGGCTTTCACCAGCGTCCTGCGTGTGACGCTGGATTCGGTCGAGGAGTTTCGAACCACGACCACCAACGCCGGCGCCGACACAGGTCGCGGTTCCGGAGCCAACATATCCCTGGTGACCAAGTCGGGCACCAACGACTTCCACGGCTCGCTATATGAATACAACCGCAATACGAAGTTTTCCGCAAACAGCTTCTTCAACAACCGGACAGGCGTTCCCCGTCCTGCCCTGAATATCAACGTTTTCGGCGCCTCCGTAGGAGGACCGATCAAGAAGAACAAGGCGTTCTTCTTCGTCAACTATGAGGGCCGCCGTGACGCCAGCGCCGCGAGTGCCACGCGCACGGTCCCGATAGATACATTGAGACAGGGGATCGTCCAGTATCACGACAAGAGTGGCGTTTTGAAGCAGCTCACTCCCGCAGACGTCAAGGCAATCGATCCTGGGGGAATCGGTGAGAATGCCGGCGTGCTTCAGATTTTCCAAAACGTCTACCCGCACGGGAACGACACTTCGCTCGGCGACCAGGTCAATACCACCGGCTTCCGCTTCAATTCGCCGATACACAGCAAGCAAGACACTTATATTGCCAAGTTCGATTACAAGGTGGACGAAGCCGGCAAGCACAACCTGTTCGTACGCGGCAACCTCCAGAACGACCATGCCATAGGCACGCCGCAGTTCCCGGGCCAGCCGCCGAATTCGGTAAACCTCACCAACAACAAAGGCCTGGCGGCGGGTTGGACATGGGTGCTGGCGAATAACAAGGTCAGCACTTTCCGCTACGGGCTCACTCGCGCCGGCGGTGAGAGCAGCGGTGTGACACAGGGAAGTTGGGAGTGGCTCCGCGGGCTTGACAACCCCTACGGCACCTCAACCAGTACGGCACGAATCATTCCCGTCCACACCTTCAGCGAAGACTTCGCCTGGAACCATGGATCGCACGATATCCGTTTTGGCATGGTTGTGCGCACGATCTCGAACCAATCGGGTTCGAATGGTCACTCGTTCCACAGCGCTTCCTCGAACCCCTCCTGGTTGAAAGGGTCAGGCTCTGATCTGGCACCCGCGTCGCTCAACCTCTCGAGTACCGACAAGCAGAGCTATCAGTATGGGATTGCGGCGGTGTTGGGCCTCGAGGTTCAAGGCAATGCCAACTACAACTACCTCGTCGATGGAACAATTCTCCCTATGGGCGCCCTGGTAAGGCGCAGCTTTGCGAATACCGAAACGGAGTTCTACGCCCAGGACTCCTGGAAGGTCACCCGCAATTTCACCATCACGGCGGGCCTGCGCTTCGGTCATGAGCCTCCGGTTCACGAGGCAAACGGGCAGCAGGTTTCCACGACCGTGCCGATCGCCGATTGGAATGCTCAGCGCGCCTCGTTGGCAGCTCAGGGACTGTCACAGCAGGGCGCCGGCCAGGTCACGTACATCGTGGCCAATGGCTCCGGCGGGAGGCCGATGTATCCGACGCACAATAACTGGTCTCCTCGTTTGGGCCTTGCTTATTCTCCCAAGGGCGATAGCGGGCTGGCGAAGTGGTTGTTCGGAGGCGCGGGCAGGACGTCAATCCGTGCCGGCTTCGGCATGTACTACGACGAAATCGGCCAGCCGCTGGCGCAAACCTTCAACAGCACTGCCTTTGGTCTCTCCACCTCGCTCACCAGTCCGCCCAACGTAACAACCTCCGCCCAAGTACCCCGATTCACGACCTTCTGGACGGTGCCGAGTGCAATCATCGCCGCTGCGCCCAAGGGCGGATTCCCTCAAACGTATCCCGATAAGTTTTCTATCACCAACTCTATCGACGATACGTTGAAGGCGCCCTACACGATGAACATGAACCTCAGTTTTGGCCGCGAGTTCAGCCATGGCCTTTTTGTCCAGCTGTCCTACGTCGGCCGGCTTTCGCGTCACTCTCTGATCCAACACGACCTCGCCATGCCCACCAACCTGAAAGACCCCGCGTCCGGCCAGACCTACTTCCAGGCATGGCAGCAATTGGCGACCTTGCTCGATGATAAGGGCGTGGCAGTTAAGGACCTGCCCAAGATCCCATTTATTGAAAAGTTCTGGGCGGGAGCTGCGGCCGGCGGTTATACCGCCACTCAGATCTGGGCGATGGACTACCTGGTGAACAGCAATCAGGGGGACTTCACCAACACGCTCAACAATGCCGACAACAGCTCAAACTGTAGTACCACCGGCACAACGTTTTACTCGGATGGCAGCGTGAACCAAATAAATTGCGGGATCTATGGTCCCTGGATGATCTTCAATCCCCAGTATTCGGCGCTCTCCACCTGGGGCTCCATCGGTGCGGGCGATTACCATGCGGGGCAGTTGACCATTCGAAAACGCTTTTCAGGAGGGTTGATGTTTGACCTCAACTACACCCTCTCGAAGTCGATCGATCTTGCTTCGCGTGCGGAAAACGGCGGCAACTGGGCCGGCCTGATCCAGAACACCTGGTTCCCGGGGCAGAACCGGGCCGTGTCGGATTACGATACTCTGCACGCGCTCAACTTTTACGCCGTTTGGCAGCTCCCGTTTGGCCGCGGGCAGAAGTTCGGCGCCAAAATGAACAAGGTGCTCGATGCTTTCGTCGGCGGTTGGCAGATTACTGGGACGTGGCGCCAGACATCCGGCTTGCCGACGGATGTCAGCAATGGCCAGCGCTGGCCGACGAACTGGGAAGTCGATTCTCTAGGCGTTCCGAACGGCAAAGAGCCGCCGGTCACGAACAATAAAAATGGGATCTCGGTCGTCGGTCCGCGCGGACCCAATCTCTGGGATGACGCCAACGCTGCGCTTGCCGCCTATCACTATACTCCCGCCGGCGAATCCGGTCTTCGCAACAACATCCGCGGCGACGGCTATTTCGGCATCGACAGCGGTGTCAGCAAGACCTTCAACATGCCGTGGAAAGAGGGCCACAAGCTCCAGATTCGGTGGGAGACCTTCAATATGACCAACACGGTCAAGTTCGACCCGACTTCTAACGGCAGCTCCCTCACATCATCGTCGAATTGGGGTAAGCTGAGCAGCCAGCTCGGGTCGCCCCGCCAGATGCAGTTCGCTCTGCGATACATGTTCTAGCAATTGCTCCTCAGGCGCAACAGCGCTTGCAACCACTGTAACAAGGGGACGAGCCCGAAGGCTCGTCCCCTTTTTCGTACGTGCCGCAGTGAGGAAGATCCTGTGGCGGCAACAGATCTTTCATCACACGCCGAGAGGCACTATCCTGCAGGCTTCAAATCCGGAAAATCCACATTTGCTCTTGATTGTGCTTGATCCTCCATTCTCGAAACGCTAGAAAGTCCATGAGGGTGCGGAGGCCCCGCTCATGACGAATCATGCCTGGCACAGTAATCGCGCCGTGATCTGGTTGTGCATCCTCTTGTTCCCGCCCCTGGGCCTGATCCTGCTGTGGATGAGACGGGACAGCCGCCTGGCGACAAAATTACTGGGTTCCCTGGTTGTTATTGTATTCGGCATCGTGCATCTTTTTCTCTTCTGGGGCCTCAGCATGGAGATGGATGGCGGCCTGAGGCGTGCGAGATTTTCATTCAAAAACACCGAGAGGCACAGCACGGAAATTGAACGGCGTCGCGCAGAAGAGCACTCGATTGATGCCAGCCAGATGCAAGCTCCGCTGCCCACAGCAGCTCCGACAGCGTCGCCGGCACCCGTCGCCGGACGGACGCCGGAGCCGACGCCCGCAGTTCCCCAGGCCTACTGGACTGATTTCCGCGGCCCCGGGCACAAGGGAATCTATGCGGAAGCCGAGATTCTCACCGACTGGCCGTCCGGCAGGCTCCCGCTGCTCTGGAAGCGACCGGTCGGCGGTGGATATGCCTCGGTCTCGGTAGCGGACAACACCATCTTCACCATCGAGCAGCGCAGGCAAAAGGAGGTTGTTGTCGCCTACGACCTGAATTCCGGCCGCGAAAAATGGATCCACGGCTGGGACGCCGAATTCCGCGAAACTCTCGGCGGCGATGGGCCTAGATCTACACCTGTCTGGCACGAGGGACGGCTGTACGCACTCGGTGCCATGGGCGAATTGCGTTGCCTCGATGCCCGGTCAGGGAGCCGCATCTGGTCGCGCAACATCCTATCCGACAACGGCGCCGACAACCTCCCGTGGGGGATGGCCGCATCTCCCCTGATCGTCGATGACAAGGTGATCGTTTTGCCCGGAGGCCCCGGTGGCAAATCGGTCGTCGCCTACAACCGGCTTACCGGCGCTCCAATCTGGAAAGCGCTCGACGACAAGCAGGCGTATGAGTCTCCCCAGTTGGCCACCCTCGCCGGCCGCCGCCAGATTCTGGTGGTCAGCGCAAATCGCGTGATAGGCCTGACCCTTGAAGACGGCGCGCTCCTCTGGGAATACCCGTGGGCCACCCAGAATGGTATTAATATCACGCAACCGATCGTAACGGCTGAGAACCGGTTTTTCATCTCCGCAGGATACGACCATGGCGCCGCGCTGGTGGAGATCTCGTTCAAAGACAAGACTTATGAAGCCCGTACCATCTGGCAGAACAACCGCATGAAGAATAAATTCGGCACCTCGGTGTTGTACGAGGGATGTATCTACGGTTTCGACGAGGCGATCCTGGCATGCATGGATGCCGCCACCGGTGAACTCAAGTGGAAGGGTGGACGCTACGGTTACGGGCAGGTCCTGCTCGCCACAGGCCACCTGGTCATCAGCAGCGAAACCGGCGAAGTCGCGCTCGTAAAAGCCAGCCCGGAAAAATTCCAGGAAATTGCGCGCTTTCCAGCCATCTCGGGGAAAACGTGGAACGTTCCGGCGATCGCGGACGGCCGGCTGATCGTCCGTAACGCCACAGAAATGGCCTGCTTCAACATAAGTAAATAAAACCGAGGAAACCGGGCCCCAACGGAAACCGAGGGGGTTCTCATCTGGAATATTTTGTTTATCTGCATCAGGCTGCCACGGAAGGTTACGTGCCATTTGTATCAGGCTAAGGGTCCGCCGTTTGCGGCAATTGGTGAATTCGCAGCCCAGGAGGTGTGAAACAATGCAACGGGCACCGCAGCCTGGTGGCAACAGCAGTCACCGCGAAGACCGCAAAGACCTCAAAGAATTGCAGTTATTCTTCTTCGCAGTCTTGGTGGTCTTGGCGGTTCGATGTCTGCCTATGATGTTTTCACAGCTTCCTACCACCCGATTTTCCCCGAATCTCCCCTCGATAGGTTCCATCGCGACATAGTCTACGCCGCTCCCACCGCCGGTGAATTGCACCATCACATAAGTCGATGGGTTGGCATGTTTTTCGTCAATTCGGTCGAGGCGGACATTCGTGGAAAAAAGCGCCGAACACAACAGACTCGGCGTTCTACTCCGGGCACAGGCTGTGGTATTTTACTCTCTGAGACAAAAGGAATCGCACTGAACACCCCGTGAACGGTCATTGGGAGGGGATTAATCCAACGAGGATCGATATGCTGGCGAACAGATCACTGAGAAACATATTGCTGGTAACGAGCTTGGCTCTGGCGTTCTTCGGCCCGGCCGCCGTCCGAGCGCAGCAAGCAGGCGCAGGAGGAGGCCAGGAGAAGGTTGTGACGCTGGCCTACCAATTCCCCGAGGGCAAGACGTTGGCGTACCGGAATGTCAGCACAGAAACACAGAACCTGGACGTAATGGGCCAGTCGATCGCAGTCAAAAACCTCTCCAGCCGCGAGTTTTCCATCAAATCAAAAGGCATGAAGGAGGGGAATTACCTTCTCGGGGTGACCATCGACGCCTTTAAGCAGAGCGCCGAAAGCGCGCAAGGAGGGTTGTCTGCAGATGCGAGCACGGTTACGGGAAAGAGCTTTGACATGACCCTCTCGCGTCTGGGCAAGGAGATCGACGTTGCCGGTGCCTCCTCGATTCAATATGACATGGGCGCGGCCGGAAGACGGAATCTGGGTGCAGCCTTCCAGACCTTTTTCCCGGATCTTCCCGACCGGCCAGTCAAAACAGGCGATACCTGGCTGAGCGAAGAAACGGTCGTCGACAAAAACGAAACGGGTACGACTCGCGTGGTCATAAAGCTCGTTAACACCGTCGACGGCTTCGAAACCGTCGATGGATACGAGTGTGTGCGGATCAAAACTAAGGGTAAAGGTGCGATGACGGGAAATCTGGAACAGAACGGCACCTCCTTGACTGTCGATGGCAGCGTCGAAGGTACCATGACCTGGTACTTCGCCATCAAAGAAGGGATTTTCGTCAGAGCAGACCAGAAGCAAAGCGTCGCAGGCACCATAACGGCGGCGGAGCCGGCGAATTTGGTCATCCCAATTACTGGCGAGAATCAGGAGGAAACGCGATTGATCAAGAAATGAGCGCGTCCATGCGCCTTGAACCGGGAGCGTTGCCCGGACGCTGTTATGCCGCAACTCTGGGATGAAACAGCAATTGAATGAGGTTTTCATCAGGATCGCGGAAGTAGATGGAGCGCGACCCATCACGATGGGTTTTGGGGCCTTGAAACAGAGGCACCCCGTGTCGAGCAAGGCGAAGTGCCCATTCATCTACTTCCTCTGATTTGGAAACCACGAACCCGAAGTGATCCAGGGTGCCGCCGCCTGTTGGCTCATCGCATTGGTGCAGCGCCAGATTATCCGACCCGCTGGTGAGATATACGTTCTCCTTGTCAGGCTGCCAGTCAACCCGCATCTCCAGAATTCGCGTATAGAACTCCACCGCTTTCTCAATGTCGTGGACCTTCAAAGCAAGGTGTCGTAACCCGAGCATGGCCATTCCTCCTCAGCCAGATTGATTTCCATTCACAGATTCCAGGCCCAGAGTACAAGGCAAATGGTGGTCCGAACCTTCGGAGCGCCGTCTAAATCATGAATTGCGGAACCAGGCGCTTTACCCAGAAACTGTGACTCATCCCCGTCTCCGAAGCAAGGACCGTTCTTACAATATCCTATCCGAGGCCCGCGAGAACATGATGCGGATCCCGCCGGATGCCCTAGGCAAAAAAGCGGGCGCAAGTAGGGTTTTGCCGGGTTGTGCTGCCTCGCGGGTTATGTAATTCTACGCACGGGTCAACGCGAAAATAAAAAGCTCTTAGGTAAGTGATGAAACGATTCCGAGCAGATTCGGCACTGATAAAAATTGAAACAAAGTCACGGAAACGTAACGATCCGATTCCCCGTTTGAGGAATTCGCAAGGCATAGCGCCCGATCCTGAAGCACCGGGGAGAAATTGGAACCGAATGGGTGATGCCATGAAAGGGCAGATTCGAATTTATCCCGTTACGATCCAACAAGCCAGGTATAAGAGCGAAGCGCGATCCCGCAATTGGTCTGCAGTTCAGGCGTTTCACCATGACGGAAACGCTCCCGCCAATACATCCACGATGTAACCGGGCCCGGCAATTTGCCGGGCCCAATTTCCTCAAAAAACCTAGAGCGCGCGCCGGATGCCCAGTGTCGCGCGCGGCTGCTTGCAAACCGGGGGAAAGTGGAGCTGTAGTTCCGGGCGCAACCGTCACCGTGAAAAACATTGCCACGAACGCGGAGCGCACGACAGTCACTGGTGGCGACGGCAGCTACGCGATAACTAACCTACTGCCGGGAAATTACACGGTGTCAACAACAATGACCGGATTCAATACCGCTCAGAGGCAGGTTGTGATACCTGTCGGTGGTGTCGTGAATGCGGGATTTTCACTCACTGTCGGGGCAGTCCCGACTACGATGGTAGCTGAAGTCAGCACCCAGAACCTGCTCAACTCGGGAGTCCAGTTCAGAGTCAATTACACCTACTCGCATTCGCTTGACAATATCAGCGATACCTTCAGCCTGCTCCTCAACAACGCCAACCTCGGATTGCTCGATCCTACCAATCCTCTGTTGGACTACGGGAGTTCGGACTTTGACGTTCCGGCAGCGGATCAGCGTCAGCGGCATTTGGGATGTCCCCTTTGCCAAAAACATGAAAGGCATCGGCCGCCAGGTTCTTGGCGGCTGGAGCTTTGCCCCGATTTTCTCGGCCCACACGGGAGCTCCCTACTCGATTTACGACTGCACCAATGCGTATGCCACGTGCAACCGGGTGCTCCTTACCAGCCCGATCAACATGTCGGCAGTCAGCAACCCCGCGCCGGTCGCCGGAACCCCAAACACCTTCACCTACCTTGACCTGTCCAGCCTGTCCGCCGGCGTCGGCTATGCCAATTCGATCACTGGATACTCTGATTTCGGCCCCCGTATCCCGCCAACATGGCCGGGCGCAACACCTTCCGCCAGCCCGGCTACTGGGATTTCAACTTGGGGGCTTACAAGAGCTTTAAGCTCCCGAAAGAGGGGGTCAGCCTGCAGTTCCGGGCCGAATTCTACAATCTCTTCAACCACTCCAACCTCTATGCGGACATCAGCCAGCAGGATATTTCCTCTACTACCTTCATCCCTGCCTATTTCGGCGGGAAGGCCGGCACCACGGCCGCCGAGCGGAGAAACATCCAGTTCGCGATGAAGTTTATCTTCTAGCCCTTACAGGGCGAACCAGGACAAGGGCCCCTGCCATGCAGGGGCCCTTTTTGTTCTCTCAGAGACTCCGATGGTGATCTTCACCTATAGGCTTTTCCCGCCTCCCCCCTGGGGAAGTACCCGATATGATTTTCCTCATACCTGCTGCTAGACTCCACTCGATTTTGCCACCCGCTGCAGGCTGCACCTGACCGGGTCGCACGGCTGCTCCGGCTGTGGAAAATCCGAGGAGAGGCTGCTTATTTGAAAAACTCGACAGGAAAACCGGGGAGGTCGTATGCACTGCCCACGATGCAATGGTCTGATGTACAAACTGGAGTTACGTGATTCGCAGGCGCAAAGCCGTGCTGCCGGCATGGTCTGCCTTTTGTGCGGAGAAATCATCGATCCTGTCATCACCGGCAATCGCATCCGATCCCTTCAGGGCCTCCTCCAGACCACAGGCGGCCGGATGCGCCGGAGAAGGGTACGGCGCCTGGTCATGCGGTGATCAGCGCCACTGCCGTTGCGCCGACGACGGGTGTCCGGCACGCCCCGAGGGGAGGCCATGGTTTCAAGTACAATCGGCAAACGATGAACAGGGATAAACCGTTGTCGGGGCAGGTATCGGAATCAGGATTCGAGCGAGGTCAGCCCCTCACGGATGGCGTATTTTGTCAGCTCGGCGATGCTGTGAATATTCGATTTTTCCATGATTTTCTGCCGATGGGCTTCTACAGTCTTTACGCTCAGGCCCAGAGAGTAAGCTATTTCTTTGGTTGTCTTTCCTTCGGCCATGAGCTGGAGCACCTCGCGCTCCCTGGCGGTCAGGACGGAAAAAACCGAGGCTTCAGCGACCGGCTGTTTGCTCAGATACTCGGTAAGAACGACGTGGGTAACGCGCGGACTCAGGTAGACTTGATTGGCGGCCACGGCTCGGATGGCATTCACCAGTTCGTCAATGGCACATTCCTTGAGCAGGTAACCGGAAGCGCCCGCCGTGAACAGGTGTTTGACAAATCGGGCATCCGAATGCATCGAAAGTGTGAGAATTTTCACGTGGGGCGCGTCGGACGAGATCTGCCTGGCGGCCTCTATGCCATTCAAATCAGGCATGCTGATATCCATAATGGCAATGTCGGGAGACAGCTCTTTGGCCAGACGCACTGCGGTACGCCCGTCGGCAGCTTCAGCTACAACCTGCATGTCAGGGTATTTTTCGATCAAGGCGCGCAAGCCGTCGCGTACGATCTTGTGATCGTCTGCCAGGAGTATTTTTATTTTCATGTTCCTTCTCCCTTTGTCGTCAGCTCGAACTGTCCAGGCACGATCAGCTTCGCCCTGGTAATCTTCGCGACGCTCGCCCAGGACGGGGAGGCGGTCGCGTCGTACGCAGCCTCGCTCGTAGCCACGCAAAGGATGAAAGCGCCGCTTCAGGCGGCATCAGCCCGATGAATGATAAATGCTACCCCATTGCCAAGTGTTTTCACAAGTATTTAGCTTTGCTATTCTCACCACATCCACGACGGAGATCGTCGTGCCGAAAATAAGATTCGCGTTCCGGCGGTCGATGATCATATTCTCATGCGTCAAGGGTTGGCCAGTCTGCTTCGGGAAACGCCTGACATAGAAATCGTGGGGTGAAGCATCCGAAGGTGAAGCGGCTGTCAAGATGGTGCGTGAGCTTTTGCCGGATGTCATCCTGATGGACATCAGTCTGGCCGGCATGAACGGGATCCAGGTCTTGCAGACTATTCACCCGGAATGGCCCGGCATCCGCATCATTGGTGTGTCCATGTTCGAGGAGGGCGAACGGGCTGCGGGAGCTGTAGGGTATCTGACGAAAACCGGCCCGTCCGACGACGTAATCCCGGCGATCCGAGCCTGTGTCCAGACGCATGATCAGAGAGTGCAGACCAAACAATGACGACACAGGGGGCCGACCCGGCGCCAGCATGGAATCTAGGTGCACAGCATGATGTCCCGACTCGTACCTGGCTCTTCCCCGATGTTTTTTTGCTCTCACCGATGCTATGCTAGTTCCATTTGGATAGCTAACCACAATCGATATTTGTCTGGAGGGAGTCTACCATGCACCTGAATAGCAGGCTGATTTTGACTCTGGCGCTGGCATCGGTTCTCGCGGGAGTGGCCGCCGCACAGCCGAAGGCGAAGTATCTCGACAAGGACACCTTCTTCGCAATGGAATCGTTGTCAAGTCCGCACATTGCGCCCAACGGGTCTGCAATCGTCTTCGCGCGCGGCTTTGTCGACATCATGAAAGATCAGAACGCGTCAAACTTGTGGATGGTGGATGTAAAGGGGGAGCGAATAAGCCAACTCACAGACGGTCAGTGGCGCGACAGCACCCCCGTTTGGTCGCCCGACGGGAAGCGAATCGCGTTTCTGTCGGACCGCTCGGGCTCCACCCAGATCCATGTCATGTGGGTCGATACGCGCGAGACGCTGCAACTCACCCGTGTCGAGCGCGCTCCCGGCGGCATCAAATGGTCGCCTGACGGCAAGTCCATTCTGTTTACGACCAATGTGCCCGACGATACCCCGATTCTGCCTGTAAAACTACCGCCGGTTCCCAGGGGCGCGCAGCTCGCCAGGGGAGCGGTCATCGTGGACCGGCTGTCCTGGGGCTCGGACGGAGTCGGGCCGACCACCAAGAGTTACACTCATGTTTTTGTCCTGGACGCACTCATCGGCGGCACACCGCGCCAGATCACCTCGGGCAATTACAGCCACAGTGGGCCTGACTGGTCGGCCGATGGCCGGACCATTTATGTCTCGGCTATCCGCAAACCCGACGCCGAATACCTGCGCGGCGATTCGGAGATTTATGCCATTGATCTGGCAACGCTCGGCGTGAAGGCTCTGACCGAACGAAAGGGACCTGATGGCAATCCCCTCGTTTCTCCCGACGGCAAGTGGATTTCGTATACCGGCTACGATGACAACAACTATACAAGCACGCTCGCCAACCTGTATCTGATGGATGGCGGCGGCGGCAACAAGCGGCCCTGGCTGGGCAATCTGCCCAGTTCTCCCGCGGATATGGCTTGGGCAGCCGATGGCAGCGGAATCTATTACTCCATGGAAGAGCACGGCGAAGCGAACGAATATTTCCTGGCGCTCGCCGCAGGCAGTGTTCCCAAAAAAATCACGACCGGCGCGCATTTGCTCACGAGCCTGTCCTTTGCGCGCAACCGGCAGGTGGCGGCAATCCGATCCTCGGTCCAACAACCCGGTGTCCTCGTGACGTTTACCTTGGATCGTCCCACGGAGATGAAGACGCTCGTGGACGTGAATGCAGACGTACTCGACGGTGTCTCTATCGCCGGGGCTGAAGAGATCTGGTACCCCTCGAGCGACGGGCTGAAAATTCAAGGGTGGCTGATGAAGCCCACCACTTTCGATCCGTCGAAAAAGTACCCCCTGGTTCTATGGATCCACGGCGGGCCATGGAGCATGTACAACGTCGCCTGGAACTGGGCATTTCAGAACTGGGCTGCCAACGGGTACGGCGTGCTCTGGACCAATCCGCGCGGCTCGACCGGCTACGGCCAGGAGTTCGTCAACGGCATCCAATACTCTTATCCCGGCAAGGACTATGATGACCTGATGGCAGGCGTGGACGCCGCTCTTGCGAAGGGTTGGGTCGACAAGGACAACCTCTTCGTATGCGGCGGCTCCGGCGGCGGCCTCTTGACGGCATGGATCGTTGGGCACACAAACCGCTTTCGCGCGGCCGTGTCGATGCGGCCGGTCATTGACTGGCAGTCGTTCGTCGGCATCACTGACGGCTCCAGCTGGTACCGGCAGTTCCAGAAGTATCCGTGGGAAGATCCCATGGAGTACGCCGTCCGCTCGCCGCTTAACTATGCGGCGAAGGTCACTACCCCGACAATGATCATGACGGGTGAAGCGGATCTCCGGACTCCCATTCCGCAGACCGAGGAATTCTATCGGGCGCTCAAGATGCTGCGCAAAGCCGACACCCTCATGGTGAGAATGCCGGAAGAGTTCCACGGCTGGCGGCGCCCCTCGCACCAGCTCCTTCAGCAGATGTACTTGATGGCATGGTTCGAGAAATACCGGACCAAAGAAAGCAAGGCCCTCGTCAGCACGCTTCCCGACCGCTGATTTTCGGGTTGTTCAGGGCTCGGTGTGAATGCCCGATTGCGATTGGCTGCCAGGGTATTTTTCTTTGTGCGGCCGGTAGACCGGAACGCAAAAGCCTCAACGCGGAGGGCGCAGAGACCACAGAAGATTTTTTGCTTTTGAACGACTTTCCTCTGCGTCCTCTGCCAGGAACCGCGGAAAATGACACATGCACGAAATGCGTTTCGTGCATTTGTCATTTTCTGTGGTTATGAAGCGACGCCAGAAGATTCCTGAAGCTCAGCAGGAATCTGCGTTCGCCTTTCTATTTCTTTGCGGCGTTCGCGGCTGGGTCGGCCTTCTTCTTCTGGTCCTCACGTTGTTTCAAACGATCGTTGATATGGTCTGTCATCTTGAGCAGCGGCACACCATTCTCGAGCCATTCAGGCGACGGTTTGTTCAGGAGATAGTGATCAAAGAACTCCTTCATGCGAATCATGTAGTCCTGCTGATTGGGCATTTTGGCCAGCCCATGATTCTCGCCCGGATATTCGAGCAGCACCACCGGCTTGCCCAGCCGGCGGAGTGTGTCGTAGTACTCGATGCCCTGGGTGAAATCGACGGCGCCGTCCTTGTCGTTGGCCAGAATAATCAGCGGCGTCTTTACGTTTTTGGCAAAGCGGACAGGCGAGTTCCGGGAATAGGCATCCCACAGATCCCAGGGCCCGCCCGTGAAACGTCCCTGGCTGCTCTCGAAAATGGCCCCGTTGGTGCCGCCGGTGTTTTTATAAATCAAACTGTACATGCTGATCATGTCCGTGAGCGGCGCTCCCGCTACGGCCGCAGCGAAGATGTCGGTCTGGGTGACCGTAAACGCCGTCTGATAGCCGCCCCACGAGTGCCCGTGTAACCCGATGTGCTTCGGATCGAGAACGCCGGTTGCGATCGCGGCCTTGACCGCCGGCACAATCGCCCACACTGCGGACATGCCCGGGTCATTGACGTAGTACTTGATATCGGGTTGGAGCACAGCGTAGCCGTTGCTGGTGTAATAGGCGAGGTTGAAACCGGTTCCCGGAATGGACGGCCGCGGGAAGTTGTTATGTCCCTGGGTGAGCCGCTCGTAGATGTAGACGATCGTCGGGTATTGTTTACCCTTCTCGTAGTTGGCCGGCAGGGAGAGGGATGCCTGCAGCCGCTCACCCTTGTCGTTTTTAAATTCGATGAGCATTGTACTACTCAACCACAGGAACGGCTCCACTTCTGCCTGCAGGTTCGTGAGCTTGCGGCCATTTTCGAGCGCCGCGTTGGTCACATAGATCTCCGGCGCACTCACCGGGGTCTCGCGGCTGTATATCCAGACATCAGCCTTCTTTGCCTTCGCCAGCCGATTAAAGGCGGCATCATCCCACGTGAGCATCTTCACGCCGCTCTGGCCCGGCGTGAGCAGGCCATATCCCTGCTTTTTCGTCCACTCAGCCATCACGCTGAAATATTGCGGCTTCGACAGATCGATGCCCTTTTCCTCGGGATCGATGCGAACACGACTACGATAACGCAAGTTTTCTTTCTTGCCGTTGACGGTAAGATTCACTGCTGCGGTTCCGGCAGCGACGGGAACTTTCCAGATATCCCAGTTGTCCGAGAGCAGCAGGTTGGCGCTGTCGGATGTCCAGCCCATCGGATTCAACGGGGGATCGACCACATTATGGTCGTCCTCGACATCGACAAACGAGGTGGGCAGGCCTGCAGTAAGGTTACGGACGGCTCCGGCCGCGAAATCGTACAGGAAAAAGTTGCGGTTTTCGTAGTAGAACCATTTGGTCCCGTCCGGCGAAGGGCCGTATCCCCAGCGCAATTGCTTTTTGATCAGTTTGCGCTCGCCGGTAACCATATTGATGGCGTAGACGTCGCGGTAGTTCCGGCCTGAGATGTTTCCTTCGAGCTCGTAAGCCCGGACATCGTTGCCGGTCGCCCATTTTTCCTTGGGCGCTGGAGACACTGTGCGCACCTCATCGTCGGCGAGGCGGATAAACTTGTCCTCGGCCAGGCGATATATGGACAGGTAGCTGAACTGCTTGTCATTGTTTTCCTGCACCTGCTGCTGGGATTGCAGGCGCGGATCCTTGTAATGCCAGATAACGAGATCCGGCCGTTCTGATGTGTCCTCCGCCGCGGCGGCCGCCGGCGGGGTCGCCGGGGGCGGGTTGTCGCCCGACGCACTCTGATCGCCGCCGCCGCCTTTGCGCTCAACCTTATTGATGGCCGCAATCCCGAAGAGGATGGCATCGCGGCTTTCGGTCCATTGCGGCGCCCGGTTGCCGCTGATGGACATGTTGGCGGGGAACGATTTGTCTTTGAGCGGATCGTACGAGGTCTTCTTCGGCGCGCCGGCGCCGAAGCCGGAGAAGCCCACTACGGCATAGAGCCGCTCCTTCCACGCGCGATCATCGTGTCCCTTGAGGATCGCCAGCGCGTCGCCTTCCTCCGCCCAGGTCATGCGCTCGTAAAAAGCCTTGTCGGTCTCGAGTGGCGTGATAATGCCGGTTGTCATGTCCCGAATCACGACGCCGTTGCCTGCCTGATCGGCGGCATCGATCACGAGGGCAAGCTGCTTGCCGCTCTTATTGAAACCAAGCTCCGACACGTTGCCGATATTGAGTTCGCTGCCGGTCTTAAGTTCGCGCAGTATGAGGTCGGTGCCTTTCGGCCGGGTGTCCCGCGGCGCGTCACCGGCGGCCGCTGCCCCCGCTCCACCACGCCCGCCCGCCGCCGCTGCCGCACCAACTGCTCCGCCGGCCGCAGCATCCGGGCCGTAGCGGTGCAGCGCGATCCATCCACTCATTTCGCCATTGAAGGCAAAGCGTCGGATCTTGGCGATATCGGTTTTTTCGCCGGTCGCAAGGTTAACCAGAGTTACCCCATTCTGCACAGGTCGCCTTGCCTTTTGCGCAGCCTGGGCTTCCTTGCGTGTTGGCGCGGTCCCGATCGCGATCCAGGCTGAATCCTCCGAGAAGGTCATCACACCGGCACCTTCGCCGACCGGAAACTTCATTTCCTTGTCTCCGGTGGCGCTGCGAACAACGACTTCACTGTCTCCCTGAATTGGCGACATCCGATAGGCAAGCCATTGTCCGTCCGGCGACAGGATGTTTTGACCTACGCTCCGAAAGGCCAGGATGTCGTCGAGTTCCAGCGGGCGCTTGGCACTGTTCTGCGCCGCGACCGGCGTGAAACTGACGCTCGCAACCCACAGGATCAGAATGGCGCACATGTTCAAACGCTTCATGGGAAACCTCCAGATTGACAGGCGGATAGGAACCTCAATTCTCCTGACACAAATGAGAAAGGATTATCCAAACAAATGCCAAGAATCAAGAACAAAAGCCTCAAGGATTCAGGCGCTCAGAAATCCCATCGCGTCCCCAGATAGGCCGCAATCCAATAGCCTTAACGCAGAAATCGCAGAGAGCTTAAAGAAATGGGAGGTGTCGGGTCTGGAAATGCAATCTATGTCACTGGCCGTACGATTGCAGCATGTTTGCCGGCAGTACGCAGGTTGACGGCAAATATGAAACTTTCCAGACTTGACCCTGGTTCCGGTCAGGTCTGCGGCAAGGGCGTCAAATTGCCGCCTGGGCGGAGATTCGATCGGCCATAAGCTGGGTCATCTCGGCACGAACTAGCGGCGCATGCTCCAGGAAGCCGAGAAACTGGCTCCGGCTCAAGGTGAGAAAAATGCAGGGAGTTAGCGTGCTTACGGTAGCCGTGCGCGGTATCCCGCTCAGCAGGGCGATTTCCCCGAACTGATCTCCCATCTCAAGCACCCCGAGTGGTCGCGAGTCGCTGCCGGCGGAGCGTTTGGAAACGGCGACCCTACCCCGCACAACCAGATAGAACCGGTCTCCGGGATCGCCTTCCCGGAGCACCTCGCGCCCTTCAGCCCAGTGTTCAGTGACGAACATGCCGGCCAGCTCAGACAGAAGTCTGTCGTCAAGTTTATCCAGGATTGGCAGTTGCCGCAGCCGGGACGCCGTCACCTTGGCATTTTCCCCATCGGAGCTGATCTCGAAGCCAGTCTGTTTCTCCCAAAGCCGCGCGTACACGCCGCCGCGCGCCAGCAGATCTTCGTGGCGCCCCTGTTCCGCCAGGCGGCTATGATCCAAGACCAGGATGAGGTCCGCATGAATGATGGGCACTAGGCGATGGGTTACCGAAACCACCGTTCGGCCCACAGCCACCTTCTTTAGAGTCGCGTTGATCGCAGCCTCGTTGGCGGGATCCAGAGCCGAGGTTGCCTCGTCCAGAATGAGGATCTCCGGATCACGCAGTATGGCCCTGGCGATGCCGATGCGCTGTCGCTGGCCGCCGGAGAGCTTCCCTCCATGTTCGCCGACCAGCGTATCATAGCCATCGGCCAGCAGGTCGACGAAATCCCTCACTCCCGACTGGAGCGCGGCGCGTTCGATCTCATCCGCACTGGCATCCATCTTGCCCATGCGGATGTTCTCTCGAATCGTGGTGTTGAACAAAAAACTCTCCTGGAAGACGACTCCGATGCGCCGGCGCAGGGAATCCTGGGTCACCGAGCGTGTATCCCGGCCATCCCAGATAACCCCGCCTGCATCAGGGTCATAAAAACGCAGGATCAGGTTCAGCACTGTGCTCTTGCCTGAGCCGCTCGGCCGACAACCGCCACCGTGGCACCCTGGGGAATGCAAAGATCAACCTCATTCAGGTTGCGATGGTCGCCGGCATAGCTGAATGTGACTTTCTGGAATTCGATTCCGCGCATCAAAGGGGGCAGCAGTTCCGCTCCGCCGCCATCGCGGACCCGAGGCTGTTCGACGAAAATTTCCTCAATGCGCTGCATCCCTGCGGCGGCTTCCACCAAATGCGGCATCGCCCAAGTCAGCGACGCTACATAGTTGGTTACTTGCATCAACAAGCCGTTGAATGCCACCAGGTCGCCAACGGTCATCATGCCGCGGAAGGCAAAGTACGCTCCCAAGCCAAGAACAAGGAAGCAAACCACCAGGACGCCCGCTGGGGGACGCGCTGCATCATATAATTCAATACCCTCGCCTTCATGCGCGCCCCGCGAAGCCCCTCCATCTGCCCGGCAAAGCGCTCCTCCATCAGACGATGCAGTCCAAATCCTTTGACAACGCTCTGAGCGCCGAGATTTTCCTGGAGCAATGACTGGACCTTCCCGTCTTCCTGTTTCATGCGGTAGTTCGCGGCGGAAGCCCTGAATTCCAGCAGCCGGGCGCCATAAAACGAAAGAAAAATGCCTGCGATTGAGCACGAAGCCAGATGCCACTCGATGCTGAAAAGCAGGCTGACACTGATCAGCAACCCGAGGAGAGCACCAAGAGCCGCCGCCATCGCTGATGTGATGGCCGTCTCGACGGAGGCGAGGTCGGTTCCGAATCTCGCCATGATATCGCCCGCCCGCCAGTGGCTGAAAAAGCTCATAGAGAGCTTCTGCAGATGGTTGAACAGGCGAAGGCGCAAATCCGTAAGCACGCCTGCTTCGGCGTGCGCGTATGCCAGGTCCTGGCCAAGCAGGCAGGCGATGGTCAAGAGGGCACCTCCTGCCAATATCGCAAGGATCAGCACCAGTCTCTGGAAATCCCTGGGAACAATCGCCTGATCGATCAGATATTTGAAACTGAGCGGAAGGCAGGTTTCGAACACAAGATCCACGATCATTGTCGTGAAAATGCACACCAGCCAGCCGCAGTAGGGCTTGAAATACGGCAGCATGGAGGCAAGGAACCCAAAGAGGCTTTTCCCCGCAGGCGCTGTCGCAGATGGCGATGCACCGACAGAAGTCCCACTTTCAGTCATCATACGCCCTATCCACGTTCGAAATGATGTTGCCCAAGCCGCAGGATGGAAACCGCATCTTTCGAATCGAGCATGGGCCTTTAGTCTCGCTTAAGCCTGGGCCAGCTGACTTGATCGCACTCACGTTAATCCTGGCGGCAGGCCTGCGAAGCTCTAGGATAACGGAAATCCTAGGCCAGGCGAGCTTTCCTGCTCCTCTCCCGCAGTGGATGCAGAGCACACTCTCGCTCGCGTTGATGCGCACGCGAAACAAGGAGATTGGCTGCATTCACGCAGGCAATAAGCAAAACAAACGCTTGCTGGGCACGGTCTTCACCACCTTGAGAGAGGCATGGACGATGCATGCAGTGTGTCGTAGTATTTCTCTGCTGGCGGAAAGAGCGTCCTTCAGCCGGGCTCCCGTGAATAGGAAGATCCGGCGCATCCCGAATGGGCGCAGTCTTCATTACACGCACGATCGACTCTGATGGGTGGCCTTGATGATCGATGACACTGAATTCAATTCTCGCGGTGAAATGCCGGGCGAAGAGATCTTTACCGATACCCCGTTCGTCGAGTTTTCCAACGCGAATCTCGTCAACCGGAGTGACAACTACGGATACCTGGGAGATCGTGAGCAGGAAGTGCTGGAGCGCCTGATCGACTTCATCCGCGTGACCGAAATGCGCAACCTCGGCTATCCAGTCGGAACTTATCACACCGCTCTGGGAGGGAAGAATTTCGGCCACTGCCTGTTGATCAAGTACCTGATTTTCGGCGGTCCCAATCGGTTGGAGAACGTCCAGATCCTTCTTCCCAACACTAAAATGCTGGGATCTGCCTTCTATTTCACATTCCTACACCATAACAAGGAATTGCAGCGCCTGCTCAGGGCCAAGAATGACGCAAGAGCTTACTCGAAGGCTGACTACGCGGAAATCAAGGAGGCCTTTCGGAAAGCCATGGTGCCCAGGGCCATCAAAGAAGAGTTGCTCGTGTTGTTGCAGAAGACACAGAGCGACTTTTACATCCTCCGCTCGAGTGCCTCGTGTGAGGACGGCAAGCTGCCTTCGGCGGGGCTGTTCGATAGTCTGGTCTATTATGACGACCGGCACGGCAAGTCCATCCACCAGAGGCTCGAATACCTGGAAAATGTAATGAAACAGGTATTCGCGAGCCTGTTCAATCCCTCGGCCGTCAGCATGATGCTGCCGGAGCGGGCTCAGTCCGCTGAGTGAGTCCATGTCCATTACCTTTCAACCGGTCATCGGAGATTGGTATGGGCCCTACTTCTTCCCTTTGATATCAGGGGTGGTGAAGAGCACCAACACCTGGCCCTGGGGCCATGATATAAAGCGCGACGATCCCGTGGGCCGCGTGGGGATGGGAATGGGAACCTTCATGGTGGGTGAGACCGGCGGCTATTCAGAGGGCGGACCGCGGGTGATGTCCTTCACGAGAGATGGGGACCTCTGCCAGCTGTTGGGGGAATACGTGGACCCTGAAACCACTTACGCGTTGGGAGGTAATCCGATCGCGCGAAACGACGCGCCCGACAACGGGCAGACACACCTGGATGTGCTGGCGGTGGAAGAAGACGGCACCGCCAGCATCCGCACGGTGGATCTCTTCTTCGACCCCAGGAGAAAAGACAACCAGGAAGGCATAGCCGCATCCATCCCGGCCGAGTTGAGACGCCTGCTGGCTTCACGGAGGCGGGTCACGAATTGGTCGACCGGCCAATCGGAGTCGATCGAGATCTTCGATGCCATCGACCTTCCCAGCCTAATCAGTCGAAAGGAGATCTTCGATTTTGGGTTCCTGGTTCGCAAGATCATGGACGACTTGAGCCACGAAACCCGCCAGGCGGTAAGCATGGAATTCGCAGTGCGCCCGGTCTTCTCGGAGGAAGTGGATGAGCAGGGACGTAAAACCGCGAAAACCATTTACGAGTTTTATCTGCTCCAGGTGCGGCCTCAGGCCACCAACGCCACCGACAGGGAAATCACCCTGACCGATCTGACATCGGGGCGATACTCGCTGCTTGCGTACAGCGACAGCTCATTCGGGCATCTCGCGAGCAGCTTGGGATGTGTTTTCGTGCTCACCAATGAGATCGTGGAGCTCTTAGGAAAGGAAAAGATCCAATCCCTGCTCCGGGACATGGACCGCACTTATCGGAATGACTACCTGCTCGTGGGTCCCGACGCCGAGGAATTCGTAGTGGGTTCCAGCGGTTTCGAGAGCCTGTACAGCGGGTTATCACCCCAGGCGGTCGTCTCCATCAAGACTCAGGTGGGGATACGGACCCTCGCTCGCTATTCCGGCAGCCATGCGGCGGACAACATCGAACGGGCGCCGGTCATCATTCAGGACGCCGACCATCTGGAGAAAGATCTGCAAGCGCTGGCAGACACGGTGCTTCAACAAGTTCGCACCCTGGGGCATGCGACCTCCTTTCAGGATCTGATGCTCACAACCCAGGTGCGCATCGAGATTGATGGCACTTCGGGAAAGGGACAGGTGTTTTATCGCAGGGAATAGAGTCTCCCCGAAAGTTCACTTTCGTATTGCCTGCGTCAAACTGCATTTCGCTTCCGCACACGTCGCTGGTGTGATAACAGAATGGATGCGATTCACCCGCGCGTCGAGTTGTGCTCGCGTGAAGAGTGGAGGATGACGATGAAGAGAACTCGAATAATCTTGCCAGTCTTGCTCCTGGCTGTGGCAGCTTTCGCACGCACTCAGGAGTCTCAGCCGCAGAATCCGGAAGCTCTGGCACGCGCGATTATCGCCGACCTCGCGGCGCGCCAGTTCGACAAGGTAGCTGCGAGATATGACGAGGCCATGATCAACGCTCTGCCCGCCGACAAACTGGCGGCGAGCTGGGATAGCGTCATCGCGCAGGTGGGGGCTTTCCAGTCGATCACCGGCATCGAGCAGGAGGAGCGCCAGGGGTACATCGTCATTTATGCCACTTGTGCATTTGCCAAGGTCAGCCCCATCCTCGTACTGACTTTCAACCCCAAAGGGCAGTTTGCGGGCTTCACCTCGATGTCTCCCGAAGCTCGCACACCGTGGAAGCCGCCGGATTATGCCAAGACGGAGTTGTTCGAAGAACGCACCATCACGGTGCACAGCGGTCACTGGGATTTGCCGGGAGCTGTGACCGTTCCCAAAGGAACCGGCCCCTTCCCCGTCCTGGTGCTGGTGCATGGCTCAGGTCCCAATGATCAGGACGAGACGATCGGAGCGAACAAGACATTCAAGGACCTGGCGTGGGGGCTTTCGAGCCGCGGAATTGCAGTGCTGCGCTATACCAAGCGTTCCTGGCAATATGGCGCCAAGAGCGTTGACGATCTCAATTCGTTTACCGTCAAAGAGGAGACGGTTGACGACGCCCGCGCCGCCGTCGCGATGATGTCTACCATGTCGGGGATCAACCCCAAACGAATCTTCGTCGTCGGGCACAGTCTCGGCGCCTTTGTCGGGCCGAGGATCGCGGCAGGTGACGATTTAGTGGCAGGCCTGATCCTCATGGCTGGCAACACGCGGCCCCTTGAGGATCTCGTCGTGGAACAGATACGCCACATAGCCAAACTAAACGGAGCGATTACCACTGCGGCACAAACCCGGATTGATGCAGCCGAAGAGTCCGCCAGGGAATTCAAAAATCCCGAGCTGAAGCCGGGTATGTCGGTGCATCTTCTGCAGACAACATTGCCCGCAAGCTACGTTCTCGATTTGCGCAATTATGACCCGGCGGAAACCGCGGCGGCACTGACGATTCCCATTTATGTGCTGCAGGGCGGCCGCGACTATCAAGTGGGGCTGGCGGATTTCGAGGGGTGGGAAAAGGCGTTGGGCGACAAACCCAACGTAAGTTTCAAACTCTATCCCGAACTGAATCACCCATTCATTGCCGGCATAGGCCCATCGTCGCCCGTCGAGTACACGAAGCCCGGGCACGTGCCCGAGGAGGTGATCGCGGATATTGCCGCGTGGGTGGCCGCGCACGGAGGGGCTACCAAGTAACCGCGGTTTGGAAATGGCAACAATAATCCCTCTATCGGCATAGGTGCTGTTCTGGATGACAGGAGTTGGCCATGCGAACCGTAGCCATCGTGGGGGCGGGTCCGGCGGGACTGGTGGCCGCCAGATTCCTGGCCGAAGAGGGCTTGGTCCCTGTCGTGTTCGAGCAAGGCGACGGCATCGGAGGGCAGTGGACCGGCGATCCTCGCTATAGCGGGGTCTGGCCATCCATGCGCACCAATACCAGTCGCGTCATGACTTGCTTCAGTGATCTGCCGCACCCTCCCGACACGGCGGTCTATCCCACCAACCAGGCTATGAGCGCTTACCTCCAGCGCTACGCGGAACATTTCGACCTCGTCTCACGCGTGCGGCTGAAGACGTGCGTCCGACAGATCGACCGGGACCCGGCGGGCCGCGGGTGGGCGGTTCGCTTCTGCGACGCGGAGGGAGTGCAGCGGACGGAAGTGTACACAAACGTAATCATCGCCTCGGGTCGCTTTCACAAGCCGGCCATCCCCGCAATCCCGGGCCTGAGGTCATTTTCCGGCCCGGGCGGCGTGGCCCACGCATTTCATTACCGGCAACCGGAGCGATACCTTGGCCGGCGGATTCTGGTCGCCGGCTGCAGCATCAGCGCTCTGGAGATCGCGAGTGATCTGGCAATGCTTGGCGCTGCCCGTGTCATCTCTACACATCGGCGTCAGCGCTACGTGCTGCCAAAACTGCTCGCGGGTGTGCCCATTGAACACATCATCTTCACGCGGTTTGCGGCCCTTGCTGAAGAGACATTTCCGAAAAAGGCGATGGCCCAAGGGTTGCGAGAGTTCATCCTGCGGACGAGCGGCAGCCCTGAACAGTTCGGCGCGCCCAAACCTGCCGACAACGTTTTGGAAGCCGGCATCACTCAGAGTCAGCATTATCTGCCGCTGGTCGCCGAAGGCCGTATCCATGTCAGGCCCTGGATCCGTGAGGTCGAAGGGCAGACAGTGCGTTTCGCCGATCGCAGCGAGGAAGAGGTCGATGCCATGATCTTCGGCACCGGCTACGAATTGGACTTGCCGTTCCTGAACAGCGAAATGCAGCGTCAACTTGATCTGGATGCCTGCCACATTGATCTCTATAAGTTCACATTCCATCCTGACTTGCCTGGTCTGGCGTTTGTGGGGATGCTCGATCTGACAGGTCCAAACTTCACGGTGCTCGAGTTGCAGGCGCGCTGGGTGGCCTATGTCTGGGGTGGCCACCGGCCCGGGCCTACCGGCGAAGAGATGAAGGCAGGCATCGCCGCCTACCGCGCGCGTCGCGGCAGCCCGCAGCAAACGCCCATGCAATGCGCGGCCTTGATGTTCGCCCGCGCCGCCGGCGTTGAACCCGAATTGGAACGCTCGCCCGAGCTGGCTCGTGCTCTCCTGTTCGGGCCGCTCACGCCGGTCTCGTTCCGCATGAGCGGACACGATTCTCTGGTTGAGGCGCCCGTGCGCGTCGCCCAGGATGCCCTGGCCTTCGGAGCAGTGCCGTCTGCGACGTTCACACCCGAGCAGCGAATGCAACTTCAGCGCCTGGCTGCGGCACGGGGCGATGCCGCTTTCACTATGTTTGTGGAGCGGCTGGACAAGGCCGGCAGTCTTGAAGCTGTTCGATCCGGGGAGATCTGAAAGACAGCTTCGTTTGGAGGGATCGCTTTGTTTGCTATGATGCACACAAATGCGGATCCCGTGCCCTCATTTATATTATGATGAGGGTTGCACAAGGAAAGTCACATTACCCGCGGAGGAGACTCCATGAAGCTCACAGCAAAGAGAATTCCGGATCAGTTCATCCAAGCTATCCCCAGAGGCTTTCGGCTTATTAGAAAGCAGGATCATGATTTTCTTCTGGTGGAATCTCTTTTCTGCCCCCATGGGCACAATCTGATTGTCGACAGCGTGCGGATTCACGATGAGGCCTCGATTAAACTGAAGGTTGTCATTAATGATGAAACAGGTCTGCTCTTTGTCGATGCGTTCTGGGGCAGTCACAGCAAATTGTTCAGTTTTATTCCCAAGATTTCCGGGAAAGATGCGGTATTCGCCGAGACCTATTGTCCCTACTGCGACGTGGCGATGACCGAGCGTTACGCATGCACTCAAAAGGGGTGCGGGTCGGACAGGAGCGTGCTGCTCATGCTCCCGGGCGGCAAAAACAAGGTTCATGTGTGTGCAAAACTTGGCTGTCCCGGCCACGTGCTTGACATTGTGGATATGCCCCAAAAGCTGGTTCGATCGGTCAGCGTGATCAATTACTTCGGCGCCGGCAGCGACGATCTGTTCCACTAAATAAGCCGTGACAGTGGCAACGCCGCTTTGCGGCTCGCCCCGGCTACTCTCCCAGCGTCGCTCCGGGACGTCCGGCGTTGAGACAGTCTCGGCGGCTTAAGCCTGAATCCGTTAATTTCGCGGCTCCGGCGCCGGCCGGCGCCCACTTCGGCGACTTGGTATGAAGAGGAGGGAGGGGATTATGACCAACAATGACTTCACCAATCCTGCTTTTGATGAGGAATCCGCTATCAGCGCTCTGGACCGAAGGGACTTTATCAAGCTCCTCGGCCCGGGCCTGTATCTTTCCTTTTCGCTCGAGGAAGCCTTCCTGTTCAGCCAGGAAGGGGGCGGCGCCCGCGGATATCCTGCAGACTTCAACGCCTACCTGAGGATCGCTGAGGATGGCCGCGTCACTTGCTATACGGGCAAGATTGAGATGGGCCAGGGCATCATCGCCGCCTTGGCGCAGATGCTTGCCGAGGAACTTGAGGTTTCCTACAACTCCGTGAGCGTGGTCTTGGGCGACACCAGGCTTTGCCCGTGGGACGGCGGCACCAACGGTTCCCGCAGCGTGAAGTACTTCGGCCCGGCGCTGAGAGCTGCCGGCGCGGAAGCTCGCGAGGTGTTGATCCAGATGGCGGCCGAGCAGCTCCAGGTTCCGCGGGATCGTCTGACAGTGAAGGATGGAGTCGTAAGCGATCGTACCAATTCCGCAATGAAAACAAGCTATGGCGCATTAGCCAAAGGTAAAACGATCGAAAGGCATCTCGAACAGAAACCCGCCCTCAAGGCGCCTGCCGCATTTACCGTGTGCGGAAAATCCCTGCCGCGCGTCGATGTACCGGAGAAGGTATCAGGCAAGGCGAAATACGCCGGCGATATCCGCCTGCCCGGCATGCTGTATGGACGGGTGCTGAAACCGCCCGCCCACGGAGCTAAGCTGAAAAATGTGGATATCGCCGCGGCCAAGGCAATCGAAGGAACTCGCGTATTGCAGGAGGGGGATTTTGTTGCCGTGGTGCACCCGCTGCCTGATGTTGCGGAGAAGGCGCTTGCCCTGATCAAGGCTGAGTACGATCTGCCGGAAGCGAAGGTGGATGAGACAACGATTCACGAGCACCTGCTAAATATCCCGCCGCGGGAGACTGTCATTGAAACCAGGGGGGACCTGTCCAAAGGCAGAGACCTCTCGCTGCTGAAATTCGAGGAGAGCTATTACACGCCGTATGTTGCCCATGCGCCCATGGAGACGCACACGGCGGTCGCCCAGGTGGAAGGAGACAGCGCAACTCTCTGGATTGGCACCCAGCGACCATTTGGTGCGCAGGATGAAATTGCGAAACTGCTGGGACTCTCGCCCGGCAAGGTCAGGGTGATCACCCCTTATGTGGGCGGAGGTTATGGCGGGAAAAGCCAGATCGGACAAGCGGTGCAGGCTGCACGGTTATCAAAAATGACCGGGAGTCCTGTCCAGGTTTTTTATACCCGTGAAGAAGAGTTTTTTTACGACACTTTCATGCCGGCAGCCATCGTCAAGATTTCCTCCGGCCTCAATGCATCCAATCAGATTGTCTTTTGGGATTATCGCGTCCTGTTTGCCGGCGACAGAAGTTCGCAGAATTACTATGACGTTCCTCATGTACGAACGGCATCAAGCGGCGGATTTTCCGGTGGCGGCGGCAGCCCTCATCCATTCGGCACCGGCGCCTGGCGCGGGCCCGGGAGCAACACGAATATCTTTGCCCGGGAGTCCCACATGGACATCATGGCAGCAAAGGCCGGGATGGATCCCATGGAGTTTCGTCTCAAAAATCTCGCGGACAAAAGGATGATACGCGTCATAACCGCTGCCGGCGGGAAATTCGGCTGGAAGCCTGCCAAAACACCCAGCGGGAGGGGATTTGGCATGGTCTGTTTTGACTACCTGGGAACTTACGTGGCCGCGATGGCCGAAGTCAAGGTGGACAAGAGCAGCGGCAAGATTCAGGTAGTTCGTGTGGTCCATGCGCAGGATATGGGTCCGGTGATCAATCCCGAAGGAGCGCAGATGCAGATTGAAGGAGGGATCACTATGGGGCTGGGATACTGCCTGTCCGAGGAAATTCATTTCAACGGCGGCAAGATCAAAGACCTGAACTTCGCCGATTACGTGATTACCCATTTCTCGTGGGTGCCCAGCATCGAAACTGTGCTGATCGACAACCCTGATATTTCTCCATCGGGAGGCGGAGAAGCTCCCATCGTAGGCATGGGCGCCCTGATCGCCAATGCGCTCTTCGATGCGACGGGAGTGCGGCTGAATCGGCTGCCGCTTACTCCCGAGCGTATCAAGGCAAAGCTCTGAGCAGGATTCATCTGCAGCGCCACAAAGACAGCGCTCCCGGCTCAGGAGGATGGTGCTTTATCGCCGTTGCACCCGGGCTTCCTATCAAAGGTCTGCGCAGGAAGGCAGAATGGCAAGGAGGAAAGGCGATAGGGTTGCTGTATAATGCAGTCGATTGCTATTCCCGGTGGGTACCCGCGGCCAACTTCCGTGTGGGAGGGTAGGATTCATTGATCGGCAGGAAGCTTGGTCACTATCAGATTGTCGAAAAGATCGGCGCGGGGGGGATGGGAGTAGTTTTTAGAGCTCGAGACCTCCACCTGGAACGCTTTGCCGCACTGAAAATCCTGCCTCCGGAAATGGTCGCTTCACCTGAGCGCAAACTGCGGTTCGTGCAGGAAGCCAAGGCCGCGTCGGCTCTCAACCACCCCAACATTATCACCATCTACGATATCTCCCAGGAATTTGGGATAGACTTCATCGCCATGGAGTATGTGGAAGGTGAAACGCTTGCGCAAATGATCGCGGGTAGGAGTCTGCCTTTGAATGACGCGCTTGCCTACGCCCTCCAGATTGTCGAAGCAATTGCCAAAGCCCATGCCGTCGGCATTGTCCACCGGGATTTGAAGCCGGGGAATATCATGATCACGCACGCAGGGTTGGTGAAGGTGCTGGACTTCGGCCTGGCTAAGCTGGATGAAAGTTTGCAAAACGGCGCATCGATCCTTACTCGATCTATGGAGCCTTCGACCGACGCGGGTACGGTCATGGGAACGGTGGCTTACATGTCGCCTGAGCAGGCTGAAGGCAGGAAGGTTGACGCGCGGTCGGATATCTTCTCGCTAGGATCCCTGCTATATGAAATGATGACGGGTCGAAGCGCGTTTGTCGGCGGCACTTCCATTTCAATTCTGAATGCCATTCTACACCAGGATCCCGTCCCGCCGGGGCGGCTGAATCCCGATTGTCCTCCAGGACTGGAGCTTATTATCCACAAGGCCCTCGAGAAAGACCGGGAACTCCGCTATCAGACCGCTTTCGATCTCGCCGCGGATCTGAAGCGACTGAAGCGGGATTACGAGTCGGGGCCTTCAGGAGGCACTGGTCCGGAGCGGCGGTCGCTTGCGGCCGGACCACATCGGAGAACGAGATCGAGAGGCAGCAAAGGGGTCGATCAACTGGCCGTTCTGCCGTTCGAAAACACCAGCGCCGATCCCGATATGGAGTACCTCAGCGACGGCATCACCGAAAGCCTGATCAATAATCTCTCGCAGCTGCCGCGATTGCAGGTAATGGCACGCAGCACTGTTTTCCGCTTTAAGGGACAGACAGATCCTATAGCATGCCTCGATAATGGGCGTCAAGAACGCGCAAACTGGATGCCTTATATCGGGGTGGATCCAAGATTCGATGTTCTGCGACACGAGCCGCGGTTTCAGGAGCTGCTGCGGAAAATGAACCTGCCTTGCTGATCGAGGCCCTGAAAAAGCTGTTTCGTGAGGAAGAGACTGACGGCGATTCAACTCAGCGTTTATCTTTGGGAGCGAGGTAGCCCTTCTTCGTTCTGGCGACGAGCCCGGGGCGGTGGACTTTTACTTCCACGTTGCGGAATTTGCCGTCGCGCTTGGTGTTGGTCGAATAATAGGCGATGCTGTACTGGCTCGCCAGTTCGCGCGCAATTTCCTCGAAGGCCGGTCCCAGATCCTCCATCTTGAGGGCGTCATACAACACTCCCCCGCTATATTCAGCCAGTTGGGTGAGATAGAGCCGGCCCTGCATGTATTCCGAGGAGGAAGAACCCGGTGGACGAGAACCCGGCGACACGACTACGGGTGGAATGGGGAGCGGAAAGCCTCCCACCGTGCCGCCCGATCGCCGGCCCATCTCCATGTCACTTTCCGTGTTGAAATAGATGGCGTAGACGGTCGCCTGCGACTCTTTCGCCAGATCGACCGTTTCCTTGCTGGATGCCCGGCGGCTGGCGGTATCGACGCCATCCGTGAAAATCACGAGCGCCTTGCGTTCCTTGACCGGCTTCAAAACATCCTGGAGTCCAAGCCAGACCGCTTCATACAGTGCCGTCATGCCATCCGAACGGGTCTCCTTGATCCCGTACGCATTGCGCTTCCGGTCGATGCTGAAATCCTCGAGGAGGGTCACATCATCGGCAAAGGACATGATGGCCACCGAGTCGTCCGGGTGCAGCAGGTTTACGAAGCGAATCGCCTCGTTTTGAACGCGCGCCAATTTCCTCTGCATGCTGCCGCTGCAGTCGAGCGCAAGGACTATGGTGACAGGTTCATCGGTGGCCGAGAATCCTCCGATTTTCTGCGGTACTCTGTCCTCATATACCTCGAAATCCCCTTTCTCGAGATCCGTAACCCGCCTGCCGTCGCGGGTGGTTACCACCACAGGCAGAGAAACCATCTCGACCTGAACCTGGATGGTCTGGACGTTCTCCCTTCTTGGGCGGCGGATTCTGGCCGGATGCGGACCAGAGCAGCATCCCCATGGGGATAAGCAGCAACAGCAGAAAATCTCGCTTCCTAAGGTTCATGATCTTTCTCGATCCGACACCTAAAGCATACAACACGCTACCGCCGAGTGCCCCTATTATGGATGCAAGCGGCAAGGAAATGGATCATAGGTCTCCGCATGGGCATCGTTGTTCATAACCACAACCAATTCGGCGAATTCCTGCACCACATCCTTGAAGCCGATCGGAACCGACCACGGTGTATGGCTGGTGATGAACCAGGATCGTGCCTTCACAAGGTCCTCTCCCACCATGTCCATGTTTATGCCGGCAATCAGCCTGCGAACTTCGTCCGGAAACTTCCGAGCATAGGCGCGCGTCCCGCTGATCTGGGGCACCCAGAGGAATCCGATGCTCCGCGTCGGTTGAGGGACTACACCTCGTTTGATCAATTCCAGAACGGTCCTTCCCGCTTCCATAATGCAGGATGATTTGGCGATTTTTGTGGTCTGCCCGCACCGTCCGAGCAGCTCACTGATTCTTATAGATGATACCCCCCTTCATGACAAAGCGCACGTTACGCGCTGCTTTGATGTCCTGCGTCGGGTCGCCATTCACTGCGATCAGGTCGGCATAAAGGTTGGGACGGATTCGACCCAACTGGTCCTGCATGCGGATGATTTTGGCATTCACCGCCGTTGCCGCCAGCAGGGCCTGCGTCGGAGTCATGCCTGCGCGCACCATCCACTCCAGTTCCCGATAATTGTCTCCGTGCGCAAAAACGCCGACATCGCTCCCCAGCCCGATCGTGACTCCAGCATCCATCGCCAGCTTGAAGGCACGCAACGCCTGCTGCATATCCGCCGACAGGGGCCCGCCCTGCTTGTATCCCTGGAAATACTCCCCGTAGGCTTCCTGTGCCGTCAGGGTAGGGAGAAATGCTGTGCCGTGCTGCGCCATCAGGCGGAAGACCTCTTCCGTGCCGCCATATCCATGTTCGATGGAATCCACTCCTGCCACGCTCGCACGGCGCATTCCCTCGGCCGTAGTGGCATGGGCAGAAACCGGCCGGCCGGCGCTGCGGGCTTCCGCCACCAGCGTGCGCAATTCATCCTCGCTGAAAGTCGGGACGGTACCGCTCACACCATGCCGATAGTCGGCGTAAACCTTGACCCAATCGGCTCCGTGTCCGACTTGCTCGCGCACAGCCTTGATCATATCGGCCTGGCCGCTCACCTCCTGGCCGCCCTTGGGCAGGACGAGATCCGGAGCGAAGCCGGCGGGCCCCGGCCCATAACTCGCGGTGGCGACAATCGCGAGAGTTGCCACCAGCAGGCGCGGCCCCGGGATCTTGCCTTCGCGGATGGCACGCTGCACGGAAACATCTGCGTAACCGGCCCCTTCCGTGCCGAGATCGCGCAACAGAGTAAATCCTGCCATCAGCGTCCGTTCGCAGTGGATCACCGCCTGGATGGTCCGATAGGCAGGAGGTTCCGTGAGCACCTGGTCGTTCCACAACGTTTCGTTGTAGGGGTGGAGGAAAATATGCGAATGAATGTCCATCAGGCCCGGAAGCAGCGTCGTGCCGGGTAATTCGATCGTCCTTGTTCCCTCTGGCATCTGCACCTGGGCGGGGAGCCCCACCGCCGCGATCCGGTCCCCGCGTACCAGCACAACCCAGCCCTCGTGGGTCTTGCCGTCCTCAGCGTCGAACACGCGTGCAGGCTTGAGGAGTTGGACCACCAAGCTCTGGCCTGCACCCTGGCCACCGCCCCTTCCGCCCTGCGCCTCTGCGAGCATAGGGAATACGACAAGCACTGTCACCAAGGCGACAGCTACATACAAGATCGAGCGGATTAGTTTATTCTGCTGCGTCATCATGGAGCTCCTTTCTGCCGAGTAACAAAAATGGCAAGGTGCGGAATATCCGCGACCTGACAGTCTCAGCGCAAAGGGCACAAAGGCCGCAAAGCACTTTTCACTTTTGTATGCCTTCTCCCTGCTCTTCTGCGTCGAACTGATACTTTGCCTGCCTGAATGTCAAGGACTAGTGCGAAAGTAGTACGGAGTTCCTTCTTTTTCTGTCCTGCAAACTTCTCTGCCGTTCTGTGTAATTATCCGCGCTGGCTACCGGTAATCCAAACGTTTCCGCAAACAGAATCTCCGTTCGCAGACATTCGCGGGGGGCGTTACCTAGAAAGGTCTTCATTCTGGTAAGAACGTATTCTTGTACGCCTCGGCAAACGAAGTCCAGCGGCTAGAGAATCCGTTACATCCGGCATCTTCCGGCAAAAAATGCCACCGGGATCTGTCAACGCTTTTTCTACCCCAGACGCTTGACTCGTTTTCTACTGAATGCGGAGAAGTCTGGGAGGTTCTTCGAACCCCAGGAGAGAAAGACCCACGGCCGTCTGCGCACGGGTGTCTGCGATCCATTGTTAAACACTCTCAATGCGGAGAGTTGAATCCAGCTCTTCCGGCCGTACGAGGCGATTTCCTTCCCGGTGGGATTGAAACAAAGCCAGGCCCATCTTAAAGGCACGGATGGCGTTGGCTAGAGACATTACAGGCTCGGCGTCGGACTCCAGTGCGTGGATCAGATCATGGACCATGGGCCAGGGATAGGGCTCGAAAAGCTTATATCCGGGGGCCTCGAACAACTCATCGAATCCTGCATAGAGCTTGCTGGGCCCCGGAAGCAGAACTTTCAGGATGTCGTTGCCGATTAAGATGCGACCCCTGGTGAACGCTAAGTCAAATTGAAAGATGTAGTATCCCCGGGTCCGGCCTACAATAAGAGCGTGAACTCCGGAGTCAAAAAACAGCTGGCCGTTTCCTCCGCAATCCCGGACAGGGCCTTCCACCGGCAGTGGTTTCTCAAGCGCTCCGACGGCTCCCGTCATGGATCCGCACCAGTAATCAAGCAAGTCGAAGGCATGGGTGCCTGTGTGGATCAGGCTGCCGCTCATCATGCACGTGACCGATAATAGATCGCCAAGTGTGCGTTCGGTGACGATGCGGCGAACAGCCCGATAGGCGGGATCAGCACGGCGGGGATGGTCAACGATGGCCTTGACCCCCGAACGGTGCAAGAGATCCTCGAGTCTTCCGCCTCGCGGATCGAACAAGCTATGGCTTTTTCGATCCAAAGGCCGCGCGCGCCGGCCTGAACTGATGCCCCGATCATCTCGAGGCGCTGAGGGGCGTACGCGCAAATCGAAACCAGATCCGGCTTGGTGCACTCCAGCATTTCCCGATAATCGGCGAACAACATCGCGGAGGAAATCGCCCAATCGGCTCCGAAAGCCTGCAGGCACTCCGGATCGATGTCGGCGCCAGCCACCAGTTCAATGTCTGGGTGCTGCCGGTACCAGCCGGCGTGGGAGCTGGGTTTTGATCTCAGCGGATCACGTTCGAGCAGGGATGCGATCCGTCCGGTTCCAATGATAGCCGCGCGATATCGTGCCATGGCATATTGTCGTCAGAGGCTTTGGAAATTGGCTGATGACTGCCTTGCGAGCCCTGCCGCCCCGGACCTGACAGGATGAATCATTCACTTCTATCGACGACTCGTCGCTCGATCAGGGAATAATGGCGAAATTTGCGCGGCATGTGCGAGCCGATGGACCCGATCACAACCACGATAATCAGAATGGGCACGCGCGCATCCCACAGCCACAGGATCGAGCTCAATAGCAGAATCTTGACCACCACCAGCGCACCGCGTCCTTCGCACCAATAGCGCCAACTGGGATAAGCTTCGATCATCATCAAAACACTGCCCGTAATGATGGTCAGATCGACCCAAGGGAAGAGACGGCTCGGCTCAATCCCGTATACATGCCCTCCGAACAGGATGCCGGCTATGCCTATGTGCGCAGTGCGCAGAGCGATATTGCAAAGCCGGGTTAATGGCACAGTGTGGGATGAGTTCTTGAATGGCTGCTCCTGCATCGCAATTCTCCAGGATCCGTCAAACCGCATGGCAAGGGGGAAGTCTACAACATTCTCCGTCCGGGACTGGGAGAAAAATGGCCGGACTTCAAAAGCGATAAGTCATGTCGACGAAGGCCTCCATGGACGCAAAAAGGCCTTTGTCGGGCGGCGCTTTCAGCTTGTTCTGCCGTACGTATGGATGAGATCCGGCCGGCGTTCCCAATAGAGCACAGATGATCCAGGTTAACGGTGAACCGCTCGAATGGCATGAGGGCATGACCGTGCGAGACGTGCTCACAGCCCGGAAATACGCATTCCCCATGCTGATCATCACTATCGACGGCACGCTGGCGGCTCGCGAAGATTACAATAGAACTTGCGCTCCGGATGGCGCCAACCTTCAGGTCGTCCACCTCATGAGCGGCGGGTGGGCTCCTCAGTTCGGCTTTCTGATCGGGCGGAGACTCCTGCTGCGTTTAGTTCCAGTGCCTTGCGGAATCTGGCAGGCGCGCATGATCTGATACCCCAGCATGGTCAAATGATAGATTCGGACCGGATCCATGCCCTTGACCTCCGAGGGCATTCCCCATCCAGGAGCTTCATTCTCCAGGCTATAGAAGAGGAGATTGAGCCGCTCCAGGTTGTCGAGAATGGCCATAAAATCTCTGAGGTCGCCGGGGATGTTCCTGAGGGCCTGCTCACGCGTTTCAGTCTGACGTCCCAGGCCGAGCTTCAGGTATTTGATCAACAGGTCTACGTCGGTTCCCAGAACAACACTCTGGGCGGCAGAAAATTCCGGGGAGTCGGTACCGATTCCATATAATTGCTCGAGAAAGTCGCACAAGCTGAGAAGAAATGTCACCTCAATCGGAGAAAGTTGCCTGAGGGTTTCGATAAAAACAGGAGTGATGGTTAACCCATCTTCGAGCAATGCCGCGTTGGCGAGCAGGGCTGCCCAGGCGCTATGCAGTGATTCACTGTCTTCGACCGCGGCATAGTCAAGTATCGGCAGCAATATCTTTGGGGGAACCGCGCCAACCTGGCAGCCGCATTTCTGGATCATCCGCAGGGTCTTCTCGATTAACCGTACCTGGCGTGCCGCACGGTAAGGGCGGCGCTCAGAGCGGATCATCTCGCTCACTTCCCCGGCTGCGGGTCCAGCCAGGTTTTTGATGTTTCTAGCCAGTGCTTTTGGGATCTCGCCCATTTACTTTTTGGCAGCGATCGCGTCCCGCTCAATCTTGATGTTGGCCCCGAAAAGTCCGGAATTTCCGAGCTTTCCTGTGAGAGTGCAGTCATTGATGCCAAGGAAGAGCTTCCCTTCCTTGCCCGAGAACGTAATGTTCGATCCCAGCTTGAAAACCTCCTTATTGATCTTGGCAATCAGGCAGGCGTGATTCTCATCGGGGAGGGGATCAGCGCAGGCCGCATAGTCCTCCGGCCAAAGGGTCTTATAGTCGCCATTCAAACCATTCGATCCCACGGATGAATCTGACCGCTCATTGAAGTAGGTCCTGCCGCTCGCCTTGGCGGTCACCCGATCCCCTGATTTCAAAACGAATCCCGTGTCCGTCCAGTCGTTGTTCGCGGGTACGACAAAAACTTTCTGCTCCTGCTTGGGCGGTGTCGCGGTTTGAGCTGCAAGAAGGCAGGTCAGAATCGTCATTGCAATAGTAAGCATGATTAATGCCCGTTTCATCATAAAACCCTCTCCTCAGGATATCGGATCCCATTCATGCCATTTTCCTCCACGGCATGATCCGATGAACAAAAAAATGGAAAGATTGCGGTGCTCGCTCCTGATTAAGATCCTACTACTATCGCAGGCACCCATAGAGTAAAACTTGGTCAATCGATGCCAACCCGGATGTGCCTGCGCACGACCCACTTCGCGGCTAAATACTACTATACTGCGGAAGCCTATTTCCATAGGTTGGTAGCGGCAAATGGAACTTCTTAGACCCTCGTTGCGTATAAGAGCAGGAGATCAAACGGGTGGCTCTGCCGACTGCCCTTGTTCGCGGGTATGGGCTAGGTGCCAGGGGTGGATAAACGAGTTGAGGAGGTTCCGATGTCCTTTATAAAAAGGCTCTTCCGGTGGAATCACAATTCAAAGGCTCCCAGGGTCCGCATATGCGTTGAATGCGGCATGCCCGTTGGCGAACATAAAGGGTGGTGCTCGATCTTTCGAGCTTTGAGCGAGCGACCGGCCCTGACGCGAACCGAAAAGTAGCTCGCAATTTCGGGGACAGGCGCCATAACCTCGAAACTTTGTCATGCTTCATCATAGCGGCGCGGCATCGAGGGATACCGACTGGAGCAATCCTTTGTGCCGCTGAGGGTGTCTCCCAATGTCCACGATGATCTCGGGATATTTCGAGGTTATGGCGCCTGTCCCGAAAGCTAGCCGCTGCGCAAGAATCTTCCCCGCCGTATCGGTGTCCGGAATTCCCGCTTTTCAGAGGTTGGGGTCGGACCACGCGAAATAGTTGCTCAATTTGAGGATGACTCCATAGAAGAGGATGAAACGGGCTTTGCGTAAAGATTACGAGCCCTTTTTCTGCTTCTAAGCCAAATCACATATTTGACTGCTCCTGTTATTGACACCAAGGAGGATTATTCAGAAGATCGTCCATGGGTGTTTGCGCGGGAGAGAAACGGCATGATCCGAGGTCTGGGACTGTCCCGGTCTGATCATAGAGTACGTCTCTGAACTGCTGGTCGAAGGCAGGCTCCAAAATGGCGAGCGTGAGAGTTTGCACCAAGATTCCCCATGCGGCGGTCAGTTTGGCACGGTCGTCATGAAAAGGGAGAAAGTTGGCCGACACGAGGGGCGAGACCGTTGAGTACTGCAGAAATCGGTCCCAATCTCCACGCAGCCCATACTGGAACACAATGCGTCGACTCATGCACCAGATATGTTGTTCATATCCTCCGACAAACGCGTCGGAAACGCGAAACTGCGGCGGCCCGGAAAGGGTGGTTTGCTGTATCAATGTGTTGCCGGCGCTTAGCACTACGATAGGGCTGCTCGTGGCTAAATGAGTCCAGGAATCATCGCTCGCATCAAACCCGACTCGCAGGTCGCGCACACCTAACCAATGCCATTCCGCGGTTCCGAACATAGGGCGTCTTGGCGGGTTGCGCTATAGGCTCCGCCGAGTTCATATCGACCCGTGTCCAAAATCCATTTCTCGCCTGGGGTCACCAGGACCAGGGGCGTGCCTTCACACCGGTTGTAAGTGAACTGCCTTTCGGCAGGATGTCAGAATCCGTGCCGCAGCACTTCCGCTGATACTTCGATCGCAAGAGTAGTGTACAATGGCCGCCAATGGTCCGATGCCCATCGTGCTTAACCATGGTTTCAGCCAGCAGCGCGAGCTGCCCGTCGTGCGGGAGTGAGCTTGCTGCCACCGGTTCCGCCGACGCGCTGCTCGCGCTGCTCGCCGAGGAATACACCCGTGCCGTGCGGGCAGGGCGGAGTCCCGGCATCGACGAATATGAGCGCCGGTATCCGAATCTGGCCGGCCGCATCCGCGAGCTTTTTCCGACCCTGATGTTGCTGGAGGATTTGGCCGGAGCAGCCGGACCCGAGAACGCGGTCACCGCGGCCGGCACAACCACTTCGGCGTCGTCCCAATCGCCGCCTATGGCCCGGTTCATTACAGGAACCATAATCGCGCAGCGGTATCGGATCGTGGGGCTGATCGGGCGCGGCGGCATGGGCGAGGTCTATCGCGCCGAGGACCTCAAACTCGGACAGCAGGTGGCCCTGAAATTTCTCCCGGATCCCCTGGCATTGGACGGCGCCGCGCTCGCCCGGTTCCACCACGAAGTGAGCGTCGCGCGCCGGGTCTCCCACCCCAACGTTTGCCGCGTGTTCGACATCGGTGAAGTCGAGGGCCACCACTTCCTTTCGATGGAGTACATCGACGGCGAGGACCTGGCCTCATTGCTCAGGCGTATCGGGCGCTTCCCTGCCGACAAGGCGGTTCAGATCGCGCGCGAGATCTGCGCCGGCCTAGCCGCTGCGCACGAAAACCAGGTTCTGCATCGCGACATCAAGCCGGCGAACATCATGATCGACGGGCGCGGGCGGGCGCACATCACCGATTTCGGATTGGCGGTTCGGACGGGCCAGGGGCCCGGCGAAGCCATCCGCGCAGGCACCCCGGCTTACATGGCTCCGGAACAGCTGGCGGGCAAGGAGGCAACAGTCAAAAGCGACGTTTATGCGCTCGGCCTGGTGCTCTATGAGATCTTCACGGGGCAGCGGGCATTCAAGAGCGACAGCATCCCGGATCTTATCCGTCTGCGCGAGCGCAATGTGCTGCCACGACCCTCAAGTCTGGCCAGAGGCATCGATTTTGCGGTTGAGCGCATCATCCTGCGTTGCCTCGAAAAAGATCCCGAAGGCCGGCCTTCGGCATTCCAGGTCGCGGCCGCGCTGCCCGGAAGGGACCCCCTTGCAGAAGCGCTGGCTGCAGGTGAAACCCCCTCGCCCGAGATGGTGGCGGCTTCGCCCACGGAAAAGGCCCTGCGTCCCGTCGTGGCGCTGGTTTGCCTGGCGGCGCTCGTTTCCTGCCTCTTTCTGATGATTCCCGCGTCGAGAGGCATGCTTCACCGGCTTGCACCGCTGGAGACCTCTCCACAAAGTCTCGCCTTTGAGGCAGCCAGGATCGCCAAGGACCTCGGTTTAGGCGATCCGCGGGACGACAGCGCCTACGGGCTGGCCCGGAACGACGAGTTCCTTGACTATGTCGCGAGGTACGATCTCTCGCCCTCTCGATGGGACCAGCTGCGCGCGGGGCGGCCGACGGCCATCTATTTCTGGTATCGCCGGAGCCCAAGCCCGATCGTGGCTTACAGCCTGGGTCGGATTTCACCCTCGGATCCGCCGCTCACCATTCCCGGCATGGCAAATATTTTCCTCGACTCACGCGGGCGCTTGATTGAGCTTCAGGCGGTTCCGTCCCCCGTCCTCGAAGTCCGTGATCCGCCGCCCGTGCCGAACTGGCAGGCGCTGTTTAGCGCAGCGGTGCTGGACATGGCCTCCTTCACACGGGCCGCGCCCAGTCGGATGCCTCCGGTGATGTGCGACAGCCGAGCGGCATGGACGGGCGTATTTCCCGACCGCCCCGGCACACCGATTCGCGTCGAGGCGGCCGCTTACCAGGGCACCCCGGTCTTCTTCAAGATCCTCGGGGCATGGACGGCCAACGCCGACGCCACCCGCTGGGCGCCCGCGGAAGGCCGCGTCGGCTTTCAGAAAGGGGCGCGGAGTCCCTCGTTTTTCACTTTTGCCTTCATCGTCTTCATGCTGAGCATGTGCGCCGGCGTGCCGCTCGCCCACCGTAACCTGCGCCTCGGGCGCGGCGATCGGAAAGGCGCATTCCGCCTTGCGCTGTACATCTTCATTACCCAGATGCTGTCGTGGGCTCTGCACGGCAGCCATGTGGCCATGATGGAGGCCCAGTTCGATCGTTTCTACGCTGCAGTTGCCTGGGCCCTTTTTTATGCGGGCCAGCTCTGGATCATCTATATTGCGCTGGAGCCGTATGTGCGGCGCAACTGGCCCTATCGGATTATCAGCTGGAGCCGGGTTCTCGCCGGCAACCGGCTCGACCCCCTGATAGGCCGGGACGTACTGATCGGAGCCCTTGCCGGCACCGCGACGACACTGATGGTAACTCTCACGTATCTCTTCGCGCGATATCTTGGAATCAGGCCCGACATACCCCCATCGGTGGGGTTGGAATCGCTGCTGGGAATCCACGGGGTTTTCGGCCTGTTGCTGGCCATGCAGCGGGAAGTAATCGGCGATTCGATGTTCATCATGGTCGTGTTGCTGCTGATGTCGTCGATCCTGCGCAAAGAGTGGTTGACCTTCGGCGCCGCCTGGCTGGTGTTTGCCGGCGGCACTGGCATGCTGGTCGGCGCCCACTACTCGATCGATTGGATTCTCGTCGGCATCGGCGTGGCAGCCTACATCCTGGTTCTGGCGCGCTTCGGGCTGCTCGCCGCGATCGTCTTTCAGTTTTACAATTTCCTGCTTCTGAATTTTCCGCTCCCTGCGGATTTATCCGCCGCGAACACAGGCGGCACCGTGGCCGTCCTTTTCCTCGCCCTGGCACTTGCTTACTATGGCTTCCGCACGTCACTTGCCGGGCAGCGGATCTTCCGCGCCGGGCTCCTGACGGGCCTGCACCTATAGCCGGAAAGCCGCCAAGAATTTCGGGGACAGGCTACTCAACTCCCGAACTCCGGCGCGCGAATCGATACCCTGGCGCGATTTGAGTTCGGGAGTTGAGTAGCCTGTCCCCGAAATTCATGCCGCTGGAGCCGGGAGCGCCAGACCCGGGGCAGCAGCGGTTGGTGTGCCTTGCCTCCGCTGGAACCGCTCCTGGACTTCGAATGCAAAATTGTCGAGAGTGGCCAGGCTCATCGGATCGCCATTGAGCGAGAGGGTCAGCGAGGGCAGGCCCTCCTTCTCGGCGATATGGAAGAACTGTGCCTCCGCGATCTTGTTGGGCATGCATTCCATCGGGCCGACAGAGACCGCAGCATCGATCCCGCCCAGGCGCCATTCGTGCAGGGCCGTGCCGACGGTGATGACGGCCTCGCCTTCCAGATCTTGTCGGATATATGGCGCGGCGGCTGCCAGAGACGATGTCACCGGCGCGGCCGGAGGCCAGCCCAACTTGGCGTGCATGATGGCCTGCGTGCGCTTGCGGATAAGAGCCTGGACGAAAACCGTGAAGCGCTGGGACCACGTCGCGGGACGGCGATGGAGGTTGACGTAATCGGCGTATTCGAGCCACTCGCTGACCGGGGCCAATCGCACCCGGCAGCCGCGTTCTTCGAGTTTCTCGATCACGAAATCGTTGGCAAAGGGCACGCAGCGCACATAGATCTCGCCCACCAGGAGTATTGTCGGCTTTTTCTCTTTTCCCCGGAGAGCGGCAAACTCAGCGGCCGCCTCGGAAAGCAGTTGGCTGATGCCGAACAAATTTCCGCTCGCGACCTGCCAAAGCCCGGCGGCCGCCGAAAGATCGCCGCTCGCCGCGCGCTCGAGATGACGCATCAAGCGATCGTGATAACGCCGAGATAAGGCGTTCGTGGCGCCGCGATCCGTTTCCACCGGCCGCACGTCCAGCAAGGCGTTCAGCAGCATTTCGACCGCGATGAAGCCGCTGAAAATAAGGATGGAGAAACCCGCCGGCAAATCCCCGAAATACCCTGATTCGCACGGAGACCAGATGCGGACGCGTCCGTTCCAGCCGAGCCGGTCGAGCGTGATCCGGTTGAGCAGATTGTAAACCCCGAACCGACACGGGCCGCAGCTGCGGGGCAGCAGGAGCACGAAACGTTCGCGGCCCGATTTCGCCGGCTCGATGCGTTTGAGGAAAGAGCCCAGCGTCATGCACATCGGCACGCATTCCTTGCCGGAAGTGTGGCGGCGGCCCAGGCGAAGGCTCTCATGGTCCGGCGCGGGCAGGGTTTCGGCCGCAAAGCCGCGCCCGCGCAAGCACGCATTGACCACTCCGGAAGTCTCGACCCAGCACCGGCAACAGAAAACGCTCGTCCCGGCCAAAGTCCCTCAGCCGCAACTCGCCCACCTGGACATGGCGCAGATCGTTGGGAGTGCGCGGCGGCGCGTTGTGGCGACGATCCTGCTCGACGCAATGGAGAAAGGCCTCGACGCGGGTCTTGGTGCCGGCGTCGCCCGAGTGGCCGTCGGTCTCGATGATGGCGAACGGCTTGCCCTCCATGATGTAGCTGTAGAAGTGCAGGCTGAAGCTGTCGGGCCCGCAGGCGTAGTTGCTGCAAAAGAGGCTGTAGACGCCCGGGGTCTGGCGCACCTGGTGCGCGGCGCGCAGAATGCGCTGGCCGTAGCCCCAGTACATGTCGTCGAACACCGGCGTGTCCGCGTCGACCGGATAGCAGTCCACCGGGATGCCGATGGCGCCCTGCTCGCGCAGCAATGCCGGCACGTTCGAGTTCAGCACACTTGTTGTAAATCGTGTAGGGCCGGCCCAGCACGACGACCGGCACGAGGCCGCGCTCTGCGCAGAAATCCAGCGCGCGCCGGCCGATCTCCCGGCAGCGCCGCTCGAACTCGGCTTGGCATGCTCGCCGCCAGCGCGGTGGGCCTCGCGCCAGCGGCCGCCGTTGCACGCCGAAGCCACGGCGACTCCCCGACAGCTCTCCAGGAATTCCGCGGATTCCAGGTTGCCCGCGCCCATGTTGATGACCGGCGACACGAGTCGGCCGGCGAGCTTTTGCCGAAGATCCCAGCGCAACATGTCAGGGCTGGCCTGCACGATGGGGCAGACATTGGCGTGCGGCTCGCCAGCGCTGCGTGGCACCCCACGGACCATCGGCACGAAGAGAAAATCGCACGGCTCGTCCGCCATCTTGCCGGCCAGGCCGTGGAACAGCTGCATCGGCGCGCAAAACGGCACGTTGGCTTCCTGGATGCCGCGCTTGAGCGCCGCGTGGTCGGCGCCTGTCGGGCACGAACAGGTCGAAACCCAGTTCGTGGAGAAACGTGGCGAAGAACGGGAACAAGCCCTTGAGCATGAACTCGTCCGCAAGTGCGACCGTTCGCCGCCGCGGTTCATCCCTGCCCACGTACTCCTTCGCCCCCTCCTTCCAGGCCCGATGCGTCGTTCGAGGACAACGGAGATTCCTCAAGGCGAATCAGGATTTCCTTCACCAGCTCCTCGCGCTCGCGGAACGGATCGGGCGCGAGGTCGGGCAGTTTCCTCTTGCGCGTGCCCTTGTCGTACAGCGAGCAGCCGCCGCCCCAAGTGAACCGCTGGCGCTGCTCCGCCGACCACCGTGCGGATGCTATCGATGCGGCATTTGTTGCCCGCGCCGCCGCAGCCGGTGTTCGACTTGCAGATGAACGTCTCCTTCTGCTCGATGCGCGCGCCGAGGAACCGCGCCGGGTCGAGCGGACTCGCCCTTCGGCCCACGGCAACTCGCGCCGCGTCAGCAAGCGCGATGCCCAGCGCGCCCACCGTGCCCGGGATTGGGCGGGATGATCACCTCGCTGCCGGTCTGCCGCGCCACCGCCGCCGCCAGCGCATCCGCGGAGAACGGCATGCCCTGGCAGAAAATCACCTGGCCGACCGAGCGGTTGCCCTTCACGCGGTGCAGGTAGTTCTGGATGATCGAGTCGTAGAGGCCGGCGATGATCTCGCGCTGCTCGACGCCGGCCGCGACGGCCTCGTCGATGATCTCGGCCATGAACACCGAGCAGTGCTGGCCCAGCGACACGCCGCGGCGGCGCGCGAGCGCCTCGCTGGCCGAGCTGCGCGACGTCCCGGATGCCCGGGAACTTGCGGCCCTGCTCCTCGATGAACGAGCCGGTGCCCGCGCTGCACGCCTCGTTCATCGCGCAGTCGACCACCCGGCCGTCGGCGAGCCGGATGTATTTGGCGTCCTGCCCGCCGATCTCGAAGATCGTGTCCACGCGCGGATCGTAGTGGAGCGCGCCCTCGGCGTGGGCGGCGATCTCGTTCAGGACGAACACGGCGTCCTTGCCGTAGCAGGTGGCCATGAGCGAGCCGACGATTTCGCGCCCGCTGCCCGTGACGCCCAGGGCGCGGATGGACTTGAGCTGCGTGTTGTCGTCCGACAAACTGCCGCAGCAGCGCCTGCGCGGCGCCGACGGGATCGCCGGCGTGCGGCGGTAGCCTTCCCAGACGGCTTTCCTGCGATTCGGCATCCAGCGCCACGACCTTCGAGCCGGTGGAGCCGATGTCGAAGCCGAGGATCAGGTCGGCGGGCTTGCCATTGCGCTGGGCGCCGGCGGCCGGGCAGCCATGCGGCGCACCAGGCGCAGCGAGTCCGCAGGGCGGCGACGCGTTCCAGCTGGGCTTCGGTCGCGGGGGCAGCAATGGCATCCAGCGGCGGCACCGCGCCCTCACGCTCCGCGGCCACGAACGGCAGCACCCAGCGCTTCGAAGAAACAGCGCGTCGTCTCCGTCGAGCGGCATCAGCGTCATGCCTAGCTTTCGCGAGCGAACGCGCGGAAGGTGTTCTGGATCGCGGCGCGAGCGGCTGACGCCGCCGATCAGGCAGACGTCGGGCGGGCTGATGCCGGGCTTGATCAGCACCAGGACGTTTTCGCAGACGGCGTCGAACAGCCCGGCCAGGATGCGCGCGCGGTCCTCGCCCTTGTTGGCGAGGTGCGTCATGTCGGTCTTGAGGATGACCGGGCAGCGGCCGGAGAGCGGCGCGGGCTTCTCGACGTCGGCGCACAGTTCGCTGGCCTCCTCGATGTCGAGTGAAAATCGCTCGACGAGCTGGCGGAGGAAATTGCCGGTGCCCTGGGAACAGCGGCTGTTCTCGCGGAAGACTTCGAGGCCGTTGGCGCGCAGTTCGAGCACCGAGAAACCGTGGCTGCCGATGGAGACGATCGGTGGCCGGCTGCTCGCCGAAAAGGAAGCGGTAGCCGCGCGCCTGGGCCTGCTTGGTCGGGACGCGCGGCAGGTTGACCTGCCGGCTCATGCGCCCGCTGACCGCGGCGCCTGCCACGCTATCCCAATCCCAATCGCGCAGCGCTCTCCAGGAGGCGCGCGCCGGGTTCTTTGCCGTGCTCGATGAGCCGTCTGCCGCGCGCACCGCAGACCAACGCGTCGCCCTGCCGGACCAACTCGACCACCTTGATCGTCTCGGCGCCGACATCGATGCCGACGAAGCGGCCCGAAGCGGCGCGACTTGGATTTTCCCGGTGGTTTTGCCGGCGTCCCCCCGTCAACTTAAACGACCTGTCGAGAACAGGATGAGACCAAGATTGATACAAGTATCACCCTCCTGTGATTTATTCTCCCCTCAAAGTAACTGCAGTCCCGGCGAATTGTGGACAAATCTACAGCGGGGCGGAATCAATGTCTCTTGATTCCGCGACATTACAGTCCTTCCGCCAGTTTAGGAGTGACCCGAAACTTGCGGCCTCAGACGCCGTTTCGCGTTTGCATCGGGGTCAAATGGGATTCAGCAATTTGAGGGCGGAGCAATTACGCAACCCATCCGGATGGTTCCGTTCCTTTGTGATGACCCGCATGCCGGGGATCGCGAACAACCGGATGGTCCGGGTGAACTCGCTTTATAGCGCGGTACAAAGGATAGCATGGGTGGAGGACAAGAGTTTGCTGAAATATCCCGGGACCGGTTTGCAGGTGCGGTCGAGGACCGCAAAGCAAGTTGAAAGGAGGCGAATCGTCCGTCATAAGAGGCTCCTTTGAAGACGCGCCCTTGGACCAAAGCCGTCCCTGCCACATCCAATTCGGTGTCAGCAGGCCAAAATACTCAAATCCAACAAGACCGCGCATATACGATGGACAGCTCGTGTGCGCCGCCGGCTCGTTTTCTTGGGTAGTAAGACTGCATTTGGTAGACAGGATCAGACAATTGTCAGTCAGCAAATAATGTTTTTTGGAATAGCCGACTCATATTAGGGTGCCGGAAATCAGAGAATCCAACGCCAAAGATCATGATCGGAATCGCCCACCAACTACTGGTGAATCTGGAGGGAAGGCTCCAGGCAGGGAGTACCGGATTCCGCTCCCCGGCCTCCACACGGCGATATAACCTCTCCCGTCCCAACCAGCATAATGCGTCTCCCCCAAAACCCGCCTGAGGACACCGCCTGCACCAGTGCCGGCAAACACCGCAGTCGGGTCTTACGGGTCGACGGCCATTGCCTGGACATATGTATTCGTCGGACCGCTATTGACGTTGCGCCAGCGGTCAATAAAGTTATCCATATTCCGGAAGATGAACAGTTTTCCAAATGTGGAAGGTTTGCTGACCACGAGCCATCAGCGCCGAACAGGAGTATACTTACCCCCACATCCCCGGGCAGTTCATATGGCGAGGAATCATCATGAGCGGTGATCTCATCGAGACACAGCGGCTTCTCGAGCGAGCCAGAGGCGGCGACCAGGCTGCTTTCGAGGAACTCTTCAAGCGGCATCGGGCACGGTTGCGGCGGGCGATCGCCATGAGGATCGACCGGCGCGTAGCGGCAAGGGTGGATGCTTCAGATGTCCTGCAGGAAACCTACATGGAGGCCTTTAATCGGCTGCCGAAATATCTCCAGCAGAAGGGGATGCCTTTCTATCTGTGGCTCCACTGGATCGCGCGGGAAAAAGTGCTCGGGCTGCACCGCCGCCACCTCGGAGCCGAAAAGCGCACCGTGCATCACGAGGTGCCGCTCATGCCGGTCGACAGCTCGGCAGCGTTCGTGAGCGGCATTATGGGCCGCGGACCTTCTCCGAGCCAGGAGCTCGCCAAGGTTGAGCTGGCCGAGCGATTGCGCATGGCGCTCGGGCAGCTCGACGACGATGAACGAGACCTGATACTCTGGCGACATTTTGAACAGCTCAGCGCGCGTGATATGGCGCAGCTGCTCCAGATCACAGAGGCTGCCGCCAGCAAACGGTATATCCGAGCCGTGGAACGATTGCGCAAGCTGCTGCTGGATCTGGGGATCTCGAACCCCGGCCGGTGAGCTGGATCAGGATTGACATCGTAAGGACGGAATTTCGGGGACAGGCGCCATCACCTCGAAATCATGCGAGATTGGCGGAAAATGGTCTCAGTGGAATTTCGAGGTTATGGTGCCTGTCCCGAATGGCACTTAGCGCCTGCGCAAAAATAACTTCACATTCTGCGGAGCAACTATCCCAAAGGTCGTTTACGCATCTTGATCGTCTATGGGCATCAAATGGCCATTTATCAATAAATTTATGAGATGGTTGGGAATCATGGGTGTGGTATAATTCGTCCTGGTAGACTCTTTTCAGGAGGAACTATACCACATGGTATTTGATCCGAATGTCCTTCGATCCTTCCTGCATCAAGAGAGGATTGCCACGCTCCCGGAGCTGAAGCAAGCTTTGGGAAGCATGGCTACCATGACCGTGTTTCGAAAGCTCAAGGCGTTAGGCTACCGCACGAGCTATTCGCACCGCGGGAGATACTACACGCTGGTGAACATTCCCCGGTTCGACGAGCGAGGTCTCTGGACTTGCCGCGCCGTATGGTTTTCGCGCGACGGCAGCCTGCTCACCACCGCCCGGCGGTTTGTGAACGATTCCGATGCTGGGCTTACCGCCGGGGAATTGCAGGCGCTACTGAATGTCGAGGTCAAGGAATCGCTTCTGGTGCTGTACCGTCGAGGGCAAATTGCCCGCGAGGAAATCGGCGGCGTCCTTGTGCACTTTTCTACTGAGCCTGGGGTACGGCGCGAGCAATGGCTGCGCCGCCAGAGTCCGGCGGGTGCGCTGGAGGTGGGCGACTCGGCGGCGGGCGAAGGGCTGGCGCCGGAAATGAAGGCCGCGATCATTCTGTTTTTCAGCTTGCTGGATGAGAAACAGAGGCGGGTGTATGCGGGCTTGGAGGCCCAGAAGCTCGGATACGGCGGCGATATCAAGATTGCGGACTTTCTGGGGTTGGACGTGCACACAGTGTCGCGTGGGCGCCGGGAGCTCTTTGGAGACCGTGTCCAGCGGGAAAGGATTCGCCGTCAGGGCGGTGGGCGCCCGGCTGCGGAAAAAAAACGCCGGAAGTGATCGCATGCATTTCGGACCTGCTCAAACACGAAACGGCTGGCGATCCGATGAAGGGTCTGAAGTGGACCCGAAGGACAACCAGGAAAATCGCTCGAGAACTGCGTCGGCTGCAGATCCGTGTTAGTGCCAACACGGTGCGCCGGTTGTTGAAGCGGATGGGGTTCTCCTTGCGCGTGAACCACAAGAGACTGGAGTCAGGGAACAAGAATCCGCCGCCCCGCCGGGTACGAAACCAGCAGTTTTTATACATCGGCCGGAAAAGGGAGGAGTTCTCCTCCAACGGAAAGCCTGTCATCAGCGTGGACGCGAAAAAGAAGGAGATGGTCGGGGCCTTCAAGAATCCCGGGGTGTCGTGGCAACGCGAACCGCAGATCGTCAACGACCACGACTTCCGCAGCGATGCCGAGGGGATGGCGATTCCCTATGGCATCTACGATACGCGGACCAATCATGGTTTCGTGGTGGTCGGGACCAGCACCGAAACGCCCGCCTTCGCAGTGGACGCAATCGTTTCCTGGTGGAAAAGTCGGGGCGGCAGTATCTATCCTGATGCAGATGAACTCCTGATCTTGGCAGACTGTGGCGGCGGCAACAGCGCCCGTGCGCGTGGATGGAAGTATCACCTGCAACACCGGTTCTGCAATCCTTACGGGCTGAAGGTGACCGTCTGTCATTATCCGCCTGGCGCATCAAAATGGAATCCGATCGAGCACCGCCTGTTTTCCCAGATTAGCAAGAACTGGGCAGGCAAGCCGCTGGAAAGCTATGAGACTGTGATCAAGTATATTCACTCGACTACTACCTCGGGCGGATTGAAGGTCAACGCCTGGTTGTCACTGAAGCGTTATGAAAAGGGCGAAGAGATCTCCAACGTAGAGATGAAGCGGCTCATGCTTGCCGGCCACAAGACGCTACCGGCATGGAATTACACGTTGACGCCGAGCAGAATGTGAAGTTATTTTTGCGCAGGCGCTTAGATAAGGATTTCAGTTGGGATCCTGAAAGGGTCCAGCAGCAAAGCCCAGGGCGCAAGCCCTGGGAGCTGACGTTTGGCAAGGAATCAGCCCTGAAAGGGCGGCGCAGGCTGCGTCGCCCTTTCAGGGCTGGGTTCCCGGATTACCATGATCCCAGGGCTCACGCCCTGGGCTTTGCTGCCCCGCCCCTTCAGGGATTAATCACTTGATTTGGCGGGACTAACAGGTGATTGGGGCATTCTTAACTAAGCGCCATTCGCGCCTGTCCCCGAAATTTTCAGCGGCGGAGGAAACCGTGAAGTATCGAACACATTGGGCAGAGCGGAAACCGTATTTCCTCCCGGGGGTAAACCTCGTGCTGATCATTGCCTGCTTCGTGCCCCGGGTCATGGCGCGGCAAGCGGGGACTGCCTATGAAGAAACGGCCGCCAGGCTTTTGAAGAAGGGCCTCCAGGAACAGGGCGCGTACGCAGCGCTGGCCAGGATTCTCGACGCGGGTCCGAGGCTGACCGGTTCGCCTCAGGCTGAGGGCGGCAGTCGGCTTAATGGTCAAATACATGCAGGATCTCGGCCTGGAAAATGTCCGCACGGAACCGACGACCGTGAGTCACTGGATCCGGGGAGAGAAAGAAGAAGGACGCATCCTTTCGAAAAAGTTCGGTAGCATCACCGTGCCGGTGCGGGCCTTGGGCAGCAGCATCGCCACGCCTAAAGGGGGCATCACGGCCGGCGTGCTCGAGGTCAGGTCAGTGGAGGAGTCAAACAGGCGGGCGATCAAGCCCGGGGGAAAATCATCTTCTTCAACCGTCCCATGGATCCCACATTTCTGGATACCTTTCAGGCCTACGGGGCGGTCGCAGGCCTAAGAACTTCGGGTGCGACGGAAGCCGCAAAAGCAGGGGGCGTCGCTGCGATGGTTCGTTCACTGACTCTCGAGATTAACGATTACCCCCACACCGGGACCATGGCGTACGAACCAGGCGTGCCCAAAGTGCCGGCCGTCGCCATTTCCACACACGCCGCGGACCGGCTCGGCCAACTGCTGAAACAGGATCCCGATACGCGATTTTATGTGAAGACGTTATGCCAGACGCTGCCGCCGGTCACCTCCCACAATGTCCTCGGCGAAATCCGGGGCACCGAAAAGCCGGAGGAGGTTATTGTTGTCGGCGGACACCTGGACAGTTGGGACCTCAGCGAGGGTGCGCATGATGATGGCGCAGGTTGCGCCCAATCTGTCGAGGCGTTGCGGCTGATCCGTGAACTGGGACTGAAGCCCTGGAAGACCCTCCGTGTGGTCTTGTACATGGATGAAGAAAACGGCGGCACGGGCGGCCGCGATTATGCGCGATCAGAAAATCGTAAAGGTGAACGGCATTTGGCTGCCGTGGAATCGGATCGAGGCGGATTCCTCCCGCTCGGCATCGGGATTGGCGCAAAGGGTGCGGTATTTGACAAGATCAAGGCGTGGGAGCCGCTCTTC
>CAVTZY010000038.1:0-52424 GCA_963739235.1 Terriglobia bacterium | reverse complement strand
GGCGTCATGCCCTGCCCCTTACACGCATTTCGATTTTAATAGACAACGGCTGCGCGTTTTGCGACAGTGCTGGTCATGGACGCGCCAATACAGGTATGCGGACGTACTTTTACGCCCCAATTGATCCAGCACCTTAACGAAATGTTGGTTGAACAGCCAGATATTTCTCATACCATTCTGGCTCGTGAAGTCTGTGAGCGTCTGCACTGGTGTTCGCCCACTGGCCGGCTGTGCTTATCCAGTGCCAAGGTTGCCCTGCACAAACTTCAGGACCTGGAGACTACTCCAACCTCCGGAATCCAAAAGCCTCCCCGGCACCATCTCACCACCTTCGCGCATCGGGTCAACCGTTGCCGGCCGTGACGCACGTTCCTCGCCGGGTAGATCAAATGCAGGGATTGCATTTGCACCTGATCTCCGGAGCTGATGATCCATTGCACAGTCTGTGGAATGACCTGATCATACAACAACATCCGTGCGGCGATGCCCCTCTGGTCGGCGCCCAAATGCGCTATCTCATTGGCAGCGAACATGGCTGGTTGGGCGCGTTGGGATTTGGACCGGCAGCATTCCGCCTCAGCGCCCGCGACCAGTGGATCGGCTGGTCCACGAATGCTCGCCTTCGGCATCTGCAAGAAGTCGTCTGCCTTTCCCGCTTTTTGATACGCCAGGAAGTTCGCTGCACTAACCTTGCCTCCAAGGTACTGAGTATGGTTTTGTCGCGCCTGGCTGATGATTGGGAGGCGCGTTACGGCATCCGCCCGCTCCTGGTCGAAACCTTTGTCGATCGTTCCCGATTTACCGGTCTTTGTTTTTCCGCCGCCAACTGGATGCGCCTGGGTACCAGCATCGGTCGCGGCAGGCTCGGTCCCCAAGACGCCGGTTACCACGCCAAAGGACATTTGGGTCTATACGCTCATTTCCGACGCACGGCAACGGTTGCAGGAGGAACTTCCTGAACCTGTCACGCCCTGCTCCCTGCAGGAGAGTCTGGAGGCTGGCGAATTGGTGCGCCCACGAAATGGATGGCTTGGATTTGGGCGATGCCCGGCGCAATAGCCGCGCGGAATCTATTCTGGCTGAACGCTGGAAAGACCCTACGGCGAGTTTTTCCGGCCAGTTTCCCCAGACTGGGGTCAAGCAAAAGGCGCCTACGGCCTTATTGAACAGAAACGTTCGGAGATCAGCATGGAGAGCCTTCTCAATCCGCATCGGAAGCCACTATCGCACGGATGGCCGCCGAGCCATTGGTCTTGCTGCCGCAGGACACGACCAGCCTGAACTACAATGGGTTGCGCGAGACCAGTGGCTTGGGCTCCATCAACCAGCAAGGCAGTCAGCGGGCTCTTTCTCCATAGTTTGCTGGCCTATCGCCCTGATGGTATTCCCCTCGGGGTATTGGATGCCCAAGCCTGGGGGCGTCGGCAGGGGCCATCGGACGATAAACGAACGCGCAATGCTAAGTCCATCGACGAGAAGGAAAGCGTGCGCTGGTTGGATGGCTTGGTTGTAGCCGCTACTGCCGCTCGCCGTATGCCCCGGACTCAACTGGTGGTGATGACCGACCGTGAAGGCGATCTTTACGAATTGCACGACGCCATCCAGATTGGGCCGCCGAATCTCCACAGTGTCATCCGCGCCCAGCATGACCGCACTTTGGAAGATCACCAGAAACTCTGGGGCTTTATGGCAGTCGCAGCCGGTGCGCTTGCGCCGTAAATTGAAAGTGCCGCGCCGCCGGGGCCAACCCGCGCGTTCCGCAGAGGTCGGAATCCGTTGGGCACAGGTTACGATTCAAGCTCCGGCAGTCGGCCCCAAAAAAGGCTGGCCGCCGCTGAACTTGTGGGCTGTATGGGTATACGAAGACACGCCGCCGCAGGGTGCGGAGCGACTGGAATGGATGCTGTTGACGGATCTTCCAATCAACACTGCCGAGGAAGCATGGGAGAAAGTCCTGTGGTATCGGTTGCGCTGGGGCATCGAAGAATGGCATCGCGTGCTCAAGAGCGGCTGCGGGGTCTGAGCAGCGCGGGTTCAAAACGGACGACCACCTGAAACGCGTCCTGACTTTTGATCTCATTATGGCCTGGCGCATCCTGGCGCTGATCAAACTCGGCCGGACAGTACCTAATGTGCCGGCCGAGTTGGTTTATACCAACGAGGAACTCAAAGTGTTGATTAGAGCTGTAAAAAAAAACCTCCTGGCGATGGTCCATGCCTGACGCTTCAAGAGGCCAACCGCATGGTAGCGCGATTGGGTGGTTGGTTGGGTCGCAAGGGAGATGGCGAACCCGGTGCCGGAAGCCTCCAAGCTGGTCTGCGCAAATTGCGGTGCTTGGTTTGGGGCTGGCGTCTTCGCTCTTCCCAGGGAGATGAATCATAATGGTCGTGACCTGTGATAGTTTTCGATCATCGAAATGCGTGTAAGGGGCAGAGTCATGCCGCCGCACTCCAAAGGCTCCGCTTATTTTCGGAACAGAGGCCGCTGAGGGAGCAGAAAGCGCAGAGATTTTTTCCAAAGAATCTGCGACCTCTGCTCCCTCAGCGGCCTCTGCGTTGAGGCTCTTAGGTTGCGGATTTTCCGTACCGTGCTCTCTTTGGCTGCGTTCGGACTACCCGTTCTTCTTCTCGAAATCCTGCATGAAGGCTACGAGCGCGTCCACGCCTTCTTCAGGGAAGGCGTTATAAATCGAGGCGCGCAAGCCGCCGACCGAACGGTGGCCTTTGAGGCCGTCGAGCCCGGCTGCCTTCGATTCTTTGACGAATCTTTCCTCGAGCGCTTCACTCGGAAGCCGGAAGGTGACATTCATCCTCGACCGGTCTTCCTTCTTCGCATGCCCGCGATAGAAGCCGGTCCGGTCGATTTCCGCGTAGATCTTGTCCGCCTTGCGGATGTTGATCTTCTCCATGGCCTCGAGCCCGCCCAGGTTCAGCAGCCATCGGGTCACGAGGTTCATGATGTAGATCGCGTAGGCAGGCGGTGTGTTGTGGAGTGACTTGTCTTCCGCATGCGGGCCATACTGGATCATGATCGGCAGCTTCTCATACGCCGGATTGGCCTTGGCCTTCTGCAGCAGGTCGTCGCGCAGGATGACGAGCGTACAGCCCGCAGGGCCCATGTTTTTCTGCGCACCGGCATAAATCGCTCCGTACCTTTTAATATCGATGGGGCGGCTCAGCATATGGGACGAAGTGTCGACGATAAGCGGCACGTTGCCGACTTCGGGCAACTCATGGAATTCAACGCCGTGGATGGTCTCGTTGCTGGCAAGATGGACGTAAGCCGCGTTCGGCGTGAGCTTCAATTCCTCCTTTCTCGGCACGCGCGTGAAATTGTCGGCCTTGGCGGTGAAGGCCACGTTGACACTCCCGACTTTCCTGGCCTCCTTGAGCGCCTTTTCCGACCATGATCCGGTCGTGATGTAGTCGGCGGTCTCACCGGCGGCCAGCAGGTTCATCGGCACCATGGAAAACTGCAAGGTGGCGCCGCCCTGCAGGAACATGACGTGATAATTCTCGGGAATGCCGGCCAGCTTGCGGATGTTCGCCTCGCATTCCTGGATAATCGACTCGAAGGTCTTCGAGCGGTGGCTGATCTCGAGGACCGACATGCCGACGCCCGGCAGAGCCACCAGGTCGCGCTGAGCTTCTTCGAGCACCGGCAGCGGCAGGACGGCGGGCCCGGCCGAAAAGTTGAAAACTCGTTTGGTGGTTCCCATGATTGGCTCCTTATAATTTCCGGCTCACTAAATTAAATGCTACTTTGTATGGCATAGACTGTAAAAATCTCAACGCAGTCTCTTATCCACCGAGGGTCTACCCAGGTGCATGAAGATGTTGCGCTCTCATTGCGCCCTTTCTGCGCCGCCCCTTCAGGGCTCTGACGAGCTCGATAACCTGTACCCAGGGCTCACGCCCTGGGCTTTGCTGCGCCACCCCTTCGGGGTTTTCGCAGTGGCGAAATGGTTGCCATTCGGGGCTTTTGCAGTGGCGAAATGGTTGCCCTTCGGGGTTTTCGCAGTGGCGAAATGGTTGCCCTTCGGGGTTTTCGCAGTGGCGAAATGGTTGCCATTCGGGGCTTTTGCAGTGGCGAAATGGTTGCCCTTCGGGGTTTTCGCAGTGGCGAAATGGTTGCCCTTCGGGGTTTTCGCAGTGGCGAAATGGTTGCCCTTCGGGGTTTTCGCAGTGGCGAAATGGTTGCCCTTCGGGGTTTTCGCAGTGGCGAAATGGTTGCCCTTTGGGGCTTTTGCAGTCGTGGCATGTTCAGCCCTGAAAGGGCGAGGCAGCACAGCCCAGGGCGTAAGCCCTGGGTCTAGGCCCGGAGATCTCAAGCCCTGAAAGGGCGGCGCAGAACGAGACGAGTTAATTATCGGCATCGCAATTAGATCGATTTTCGGAGCAGAAGACGCAGAGAAAATCATGACCTCTGCGTCCCCTGCGTTAGAGCTTTTTTCAACGCGTTATTTGGCTCCCAGATCAACGAGGTGCATATCCAGGATGTCCGCGCACCCTTTTTTGATGACGTCCAGCAAATCCTTCGGTGGCGCACTGTCGAGGTTGATGCGCGCGATCGCCGCCTGGGCGCCGTCGAAGACGATATTCTCGGTCTCCTGCGCATTGATTGAAAGATCGCGCAGCCGGTCGAAGACGCTCGCGAGCACACCCGGCTTGTCGAGGTGCCTGACGATCAACGAATGGCTCGCCGGGCTGTGAGCCGCGAGGTTGACGACATTGGGGACGACCCCCTTCTCTTTGTAGGTCTGGACGATGCGCACCGTTTCGGCCGCAATCGCTTCCTGAGCCTGGTCGGTGGATGCCCCGATGTGATGCGTGCCGTACACGCCGGGCATCTTGGCCATCGGGAAATCGAAATCAGCCGTGGCGCCTGCCGGTTCGCCCGGGTAGACATCCAAAGCAACGCGGATGTTCTTTTCCTTCACCACCTGTTCGAGCGCCTTGTAGTCGACCACCTCGGAGCGCGCGGTGTTGATGAAGTAGCTCCCTGGCTTCAGGCGGCCGAGCACGTCGGCATTGACGATTCCCTTCGTCTTGGCGTTCGCCGCCAGGTGCACGCTCAGGATGTCGCACTTCTCCGCCACCTCGGCAGGCGTCTGTGCCACCTGGATAATGGGCTCGATGAGCGACCCGGAGGATGGGCGGAACCGTACGAGGATCGGCATGTCGACCGGAAGGCCGTCACGACCCATCGCAATGCCGAGTTCGCTCCAGATCACCAGGTTCATGCCGAACGCCTGGGCGCGCTTGGCCATCTCCTGGCCGATGTTGCCGAAGCCGAGCAGGCCGAGCGTCCTTCCATAGATGCCCCTGGCTTTCGAGTATTCTTTCTTGTTCCACTTGCCGGCGCGCAATTCGGCGGTGTTGTCCAGAATGCGCCGGTCGAGGGCGAGAATCAGGCCGAACGCCAACTCGGCGACCGCGACCGAGTTCTTACCTGGGCAGTTTGATACGTATATGCCGCGCCTGGACGCCGCCTTTACGTCAATCGTGTTATAGCCTGCCCCGGCCCGGACGATGAGCGACAAGCGCCCGGCGTCGAGCATCGGTTCGGTTACCTGCGTGGAGCGCACGACCAGCACATCGGCGCCCGTCCTGCCGATCGCCTCGACCAGAGTGGCATCCTTCAGATCGGGCTCGAAAATAACGTCACACCCGGCCGCTTTCAACCCCTCGATCCCGCTCTTTTCGAATTTATCCGCAACAAGGACTTTCATGGCTGTCCATCCTCTTTAATGTATGTGGTTAGTATTTCTGCAACGAATAACAGTTTGGGCAGGTTGTCATCAGCCCGATTCAAATCATGTCACCCTGGCTACAAACAAGGTGTCCGCCGCCTCCTGCTCACTCGCGATGATCATCTAATAAATGAGATGAGAAAGCAGACCATCGCGCAGCTTCGGTTCAAACCACGTCGATTTGGGCGGCATGATCTCCCCCGCATCCGCAATTCGCATCAGATCATCGACACTGACGGGGTAGATGGAAAAAGCTATCGCGGCCTTCCCTTCCTTGACCAGCCTTTCAAGCTCGCCGGTGCCGCGAATGCCGCCGACAAAATCAATGCGCTTATCCGTGCGCGGATCGCCAATTTTGAATATCGGCGCGAGTACCTGTTCCTGGAGGAGGCTGACGTCGAGCGTGCTGCCGATATCCGCGGCGCCTGCCTGCCCCTTGAGGCGCAGCGTGTGCCATTCCCCGCCAAGAAACATGGCCACTTCCCCTTTGGAGGCGGGGCTGGCCGCGCCCGCAGTCAGACGGAAGCGTGATTTGAATTCGGCCAGGAGCGCCGCTGGGGTGTGCCCTGCCAGATCTTTTACCACCCGATTATAAGGCAGAATCTGCGTTTGGTTATCCGGAAAAGCCACGGCCATCATCCAGTCAGCTTCCTCATGCGTCACCCCCGGCTCCTTTTCCGCAAGATACCTCCGGGTGCGGGCGGCGCTCGCCGCGCGATGATGCCCGTCGGCGATGTAAAGGCAAGTGAGTGCCGCGAAGCCCTTCTGCAGGGCTGCCAGATCCGCGCCGGTCACGCGCCAGACCGTGTGGCGCACTTTGTCCACAGCTTCGAAATCGAAGAGGGGCGCAGTCGCGGTCACCTTGTCGGCTACGGCGTCAATGGCCGCAGAAGCGCGGTGGGTCAGGAACACCGGGCCGGTCTGCGCGCGCAAAGTGCTGATGTGGCGCGTACGGTCATCCTCTTTATCGCGCCGCGTGCGTTCGTGTTTCTTGATGAGATCGCGATCGTACTCGTCGACCGAGTAGCAGGCAGCAAGACCGGTCTGCTGGTGGCCGCCCATGCGCAGACGGTAGAGGTAGACCGCCGGATCATCCTCGATGATAAGGGGCGCAGTGGTGCGCAGGTGGTTGAAGTTTTCGAGCGCGCGCTGGTAAACGGCATCCGAGTAGGGATCCGTCGCAGCCGGGAGATCGATCTCCGCGCGCGAGACGTGGAGGAAGCTGAGCGGGTTGCCGGCAGCCAACGCGCGTGCCTCCTGGGCGTTGACTACATCATAAGGTACAGCCGAAACGCGATCTACGTTCGCCGGCATCGGCCTGAGTGCTTTAAAAGGACGTATTATCGCCATGGGTTCACTCGTATCGTGGCCGGCCCGGGTCAAGGGTGCCGCCCAGATAGGTTAAACGGGATTGGACTTGCCGGCGGTAACTGCCGGCCGACAGCTCTACATACCCGAAGGGGTGAGGATAAGTCAAGCAAACGAGGTAAATGAAGTGTGCGCATTCCGCGTCGACAGTATCTATGGGTGTATAATCCGTACCGGGGGCTTCACGGCGATTCAGGAGCACCCCGAAAAGTTTACATAAGAACTACAAACCGGAAGCTGGGAGGCGCCATAGCCAGGCTTCGATCCCAAAAAGGCGGTTTGTTTCTATCCGCTCCTTTCTATGCGTCGCGAATTCTACGTAGGTCTGTTTCTTGTTCTGGTGACCCTCGCTGTCTTTGGCCAGGTAGGCCGACACGATTTCATCCACTACGATGACCCGGAGTATGTGACAGAGAATCCTCACATAAGCGGAGGTCTCAGCCCTGAAGCAGTGCGCTGGGCCTTCTCCACCGGATACGCCGGTAACTGGCACCCGGTGACCTGGATCTCACACATGGTTGACATTTCACTGTTTGGCCAAAGATCCAGTGCGCACCATCTTATGAACGTCGCGTACCATCTCGCAAACGTAGTCCTATTGTTCTCGGCTCTTACACTGATGACGGGATCCTTATGGAGCAGCGCCTTCGCGGCCGCCATCTTTGCGCTGCATCCCCTGCAGGTCGAGTCGGTGGCTTGGGTGGCAGAGCGCAAAAACGTGCTGAGCACTCTTTTCTTGCTTTTGACCCTGGTGTGTTACCTGCGCTATGTCCGGCATAAATCACGCCGCTGGTATCTGTTGGCTATCGGTTCTTTTTGTCTGGGACTGATGTCCAAACCGATGCTTGTCACACTGCCTTTTTGCCTGCTTCTTCTAGATTACTGGCCTTTGGGCCGCTGGAAGCGGAAGGCATCGGTTGTCTCCCCGGGCAACCCTAAAAAATCTTCGAAACAGGTCCGAGAGTATCTGTCACCCGGAGTATTGATCCGGGAAAAGATTCCCTTTCTTGTTCTTTCGGTAACGTCAATTGTAGTGACCTATGTGGTTCAGTCTCAGAGAGAGCAGTAATCGGTTTCGAGGAGTTTTCCATCTTCATGCGTTTTGCCAACGCTATTGTTTCCTATGTGACCTACATGCATCAGTTCCTTTGGCCAAAAGGACTGGCCGTTTTTTACCCACACCCGAGTATCTTCGTTCAATGGCAGATCATTTTTGATTTCTTCATTCTATTGGCGATCACTATTCTCGTGATGCGCGGAGCCGCGCGCCACCCCTACTTGCCCGTCGGCTGGTTCTGGTTTTTCGGAACGTTGGTGCCCGTCATCGGACTTGTCCAGGTAGGCATGCAATCGATGGCTGATAGATTCATCTACGTTCCGATGATCGGCTTGAGCATCTTGGTCGCCTGGGCTGTGCCTGACCTGTTCAGGCATTTCCAGTTCGCCCGGAAGTCCGTTCTGGTTATCGCAGCTGGCGCAGCCCTTTGCGGGTGCCTGGTAACCACGTGGATGCAGCTTCAGTATTGGAAGAACACCTCGACCCTATTCTCCCATGCGCTGGATGTAACTGTCGGTAATTATGTCGCCCATAGCGCTATCGGCACCGAATTCGCCAGACAAGGGCGAATAGAAGAAGCTATTACCCACTACTCTGAGGCGGTGCGATTATGGCCCGGCTATTTCGTGGTACACAACAATCTGGGGATTCTTCTCGCACAGCGAGGGCGGACGCAGGAGGCCATCGATCATTACCTCGCGTCCCTGCGCATTAACCCGCGACGCGCCGAGACACACATCAACCTGGGAAGTGCGCTGCTCAAAGTAGGCGAAACAGAAAAGGCGCTAGAGCACTATCGCGAGGCGGTTCGCTTGAATCCCGACAGCGCGGAGGCATACAACGGTATGGGAGTCGCCCAGACTAATCTGGGGCAACGGCAAGATGCCATTTCGTCCTTGACACAAGCAGTCCGTTTACAACCTGGGTCGGCCGCCTTCTGGTTCAACCTCGGGATTGCCTATGGCCGGGACGGGCAAACTAACGAGGCCATTCGGTGCTTTGAAAAAAATCTGCAGATGGGCACGAAAAACGCCCAGACCCACTACAACCTGGGCGTGGCGCTGGCCATCGTTGGAAGAACATCGGATGCCATCGCTCATTTTCAGGAGGCGGTGCAAATCAAGCCCGACTACGCGGATGCCTACAACAATCTGGGAACGATCTTTGCAACCCAGGGACTGATGGAGCAGGCCATCGCCAGCTTCTCAGCCGCTGTGCGCGTACAGCCCGACTTTGCCGAAGCCCGAAAGAGTTTGGAGCTGGCTCTCTCCATACAACGGCGCAGGTCCAGGAATCCCTAGGAGCCGTCCGAGAATGAGTCTCCACCCGCAAAGCGGGAGGCAAGGGCTTTGCTGTTGCGCCCCTTCAGGGCTCCGTCTCGTAACCATCCGAACAATCGCAGGATGACAACGCAATTTCGGAAACCAGGTTCATCGCTTCGGCATCCGCTCCCGAAGAATCCGCAGTGCCTCGACAACTCGTTGGGCCCCGTCGGATTGGCCGGTGGCTTGCGCGACGGCGAGGGCCTTGTCGAGAACCATGACGGCGTCGTTAAGCCGACCGGCGCGCGCGTACGCCTGGGCAAGCCGAAACTGCGCCCCAAGGAGGTTCGGCGAGAGCTTGACGGCTTGTTGATACTCGTCGACGGCCTGCGGCATCCGCCCCAGGGCCAAGAGCAGATCGCCGAAGTTGATGTGGAACTCCGCAGTGTCCGGCTGAAGTCGCAGCGCTTCCTGAAAGTGTTCGATCGCGGCATCGGTTTGACCAGTGGCCGCCAGCGCAAGCGCGAAATTGTTGTGCGCTGACGAGTAGTCGGGCTTGAGTTTCACGGCCGCGGCATAGTGGGTCATTGCTTCTCTGAACCGGCCCTGTTCCTGCAGCGCCGTCGCGAGATTGTTGTGGGTCTTCGCGTTGCCAAGTTCGAGCCGCAGTGACTCTTCATACTGACCGATAGCCTCCTCCGCCTTTCCGATGTGCGCAAGCGCGACACCGAGATTATCATGCGCTTTGGCAGAGGTAGGCTCCAACCGGACGGCTTCGCGAAAGTGCTCCAAGGCGTCTGCCGTCTTTCCCGTTTCCTGCAGTGCCAGAGCCAGCGAGCTCTCGGCCTCAAAATAGCCCGGGCGCAGCCGCGCGGCGGCGGCAAACTGTTCGAGAGCCGAAGGCTTGTCCCCTAGGTCGTTGAAAGCGACTCCTAACTCGAAGTGGCCCTCCGGATCAGCTGACGAGGCCGTGATGGCCTTGGCAAGGAGCGGAATCGCAGCCGCGGGTTGGCCACTCTTGACCAGGACGCGCGCGATGTTCAGGAAGGTGCCATCGACGGGCGTTTCTATCGGAACGTTCGAGGCGACCGCGACGACGACGGCAAGCACCGCACCGATCAACAAGCGCCGACGATCGCGGACCAGATCGGGAAACCCCGCCAATGCGGCGGCCGCAAACAGCAGCGTAGCAGGCACGATCGGAAACCGATAACGCGCCATGACGTAGAAGATGGCGACTGACACTGCCAGGCCCGCAAACATAGCATAGAGGACCGCCAGTCGGCGCCACGAAGCCAGCGTCTGCCACGCCCCCAGAGCGGCGAACGGCAGCATGATCCCGAAGTTGATCCACGGCAGCCACCGAAGGACGCGTGAGTACTCGGCGTACGCTTCGATCGATTCAGTATCGGCCACTTCCCGTCTATGGAACGTCAGCAGGAGCTTGCGACCCATCAACGTGAGCCAATTCCACGGCCGCCCCCGGATGTACTCAACAGCCCGACCGACCCAGTATTCCGACACGTCGCCTGGGGAAAGCTTCCGGCCCGCAGCCTCTTCCGCCAGACGTGTGGCATCCGCGCGTTCGTACGCCGCATTCCCATGTCCGGGCACGAGTTCCTCGTACGCCCCGCGCGCGCCGGGATGATTGCCGATGTACAGATTCGGTCCGAGCTGGGATGTGGAGATCAGAAACGCTCCTCCCACATAATAGTTTCGAACGGCGACCGGAAGGAGCACGACAAAGAGCGACGCCGTGAACATCGCCACCCAAGTCCAGCGACGCGTCCAGGACCAATTGCGAAATCCGCACAGGAGCCACACCACGATAATCGGATAAATGACACGGGCATTCTCGCGGTTGAGCGTGAATGCGCCGAGCACTGCAGCTGCCACGACCAACCACATCCAACGCGGCCGGTGCTGGAACGCGCCCACCAACGCCAACAATAGCGTCACGAGGAACAGGTCGAGTGAGGATTTCTGGATCAAGCCATCGAAGAAGATGGCCGGCGGATAAATCGCCAGGAGCCCGGCCGCGATCAGTCCCGCACGCTCGCTGAAAAACGAACGCCCGGCGAGGCCCAGAAAGACACACGATGCCGCGCCAAGCACTGCCTGGATCGCGCGCGCCGCCAGCAACTGATGGCCGAGCAGCTTGAAGATGACCGCCAGGAAGTACGGGTAGAGCGGCGTCTGATAGAAAATCTCTGTGCCAATCCACTGACCATCGGCGATTTGCTGCGCCCAGAGGTCATACTGCTGGCCGTCGCCCACGAGGACACTGAAGAGTGGCGTGTGCCGCAGTTCGGCGAAGTAGATCATCCGCAAGATGAGCGCTCCAGCGCCAACGCAGAGCAGCAGGCCAAGCCACTTGGGAACTGTGCTCACAGAGCGTCGTCTCAGGATGCCAGGACGCCGACCGTCCTTAGGCGGCTGAGCCCGATTAGCGCTGCGTCGACCGCGGGACATTCGAGAGAAGTGCACTCGCGAACAAGGAGGGGCCGGCTCCTGCCACCGAGGCAGGGTGCGAGTGCTTCCCCAATCCGGCGGATAGGCCGCATCCGAGCACGGGTTGGTCGCCGCAGGGAGTCCGATCTCTGCGCGAGATATGTACAGGAAACTGAGTGGGTTGCCGGCAGCCAGCGCACGCGCCCCCTCCGTGCTGACCAATTCGTAGGGCAAGGCCGAAACGCGATCGACCTGCGCCGGCAGCGGCCTGAGTGCGTTAAATGGACGAATGTTAGACATCTCTCCACTCGCGACAGCCGGCCGGCCGCACAGATGTTTTAGGAGATTGAGAGCGCTTGACGGCAACAACCCCCAAGCGTCTCTAAATACCTGAAGGAGCGAGACGAGTCAAGCATAAGTCAGAGATGGGCAAAAACCAAGAACTTGCCACGAATTCCAAGTAATCGCTTAATGGATCACGTCTCTTACAGGTGTCGGATCTCTTCGTGCCCCCCGTGGAATTCGTAGCTGAATACGCGCCTTCACAAATACGCCCCCGGTTTCCTGACGGTCTTGGAGCAAAGGGGTTAAGCCACTTTTCCGATTCTAATGCAGCCAAAAAAATCCGGCCCTTCTTAATTTTGCTGTTGCAGCGGGTGGCCGAGACGGCTATGATTTCCGTAGCTTCGATAACTTGGCGTCGGTGAAATTGCCGATTTGTTGATTTGTAAGGTTCTGCATGATGATTTTTCAAAACGGGGGCGGAGAAGGTCTGGGATCCTGGGCGTCGATCCTAGGCGGTGCTTGTGGAGGCGAGAAGCCTGCCCCTGATTCTGACGGATCCCCTGGCAAATCCCTGAACTTTTGCGGCTCTTATTCCATGCGACACTGTGAGGGCGGTGATCGCTCGGAGCTGCGGCAGCTGGCTTAACGCCTCTGGCGAGACACGAGGGGCGGCTGATTTCACTTTTCTCAGATCTGCTCAATCACGGGAAAATTTTGTGAGGAGGACTGGGTCGCATTGACCCAGTTTCGACGACTAACTATTTCAACGCAAGGAACCCTTATGAGACACTGTTTATTCAGATTGTTTTTGACAATACTCCTGGTTTCGACGGTCAGCTTGGTCGGCTACGCACAGGGACGAGCTCCTCGCTTTCTGGAGTGATCTCCGACCAGTCCGGCGCGGTGGTTGCGGGTGCGGACATTACGATCAAGAACAATGCTACCGGCGTGGAGTACAAGGCCGTCAGCACTGAAAACGGGACCTTCGTGATTCCAGCCGTGGATCCCGGCACTTATACGGCTACCGTCAGCTTGACGGGCTTCAAGCAAGTGATCCTCAAGGATGTCAAGATTGTTGCGGCCACGCCCGCCACTATCAAGGCTATTCTTCAGGTCGGCGGCATCAGCGAAACCGTGACGGTCGAGGCAGGCGCCGAGATTGTGCAATCGCAGTCGGCCAACATTGCCGCCACGCTGGATACCAGGCAGGTCTCCCAGCTTCCGCTTCAATCTCGCAACACTATCTACGCCGTTCTTCTGCTGCCGGGCGTGAGCTCACCGGCGACTGCCAGTCCACGCAACTCCACGATCAACGGCCTGCCTTCAACCGCGTACAACGTCACGATTGACGGCCTCAACACGCAGGATAACTTCAACAAGAATGGCGATGGGTTCTTCAGTTTCATCAGCCCTACGCTGGATGCGGTGCAAGAAGTAACCCTGTCCTCCGCCACGCCCGGGGCTGAGAGCGCAAGCCAGGGCGCGATCTCGATCAGGTTCATTACCCGATCGGGAAACAACAATTACTCGGGCAGCATCTACGAATACCATCGCAACACGGCGCTCAATTCCAACTACTGGTTCAACAACCGCGACAGGTCGCCCCAACAGGACGCTTTCCCGCATGCAATTTGTGGCGTGAATGGAGTACCCTACGACACGAATACATGCCATGCCCTGCGCGACCGGAACCTGTTCAATCAAATAGGCGGCCGCGTGGGTGGACCTATTTCTATTCCCGGGCTGTTCAACGGCCACGACAGAGCCTTCTTCTTCGTCAACTTTGAGGAATTCCGTCAGCCCGCCTCGGCGGCAAGGGTGCGGACGATCATGAATCCGCTGACGCAGACGGGCATTTTCCAGTACAACACGACGGTGGGTGGCCAGACAGTGGTTCAGCAGGTAGACGTGCTGAAGCTCGCTCAGAACAACAGCCAAATCTCGACGATCGATCCTGTGATCGGGAAGCTCCTTTCAGACATTCGCAATTCAACCGGCGGCGGCGGCATTGTACAACTGAGCGATCCCAATCTGCAGTCCTACAGCTTCTCCAACCTCGGCATCCAGCGACGCTACTTCCCGACCGTTCGCTTCGACTTCAATCTGACGTCGAAGCATCGCTTGGAGAATACCTGGAACTATCAGAGTTACGTGAGTTTTCCAGACCCACTAAATAATGTTGACCCTTCCTTCCCAGGTTTTCCCAATATAGGTGGTCAGGAATCGAATCGGTTTTCAGACTCGATAGCGCTACGTTCCACCTTGACCGCAAGGATAGTCAATGAAGCGCGCTTCGGGCTGACCGGTGGCACGGTGCTCTTCTTCCCGGAAATCAACGCCGGGCAATTCGCCAACCAAGCCGTCGGCAACCAGGCCGGCTTCAATCTCGCCATCGGCGCCTTCGGCAGCATCACCACCGCCACCAGGAGCACTGGTCCGGAGCGCCGCAATGCGCCCATCTGGGACTACTCCGACACGCTGACCTGGACGCGTGGCGGGCACAATTTCAGCCTCGGTGGCCAATTCACCCAGGCCGGTCTGTTTATCAACGACCAAACTGTCGTGCCCACAATCAACTTTGGTATGGCCAGCGGTGACCCGGCGGCCGGCATGTTCACAACGGCGAATTTCCCGGGAGCCTCCGGCACCAATCTCACCGCCGCCCAAAACCTTTACGCGGTTCTGACCGGGCGCGTTACTGGCATCAGCGCGAATGCCAACCTTGATGAAAACACCAATAAATACACCTATCTCGGCCCTCAAGTCCGGCGTGCCCACCAACGTGAATTCGGTTTCTTTGGGCAGGATTCCTGGCGCGCGAGTCCGAACCTCACGCTTACCGGCGGCGTGCGTTGGGAGGTGCAGTTACCTTTCGTATCGGAAAACAGCCTCTATACGACGGTCACCCAAGCCGATATCTTTGGCGTCTCCGGGGCAGGCAATCTCTTCAAACCCGGCACGCTTACCGGTAAGAGCCCGACGCTCATCCAGTTAAAGACGGGTGATCAGTACTACGCTACTCAATGGGGTAACTTCGCACCGAGCTTCGGCTTTGCCTGGTCTCCGAAAGCGGGGAATAGTGTTCTCAAGTGGATCCTGGGTTCAAGTGGAGAGACAGTGTTCCGTGGCGGTTACTCGCTTGCTTACAATCGCCAGGCAACGGCCTCGGTCACCGGTACGTTTGATCCCAATCCGGGCCTGGGCATTGACGCCAGCAGGAGCACCACTTTAGGAAACCTGGTGACCGGAACGGGCACTGATGTCTTGCCGGTCTTGTTGAGTCAAACGAGTCGTCTGGGCGCTCCTTCTTTTCCGGCCACGCCGGTTTATCCGATCAAGCCGGCGTTCACGGATCAAATCAACGTATTCGATCCCAATATGAAGATGCCGTACACTCAATCCTGGACCCTCGGCTGGCAGCGCGAATTCGCCAGGGACAATGTTGTCGAGGTGCGTTATGTCCACAATACCAACCTCCACCAATGGGTTTACTTCAATTTCAACGAGGTCAACATCGTAGAGAATGGGTTCCTCAAAGAGTTCAAGCTGGCGCAAGCCAACTTGCAGGCGAACCTGGCGGTTAATCCTACCAAGCCCACCTTTGCCTACACCGGCGCGCCTGGCACCTCGCCGTTGCCGATTTACCTTGCCTACTTCCAGGGTCTGCCGGCTGCACAGGCGACCGATCCGTCGAAGTACACCTCCGCCAACTTCGCCAGCGCTAACTTCTACACCCCGCTGGCCTTGAAGAACCCGAATCCATCCGGAACGAATAGCCCCGCCTCGTCAAGTTCCTCAGCAGGTCTGTACGGCAGCTTGCAGTTCCGAAACAACGCCTTAGCCGCGGGCCTGCCGCCCAATTTCTTTGTGGCTAATCCAGACGTTAACGGTGGGGCATTCATATACGGCAACGGCGGTTACAGCCGCTATGACGGGCTGCAGGTTGAACTGCGGCGCCGCCTGTCGCATGGATTGTTGATGCAAGCCAACTACACCTGGGCTAAAGGCTACGCCGGTACCCGTTATTCGTTTCGCCAAGGTTGGGTCAACGGTCTGAGCACCAACAATGGCGGCACCCTGAGGCAGTCTCTCAAGCTCAATTGGGTCTACGACATGCCGATTGGCAAAGGCAAGGCTCTGTTCAACAACCCCAGCGGCGCTTTCGGCAAAGTAATGGAACACATCGTCGGTGGCTGGGAGTTCGATGGTACCGGACGCATTCAGACCGGGGCTGTTATAAATATGGGCAACGTCACCTCGGTTGGGATGACAGCAAAAGACGTGCAAGCAGCGTACCAGATTCGCCGTGACGATGTGAATAAGATCGTCTACGCGTTCCCGCAGGACATCATCAACAACACGATCGCGGCCTTTAGCACCAGCGCGACTTCGTCCACGGGCTATGGCTCGCTGGGAGCTCCAACCGGACGCTACTTCGCGCCCGCCAATAGCAACGGCTGCATTCAGGTGGTAACCGGCGACTGCGCTGGGCAGACGTTGTTCATCCAAGGCCCGCTCTTCGTGCGCTTCGATTTGAGCGCCGTGAAGAAGTTCAGATTTACTGAGCGTGCCAACTTTGAGCTACGTGCCGAGTTTCTGAATGCCTTCAACAACATTGACTTCCTCGGCAATACCAACATGGGACCCTCCAGCAGTGCGACGTTCGGTCAGGTGACGTCAGCCTATCGGGATTCAAGCAACACCCAGGATCCCGGCGGGCGACTAGTTCAGATTGTCTTACGTATTAACTTCTAATTTCCCACCCGCTCGTCTAAAGGAGAGGAGCACGGTTTCGCCCTGTTCCTCTCCTTTTGTTTTTCAAACCGCGAAGACCTCCAAGACCCCGAAGAATTCTCTGTGGTCTTGGAGGTCTTGGAGGCCGTGTCCGCTCACTTTGGTATACCCCTTGTACCGCCTGCAACGCGCGCGGCCTTGTCGAATGCGGATCATTCTGGCGTCATTCGTGAGTCTTGTGGCTAAATCGGCGGTTTTTCCTTCGGCCCCGGCGTGATTGCCCATGAAAAAATTCAGGCCGCCGTGCGTCGAGATCGGGATGGCCTCGCCGGAAACCGCATAGTTGCGCAGGGCGTTCGGCAGGATCACCAGAGACAGGCTCGCCAGAAATATGGCCGAACGGCCGATGGCGATCAACACCGGGGATAATGCGGCTTGTCGAGCAGAGCGTCGCCATGACGCGATGCCAATCAGCGCGGCCACGACGAACCCGTAAGCGAGCGCATTCGGACGATTAAGCGTGAAAAGACCTATGGAGATTCCCGCCCCTACCAGAGGCCAGAGGCGGTCGACGCACTGCGTGCGCGATACGAAGTAAAGAGCGCAAGCGGTGAGAAAAGGATCGAGCGCTGACTGGAGGAGTACGATCTCGGAAAAAGTGAAGAATCCGGCAAGTGCATACAGTAAAGCCGCGATCCGCGCGATGCGCTCGCTGAACCACTGGCGTGCGGTCAGGTACAGGAATGCGACCGCAGCAGTCCCAAGCAGAATCTGAATGAACCGGGCAGCCATGAGTGAATCGCCGGTCACCTTAAATGTCAAAGCCAGAAAGAAGACGTAAAGGGGCGAGACGAAGAAAGGCTCCGCCACGGCCAACGGCCCGCCATGAGCGACCTTTTGTGCCAACTCGACATAGTAAGTGGTATCGAGTTCCCCCTGCGGCTGCAGCAGCGGGTGGTTGCCGAGTTGGGGCAAGGACCACAGCCTTGATGGCGAGGGCTGCGGCGATCAGCCCGAGCAGCCACAGCAGCGCAATGTACTGATGATCACTACTTTGTCCGCCAGCGCGGGCTTTAGGACTCACCGTTCCCATCCTGATTGACAATGGCAGCCTGATTTGCTCACGGGCAAGGAGAATATCACAGGTCGGAAAGTCAGGGTAAGAGAATGCCCGCAGTGTGAACAGGCGATGCAATTACGGAAGTCATTAACGTACACCAAACACATGCAGCACAAATATTAATAAGCGTTAAATATTTAGTGTTTCAGGGCCATGTGCCGGCGTTGAATAGTCGGTTGTGCGTTGGGAGAGGAAGCCCCGCACGAGGCGGAACAGGGACAGCCCAGGGCGCAAACCCCATAAGCGTTAACATAAGCCCTTTCCCCCACATGGACGTGGACTTGGACCTGGACATAGACCTGGACTTGGACCATGTTCCCGACGAGAACTTTCGCAGGCTTGCCGTTTGGCAAGCTACCGTCTGTTTCTTACTGCTTGCAGCTGCCATGGCCTTTACCGCCGTGGTGCGTGCCTTGGGTGACCCACTCCGCGCTGCAGCCTTTTCCATCATGATGCTCTCGAAAATGTGTCGAGTACAAGAATGTCCAGGCCCAAGTCCACGTAATGGAAGTAGCTTAAGTCGCAACCGGCAGCGAGACTCCACCGCAGAGACAATATTAAAGACTCAAAAGGCTGACACGACATAATATGAGAAGTACCTAAAAAAATGCTTGTATCGTGCGGGCAGGATAGATATCATCGATCCATAGTTTTCGAGAAGGCGGTTCAACACTGGCGCCATCAATCACAGGAATGGAGAAGCGGACGCAATTCAGGGCCTCAAAAATCGAGGCCACGTGTGCGCGGCCTGCAATCTTGAAGCCGAAGAACCATCCCTGATTCCAGCGGGTTCCCTGGCAAATCCCGCAAATTTAGGCGCTCCGGGTTTGGTGGCTCAGGCGAACAGCCGAGGCCATAAATCCAGAGGGCAGCTGTTACTGTTGAATATTCTCGTCCCCAAGTGTTTCCTGCGCGGATCGCCAGCTTCCAGAAGTCGATCTTCTGGTGCCTGCGATGAATGAATGGGGCGGAACTGAGCCATCGGCCAATTTCGAGGATTAACTATTTCAACCAAGGAACCCATATGAAACGAAATGCATTCCGGCTAGTTTTTGCACTGTTCCTGATTGGGGCGATGAGTTGCCTGGGCTTTGCCCAGGGCACGACTTCCGCGCTCACCGGAACCGTGGTTGACCAGTCTGGGGGAGTGATCCCTGGTGCGGAGGTTCTGGTCAAGAACGATAATACCGGGGCTGAGTATAAAGCAGTCACCGCCGAGAATGGGACTTTCTTGATCCCGGCGTTGAGTGCCGGCACGTACACAGCTACGGTGTCGGTGCCGAATTTCAAGCAGTCCGTAACTAAGAATATCGTGCTGGTTGTAGGTGTTCCCTCAACCGTCAGAATTGTGCTCCAGGTCGGCGGCAGTACAGAAACCGTGACAGTAACGGCGGGCGCCGAGGTGATTCAGACTGCCTCCGCCACGATTTCGACGACGCTGTCGACCACACAGATTGCCCAGTTGCCGCTGGCAACCCGCAACGCCCTTGACTTCCTGGTATTCATGCCGGGAGTAAATACGACGGGAAGCTCGCGCAACGCCACCTTCATGGGCATGCCGAATTCCACCCTCCATATCACCGTGGATGGCGTCCCCACGCAGGACCAGAACTACATGGGGCAATACGGCGCGGATGGCTTCTACTCCATGATCACGCCGAGACCGGACTCCATGCAAGAAGTCACCGTATCCACGGCGGCTTCGGGGGCGGACAGCACGGGCGCGGGCGCAGTCCAGATCAGGTTCGTCACGCGCTCGGGCAACAACGACTACCACGGCAGCCTGTACGACTATGAGCGCAACACGGCGTTCAACTCCAACTACTGGTTCAACAACCGCGATCAGGCGCCTGTTTATTACGGTGACGGCGCAGGACGGGGCAAGCCTTGCACCGCGCAGCAATTGCAGACAGAATGGGACAGCTGCAAAGCGCCGCGCAACCGAATCTTATTGCACCAGATCGGCGGCCGCTTCGGCGGGCCGATTTCGATTCCGAAGCTGTTTTCGGGAAAGGACAAGGCGTTTTTCTTCCTTAACCTTGAGACTTTCAGCCTGCCTAACTCAAGTATCCGAACCAACACCATCTATTCGCCGTCGATGGAGCAGGGCATCTACTCCTATGTCTACAAACAACCCGGCCAGCCTGATGTCATCAAGACTGCCAATCTGTTGACCCTGGCTCAAGGCTACGGTCAAACGTCAACTATGGACCCGACGGTGCAGAAACTCATCTCCGACATCCGCGCATCGACCGCGATTACGGGAACCATTCAGTCCTATCCAACGCAAGCGGACCCCAATTATCAAAACTTCATCTGGCAGAGCAAGGGGGCGGAGAAGCGCAACTATATGACGAACCGCTTCGACTTCAATCTGACCAGCCGTCATAGACTCGAACTGAGCTGGAATGGAGAAACCCGGACGAGAAACCCCGATTATCTCAACAGCCGAGGATGGCGCTACCCCGGATTCCCCAGTTACGGCCGGGTCGATCAAAACCGCGGCGCGATTTCCTATGCGCTCCGCTCCACGATTACTCCCAGACTGGTCAACGAAGCTCGTGGCGGAATCCTTCTCGGGACAGTGCTTTTCAATCCGAATGCAGGCACGCCGGACTTTAACCAGACCGGAGTCGGCGCTTTGGGCGGATTCAACTGGACCCCCAGCGGGATAACGGGCATCATCGCTGTTACCCAGCCTAGCCGCCGCAATGGGCCGGTGAAGTCCGTTGAAGATACCTTAACCTGGACAAAAGGCGCGCACAACCTGAGCTTCGGAGGTTCGTTCATGCACGTAGGCAGCTGGGAATGGTATCAGACATTGGCGCCCTCGATCAGCTTCGGCTTGCCGAGCGCCTATGATCCGGCCTACGCCATGTTCGACTCGACAAACGGCGGGAAGAACTTCCTGAATGCGACTGCCAGCCAGATCACTACCGCATCCACCCTGTACGCTTCATTGACGGCGCGCGTAACCCAGATCAGCGCCAGCGCGTACATCAATGAGAATACCAATAAATATACCTACATAGGGCCGTATACAGAGCGCGCGCGCCAGCGTGAGATGGGGATCTTCGCGCAGGACTCTTGGCGGATGTTCCCAAACTTCACATTGACCTACGGATTGCGCTGGGAGGTGCAGTTCCCGTGGACTCCCCTCAATAATGGATTCAGCTGGGCTTCAACCGCGGAGGCCTGGGGGCCTTCCGGCATCAACAGCCTTTTCAAGCCGGGCGCTACCGGCGGCAAGCCGACGCTGCTTTACCAGTTCGACGCCGGAACCCATGCCTACAACGTCGACTACAAGAGCTTCGCGCCGAGTTTCGGCTTTGCCTGGAGCCCGAAGTCCAAGGGGGGCATTTTAGGCAAGATCCTCGGCCAGGGCGCCCAGACGGTAATCCGCAGCGGTTTTGCGATTGCGTACAACCGTATGGGGATGTTCGACTATTCGGATGCCTTTTTTGCCTCTAACCCAGGCGGAAACATCGATGCCACCCGCAACCAGAATCTTGGCAATCTGGTAACTGGGACCGGCACCGATGTGTATCCGGTCCTCTTCCGCGACAAGAGCCGACTCGCAGCCCCTGCATTCGCCGATACGCCGAACTGGCCCATCAAACCGACCATCACTAATTCGATCAATGCGATGGAGCCGGACATCCGCACGCCCTATACTATGTCCTGGACCTTCGGGCTTCAGCGCGAAATCACCAAGGACATGGCCATCGAGGTACGGTATGCGGCCACCCGCAACCTGCAACCGTATTTCCAGCGCAATCTCAACGAGATCAACATCGTCGAGAACGGCTGGACCAAGGAATTCCGGCTGGCTCAGCAGAACCTGTACGCAAACATGAATGCGGGCAAGGGGAGAACCTTCCGCTATGACTCTTCGGTTTCCGGCACATCCCCATTGCCGATCATGCTAGCGTACCTGGGTGGCAAGCTGGACTCGAACAATTCAGCCAATTACACCTCCGCAGTGCTGGGAAGCGCGCAGGCAGGCTTCTTCACCAACACCACCTACGTGAACTACCTGAATAATTACAGCCCGGCACCGGCCAGTCTCTGCTGCAGCACCGCCAGTACAGGCAGCCTTATAAGCGACGCTACCCGCCGTGCGAATGCGGCGGCCGCAGGCCTGCCTGCTAATGAATTCATGGTCAATCCGGACGTGCAGAGCGGCGGGGCCTGGATTTACAAGAACGGCGGCGGCAACTATTACGATTCCCTGGTTGTGGAGCTGCGGCGCCGGCTGGCCAAGGGGCTGTTGATCCAGGCGAATTACGTCTGGGCCAAGGGCCTACAGCTGGGCCTCAGTTCCTGGCGTCAGCCGTGGGTGAAATCTCTGGGCGCTACTTTGCCGCACCAATTCAAAGTCAACTGGGTCTATGAGCTGCCGATTGGCAGCGGCCGTACGCTGTTCAACGGCGCTCCACGATACCTCGACCACGTGATCGGCGGCTGGGAACTCCAGGGCACGGGCCGGATTCAGAGCGGCAACTCGCTCGATTTCGGCAATGTCATGGTTGTCGGCATGACGGATCAGGAACTCGCCAATTCCGTCGGGATACGGTTTGATGATGCCAAGAAAATCACCTATTACATTCCGCAAGACATCATCGACCAGACCTACAAAGCCTACAGCTATGATGCCGGCGGATTTACGTCAGGCGCACCCACGGGCCGGTATCTTGCACCCGCGGGCTCAGCCAACGGCGGCAATTGCATACAGGTTGTGGCGGGCGACTGTGCACCTCTGCACCACTACATCCGGGGGCCTAAATTACTCCGTTTCGACCTGAGCCTCGTCAAGCGGATCCGGTTCACCGAATCGAAGAACTTCGAATTCCGAGTCGAAGCTCTAAACACATTTAACAACATCAACTTTTTTGGCACGACGTCAAATTGTAACAGCTCGAGCCTGACCTGCGGTCAGACTACGTCGGCATATACCGACGGCAGCAACCAGCAGGATTTTGGCGGACGATCGATCCAGATCGTGATGCGCATCAACTTCTAAAAGCCAGAATTCAGAATTCTTGGAGCTCGCACGACTTGCATTGAGGCTCAACGCGGAGGGAGCAAAGGGCGCGGAGAGATTATCATTCTCTCTGCGCTCCCTGCGGCCTCTGCGTTGAGTTTTTTTTTCGTGGTAAACTGCCGTCCATGTCCAAGGTGCAATCCATTTTCGAATGCCAGTCGTGTGGCTACAATTCTCCCAAGTGGCTGGGGCGCTGCCCGGACTGCGGCAGCTGGAACTCCTTTACGGAGGAAAAGCCGAGGCCGGTCTCCGAGAAAAGCCGCTCCGGATCGGCGGCCCGCCCGCTCCGTTTGAACGACATTTCCACCTCGGATGCTCCCAGGATCGTCACGGGCAACGCGGAGTTCGATCGCGTACTGGGCGGCGGCCTGGTGCCCGGATCTCTCGTGCTGCTGGGAGGGGAGCCGGGAATCGGCAAATCGACTCTTCTGCTCCAGATTGCGCAGGCGCTCCAGCAGAAGGCGCGCCGCATCCTTTACGTGTCGGGAGAAGAGTCGGCCCAGCAGATCAAGATGAGAGCGGAGCGCCTGGGCTCGGAGGCTGCCGGTGAGATTTTTGTCCTTGCTGAGTCCAACCTCGAGGCAATTCTGTCTGCTGTCGCCGAGGTGCAACCGACCGACATCGTCGTCGATTCGGTGCAAACTACATTTTCCGAGGCGCTCGATTCGGCTCCGGGAAGCATCAGCCAGGTGCGGCATGTTGCCGCCCAATTCCTGGCCTTGGCAAAAAGCCGGGATATCCCCGTGTTCCTGATCGGTCATGTGACCAAAGACGGCAGCATCGCCGGTCCCAAGGCGCTGGAGCATATTGTCGACACGGTCCTCTATTTCGAAGGCGAGCGGCACCACAATCACCGGATTGTCCGGGCGGTCAAGAATCGTTTCGGCGCGGCCAACGAGATCGGAGTTTTCGAGATGACAGCCCGAGGCCTGGTTCCGGTGCACAATCCCTCGGATTTGTTCCTGCGCGAGCGGGAGGAGGCGGTGCCGGGAAGCGCCGTGGCCTGCGCCATGGAAGGGACACGCCCGATCCTGGTCGAGATCCAGGCTCTGGTGCTTGCCACTCAGTATGGCACGGCCCGGCGCACCGCCACAGGCCTTGATTACAATCGCATTTCCGTACTGGTCGCCATGCTGCAGAAACGGATGGACATTCCTATGGTGGGATGCGACATCTATGTCAACGCTGCAGGCGGCCTGCAGGTCGATGAGCCTGCATCCGATCTGGCTCTTTTTGCCGCCATCCTCAGCAGTTTCCGCAACCGGGCACTCCCACCCCACACGGTGCTCTTCGGGGAACTGGGGCTCTCGGGCGAAGTCCGGCCGGTCAGCCAGGCGCACCTGCGCGTTCGTGAAGCGGCCGCCATGGGTTTCCGCCGCTGCATCTTGCCCGCCGGCAACCTTCCCCTTCACGATCGGTTCGAGAAGACCGAACTGATCGCCGTGCGCACGGTCCTGGATCTTTCTGAGGCCATCTTTGGGGTGTAAAAGCTTTAGCCACGAAGAACACAGGGCAGCATAGCCGCGACCAGAGAATCTCACCGCAGAGATCGCCGAGACCGCAGAGAACTTATTTGTTTTTCAATAACTTGTCTCTGTGACTTCTGCGCTGAGGCTTTTAGGATGCGGATATACCGACTTCGGAGCCGGCTTTTTTGTACTTACCAAGAATCGGCTTCCTGTGATAAATTCTATACAGTGCTTTTTAATTCTGCCACAGGGGCAAGCTCATTTTCTCGAAACAATTAGTTGACACCTGTGCGCAGGAAGTATTTCTGTGGATAGTGATGGATGAACAGTTGATATTCATGATCTTACAGGTACTGCCCCTCGTGGGTTTCGTGATGCTGTTTTCGTTCCTCTCTGTATGTTTCGCATCCGGCCGGCAATTCATCTCGATCATAATGCCGATGCCGAAGGAGCCATTTCATGGATCTCTGGATTATTCGTTTTCTACTCTTTTTGGCCATCCTGGCGAGTGGGTATATCGTCCGCCCATTCCAGTTGGAAACCCCCTATGCGATCTCGCTGAGCGCCGTGCTTGGCATCCTGATCGTGTTTGTAGAGCTTAGGGTCCGAAAGCTGTCTCTCAAGACGTTGGTCGGTGCGGCATTGGGATCCATTCTGGGGATCATTGGCGCAACCCTGGTAAGCCTCATCATCGATCACATGAAGCTCGAAGAAGCGACCAGTAACTTCTCCCAGCTTTTGATCCTGATCCTCATGGCCTACGTCGGCCTGGTTCTGGGCGCAGAAAAAGGCGAATACCTCGAACTTTCCGGGTTCGGAGGCCTTTTTAGCGAACGCGGCTCGCGCATGGCCTACAAGGTTTTGGACACGAGCGTCATCATTGATGGCCGCATTGCCGATATCTGCAAGACCGGCTTTCTCGAAGGGACGCTGGTCGCGCCTCACTTCGTTCTGCGAGAACTTCAGCAGATCGCCGACAGCGCCGACTCGATCAAGCGCAACCGCGGCCGCAGGGGACTGGAAATTCTCGAGAAAGTGAAGGGTGCGCCCGGCATTACGGTTCAGATCGTCGAGAAGGACTATCCCGATGTCAAGGAAGTCGATCTCAAGTTGATCGAGCTGGCCAAGGAGTTGAACGCGAAAATTGTCACCAACGATTTCAACCTGAACAAAGTGTCCCAGTTGCGCGGCGTTGATGTTCTCAACATCAACGAGCTCGCGAATTCGCTCAAACCGGTCGTCCTCCCGGGCGAGACCATGAAGGTCTTCATCCTGAAGGAAGGCAAGGAGTACAACCAGGGTGTGGCCTACCTGGATGACGGCACGATGGTGGTTGTGGACAATGCGCGCAAGATGATCGGCAAGACGATCGCCACCCAGGTCACTTCGGTGCTGCAAACCACGGCGGGCAAGATGATCTTCGGGCGTTTCCCGGAGGAATCCGAACAAGGCAACTCGTCCGCCCGCCAGGACCGGCGCCCGTATGATCGGGTGGTCGCGACGGATCGCATCGTGGAAGACGACCGGGAAAAACTCAAAGGCCGGTAGCGCCGTTTAGGCGAGAAAAGCAAAAGATCGACGCAGAGGCCGCAGAGGAAGCAGAGAGCCCAGAGACCTTTTACTTTCTAAACAATCTGCGACCTCTGCTCCCTCTGCGCTCTGCGTTGAGGCTTTTAGGTTGGGGATACTTGCGCACCGCGGTTTTTGTGGCTGCTTTTGTATTTTCGAAGTGGAGAAATGACAGCTAAGACTGAACGTGTTCCCTCCATTGCAGCAGTGATCGCGGCTGGCGGGACAGGTTCCAGAGTCGGAGCTCCGCCAGCCGAAGCAATTCCTCGAATTGGGCGGCAAGCCCATTCTTGTTCATACCGTCGAAGCCATTCTCGCTCTGGATGGGGTGATCCAGGTCGTGATCGCCCTGCCGGATGAGCATATATCCAAGGTAGAGGCTCTGCTGGCCGGGCAGCCCTGGGCGGTGCCCGTGCTATGCGTACCTGGCGGGCCGACGCGCCAGGAATCGGTGCGGCTGGGCGTGCTCCGCGCTTCTGCCGATGTCGACCTCATCCTGGTGCATGATGCGGTGCGCCCCTTCTGCGACCTGGAATTGCTCCATCGGATCCGAGCAGCTGCCTGGCGCACCGGTGCGGCTGTGCCGGGCATGCCTGCCACAGAAACCATCCAGCGCGTGTCGCGCCGGGGCCGTGTGCTCAGGACTCCTCCGAGGGAGGAGCTGTATGCCATCCAGACGCCGCAGTGCTTTCGCACCGCCGTAATCCGATCAGCCCTGGAGCGCGCCCATCGGGATGGATTTGAGGGAACCGACGAATCGTCCGTCGTGCGCTGGGCCGGGCACCCTGTGGCGGTCGTGCCGGGATCATTTGAAAACATCAAGATTACCCGCCCCCTGGATCTCGCTATTGCGGAGCAGATCATCGCCCGTAATCAAGGCCAGGACGCGAAGCCGCGGCGGGCCGCGGGAGAAAACACCATGCTGCGCATAGGATACGGCATTGATTATCATCGGCTGGTGGAGGGCCGCAAACTCATCCTGGGCGGAGTAGAGATCCCGTACGAGAAAGGCCTCGAGGGGCACTCTGACGCCGATGCGCTCACACATGCTATCTGCGACGCCCTGCTCGGTGCCGCAGCGTTGGGGGACATCGGCCGCCATTTCCCGGACAGCGATCCCGCTCATCGCGACCGCCTCAGCCTCGAATTCCTCCGGGAGGTTCGGGATAAGGTTGAGCATGCAGGGTGGATGATTCAAAACGTCGATGCTACGCTTCTGGCGCAGCGTCCAAAGCTTGCGCCGCACTACGACGACATGAAGCGCAATCTGGCCCAAGCCCTCGGACTGGCACCCGATGCGGTGAGCATCAAAGCGACCACCACGGAGGGGATGAATGCAGAGGGGCGCGGGGAAGGGATCTCGGCCCAAGCCGTCGCGCTGCTTATCAGGGCTAAGGGTTGAGTACTGAGGAAGGGCTGCGCTGTGCTTGCCCGGGGCTATTATCTTTCGGCCCCTCCGGGGCCCTCATAAGGCTGAAGCCTCGCTTTGGGAGGCCTTCTGAAGCCATCCGCTCTGCGGGTGGAGCCTCGCTTGGGGGATATTTAGAGGACAGATGGAATCAACGAATCCGACTACCGGAGTCCGGGTGCGGTTCGCGCCGAGCCCGACTGGATTTCTCCACGTTGGGAATGCGCGCACGGCCTTGTTCAACTGGCTCGTGGCGCGTCATCTTGGCGGCGCCTTCATCCTGCGCATCGAAGACACCGATGCCGAGCGCAGCAAACCCGAATACGAAACCCAGCTCATGGAAGACTTGCGCTGGCTTGGTCTGGAATGGGACGAGGGAGTAGATGTCGGCGGCACCTTCGGCCCGTACCGGCAGACCGACAGGTACGGCCTTTATCGCGAGCACGCGGAACGATTGCTGGCGCAGGACCGCGCTTTCCGTTGTTTCTGCACCGAGGAAGAGCTGGAGGAGGTCCGCCAGCAACAGCTGGCGCACAGCGAAATGCCGCGCTATGCCGGCATTTGCCGGCACCTGACGCCCGATCAGATCCAAGCGCTGCAGCAAGCGGGAAAACCTTCAGTCTTGCGTCTTCGCGTCAGACCCGGCATGGTGGGCTTTTCCGATCTGGTGTACGGCCGCATCGATATCGACACGCTGCAGATCAGTGATCCGGTGATTCAGCGCAGCGATGGCAGCCCGACCTATAATTTCTCGGTGGTCGTGGATGATATCGCCATGGGCATCTCGCACGTAATCCGCGGCGACGGCCACATTTCGAACACCCACCGCCAAATCCTGATCTATGAAGCGCTGGGCGCGCCAGTCCCGTTGTTTGCCCACCTGCCCACCGTGCTGGGCCCGGACGGAAGCAAGCTGAGCAAACGACACGGCGCGACATCGCTCGAGGAGTTCCGCAGTCAGGGATACTTCGCCGAGGCCCTGGCCAATTATCTGGCGCTCCTGGGCTGGTCTCCGCCCGAGGAAGGGAAGGAGGTCATGGACCTGGGAGAGATCATTTTGTATTTTGATCTGTCTCGTGTCTCGCGCAGCCCCGCCATCTTCGACAGCGCCAAACTCGACTGGATGAACCGGACGTACATCAACAAGGCGCCGATTCATGACCTTGCAGGGCGGGCCGTGCCCTACTTTGTGGCCGCCGGATTGCTACCGCCGGAGCCGGATGCCCGGGTGCGCGCCTGGCTCGAACAGGTCGTCGACGCGGTGAAATCCCATGTGGATCACCTCGACCAGCTCGTGAATGAGACCGGCATGATTTACGGCTTCCCCAACGATCCGCCGGAGTTGGATGAAGGGGCGCGCACCGCGCTGGCCGAGACGGGAGCACTCCAGGTCGCCCGCGAGTTCGCGCGCCTGGTCGCCGAACGGGAGATCCTCACTTTCGATGCGTACAAAGAAATCGTCGGCATCGTGAAGAAGACCACCGGACAAAAAGGCCGGCACCTGTTCCACCCGATTCGCGCTGCTCTCACGGGCATGGGCTCAGGGCCGGAACTGGACCGCTTGATCCCCATCTATGAGGAGGGAAGCCGCTTGAATCTGCCGCGCCGCGTCATGTCCTGCCGCGAGCGCATCGAAGCGGTCCTAAAACTCTTTAGTGCGGAGTGATGAGTCTTTTTCGAATGTTATGTCAATTGCATATGGTATTCATGCCGTCCTGGAAGCATTAACCGCCGGCGGGGTGGAGAAGGTTTGCGTGGAACGCGGGCAGAGGAATCCGCGTGTCCAGGAGATCCTGGATCTCAGCCGGCAGAAGAATGTGCCGTTTGCCTTTGAAGAGCGGGCGTGGCTGGACCGCAAAGCAGGCGGTGAGCGCCACCAGGGTGTTCTCTGCTACATCTCGGAGATGGCCACGTACGATGTCGAGGAGATCCTGGCGCAGGCCGGCTCGCCCGGACTGGTGCTCATCCTCGACGGCATCGAGGATCCCCACAACCTCGGCGCCATTCTGCGTTCCGCCGAGGTCGCGGGGACAGACGGCGTTTTTATCCCGCAGCGGCGCAGTGCACAACTCAGCGCGACAGCGATCAAAGCGAGCGCAGGCGCGGCATCTCACCTCAAGGTCGCCCGCATCACCAACACCGCACGCCTCCTGGAGCAGATGAAGGAGGCCGGCTACTGGATAACCGGATTTGATGCCGAGTCGGGACGGCCCATGTGGGAGCTCGACTTCTCGACTCCGACTGCCCTGGTGCTGGGGAGCGAAGGGAGCGGTCTGCATCGCCTCGTCAGAGATAAATGCGACTTCCTGGCCTCGATCCCGATGCGAGGCAGGGTGGCTTCTTACAACGTCAGCGTCGCTGCCGGTATTGCACTATACGAAGTTCTCCGCCAACGCGCCTCCCTCCGACCAACGGCCAAACCTCAGGATTGAGGCTGGTGTCAATCAGAAACCTCCGGCGAGGTCGGCGGCACGAATAATCCACCCCTCCAAGCTGATTCTCCATGCCCACCTCAATATGAAACTCAGCAATCCGTGCCTCCTCCGACCAGCCCATGGTCCCGAGCGGACAAAAAGTGATTTGCCAGAACCCGAGTCCCATGAGCGTTGACCGACGAACCTCGCGCTGACAAAAGAAGCGCTGTGCAATCCTGGGAACGCCCTGAACGTGCACTGTGCAACCCTGGGAACGCCCTGGACGTGCACTGTGCAATCGCGGGAAAGCCCTGAACGCGCCCTGTGCAATCCTGGGAACGCCCTGAACGTGCACTGTGCAATCGCGGGAAAGCCCTGAACGCGCCCTGTGCAATCGCGGGAAAGCCCTGAACGCGCCCTGTGCAACCCTGGGAATGCCCTGAACGTGCACTGTGCAATCGTGGGAAAGCCCTGAACGCGGCCTGTGCAACCCTGGGCACGCCCTGGACGTGCACTGTGCAATCGCGGGAAAGCCCTGAACGCGCCCTGTGCAACCCTGGGAGTGCCCTGAACGTGCACTGTGCAATCGCGGGAAAGACCTGAACGCGCCCTGTGCAACCCTGGGAGTGCCCTGAACGTGCACTGTGCAATCGCGGGAAAGACCTGAACGCGCCCTGTGCAACCCTGGACACGCCCTGGACGTGCACTGTGCAATCGCGGGAAAGCCCTGAAAGGGCGTTGCAGCAAAGCCCAGGGCGTAAGCCCTGGGTTTAGGTCATTCGGAGAAATAGCCCTGAAAGGGCGGCGCAGCAAAGCCCAGGTATCAGGATGCAAACTCTGGAATCCCTGAACATGAAATTTGACAAAGCCCTGAAAAAGCGGCACAGGCTGTGAAACTTCCCTGTCATAAAGGAGGATTCATGGCCCAATCTTTTTCCAGAGTTCTGGTGCACATCATTTTTTCAACCAAGGAACGCTTTGCATTCCTGTCTGATCTCGGGTTGCGCAAACGATTACATGCGTATCTCGCGCAGGTTTTCAACGAACACGATTCACCGGCCATTGAGGTCGGCGGCACAGAAGATCATGTACACATTCTATGTTTGTTGAGTCGTAACCATGCGATGTCTGAGATCATCAGGAAAGCAAAGGCGAATTCCTCAGGCTTGGTGAAGACTCAAGGGGGCATGCTCTCGAAATTTGAATGGCAGGGCGGCTATGGCGCGTTTTCCATTCATCAATCCCAGATAGACCAGGTCACGAACTACATCAAAGGCCAGGTGGAACATCACCGTCAACGCACGTTCCAGGAAGAGTATTTGGATTTCCTGCACGAATATCAGGTACCTTATGACGAAAGATATCTCTGGAGATAGACGGAGCGAGCTTCTGCGCCGCCCTTTCAGGGCTCTATTCAGCGCCCCGCCGTACCCAGGGCTCACGCCCTGGGCTTTGCTGCGCCGCCCTTTCAGGGCTGGCTATCCTGCCGGAGTGGCGGTGTCGAGGCGAAGGGATTTGAACACCCTTTCAGGGCTGGCTATCCTGCCGGAGTGGCGGTGTCGAGGCGAAGGGATTTGAACACCCTTTCAGGGCTGGCTATCCTGCCGGAGTGGCGGTGTCGAGGCGAAGGGATTTGAACACCCTTTCAGGGCTGGCTATCCTGCCGGAGTGGCGGTGTCGAGGCGAAGGGATTTGAACACCCTTTCAGGGCTGGCTATCCTGCCGGAGTGGCGGTGTCGAGGCGAAGGAATTTGAGCACCCTTTTGAGTTGGCTGCCCTGCCGGAGTGGGCCTGTGGGGACCGCCGGATTCGGACGCCCATCAGGGCTCCGCAGAGATCACTAGATTCCTGTACGAATCCACGCAGCACGTATATCCCGGCGGCAGCGCGGTCGTGGCGCTGTACTCGAAAATGAGGGCCGGACCGAGGATGCGGTTACCGGCGCGCAGCAGGGCTCTCTCATAGATGCGGGAACGGCAGGTCTTTCCTTCGAAGCGCACGTTCTTTTCCTTGATCAGGGCGCGTTTCGGGTCTTTGGCTCCGGGATGATCCTTCGGCATGCGTGGTTTTTCCGATAAGCCTCGGACGCGGACGCGAATCGTCACGACCTCGGATTCCCTTGTCGGGTCGGCATAACCATAGCGTTGCTCGTGGCGCCGGTGAAATTCGGGCACAAACCGCCGGGTATAGGGGAAGCTCAGCTCGTAGCTCTGCCCGTGATAGCGCATGTCAATCCAGCGCTCGAGGCGGATTCTTTGCGTGCTGAAACCCTCTGTCTTCATGGACGCCAGCCCCTTGCGCTCGAGTTCCCGGAAGCGCTCATCCAGTCCTGCCGTGCCGGCCTCCTGGCTCGTCAGCATCACAGTCTTCGAGAAATCCTGCACGCTGTCCGACAAGAGAACACCAAGAGCCGATAGCAGGCCCGGATTCTCAGGGATCAGAATCCGCGGTATCGACAGGCTTGCCGCGAGCTGGAGTGCATGGAGTCCACCCGCACCGCCGAAGGTTACCAGCGTGAAGTCGCGCGGATCATAGCCTCTCTCCACCGAGATCACGCGCAGGGCCGCCTCCATGTTTGCGTTGGCCACATCAATGACGCCTTGGGCAGCCGCGGCCGGGCTGGCAGCGCCCATGCGGGAAGCGAGAGCCCGGAATGCCGGCTGCAGGCGACGATCGTCGAGATGCAGTGTGCCGCCCAGCGGGTAGCCGGTATCGAGTCTGCCCAGGTAAAGATTGGCATCGGTGACTGTGATGCGTTCACCCTTGCCATAGCAGATCGGGCCGGGATCGGCTCCCGCGCTCTCCGGGCCGACCCGCAGCGCTCCGCCTTCATCGACGCGCGCGATCGAGCCGCCTCCGGCGCCGACCGTGTGGATGTCGATAACCGGCACGCCGATCGGGCAGTTGGCGATGACGGACTCGCTGGTGATCCGGATCTCACCCTCGCACAGAGATACATCGGTGGAGGTGCCGCCCATATCGAACGACAGGATGTCGGGGAAACCCGCCTGGGACGCGACTTCCCAGGCTCCGACCACGCCGCCTGCCGGGCCGCTCAGAATCGTCCGCACAGGCTCCCGGATGGCTGCCCGGGCGGAAACGGTGCCGCCGTTGGACTGCATGATACGCAAATGTGCAACTCGGCGCGCGCGCTTCGCGTGCAAGCCCTCCTCGAGAGCGCCCAGGTATCGGCCCATGACAGGCGCAAGATAGGCATTTACCACCGTAGTTGAAGTGCGTTCGTACTCCCGGTACTCGGGGAGGATGATGTGGCTCAGACTTACCGGAATCTTCAAGTTTTTAAGCGCGTTGCCGATCAGTTTTTCATGGGCCGGATTGGCAAATGAGAAAAGGAGGCAGACGGCAACAGACTGAACCCGGGCTCGACGAAGTTTCTCGGCCAACGATCGGAGATCCATGGATCTAAGGGGAATCAGCACGCTGCCGTCATGAAGCGTGCGCTCCATTACGCCGAGACGCAGACGGGCCGGAACCAATGGATCGGGCCGCGACGGGAAGAGGCTGTAGATTTTTGGGCGATTTTGCCGGCCTATTTCGAGTATGTCCTCGAACCCGGCGGTGGTGACCAGGGCCGTCACGGCGCCCTTCCGTTCCAGCAGCGCATTCGTCGCCACGGTCGAACCGTGGCGGATATCGCATTCGCGCTCGTCCAGCAGCTCCTGGAGACCCTGAAAAATAGCCTGAGCAGGATTGGACGGCGTCGAAAGGAGCTTGAGAGTCCGAACGCGCTTGCCATCGAGGGCAATAAAATCCGTGAACGTTCCGCCTGTGTCGATTCCGATTCTGAACATAGCGAGCAATTATACTCGAATTGACGATTTACGATTTACGATTTACGATTGCCCATCAGGAGCATACCGCTCCCCCAATTCGTCACTCGTTAATTCGAATAATCTCACGACTCCTGTAATGAGAAATTATGGCGATTATCGAGATTGAAAGTCTAACCAAGGATTTCCAGGTCGGCTTCTGGAAGAAACATCCCGTCCGGGCATTGGACAACCTGAACCTGAACGTGGAGAAGGGGGAGGTGTTCGGCTTCCTCGGTCCCAATGGCGCAGGGAAGACGACCACTTTGAAGATTCTGATGAACCTCATTCGGCCCACATCAGGCTCCGCCCGGATTCTCGGGGAGGCCGTGGAGTCTGTCTCCATGCGCCGGCGCATCGGGTTTCTGCCGGAGAATCCGTATTTTTACGATTACCTGACAGCCGAGGAGCTGCTCCTGTATGTTGGGAAGCTTTTCGGCATGAGCCAGCCTGCATTGGGCAGCAAGGTACGCGCGCTGCTGGAAAACGTCGGGCTGCAGGACGCGCGCAGAACGCAACTGCGCAAATTCTCCAAGGGGATGATCCAGCGCATCGGCGTTGCCCAAGCGATGATCAACGACCCGGAAGTATTTTTCCTCGATGAGCCTATGTCCGGGCTTGATCCGCTGGGGCGAAGAGATGTGCGCCAGACAATTCTGGGACTGAAGCGAAACGGCGTTACGGTCTTCTTCAGTTCGCACATCCTTCCCGATGTCGAAGCGCTTTGCGATCGCGTCGCGATCCTGAACCGCGGGCGCCTTCAGCAGGTGGGCGCGTTACATGAAATTCTCAAGGTCAAGATTGAGGCGCACGAAATCGTGCTGGCGGGAATTACCGCGGAAACTTCCTCCGGCTTGAAGCCGCTGTGCGAAGAGATGACTCCACTGGGCGAGCGCATACAACTCCGGGCTGCCAATCCCCGACAGGTAGAAGCGATTATCTCTTATGCGCTGGCCCATGGTGTCGGGCTCGTTTCCGTGAATCCCATTCGTCCTTCGCTGGAAGACCACTTTTTCACGGAAGTGATGAGGAACAAGTGAGATTTTGCAGGATTGATTAACCGAGGTCTTTATGCGTGTACTTGCGATCGCCCGGAATACCTTGCGCGAGAACATTCGCGACAAGATTCTCTACAATCTCATCCTCTTTGCGCTGCTCATGATCCTGAGCTCGTTCGTGCTGGGACAGCTTACCCTCGGCTATGAGGACAAGGTCATCGTCGACATCGGCTTGTCATCCATTTCCATCTTCGGGACGTTGATTGCCATCTTTATCGGCATTGGTCTGGTCTACAAAGAGCTGGAGCGGCGCACCGTGTATGCGCTGCTTGCCAAACCTGTGCATCGGTGGGAGTTCATCCTCGGCAAGTATCTGGGTTTGCTTCTCACCCTGCTGATCAACGTTTCAGTTATGACCCTCGGTGTGTGGCTTACGCTCGCCTATAACGGCAACGTTTCGATCCAAAGCTATGCGCGACTCCTTCCAGCCGTCTATCTCATCTACCTTTCATTGGCGCTGACTACCGCGGTGGCCCTGGTCTTTTCAGCCTTTTCGACGCCCGCACTCTCGGCCCTGTTCACGTTCTTTCTCTGGATGATCGGCCACTTCAACGCGGATCTCCGTGCAGTTTGCGGTGATTACCAAGTCGGCCGTGGCCGAGTATGTCGCAAATTTCCTGTACTATGTTCTTCCCAACATCTCGAATTTCAGCATGGCCGACAGCCGCAATGTGATTCAGAGTGCAGCCTACTATGAGCCGATCCGTGCCGCCGCGGTCGGCTGGGCGAGTGTATATGCCGTACTTTACTGCGCGGTTCTCTTGATCATCGCTGCGACCGTTTTTTCACACAGAGATTTCAAATGAAGAAGGTGACTTTCCTGCGATCTCAGCGCAAATGGCTGTTGGGCGCCGCGTGCTTTGGTGCCGCACTGCTGATTCTGCCGGTGCAGAACCGGATCGACGCGCAAATGAATCGCACGACCATCGATCCGGACATCCTTTATTTCTCGTCGCCCCGCATGGTGAAGGCCATGGCCCTGGGCTATGACGATCTGGTAGCGGATGTTTATTGGATGCGGGCCATCCAGTACTACGGGCGGCGTGAAGAGGCTGCCCGCCGACGCGTGCCCTATAAAAACCTGGCGGCACTGCTCGACATCGTCACGACCCTGGATTCCGAGGATGCTGGATGTTTATCGGGCAGGGAGCATTTTTTTAGGGGAGCCGGAGCCCATGGGTGCAGGGAAGCCTCTGGAGTCCGTTCGGCTGCTGGAGAAAGGAATCTCGCTGTTGCCGCAGGAATGGCGACTTCGATACGACAAAGGCTTTGTCTACTTCCTCTATTTGAAGGATTATAAGCAGGCGGGCGAGGCTTGGCTTGACGCCAGCCATTGCGCGGGAGCGCCGCCCTGGATGGAGCGCGCTTGCGGCGCGCAGTCTATCGCAAGGCGGAGCCGTGGAGACGGCCAAAGAACTCTGGCGCAGGCAGCTGGAGGACTCCACCCGGGCAGATCTGAAGGAAAATGCGAGGAATCACCTGGACAGCATCCAGGTGGATGAAACCATCTGGACGCTGGAGTTTTTCCTGGAGAAATACGCCGCCGCGCATGGGGCCCAAGCCGCAAGGCTGGTAAATTTGGTGAGTGCGGGCTACCTCACGTTCGTCCCCAAAGACCCCTCTGGGGTACCCTATCAGTACGATGCCGCGACCGGCGCGGTCAGCTTGAGCCCCGATACCAAGGTGCGCTACATCGCCCTGGCCTACAGCTATCGGAAAGTCTTCCTGGAAAAGCTGGCACGCCTGTACGAGTCGATCCGCAAATAGTCCGGGACGGACCACGAAGGGCTGAAAATCAATGGCCCCGGCGGGGATGGACCGTCGACGGCGGAAAATCCATGGCCCCGGAGGGGCCAGAGATAGTAGCCCCGGGCAAGCGCAGCGCAGCCCGGGGTAGGATAACGGAAAATGATAGAGCCCCGGCAGGGGCGACGGAATGACAGCGGTGACGATCGCGAATTTGATTTTGTCCTTCGCCCCTCCAGGCATGCGCGTCAAGTTAAGGAGCGCCAGCTGTTTTCAGCAGGATTGCTTCCATTGCAGTGACAAAGTTAGGGCGATTCCGTTTGTCATAGGTGCAGTATCGCTGTACGGCTCGGCATAACTTTGGCGATGCGATCTTGGAGTTCATGAGCCTGGAAATGTAAGGGAAGTTCTGAGTGATGTACCTCATGAACTTCATGAGGCTAATTGGAGTTTCAAGCTGCTCCGACAGCGGCAAGAAAAGCCTCTCGTAAGCAAGAGTGATCATGATCAGTCTTGCGTTGAGAACTACGTGAAGTTGAATTTCGGGCACGTTGTGGATTTTTTCAAAATTGAAATGGCTCTTCCATGTTTTGAACACGTTTTCAATCCGCCACCTGAGGCCATACAGTGACAGGATTTCCTTGAACGTTATCGAGGGATCCGTAATCGTGGTAAAGAAGATGGTCCAAGCCATCAACTTCAACAACTCCCGGGACGGAGGGTAGTTCATTTCCTTTTTGGCCCTCATTCTTCTCACGTTGGCAGTTTCCTCGGAAACCGGGAAAGCAATCAGACGAATGGGTACAGTCTGCTCGGGGCCAGTGCCCACCAGCATGTCGACGGACCCGCGCCGGGTCAGCAATTCGAGCAGATTGATCTTTTCACCTGTAGCTGGATCGTACAGGACGGTGGGGTGTTTGTATCTGCTGATCGAATCGGCGCCGGCGCGCTTATGGCATTCGATGGCCGACATTCTGAAGTAGCCCCGATCGCGCAGAACCAGATCCCCCGGCTGGACGGCAATTTCGAGGGCGGCTGCCTGATCATTCTTGCTGTACGGATCGATGGAGAACCGTACGAACTGTCCGGAAAGCAAGTCATAGATTCCCTGGATGCGCGCATTGCAGACTGCGGTGTGGCCGTTTTTGACCCCAGAATAAGCGGCAAAGAGTCGAAGCGGGAGTTTGATGATCGTGCTGTCTTGCAATAGGACTCGTTGAAACCGCAGTCGTCGATTGATTGCGGCTACAGCCCCTGGGTTGGATTTCGATAGCATGACACGTTCCAGGACGCTTTGAAAGAAGCGTGCGCAGGATTCATCGGTCTTTTCCCAATAGGCTTGACGACTCGCAGTGACGCCCGCATAGGCCTCCATCCCTGCGGCCAAATCGTTGTAACTGACCACGCCTGCGGCAGATTGTATGCACAGTTGAGCCAGGAAATCGGCTGGCTGGATCTTGCGTGGCTCTCGCTCACAGAAGCCGGTCTCGAACGCAAGTTGCCGAATCTGGTCTCGATCAAGCCCAGCGCAGAGGAACAGTTCTACAGCATCCGATGCTGGTTTCATCCGGTCTCCCTTCCTGAAATGTAATATAGTATATATACTATATCTAACCGGACAAAAATCTGATTTTTGCAGTACAATGGCAGCGAAAAATCAACCGGAGGTCTACCGTTGGGTTACAACGTAAAGATTCAAAAGGTCGAGCGACCTACGAACACGTCCTTCTATGTTAATTTCCCTGCGGCGATAGCAGAGGCGGCGGAAGTCCAGAAAGGCGAGACGATGGAATGGCTGGTGGAGGATCGAAACACTTTCATCCTCAAGCGCGTCCGTTCCCGAAACTCATTTCTCAAAAAGCGACGCGCTCCTTAACTTGACGCGCATGCCTGGAAGGGCTGAAGACAGTAGCCCCGGGCAAGCGGAGCGCAGCCCGGGGTTGATTGGAATCTGATCATGAGCCCTGGAGGCACGACAGAAAGTATCTAAAATCGGAGGACTTCCGCCCCCCTTCAGGGCTCTGCAACGTCCCTGGCGTGACCGGGGGCAGCGCCGCTACGAGGCTCGCCCCCTGTTACTTTCTCGGCGTCACTCCCGGATGCATAGTTTTAAGACAGTCTCCCCGAAACCTAGTCAGGCCTCGGCCGGCGCCCACTTGCGGATTAAGGTCTCGAGATCACGAACACTTCACCGCCTTCACCGACAATATAAAAATCGCCTCCCCTGATGGCAATGCCGGTCGGACGCACAAGGCCGGGGATGGCATGTGCGGCGACGACCGCGCGGGAGGCGAGGTCGATGGTCAGAAGGGTGCTGTGCGCTGCGCTGATCACATACATGCGGCCTTCGGCGATCACCGCCCCGGTCACGAACAGGTCGTCCAAGGAGCGGTTCTTGCCGCTGAATCTGAGGCCTGAATCGGGCGCGAGCCTGGGCGTGTACTCTTCCGACAGCGTCTTGTCATTCTGGTCAAAGCGCGAAACGACCAGTTTTTTCACCTTTGAGTTCGGCACTGTGACGGTGTAGAGCGAGTTGGTTGCCGGATCGAATGCCAGCGACATCACATACATCATTCGGGCGCGCACCGTCCCAAGACGTGACCGCGACATCTCGTCGAATTTATCGAACGACTCCAGGAAGTACCGGAAGTTCTTGTTTGCGTCCGCGCCGTCATTTTCGCGCAGAATCGTGTAGCTCTTGTTCTCGCCGAGCGCCATAACGGTTTTGCCGTCCAGAAATGCCGCGCCGGCAAATTGTCCAAGGTCGATCGAATACCCGGGATCAACGACGGTATATCGCAGGATGCGATTCAGTGTTCCATCCAGCAGGTAAACTCCGCTCTGGGTGGTGAGCAGAAAGCGATCCGTCCCGGCATCGTAAGCGAGATCGGTTGCGGTACCCCGGAGCGGCATGATAATCCGCTTTTGTTCCTTGATCGCAAGGACCGGGAGGTCTGCCAGCGGGCCGGCACCCGGATCGCTGGAGACCGCAGCCACGGACGGCTTTTCAACGGCCCAACGTCCGCGCAACGTGATCGGCAGCGAGGCCCACTCGTCCGTAGACCACACCCAGTGCTTCGGATTGAAGGAAAAGCGGATGGGATCGCCCTGTCCTGCAAATGGCGGCGGCCCGGTGCTGGCGAACGCCTGCACAATGTTTCCTGCAATCACCACCAGGAAAACGACCAGCGCAAGCTTATCCAGCGCTTTCAAGGGCCGCAGCCCGGAGGGGACCTCGATTTCCTTCATCAACGTGAGCAGCACCCCCATAGTCACAATACAGACCCAGAAAATAAACAAAGCCCAGGTGTAGGTGTGAGTGCCGAGGATCTCGATGCTGAAGCCCTGGCCGACGTCGCGGGCGGCGTGCATCCCTGTGTGCCGCATGCCCATAAAAACGCCCCAGCATCCTACCAGCACCGACAATCCGATGTATTTCGGTTTCGGCCCGTAGCGCAGGATGAAAAGTCCGAGGATTGCGATGATGGCCATGCCGATGCGCTGTTCCCAGCACATCACGCACGGCGAATCGCCGTATACGAATCCGAGCAGGAAGACCGCGGCGCCGATAGGAATCACGGACAGAGCCAGCACGGCAAGGGCAAGGAAGCTGTAAAGAAGGTCACGTTTCATAGGATTCCTCCATCCTCAGCCTTGGCGGCCTCAGTAGTTCACGCCGGGCAGGATTGCCGTCCGCGTGGCGACCAGGAACATCGCCATCATCAGCAAAACACTGATCACGAGCAGGCGGAACGCGAGGCGTTCCTTTTCGGGTCTGCGCAGCAGAAGAAATGCAATAACGAACAAGAGAACGAAGTTCAGAAACTCCACGTGCTCCTCCTTTGCCGGAATCACGGTGCGCCCAGCGGGCTCCGTGAGCAGTTTGGATTGTTGCCTGTCAATTCCCGTGATGGAAGGCGCGGCCAGTCTATCATCGGTAAGGCATAGCTTTCAACGCGGGCGTCATAGCAGCCACAAATGGGAAAAAGTGGGAGATCTGCAACCTAAAAGCCTCAACGCGGAGGCCGCAGAGCACGCAGAGAAAGACAGGGGGCATGGTCAAACTCGTCCTGGAGTGAAAGGAAGAGACGGCCTCCTGCAGGCCCGAAATCATGGTTTTCTCTACGTGCTCTGCGGCCTCTCCGGAAACTTGCATCGCTGGTTGCAGCGCCGGAGGCGCTTTGGAGTGCGGCGGCACGACGCCGCTTTGCGAGTAGGGTTCACCGCCAGCACTTGGGGGATAAGGCGAGTCACCTTTGTGTCGCGGCATACCGGTCCCAAAGCGGCGTCATGCCGCCGCACTCCAAAGCGCCCTGCGGGCGCCATCTCAAATTTCTGATTTCAATGAACGACCAAGAAGTCGCAAGAGCTCTGCGTTGAGATTTTGCTTTTGTCTGTAAATTTGACTGGCAGCCTGGAGCGTTTTCGGATTAGCCTAAGTAGCAGCCCGGTTCCTCGGGATAAGGAGGCAGAATGGTATCGCGCCGGAATTTTTTCAAGTTTGGTGGACTTTCGATTACCTCGTTAGGTTGGCTCAGCAGGATTTTCGCCCAGCCTGCGCAGGAGCAACAATCCCGTCTGCAGAACCTGGTCTCCGGGGTCAAGCCGCTCGGACCCGAAGACTTCGAAGCGCGCCAGGAGAAAGCGCGTAAGTGGATGGCGAAGCATCAGATCGATGGCCTGTTCCTCATCGGCAGCGCCGATTTGCGCTACTTCACCGGCATCAATGCCGGCGTCAGTGAGCGCACCATGGGTGTGATTCTCAATAGAAAGGGGAAGCCGGTCTGGGTAGTGCCCGCGTTCGAGCTCGAAATGTGGAAGGAGTCGATCCCCGCCGCTCATGAGATCCGCGCCTGGCAGGAGCACGAAAGCCCCTACAAAATGATCGGCGGAGTGATGAAGGACCTCGGCGCCGGTAACGGCCAACTCGGCCTGGGGCCGCAAGTGCGGAGCTTCCATATCCACGGGCTGCGCAGGGATGCTGCAAATTTGCAGCTCGCGGATGGCGCCGTCGTCACCGAGGGTTGCCGCGGCATCAAGACCGACAAGGAAATCGCCTTCATGGATCTGGCGAACAGGATCACCAAGCTCGCATATCAGCAGGGATTCAAGAGCCTGAAGGAGGGCATGAGCACCGGAGATCTGTCGGGCGCGATCAGTGCGGCGCACCGGCAGATGGGTGTCAGCGGCAGCGGCGGCCCGCAGTTCGGGTTGAATACGGCCTTCCCGCATGGATCGCGCGTCGTGCGCACGCTGAAGGAAGGTGACGCGGTTATGGTGGACGGCGGCTGCAGCATCGAAGGATTCAGCTCCGACGTTACGCGCACGATCGTGTTCGGCAAGGCGACGGACCGCCAACGGAAGGTGTGGGACATCGTCAAGCAAGCCCAGACGGCGGCGCTGAAGGCTGCCCGTCCGGGAGTGCCCTGCGAGCAGGTTGATGCCGCAGCGCGCAAGGTGATCGAAGACGCCGGCTTTGGCCCTGAATACAAGTACTTTGCCCATCGCGTAGGCCACGGCATCGGCATGGAGGGCCACGAATACCCGTACTTGGTGAAGGGGAATCAGCTGAAGCTCGCGCCCGGCATGACCTTCAGCGACGAACCGGGGATCTACATCTACGGCGAGTTCGGCATCCGCACCGAGGACTGCTTCGTCGTCACCGAAAACGGCGCCCGCTTCCTGGGCGGCATGGAAGCCATCTCCATCGACCAACCGTTCTCTTGATGAATTTTGGTGACGCGTGGAGAAGACGGATCGGATGCCGAAGCCCAAATTGTGGATTTCGTTGATTTAGGGGAAAAGGCCGGTTATATATCAATAGAGGCAGCCAAAAATTGGGCGCAGAGCAGAACCTAGCTTTCTTCCTGAGAATGAAATGAACCGCGACCAGGTTCTCAAAATAATCGCCGACCATCGGGAAAAGCTGGCCAGGGATTTCGGCGTCAAATCCCTGGCATTATTCGGCTCCGTCGTGCGCGATGAAGCCACCCCGGCAAGCGATGTGGACTTGCTGGTGGAGTTTGATGGCCGGCCGGTCGGACTGTTTCACCTGTCCCGAACCCAGCATTACCTGGAGAGCATTCTCGGGGTACCGAAAGTGGACCTGGTCTTGCGGGACGGCATCAAGCCGGCATTGAAAGAACGCATCCTGCGAGAAGCGATCTATGCCGCCTAGAGATTGGGTATTCCGCGTCCAGGACATCCTCGACGCCATGGCCAAGATCCAGCGCTACGTTTCAGGCATGGATTTCGAAACTTTCGAAAACGATGAAGAAATCACGGATGCCGTGATTCACAACCTCACCGTCATCGGCGAAGCCGCAAACCACGTCCCTGCGGAAATCACCGGCCGCCATCCCTAAATCCCCTGGCGCCAAATGGTCGACTTGCGCAATTTCTCCGTTCATGCCTACTGGAGCCTGCGGCCCTCGGTAATCTGGGACACCATCCAAAACGATCTGCCCCCGCTCGTCGAACCCCTCCGCAAACTCCTGCCCGAGCTCGAAGAATGATCGCCGGGGGACAGTATGACCAGGCGCCGTCTCCTATTTCCGAGATCTAGACTGTGTAGCGTTTCTTAAACCTCGATACCGATTGGGATAGAAACAGCTTAATCAGAGCCTGGTAGGGAATGTCGCGCTCCGAGCTGAGAGCTTTCAGTTCGTTCAAGAGATTCGAAGGCAGTCGGATCGAAACAACCTGCGTCGGCGGCACTTCAGGGAGTTTCAAACCATGGTCCTCGAACTTGAGAAGCTTTGACTCGTCGATAAGGGCCGTCGTGTCGGTCGCATCGTAGTCACGGATTTCGCGGGCTCTCTTACGTCTGGTATTGGCTTTGTTCGTTTTCATAAACTTGCCGCTCCTCTTTCGATGCGGGTCTTGCGGTGATAATGCGGATCCTGGGCCCCATGAGAGTGAATCCGACCATCAATATGCGATTTTCGAGGCTCCGGCCATAGAGCAGGTAGCGCTTCTCTGCTGCGGTCATGTGTTTCAAATCCTCGTAAAGCTTGTAGGGGGGATCGAAAAATGCACTCTCTGCCTCCAGCCTGCCGACTCCATGCTTGATCTCGTTCTTCTGGACATTCCATTGATCCCATTCGAACGAAATGATCCTGGCCACAGTGAAATATTAGTGTGAGAGGCGTGTAGTGTCAAACACTACAACTGTGCCGCATATAAAATAGTCGCTCAAAAAAGAAAAACCGGTGTCGCCGAAGCGATGGGCGGAGGTCTGGAAGCCGGGCCAGATATTGTTTTGAACGCCGAAGGACGCCGGCGGACATATTTTGATTGGCGTTCATCCGCGGCTGGATTCCTGCAAGAACTTGGACACCCATTTTTTGTGGCTTTTTCTTGGCACTTTCCATGAGTCCGCCGTTAGAAATATTGAAAGAGGTGAACCATGGGCTTGCCGCGCAGCAAATACGTCCAGGAAGGACAAGAAGGGGTGTATCACTGCTTCAGCCGGTGCGTCCGCCGGGCATTTCTGTATGGATTCGACCCGCTCACACGCCGGGACTTCTCCCACCGCAAGGCATGGCTGGTCGACAGGTTGCGGTATCTCGTCGGCCATCTTCGCTATCGAAGTCTGCGCTTACGCGGTCATGGAAAATCACTATCACACCATTCTGCGCACTCGCCCCGACATCGTCGCCCTTGGTCCGATCGGGAGGTGGCAACCCGCTGGCTGACACTCTTCCCCCGGCATCGCGACCTGCACGGCACCCCAATTCCACCAGTTGAGAAAGAAATCTGCGCCTTGGCAGATTGTCCGGAACGTATCGCACAGCTGCGCCAACGGCTGTCGAGCCTGAGCTGGTTCATGGGCCGGCTCAACGAATTCATCGCCCGGGCCGCAAACAAAGAAGATAAGGTCAAGGGCCGGTTCTGGGAATCACGGTTCAAATGCCAGGCGCTGCTCGATGAAGCGGCCATCGCCGCTTGCATGGTCTATGTGGATCTGAATCCTATCCGGGCCGGTCTGGCAGGAACTCCGGAGGAAAGCGACTTCACCAGCATCCAGGAACGGATCCGGGCCTGGCAGAAAGAGACCATGACGACAGCCCCTGTTCCCAAGGAGGCGGCACAAGACATGCCGTCTGGCTCTTTCGGCAGGGACATGCAAATGCCGGAAAATGCCGGCGAGATTTCGAACCCTATTCCCGAACGCATCTCTGCCCTGAGCAATTCCTTTGATCGCGCACCCCTTTCCGCCTGCTGGCTATGTCCCATTCAATCAGACTCCGAACGGCGCGGCATCCTGCAGATGACTGCAGCCGAGTATTTCGATCTGGTGGACAAGTCAGGACGCATGACCCGGTCGGATAAACGGGGAGCCATCGATGCCGATCTTGCGCCAATCCTGCTGCGGATCGGCGCCAATCCGGACGCGTGGCTTGAAACCGTCTCCCGCTTCGGATCCAAATTCCGTCTTGCTGCCGGGCTGCTTTCCAATCTGCGCAATTTTGCAGATCAGCTCGGCAGGCGGTGGCTCAAAGGCGTTGCGACGGCTCGTGCCGCCTTCGCAACATCACCGCCACAATTGGTGTGACCCCTTACGCGCCCAGCAGCCCATCCTCTGCAGATCTGGTGCCTTCTTCTAACCACTTCGACCGCTTCCGGCATCATTGGGTCTTCTCCATGCCGGTGACCGCCCTACTGCCCTGATCCCTGCCGATTTGTTTCACCCAATGGTCACATTCGTTTCCTCAATCCCAAATCGCCGCTCCCCCAACAGAAGCTCAGACGTGGATTGGATCAAAATGATGAATGATGGGTGTCCAGGTTTTGCACGACATTCGCTCGACGTGGATCGATCCGGGATTCGGAGCGCCCACCCCTGAATGGCACAATCTGCTACGCACCAATGATCGCCGGCATCCTCAAGGAGCGCGCACCAACGACGCACCGGCCACGCACCAAAAGCGCATCAAGCGCGCAGCATGGCGCCACCGCCGGCAATCGCCGCCATCCTAACCCGACTTTGACAACTGGGGCGCCTTTTTGCCGATTTTGGGCACTTTCGTGCCTGTAAGTATTTTGTTTTCAGCAGAGATTTCCTCCAAAGCAGCCGTAGTGAAGACCTACCCCCTTGACCTGCTTGACCGGACATGGACAATGGCGTCATGTTTCTTCGCTACACGCAGCGAAAGAAGGACGGGAAGCTAAACCGCTACTGGAGCATCGTTGAGAATCACCGTGGTGAGGGCAGGCGCGTGGTGCAGCGACAGGTCCTATACCTGGGCGAGATCAACGACACCCAGGAGGCAGCCTGGTGCCGAAGCATCGAAGTGTTTGAATCCGGGACCGGCCACTGGCGTCAGGTAGCCCTATTCCCCAAGGATCGGGAAGCACCGGAACTGGCGCATGAAGTTGTCCATGTTTGTCTGGATCAACTGCGGCTCAGGCAGCCGCGGCAATGGGGTGCGTGCTGGTTGGCGTCTGAGTTATGGCGCCAGCTGACACTGGATGACTTTTGGCGGGAAAAACTACGGCCGAGTCGTGAAGGGACCGATTGGCTGGACGTACTGAAGATCCTCGTAACCTATCGTTTGATCGATCCCGGTAGTGAATGGCGGCTGCACCGAGAGTGGTACCACCGTTCGGCGATGCGTGACCTGCTCGGGCGTACCGGTGACACCGTCGAGTTGCAGTCGCTGTACCGCTGCCTGGACAAGCTGCTGGAGCACAAGCGCGGCCTGTTCAGTTTTCTTACCGAGCGCTGGCGAGATCTGTTCGAGGCGAGATATGAAGTTTTGCTGTATGACCTGACCAGCACGTATTTTGAATGCGATCCTCCCGAGCATGGCAAGCGACGGCATGGCTACAGCCGCGACAAACGTCCGGACTGTGTGCAGGTGGTGATCGCGCTGGTGATCACACCGGAAGGATTTCCGCTGGCGTACGAAGTGATGGCGGGAAACACGAGCGACAAGACCACGCTTAAGACATTTCTGGAAAAGATCGAAAACCAGTACGGGAAAGCTCATCGGGTTTGGGTGATGGATCGTGGGATTCCGACCGAGGATATTCTGCGCGAGATGCGGGCGGCAACCACGCCGGTATCCTATTTGGTTGGGACGCAACGAGGGCGGCTGACGAAACTGGAAAAAGAGTTTCTGAAACTGCCGTGGGCGAAGGTGAAGGACTCCCTGGAAGTGAAGCTCTTGCCGCAGGAAGGAGAGCTGTACATCCTGGCCCGCAGCCAGGGTCGGAGGAAGAAGGAGCGCGCGATGCGGCGGCGCCGGCTCAAACAGTTGTGGAAGCGTCTCCATGAGTTGCAGCGGCAGAAACTGACGCGCGATGAATTGCTGTTGAAACTTGGGGCGGCCAAAGCCGAAGCGGGCAAGGCCTATCGGCTGGTGGAAGTCCAGGTGCCCGAGGCCCAAGAACCAGTCAGTGCCGAGACATTCACTTTTTCGTTGCGTAAAGAAAAACTCCGAGCGGCCATGCGCACTGAGGGCGATTATCTACTGCGCTCGAACCTCGCCGGCGAGGATCCGGCAATCCTGTGGCAGCGGTACATTCAGCTGACGGAGATCGAGGCGGCCTTTCGCAATCTCAAGAGTGATCTGGCCATCCGGCCGGTTCACCATCAGAAGGATCCACGCATCGAGGCGCACATCTTCGTTGCGTTCCTGGCCTACTGCCTGTATGTCACGTTACAGCAGCGGCTGCGAGCCTTGGCGCCCGGGCTCACGAGCAGGGCCGTCATCGAGAAGATGTCGGCCATCCAGATGATTGACGTTCATCTGCCAACCACAGACGGCCGACAGCTCATCCTTTCCCGATACACGCAGCCGGAACCGGATCACCAACTGCTGTTGCAGCGCCTCCATCTGACACTGCCCGCGCAGCCGCCGCCGAAAATCTCGAGAGGGGATCAAAACCATGCCACAGAGCCCGTAGCTCTGTAGTGAAGACCTATGACTTCCTTGAACGCAAAATCAATAGGTTACGGAGATTTTGAGGCCCAGTTGTCAAAGTCGGGCTAAGCCGCCAGGCTTAGGGATGGTGTCTTGCTCATAACTTTATCGGAGAAGCGGCAACAACGGCTCAATGCTCCCCGGACAAACGCCGGACAAAAATCGAACAAAAACCGAACAAGGATCGGACAGATGTCGAACAAACTTCGAACAAAAGCAGGAAAACATGACCGCTGCGACCGTGGTCGGGGCCATGCAAATGCCTTAGAACAAAAAAAGAGGCCTGAAAATCGAACGCAGCGCCGATTTTCAGGCCTCCCTTTGCGTTAACGTCTTTCGGTTTTATAGACTTACCGCCGTCAGTCCCCGTTCCGAACAGATGTCGAACAAAAGCAGCAAAAGGTGCGCTGGGCCCAACCGCTCGTGAGCCCGAAAACCGGAGAACGTCCTCGGTCTCTTCATTCTCATTGATGGTTACGACCCCGGGAGATCCTTATCGATGACAGGATGTCAGAGATCGTCCTTCGAAAAATCTCGTTCGTTTTTGGGTCGTCGTTGTACATGGCAACTGCGCGAAACAGTTTACTATCAATCTCCAAGCCGTAATAATCTGCCCACAACGTCCCACCGGTAAGGGATCGCACAACTTGGCAATGAGGTAACGTGCTTTGATCCGAGCCCTTCAACGGCACCTCCGTAATGGGCTGCGCATGTCGGGTTGACTCAAGGATGGATTTCATAAGCTCGTCTAAATGCTCTATCTGCTTTTGATCGCGAGGATTTTCATATGGTAGGATCCAGAGTGTGACCATTCCATTCTTCGGAATGCCTCCTTTGGAAGGGGTACAATTCCCGTTACGGTCGTTGCATGTATACACGCTACTGTTTTGATTTTCCTTTTGAACATACCAATCGGCGGGCAAGAGAACCGAATACGTGGACATCTCTACCTTATGCACGCCGCGTAACGATACTGCCTGGTTCAACGACAGGCAAACTGCCCAAAGTAAAGTGATTCTCCAGCACATGGGGTTGACCTCTTTAGCTTCACGGGGATTTTTGAAAGTATTTGTCTCCTTCCCGATAACAAGGAGAGGATAAGTCACTTAAGTTTCCGCCTTGTTTCTTGAACTGGTATTCCACAACGTCCCCATTGCAACCGGGGCCTACGCAGTAGGCCCCTTTCTTGCCACTGTAGAGCTTTGCGATTGTGTCTTGCCCTGCGCTGGTATGAGCAGCTACGGTATCGACCGCCATGTCGATGCCAGAACTCCATCCGCCGGTTGCGCTGAAGTCCTTTAGCGTGCCATCATTGTTCAAAATCCCGAATGCATTCTGAGGGTCCTGGGAACCCTTGGTTCCGCCCCACTTGCTCTCAACAAAGGAAATCGCCACTAACAAACGGGGATCAATATTCGCATCGACCGCATCTTTCATGATGGCTTTTGCATCTGCAACCGTCGCGAACTTCCTTGAATCAGCACCAAGATTCTTTCCATCAACGAAAGCAGGGGTACTCTGCATATAGGTCAATAAACTGTTAGCGGTGACCTGGCAGGGAGTGGGCTTGTCCTCCGGAACAGGAATATAGCCACCGCCCCCGCCTTCAAAAATGGACACATAAATGCCGAGAGGCCAAAAGTCTGGATCCCAAGGATCATTGCTGGGAGCAAAGTCAGACCAGCTAGGGTTGGCTGACGCAACCAGCCGCCCATCCGGGTCGATGAGATTCACCGGGTCGTTTCTGACGTAAAGCTACTTTTGCACATGCGAGAGAATATCAATCCATTCCCAATGACATCCTCTATCTACTGAGCGCAGCAGTCCTTTGTAGGTCCCGACGAACAATGCATCTGATTGCGTCGGCACGATTACAATGCTGTGGATGGCACGCACCTTCGTTATTCCGGCATCAAGCATGCACCAGGTCTCGCCTCCATTCTCCGTCCGCAGGATACCCTTGCTGGTCGCTAAATACACTCGATTCACATCAACCGGATCGATCGCAATATTGTCAATATCGGTGGGCCAGTCTTCAAAGGTCTTGCCTGAATTCCCTGCCTTGACCGCGGCTGTTCGCACGCGGGTTTTTCTGATCAGGTCATTCTGGCCCACAAGATCCCAGATTTTGCCGCCATCTGTGCTCTTTAAAAGACTGCCACCAGGGCCTGCACCGTACATCACCTCGGGATTTGATTGACTGATAGCCAGTACAGGCGATCCAGCCGACTCATACATGGATCTGAAGGTATCTCCACCGTCAACCGACACGAACATCACCTCGCCATTCCAGCCTGGAAGAAAACTGTTTAGGTAGAGCGTCAATGGATCGCGGGGGTGATAGAAATATGTCCCGCCCGCATCAATTTCCGCGTTGCAGCCCACAATCGTGCCTTTCATGCGCCTCCAGCTCTTGCCGTCGTCTGTCGACTTCTCATGATAGGATTTGTGTGCCGGAAAATGAATTGTCCTGTATCTCACAGTCGCGTCGGCGGGGTTTGGATTCCAGGGTAGGACTTCACCATCTCGCAGCATGTGAGACTGCCAGGCGCGAAGGTCCTGGTAGAAGGCATCGTGGTGCCAAGTGTTCCCTCCGTCTTGGGAGTAGAAGTATGTTGTCTTCTTGTTGAGATCGGCAATGGTTGCAACCACCGCATTGTTGTCAAATCTCAGTTCGACATTAGCACGACCTGTCTCCACTCCATCAGGGACCGGCGGTTTATCAAGGATTCGAGCGACTGAAATACCGGTGCAGCATTCCCCCGTGGTGGAAGTGTGAAGACGGCCACAGGATATAGAAGCAAAGGCAGTCATAAGCAGCAAGGCAATGTGGATCGCGGAGTCCATATTCCTTCTACCCAATGTCAACCTCGTATGAAAAACCAGACACTTCAAGAGCACTCGCTACATTCCGGGACCGCAGTTCGCACCGAACATCTGCTTGTTAAACTCAGAAGTACTGCCCCCTTGGAATCTCGTTCCGTCGGCCTTGGAAGTAGCAGGCATCAGCTGGTCATCGCTAATCTGGCCTCTCCGGCCGCTCATCAACAAGTGAAATCCCTCATGGAGGAGTGTTGAAAAATAGTCATTGCCCATAGAGTCAACTGGATCTTGGGCGATGCTGATCGCATTGCCGACGGTTTGGGCATTCGCATGAAGCGCCGCTACAGTGGTTGGAGTTTTTGCTGCAGCCATGATGTTGTTAACAAGTGTTGCCACTGTGAGATTTGCTGCAACCATTGGTGAACGGCCACTGCTGAGCTGTGTTATGACTTTTAGAAGAAATTCGTAGCAGGCGCCCTTTTCCGCATCGGCACCAGCCCGATCCCTCAAACCAGCTTGGAGCTGCGTGGGGTTGGCAAGGAGAGCCGCCAAACTTTGGAAAGTGCCGCCACTGCCGCCTCCTGGCTCTGTCCCTGGGGTATCGAAGGGACTTATCTCTATTAAAGGCCGCGCATCCTGCAAATCCCGAATAAAGGCCTCAGTGATGGGATCTATGGGGGGAGGCGGCGCCGGGGCATAGGAAGTGATGCGAAAAGTAAAGCCCTCGGCAGATCTTCCATCCGGGTCGATGAGGTTGACGGGGTCGTTTCTGACGTATGATCTCGTGCGGGAACGACTCGTCCCTCGTCATTTTCAGGGAACGAAGTGGCGCGCGGGGGTGCAGACGCAAGGCTGTGAACTTCAAACGATCCGTCCCCGATGCCGTCCGGTCTGATTTTAGAATCATGATCTCGTCGGCACGACAATGCGGCGAACGATACTTGCGCCAATGTAACCACAGCAAATCCCCACAACGACCGGAATGGCAAACTGCCACGTCTTTATCGTTATGGACTCAATTCCCCCGATTCCCCCATGGACGATCGAAAGAGCCAACAAAGGCCCGCCAATCGAAATCGCTGGAACAACCGCGAGGGGAAGGTATCCATGCTTGAATGTTCCAGCGTAAGCTGCTCCGCCAACAAATCCAGCAACCGCGAAGTTGAGAACAAGTTTAGCCACTTCCAAGATAACTAGGTCGCTAGATATATTGCGAGTAACAAAATACTGCAGCAACCCATAGGCGAGGAAAAATGAGCCCGTACCCGTTAGAAGGGAAAGCAGATAGTGGGTGACCTTGCCAGGCTTCAATCCGATCCTCCATTTCCGGTATGAACAATTAACTGGCAGACCTGAGTTCACGGTATTAACCACCCCAACCAGCTTTTAAGCAGGAGCCACTATTTGGCAGTCACTGCTAGGTCCTGGCGCCCAGCTACTTACAGTTGTCGTCAATCTTCTTATTAAAGGCTTCCCCCGAAGTGACACCAGCTGCTGCAAAAAGGGTAGAGTCGGAAAGGCCATTCACATTGAATCCCAAAAACAACACACCCCCAGCACTCAAATGGAATGCTTCATGAATCAACACCGAAGAAGGATTCATTTGATTAGAATTGAAGAACTTCCATCCAAGCACAATCTCATTTACCGGTCCTGTGCCAAGGGGCCATGACGTTGTTGTTTCTGCCCATGTGGATCCATTGGGCCCGAACGGTGCAGTACCATTAGTAGCTGTGCCATTTACGTCGCCCATGACATCGATTTTCCCATTTGCGGAAGCGTTTGCGAGAGAATGTACGAGGTCGACAGGCGATTTAGGATTATCCAGTTTAAGTTGACTGATTAAACCCTGCAAATATTTCCAGCAATCGCTGTTTTCGTCACCGATTCGGTCGGAAATATTCTTGGCGTGTTCACCTAAAACCGAGTTCAAGAAGGCGGTCCGGGTATCTTTGATTGTTACCGAGCTGCCACCTTCCAAAGGAGGCGCGCCACCGCCAGTTCCTGTATCATCAGGCCCGTAGGTAAGATCTATGTAGTGCATGTGCCAAAAGGCTTGAGCGAAGGTCATTGCCGGCTCCACAAACCTGCCATCCGGGTTG
>CAVTZY010000037.1:0-145639 GCA_963739235.1 Terriglobia bacterium | reverse complement strand
CAACGTCTATTATGCGGGCGCGGCGTCGGGCGGCATCTACAAGACCACCGACGGCGGCGTCCACTGGCAGCCGATCTTCGACGACCAGCCGGTCGCGTCGATCGGCGTCGCTCGCCGTGGCGCCGTCCGACCCCAACATCGTCTGGGCCGGCACCGGCGAAGGCAAGATCCGCAGCCACATCTCGGTCGGCCAGGGCATCTACAAGTCGACCGACGCCGGCAAGACGTGGACGCTGATGGGCCTCGAGCAGACCGGGCCGCATCCCGCGCATCGTCATCGATCCGCAGAACCCGAACGTCGTGCTGGCGTGCGCGCTGGGCCACGCCTACGGGCCGCAGCCGGAGCGCGGCGTGTTCCGCACGACCGACGGCGGCAAGACGTGGACCAAGGCGCTCTTCGTCGACGAGAACACCGGGCTGCTCCGACATCGCGATGGATCCGAAGAACCCGCGCATGCTCTTCGCCGGCATGTGGCAGCTCGAGATCCACACCTGGGGCCGCGACGAGCGGCGGGCCGGGCAGCGGCCTGTTCATGTCGCGCGACGGCGGCGCGACGTGGAAGAAGCTGACCGGGCCGCGGCCTGCCGACCAGGCCGGTGGGCAAGGTGGCCGTGGCCATCGCCGCACTCGAACCCGAACCGCGTCTACGCGCTGATCGAGACCGGCGACGGCGTGCCGTGGAACGGGCAAGCCGACCGACAGCGGCCAGGTGTTCCGCAGCGACGACGGCGGCGAGAACTGGCGAGTGGTGAGCTACGACCACAACGCCATGGGCCGCGCGCACTACTACTCGCGCATGGCCGTCGCGCCCGACGACGAGAACGAGACGTACTTCCTGACGGCGTCGTTCGCCAGGTCGATCGACGGCGGCCAGACGCTCACGGTGCTGCCGCGCGCGCCGAGGCGCCGGGCGGCGACCACCACGACATCTGGATCGACCCGACCAACGCCAACCGCATGATCGTCGGCCACGACCAGGGCCTGTCGATCACGATCAACCGCGGGCGCACGTGGTTCCGCCAGCGGCTGACCAACGCGCAGATGTACCACGTCGACGACCGACAACGAGATCCCGTACAACGTCTCGGCAACAAGCAGGACGAGCCGTCGTACCGCGGGCCGAGCAACAGCCGCCTGGGCGGCGGCGGCGGCACGGCATCCCGCGCGCGATGTGGCACTCGGTGGGCGGCGGCGAGAGCGGCTGGGCGACGCCCGATCCCGTCCGACTCCGAACATCATCTGGTCCACGCGCGTCCGGCTCGGGCATGGTCGGCGGCATCGTCGTGCGCTTCGAGGAGAACCGGCGGCAGTTCCGCAACGTCGAGGTGTGGCCCGACCAGTCCAACGGCCCGGCGGAGGGCGTGAAGTACCGCTTCGTCTGGGACGCGCCGTTCCACATCTCGCCGCACGACCACAACACGCATCTACGTCGGCAGCCAGCACGTGCACCGCACGACCGACGGCGGGCAGACGCTGGCAGGTCATCAGCCCCGACCTCACGCTCAACGACCGGAGCCGGATGGGAAGCTCGGGCGGCCTGACGCCCGACAACATCGGCGTCGAGTACGCCGGCGTGGTCTACGCGATCGCCGAGTCGCCGAAGGAGCGCGGGCTCATCTGGGCCGGCACCAACGACGGCCTCGTGCAGCTGACGCGCGACGGCGGGAAGACGTGGACCAACGTCACCAAGAACCTGCCCGAACCTGCCGCCGTGGGGCTCGGTCCGCAGCATCGCGCCGTCGCGCTACGACGCGGCGACGGCGTACCTCACCGTCGACTTCCACCAGGTGAACAACCGCGATCCGTTCGTCTACAAGACGACCGACTACGGCAAGACGTTGAAGGCGATCACCAACGGCATCCCGAAGAGCATGCTCAGCTACGCGCACTGGATCTACGAGGATCCGGTGCGGCGCGGGCTGCTCTACCTCGGGCACGGAGAACGCGATCTACGTGTCGTTCGACGATGGCGAGAACTGGCAGCCGCTGCAGAACGACCTGCCGCATGCGCCGGTGTACGGCATCACGGTGCAGGAGCACTTCAACGACCTGGTGATCGCGACCTACGGGCGCGGCTTCTGGATCCTGGACGACATCACGCCGCTGCAGCAGATCACGCGCGCAGGTGCTGGCCTCCGACGTCGCACCTGTTCGCGCCGCGGCCGGCCTACCGGTTCCGCAACATCACGGCGCCCTCGACGCCGTACGACGATCCGACGATCGGCGAGAACCCGCGCTACGGCGCGTCGATCAACTACTACCTGAAAGGCGCCGGCGTCGGGCGGCGTCACGATCACGATCTCTGATCAGAAGGGCGAGGTCGTGCGCACGCTGACCGGCACGAACACGGCGGGGCTCAATCGCGTCTACTGGGATCTGCGCTACGAGCCGACCAGGGAGATCCGGCTGCGCACCAGCCCGCTGTACGCGCCGTACGTGCGTGTCGGACCGGATGGGTGGCGGCCGGCGCCGGGCGCGCGGCTCGCTCAGCATCCTCGCGCCTCCGGGCACGTACACCGTGAAGCTCTCGGTCGGCGGGCGCGAATTGACCCAGCCGCTCACAGTGCGCAAGGATCCGCAACTCCGGCGGCACCGAGGCGGACATCGAGGCGCAGATGCGCATGCTATTCGACCTGCGGAGCGACCTTAACAACGCCGCCGACACGGTCAACCAGATCGAGCTCGTGCGCAGCCAGATCGAGGGACTCGCCAGGCTCGTCGACGATCGCGGCGATCAAGAAGGCAGGCGAAGACCTGAACCAGAAGCTGAGTCGATCTGGAGATGAAACTGATCGAACTGCGCCTCACGGGGGGACAGGACGGCACCCGTTACGGGTCCAAGCTCATTTCGAAGATCAACTACCTGGCCAGTGGCCTCGCGAGCGGCGATTTCAAGCCCACCGCCCAGCAGACCGAGGTGCAGAAGTTACTCGAAGATCAGTTGCGCACTGCCCTGAGCGACCTCGACGGCCTCCTCAGCAAGGATCTGGCCGGCTTCAACGACATGCTGCGCAAGAAGAACATCACAAACATCATCGCGAAGAGGCCGTAGTTGCGATGGGCTGGGATCACGCGGCTCGCGTTGGCCGGGCAGCGGAGGCTGACTGATTCATCGCGGCCGCAACCAAGTGTCTGCAGGATTGGGAAAAGTGATGGATCTAGATTCTGTCCGCTGAAAAGGAGATTCCCATGACCGACGTCTTCGAGCAGCGAGTGAGGACTGCAGCGGTCGCAGGATGGTGGACTCTACTGATCGCCGTTGCGTTTCTTGTCATTCAATGGCTTGTGTACCTGCTGGTCATGTCCGCTCACCCTGCGTGGCTGTTGTCCTGGTGCGGCCCGGATATCACCTGGTCTTTCGTCCAGACTATGTGGTTCTGGGCCATAGCAATATTGAAGATCTGCGTATGGCTCCTGGCCTTGTTGGTTCTCTGGCTGACCCTATGGGCCAGGCAGTTGAAGAAAAGAGAGGGTGATTGATGCCGGGCAGGGGTTCTCGAACCGACTGACTGGCGGTATCACATGAAAGACCGGTTGATCGACTCGTCCTTCACCAGCTTGCGGTCCAGGTACAGACGGTAGCCGTCATTCGCCTTGACGCCAACGCAGTGGTCGCCTTCCGCCGTTGCCGTGATCGCGGGACGATCAAAACGCCGGGTTTAGGGACTTCAGGATGTGCCAGTGGTCCGGCGCGGCGCGAGTTGCTTGCCCGACTTTGGGCTAGCCTGGCAGCGCCTGATTCCGACGGTCGGTATAGGGCATACGCAAATGCAGATTCCCTCACAGATCCCGATAGACCTCAGACCGATGCTGGACGCGGTAGACTTTGATTATTCGTTTTGCAGCTTAATGTCAATAAAGAATTCGATAGTCTCCCATGCGCAGACGGCATAGACCGGCCAAATCGTCAGGCATGTTTTGGAGTCGACGATGAATGATCGCTGTGGCGTTGAGGCGCAACCATTCCAGGCGGCGGATTATACTCTCCCGAGCAGACGCGGCGAGCTTCTCCAATTCTGCCCGGGCGGTTGGCAGGACTATAAGTTGATATGCCATTGCCGGGCCACTTCATCGAGAGATTTGCCCTTGCCTGCGATATCTTCCTGGCGGCGAATTCGGCGCAATTGGCGGATCAGCCTGGGATTCTGGCTTAGAAGCCAGTCCTCCAATTCCTCCTTGGTTTCTGCCGATTCCCAAATGGTGGTGGGAATTTCCAACACCCCGCTGTTATGTAGCTTGCCCATATGGTCCTCCGTCTGCGAACCAGTTTACTCGCCTCTCCCTCCAGAATCAAAGAACGAGAAGATGCCGTTCAGCAAGCCCCGGTTTTGCGTCGCCGGCGATCCGCCGACCAAGTTGTACGCCGTCATGACCGACCGCGCGCCCGCCTCCTCGATCGCCGCGTCAAACGATGGGAAATACCGTTCTTGCAGGGTGCGCTCGGTCATGCCGGTCGGGTAGCTCTCGCACCCGCCCTCGGCCACGTTGGCCACAAAGTGCTTCGGCGTCGTCACCACGCCTTTCTTCTCGAACGTCACTACAAACGTGTGCGCTATCGCCGAGGCGAAATACGGATCGTTGCCGCAGGTGTCCTCCAACCGTCCCCCGCGCACATCCTCGGCAATGACCACCACCGGCGAGAGGACATCGCGAATGCCGCGTTTCCACACTTCGTCCGCGATTGCGCCGGCCACACGTTCATTCGGCCCCGTGTCCAACGTCGCCGCCAGCGCGATCGCTTGCAGAAACACCATCGCCCCATCCCTGTGGGTCGCCAGTATCTCGCGGACCCGCACAAAGGTGCGCATAATCGCGATGTCGACTTGAACAGCACGCTTGCTGCGGAGAACGCTCGAGAGCATGGCAACCCCCTGCTCGGTGAACACACGGGGCGGTACTTGCGGTGTTGCCCGCGCTTTAGGGACTTGCCAGGCTCGTCCACGATCCGGCGGTCAAGAAGGCAGGTGACCACCTGAGCCAGAAGCTGAGTGATCTGGAAATGAAGCTGATCGACCTGCGCCTGACAGGGGAACAGGACGGCATCCGTTACGATTCCAAACTCATTTCGAAGATCAACTACATGGCCAACGGCCTCGCGAGCGGCGATTTCAAGCCCACCGCCCAGCAGACCGAGGTCCAGAAGGTACTCGAAGACCAGTTGCGCAATGTCCTTAGCGACCTCGACGGCCTCCTCAGCAAGGATCTGGCCGGATTCAACGACATGCTGCGCAAGAAAAACATCCCGAACATCATCGCGAAGACGCCGTAGCTGCGACAGACCCAGTATGCACCCGGCTTGTGTGGTCGTGTTTCAAAGTTAAGATTTGTGAGACTGCAATGTCAAGCCACATGCCCATCCCTGGGTGTCCGCCAGAGTTTTCACTCCCGAAGGAGAGTTTCTGCAGCTCCCTTCGCTGGACACTTCTGCCGGACCACGGAAGCGCTACCGCAACAACAGGCTGGCAACCTGGCCCGGGAAACGTCCCCCAGCCTCCGCGTCTGCGCTACGTGTACGGTCCTGAATGTCACTGCTCCCGATTGGACTTCCGGGAATCTACACAGGGGAGGTGATGTCTGTGCTGGTGGCCGGTGGTCTTGACGGCCCAAACGTCATATTCGCGGAGGGCCGGATTTGATCGGGGTGCGAAGTGGAGGGCCTGGCGGCGGCCGATGGAGGCCGTGCCAGCGGCCTTCACGGTGATGATCCTCCACGGGGTGCCGGAGAGAGAGGACTTGATCAGGTCGAGGGGGTCGATCTTTCGATCATTGATGGCACCGAAGCGGATGACGAGGCGACAACCGTTGCTAGCAGCCTCGGCGGAGTTCTTCCAGACTCTTTGGAGTTCCTCGGCAAAGGAAGTGGGGCAGCGGTGGTTTACTTGGCCATCGTTAGCGTAATTCACGTATGGCGGACCGCCCAGGAACCAGAGGCGAAGCCACTGGTCGGGGAGATAGGTGCGCATGCCGTAATACGGCGGCGAGGTAATAATCCAGTCGCAATGGATCTCGCCCATGGATGTGAAAGGCGCGGCTGTGCGGCTGTCCCCGTTGATCACGCGGCCAACGTTGGCTCCTTCGTATATGCCAAAGAAGTGCTCTGCACGTCGTTTGATGAGGGTGAGAACATCTACTTCAGGCGGTCGGAGACCGTGCGCCTTCCAGTACTTGACGGCATAGGCGGGTTTGGGAGCAAAGGTGCGGGTGCACTGGTTGGAGAAATATGAGTGGCCGGATTTGGGTATGGGACCGTGCAGCGCGCCCAGGATTATACCGACCAGGGCTTGGCGGGTATCTGATGAGGCGTCGCGAATGAGTGCCTCGCGTAGCCGGCAGAGGGACTTAAGAACAGATGGGGCGTATGCCCAGTGCCAGAACTCGGCTTCTGGGGAGGGGGGGGCGGGTTCCGTACCGAGGATGTGGGCAGCCGCAGCAGCGATGCGAGTCGGTGTGGTCTGGCTGAGTTTCGCGCCGGTAATGGCCACGGCTACAGGGTGGCTGTCAATGCCGAAACCCGATATGCTGAGCATGCGAGCCGCATAGAGGGTCGTGCCGCGACCGCAGAAAGGGTCCATGACTATCGACCCTGGCCTGGCATAGTTCCGGAGAATGCGATACGGGAAGCTCAATGGGAACATGGTGAAGTAAGGGCATATTCCATTGAGGACACCTGTTGGTGGAGATTGATGTTCGACGGTCATTTGGGATTCGGGTTTGGACCGACCTTGACGTAGGTTTTGTTGTTGCGCTCTGGGTTTCTGAACGAATGCCAATACTCATCCTGCTTGCCGAAAAGGCTGTCCATGGCTTTGGCGACCATCCGATAGGCCAAGTTATCACGATCATCTACGTTTTCGGGGAGAACCTGGACAAAGAGGGCCTTGATGGATCCCCATGCAGCGCCGGCCCCTTTGATCTTATTCATCAGACCGGTGTCCTCGCGGAGAGCTTTGGTGGCTGATTCCTCCATTGCAGCAAGGTTGTCAGGCGTCTCGGTCTCGGTTTCAAGTTCGAACTGTTGGTTGCCGTAAGCATGGTTAGTGGGCTGCATGGCCGCGGTGGCGAGTGGTTCGGGTGACGTTGGTGAGGCCGGTGCCACCTGTGGCGCAGCAGGAGCGGCGGCGATCGGAAACTCCTGCTGGATCAGACGAGCGAAGGTGTTTCCCGGTGGGAGGTTGTATTTCGGGTCGCGTCGCTTAAACATGTGTTCAAATAGCAGGACGCGTAGGGAGACTGGATAGGATTTCCCGCTGACAGAACTCCAAAATGTTCCCTGCCCGGGAATGGGTTCGTTGAGAAGGGCGCTGAGGATGTCATTGCTGAAGTGGGCGTTTGCCTTGGACACGCTGTAGAGATCTGCGGTGGAAAGAAGATGGAAGACAAACCAGTTGTCGCCTTGGCTGAGGATCTCCACGGGGATGCTGCCGGGTTGCTGCGTTATCATGAGAGCCCCAAGATCATACTTGCGACCTTCCTTGACCCAGGCGATGTACGGTTCGGCTGAGGTGGCACTCTCGTTCAGCACAGCCTGCGCTTCTTCTACAACAGCGATAGTTGGTATGGTCTTTGCTTCGGCGCTGGTGAACTCCTGCTGGTTACGATCAAAGATTCGGCGAAGAATGAGGCCTGAGAGGATGAGTGACTGTGCGCCACGCATCTGGGAGACGTCCACGACGCAGAGCTTTCCCTTGGAAAGAGCGTACACGAGCATGTCCATAAGTTGGCTGCTTTTGTCGTGAAGCATTGTGACGATAGCGGTCATGTTAGCGCGTGCGGCAAGGGCCTCGGCTTCTTGGCGTTCGCGCTCTAGATCAAGAATGCGCATAATGTCTTGGAGTGGAGTAGCATTCTTGTTCTTGTCGATGAGGTTGACGAGTTCCTCCCACCGGCCTTGGTCGAGCCCCCGTAGTTTTCGGACATTTTGTTGTTCTTGACGGTCCGGGCTGAGGGCGATCCCGATGACATCAGAAGGACGAAGGCGACGGATGTCCAGTCGGATCCCGCCAGCGACAAAGGATTGGTAGAACAGGCTGGGGTTCTTGCGGGACGTGAAGACGACGAGTTTGTCTTCCAGATCAGGCACGTCGCAGAGGCCGGGCCGTCCTTTATCGTCGGGCCAGAAATACTCGCCTTCGGGGTCAAAGATAACAGTGCCGACAGGGACCTGGCGGTCGCGTTTAGTGACGGTGGGAGTTGTGGCGTAGAGTTGGCTGAAGAGGAGTTTGTTGAGATTGGACTTCCCGAAGCCTGCACGAGCGAAGATAAACGATCGACGAGAAACGAGATCTCTTACGGCAAACTTTATGAGCACCTCCGGGGACTTAAGCTGCATCCAATCCTCCACTTTCAGCTTGTCAGACCCCTGGGCGTAAATGTACTCACCGAACGCGAGGTGGCCGATGGGAGCTCCAGGAACATTGTGACCAGCGAGTTCCTGAAGTACGGGACCGGATGGAAATGCAACCGGACTGCCGACATGCGGCAGCCGGCGGTGAGATGCGACGAAGGCTAGTTCGCCGTTGGCTTTGTTGCGGATGACGCCAAGAACACGGATGTTCACGCGGTATTTCAGGTAGTCTTCCCGGAGATTCTCGGGAACATCCCGGCCTTCACGCACGGCGCGGATGTTGAATTCCTCGCCGCTGCCGGAGGAGAGTTTACCTTCGGAGGAGAAGGAGGTGATTCGCCCGAGGACGGCTTCCTCGGGTGACTCTAGCTGAACGAGCACGAATTGCCCATGCATAGGGGTGCATTGAAAGTCGCTGCGGTACGGCAAAACAAGGTCGGCGTGAAACTCGAGTCCACCCTCGCGGAATCCGCGGAAGACACCGACGATCTGTTCTTTGGGGAAAAGTCCGAATGGCATGTGGGGGCCCCCTTCTATGAGTAGCGTCGCTGTGACGGATCAGAGTCTTGGATCCTGAAGATGTCGAGAGCGGATGCGCTTTGGCCCAGAGCGTCGCGGATGCCCTTGAAGATCTCGTCTTGGAGGATGTCGAAGTCGAAGTCAACAAGAGCGGCGTTTTCGTGGGCACGTTGGAGACAGTGTGGATAGAACGGGACGGGGAAGCCGACTATGGCGTCCGCGAGCATATGGCCGATGATCAGTTGAGCCTCGCCTGCCTGGGGAACAAAGAGGTCGACGGGCCAGATTGGGTCATGGGGTCGGCTGCCAAACTTGACGAAGAACATCTTGCCTCCAACAAACTTGTTGATCTCTGCCCCCTCTGTTTCAACGTCGCTGCCGCGCGCATACTCTGACCAGACATATGCATTCTGTTCCAATTGGCGGGGGATTTCGACATAGGCAGGGTAGTCGGTCTGTAGCACGCCTTCCAGAGCCATTGCGAGGCGGTAGCGGTCCAAGACCTTGCTGGACTTGCAGACACCGGTGAGAAAGATGCGGCGCTTGTTGCGGCGGAAATGGTCCTGGATGCGGTCGTTTATCCCGTCGAGGAGCTTTGGGAATAAACTGCCAGCGAAAACCTTGCTGCGGAGGAGTCCGTCACAAACGAAGATAGTGTCGGTGCCGAAGTCCTTGATATTGAGAACCTGGTAGAGGATAGCCCACTCAATCAGTTCCCGATAGACCTGGACCCATGAGGGGCTTATGGGCTTGTCGGGTGTGGGTTTCCGGATCATGTGGCTGAGTTTCGTGAGGTCATTTAATCCGAGGGACATCAGCATGCTGCCGAGGGCAGTTTGGGGGGCTCCCGATGGAGCGAACTGGCGGGCGCTGAGGCGATCTAAATCCATGGTCGGGGAAACCACTTCGAGGCAGTATTCGTTATTGCTGGAGTCTACGACGCGAACGATTTGAATGAGAAAGGGATCAAACTGGATGCGGTTGTTGCCGCCGTCGGTGCCGACGAGGGAGAAGGAAGTGGCGGTGCGGGGCTGGATCCGGCGGACCTGGTTCTTGAGGGGACAGACCTCCGCACGTAGTTTGTCGAGGAGTCCTCGGTCCTCGCCGATCTGGCTGCGAATGCCCTCTTTCAGTTCGTCAACACTTTGAGGATCGATCATGAATCCTCCGCTCGCGCACGCTACCTCATATCCATTGTGATTCTTGCCCCGGCTGCTTCCGCCATTGACTGGCTCAGCCACTCCAGAGCTCAGCCATGAGGCTACTTCCTCTTTCCTGTCATCTATAGGGCTTTTTATCCTAGGGCACAAGGGAAAAGTCAGCCTCGCAGATCCGGAAACATAGTACTTATTTCTGCACCAAAGACGGATTGCGGAAGATCGAGTTCCTACAGTACAAGGGAGGCCCGCCGCGAGATACGGATCTTCGCCGGAGGTTTCCTCCCTGGCACCTACGGCACATCGTCCATAATTTTCACGAAGACGACTCACAACCGGCAGGGCCATGGGACCTTGTTCGGGGCGGTGCAAACGCAGTGTAGGGGTACCTCGCGTTCTTCGTAGTGGAGCATAGGCCGAAGAAAAAAATTCAAGGCGAACGGCTTTGATCTGAAATTCCATAACGGAATCCCAAGAAGTTAAGTTTTTAAGGAGGAGTGAAGCCAATTGGACGGCGGTGGGAAGCGCGCGGGTTTATGAGCTTTTTGATATAGGAAAAATCTGTTGGATTCGAATGTCATGAGCGGCGTACATGCGCTCGAGGTCCTCGAGCTTGAGGGCCAGATCTTTGTGGGTCGCCAGGATCTTGCGGATCCGCACAAAGGATTTCTTCCGCCGAAAAGTATCTTTTCATAAACGACAGTTTCGAGAAACTGCTGAGGGTTGCGGCAGTCGCCGGATGGTGGACTCTGCCTATCGACATCACCAAACTTGACGGCCGAAGCCAAACGCCACATGAATGCATTAGAAAGCGATGGTCTGAGGCCTGAATCCTGGCATTCATTTGTGATAAGTTATCGTTCAACATGAAAATGCGACGTGGACCAGTAATAACGGAACAAGAAAATGCATTGGCTTCGGCCGGGTTGGCACTTCAGGAAGACTTCTGGCAATACATCCCACCGGAGGTCGGAGAACTCGAAAATCCTCAGACAGCGATCCCGCGAATCGCGAAGGATGCCAATCTAACCAAGATCATTGAAGCGGCGATTCAGCGGATCCCTACCGTTCACAGGATTCATCATGGTGATGCCAGACACTCCTCCGCACTCGTGTCGGAAAGCGTGCATCTCATTGTAACTTCTCCGCCCTACTGGACGCTTAAGCAGTATCGCGACGTTCCGGGGCAGATGGGGCATATCCAGAACTACGAACTGTTCCTTGTTGAGCTCGGCAAGGTGTGGGAACACTGCTACAAAGCTCTAGTTCCGGGTGGGAGATTAATTTGCGTCGTCGGTGACGTGTGCCTTTCCCGGCGAAAGAATGCCGGGCGTCACACCGTGGTACCCCTGCACGCATCAATTCAGGAACACTGCCGGAAGATCGGGTTCGACAACCTCGCTCCAATCATTTGGTACAAGATCGCCAATGCGGTTTACGAGGTGGACAATGGATCGGGTTTTCTTGGCAAACCATATGAGCCCAATGCTGTAATCAAAAACGACGTTGAATTCATTCTCATGGAGCGAAAACCGGGCGGATACAGAAATCCAAGCGTGGCAACGCGGGTGTTGAGTGTCATTTCGACCGAAAATCACAGGGAGTGGTTCCAGCAGGTGTGGAGCGGCTTAACCGGGGCTTCGACGAAGGAGCACCCGGCACCGTTTCCACTTGAACTCGCAGAGCGGTTGGTTCGCATGTTTAGTTTCGTGGGCGATACTGTGCTTGACCCCTTCCTTGGTACCGGAACCACGACGGTCGCGGCAGCAAAATGGGCACGGAACAGCATCGGATTTGAGATTGATCCTCACTACTACGAGATGGCATTGAAGCGCGTAAAACGCGAGACCTCCACTTTATTCAACAAAACGACAATTCGGGCGAAAACGGAGCTGTGAGAATGGTCACTTCGCAACTCGAGTAGCGGGTGCGCAGTGCAGTCAAATTCTTCTGGTCCACAAGAGATGATCAGGCACAGCGCCAGCGTTCGGGATCGGGAACGAAGGACGCTGGAGCGCGTGCCACTGTCACTGGCGGAGCTCAGATGGATGGTGTCAGGCCTGACACCATTTCCTCCTTCGCCTCAGTTCGGCTCCGTTCGGGAACCTTTGGGTCCTCGACAGGCCTCAAGCCGGTTGCGGGGATGTTTCAGCGAAGTCTTGGGGCCAACCTATGCTATCCTCAGCCCAGCTAAAAAGATCGATTCCCTATTAATTGAATTCGCTGCTTGCATGCCAGCCCGAGGCGGAGGACTCCTTGAATCACCTGCGATGGAGGTAGCAGCTAAGGCGCTGGCTCAGGAGCAAATGAAAGCACCACCAAAAGATCTGGTCGGCCGTACCATCGCCCACTATTGCATCGAGGAAATGATCGGCGCAGGCGGTATGGGCGTGGTCTACAAGGCCCGGGATACTCATCTTGAGCGAAATGTCGCCATCAAGTTGCTCCCGGCTGAAGCAGTCGCCGAGCCTGAACGAAAGCGGCGTTTCGTGCAGGAAGCGAAGTCTGCCTCGGCCCTGAACCATCCCAACATCATTCACATTTACGACATTGACAGCGCCGACGGCATTGACTTCATCGCCATGGAGTACGTTGCGGGCAAAGCGCTCGACCAATGGAGTACGTTGCGGCAAACGCTCGACCAGTTGATCGGGCGCAAGGGCCTGCAAATCGGCGAGGCTCTGAAGTACGCCGTGCAGATCGCCGATGCGCTCGCGGCGGCACACGCTGCCGGAATAGTCCACCGTGACCTGAAGCCGGCCAACATCATGGTTACGGAAAAGGGCCTGGTGAAAGTACTGGATTTCGGCCTTGCCAAACTGATCGAGACTTCTCAGGGGGAGACAACCGCTACTACCCAGACGATCGAACCCCTGACCGAGGAAGGCACGATCATCGGCACCGTTGCCTACATGTCTCCGGAGCAGGCCGAGGGCAGGAAGGTCGATGCGCGCTCAGACATATTCTCATTCGGTTCCGTGCTGTACGAGATGCTGACCGGAAGCCGCGCATTTCAAGGCAGCGGTGTTGCATCAGGAGCCCCAGCCTATCGAAGGTGTCCCGCCTGAACTGGCGACGATCATCGGGCGGTGCTTGCGCAAAGACCCCGAGCGTCGCGCCCAGCACATTGCGGACGTGAAGATCGCACTGCAGGAATTGAAGGAGGATTCCGAATCAGGAAAGGTTGCTCCTCCTGTGCCGGCGCCCGCCCGTTTTCGCCGCTGGGTCGTGCCGGCGATGGCTGCTCTCGGAACGCTCCTGGCAGCGGTTTTCATTGCCGCGCTATGGTACTGGCTGCAGAGATCGGGGCGAGAAAGCGAGCAGGGAAGCCCAAACCTTTCGCAGGCTGCCTTCACCCAACTCACAAACCAGCCCGGAGAAGAATACTATCCGAGCCTCTCACCCGACGGCCGATCCCTTGTTTATGCCAGCCGGGCCACCGGCAACTGGGATATCTACTCGCAGCGGGTGGGAGGCCAGAATCCAGTCAACCTGACGAGGGATTCCCCGGAGGACGACACCCAGCCCGCTTTCTCGCCGGACGGCGAATTCATTGCCTTTCGCTCGGAGCGGGAAGGAGGAGGGATTTTCGTCATGGGGGCCACGGGGGAGTCCGCCAAACGTCTGACCGATTTTGGCTACAATCCCTCCTGGTCCCCTGATGGAAAGGAGATTGTCTTTGCGTCGCAGGGATTTGAAATTCCCCTGGCGCGCGGGAGCCTGTCCACACTCTGCACCGTTACGGTTGCTACCGGCGAGATCCGGAAAGTCGGGACTAACCTGGATGATGCAGTGCGCCCGCGTGGTCTCCTCATGGGCCCCGGATCGCCTTCTGGAGCATTCGAGTAAATGACAGCGCCCTCGCCGGCCGGCGCGACATCTGGACCATTCCAGCGGCAGGAGGCGAAGCGATACGAGTCACGAATGATCCTGCCGTGGACTGGAACCCTGTCTGGATTTCGATGTCAGGTCTGGAAAATTTCATTTTTGCTTTTCTTTCATTCGCCGCATGCCCAGAAAAATGAAATTTGCAAGGCCTGACACCATTTTCCTCTTCCTGGCACGCTCTGCGCGATGGCCTGCGCGCCGGCGACGCGCTTGTGGCCGCCATTACGCTCGAATTCGAAGTTTCGCTTGTTACCCCCAATTCGCGGCACTTCCAGAGGGTTACGGGTCTTCAGGTCCTCGAACCTTTTCCTGAGTAGCGCGTCACCGATGGCGAAGGCTGATCATTTCGCAAGACGCGCTCCATTTATCCGATTGACGGCGGCGTCCATTGGCAGCCCGTCTTCGACGACCAGCCGGTCTTGTCGAACGGCGCTCTTGCCAGGGCGAAATCCGATCCCAATCTTTTGTGGGCCGGCACCGGCGAAGTCTCCATCCGCAGCCACATCTCAGACGGCCAGGGCAGCCACAAATCGCTGGAGGCACCTGCACCGTGAAGTTCTCGGCCAGGGGGTGCAAGCTGACGCAGTGGCTCGGAACACTCGTCGCTTGACGTACTATGCGGCACGTAGTACATTGTGGGAGTGATTCGATCGTTTCGATGCAAAAAGACCGAAGCACTGCACAACGGCTTCAGCAGCCGCAAGTTTCGCGGCATTGAGTGGGCTGGTCGCAAACGGCTTCGATGGCTCCATGCAGCGACGAGTCTCAATGACCTGGGAGCCATTCGGGGAAACCGGCTCGAAGCTCTGAAAGGTGACCGCATTGGCCAGCACAGCATTCGGATCAACGACCAGTGGCGCATCTGCTTCAGGTGGCATGACGGGCAGGCCTACGAGGTCGAGATTGTGGACTATCATTGAAAAAGGGAAGATCGATGCCTCAGAGGAAGAAGCTACCGCCGATTCATCCGGGTGAGTTGTTGCGGGATGAATTGGAGGAGATCGGTGTCAGCCTGAACGAACTCGCACGTGCCCTGCGCGTCCCCATGAACCGTATCAGTGCGATAGTGAATGGCAGACGTTCTATCACGGCAGACACCGCCATGCGACTCGCCAGGTATTTTTGCACTTCCCCGCAGTACTGGCTCAACCTGCAGACGGCCTACGATTTGGAGGTCGCGGGCAGCAGACTTGGGTCCAGGATTGAGCGCGAGGTGCTGCCCCGCAACGCCGCTTGACCGAAGGCCTGCGCTGAAAACCTCGGGGACGTTCCGCACGATAACCTGGGTTCCAGGATCCCATAAACCGAGCCTCAGCTCATTTGGTTCAAAGAAAAACTTGGTAAACGTGTGAGACGTCCCCGATCTTCGTACAGCGGCGATGGTATTAGATCCTTCTTATTTTCTCTTGCAACCTGAGAAGCCAAATAGCTATCATCTCGTCGGACATTGCGAACTATGCGGAGGCGAAGCCGGCTGATCGTGAAGATCAGTCCTAGATTCGTTTGAGACGGGGGCGGAGAAGAGGCCGCGCATCGGAAACTCCCAGGCCTGCCGGGCATTCACTGTCCTCACGCCGGCCTATCACCAAGGCGCGAGTCTGCCCCTGATTTCATTGGCTTCTCCTGTCAGATCCCGCAGCCTTTGCGATTCCTGGCAAAGGCAGCACTGTAGCAGAAGGGCTGGCTCGCAGTCGAGACTATCACGGAAATTGCCGATGTACCGATGGCCTCCATCCCGGTGGGGGGACGGCTCAGTTCTATTCTCTCGGAATGTGATCGATAAGTGCGGGAACCAAACCAGGTGGTTTCGTTCCCGGTTTCTTGGATCAACTCTCTCATCTTAAGGAAATCTTATGAAACAGCTTTTCTTCAGGATAGTTTCTGCGATGCTCCTGGTGGCGGCGATCAGCCTGACAGGTTACGCCCAAGGTGGCGGATCGACGGCCTCGCTCATGGGATCGGTTCTCGATCAGTCAGGCGGCGTGGTCCCCGGTGCGACGGTAGTTGCCAAAAACGACGCCACCGGCACCGAGTTCAGCACCATCACCGCCGAGAATGGTACCTTCACCATTCCCGCCATGTCAGTCGGCACCTATACCGTGACCATAGCGGCAACCGGTTTTAAGCAGTTCGTTGTGGAAAAGGTCAAGATGGATGCGGGCGTTCCCGCAAACGTTCGTGCTGTGCTCCAGGTTGGCAGCCGGACGGAAACCGTCATTGTTACCGGAGGCGCCGAGATTATTCAGACAACCTCGGCGAACATTTCCACTACGATGGGCATAAGCCAGATTGCCAATCTCCCGCTTTCAACCCGTAACGCTCTCGACTTCGTCGTATTTCTGCCCGGCGTCAATGCGCCGGGGATAACTCGCGATGCCACCTTTATGGGCCTGCCGCAGGCCGCCGTTAATATCACGATTGACGGCGTCAACGCGCAGGACAACTACAACAAAACCACAGAGTTTTTCGTGCGCGTCAGCCCGCGCCTGGACGCCGTGGAGGAAGTAACTGTATCCACGGCCACCCCGGGGGCTGAAAGCGCCGGCCAGGGCGCGGTCCAGATCCGCTTCACGACCCGCCAGGGAAGCAACGATTTCCACGGCAGCCTGTACGAGTACCATCGAAATCAGATTTTCAACTCCAACTACTGGTTCAACAACCGCGATAAGGCGCCGACCTACGACGGCGGGAGCACGCCTTGCACGCCGCAGCAACTGGCCAGCGAATGGGATAAATGCAAGGCTCAGCGCGATCCCGTAAAACTGAATCAATTCGGCGGACGGTTGGGAGGTCCTATCCTCATCCCGAAACTTTTCAATGGCCGGGACAAGGCTCTGTTTTTCGTCAACATCGAAGAATTCCGCCAGCCCAACGCCATCGCCCGACAACGGACGATCTTCAATCCGCTGACCGAGCAGGGTACTTTCCAGTTTAACGTCACCGTGAGTGGCCAGCAGCAGGTCCGGCAGGTGAACCTGCTTCAGCTGGCGGCTGCCAATGGCCAGACGTTGACCATGGATCCTGTCATCGTTAAGCTGCTGGCCGACATCCGCAAATCGACCACTACGACCGGGGGTGTGCAGCAACTGAGCGATCCAAATCTGCAGCGGTTTACTTTCACCAACACCGGCCTGGTGATCAATCATTTCCCGACGGCCCGCTTCGATTTCAACATTACGAAGCAGCACCACCTGGAGTTTACCTACAATTACACCAAGAATATCCGCCTTCCGGATATTCTCAACAGTACCGATCCGGCCTTCCCGGGTTTCCCCAATCTCGGCCAATACGTTTCTCACCGATTTATCGGCGGGATCGCGTTGCGTTCGACCTTGAAGCCCACTCTGGTCAACGAGCTGCGTCTTGGCCTGTCAGGCGGGTCCTCGCTATTCAGGCCCGAGTTGAGCCCAAGCCAGTTCAGCGGCTCGCTGGCCAACCAGGCAGGTTTTGCTCTCGGCCTCAGCGCAGCAGGTATCACCAATGCATACACGACCAACGGCCCCAGCCGTCGCAATACGCCCACGCAGGTAATCGAAGAAACGCTGAGCTGGGTTCGAGGTGCGCACAGTTTCAGTTTCGGTGGCGGCTTCACCAACATCGGCATGTGGACGTGGAGCCAGAGCCGCGTCGTGCCGACGATCACCTTTGGGGTGAACAGCAACGATCTGGCGATCGGCATGTTCAATACCACAAACTTCCAGGGAGCCGCTTCCGCGGATCTCACGCGGGCTCAAAACATTTATGCGGTATTGACGGGGCGCGTCACCGCCGTTACTGCCGATGCCTATCTGGACGAAAAAACCAATCAATATGCCTACCTCGGTGCCCGGATAAATCGTGGCCGTATGCGCGAGCTGGGATTTTTCGCTCAGGACTCCTGGCGGACACGGCCGGACCTGACGCTCACCTTCGGGATGCGCTATGAGCTGCAGCTCCCCTTTGTTCCGCTTAATGAAGGTTACACCACAGCCGACGTTCTCGGATCTGTACGGGATCTCCGGGTACGGCAACCTCTTCAAGCCCGGCGTGATGACAGGCCGCGATACGCAGTTCATCCTCTACAAGCAGGGCGTAAAAGCTTACAGCGTGGATAAGAATAATCTCGCTCCCAGCTTCGGCTTCGCCTGGACGCCGAAATCAAGCCACCGCTGGCTGAGTCGAATTCTGGGTGCCGGCGGTGGAACGGTCTTACGCGGCGGTTATTCGATTGCCTACAACCGCTATGGAATGGCCGAGATTCAAAGCCTGTTTGCGGCCAATCCGGGAAGCTTCGTCAACGGCACGCGCAGCATGACCCTAGGAAACCTGGTCACGAATGTCGGCAACGACAAGCTTCCGGTTTTGTTGAGTGAGACGGTCGCCTCGGTGCAGCCCCGTTCCCGAGCGCGCCGACCTTTCCGATGATCGGGGCGGTCACTAATTCGGTCAACATCTACGACCCCAATCTCAAGACCCCCTACACGCAATCCTGGACCTTCGGCATCCAGCGCGAGATTACCAAAGACATGGTCATCGAGGTGCGATACGTGGGCACGCGCAATCTTGCGGGGCAGACCATCTACAATCTCAATGAGACCAATATTGTCGAGAACAAGATGCTCGACGAGTTCAGGCTGGCGATGGCGAATCTCCAGGCCAACATCGCACAGAACCGGGGAGGCAATTTCAAATACTACGGGCCGAACACGGGGACTTCGCCGTTACCGATCTGCCTTGCTTACTTTAGCGGGCTGCCGGCAGCGCAAGCCAGTGATCCGACCAAATACAACCTCTCCACTCAGTGGTCGAGCACGACCTTTGTAAACTCCCTGGCGATGACCAATCCCACGCCGGGGACCTTCGCGGATAACCTGTGGAGTGATGCAACTCGACGTGCCAGTGCCCTGGCCGCCGGATTGCCGGCCAACTTCTTCCTGGCGAATCCGGGCCTGACGGGCGGGGCCAACTACACCGGCAATGGCGGATACAGCCGCTATAATGCGATGCAGGTCGAAGTGCGCCGTCGCTTGTCCAAGGGATTGCTGATTCAATCCAACTACGCCTGGGGGAAATCGTTCAGTTCCTCCAGAGTCTCTTTCCGGGCGCCGAGGGTGAATACACTCGGCAGCACGATCGCTCATTCTTTCAAGATCAACTGGGTCTACGAACTGCCGTTCGGACATGGGAAGAAGATGCTGGCAAGTGCCGGCAAGCTGATGGACGGGCTCATCGGCGGTTGGGAATTCCACGGCACCGGTCGCATTCAGAGCGGGCAGTTGATGGACTTCGGCAATGTCCGCCTGATCGGGATGACGCGGAAAGAACTCCAGGCGATCTACGGGCTAAATTTCGACAACGCGGCCGGAATTATTTACGCGGTGCCGAAGGATGTCATCGACAATACGATCAAGGCGTTTAGCGTGTCCGCGACATCTCCTACCGGTTACGGCTCCCTGGGCCCGCCTTCGGGACGCTACATCGCACCGGCAAACACTGCGAACTGCATCGAGGTATACGATGGGCAATGCGCGCCGGTGGAGACGGTCGTACACGGCCCCATGTTCACCCGCTTCGACATGAGCATCGTCAAGAGAGTGCGTTTCACCGAACGGGTCAGCTTTGAACTGCGCGGCGAGGTTTTGAACGCATTCAACAACGCCAATTTCTTTGGAGTCGCCAATCCGGGCAGCAGCGCGACCTGGGGCCAGATAACATCGGCCTATCGGGACGTGTCCAACAGCCAGGATCCGGGCGGACGCATGGTCCAGTTCGTCGCCCGCATTACTTTCTAAGCATCCACAAGGTTGCGATCACGGGAGGAGCATGGCCCCGCCATCCTCCTCCCGGCTTTCTTCGGAATCAGAACCGGTGCAGGTAGGAGACCTTCAAGAAGAGTCCGCGTTCTGTGTTTAGATAATCGCCCGTGCCACGCAGTAGTTGTTGTCCGTCCCAGGAGCGCCGCTCAAAAATCGTGCCGTAGCCGGCATAGGCTACCGTGCCCGGGATCAGCTCATACGAACCGAGGAAATCGGTGAGGATGCGCGTTTTCGAGCTGTCGTACTGCGCGATGGCGCGCACGGAAAATTGTCTGGTGATCTGGTACTCCGTGCGTGTGTTGAGAATATTCACGGCATAGACACGTTGTCCTGTAGACAACCGATCAAACGCGTCGCGCGTGAAGCTGATGCTCTGATTCAGCCTGGCATTGGGTTGGAAAGTTCCACTCGTGGAAAAATAAACTTCATTGCCGGCAAAGGGATTGATCGGATCGTAATAGGTCGAGCGCGATCGGTTGAATTGCGACTGTACATTGAGCCAGCGCAAAAACTGGGCCTGCCCCTGAACCATAAGCGAACGGACCTCGAACGACTGCTGCGCCCAGGGTTCCCGGCCGGTTACCCATTGCACGCGGAGCATTCCTTGCCGCGTGAAATACATGCGCACGGCGGCCACGGCAATCACGTCATTGCCTCCCTGGATGCGGTCCCGGTACCCGCGCACAAAAACGAACGGATTGATCTTCTTGAACCACTTGTAGCGGTTCTCATTCGGATAGAGGTTTATGGCTGAATATGCCCAGCCGCCGGTAATCCCGGTCCGGTTGTAGAAGGCGGTGTCCATCTGGAAGTCCCGGTCGTAGTGCTCCAACTGGACCGCGGCTTCATACCGCTTGCTCGTGTAGCCATAGGACATCTGCGCCGCCATTCCCTGCCGGCCCGAACTGCCGCCGAGCGGGAGAGTATCCGATCCAATCGCCGTGGCGCTCCAATTCTGATGCTCTCCAATATGAAGCGAGATATCGCTTGCCACGACCCGGTTATGCCCGCCGCCGAATTCGGTGTCCGTAAACAGTCCCCCGATGTAGCTTCCCTTGCCGATGCTGTAAAGCATCCGCCCGATGTTGAAATTTTTTCGTTCCCCGGCATTCGGATCCGAGCTGTCGAGCTCTCCGGGGGCGCGATCGGAAGCGGACAGCGTCGCAAATGTGAACTTCCCCAGGTTCCCCGTGAGCTTCATGCCGAAGAGCGGATCGACGATGCGGCGCGTGTGCACCGCGGTGCGCAGATTGCCGTCTCCCCCTGCGCCCGCCAATTCGAAGGTTCCGCTTCCCTCCATGAAAAAGGGCCGCTTTTCGCTGTAGAAGATCGGATAACGCTGATTCACTTCCACCTGGTAAGAATCGCTCTCGACCTGGCTGAAATCGGGGCGATACGTTCCATCCAGCGTGACGGAGGATGTAATCCCGTATTTAACGGTGAACCCGGCATCCGGCTTCGAATCGGACTTGCCCCAACGGTCGGCGGTCTCACGGCTCTGGTGCAGCGAGTAGGTAAGATTGGGAATCGCTTCCAGGGTCATCCCCTGCTTGAGATTGTGGAAAAGCAGCGGAGCATATCGCGTGAAAATCGACTGGCCACGCGGGAGATCCGGCCAGGATGCTGAAATGCCGAGGCGACTGACGCGCCGCCAGAAAATCACTCCCATCCGTACCTCGTCGCCGCTTCTGAAGCGAATGCTCTTGAGCGGAATGCGCATTTCCACTTCGTATCCGGCGGAGGTTTTCCTGCCCGCGCTTTCCCACACCCAGTCCGGAGATGTATCTTCCCCCTTGGTGCTGGTATTGAGGATGTCCCCCTGAATGCCGCTGGGATTGACGAACAGGTCGTAGGAGCTTTGACCGCTGCCGAGGGCGTCCAGGCTGATGCCTATCCAGTCATCGTTCCAAAGCGTGTCCCGGCGCGCGATGGAAGTCTTGATCTTGTCAGGCTCAGGATCCAGGCAGCGGAAAGCAATGTACAGATTGTTTTTGTCGTAGGCCATCCATACTACCGTCTTCTGCGCCATGGTTTGGCCGTAAGCAGGATTGTAGGTCAACCACTCACTCAGCGGTAGAGGCTGCGTCTCCCACGCTGCTTCATTCAGTGAACCGTCAATGACTGGAGGGGTCGCAAGATACGGCACTTCGATCGGCGGCAGCTTGAGCGGTTCGGCGATAGAAGCGGCGCGGGCGGTGGCTTCCTTCCCGTTTTTTGATTTTTCCTTTTCAGATGTCGATTGAGCCCAGCCTGCCCGAGGCAGCATCCAGACTACAAAGATCAGCCCGGCGACGAAAGAATACAGAAATCGATCAGATTGCATGATGACGACAGCACATCCTCAATGTGTCGGAATTCGATCGAGAGATTCTATGAATGTCCAAATCACAACGGGTATGACGAATAACGCGGGAAGAAAGTTTGCTTAAATTTCAAAACTTCTGACCAGCCCTGGTTGGTGGCCGTCTGTTGTTTACGTGAATGCCGCGCGGTCAGTTCCTTGCGGCCGCTTGTCGTCTTGGGTAGTTGGGGCAGTGATGGGAGTGCAAATCACGCCAAGGGAAAGGAGTGTCGGAGGAGGCGCAGTGCCGCCCTTATGTGCTTCCAGAGTGCCGGAATTTATTCCCATAAAGGAAACCACCGCGTCTGGCGGTGAGACGCGACGAGGCTCTCTGCTCTATCACGCGCCAGTCGAAAACGGAATGGAGATGGACCACGAAGGGCGGAAAGGCCCTGGCCCCTGGGCCCTCAGAAGTCTGACGCCGAAGCCTCCCTTTGGCAGGCCTCCTGAAGACACCCGCTCTGGGCGTGGAGCCTCACTTCTTCCGCCCTTTTTTGTAGGTCTTCTGGAGTTGCTTGAGAGCTTTCTCGTTCTTGCGGAGTTGCATTCGATCGGACTTGATCGATGGATTATCTTTGCCAAGCTGCAGCTTATCGGCTTTGAGCTTCTTTTTGTCCTCGCGAATCTGCGTTAATAGCTGTTGGCGCTTCTGCTTGTAAATGGATTGATCTATTGTAGTTACAGGATTAATCTTCTGCCCGGTGACCGTCATGGGGCCAGGCTTGGCCTTTTGCCTGACCACCTTTTGCGGTGCCGCCATGAGGGTTCCGCTAAGCAGTAGCGCGATCGCGATTGCAGCACATAACAGGATTCTATCGAAATGCCTCATGATTCCTCCTTGGGTACGTCCCGTATAAACCGCAGTCAGGATAAAAAATTTCGCACCCAAATGCAGCAAATATCTTATCGTCAAAAATCGCCCCGATACGCGCATTTGCGCTCGGCTGATTGATTTTCTTCCATCGACGTCCTCTTCAGTGATATAAGAAAAGTCCAATCTTTCATCAGGAGGTGCGGCTCGTGAAACGGAGAGATTTCCTCACTCAAGGCGCGATCGCGGCCACCGCTCTCGCCCTTCCGCCCCTGGCTGCCGCCGCCATCCAGGCGGTCACGCCCACTGGAGGCAAACCCGGCCGCTTCAAGCTCAAATATGCCCCAAGCTTCGGCCAGTTCAAGGCCCACACAGGCGAGGACCTCGCCGCTCAGATCCAGTTCGTCGCAGACCAGGGCTTTGGCGCCATGTTCGATAACGGGATCATGAACCGGCCTGCAGAGCAGCAGGAACTCATTGCACGCGAGTTGTCCAAGCGCGGGCTGACCCTTGGCCCCTTTGTGCTCTACGCCGATTTTTCCAAGAAGAGCTACGTTTTGCGCGATCAGGATATCCGCGATATGCTGCTTCAGAAAATGCGCCAGGGCATCGAGACCATGCAGCGCACCGGATGCAAACAGGCCCTGGTTGTGCCGGGACGCTACGACGAAAGCCTGGCTTGGGACTACCAGACCGCAAACGTAATCGATAACCTCCGGGCTTGCATGGATCTCTGCCAACCCGCGGGTCTCGTGCTCGTCCTCGAACCGCTCAATCCAAAGAACCACCCCGGCCTGTTTTTGACGAAAATTCCCCAGGCCTACGCAATCTGCAAGGCTGTGAACAACCCCTCCTGCAAGATCGTGGACGACCTTTACCACCAGCAGATCACCGAAGGCAACCTCATCCCCAACATCGAGGCAGCCTGGGATGAAATCGCCGCATTCCACATCGGCGACAATCCGGGGCGAAACGAACCGACCACCGGCGAAATCAATTATCGGAACGTCTTCCAGTGGATCCATGCCAAGGGGTATCAGGGCGTGCTGTGCATGGAGCATGGCCAAAGCAAGCCCGGCAAGGAGGGCGAGCAGGCGGTCATCGACGCCTACCGTGCCTGCGATCAGTTCTGAAGGGAGAATAATTATGGGTGAGCTGAATAATTTGCGTGTGAGTCGACGCGACTTCGTCAAGACCGCAGCCACAGCTTCAGCTGCCACGGTTATTCCCGGCGGTCTTGGGCTCTTTGCCCTCGGTACCGATGCGATTAAGGTAGGAGTCATCGGTTGTGGCGGTCGGGGAACCGGGGCCACTATCGACTGCCTCAATGCCGCCCCCGGAGTCGAGGTGGTTGCGCTGGGCGACCTCGTGCCCGACCGGGTGGAGAGTGCTCTCAAGAAACTCAAGGAAACATTCCCGGACCGGGTCAACGTGCCGGCCAGCCGTTGTTTCACCGGCTTCGACAACTACCTCGGTGTGTGCTCATGTCCGGATGTGAACCTCATCGTCACCGCGGCGCCCCCCGGCTTCCGCCCGATCCATCTTAAGGCGGCGGTCGAGGCCGGCAAGCACGTGTTCATGGAAAAGCCCGTCGCGGTGGACCCGTGGGCGTCCGCTCGGTGATCGCTTCGTCCGATCTGGCCAGACAGAAAGGCCTCGCCATCGTCGCCGGCACGCAGCGGCGCCACCAGAAGCGCTATCTCGAGATGATGAAGCGCATCCAGGACGGCCAGATCGGCGAGATCGTCGCCGCCCAGTGTTACTGGAACATGGGCGATCTGTGGGTCAGGAAGCGCGAGCCGAACATGACCGAGATGGAGTGGCAGTGCCGCAACTGGCTCTACTTCACCTGGCTCTCGGGCGATCACATCGTCGAGCAGCACGTCCACAACATCGACGTCGTCAACTGGGCGATCGGGGCGATGCCGAAGAACATCATGGGCATGGGCGGCCGCCAGGTGCGCGTGGCCCCTGAGTACGGCAACATCTTCGACCACTTCTTCGTCGAGTTCGAGTATCCGAACGGCGTCCGCGTGGCTAGCATGTGCCGGCAGACCAAAGGCTGCGCCGAACGCGTCGAAGAGCGGATTGTCGGCACGAAGGGCGTAGCCCTCGAGCTCAGGGCGAGATCACGGGAGAGAAGCCCTGGAAGTTCGAGGAGAAAGAAACAAATCCCTACGTGCAGGAGCACGCCGATCTGATCGCGTCGATCCGCAAGGGCAAGCCGCTCAACGAAGGGCGCCAGATCGCTGAGAGCACGATGTGCGCGATCATCGGGCGGATGAGCGCCTACACCGGCCGGGCGATCTCCTGGGAATGGGCGATGAACTCGTCCAAACTTGACCTGTCGCCGGCGAAGTACGAATTCGGCCCCAATCCCGTGGATCCCGCGGCGGTTCCGGGCGTCACGCCGCTTATCTAGAAACCGCGAAACACACGGTGCGGATTATCCGCAACCTAAAAACCTCAACGCAGTCCCACATGCGCCGGGGCGCACCCAAGCGCATGAAAAGCACAACCATTGCGCGAAGCGCCTTGGAGTGCGGCGGCATGACGCCGCTTTGTTAGGCTTCAAAGCGGCGTCATGCCGCCGCATTCCAAAGGCTCCGCCTATTTTCGGAACAGTCCTCCATGCGCCTGGGGCGCACCCCTGACGCATGAAAATGTTGCGCTCTCGCCGCAGGTTTCCTGTGCCGCCCTTCCAGGGCTCTTACCGCTCGATGCCGGCTTCCCAGGGCTCACGCCCTGGGCTTTGCTGCGCCACCCCTTCGGGGTTTTGCAGCCGTGATCCTTGGGATTTTCACGGCCGTGCAAGGCTCAGCCCTTCGGGATTTTGCAGCCGTAATCCTTGCGGTTTTCATGGCCGTGCAGCGCATAGCCCTGAAAGGGCGGAGCAGCACAGCCCAGGGCGTAAGCCCATAAGCGCTAACTTAACGGTATGACGCAAAGGAATGAGGCTCATTTTTTGCGTTTTTTGGCCAAAAACGAGTGAAAAATTCGGAAAACAGAGCGCTGAATCCACTTTTCTTAATTGAGAACGCATTAAGTTAGCGCTTATGGGCGTAAGCCCTGGGTTTGGGGGCCGGAGATTGTAAGCCCTGAAAGGGTGGCGCAGAAACGATCGAATCAATTGGCACCCCACTGAGTCATTTTCGGAACAGTCTCCCATGCGCCGGGGCGCACCCAATGACGCATGAAGATGATATACTATATAGCGTATAAGGTCTGCGATGGACGAAGGTCGTACTTTCTGTGATGCATTAAGCTCGCGGAACAGTCTGACCTGGTGGCCGCTACGAACCCACGACTGTTGCCGACTATACAACTATTGTTTGACGTCGAGCACGCGGAGCAGATTGTCTGCATACGTCGGCTACCTCCATTGCAGGGTATTACCACCTCGATCCATTGACAGGGAGGGCTTTGTCACCTAACTGAACCTTCATTTCCCGGTCTCATCGATTCTCACCCAGCCGCGGGATCGATGCCATAGCTGTGCTTTACCCTGAATAGGTTATTGGTGCCCCATAAATTTTCGAAGCAGAGGCCGCAGAGAATCTGTTGATTTTGAACGACTTTTCTCTGCGCCCTCTGTGCCCTCTGCGTTGGTCTTTTGCCTTTTGTGGCTGCCGGTTTACTGCGAGCATTTCTCAACCCACACCTGCATGAGGTTGACGACCGTCTCTACCGATTTCTCCATCCCGCAGACCGAAAGCCATTCGGTGGGCCCATGAAAGTTCGCGCCGCCGGTAAAGATATTCGGGCAGGGCAATCCCCGTTCTGTTAACCGCGACCCATCCGTGCCCCCGCGGATCGGCTTCCACTTCGGCGCGAGTCCGGCGCGCACCGCCGCCTGCCAAAGACAATCGAGGAGGCGCGCATCGCTGCCCATGTAATCTTTCATGTTCCGGTATTGTTCGATGATTTTGAGCTCGATCTTTGTCCGCGGATACAATGCCTGCACTTCAGCGACAATCTGCTCCAGCTTGCTCTCGAGAACCTCCAGCCCCCGCGTGTGGAAGTCCCGAAGCAGGATTTTCAGCGTCGACTTGGCTTCAGCGCCCTCGAGAGCGTGCGGATGAATATATGCCTCGTATCCTTCGGTCGTCTCAGGCGCAATATCCTTGGGCATTCTCACGATGATTTCGCCCATAGCGCGGATGGAGTTGATCATAATGCCTTTCGCGGTCCCGGGGTGGATGTTGCGTCCGTGGATGGTGATGATGGCCTGGTTGGCGCTGAAAGTCTCCTTGTTCAACTCGCCCAGTTTGTCGCCATCTACGGTGTACGAGAATCTGGCGCCGAACTGCCGGATGTCGAAGTATTTCGTTCCAGCCCCAACCTCTTCATCCGGGGTGAAACAGATCCGGATATCCCCATGGGGAAGAGCGGGATTGGCCAGCAGGTTCTGCGCCGCCGTCATGATAATGGCGATGCCCGCCTTGTCATCCGCGCCCAGAAGAGTTGTGCCATCCGAAGTCACGATAGGGCGCCCGATGTTGGAGAGCAACTCCGGATTCTCCGCGACGGTAATAACGACACTCGGGTCTCCGGGAAGCACGATGTCTCCGCCTTTATATTCGAACACCTGAGGTTTCACGTCCTTCCCGCTCGTCGAGGGCGAGGTATCCACGTGAGCAATCAAGCCGATGACAGGCACATTTCCGGATGCCGGGTGATTCGGCGCCAGATTGCCCGGTAAGGTGCCCATAACGTAGCCATATTCATCCATCGTGACATCTTTCAGCCCCAGCCCATTCATCTCAGTTTCGAGCAGCTTCAGCAGATCCCGCTGCTTTTCCGTGCTTGGGTAGGTTTTGGCATCCTCAGCGGACTGCGTGTCGATCCTGGCATAGCGAAGAAATCTCTCCAGTGCGGTTTCGTTCATGGGCCTTCCCTCAACCGAAAAATGCATGTGAAGTAGATTCGTACATCTGCACAACTGATTCTTATCCGATTGGCGCACAGATATCAATCCAGGCGAGAAGGAAACTGCAGAAGAAGGCCTGACGGAGCAAGGCAAGGGAGGGTGTCTTCGCCTCTCCGTTTGACCCTTTGTTCATCTCGACTATCAATCCGAAGGGCAGGGTCACCTTTGGCGCACGAGCTTGAAGATGCCTTTTCTGCGCTCAGACCAGTCGTGGGTCGGATAGATGCGCGAGGCTACTTCGACCAAGCGCGGCGTAAGGTTGAAAATGTCGACCTGGGTCCACTTGGCGCCGGATCGAGCCCGGAATCCACGGGCATTGACACATTCTGCGACTTCGGAAAATGGTTTATCCGCGACAATCATCTCCAGCATGAAGATGAGGGTATCTTTCTCTTCGGGATTCTCCACCAGGTGCAAACAATCCGATCCGACTTTCATCCCATAGGGAATTTCTTCGACCCAGGGAGAGTCGGAACCCGCGGACCCGGCATCCCGTTCCCATTCGGCGGCAACCAGCTTCCATCCTTCGTTGGCCTTATTGCTCCAGTATTCCGGGCTCGGCGGAGCCGGAAAGGTGTCTCGCATACATTCTTTGCGTTTCATGTTACCCCCGGGCTTCGGGATTAATGCGGTGGCTCATCCGGCAAAATTGCCTTGAGCGGCCAATAAGGGAAGGCAATACCCATGCCAGAGCCATTATCTGGAAGCGCAGAAACCGAAAGTGGACTTGGCGGATCTTCAATGCCACAAATTCCGCAAAATCAACAACTAACAGCTCCACTGGAACCGCGCCTTGCCAATATCGTTCTGCCGCAGGTTGAGCGCAGGAGGCCCATCGTCCGCCTATGGGACAACAAGTGCTCGATTGCGGACAGTATCTGGACGGGTGTTCTTCGTGGCTGCTTTTGCACTTTTGTAGCAATCTAACATCTCTGGAGCGGATGCACACCAATGTGTGCAATCCCGGTCATTCGACATTCAGAGCCATTACCGGGTCGATTCTCGTGACTCGATGGGCCGGGATGAAGCTTGCCAGCAGCCCCGCAGCGGCGAGCGCCGCCAAGACCGTGGCCAGCACCAAGGGATCATGCGCATCCACCTTGTACAGAATGGGCTGCAACGGGCCGACGGCGAACAAGGCAAGGATAAAGCCGATCCCGAGGCCCAGCGCAAGCTGGGACATGCCTCTCCTCATCGTGAGGCGCACGAGCTGCATACCCTGTGCACCCAATGCCATGCGAATGCCTATCTCCCGCGTTCTTTGGGATACGGCAAACGACATCACGCCGTAAAGACCCGCCACGGCCAGAAACAAGGCAATGCAGCCAAACGCCATGAAAAACGTGCCGAAGACGGTGTAGAACCAAGACTGCACGCGGATCACTTGCTCCATGGAAAGCACTTGATAGAGAGCAAGATCCTTATCCAGAGAAACAACGGCGTTGCGAACCTCAGGAGTCATGGCCGCAGGTTCGCCGCGAGTCCGCAAAGCGATGCTGACAAAATTGGTTACATCGCTTTGTGCGATCGGGATGTAGTAGCCTGCCGGGCTTTGATCGTTGTTCCCCAGACCCTGCATCAGCATGTCGGGGACGACTCCCACCACAGTAAGCCATTCATTGGTCGCAACCCCGCGACCTTTGCGGAAGCGGCGTCCCAGCGGATTCATGCCGGGGAAATAAGTGCGGGCAAAACTGGCATTTACTATGGCCACCGCCGGATGCCCGGGACGGTCCGAGGCGGCAAAGTCCCTGCCTTGCAGCAGCCTGGTCTGGAAAGTCTGGAAATAGCCGGGCGTTACAATCCCTTCGCGCACAACCGGGTAGTCATGATCCTGGGCATAGGCCTTGCCTTCCATCTGCAATGCGACGGTGCCGTTCCCAGCGGCAGGAAGCCCGTCCGATAGGGTCGCAGCCTCCACGCCAGGGATCTGCTCCAGCTTCGGCAGCAGCTGCTCGTAAAAACGAATGCAGCTCGCGATATCGGGGTACTGGAGTCGCGGCAGATTGATGCGCGCCGTAAAAATGTTCTTGACCGCGAAAGGCAGGTTAAGGGTCTTCAACTGCACAACGCTTTTGATCATGAGTCCGGCGCCGATTAGCAGGCCGCAGGATACGGCCACCTCACCCACCACCAGCGCGCCGCTGAACCTTCCCATTCGGAAGCCAGTGGATCCCCTGCTTTCATCCTTCAATATCTCGACAATATTCGTGCTGGTCGCCTGCAATGCCGGAATCACTCCCGACAAAATGCTGGCGCCCAGGGTAATAGCGACAACAAACAACATCACGCGGATATCGACTTCGAAGGTAATCCAGAAGGGGGGAGGATCCGCAGTGATCGCACTCAAAAACCATGCCATGGCGCCCGCGCTGAAGAGCATGCCCAAGGCGGCACCTGCCAGGGCCAGGATCAGGGCCTCGGTAAGCAGCTGCAGGATGACACGGCTTCGTCGAGCGCCCATCGCCACCCTGACGGCCACCTCGCGCATCCGCAGCGAGGTCCTCGCAAGCAGCAGATTCGACACATTCACGCAGGCGATTAAAAGCACACCAATTCCGGCGCCCAACATGGTGTAGAGAATGGCGAAAATTTCCGGACCGAAGGCACCCCTGGTATAGAGCATGACCGTGGATCTCACGCCACGGTTCGTTTCGGGATATTCCTTTTCCAGCTGGGCGGCGATCGCTGTGGCCTGAACATTGGCCTCCCTGATCGACACTCGGTCTCGGAGGCGCGCCACCAGGTAATAGTTTGGGCCTTGGCCGCGCTTCGTTGCCAGCGGATTCACCTCGAGCGGGATCCACATCTGCTCGCGGTTGGGAAATGCGAACCGTTCCGGCATGACCCCGATGACCGTGCGGTTGCCGCCATTGGCGCGAACCGCTTTGCCAACAACGTCCGGAGAGCTTCCGAAGCGGTCGCGCCAAACGTCATAACCGAGGATAATCACCGGCGCGGTGCCTGGTCGATCTTCCCCCTCGCGAAAAACTCTGCCTAGGATCGGTTTTACACGCAATGCCTGGAAGACGCCGACGCTGAAAACTCCGGCGCTATAGCGTTCCGGACGGCCTTCATCCCGGGCCAGGTTGATCGCAGCGATCCCCCATGCGCCGAGGCTCTCGAACACCTTCTGGCGCTCCTGCCAAATAACAAAATCGTGAATACTCACAGGTGAACGCTGGATGTTGCGCTCCGGATTAGAGTTCACGAGGGTGATCAGACGATCGGCTTCGTCAAACGGGAGCCCTTTGTAAAGGGCGCCATTGACGACGCTGAATACCGTGGTCGTGAGTCCGATGCCTAATGCGAAAGCCAAAATGGCGATGATGGACAAAGTCGGGTGCTTCAACAACATCCGAACGCCAAAACGAAGATCTTGCCAGAGCTGAGCCATGGGATTCCCCTCTCCCTGTGCCAGGCGCAAAACCAACCGGCAACACGAACCAGACAGCCGCCACAAACATTAGTACGAATTTATGCCTTGGGAGGTTCTGAGCAAGAACGGAAGATTTGCGAATTCCGGATTGCACACCCCTTCGGAATTGCGATAATTTCATTATTTCAAGTTATGAGAACAGATGCCAACGGCGCTTAATCAAGGGGATTGTAAAATGGAATATGTGCGGCTCGGATCAACGGGGTTGAAGGTTTCGCGGCTATGTTTGGGAGCAATGACCTATGGTTCAAAACGGTGGCGGGAGTGGATTCTCGATGAAGAAGAGAGCCGGCCGTTCATCCGCCGCGCGCTGGAGCTGGGTTTCAATTTTTTCGATACCGCGGACATGTACTCGCTCGGCACCAGCGAAGAAGTGCTGGGACGGGCCCTGCGGGATTTTGGCCCGTCCCGGGACAAGGTCGTGATTGCTACCAAGGTATTCTGGCCGATGGGCGACGATGCGAATCAGCGAGGGTTGTCTCGCAAACATCTCATGCATGCGATCGATGACAGCCTGAGGCGATTGGGAACCGACTATGTCGACCTATATCAGATTCACCGTTTCGACTATGAAACCCCGATCGAGGAAACGCTCTGCGCGCTTCATGACATCGTGAAAGCGGGCAAAGCTCTTTACATCGGCGCGTCCTCGATGTTCGCCTGGCAATTTGCCAAGATGCTCTATGCCGCAGATCGCCTGGGATTGACCCGATTCGTGACCATGCAAAACCACTACAACCTGATCTATCGGGAAGAGGAACGGGAAATGATTCCGTTCTGCCGCACGGAGGGTATCGGCCTCATCCCCTGGAGTCCGCTGGCGCGCGGTTTCCTGGCCGGGGATCGGCGGAAGGTGGATTTTGGTGACACCCTGCGGGCAAAGACCGATGACTACGGCCAAAAAATGTACTACCAGGATTCGGATTTCGCCATCGTGAATCGAGTCACCAAGATCGCCGCAAAACGTGGCGTCTCAAACATTCATGTCGCACTGGCGTGGATCCTTCATCAGCCCGATATTACCGCCCCAATCATCGGTGCCAGCAAACTGCAGCACCTCGATGATGCAGTCGCGGCCTTGAGTCTGAAGCTGGATGCCGAAGAGCTGAAGATGCTCGCCGAGTCTTATCAGCCCCACCCCATCCTCGGGCATTCCTAGGCTTTAGCATTTTAGGCTGTAGGCTGTTAGCCAGAGCATCAAGCATACAGTTTTTTTGCTAACAGCCTATAGCCCAAAAAGCTACAGCCGGCTTACTGTGCCTGAGGAACGGGCTCCAGAGCAGGCGATTCCATCGGCCGGGCCAGGCGCTCCCAATTTCGCTTCTCCACGAACATGGGAGGCTGATAGGTCCAGCCCCGGTTGAGACGTCGTTCTTCGAGGCGAATCATCTGAAGGACAAACCTGCCGATGACCGGGGATGCGATCCTGGATGCAAGACCCAATTCCCGGCCAAAGTCAGCCCTCAATTGCCGGATTTTTCCCGTCAGCGGCGCATTGGAGTCACAGAAGTAACGCTCCATAGCCCAGAGAGCCCCCGCATACCCGAATGCCATAGCCTGGGATTCATGGCGGAACCGTTCGCGGACTCTTTTCTCAGGGTGATTCTTGTGTCGTTTTAATCCTTCGAGCAAAGTCCTGGCGATGCGCAATACGCTGGGACCATTGACTGCATAGTCCCGCTCAAAGGCGCGCAGCAGGAACTTACCGGAATCTTCGCGGGAAATGTGCGGGTGCACAAAATTGAATGCCAGCTGCCCATGAATGTCGGCATGGTCAATTTCCGGAAGCAGCGTTCCTTTGGCATGATGTTCGGCGTGGAGAGGAGTCCCGGGCATCGGCGTGTACAGCATGAACTGGTGGAAATCCGTTTCGTGAGCCACGGCATAATCGATCACGCTGTCGATATTTTCCGGCGTGTGGTTATCCAACCCGATGATGCTGGATCCAAGCACCCGGATCCCGTTGGCATGCAGGTCGCGGACCAGCTCGCGGGTGTCAATATTCCGGAGCTTGGCATAGCTGGAATCTTCCCCTTCCAGTCCCATCCAGATCCACGAAATTCCCAGCCCGACCAGTTCCTCCATGGAATAGGACTGAATAGTCCGGCCGGAGGAAAAAACGTAGAGTGCCCAAGACTTTTCATGCTTCTTCATCAGTTCCAGCAGCTCGAGGGCCCGCTTCCGATGGAGCAAAAAGTTCTCGTCCATGACAAAGAACGACCGAACTCCCATGCGCTCTTCCATGCGGGCCATGATCTCGTAGAGTTCGCGGCCGGTATCAAAGAAGTTTACGAAATTGCCTTTGCCGCCGAACATCGCAGAGGTGCAGCAGAAGTTGCAGCCCATCGGGCAACCCACGGAGGGAATCAGCGTAGCGGCAGTGTGTTTGGGCGCGTGCGATAGCTTTACACCCATCGTGCGGCCGCCGAATCCGGAAAAGATCTCCGGGTGCCGAATGGGCTCCGACTCGTTCTGGCCAAGGAAGCGGCGGAACCAGGAAATTCCTTCTCCCTTCACGATGTGATCCGCGTCAAAGCGCTCGGCAGCATCGGAAAGGTTGGCTATATGCCCGCCGACGACGATTGTGCAGCCTGGCTGGTGGGTGCGAATCAGCTCGCACATTTTTCGGACTTTGCCGATGTTGGGGATGATGGAGGTGATGCCAATGATATCATACTCATGGTTCCGGATCTGCTGCGTGAATTGTTCCAGGGTGGGAAAATCGAGCAGAGTTGAGGGCGCGGCGATATTCTCCTGGATCATCATGATTCCCCAGGAGCGGTGAAACATCCGCAAGGAAAAGGGTCCCTGAACGCGGGTTACCTGGTTGTGATACAACTCTACGGGATTGATGACCCGGCTGCCGTATTCATCGTCCTGGGCAAAGGGGCCAAACACCGACGTAAGCAGGACACGCGCGTGCGTTCCTTTCGGATGTCGTTCAAAGCTCATTAAAACTCCTCTCGTAAATCGAACTTACCCATAATTGTTATCGCACTTGATCCTTAGATCTTTTGTATAAGTTTTGTAACAGTTTCCGGGGCGCTATATGCGAGCGCAAAAGGCTGAAATAGTACCCTGAAATCGGCATCATCTCTAGCAATTTCGTACTTGCGCCTGCATTTCATACCCATTACCCTGTGCGCAGGAGGTCCTCCATGAGAGACATGACCAGGCGCAAATTCCTCGGCAACACGGCAAAGACTACCGCCGCTGCAACTGCGGCCATGGCCGGCCTGGGCAAAGCGGCGGCGTTTGATGCCCGTCAGAGGACTACGGCTCCCGGCGACAGGATCCGCGTAGCCCTGATTGGCAGTGGCGGGCAGGGCAAAGCCGATCTCGGCGCATTTCTCAGGATTGCCTCCGTCGACTGTCCGGCCATCGCCGACGTCGACGACAAGCACCTCGCCGAAGGTGTCAAAATGGTCGCTGACGCGCGCGGCAAAAATCCCGACGGCTACAGGGATTTCCGCCAGATTCTGGACCGCAAGGACATCGACGCCGTCATCGTAGCCACTCCAGATCATTGGCACGCACTGGCCACGATTCTCTCCTGCCAGGCGGGCAAGGATGTTTACGTCGAAAAACCGCTGGCCACCACGATTGCCGAAGGAAGAGCCATGGTGACCGCCGCGCGCAAGCACGACCGGGTTGTTGCCGTAGGAACGCAGCAGCGCAGCGCAACCCACTTCAAAAACGCCGTGGCATTTGTGAAGGGCGGCCAGCTCGGCAAGATCCGGATGGTGCGCGCCTGGGCTTACCTCGACTGGAAGGGGGACATTGGCAATCCCGCGGATGAAGTCCCGCCGCCTGAACTCTATTACGACATGTGGCTCGGCCCGGCCCCGCAGCGGCCTTACAACCGGATGCGCGTCCATCACAATTTCCGCTGGTTCTGGGACTACTCGGGCGGCCTGCAGACAGACTGGGGCGCCCACATGGTCGACGTCGTCATGTGGGCCATGGGGGAAGAGCCGCGTGGTGCGATGGCGATCGGAGGCAAATACGGTTTCCCTAACGATATCAGCGAGACTCCCGATACACAGCAATCCATCATCGAGTTCCCAAGCTTCTCCCTGGTCTGGGAGCACATGATCGGTTGCGGCATCGGACCGTGGCAGCGCGAGCACGGCTGCGAATTCCACGGCGAAAACGGCATTCTCGTCGTCGATCGCGGCGGCTGGGAAGTTTATCCCGAAACTGACCGGTTGAGGCAATCCGAGCGGATCGCCCGCATGATGCCCACTCCGCGCCAGCCCTCAGCGGGAGATTTTCACCTCGAACATGTCAGGAATTTCGTGGACTGCGTCAAGGCGCGGAAGAACCCCACGGCTGATGTTGAGGTCGGTCACAAATCCATCACCACACCTCACCTCGCCAACATCGCCGTGCGCCTGCGGCGCAGCGTCAGGTGGGATCCGGTCGCTGAAAAAATCGTTGGCGATCCGGAGGCTCAGGCTCTCGTCAGCCGGGAATATCGTAAACCCTGGACTCTGCCGACGACATGACCCAAACCGCAGTAGAAAGGATTCATATGAAAAAATCGACACGCAGGGCGTTCTTCCGGGCGGCGGGTACCGGGCTGGGGGCAGGCCTGGGCTCGGCTGCGCTCATGGGCCGAGTCGTCTCAGGTAGTCCTTTAGCTCAAGGAACGAAGCCTCAAAAAGTCGCGCCGAAGTTTGAACTCGGCATGGCCTCGTATACGTTCCGGGCTTTCGGCTTGGATGAGACCCTGGCCATGACCCGGCGGCTCGGTCTGAAGCGCATTTCCTTCAAGGACTTCCACTTGTCGCTCAAGGCGACTGCCGATGAAATCAAGACTACTGTCGCCAAGGTCAAAGCCGCGGGGCTCGATCTTTACGCCGGCGGCGTTATTTATATGAGAACGGAGGACGAGACGCGGCAGGCATTCGACTACGCCAAGGCCGCGGGCATGGGTATCATCGTCGGCGTACCAAACCATGAGTTCCTGCCACTCGTGAACACGCTCGTCAAGGACTACAACATCCGCCTCGCCGTCCACAATCATGGCCCGACGGACAAGGTGTATCCCACGCCTGAGAGTGCCTACGAAAAAATCCGGAGTCTCGACCGCCGCATCGGCTTGTGCATTGATGTGGGACATACCCAACGCTCGGGGATTGATCCGGCCGCAGAAGCCGTGCGCTTTGCCGACCGCCTTATCAACGTCCACATCAAGGACGTCACTGCGGCCACAGAACAAGGAACAACCTGCGAGATGGGCCGAGGTGTGATTGATATACCCGGTTTTTTGCGAGCTTTGATCAGGACAGGTTATGCTGGAACCGTAAGCCTGGAGTTTGAAAAGGACGAAAAGGATCCGTTGCCGGGTTCCGCCGAATCGATCGGCTATGTGCGTGGCGTCCTGGCCACGTTATGAATGATTGGGGGCCCGTCTGCACCCTGTCTCTGGTGGTGGTGCCTTGATCGTCCTGGTCATTTTTTGATTTTCGGCTGCACGAGTTTGTCCTGGCTCTCCACGGAAAACACCAGGTAATCCGAATAGCGGTGGCGGTTCCTGTATACCTGCCCGTTCCACTCCAGGGTAACCAGAACTTCACGCGGCAGCCAAAACGCCTGCGAGTTCGAGGTGAAGTGTACTTCGCCGTACCAGATTTCCGTAGTTTGCCTGGCCAGATACACATCCCTCCTTGGCGCCAGCAGATCCGTTCTCATCCGCAATAATTGATGGGTTTGGGGATCCACCCAGGCCAATCCCTGATACATGATCAATGTGGGCGTCAACATTAGGGGCGTCTCCAGTCTGCCCGCGGGCTGCCTGCTTTCCGGCCTTTGCGCAAAGGCAATCTGGTAGGCGTTGGGTTCCGAGCGCTGCCTGCCTAAAAGGCGGAAACGGGAGCCGGATAGAGATCCCGGATGAAAAAAAAGGGTGAGGCCTGCAAAACCTGAAGTCATACAGAAGGAATCCTGCGTGTTGCCAACTTCGAGGGGACGGCCTTTAGTGTCGGTCCTGATTTCTTCCCATAGTCTCGAGATGCCTGGCAGTACCAGGTAGTTGTATGTCTGTGTGGATGAGTCAACGACCGTCAGGTTATTGCGTAATCGCTCACGCCGAACCTGCTCTCGAGGTAGTATTGGGAATGTCGCGAACGAGCGCTGCCACCCTGTCGCCTACCTGCCGCAAAAGAAGAGGAAGTCCCTCCTGATTGTCATCAAATTCCAAGTCGCTGCACTCTCCCGGAAAAGCCCGGAACAATTCGTCGAAGGTCATGTCGACTACAGATCGGGCTTTCGCATAGATTTCCAGTTCCCGGCTGGCAATGGCCTGAGAGAGGTTCACTTGGGCAGCCAGCTTTGTAAGACCATCGGTGCAGCAGATCACAAGCAGGATTGCAGAAAGCGTCTTGGTCAGGCACCGCGGAAAACTCGACATATGTGCCCCCGCGCTAATAGGGGCATCATATTCCCCAAAGAACTCGCATGGAACATAATTATGCTCGTTGGCTCGCCAGATCCTGCCAACGGGCCTGGCCCCTGCTGCGGAACCGGGACTGGATCAGAGTCGGATCTGGGCAGCACCGTAGCAGAAGGGAGCATGGGAAGCATTTATCCTGAATTCCGAATTTGCTTTGTTATCCTGACCATAACCACAACAGATCTATATGGGATGGCAAGTCCGACGCAGGGACGAAGCAATGCGAGGAGAAGGGGCATGATCAAGCTGATTTCAAGCCTTCGACTTGCAGCAGGCGCGAAGCGCCGGCAGTGCATAGCCCCGTGCGTCAGCGCGGGGTCAGGGCACGATCGAAAATGAGGCCCGCAGGGCCGGCACATCCAATATAATCTCGGCAGTTTTGTGCCGCGCCTTCGGCGCTCATAAACTTCCTCTCTCCTTCCCCGGCCTCACGGCCGGGTCTATGAACTGCCGCGCCTTCGGCGCTGAATCAGGATTCCGTCCCATGCCAATGACTTTTTCCACCTTCGGAAACCGTGTGTATGGAAAATGAGAGCAGGTCTCCAGGCCAGGCACTCAACCGTTTGGGGGATTGCCCGCCAGTATTTGTTTCAGTTGGATTTTGGGGAGCGCGTCTGCGCGCCCTTGCCTTCTTCTCGATTGGCATCGTCACGCGGGTACCAGAGAGGCCGAATACCCTTGCGGATCTTGTCGGCAGATTCGAGCAGATAGGCTTTGTTCGAGGCGTTTGCCAACGGCGCGATCCGCTCCAGAGACTCGATCACCGATTCCCGTTCCCCATATTTGAGGAGGTATCCGGTCAGTTTCTGGTGATACATCACGTAATAATCCACATCTTCGAATGCGGGTGCATGGGAGGCCGCCAGCATGTGGCGGACGGCACCTTGCCTGTTGCCTTCCCTGAATGTGACCAGGCCGAGCACGATATTGCCCATATAAACAGCCTTGCCATAGTCTGGGTTATCGCGGAATTTAGGCGCCAGCTGTAGTGCATCCTGGGCATACTTCCGTGCGCGTTCCCAGGCGGCCTTGGCGCCCACGGTGTCATGCTTGTAATAGTCCAGCCTACTCCCCTCCTCATACGCACTCATGGCCAGGTTGGGCAGGGAAGCGAAGCGCTCGGCTTCAGGAAGCGCTGCAACCGTTTGATATTGGGCTTCCTTCGGGACCTTCCGCAACATTTCTGCCATCCGCTGGCCTTGGCTCATGGCACGGTCCTGCCTCACAGCATAACGCGCCTGCGTTGACTGGGGATTCAGCTGCATGGCTCGTTCCTGGTAGGCTTTACCCAAGGCCACGGGATCGAAACCGATTTTCTCCTCCAGAGACAACTGCCTGGTAATCTGCAGATAGCTTGCTGTTGTGCCGAGCAGATCCGCATCGGTGGATTCCGCCAGCTTTTTGCGAATCTCCTGAGCGTACGGGCTTTTTGCATCCGCGGCGCTGACCGTGCGGACAACGTTCAGCGGCATGGATGAGTTCGCGCCCACAAGGACGAAAGCGTAGAGCCTGCCGAGCGAATAGGAATAGCCTCCCTTGGGATCGAGAGCCTGCAGGCGCAGCAGCAGTTTTTCAGTCTGGGGTTTGTCGGATGCCTCAAAGAAATAGGAGGCGTTTTTGAGAATTGCAACACTTGCATCCGGCTTGGAAGTTTTCTCGATCCAGAGTTTCTTGGCTGCCGCATAGCCGGACGGATCCGGAAGCGGATCAAGCGAGGTCGGGAACATCCTCACTCCCCACTCGCCTGCCATCCTGTGCTCCGGATGATGTTCGATCAGCCAGAGGATGTGCGGCCGGCGCGCGGCGATGCACTCTTGCTCGCCGATCACCTGTGCACAAATGGGCGCCCACTTCTCTTTTTCTCCTTTCACCTCCTCGCTGATCGGCGCATAGAACACCAGAATCTTTTCCAGTGAAATGAGATCTTCCGGATTTTTCTTCACGGTAGCCTCGAGCTCGGCAACCTGCTGGGGGGTCATTTCTCTGGCAGACTTGTAGAAGTCACTCCGGGCTTTCTGATGGGCCAGCTCCTCTGCACGCTTCGGGTCCTCCTGCAGGGCCGCCGGTGCCGGCAGCTGCTGCCGGCAGGCTACAACCAGGAAAATGGTAGCGGCACATCCCAGAGCGACCATGATTTTGCGCATCGCGGACATCTCCTTGAAAAATCGCCGCGCAGGATGCGGTCGATCCGTTGACTGAGCAGGCCGCTGCCATCGATGCCGACACCCTGCAAGGCCAGACGGCCGCCGCGGCGGCGCACCGCAATCGCCATGTCGAGCAGGACTTGGGCGTACTGGGGTGCTTTGCCGATTGCGCGCACGGCCGCATCATCACAGGCATGCTCGGCCGTAGCCGCCAGTTTTCGCTCCAGCCACCAGGCGAGCGGGTGGAACCAGAAGATGCAGCGGTTCGCATAAGCAAGCAGGCTGATCAGCGGGTCGCGACGCTGGATGTGGGCCAGTTCATGAGCCAGCACGGCGCGGAGTTTTTCTTCGGACCAGAGCCTCCATCCGACAGGAAGGATGATACCGGCAGACAAAACTCCGACAGTCACCGGCGTGGCAACCTGCTCGGATTCGAGAATAGAAATGCGCTGGGATGGCGACCTTGGTTGCATCTCCGCATCAAGGGCGGTTTGCCGGCTGGTTCTCGTGAGTCGGATCATGGAGCGCCAGCCCATGATCAGCCGGGATGCCAGCAGGATCAGGCCCATGCCATATGCGATCAGAATCACTGCCAGCCAGATTGGTGCGGGATCGGAAGGAGGATTAATGTCCATGGCCTGCGGGTTCGCGGCACCCAAGGCCGGTGCAAGCGCCTCTTGATTTTCTGCAACAGGCACCGGCGGTCCTGATTCAGAAATAACTGCCGTCGCGTCGGTGTGTGCCGATGGCATCGGGACAGGAATCGTTATAGCAGGAATGCAGTACGGCAGGATCGGCATGAGAAGCATCGCACACAATACGGCAGTCCAGGCCGCATGGCGCACGGCGCTGGAGCGCACGCGAACCAAAAGGAGTATGAGAGCAACCAGCGCGGCTACCAGCGTGACACGCAGGGACGAATCCACAATAATGCCGATAACAGTTCCATGCCAATCCGACAGCATTTGCGGCCTCCTTTCTTAGGAGGAAAACGGACGGTTCCGTCTTATACGATGTGGCTGCATCACCGGCCGCCCAGTCATTTCGCGTTCCTCACCTTCCTGGCCAGGCGCTGAATCTCGTCGATCGAGAGCACTTTTTCGTCCACCATACCGACGAGGAACTGCTCGACCGATCCGGAGCAAAAGCGTTCGATGATCTGCCGGACCGCCCGCGCCGCCACGCTGCGCGAGGGCACCGCTGCCCGGTAGACGAAAACCTTGCCTTCAAGGCGATGGCTCAGATACCCGCGCACCTCGAGCCGCCGCAGCAGCGTGCGGACGCTCGAATCCTTGAGCGGATGCCGGGAAAACAGGGCTTCCCGCACCTGCTCTGCTGTAGCCGACCCGATAGCCCAGATGAAGTCCAGTATGGCCTGTTGAAGTTCCGTGAGCGGTCTCGCCAAAGTGTTACGATTTGTCATGTGACATTATGTAACACGTAGCCGGAGGTTTGGCAAGCGTTTTTTTCGAGATGCAAAGGGAGCGTGATCCGCGACCCAAAAGCCCCAACGCGGAGGGCGCAAAGGCCGCAGGGGAATCTTTTCATTTGCATGACTTTTCTCTGCGTCCTCAGCGCCCTCTGCGTTGATCTTTTGCTTTTCATTGTCTTAAGGCAAAGATCTTGCGAAACACACAAAACGGCTTCGTGTGTTGCATCTTTTTCTCGGCACGAGGTCGTTGCCGCGGGCAGCGAGGAAAATCGGTGAATCACGTTTTGTTCGAAGGCGACCCTGCAGGGGCTACTTCTGTTTTGCGATGATCAGGTCCTTGATCTTTTCATAGGTGGCCTGGGGAACAATGTTCTTGTTCAACAAGTCATTTTTCCCTCTATAAGGCCTGTTTTTGATGATTTTGTCGGAATAAGCATCGCCAATTCCGGGGAGCTTCATGAGCTGCTCTTTCGTTGCACTGTTAATATCGAGCAACGCATCAGGCGATTGAACTTTAGCTGCCGGCGCGGCTGGTTTTGCCGGCGGGTTCTTCGTTCCCTGTGCCCAGGCCGCAGCTCCGAGGCAACCGAGGATCAATATGCCGATCATCCACAAGCTTGTCGTTCTTCTCAGCAAATCATTCTCCCAGTTTTGGAATTTGACAGATTCTAACATGGTCAAGCCCGACCTGTCACTTCTTGTGGAATGAGGAAGCGCCCCATCATCAGGCTCTCCGCACCCTGGTCACGTTGTGAATGTCAGCTGAAGCGTCCCAGAAGATTCTGTTGATACCGGCGGCTGAGCCGGAGGCGGGTGCCCTCTTTGAGGATAACGATGTAGTCCCCATGAGACCAGGATTGCAATTCCTTTACGCCGTCAATATTAACGATCTCGGAGCGATGGATACGAGCAAACTTCTGCGGGTCCAGACGTGTTTCGATTGGAGCTACAAAGAATTCTGCAAGATGAAAAACCGCCGAGGAATGGTTATACTGAAGGGACAGATCAGAAAAAAGATTGTGGCAATCGTACAGCTGTCGCCTTATAAGGGATCGAGTCTTTTTGCTCTCGTAAATGGGAGGAACTGATGAAATCAGGTCGCTTTGTAATCGTCATGATGGGAATTGCCTTGCTTTTTCCGCTCGCCGCGACCGGCCGACAGGGACCGGAGGAGCTGACAAAAGAGAAAATCCTCGCGGCCGGCCAGGAGTGGCGGGAAAAGTACGATAAGTTCCAGCCGCCCGCAAACATGGTGGAGGCAATGAAAGCCAAATTCGGCAGCGATCTGAGGATTGACGTGTACCTGGGATTGTGGTGTCCGGACTCGCGAAACAATGTGCCTCTCTTTCTAAAGCTCATAGATAGTCTTGGGACAACCGTGCCGGTCCGATACTTCGGTGTGCCGCGGAAGGCAAGCAAGGACGTCAAGTACTATGTCGAAGAGTTCAATGTGGAAAAAGTGCCCAGTTTCATTTTCTACCGCGATGGCAAGGAAATCGGCCGGATCATCGAAAATCCCAAAACAGGCATGGTAGAAGACATCTTCGACATCGTTTTTAAATGATCATCCGGGATTGAGTGGCACGTTCGCGATCGATCTTTCAGAGGCATTGCTGGATTTCCAGGGCCTCGGAATGTCCGGAAGAGTCCTTCTGCGCCGGGAAGCCCTGGACTATGGAGTCGAGCCATTTGTCGGTGCGCCCGTTGGCCTTTGCAACTCTTCGGAGCCAACGCAGTTCCTGCGGATTGATCTCCCCATCGACCAGGGCCAACCTGACGGCATCCCGGAAAAAGCACTCGGCAACAGCGGGGCCGGAAAACACCACCGGTTCCTTCATAAGATGAGGATTGACCATCAAATCGTCGATCGCGGCTTCGCAAAACCGTTTTTCGAAGTCCAGCATTTTGCCGATTTGAAGCATCAAATCACGCTCACGCGGGTCGATGATCCTATCCCTGCCCGTGAGCACGAGCAGCCCCCTGTAGTAATTGCTCCTGTCGACCAGCGACAAACTCATGCGGACCTTCCCGGATCATGCCGGCGGGCAATGCACATCCACATCCTGCTATCCCTACGAATCATCGCACCTCGATGAATGAGCCGTCTCCCTGCTTCAACGATCAAGCAGCTCTCAGGCGGCGCAAGTAATCAAGAGTCTTATCGTCGTGGCGCTTATAAGAATTAGCATCACTTAGTCCCCAGCTCACGGATTGCGCGCCCGACTGCTTTGAGGTTCGGGACGCGCATTTCCTCATATTCGCGCGAAACCACAATTCCGCCGGCTCCGCCCTCGAAGGCCTTAAACGTTGCCTGATAGATCCTCTCGGGATCGTCAGGCGGGCTTCCGGGGACATCAAAACCGATTCCCGAGTAGACCTTCGTCTTGCCGTTCGCTGAGGCCACACTGCGTTTAGTCTCGCGATATACGTAATCCGGCGTGAAGCCCTTCCGCCCAAGCTCGTCGACCTTCGGCTCGACGTTTTTGTCGTAACCGAAGAATGAATAATAGATATCCAGAGATTGTGCAAGAGTAAGCTCGCTCAGGATGGTTCGTTGGAAGCGCTCGAGATACCAGGAGCGGATCCGCCCCGCCAGCACCTCGTGGTAAAGGATGAGTTTGATGAAATCGGAGTAGGGCGCCATCTCCTCGTAGCTCATCTCGGCGCGATAGACGAGATCCCAGCTCGAAGGCTGGTGGTCGATATGCCAGCCAACCTGCGAAGTGGGCTTCACGGCCTTTATGGCGTCGTACATCCCCTTCATGACTTCCTCGCGCGAGAGGCGATACTGGTACTGCCAGGCCAGGATTTCCGGATAACGGATGAGGTGCCGAAGAAAAACCGTGAAGACACCCTCGGGAGGCTTGGGATCTCCCGCCATGAGCTTGCGCACATATTCAAAAAGCTTCTTGAAGCCTTCGCGCGCGCGCTCGGGGTCAATGCCCTTCGCCTTGCCGCGAGCGATGCAATGCTCGCAGAAGCAGGTCGGCGGTGTGTCGTTCCAGGGCAGAATCACGTTCATGAGCGGTCCCATGCGCTCCGCCCCCCACTGAAATCCATCCAGGTCATAGCTGCGGAACATGTCCTCGACGACGGCGGACCAGAAGTTCTTGTAGTCGGGGTTCGTCCAGCAGCCGATGCGGGTACGGTTGCCGTAGACATCGGTGGTAACGACGCCGGCAAAATTTTCAATCGCGCTGCCGGAACTCTCCAGAATGCGCGCATAGACCTTCATACCGCGCCGCCGCGCCGGCTCGACCATTTCGGCGAAGAGGTCTCGGTTGGCGTATTCGAGGCTCGGATCCACAGGCCGGATACGCAGGCGCGTGTTCCGGAAATACTGGTCGTGGTGTCTGACCCAAACGGAGGGCAACGGGCTGCGATTCACGCGCGGCGGTTTGCCGTGGTCGCCGGCGAGTGCGTTGGCCGGCTTGCGCAGATCGCCATGAAAGGCGTGGCTGTAAGTGAGCACGGCGTTAATGCCCGCGGTCTCCTGGATCAGATCGAGACAAGGCTCGATGCCCTCGTCGAGGATTGTGTGCGGGCCCATCTGAATGCCGTTGAAGAGCGCGGACGGTGCGCTTCGCCGCACTTCCCGGCCGGCAGAGGCGGCAACAGTTCCAGCCTGGGATTGGACAGACGCCGGCCGGCCAAAGCCTGCTTCGGCTGCGGTCATCGCCACAGCAACATTCCGCATGAAATCGCGACGAGGCATCCCTGCTTTCCCGGATCCATGTTTTGTTGGTTTGCTCATGCAAATCACACCTTTCTTGTCTTCAGTTCCTCAGTCAGGATCGGGCGTGTTGCCCTCTATGCAAAAAGGGCGGAAAGAGAAAAACATCCATATTCGTAGTGTGCCGAACCCAAAAGTCCCCCTCCAGATTCCAGCAGTGAAACCCGCGTCCTGCACACGGCCGCCACGATCCTAACTCGACCTGCCTCACCAGGCAACAAATCATCACAGTTTGGCAGCAGGTGCCATATACTGGACGGGAACGCTGCATTGTGGATTTGTTGAATGGAGGACGATTGTGAAATATAGAAGCCTGGGGAAAACCGGTTGGGAGGTTTCAGAAATCAGCTTTGGTGCCTGGGCGATCGGCGGTGCCTGGGGTCCGGTCAATGACGCCGATTCGCTCGATGCCCTGCGGATCGCGCTCGACGATGGGATCAACTTCATCGACACTGCCGACGTGTATGGCGACGGGCGCAGCGAGCGCTTGATCGCTCAGGTCCTAAAGGGGCGGCGGGATCGCGTTTACGTGGCCACCAAGGCCGGCCGCCGCCTCGACCCGCATGTCGCCTCAGGATATTCACGCAAAAACCTGACGGCCTTTATCGAGCGCAGCCTCAGGAATCTGCATGTCGAGGCGATCGACCTGGTCCAGCTTCACTGCCCGCCGGCGGAGATTTATGATCGCCCCGAGGTTTTCGGCATCCTCGACGATCTCATCAAGGCCGGAAAAATCCTCTACTATGGCGTCAGTGTTGAGAAGGTGGAAGAGGCTATCAAGGCGCTTGATTTTCCTGATGTGCAATCCGTGCAGATCATCTTCAACATTTTCCGGCAGCGGCCGGCCGAGCTGTTTTTCAACCTGGCCAGGAAGCGCCAGGTGGGCATCCTGGCGCGTGTCCCACTCGCAAGCGGTCTGCTGAGCGGCAAAATGAGCGCGGCCAGCACCTTCCCAAAAGACGACCATCGCAATTTCAACGCCCGAGGCGAGGCTTTCGATGTCGGCGAGACCTTCTCGGGAGTGGCCCTGCCAACCGGCCTGAAAGCCGTCGAGCGCCTGCGTCCGATGGTCCCCCGCAGCGCGACCATGTCGCAGTTTGCCCTGCGCTGGATTCTCATGTTCGATGCCGTGACCTGCGCAATTCCCGGCGCGAAAAACCGCGCTCAGGCCCGCGAAAATGCGGGTGCATCCGGCCTCCCCGCGCTCAGTGAACAGGAAATGGACCAGATCCGCGCTCTGTATGACGAGATGATTCGCAAGCAGGTGCACCAGCGCTGGTAGTCTCTCAATGCGGAAAAACGGCATATTTAAAGCAGCCACGAATGGCACGAATTGGTGCAAAGCGCCGCCCTTCCTGGCCAGCAAAAATTCAGACGATTCGTGGCATTCGTGGCTGCCTTTGCATTCGGAGGCGAGTTATTCTCGAAGCAGTCCTTCATGAGCCGGGGCGCACCCATGACGCATGAAAATGTTGCGCTCTCGCCACAGGTTTCCTGTGCCGCCCTTTCAGGGCTCTTACCGCTCGATGCCGGCTTCCCAGGGCTCACGCTCTGGGCTCTGCTGCTCCACCCCTTCGGGGTTTTCAAGGTCGTGCAATGCTTAGCCCTTCGGGGTTTTCAAGGTCGTGCAATGCTTAGCCCTGAAAGGGCGGGGCAGCAAAGCCCAGGGCGTGAGCCCTGGGTAGAGAACCGGAGATCTCAAGCCCTGAAAGGGCGGCACAGAAACACACATGTGGTTCGGCGCCGCAATCGGTTCTATTTTCGAAGCAGCATGCGGTCAGGCCTGAAAGTGCTGAACCGTTTGTGTCGCCCTTAGAAGAAGAATTTGGCGTGCAGTTGCATGACGCGGCCGCCGCCGTCCTTCGTTTGGATCAGCCCGAAATCTGAGCGCGAGAAGTCCATCACCGGATTGCTCAAATTGGGGTGATTGAGCAGATTCGACGTATCCAACCGCACCTGAACTCTGCGTTTATCCTTGAATGTGAAATTCTTCATGAGCGCCGCGCTCAGGTAGAAGCGGTGCGGGCCGCGCACGGCAGCGCGCGGCAGATTCCCGAATGGGTAAGGGTTGTTCGCACTCGGCGCCGGGGGAGCGGCAAAGGCGCTCTTGTCGATCCAGGTAGTGATATCTCCCGATTTTTGTTTCACATAGTTGATCTTCCCGACAAGATCCGGCCGATCGCCGCTGAACCCGTCATAGTTGTAATCCGAGCCGAGGGTTACATTCAGGCGGTCTCCGTCGTACCAATTGACGCCGCCGGAGATCTGCCAACCGTTGATCGCATTGTGCATCCATTTGTTCTTGGTGAAATTCGGCAGCAGGTAGGTAAAATACCCGCGCATCTGCTGTCGTGAAACCACCGACGCGATATCTCCCCGGACGTTGCGAGGATTAGCGGCCCAGACGGCGGGGCTATTGTCGACCCCGACTTCCTGGGCATCATTGCCTGCGGAGGTCAGAAAACGACGCAGGATGTAGGTCATGCGCACGTAGAAGCTTTTTCGGTTCATCGTCGCGGACAGCTCCGCGGCATCATAATTCTCCGTCATATCTGATGAAATCAGGTTGATCGCGCGCCAGGTCTGAATCGGACGCCGGGCATCCACATTGCCCGTGTTTGCATTCGCAGCCCACAACGCCAGATTGTTGTCCCGCACGGCCCACCCCTTGAATGCCCGGTTCCCCAGGTATCCCCCGATAATCGTCAATCCAGGCATCAGCTGGCGCTGCACCCCAACATTAAACTGCCACTGGTACGGCGTGGTGGCATCCGAGCTGAAACCCATGATGGCTGAGGGTTGCCATACACGCTTGGCCGGATTGGGATCGAAACTCGGCATGCCCGCCGGGTACTGAAGGCCGGTGTCGCTCGCGTTAGTGTGCGCGGTTCCCCATACATTGGACAGGCTCGCATTGCTTCCCGTGAGCGTCGGTGACGCCACGATGGCGGCAAGCTGTTCGACGATGCTCAGCGGAGGATATGCGTAATACAAGCCGCCGCCTGAGCGGATCACGGTTTTGCCGCTTCCAAAAGCATCCCAAGCCAACCCGAAGCGCGGGGCAAAGTTATTGCGGTCGGATTTCCTCATGCCGTCATGGGTGTCGCGGTCACCCGTGAAAGCGATTCCTGCCGGCGCGTTGGGAAACTGATCCGACTTGTGGCCAGCCACGTAGCCTGCAAGCAGGCTACTGGCCGTTTGGGCTCCATAGAGCTCATAACGCAAACCCGGCGCAATGGTCAGTCCGCGGGCCACTTTGAACTGATCCTGTATGAAGAAGAAGCAGGCTAATCCGCCGAATGAATTGTTCGCTTCTCCCGTAGCTTGAAAAGTGCGCACGCGCCCCATGAGGAAGTCTGCCCATGCCAAAGCAAATTGGTTGTCTCCCGACGGAGTGGAAAGCGACGGCCACGGCCCATTGAGCGGCGCACTTGTGTTTGCATAGGCTCCGGTGAACGAGATCTGGCCATTGTCAAAATTGACCAGGCGCGAGTAGTGGACGTATTCCATCTCCGCGCCGAATTTCAGGTTATGTTTTCCCTGCACCCAGGTCGTGGTGTTCACCGCCCGAAAATTCTGCTGCAGGACACCCAGCGAGGGGCCGCCCCGCGCTGTGGGACCGCCACTCAGAAGCACAGCGGGCAGGGTCTTGGTAATACCCGGCGTCACCGCGGGCCACAACCCCCCCAAGGTATCAATGCTTTCGTTCGTTACCGTACGATCGCGCGTGGAGTCCTGCCGGGCCAAGGCGACGCGGTTCTCCACCACTACATGCGGCGTCCACACCCAGAGATGGCGGATTGAGAAGGTGTGCTGGCGTACGCCGGTCTCTGTGTCGCCTCCCCACTCCGGCACATTGTTGACCGAACCTGCAAGATTATCCGGCCGAGTCTGCCCGCCGTCCGCCCCGAGATACATCAGTGACAGCTGGTGACGTGCGGAAAGCTGGTGATCGATTTTGCCGAGCCACTCGGTGTTATGCGCAGGCCGCTTGAACTGCCAGAAGAAACGGCCGAGCGCCGGATCATTGCTGTATTGCGGGATGGTGGAAAAACGGGAAGCCATCTGGGCTGCAATCGGGTTGATCAGTCGCGCGGGGATGGCTTTGCCGATGGCCTTGGCGGTTGCCGGGTCGAGCGCTTTGATATTGAAATTAGCGATGGCGCTGAAATCGCCGGTGGTCATGGCCTGCGTGGGCATGCGGACATTCGTGAGCTGCGATGGATCATTGAAGTAAAAATACTGGTAAGAAGCGAAGAAAAAAGTACGTTTCTTCAATAACGGCCCACCCAGCGAGCCCCCGATCCATTTCTGGACGTCGGTCGGCCTGGTACGATGGTTGAGGTTGGCGCTCCAGGTATTGGCGTTGAGGCCCGTCGCGTGCGCCGCAAAGAACGCCGTCCCATGAAAATCTTTCGTTCCTGACCGGGTGATTACGTCCATCCTTACGCCCGGCTCCTTGCCAAACTCGGCTGATGCCCCCGAGGCAATGACCTGGACTTCCTGGATTGAATCCGGATTCGGCATCTGCAGCGACTGATTGCGCCAGGCTCCCATGTTTTCGGCGCCATCGACGTAGAAGAGGCTCTGACTGCGGCGCGTACCGTTTCCTAAAGCAAAGTTGCCCGCCAGATCAATCGCCAGCGAGCCGCCGACGCTGCCTCCTTGCTCGAGCCGGACGCCCGGCATCAGCTCAATCAGCTGCGTGACATCGCGCGTAAGCATAGGCAGATCGGTGATCGTTCTGGACTCAGCATTGAGTAGCAAATCTGTATGCGTGCCGGCGGGCGCCTGAGATGGCGAAGTGACGATCACCTCCTGGGTAGGAGCATTGACGACCAACGTGAAATCGATCCATGCCGTCTTGTCGGCTTCTACCGCCACGTATTGGGTGATGGTCTTGAAACCCTTGAGAGAGGCCTGCATCTTGTAGGAACCCGGCGCCACAGAACCGAAACTGTAATTGCCCCCCGTCCCGGTTACCTGTGACTGGGAGTTCCTGGTCGCAAGGTACGTCAGCTCGACGGTAGCCCCCGGGATGACTCCGCCGGTCGCGTCTTTGATCCTGCCTTCCACAGATCCAGTGAGCTGCTGCGCCGAGAGCCCTCCTGCCATAGCCAACATTGTACCCAGCCACAGCAGGAGTTGCTTCAGAGTAACAGCACGATACCGCATAGCAAAATCCTCACGCCGGCAATGGCAGTCATAAAACTGCTTTGGTCGTCTGAGCAACCCGGTGCGCTGCTATTCCTACTATTGAGGTTTGCGAAATATAATAACGGGAATCGAAACTGGGCTAAGGTTCAGACCCGCATGGAACGCGGGCGTCCCGCCCGCAAATCCCTTGGCTTTGCCTCTACCCCATAGATGCGGGCGAGACGCCCGCGCTCCAATGCCGAGCGTCACTATAACTTGCGCAACTCAATAGACTGTTTATTAAAATTATCGGACATTTTTAACCGAGGGCGCGCGGGGGCACAAGCTAAAAGTGCTGCAATATCAAATTTGGTCGCAGCACTACGGGCCCCGACCCTGCTAGAATAGGAGTGCGCAGCCACCATCCAGAAAATACAGAGGATGCTCTTTCAGATCCCCTATGTCTTGGCACCCATCTCGCGAGGAGGGACCTGAGGCGCGGCGCGAAGGGGACGGAACGCGCCGTGTGCAAGGTGACACGTTATGAGAAAAACTAAAATCGTCTGCACCATCGGCCCGGCCAGCTGCAGCGAGGAGAAACTGGAGGCTTTGATCCTCGCAGGCATGGATGTGGCCCGCTTGAACTTTTCCCATGGAACCCATGAGCAGCATGGCCAGGTGATCAGCGCCGTGCGTGCGATCAGCGCGCGCCTGGGGCGCTCAGTGGCAATCCTGCAAGACCTCTGCGGCCCCAAAATCCGTACGGGCGCGCTGCAAGGCGGAACCGCTATAAACCTGGTGGAAGGGGCGGAGATTACGGTCACCACCCAGCCGGTGGTGGGAAATGCATCTCTCCTCGCCACTACTTATTCTCACCTGCCTTCCGACGTCCACCCCGGCGACCGGATCCTCCTGGCCGATGGTTTGATGGAGTTGCAGGTGCTGGCCACCGAAACGACTGCCGTCCGCTGCCGCGTGGTGCACGGCGGGCTGCTGGGCGAGCACAAAGGCATGAATCTGCCGGGGGCCAAAATCAGCGCGCCGGCCGTAACGGAAAAGGATATCGCCGACCTGGACTTCGGCGTTGCCCAAGGGGTGGATTACGTCGCTGTGAGTTTTGTGCGCCAGGCGGATGATCTGCGCCAGGTGCGCCATTTGTTACAGGAGCGCCAGGCGGACATGCCGGTAATCGCAAAAATAGAAAAGCCGGAGGCGGTGCAGAACCTGGAAGCCATCCTTGATGCCTGTGAGGGGGTCATGGTTGCCCGTGGCGATCTGGGAGTAGAAATGAATCCGGAGAAGGTGCCCATCCTCCAGAAGCAGATCATCGAAGCAGCCAATCGACATGGCGTGCTGGTGATCACCGCCACCCAGATGCTGGAGTCCATGATCAGCAATCCCAGGCCTACCCGCGCGGAAGCCAGCGACGTGGCGAATGCCATCCTGGACGGCACTGACGCCATCATGCTATCCGGAGAGACGTCGGTTGGGCAGTACCCCATCGAGGCAGTACAGATGATGGGGCGCATCGCTCTCGAGGCAGAAGCCAGCGGCCGGGGCTGCCCGGCAGTTGCACACGGGCGCCGTGGGTACCCGCAGGCAATTGCCCATGCGGCCTGCTCTATTGCCGGAGACCTGGAACTTAAGGCCATTTGCGCCTTTACGCAATCGGGCTACACGGCGCGCCTGGTTTCCAAGGAACGGGCCACCGTGCCCATCCTGGCTTTCACCCACAATCGCCGCGTTTACAACATGGCATCTCTTTATTGGGGCGTGTCGCCGCTGCTCGTGGATTTTGTCGGCGATTTCGATGACTTGGTCCGGTGTGTCGAGGCGGAACTCACCACACGCGGTCTGGCTGCGCCGGGGGATTCGGTGGCCGTTCTGGGCGGCATGCCCGCAGCTGCCAAGGGTCCGACCAATTTCCTGAAAATTCAACGGGTCGAGAGCAAATAGGGCCACAAAGCAAGAACAGCAGGAAAGCAGCAGCTAAAAAAGCTCAACGCTGAGGCCGCAGAGAAAAGCTGGAGGCCGCGGAGAGTTTATAGAGAAATGACTCTACAGAATTGCTTTCTGTGCGACCTCCGTTCTTCCTCGCCGGCCCCTGCGTTAAGCGTTTTGAGATCCTTGCCTGGTTGTAAAACCTTGGATGGTAAGTAGTACGAATTTGAATATTTGATTCACGATCTGAGAGTGCTCGGTGGCGGCTAGGCGTAGAGCGCTCGGGCCTCCTTATGCAGGGGAGAAGAAAATGAAACGAAAGCAGTGGCTGGACATGGCCATTCTGATATTTGGCTGCCTCTCGTTTGTGAGCCTGATCATGTACTTCCTGGCGTTGCACGATATCTGGCACGACTATGCCAGTCCTGAAGTCTGGTCCAGGGCTGGACAAAGTATTCCTGCCTGGTACGACCCAGTGAATCGATGCCCGGCGGAGTGGGGTGTCCTCCAAGTTGGGTTCCCTCTGATGTTGACCTTTCACATCCTTCTGTTCGTGCGCCGGATGCTGAAGAGGGATGAGGGGACCTCCGTTCAGTCTTCGGCCCCTGCGGCCTGAGCTCGCATCATCGGATCACTCTGGGTTATGATGCAGGTCGGATATGCTGGTCCGGCAGCGTGGGAATGAATTCTCATTTCCGCATCCGGCTTCCTCAACCTGGCATCACTCGAACGGTGGCACCTTGGAATTGATAGTCGTGCAAGGCTTGCGCACTCTGAAAATGGACTTGGTGGGTACGCTCGCTCTGGCTTCCCTGTTCTTTTACCTGGCCTCCAAACTCACCCACAATATCGGGCTCCTACGGCGCACAAGCATTCCTGTGCCGGCAATCGGCGGCTTGTTGTTTGCGCTGCTGGCGCTCGGATTGCGTCGTCATCTGGGGCTGAGCATCGATACCACGCTGCGCGCGCCTTTGCTGGTCGCCTTCTTCACCACCATCGGATTCGGCGCCACCCTCGGCCTCCTCCGGGCAGGCGGCAAAATGATGCTTCTGTTCTGGGCCATCGCAACCGGCACAGGTGTCGTGCAAAATATCATCGGCTCTGCTGCCGCCAAAGCCCTCGGTGCGCCGCCGTTGCTGGGGCTTATCTGCGGTTCAGTCACGCTCACCGGCGGTCCGGCCACCGGTCTGGCTTTCACAGAGACATTCGAAAAGCTGGGTATGCCAGGCGCCGGCAGTTTGATTATGGCCTCCGCGACTTTTGGGATTTTCGTAGCAAGTCTTGTCGGAAACCCGGTCGCGTGCGCACTGATGCGCAGCCTCAAGCTCAAGGTCACCGCGGCACCCCCGGCAACCGCCGCATCTTCCGCACCCATCCCCGCCCCAGGTCTGACCGCCGGCAATCTCATGCGCAATCTGCTGTTGCTGCTCGCAGTCATGGGCATCGGGTCAGCGATGGGCGCCGCGGTGCAGCGCATGGGGTATATCCTGCCGGCTTTCATTTGCCCAATGATCCTGGCGGCGATCCTGCGCCTTGTCGACGACCGCTACGGCCGGATCCGGCTCAACTCTTATGCGATGGAAACGCTCGGCTATCTCTCGATGAGCTTCTTCCTGGTGATCGCTTTGATGGATCTGAAGCTCTGGCAACTGGCTGAGCTGGCAGCTCCGATGCTGATCATCCTCGGGCTGCAAACGGTGGTCACATGCCTGTATGCGGTGGTGACAACCTTCCTGCTCCTGGGCCGCGACTACGAGGCTGCCGTTTCCACGAGCGGCCACATCGGGTTCGGCCTGGGGATTACAGCAAACGCGGTGGCCAATATGCAGGCGCTGGTCGAACGATTCGGCGCTGCGCCCCGCAGCTTCCTCATTGTCCCGCTTGTGGGTGCATTCTTCATCGATCTCTCCAACTCCATCGTCATTACGCTGTTTGTCAATTTCCTGCGCTAGCAAATAAACTGAAGTGCGCCGATCGATGTTTGCCAATCACACGATTGAGTAGCAGCCGTGGATTTGCGACAATAAGACGGATGTCCGGATCCTGAAGGAAACCGTGGGATGCCGGTGATGCACCCATTTTGGCAGTCAATATCAATTGGAGGTTCGCATGCCCAAAAAACCCACCCATGCCGATGCTGAACTGATTCTAAGACTCTATGACCTGCGCCGCGAAGGGGAGATGCGCAAGGCCCGCCAGTGGTGGTCAATGAAATTCTGGCCCGACAACGCCGAAGACTTCATGAAAATGACTGCGGCGGCCGGCACGCAAGAAAATAACTGGCTGCGTATGGTCTTGGGCTATTGGGACCTGGCGGCCTCGCTCGTGGTTCATGGCACTTTGAGTGAAGCGCTGTTCCTGGAGCCATCGTTCAGCGGCGAGATGTTTCTCATCTATGCCAAGATCGGCCCTTTCCTGCGGGAACTGCGGGAAAAAATGCAGAGTCCCCATTTCCTGATGAATGCCGAGAAGGTCATCAAAGGGTCTAAGACCGGCCGCGAAAGAATGAAGTTCTTTGAGCCGCGCGTGGCCGCAATGCGCAAAATGATGAAAGAAGCCGCGGAGAAGGCAGGCTAGTGTAATGCGCCCGTAGTCCCTTGACATTTGCCGCGACTCGAATGGCACTAAATCAGGGCGAGATTCTTCTGTCGCCCTTCCAGGGCTCCGGCTCGTTTTCCCATATACGCCGGGCGGCCCTGCGCTTGCCCAGGGCTACTGTCTTGTGCGCCTCCGGCGCGAGTTCTCCCCCCGATGTCCTGGGCTGCCATTGAGCCCACGCCCTGGAGGGATAATAAGAATGTCCGGAGCTGCCATTGAGCCCATGCCCCGGAGGGGCAATAAGAAAGTAGCCGGGGGCAAGCGCAGCGCCGCCCCCGGTTAGCCAATCACACATGAAGAGCCCCAGCGGGGAGAGAGAAAACCATATCAATTTCGTGCTGACGAAAAGACAGGGCCAGCCCTCACCCACTCCATATCTGACTGCCATTCCTGCATGACCCAAAGCTACAAAGTGAATCGGACAGAGGTGGGGATTTCTGCAGTTATCGTCAATTTGTGCCCGCAATCGGTTCGACCACGACGGCCGTACCGTAGCAGAGCACCTCGGTCACGCCCTGCAGCACCTCTGTGGCGTCGTATCTCACGCCCACAATGCCGTTGGCTCCCACTTCTGCGGCATGCTGAACCATCATATCAAAGGCTTCTGCCCGAGTCTTTTCGCACAATTCTGTGAAAAGTGTGATATTGCCGCCCACCAGCGTCTGCAGCGATCCGCCGATGGTGCCGAAGATCGAACGGGAGCGCACTGTGATGCCGCGGATCACGCCCAGATTGGCAATGATTTTGTGGCTGGTAATATCAAATGTGGTGGATGTCATCATACGGGAGTGTGCCCCGCGAGCTTCCATTTGTTCCTCCTGTGTCATCTTTGCCCAACAGTCGTTGCAGATTGACGCCGCCTTGAAATAATAAAGAGAGGGGTACTCGTTTCCGCATTTGCTGCAAAACATATGTTCCTCCTGGTCCGCAATGTCAGGGCGTGAGTAATTGACCTTATCTCAATAATCTCAACGCAGTCCTTCATGCGCCGGGGCGCACCCAAGCGCATGAAAAGCACAGCCGTGGCGCGCAGCGCCTTGGAGTGCGGCGGCATGACGCCGCTTTGTTAGGCTTCAAAGCGGCGTCATGCCGCCGCACTCCAAAGGCTCCGCCTGTTTTCGGAACAGTCCCCCATGCGTCGGGGCGCACCCAGTGACGCATGAAGATGTTGTGCTCTCGCCGCAGGTTTCCTGTGCCGCCCTTTCAGGGCTCTTACCGCCCGATGCCCGCTTCCCAGGGCGTGAGCCCTGGGTAGAGAACCGGAGATCTCAAGCCCTGAAAGGGCGGCACAGAAACACACAAGTGGTTCCGCGCCGCAATCGGTTCTATTTTCGAAGCAGTCCCTCATGCGCCGGCGCGCACCCGGTGACGCATGAAAATGTTGTGTTCCGGGCGCGAGTTTTCTGCGCCGCCCTTTCAGGGCTCTTTTCGCTCCATTCCCTGTCCCCAGGGCTCACGCCCTGGGCTTTGCTGCGCCACCCCTTCGGGGTTTTGCAGCCGTGATCCTTGGGATTTTCACGGCCGTGCAAGGCTCAGCCCTTCGGGATTTTGCAGCCGTAATCCTTGCGGTTTTCATGGCCGTGCAGCGCATAGCTCTGAAAGGGCGGAGCAGCACAGCCCAGGGCGTAAGCCCTGGGTTTGGGGGCCGGAGATTGTAAGCCCTGAAAGGGCGGAGCAGAAACGATCGAATCAATTGGCACCCCACTGAGTCATTTTCGGAACAGAGGCCGCAAAGGATATTTTCCTTTTGAACGACTTCTCTCTGCGGCCTCTGCTCCCTCTGCGTTGAGGTTTTGCTTTTCTTCGCTTGACTGCAAAGATCTATACATCAGTAGTCCCTAGCGTTCGAGGGCCAGGGAACTGCTCAATTGGTAGCTGGCTCCGGGACGCGTCTGGATCTCAACTTCCTTTTGACCGCAGCGTATCCTGCATGAGCCCGCGAATTTAGTGCGCAGGGTCGCCCTTGTCAATTTCCCGTCCTTCCAGGTAATGTCCAGCTCCACCCCGCCGCGGGCCCGCAAACCGGTGGCTCGCCCCTCGGGCCAGACATCGGGCAAGGCAGGCAGAAGACGGATCACGCCATTGTGGCTCTGCACCAGCATCTCTGCGATCCCGGCGGCGCCGCCGAAATTGCCGTCGATCTGGAATGGCGGATGAGCATCGAACAGGTTGTCGTAGCTTCCACCCGCGAACTGAACCCCTTCGACACTTCTCTGCCCGGCTGCGGGCGAGAGCAACAGGGACAGCAAGCGGTGCGCTCGATTGCCGTCCCCGAGCCGAGCCCAGAGATTGATCTTGAATGCGAGCGACCAGCCGGTCGAGATATCACCGCGGGCTTCGAGCGATTTTCGTGCAGCGGCCGCCAGCTCGGGCGTCCCATCCGGCGTGATTTCTGACCCCGGATAGAGGCCCCACAGGTGGGAGATGTGGCGATGCGCAGGCTCGGGTTCTTCATACTCCTCGAGCCACTCCATAATGCGCCCGTCCGAACCGATCCGCGTCGGAGCCAGGCGTGAGCGCTTTTCCGACAGTTCCCGGCGGAAATCTTCGTCCACGCCCAGCATACGCGAGGCCTCGATGCAGGCATCGAAGAGGTAACGCAGTAGCTGCATGTCGACCGTCGGTCCCATGCAAACATGCGCTACCGACTTGTCGGGGAGACGGTAGCTGTTTTCAGGTGAATTTGCGGGAATTGTGACCAGCCACTTGTGTCTGGGCTCTTCGACGAGCATGTCGGTATAGAAGCGCGCCGATCCTTTCATGATCGGGTAGGCCCACTTCAAGAAGGCATCGTCCCGCGTATAGAGGTAATGGTCCCACAGATGCTGGCACAGCCAGGCGGAACCGCTGGCGGTTGAGCCCCAGGACGCGGCTTCCCCCGGCGCGGTAAATCCCCAGGCATTCGTTATGACGTGCGCCACCCAGCCGCGGGCCCCATAATAGAGCCTGGCCGTGCGCGCGCCCGGCTCCTGCAACGAAGCGATCAGCATAAACAGCGGCTGGTGCAGATCCGACAGGTTGCCGACTTCGGCAAGCCAGTAGTTCATCTGGACATTCACATTGAGATGCCAATCGCCGTTCCATGGAGTGTCCAGGGTGTCGGCCCAGATCCCCTGGAGGTTTGCCGGCAGGCCGCCAGGCCGCGAGGAGGAGATGAGCAGGTATCGGCCAAACTGAAAATACAACGCGGCAAGCCCAGGATCCTGCGCACCTTCCGCTGCCGATTTGAGGCGCATCGGAGTTGATTGCATTGCGGCCGCCGCATTCGCCGGCCCTAGTTCGAGCGTGGTCCGGCGGTAGTGGCCCTGATAATCCCCCACATGCCGGGCAAGGAGGGAGCTGTAGGAATTACCCGCCGCTTTGTTCATGTCATCCATGCAGGCAGCCGTCGGATCGACGGTCCGGCGGCCCGCGAATCCTTGATAGTCGGTTGCCGCAGTCACCAGCAACAGCACCTCATCCGCATTCCGAACATGCACCGTCTTATCTTCGACCGTAACTCGGCCACGAAGGCTCAGCGCCCGCACACGCGCGGCGAATTTCACGCCGTTGCCGTCAGTCCCGTTGTTGAGTCCTCCGGTCATGAGAAGGCCGTTGGCCCCATCCGCGGCAACGGTAGCCCGCTCGCTGCGTTCCAACTGCAGATCAAACGTCACTGCACCCGGACTACCCCCATTGAGCCGGATGACAATCGCCTGATCAGGCGCGCTGACAAAAGCCTCGCGCCGGTATTTCACGCCGCGCTGTTCGTATTCGACCCGCGCAACCGCTTCGGCAAGATTCAGCTCGCGCCGGTAATTGCGCGCCTCGGCAGCGCCCGGCGGGAAGATGATCCGCAGGTTGCCCAATGCCTGATAGGAGCCATAAGGCACGTCCTTTCCGCGCGCCCTGGCCGAGCCGACACCACTGCATGTGAAGTGTTCGTAGATCAGTTTTTCGGCTTCGACATTCTTGCCCGCCAGCAGCAAGCGGCGGATTTCGGGCAGGTACTGCACGGCATCGGGACGATCGGCATCCTGCACCGATCCCGACCACATCGAGCTCTCGTTCAGGATAATGCGTTCTTCGTTGACCCCTCCGAAGATCATTGCGCCGAGGCGGCCATTTCCCAAGGGCAACGCTTGAGTAAACTGCGAGGCAGGAGACTCAAACCTGATGACCGCATCCGGCACAGCGCCTGATGCAACTGTGTTATCCAACAATCCTGGTTCTGTGCCGGCTCTGGCAGGGCTCAAGGGACCTTGAGCCCACAACAGAAAGATCACGCCGGCGGCCAGAAAACACATGAATAACGGGGCATTTCCACGAGCACGAGTGTGTAGATTATTACTTTCCATGGTTCCCCATAGCGCACAGCGGCTACGCCTTGGTCGTTCAAAGGGGCAGAACAACCAGGCGCAGGTGACTAAGCCTCTCGTCAGCCTTGTAATGGCAAGAGGAATCCAAAGTCAAGCATTTAGAAAACCGAAACTGCGATTCAGACAGTGCAAAAAAACTAGCCACGCATGGCACGAATGGAGAGAGGATCACCATGGGAGTACGAATTTGCGGCTATGGCTATTCGTGCCATTCGTGGCTGCTTTTGGCTTTCACTGTCTGAATCACAGAGGACCGGAACAGAGGCTTAGAGCCGTGCCACCCTTCAGGGCCAGTGCTTCGCCCAGCAAAGGATGCCGGTCGATATCTGCGGCCAGTTCCCCCAAGCGCACGACCTTTTTCAGGGGAGTCACCTGGTAGCCGGTTTCCGCTGAGCAATTCTCGGTGCGCCGATCTTATGCACAAATGGGAAAACGTGTGAGACGTCCCCGATTTCCACACTGGAGGCCGCTTAAGCAGCGTTGGGTTGAATTTCGACGCCTGTGGCGCCGATTATTTTGACCAGCAGGTCGCAGGAAACAGAAACAGTCGCCCCGTTTTTTACAGCCGACACTTTCGATCGCGCCACCCCGGATCGTCTTACAATGTCATTCAGCCTAAGGCCGGATTCCTGGATCGATCTGATTGCCAGGCGGGACAATTCAGCTTTGTATTTCATAAGCGCGATATCTCCAGGCGTAAGCCCTAGTATCCTGCCCAGTTCATCCGGAGTCCGGGCAACTACTGATTTACGGGCTCTGATGGTTTTTCGTGTCATTGTTCTTCCTCGAGTTCTTTCAAAAAGGCTTCGAGCCGCTGTCGTGCGGTCTTTTTCTCTCTTTCAGGTGTTTTGCGGTTCTTTTTCTGGAATGCGTGAAAAACCAATATGCCAGATTCCATCCAAATCACATACAGTGCCCTGTATGCTCCGCTTTTATCGGGTATTCGTATCTCCGACGCTTTCTTACCGATATCGGACATTGGCCGGACGTCAGGCATTCCGACGAATTCTCCTTTCTGAAGTCTTGTCAATACAGATCCCAGTTCCTTCCTTACCTGGAGTGGCCAACCGTGTATGACATCCCGCGCAGAAGGTAAAAGAGAACTGGAATCCAGACCATTTTTTGACACCCTGACTTATAGTCCCATATAGGGGACACTTTTTCAATTAGAAAACCAAGCGGGATGAGGCAATATTACGCTCCGGTGGTCTCAACCGTCCGCATCATCGATACCCGCGACTCCCTCACCGGCGACCCGATCCTTTTCCCCTTCTGCTGAAAGGAGCAGGATCCGCCGGCTCCATGCCCCAATTATGATTGCCTGCCTGCCGGCATCGGATTATGCTGGCGCCTGCCGCTGATCAACATGATCCGCAACGCTGCTCAACGCAAGTGCGTTTGGATGTGGTTGGGACCGGCCTTTTCTAAAATGCCAGGTGTCCCATATGATCAGAAATACATTTTGCCATCTCCCGGGCATCGGGATTGGCACGGAACGTACTCTCTGGGATTCCGGCATTCACTCCTGGGATTACGTGCTCCGCACTCCGGATGCTGAATTGCGCAGGTTGACGCGCAAAGATCTGCGCGGGGCCATCGAGCAATCTCAAAATGAATTGGAGAGCTGCAACCCCCATTACTTTGCTGAAGGGCTCCCTGCCGGCCAGCACTGGCGTCTCTTTTCGCGCTTCCGGGATACCATTGCCTATGTCGATATCGAAACTACCGGCCTTGATTTCAACTCCAGGATCACGACGATTGCTCTGTATGACGGCAAGTCCGTTTATCACTACGTCAACGGCAGAAACCTTGAAGAGTTCAAAGACCAGATCCAGCAGTACCAGCTCATCGTGACTTACAACGGCAAATGCTTCGACGTGCCTTTCCTGGAAAGGTTTTTCCGCATTCAAATGAAGCAGATCCACATCGATCTGAGATATTTGTTAAAGAGCCTCGGCTAGTCCGGGGGATTGAAAGCCTGCGAAGCAAAGCTGGGAATCGACCGCGGCGAACTGGAAGGGATCGACGGATTCTTCGCTGTCCACCTCTGGTATGAATACAAGCGCCGCGGGAAAGAAAAAGCCCTGGAAACCCTTCTGGCATATAACATCGCTGACGTGCTCAACCTGGAACAGCTCCTAACCTTTGCCTATAACCGGAAGCTGGAAGAAACACCGTTCCATCCCTCGCATGCTCTGAGCCTGCCGGAGGAAATGCCGAATCCCTTCAAGGCAGATACTGAAACCATCCGGGCCCTCAAGAAAAAATTCTATGGTGCTTGGTAATTCATGAGCAATGCACCGGGCCAGAGTGACATCCGGGGGCATTTGGGCAAACTGAATTTCCAATGCTGATGGAGTCAGCGCACTAAAGGTTGCAGTGTAGATGCCAGAACAGGCAAGTTGTTGTGGATAGTATCCCACAACAGGCGTTCATCCACCGAAAAGTAAACATGTACCAGGCGGTTGCGCATTGCGCGCATCAAGGACCACGGAATTTGTGGATACTCTCCCTCCACGATATCAGGGACCTGGTTGGCAGCTTCCCCTATAATGATGAGATCCAGCTCAACGGCCTTCAAAGTCCTGGCATCGGCGCTGAAGGCATCAAAATCCATGTTCTTGGTGAATGTCTGAATCTCTGAAATGGCATCGAGAATGTCCCGAATCCGTTCTCTCCAGTCTCTAGGCGACACGCACACACTCTCCCATCACCCGCTCACGGATCCGAGGTTTGAGGCTTCTGGACGTACCCAAATCCACTTTGCAGCCAAGAAGCGACTCGAGGTGATCTTGCAGTGCAAAAAAACCAAAATATCCAACAGCACGATCGAATTCGACCAGCAAATCCACATCGCTGGCAGGGCCCGCTTCATTCCGGGCGACCGACCCAAACAGCGCGAGCGATCTGACACCATACTTCTGTGCCAGTTCAGGTCCGCGTTCGGACAATATGCGTATCACTTGTTCACGGGTCATGTTTTTCATTTTAATACGATCTCCAGAAACCCAGTAGTGATTTCACCGCTCTGGCCGACACCTTCTCGATCGCTTCCAACAATTGCCGTGGTCAGTCCCGGGTTCCCATTCCCGCCGATCCCCGCATTTACCGAGGGAATGGCGTCGCACCCTCGGGAGCAAACCAGTCGTATTCCACTGTTTTGCCTTGTAACCGCCAGCGCCTGGGCACTGTCGTTTCCAACCAGTCGAGCGGCTCACACAGCGGCTGCTGCCTGGCCGCATCGGCAAAGGCGCGTTTAAGTGCCTGCTTCTGTTCGGCCCCGGTCGCGCGCGGGTCTGCGGAGACGAACAGCGGCGTTCCGCTCCGGGCAACGAGGTCCAGCCACCGGCTGCCGAGCGCCCAGGGAATCAGCGGCGTGATCGGCACGCAATCGGCATCCACCGCGAAAAATGCCCCGTGCTGCGGACCTCGGAAAGCGATCGTATTGACCCCCATGCGCCGCGTGCGGTTGAAATCCTGCCCGCTGGTATCGTCACCGATCCGCTGAAGCTCGAATACGCCGGCCGAGAGGTGGTTGAGGGTGTTGCATCCAATCACCAGCGACGAGCCGGCCGCCTCGCGGATGGCGCGATAGAAAACGAGGACGATCTCCGCATTGGTTTTTCCCCGGTCCGCGAAATGCCAGCCGCTGTCGGTGACGTCGGCGTTCATCGATGAACCCCACCGCCCGAACAGATCGAAGGTGGAGTAATCGTGTTTGATCATTTCGAAGCCCCACCCGGCGAGGCGGCGGACGTCTTGCCGCACCAGGTCGAGCACTTCGGGTACTGTGGGATCGAGCGGCAGGTTCGCGCTCGGCCGCGCGGCGCTGCCCGTGCGTCGCTGCGGCTGTCGCCACGAATCGGCGATCTGCGCCATCGTGTATAGCGGCCGCATCCAGATGCCCGGCTTCACACCACGCTTGCGCATTTCCTCGGCCAGGCGCGGCATGTCCGGAAAGTTGTCGTTGCCGCGCTCCCAAGGCCCGGCGGTGCGGTTTGGCTGCCATCCGTCGTCGATTACCATGAATGGCCGGTTCGGCAGCGAAGGCGCGAGTTCAGCCATTAAATCCGCATCGCGCAGGATGTCTTCCCGCGAACTGCGGCCGTATGCGTAATACCAGTTGTTGCCGCCATACACTGGAGCGGCAGGCAACCGCGGCGCCGCGCACAGATCGTGGCAGAACGAGCGCGCCACTTGAAAGGGAGTTTCCCCGGCCGTGCCGTGGCGGGAACGAATCACTGCCGCGTCTAGACGCCGGGAACCGAGGTTTACACCCGCGCCCCCGTTCCGCACATCAAGCCACAGCGAGATGCCGGAGGCGTCGGCCTGCCAGAAACAGCATGCCGCGGCGCCGGTGCAAACTCCGTAAGCGTGGGCCGCGCGCGCGCCGGCGGCAAGAAAATACCAGGGCAGCACCCGCTCGGGAATCAAACTGCGCCATTCGAGGTCGCCGTAGCTGCGTTCCCAGTGATCGCCGAGGATCCGAGTCCCTTCAGGCATCGGCGCGAGCCAACGCAGCCGCACGCGCTGGAGCGCCACACCGGGCGCTTCGATGACGACGGCAAGTTCCGTTGCCGCGCCAGTCCCGCGCGGTTTCAACTCCACCGCGACCGGGCCCGAATTCCAGCGCCGGCCCTGTCGCGCAAGCGGCAGCGTCTGATCGTCAGTAAACGCCACGACCGAATCGGGCTCCCTGAGGACCTCGGGGTAAGCAGCGAGTGCCGGCCGCGCACTGCCATGTGCAGCCGCAAAAGATGGCAAGACGGCGACGGCCGCAGCCGCGCCCGATATTTTCAACAGATCGCGACGATTCAGGTCTTGCATTGTGACCCTCCCCATTAAGCTGACCCACGGATCCACAATACTAAAGCCCGGCGAACATCGCTACAATGTTCCGCGTTAGGGAACCTTTCCGTTCCATCCGAAGATAGAGACAGAACGTCAGCCGACCCATTCACTGTGATAGCATGGGGTCGGACCACGCTTATTTTTGAAATAATTGAATTTATGTTGCGCCGGACTTCTTGAACTGGCGCTTGGCGTCATTTTTTGAGGCCTTTTTCTGAATCTTAGGTTCTTGCATACCTGGTGTGATTTTCTCTCATGTACCAGGATCCATCCCCTGTCCTGGCTATCGCCAGCTTTTTCTCCTTATTTCTGGAAGCGATCTCTCTCAGATGCCTCAAGCAGGCGCAGTATTCGATTCTGTCGAGTCTGTAGCGCAACAGGAAACTCGCGGTTGTGGCATCGGTGCGTCAAATGATAGACACATCCTGGCTGGATTTAACGATTGGCCCGTGGCATAGAGAAGCCTCCGATAGGCGATTTGGCTTAGAAGCACAAAGCGGGCACGAAATCTTCATGCAAGGTCTTTTTTATCCTCTTGTAACGGGGGCATCTTCAGATTGAGCAACTAATTCGCGTGAAACTGTGACAACGCGTGCCCCACCGTGAATATACTAATTGTGGTCCGATCCCAGACCCGATCAGCTCCGCCAAAAAGTTAAGCTCCTGCCTATCTGCCAAGTCGAGCGAGGATGCCATCATATAGTCGTTTTGCCGTTTCGAGGCAGCGTGCATCGCCAATGGCAAGCAAGTCCGCATACACCAGCAGAGTTGGTGCGAGTGCCGGGTCCTCGTTGTCAAAGTTCCAGAAGCGACGCAGGATTTCCACCTCACCACCGGGATCTGTTCTCAGACGGTGATCGAGCAGGAATCGCGGATCAGCTTTTTTGCCGAAGAAGGTCAGGGTCCCAGGGCGCAGGTGGTGCGTCAGGCGGGCCGCTGCCCCTTCACCGCCCATCGTCAGCTCATATTGAAGTGGATCGACCGTTTTCCACCAGTCCAGCCTCTCCGCCTCAAAACGGCCGAGGACCAGCTTCGGCCGCAGCGTTCGCGCGTAGGCTTCGACCCATTGTTGGAGCAGGCGCTCGGGTTGCAGCAGGCGACGCTTTCGGCCCACTTCTGCGACAAAGCCCAGCTTGGGGAGCTCCGGCATCACCCAGCCCACTGTGCCGTGCGCGACCCCGGCCATTTTGGCGATTTCTCGATAGGGACGATCGACCTGTTTATGGTGACATAGCAATGCAAAGATCACCTGTAAGCCGCTTGCCTGGAAAGCGCGGCCCATTGGTCGCGGAGCGGCTCGGTTCGTCGGTCGCTGCCCCTTAACCCACACCAGCAGGGGCGGTCGGTCAAGGTAAGCATTGCCGGCAGTGTCTATAAAGGCAATTCGCCGTCCTCGCAACGCATCGGCAAGCGGCGGCGTGACATAATCCGTTACCAGGAGCGCCTGTTCACCCAAACGTTCAAGTTGCGGCAACACTGCTCCCAGGAGTGCTGGACGCAGCCCTCTTCTCACCTCTGCAGCATATAGGATTTCCTGGTCTCCGTGCCGCACCCGGATCAAAGCGTCTGCCTGTGCGCGACCGAGGTTTGGTTGTTGCCGCTCGACCTCCGCCTCGATCCCGAGCTCTCGCAGGGCGGTCAATGCCGTGTCGATGAGGGCCTCTTCGGTCGGTATGTGGTTTGTGTTCATCATATGCCATTGTCCACTAATCATGGGCTCATGTCAATAGTGGACAAATGCAACAATGTTATTAAACCGAATGTTACCTAGGCCTATCTCTGGAGCAATAGAATTTAGTTACTGTTTGTGACGTTATCTGCAGTATATATCGAATGTGTCCACTATTGGTTAGCTGTCCAAAAATAGTGGACGCTGACAGTTTTTGGACACCACCGGATATCTCCCATGATGGGAAAAAGGTGAGAAGGTGCCTAGTGGGTCTTTAGATCTGCCTGTACCAAATCGGCAAAGTGCTCCGCCTCCTCTTCTGTATACAAATCATGCGGACAAGGCATTTTATTGAGTATGTTCTGGGCGCGATAAAAGGAATCGATGTGCTTGGCGACACGTGGCTTACCGAGAAGCAAATGAAGTCGAAATGTCTCCTGGCTTTCGGAGAGATTAATTGTTCGGCCAAGCCACCGATTTGCCTTTTCAACAATATTCGCCGAGTCCACTAGATCCTCGGCGCTAACGAAAAATGACCCATTTGTGCTCGGATAAAGTGACCCACACTGAGAACACGATTTGGAGCAGGATTCAGAACACAATTCGGAACAGTGATCAACATCATCCACGCCGAAGGCGTGCAACGCTTGGCGCGCGCCAAAAATTGCGCCATTTGACCCGAAGGGAGACGCTTCTGGTGTCCAGATTGCCGTCGAGAAGCACCAGGAGCCGTTTGGCGCACGCCAAATCGGCGATGTTCACTGTATGGGTCCACTCTGCCTTGGGATCTGGTGCCGACAGGTCCAATGGGTCATTTTTGCCGAGCAAACCCGGGTCTTTTCTGGTTAGTGCCGAAGGGCGGCGATCTGCGTTATCAATCAGCGCATCAAAGGCAACGATTGCCGCTGCAAGAGAAAGCAGTGAGTTCGGAATTTGATCATCAACCAACCATGTGGCGTATCCTCTTCCGAGGAAACGTGTTCCAAAATTGAGCCCTTCACTCCTGCGAACTCTGCTGGCAACCGAAGCCTCCGGCATCGCATCCGCCAAATCCGAAGGGAATCGTATCAGAGCTGGATTGGGCATCGGTATGCAAAGGCAGGCCGCCAGCTGAGCCGCAAATACCTCAAACATGAGACCCAATTCATTTCCACGGACCTCCGACCTGAATTTTACCACGTATTCGCCAGCGTGGTGGCCAGCCTCGTTTACGCAGCTGAAAATGCATGGTCTGGTGGACCCGGAGACCAAATCCCTCTCGAATCGAACTGCCGACAGTCTCTCTAAAATGAGCATTGCCATGTGCGAGTTCTCTGGTGCTTCCTACGCGAAATAGTGAGTCGTCGCGGGCACATTTTCTCGCACCGCCACGTTCGGCTCTGTCCCGGAACCGAATCTAACGCTTGGAATCTAACCCTCTTCCCTTGCGCTTATCCCGGATTCCAAAGTTTGGCCGCACGGCTTCGTTCTGGTGCTCAAACCTCGCATTCACAAGGCAGTCCAAAGGACTGATCAGGTTATGGTAGCGTGCCGCCTGGGAGCGCGGGCGTTTCGCCCGCTTCGTGTTATACGCACGACATAAGTCCCTGCGCTTTCACGGATCTGGCGGGCGGGACGCCCGCGCTCCCAGGCGGCCAACTTCGGAACCTGGGCTTATATCTCCTCTTCAAGCACTTGGCCGTTGGCATTTAGCCAGGCGCGAGCCTGCTCCATTTTGGGGACATGCGTTCTGACAATATTCCAGAACTGCGGCGTGTGATTCGGCTCGATCAGGTGAGTCAACTCATGCACGATGACGTAATCGATGACAAACGTCGGCGCCTTGATCAGCCGCCAGTTGAAGCTGACATTGTCGTGTATCGTGCACGAACCCCATCGATAGCGGTTGTCGACGATGCTGGCCCGCTTGAACTCGACGCCGAGCTCGTGGGCAAGGCGCTCGACACGCGAGAGGATTATCTCGTTTGCCCTGGCAACGTACCATTCACGCATGGCGCCCTTGCGCCGCGTCGCGTGCGAGGCAGGAATTAGGAACCGATGGGCGAACTCGATCTCGCCCGTGCCGTCCGCGACGACCTCGATTCGATACGCGCGTCCCAGGTAGAGCGCCGATTCGCCGCTGACCAGCTCCTTACCCGGCGGATGCGGCAATTCCCGGTACTTTTGTCCGTGATGCAACTTTTCAAAAATCCACTGCCGCCTCGAGTCCACGACCCGTTGAATCGTCTCATCAGACGCATTTGTTGGAGCATGGACGACAACGCTGCGGTCACGCTCGACGGTGATCGTGAGCGTCTTCCGCTTTGATGAACGTCGCACTGAATATGACAGCTGCATGACCGCTATTCCGCGTAGAGAATGATGTCGTGGTTCTTCTCCGCAATTTCCATGATGCGGCTGATGATGTGGGCCCGATTCCGCACGAGGCCCGGGAGAGACGAGAATTCGGGCGCAAGCAGGGTATTTTGGATTTCCGCCTTCAGCTTGTTGCGGGCAGGTATGCTTTCCCAGAATCCGGTGAGCTTCAGTTCGCGCTCGACGACGAGAAATACCTTCTGCGTCAGGTCGACCAGGTGGCTGATTCTGTCTTCCTCGCTCATGCCGTAGGGCGGCGTGGATTCAACCACGTGCATTCCGCCGGAATTGCCCATGACAGCGACGGCTCCGAACATCTCGCGCTGGAACATGCGGAACAGCGGCATCTGTTTCTTCCGGTGCAGCCCGTACGTCGGCTCCTTGCCGGCGCTGATGATGCGGAGGCGAAGCTTCTCCAGCTCCTCGTAGATCTTGTTCCAGTTCTCGCGGAACTGCGTCGAAAATTTCGGCGAGCGCCTGCGCGAAGGAGGCTTGCAGATCGGGATCGTCGTCGAGTTCGACGTCCAGGTGATGACGAATCGCATGCTCCACCTCGGCGGCCTTCGTCTTGGTCCGGTCCCGCTTGCCGACCTCTTTCTCGAAGTCCTCATCAAGAATCGAGATCGGCGGGATCTTCACATCAATCCCTCGCGATTCGAGATACGCGTCGGTGATGGCCCTCAGTTTCGGCGGAATGCCTTTCATGCTCAGGCGCTCATCGCGGAAGTGTTTGCCCGCCAGCACGTTGATCTCTGTCAACGCCTGGTAGTCCGGCATGTAGTCGAGGGCCTGCTTCGCCGGAAACACGAGGTTCAGGCACTTCGTCAACTTCTTGAACGCCAGCATGAAATCGAAACGGAGGTCCTCGTCGTAGAAAACGTCGAAGAACGCGTCATGGTCCGCCAGGTCCGTCAGGCCGTGCTTCTTGAGAAGGGCCATGACCGCGGCATGGCAGTCCCTGAGCTCCCGCAGTTCCTCCTCCGGGAAACTGAGCGCGTCGATCACCTCCTTCTGCTCGCGCTCGTCGTAGGTGTCGATCGCCTTCTTGAGATGGTGGCCGATGCCGACGTAGTCGACCACAAATCCCTTGTCCTTGGACTCCCCGCCGACGCGGTTGACCCGGGCGATGGCCTGCAGGAGGTTGTGGGCAATGATCACCTTGTCGAGATACATCACCTGCTCCACCGGGGCATCAAAGCCGGTGAGCAGCATGTTGTTCACGATCAGGATGCCCATGTCGCCGGTGACGCCCTCTTCCTCGCCGCCGAACGCCATCTTGAAGCTCTTGATGCTGGCCTCGTGCTTCGAGCCGTCCGAGTAGGCCTTGAGGTGAGGCAGATCGTTGTGGCTGCCGGAAATGATGACGTCCGTCTTCATCGCCTTCAAGCTGCTCCAGGTCGAGCTTGCTCGGGATTGGCTCTTCTCGAGTTCCGCAACGGCCGCCGCCAGGGCTGCGTCGATGTGCTTCTTGTAGCGGACGGCCGCCTCGCGTGACGTGGCCACCACCTGGCGCCTTGTAGCCGTTCGGGAAGACATGGGTCAGGTAGTGGGCAACCATGTCCTTGGCCTTGGCCTCGATGGTGGGTTCCGCCTCCAGATAGGCGTCGCGCGAGCCGTACCCCAGAATCTCCAGGCGCTGCTGCAGGTTGTAGTCGCTGAAGACATCCGCGAACGCCGTGTCCATGCCCGCCTGATCCGGACACTTCGGCATTGTGGGTTCGGCCTTCGTAGACGATCTCCAGCGTCACGCCGTCATCGATGGACTGGCGCATGGTGTATTTGTCGATGTAGTCGCCGAAGACCCGCTCGGTCTTGTCGATCGGGGTGCCGGTGTAGCCGATCGTGGCCGCGTTGGGGATGCCCTTGTCGAGGTTGGCCCCGAGCATGGCTGTACTGCGAGCGATGGGCCTCGTCGGTCATCACCAGGATGTGGGGGCTGGCGTTCAGCTCCGGGAAGGTCTCGGTCAGGTCGGCTTCGCGGAACTTGTGGATCATGGCCATGACCAGATCCGAGGAGTCGGAGCGCAGCAGTTCCTTCAGCGTTCTGATGCTGTCGGCCACCTTGACCGTGAAGCCGATGCTCTGGCTGGTCTCGGAGAGCTGGCCTTCCAGCTGGGTGCGGTCGGTGACGAAGACCACCTTCCAGTTCGAGAGCTGGGCATGGCGGTACATCTCCCGCACCATGAACATCATGGTCAGCGATTTGCCCGAGCCCTGGGTGTGCCAGATGATGCCGCTGCGCTCGCGGGGGTTCTTGCCTTCCAGCAGCCGCTTCACCGCCAGCTTGACGGCCCGGAACTGCTGGTAGCGCCCCACGATCTTGATCGTCTCGCCCTTGTCGTTGGTCGAGAAGAGGGTGAAGGTGCGGATCAGGTCCAGCAGGTTGTCCCGGTCGAGCATCCCGGCCACGAGGCGCTGCTGGTCGTTGGGGCCGCTCGCCGCCGTGCTCCAGATCGTCCACCGTGCGCGGGATAGGGATCGGCCCAGCGGTAGAAGTATTTCTCGCTATGGGTGGTGATGGTGCCGAACTTGGCCTCCTGGCGGCAGGTGGCGACGACGAACTGGTTGTAGTAGAACAAGCGGCGCGCTGCCTTCGCCCTTGGCGCCGCGCTGCTCGCTGTAGCGCAGCAACTGGTCGATGGCCTCGGGGATGGCGTCCTTGACCTTGGGCGACTTGCACTCGATCACCACCACCGGCAGGCCGTTCAGGAACAGCACGATGTCCGGGACGATGTGGTGCTCGGTGCCGAGGATGCGCACCTTGAGCTGGCAGACGGCGATGAAGCGGTTGTTGTCCCGCTGCGTGAAGTCGACAAAACGCACCGTCGGGCTCTTCTCGCCGGTCTGGCGGTTCTCGCTGACGCTGGTGTTTTCCAGCAGCAGCGTGAAGACGTGCCGGTTGTTCTCCATCAGGCCGGTGCTCGGGAAGCTGGCGGTGAGCTGCTTGACCACCTCCTCCACCTGGTCGTCTTCCAGCCAGGCGATTGATGACCTTGAGCTGCTCGCGCAGCACCGGCAGCATCACGACCTCGGTGAAGCTCTGCGCGGTGGCTGTCGCCGGGGTGCTGCTTGCTGTCGAGGTCGATGATCTCCCAGCCCAGCCCGTCGAGCTGATCGAGCAGCGGCTTCTCGACGTGGTTGCGCTCGTCGAGTCTGATCTGGTTCGCGGTCTTGTCGGTGCTCATTGCGTTCGCCACCTCCGGTTGACGCAGAAGGGCGGTTACGCGCCGATTGCCCGAGAGTAAGTCTTGCATGAGGCCAGTCTTCAATGAGTCGAGCTTACGAAGATGGCCGTCCACGGCGTGAATCGTCGCGTCCATCAAGTCCCGACGGCGTGTGATCTCTCGCTGCTCGTCGACCGAGGGAAACGCGATCGTAAGCTGCTCCATCACAGCATTATTGAGGCTGGGCATGGTGGAGCCGACTGCATTCGTCTCAATCTGCCGTTGCACGTGATGATGTCGATAGAACGTCCGCCAACCATCGCGCTTCCATGTCTTTGGCTGGGACCCTCAAGAGAAAGCACCCAGTGCCGCAGAGCCATCCCTCCTCACGCTCGCCGATAGCAGCGGCCCTCGAAAGATCTCCGCGCCGCGAGAACACGATGTCATTGGACTGGAGACAATGCCGTCGCAGATCGTTCGCCCTGTCTTCCGTAATCCGGGCGATGATGGCCGTTGAAACCCGTCCCGACAGGATGTCCTGCGGCATGATCACGGGGATTCCTTCGTGGACGTACTCATGGGCGTGGAGTTGGCTTCCGAACGGACCAGTCTGAAGGAAACCACGCACCTTGTGCAGCGCCGCGCCCAGCGACTGCACCTTCCATTGCTTCGGAATGCGACCCAACGGCGAGTCCTTGAACTCGTGGGTATGTTCGGAGCGAAGGTTGCCGTATTCGTCGATACCGCGGGTGAGGAGGTCCTGCATCAGGCCGGTCTTGATACGCTGCTGTTTGGCGATCAGCGCCTCCGTTTGCTCGATCGCCCGGTCCACCGTCGAGAGGATCTCCGCGATCTTGGACTGTTCAGCCTTATCCTCCGGGAATTCCAACTCGACGCTCGCCAATGCCGTTTTGGAGATTTCAGCGAACGTGGTTCCTTCACCCAGCTTCTTCAGGCGGCCAACGTTGAAGCTAACGGCGTAATAAGTAAACTCCGAGTGAAACACATCACGGAGTTTTATGCTCTTGCACCCTTGGTTCGTGCAGAAGGGAACAGTCGGGATCGCAACATATCCGATCGGAGCACGAGACGATAGGACGATGGAGCCAGGAGGCAGCAGTTGGGCCGAGCAAGCGCCAAGTCCCCTCACGGTGATCCGCTTTGCTGAGTCATGTAGGTACGGTGTGCGCAGACGACTCAAGTCCGTAGGCGTAACCCAAACAACGTCGCCATCCCAAAAGCTTCGCGTAGTCGTTGATGGTGTCGAGCCAGACCACAATGATCCGAGTTGATCGAACCGTCTGGTTGTCCATCCATCCACCCGCGTCATGTGAGATACCTCAAACCGGTCATGAATTCCCTGAGCGATTCGACCGTCTTTGATCGCGCAGCTTCCAAGTCTCCACTGGAGATTGCGTACTTGTCCCAGAGGTTCTCGACGGCCTGGACGAGGATGCGCTTCTCGGCGTTGAGGTATCGGTCAAGCTCCGTGCGCGCGATGTCGTAGATCTTCTTCAGGATCAGCCGCCGTGCCTCTTCCTCGGTGAGTTGGCCGCCGATCGCGGTGAGGAATGCGTCGGTCTTGGCGATCCGCGCCACGAGTGCCGCCTTGTCCTTGTTGAGGGCAGTGATCTTCCGCTTGTCCGTCTTGTCCTTGGGATCAAGGCCGGCGAGTTGGGCATCGACCTGCCGGATCAACTCCCGGCTTTCGGCCTTGAACTCGTCACCGCCGAGGCGTTTGAGTTGCAGCTTGAGTTCCAGTGCGTCGGCCTTGGCTTTCAGTGTGGCCTTGACGTCCTTGATGCGCTTCTCGATGGCCGTGATCGCGTTGTCCTGGTCCTTGAGGTTTTGCAGCTCCTTCTTGGCGGACGCGCCCGCGCTGTCCTTTAGGTCGTCGATCAGATCCTTGAGGGCCTTCTTGATGACGGCGGCGGTGACCTTCTCGTCCTCGTCCGGCTCGTACGCCGCGACCTCCTGGGCGGTTTCCACGGCTTCGGCCAGCTCGCCCTGGGCCTCGCTGATCTTTGCCTCCAGCGCTTCGATCTCGTCGGCCTCGGCCTGGAAGAACTCGGCGATGAGGTATTCGTCGGGGATCAGGCTGTGGTGCCAGCCGGTGGAGATGATGGTCTTGAGGTCGTAGCGGATCTGCTGCCACCAGTTGACAAAGACGCCGGCGCTCTTGAACTCGTCGAGCACGCCGAGGGGGACGAGCTTGCCCTTGAGCGTCGTCAAGCAGCTCGTGGCGGACGTCGGGCATCTTCTTCCCGTCGCGAAGCTGGGCAAAGTCATCGCGGGCCACCGCCCACCAGGCTTCGAGCGCCGTGTGGTGCGACGCGATCACTTGCTGGAGAGCCGGATCGGCTTCGAGCGTTGTCTTGATGGCGGGCTTGGCGTCGATCTGCTCGCGGAACGCGAGGTAACCGGGGCGCTCGGGCTTGAAGAGCGTGCCGGGGTCGATGCCGAACTTGGCAAAATCGGCGCCGCGTGCCTGCGACCTCGCTCTCGGGGATGCCGCCGATCAGGTGGGCCTGCACATCCTCCGGCTCGGGCTCGGGCGTGTTGTCCACGTAGCGGCGGATGTTGAGGTTGTAGTCGTGGGTGTCCACGATCTCGGCCTTGTCGACGAGCCGGCAGTACTTGGGCATCTCCCGCTTGTGGGTGAAGACGAAGTCGATCTTCTCGATGTCCTCGGGGCGGAGCTTGTTCTGGGTCTTGCCCTCGGCGTATTCGCGGTCGGCGTTGATGAACAGCACCTTGTCGCGCAGTGCGTCGGGCTTGTTCTTGTTGCAGACCAGGACGCAGGCGGGGATGCCGGTGCCGTAGAAGAGGCCGGGCGGCAGGCTGATGATGGCCTCGATCAGATCGTCATTGATGAAGAGCTCGCGGATCAGCTTCTCCTTGCCGCCGCGGAACAGCACGCCGTGGGGCATGATGGTCGCCATGTGCCCGTTGGGCTTGAGGCTCGCCAGCATGTGCTGGACGAACATCAGATCCGCCTTCTTGCCGGTCTCCGGGCACCATTCCCGGAAGCGGCTGGTGAACTTCATCCCCGCGCGGCTGTAGTTCTGGGAGAACGGCGGATTGGCCAGCACCCGGTCGAACTTGCGCACCTGCCCGTTTTCCAGGATCTGCGGGTCCTCCAGGGTGTCCCCGTTCTCGATGGTGAATCGGGTGATGTTGTGGAGGATCATGTTCATGTTGCAGATCGACCAGACGGTGCCGTTGGAGTCCTGGCCGTAGAGGGCGAGGTCGTTGGCGTCCTGCCCCTGCTCCTCGACATACTGATGCGCCTGGATGAGGAAGCCGCCGGAGCCCGCGGTCGGGTCGTAGATCTCGTTGCCGGCCTCCGGCTTGGTGAGCTGGACCAGCAGGCGGACCACTTCCGCCGGAGTGTAGAACTCGCCGCCCTTCTTGCCCGCGCTGTCGGCGAAGAACTTGATCAGGTATTCATAGGCGGCGCCGAGCAGGTCGGGGAACTCGAAGTTATCGTTGACCAGCACGAACCGCGGCTGGTTGAAGTGGTCGAGAAGGTCCTTCCACTTCTGGTCCGGGATCTTGGTCTTGCCCTTGACGGCGTTGAAGTCGATGTTGTTCTTGAGCACGCCGGCCAGGGCGTCGTTCTCGTCCTCGACGGCGGCGATGGCCTTGTTGAGCATGTTGCCGATGTCGTACTTGAGGTCCTTGAGCGCGGGAACAAGTTCGCCGTTCTCGTCCGTCCAGGACTCGTGCCAGCGGGCGCGGACCGGGACAAAGAAGGTCTCGCCGTAGGAGGTCTTGTCCTCCAGCAGCTCGGCGACGAGATCCGGCTTGATCCTTGAGGTGGGCGAAGTCCTTCTTCCGGAGCTGCTCCCGCTTGCGGTCGAACTCATCGGAGAGTCGCTTCAGGAACAGCATCCCGAAGATGAATTCCTTGAACTCGGAGGCATCCATCTTGCCGCGGAGGATGTCCGCGGACTTGAAGAGGAAGGATTCGAGCTGGGCGAGTGTGATCTTGTCAGTGCTCAATGCGTGTTCCTTCCAGATATCACGGTTGCATAACTATCAAGCTCACCTGCTGCTTTGGAGCGCACCGGAATAGCGGTCAGGTGGAGCGCCTTGTTCGGCTCGCCTTCCTTGCTGTGATGAGACGCTGAATTTTCGATTTTGTTTTTGCGTCTTTGAAGAATCTGCTTGCTGTGAAGGCTTCGTCACGCGTGCTTTCTTGTCCGATGAGATCTTTGACTACGTTCAATGCGTCAGGGATTTCAGATTTCGCCTTGGATTCGTCGAGCGGGTCAACCCCCTTACTTTCGCACAACTCGGCTACGGTGAAGAGGACATGGTATGCTCCATCGATCAGAAAAAGAAGGTCTGGATCAAAAGCGATGTCCTTCTTGATCTTTCGCTGCAATTCTCGCTTGTTTTTCTCTATGTCAGCGAACACGTGGAGTGGAACCAAAAGCTTCTTTGTGGTGATTTCGTCGTTGAAAATGCTATCGTAAAGGTCCCCGAATACCCGCGCACGGTCCTTCTTTGCCACTTCTGGATAGCCTAGGACGTAGGCCAGGAACGCTTGGCCTCCGCTGAGAGCGTCAATGCGTTGGCGCCTGGGCTGTTCTTGGTGCTGTCTGGACTTGCGCTCGTAATAAAGCCCCTGATCAAGAAAACTCTCTTCCAATTTCTTTTGCACGTCATCGTTCGACCGCAAGTCGCGAGTATTGATCGGTGTCTGGCTATTCGTCGCTTCCGCTATGTCAGCGGTGATCTTTCGAGCTCTGGTTTCATAGATCCGCGCTAGGATCAAAACACTCTGGAGTCTCTCCGGCTGCTCCCGGTAGGCCTCAAAAAGAGCATTTGAGGTCTGTCCGCCGTTCACGATCTGAATGTTTTCAAGGGAAACGACGGGGGCGCGCATTCCAGGCTGATAGGAAAATGAATCGCAGGTAATCGTGATCCCATTGTTCAGATACCAGAACTCCACGTTCCTGTCGGACAATGCGGTGGCATGGATCTTCTTGTTGATCCGATTCTTCTTGGTCAGGTAGACCCGGACATTATCGTTGAAAATACCCGTCAGAACTTGTGACGGATCCTCGGGATCTGTAATCAGCTTGATAAGTTCGGTTGCCTCGATAGTGACGATCAGCCCTCGGATGTTACCATCGGTCCTCTCAAAATAGTTCTTGTCAACAACTCGAAGTTGCGCATCGATCTTCGGCTGCTTTTTCTCAGAAAAAGGTTGACCAGAGAATCAAGCGTGTGGTGGTTGACAGTGAACGAGCGGTATTGGTTAAGGGCTGAACACACGCGCTGCTTCTGGGTCTCGATGAACCCTCCCATGTTGCCGCAGAAGTGGACTTCAAAGGAAGGTGTGGGATTTTTCAATGCGTTCCATATCTCCTGTACTTTCGTCCAAAGAATCGGATTGCAGGTTTTCTTCATTCCGGGGTCTTCGTTCAGGAGATCGGCGCAAAAGGAAAGGAGTTTGTCGATTTCGGTGGATGGGAAGTTCTTCTTCGCGTTGCTGAAGGAGTTGACATGTTTGAATTGGAAAAGGTGGATCACATTTCGGCCGTCTCTGTCATCAACGTAGACAGCATCGATGCCCCGATCATTTGGACCGTCTGTAATTGCGTCTTCGATCTCCTCAGATGACAGGCAGAGAAGATACTCAAGCGCCAAGTACGCGAAGGTGCGGGATGGGTTTGTGCAGAAAGGGGATTCCCCAGCGTACGACTTTACTTTATTTGATACGGCATGCCAGTCGAGTAGCGTTGCCATCACTCACTCCACTCTCTTTTTAGAGCCGAACGCCCGCGCTCAGCCGCGGCCGGCGACGAGCCAGCGGCTTACCACAAAACCGCCATGCCTTCGAAAAACCACGAACGTCCGACCGTCGACTGGAGCGGGTTCTTGGACGTTGTCGCGCTACATGCGAGTTGCACGGTCTAGGGTCTTGGCCAGCAGGCTTATGAAGCCGATGTACTCGAGCGCGCTTTCCGGGTCATCCTGAACAAGCCCGCTGGCGCGTGGATTCCGCAAAGCGTGCATTCTGTGGCGCTGATGGCTTTCCCTTTCGCGGCACGTTTTGTCCTCCTACGCCGTCTAACGTTCGCGTTCAGCGGCGTGGTTTTTTTGCAGCCGCTGGCGCGCGATGTCAGACCCCGCTCTAGCGATATGCATCGCGTCTATGGCGGATGGCAATAATGTCCACCATTCTTCTGTGATCGTCGATAGCGTAGATGACTCGGTGGTCGCCCACGCGAACTCGCCACAGATTTTCGGCCCCTTCAAGCTTCCTACACCCGGATGGACGAGGATTGCTCTCTAGCGACTCGATTCTCTTTAAAACCCGAGATGACAACGGATCGCGGAGTTTTTCGAGTTCCCGCCTTGCTGAGCGAGCAAAGACTATCGAGTAGTCAGCCATTGTGCAGGCGCTTTCGCCCCATAAGACGCTTCTTGACGGACTCTAAGGTCTCGCGGGATTCCCCTTCCCGACTCCGAGCAAGGGCTCGGTCATAGAAGTCCTCCCAGATTTCGGAATGCCTCTTCAGGTCGATGAGCACAGCGGATTTTTCGCCTTTTTCGTCGACGAGGAATTGAACGCCCTTCATTTCAAATCTCCGTGGGTCGGGTTGCACCGAAACTGAATTGCTAACCGTGACAGTATACCGCATACGAGGGCCGGCGTTGCTGTGCACGGTGTCTAACTTGAATTATACCGGTCTAGCGAAAACTGATATGCCGCCTATTTGGCGGCGCATCCCGCCAGCCAGCAACGCCCCTCTGACAGATCCAATTGATATCACACATCTTAGCATGGAGAGGCGTTCGCGGCACACATAGATAAGCCGCGAAGCTGGTCTCGCCAATCGAATAATAACTGCAATTCCATGCCCTCCGCGGCACCCTCCGGCCTGGTCGATCCGGCCGCCTTCCGCAAGCCTTCGAAGGTGCTCAGACCCTCCAAAATGGCATCGTTCTAGGCTGTCAAATACTGCCGGCATCAGGGGACTGGGACTGACGACGGCAACCGCTTGAAAGCGCACACAGGACCACAGGTCAGACGCCTCTTTGAGGGGTTTAGACCAAAAATCGGAGGCCGAATTTTCAATCTAAGACTTGCATCGGATCCGTCAGAGTAATCCCCGATTCTATGCGTCCCACTTTCCTACGCTGTCGGAAACTGCCGCGCATGGTCATCGGTCTTAGGTTCAATAATCAGGCCTGTTTTTTTGGCGTAAGCAGGAATTTGGAGGATGAAGAATTGCCGAAATATTATCTGGTCATAACCTTGCCGTCGTCAGTCCCCCATCCCCATCCCCAGATACCACACCCATGCCTTTCTTTTGGGGAAATAAACGGCCTCTCCGCGAAATGTATGTGTTGGACGGAAGTTTTTCCGTTGACAATAGGTTCTCAAATTGAGAACTTAAGGAGAGAATGCTTGCATGTGATCAGCAGAAAGAAGCTGGTGGCGTTTTTCTCAAGGCACCCGGATGCCGAGGCCGCGCTCGACGTCTGGTACCGGGTGGCGAAATCCTCGGTGTGGAGCAACCTTCAGGAAGTAAGGCAGGTTTATCCTCATGCGGATGCGGTTGGAAAGTGGACGGTGTTCAACATCCGAGGGAACCGATATCGGTTGATCGCAGAAATCGGGTACCGAAGCCGGGTCGTCCTGATACGGTATATTCTGACGCATTCGGAATATGACAAGGGCGGATGGAATCGATGAACGGACGGACGGATACAAACTCCTATGGTGAATTGCTCCTTAATAGCCTGCCCGCGGTCATTGAAAGCGACTCTGAAAATGAGCGCCTGATAGCCGAGGTCGAAGCGCTCCAGAGCCGCCAGGAGCAACTCCTTCCCCAAGAGCGGCGGCTGCTCAGTTTGCTGCTGCTATTAATTGAGGATTACGAAGAACGAAAATACCGCATCAAGGCCGCGACTCCGGATGAGGTCTTGCGCGAACTGATGCGAGCCCGCGGCACCCGCCAAAAGGACCTGTTGGGAGTCTTCGGCTCCAAGGGGATCGCCTCCGAAGTTGTCCGCGGCCGCCGCGCGATCAGCCGGACTCAGGCGAAACGTCTCGCCCGGTTCTTTCACGTTTCCCCAGCCCTCTTCCTGTAAAACATCAGCAGATTGGGAAGGGTAACTGAGTTAGTATGGAACGTGTTCGTCCTTTCAAATTCCGGGGAGGAAATGAGCAATGATGAAACTGCATACTCGTCGCGAAGTCCTCAAAATCGCCGCTGCAGGCATTGCGGGGATCACCGCCGCGGAGGCGCGACTCTCATCAACACAAGGTGCGGGACCTTCGAAACCAACGGATGGTGAGATTCAGGTACGCCGAACCTACGGCGAGAAGAGATTCGCGCCGGAAGCTGCGTTACGGTGGGAGGTCGGCGCGGCCGTTGAGGGCACCGCGATTCGCCTCGATCCAAGCCAAACATTCCAGGACATCCTTGGATTCGGCGCATCATTTACCGATGCCGCCTGCTATATGCTGAACCAGCTTGCCCCGGCGGCGCGCGAGCAATTGCTGCACGAGCTCTTTCACCCATCGGAGCTGAGTTTCGGAGTGGCGCGCCTCTGCCTCGGATCGAGCGACTATGCAACAAAAGCCTATAGTTACGATGACCGCGAGCCGGATCCCGATCTCAAACGATTCTCCATCGAGCACGACCGCGAATACATCCTTCCCATTCTGCGTCAGAGCCGGAAGGTCCAGCCAGATCTCTTTCTGCTCGGTTCGCCCTGGAGCCCGCCGGGATGGATGAAGGCCAACGACTCGATGCTGGGCGGTTCGATGAGGAAAAAATATTACGCGCCCTACGCCCAATATTTCGTGAAGTTCCTGCAGGCGTACGCTGCGGAGGGAGTGGCGGTCGACGCTGTGACAACCCAGAACGAGGTTGACACCGATCAGGACGCGAGGATGCCGGCCTGCCTGTGGGGGCAGGAATACGAGATGGAATTCATCTCAAGGCACCTGGGACCTCAATTGGTGAAAAACAATCTCACGACAAAAATCTGGATCCTCGACCACAACTACAACCTCTGGGGACGAGCGATCTGCACGCTCGATGATCCAGGGGTTGGCAAATACGTGGACGGCGTAGCCTGGCACGGTTACGCCGGCCGGCACGATATGATGACGCGCGTGCACGAGGCGCATCCGGGAAAGCACATGTATTGGACCGAAGGAGGGCCCGACTATACCGAACCTTCTTACCTTACCAACTGGACCAGATGGTCCAATACTTTCACGGGCATCCTGCGGAATTGGGCGCGCTGCATTATCGGATGGAATCTCGCGCTCGATGAAAAGGGCAGGCCCAACATCGGACCCTTTTCCTGCGGTGGTATTGTCGCCATCAACTCGGCATCCAGGGAGGTTACGCGCAGCGGGATGTACTGGGCCTTCGCACACTACTCGAGGGTCATCCGCCGAGGGGCACGCCGTTTTGACTCGGAGGGCAATCTGGAGGGTGTATCCCACGCGGCATTTATCAATCCCGACGGGAGCAAGTGCGTGGTTCTGACCAACGCGAGCACGGTCAGGACCGTGCGTCTTCAACTCGGGGGAACGGCCGCTGAGGTTGCGCTTCCCAAGGATTCGATAACAACTTTGACCTGGAGCTGATTGGGCGTGGCAGACGATCCGAGATTCGACCTCGGTGTCCAACAGGTTACGTTGCATTCTGGATTGCCCACGATGTACATTATACATCATGGGGAAACATATGAAGAGGACCCAGTTATACCTTGATGAAGAGATGGCAAGAACTCTCGAGACCTTAAGTCGCCAGAAGGCCACAACTGTGTCCGAGTTGGTTAGAGCCAGCGTGCGTGAGCGCTACATGCCGGGAAAAGACCTCGACAAAGTTGCGCTTGCCCGCGGATTGATTGGAATATGGAAGAATCGTAGCGATGTAAAGGACATTGAAGCTACGGTTCGAAAGCTTCGAAAAGGCTCGCGGTTGAAGAGGTTCCGTATTGGCTGACATCCTTCTCGATTCCGACGTGATTATCGCATGGCTGCGCGGATCCGAATCCGTGGCCGGCGCCGTCATGAACCTGCTGGAAAGCGGCCACAACCTGCTGTGGACTCCGGTTTCCGTTGCCGAGATATTCGCTGGAGCAAGGAAAACCGAAAGCGCGCGCATCGAAACACTGTTTTTGATCCTCGAAACCTTGCCGATTTCTGAAACGATCGGAAAGGAAGCTGGCCGATACCTGCAGAAATACTCGAAATCTCACCGCCTCGAGCTTGGCGACGCACTGATTGCCGCCTCCGCCAGCATGGCCGGGCTTTCCCTCTGGACGCTCAATAAGAAACACTATCCGATGCCGGAAGTTCGGTTGTTCTACCCTAAACCGTAGAAGCAGGCAGACTCCATTTTGGTTCCATCCCGCTGGAGAACGAATCCCTTTATTCATTTCTCCCTTCTCATTCGCCTCCGGTATGCCGGCAATGACCCTTTGAAAGATCCCATTGATATCACAGATCGCAACATGTGCCGTCGTCAGTCCCCCATCCCCCATCTCGTGGTCCGGGATTACACCCAAATCGTGAAGGTTCAACGCTTTTGTCGGGAAGTTGACAGTGGCTATTAAGTAGGTCTACAATATAGCTATGAAGATAGCTAATATTGCCGAATTGAAGAATCGGCTGAGCGCCTACCTGAGCTTGGTCGAAAAGGGGGAGGAAGTCGAGATCCGCAAGCGCAACGTCCCCATCGCCAGAGTGGTGCCCTTGCGCAGGAGACCATCGAAGCCTGGCCGTCTGGGATCAGGCGCGGGCACAGTCAGGATCCTCGGTAACCTGACGGAGCCCGTTATCCCGCGGGAGGCATGGGAGTCGCTGGGGCCAGGCCGATGAAGGTCCTTCTCGACACCTCCACCATTATCCGGGCCGTCGCCATTCCCGCCGAATTGTCGGCCAAGGTGCGCTCAGTGCTCAAGGACTCGGAAACGGAGGCCTTTTATTGCCCCATGAGTTGCGCTGAATTGGCTTGGGCAGTCGCGCGCAAGCGAATCGAGCTGGACAGGCATTGGAAGCTCTGGTTTCGTCATTATGTGGACGAAATGGGATGGGGATGCCTGCCCGTTGACCTCGAGATCGTTGAGGAGGCATATTCACTGCCCGAACCGTTTCATGCCGATCCCGTGGATCGGCTTCTGGTGGCTACCGCCCGGCTCCACGGATTGCGCCTGATCACCGCCGATGAGAAGATCCTTGCCTATCCGCATGTCCGCACGCTCTGGTGAACATATGTGTGAAGCCTGGGGTCGAAGTGTCGAGTGAAGCTCACAGGATCGGAGGCCCGTCTTCATGTTGTGCAGTACGGGAATGCAGTCGGGCTTATCCATAGATTCTAGAGCTTGGATTAGAACCGGCGTGCAGGGAAACCGGGGAAATAGGGTGGCGTCCCCGGTTTTAAAGCGGAAATCGAGAACCTCCTCGCCCCGGATAGGGACAGTATAACCAGGCGCCGATCTCCCGCCGAGCGCCAATCCCACACTCACAAGCTGCCCATCGAACGCCAGCGCTCAGCGGCGCGGGCTTTTTGCGGGTTTGCTGGAGCGCGTCGTTAGACCTCGCTCCTTCACGCGACGAAGTTCTCTATTGATGCGAGTCTGGTATCCCCGCCCTTGGGCGCGAAAGAAAGCGAGGACGTTGGCATCGAGACGTATAGTGGTCAGGACCTTCGTCGGGGCTTTCTGCGGTCCTCGGCCACGACGCGCCACTGGCGGACCCAACATTTCCTCGGACCAGGGAGGATTGTCGGGATCAACGGCCTTTGCGGAAATAGTCTTGGGCGACTTTAAAGTAATAACGCGCTTCATATTTCTCTGCCTTGCGCAATGAGATGATGTGCATGTCGTCGTGGCGGTCCGTATGGACGAGGGCGACGACCTCGCCATTGAGAATTCCAAACGTCACCATCCGTTTCTCGCCGTAGTCTTTCCGGATGTCCTCACGGGTGACGGTGAAGTTGTCCCAAATGGCATCAGCCCCTTCGAAATCCAAGCCGTGAAGCTCGATGTTGCTTCTCCGCTTGAATTCGTCCCAGATGGGCATAGATATATTGTAGTTACAATTTACTCTGATGGCAAGTCTTTTGTTGCTCCCCTCGCGTGGGGGAATCCGGGGACATAATACTCGTCTGAAAACGCAAATAAGTTTTGTGTCCCCCGAACTTTATCCCCCAAACTTGAGATAAGTATTATGTTTCTGGAGCTAGGCGACAAGCGATTCAGGAGTTGAGTGGAGCCAAAATTCCGATTAGCAATATTCCCATAATTTTGGTAATTTGGGCCGCATGAAGACGACTATAGAATTGCCCGACGAGCTTCTGATCTCCGCCAAAAAGCGGGCAGCTGAACTGCGGCATCCGCTCCGGGCACTCATCGAGGAGGGTCTGAGAGCGCGTCTTGCCCGCCCCGAAAAAAGCAGGGTGATAAAGGCCCGAAAGATCCATTGGGTGCTGGTAAAAGGAGGGCTGCCGCCGGATCTCGACCTGACCGACCGGGTGAAAATGCACGATTGGGTGCGGAGCCATGGATGATCGCCATTCGACACGAACCTGCTCGTCTTTGCCCATCGAATGCAGGTCCCTGAGCACCGGGCTGCAAGGGAGGCGATTGACGCGGATGCCGCGAATTTCTTTGCTGTTCGGGCCCTGGCTGTTTATCGCCAGCCGGTCGGCGGTGGCCTCGGTTCCCTGACTGCGATTCAGAGAGTGAAAAAAACCTAGCCACGAATGGGCACAAATGGAGAGGGGGCCCCATTCCAGAGGAGGGCGATCCGAATGAAACAGCCTCGTTTTTATCCGATCCTGTTAACCGCGATAATCCTCGTTTCCACTGCCACGACCCATTCGCAAAACCCAAATCCGGTAAAGGCGGCTGTGGTCTCATCGGGTCTCGAACCCTTTGCAGTATCCGTTCGCGTGGACGCGGCGAAAGCTGAAGGCGAACTGCACCCGATCTATCGCTTCTTCGGGGCCGACGAACCCAACTACGCCACCATGAAGGACGGCCGCAAGCTCCTCGGCGAACTCGGCCGGCTCGGGACGCCGCAAGTCTACTTCCGCACGCATAATCTGTTAAACACAGGCGACGGAACCCCGGCGCTGAAGTGGGGCAGCACGAACGCGTATACCGAGGACGCACAAGGTCGTCCGATTTATAACTGGACCATCATCGATCGCATTTTCGACACCTATCTCCAGCGCGGCATCCGCCCCTACGCGCAGATCGGTTTTATGCCACAAGCGCTCTCGGTGAAACCGGAACCCTATCAGCATGAATGGAGGCCAGGCATAGCCTACGACGAAGTCTACACAGGCTGGACCTATCCGCCGAAAGACTACGCGAAATGGGCCGAGCTGGTCTATCAGTGGGTGAAGCATGGCGTCGAGAAGTATGGCCGCTCCGAAGTGGAGCGCTGGTATTGGGAAGTCTGGAACGAGCCCAACATTCCTTATTGGGGCGGTACCCCGGAGGAGTTTCGCAAGCTGCACGACTATGCCGTCGACGCCGTGCGCCGCGCGTTGCCCACGGCGCGCGTCGGCGGTCCGGATACTGCCGGCGACGGCGGCAGGTTCATGCAGGATTTCCTCGAGCACTGCCTGCGCGGCACCAACTATGCTACCGGCAAGACCGGCACACCGATCGACTTCATTTCCTTTCATGCCAAGGGCTCGCCCAGGTTCGTGGAGGGCCACGTGCAGATGGGGATTGCCGCCCAGCTGAGAACCATTGACGCAGGCTTCGCGCGCGTTGCGTCCTTCCCGGAATTGAAAAACAAACCGATTGTCATAGGCGAGTCCGACCCCGATGGTTGCGCCGCATGCCAGGGGCCGCAACTCGGCTACCGCAACAGCACGATGTATTCGAGCTATACCGCCGCGACCTTCGCCCGCATCCACGACCTGGCGGCGAAGCACGGCGTGAATATCGAAGGCGCCCTCACCTGGGCGTTCGAGTTTGAAGACCAGTCGTATTTCGCCGGCTTTCGGGCAATGGCGAGCAACGGCATCGATCTGCCGGTGCTGAATGTTTTTCGCATGTTCGGCAAGATGGCCGGTCAGCGTGTCTCAGCGCTGAGTTCGGCGGCAGTCGGCCTGGATGCCATTTTGAAAGGAGGCGTGCGCGCCAACCCCGATGTCGGCACACTCGCAAGTCTCGAGGGAAAAAACTCAGCGTCCTGGTATGGCACTACCACGATGATGACGTGCCCGGCCCGGATGCCGCGGTGGATCTTTTGATCAGCGGCTTGCCGCCCGCGGCCGCGGAAGCTCAACTCTCACACTACCGGATCGACGAGAATCACAGTAATGCTTACGCCGCGTGGAAACGCATGGGATCGCCCCTAGCACCGACGCGTCAGGAGTATCGGCAACTCGAGGCAGGCAGGGCAGCTCGCCCAACTGGGAACGACCTCCGCTGCCGGCATCCGCAATGGTCAATTCACCCTGGCGTTCAGTCTGCCGCGCCAGGCTATTTCTCTGCTGGTCGTCGAGTGGAAATAGGCCGAGCCCGGCAGCTGGTACAAATCCTGACCCGCATTCCTCACGCGGCGTCGAGGCTGCAACGCATTAGGCTGTAGCATTTTAGGCTGTAGGCTATTAGCAAAACGTGTCTGAACGGGTTGTGACCACCTGTTCCTCGGCTGCGATGTTGTTGCTAACAGTCTATAGCCTAAAACGCTACAGCCTGCAAAATCGGCGAGAATTGCGGACTATGATTTGTGTCGTTCGCGGCAGCTCTTACAGTCGAGAGCGGATTATGTTCAGAACAACGGACGCAGGATCTTATTCGGGAGCGCCTTGCCAGAGGTTGGCGAACTTGGTGAACTGTTTGAGGAAGGCGAGCTGGAAGGAGCCCGTGGGGCCGTTGCGCTGCTTGCCGATGATGATTTCGGCGACCCGCTGTTTTCTTCCGTGGGATTGATGACGTCTTCGCGATAAATAAACATTACGATATCCGCATCCTGCTCGATCGAGCCTGACTCGCGCAGGTCGGAGAGCTGGGGCCGGTGATCGCCGCGGCGCGCTTCGATCGCGCGGCTGAGCTGGGAGATCGCGAAGACCGGAACGTTGATCTCCTTGGCCAGGGCCTTGAGCCCGCGGGAAATCTGCGAGATCTCCTGGGTGCGGTTTTCGATGCGCTGGTTCGAGCCGCTCATCAGCTGAAGGTAATCGACGATGAGGAGATCGAGCCCGTGCTCCAGGCTGAGGCGCCGGGCTTTCGAGCGCATCTCCGTGATCGACATGCCCGCCGTGTCGTCGATGAACATCTTCGACTGGGACAGCAATCCCGCAGCGCGCCCCAGCTTGATCCAGTCCTCCTTGTTGAGGAAGCCCGTGTTGACCTTGTGCGAGTCGATTTCCGCTTCGGCGCACAGCAGCCGTTTCACCAGCTGCTCCTTGCTCATCTCCAGGCAGAAGATTCCCACGGACTGTCGCTTCTTGAGCGCCACGAACTGCGCGATATTGAGGCAGAGGCTGGTCTTCCCCAAGCCCGGCCGAGCGGCCACAATGATCAGGTCGGAGGGATGAAGCCCGGCCGTCATCTTGTCCAGCTCGGTGAATCCGGTCTCCACGCCCGTGACCAGCGTCTTGCGGTTCGCGACCTCTTCGATCTGCTTGTAGACGGCGCTTACCAGGGGCTCGATGGCTGCAAAACCGGTCTGGAACTGCCGGTTGGCGATTTCGAAGATGGCCTTTTCGATGTCGCCGAGGATCTCCTCGGCGGCTTCCTCGCTCTGGTAGCTGCGCGCCATGATCTCGTTCGAGATCTGGATCAGGCGGCGCAGAGTCGCCTTTTCCTTGACGATCTGGGCGTAGTGCTCGATGTTGACGGCGCGCGGCAGGCCATCGGTGAGGCTCGCAAGGTAGGCGGCGCCGCCGGCGCTCTCGAGCTCGTCGGAGCGCTGGAGTTCGTTTTTCAGCGTGACCAGGTCGATCGCGGTGCCGTCCGCGGTGAGCGCAAACATCTTCTCGAAAATCCTGCGGTGGCTTTCGAGATAAAAATCCTCCTTGCGCAGGGTTTCCACTGCGGAGTGGATCGCCTTGTCGTCCAGAAGGATCGCACCCAGGATGGAGCGCTCGGCTTCCAGGTTGCAGGGAAGCGTTTTTTCGAGACTGATATCGGTCGGCATGGGAACACCGGGCTGGTGGCAATTCTACACGAGAGCGATCCCGAGGAAAATGCAAAAGCAGCCACGAAGAACACGGCGCGGCCTTCGGCCGCAACCAAAGGGGCAAGTTAGTCGCATCGTGAACTCAAAATCGACGATTGTAAATTGATCTGACAGTAATTGAAATGGCGTTGCTCTTGAGGCAAGGTAGTTCTTGTCAGAAAACCCACCAAACCTCAGGAGAACGCCATGGACAATTATTTTATACAGAAGTACCAGCGCGATGTCACCGGTATTTTGAGCGGATGGGATCGCCTGTTGTTCCGCGGCACATTGCGGGCGCTGGCGGTCACAAGCGGCATGATGAACTATCTTTTCTATGTCGGCGTTCTCCTGAAGGACTTCGGCAGTTTTGTTGAACGGAGTTCCGAGCGGCTGAAGTCTTGCTGCATGGAAGCCGCACGAAAGCTGAATCGCCCTATTCAGTACTTGCCGAGCAGCAAGACGAGCAAAGAGGATGTGGCCTCCAACATCGCCAAGGCTGATGGGATCACCGAAGGGCTGATCGGCTTGCTGACGTGCGTCGAGCCGTGCATGACCTATGCCATTCACCGCGATCCAGCTCGGAAGAAGCTCGTACTGGAGCCGGCACTGCGGAAGTGCCTGCACATCTATCACTACTTCATGGACCGGGACTTCGGCCTGATGCACGCGCGGATTCAGACTTGGTTCCCTTTTTCGATCCAGATCTGCCTCAACGGCAGGTCGTGGCTGGCGCGGCAGATGGACCGGCAAGGCATGAAGTATAAGCAGGCGGACAATTGCTTTCTGAGCCTGGATGACGTGGCGGGGGCACAGCGGATCATGGACGGCTTGCTGTGCTGGGACTGGCCCGAGTACCTGGGACGTTTGGCCAACCAGGTGAATCCGGTCCTTGACGAGATTCTGGCGGGCTACCGGCAGGAGTACTACTGGTCGGCGTACGAGAGCGAGTGGGCTACCGATGTGATGTTCCGCTCGCCGTCGTCGTTGGCCGCCATCTATCCTGCCTTGGCACGGGGAGCGATCACAGCCTTCGGGAGTTCGAACGTGTTGCGGTTCCTTGGCAAAAAACCGCACGGCAACATTCAAACCGAGGTGACCAGTGATTACCGCCGGCGCATCGAAGGCCTCCGGGTCAAGCACTCCGTGGGGAGCAACTCGGTAAAGATGTACGACAAACAGGGCAGCGTCTTGCGAGTGGAGACGACCATCAACGATCCACGTGACATGAAGGTGTATCGCTCTCGCGAAGGCGATTCGGGAGGACAGCTCTCGTGGCAACGGATGCGCAAGGGAGTGGTGGACCTGCGACGGCGGGCAGAAGTTAGTCACGGCTGCAACGAGCGTTACTACGACGCCCTTGGTACTTTGGATACGAGTACGCCCCTGCGCGAACTGATTGCGAAAATCACCCGACCTACTACCAAGGCCGGCCACCGCATCCGCGGCCTGCGCCCTTGGGCCGGAGAAGACCTTCTGGTGTTGCGAGAGATCAACCGGGCCGAATACCTGCTGAATGGATTTCGCAATCGGGATCTGGCGGCTGCCCTCTATCCATCCGCGACGGCTGAGGACAAACAGCGTAACTCCTCTCGAGTCAGCCAACGCCTGCGGCTGCTTCGCGCTCACCATTTGATCCGAAAACTCCCGCATACTCATAGGTACCAAGTATCATCCAGAGGGCGAAAAATCGTCACGGCTATTCTTCAGGCGCAAGACCTTTCTCTTGCTACACTTGAAAAGGTTGCGGCATGAAAATCTTTGCGAAATTCAAAGAATTAGAACGTTAGTGGTACGAAGCGGCACGGCCGCAACCAAAAACCTCAACGCAGAGGGCGCAGAGCACGCAGAGAAAACGCGAAGAACGAAAGGGAACACGGTCATACTCGTGCCAGAGCGAAAGATCATTGTTTTGTTTTCTCTGCGCTCTCCGCTACCTCTGCGGTCTCTGCGTTGAGCTGTTGCTTTTCTTGCCTAAATGGCAAGGACCTATACTTAAGAAGTACGAAAAAGCATTTCGTGTTTTTCGTGGCAAGCTGTTCAAGGCTGCTCTTGCGGCTCGGGTTCGGCTTCGACGATGACTTTGATCGGGACCGTGACTTCCCGATGCAGGCGGACCGGTACCTGGAACTCGCCGATGGATTTGATCGGCTCGTCGAGCTGAATCTTACGCTTGTCGATATCGATTTTATGGGTAATGAGAAAATCGGCAATATCGATCGAGGTAACGGAGCCGTACAGCGTGCCGCCTTCCCCGGCCTTGCGCCGGATGGTGACGACCAGCTTGACCAGTTCTTTGGCCACGAGGCTGGCTCCCGCCTTATCGCGCTGGTCGCGCCGTGCGGCCGCGAGTCGCTCGATCTCCATGATCTTGAGATTGCCCGGAGTAGCGGAGATAGCAATGTTTTTCGGGATCAGGTAGTTCCGGCCATATCCGTCGGCGACCCTTACGATTTCCCCGCTTTTCCCCAGTTTTTCAACGTCTTGTTTCAGTATGACCTTCATGTCTTCCCCTCTGGTTCCGTCAATCAGCGACGAAAGGCAAAATCGCCATGTGCCTGGCGCGTTTGATAGCTTCCGAAAGCTGCCGTTGATGCACGGAGCAGACGCCGCTGATTCTCCGCGGGAGAATCTTGCCGCGTTCGGGAATGAAATGGGAAAGCAGCTTCCCGTCTTTGAAGTCAATATAGCTGATCTTCTCGGCGCAGAACTTGCAAACGCGCTTGCGCTTGACAGAAAACCTCTTTGGAGCTGGCATAGAATCTATGACCCTTTCTTTGGTTGGATTATCCTAGCGGTGCAGCCGGGGGCATGGCGTCATACTCGTCCGTCCGCGGCGCGGAAGACACGGGCTTGGAACCCGCTTTGCGCTGCCGCGCAGCCTTCATCTTCTCGGCGCGCTTCAGGTCCTCGTCGATCCGCACCGAAATGAACCGGATGACATGGTCCGCCACGCGGAACCGGCGCTCCAGTTCTGCAATGATGGCGCCATCGGCTTCGACGGTGAGAATGACGTAGTAGCCGTCCCGAAACTTTTTGATCTTGTAGGCCAGGGACTTTTTGCCCCAGTTGTCAACCTTCACCACTTTGCCGCTCTTGCCTTCGACCACAGTCTGCATCTGAGCGATGAACGCATCCAGCTCCTCCGGCGTCAGCGTCGGCGCGGCGATGAAAGCTACTTCATAAGTTCTCACAGGTTTTTCTCCTTTTCCTGCCTCAAGCATTAAAAACTGACATGGCTCGGGACGCGCCCTCGGCAATGATGCATTGGACGGCCAGTGCCGCCCTGGCGATCATCGCTTTCAACTCTGCCGCCCGGTCCGGAGGGAAGTCCGAAAGCACGAATCCTGCCTTCTCCTCGGGCATGTCCTCTTGACCGATCCCGAGCCGCACGCGGATGATCTCGTCACTGTTGAGCATGCGGATGATCGATTCCATCCCGTTGTGGCCACCCGAGGATCCCCGTTCCCTGACCCGCATCCTGCCGAAAGGCAGGTTCAGATCGTCAAGTACCAGTATCAATTCCTTCGGGTCGAGCCGGTATTCATCCAGCAGAAACCGAACCGCCTGTCCGCTGAGATTCATGAAAGTGAGCGGCTTGGCCAGCAGCACCGGCTCTGCCGCCACCGTGGCCGTACACACCAGCGAGTGGCATTTTGTCAACCACGCACCGGTTTGTGCCTCCTGAGCCAGCTCGTCCAGCACCCTATATCCGACATTGTGCCGGGTCGACTGGTAGCGCGTACCGGGGTTGCCCAATCCTATAATCAGTCTCACGACGCGGGTTCAGGCTACTTGGATTCCGGCTTAGACTTCTCGGCCTGCTTGCCCGGTTTGCCTTTCTCTTCGTCTTCTCCTTCACCTTCCTCTACAGCCTTGCCCTTCTTGATCACTTCCGGCTCGGCCGGTCCAGCCGGCGCAGCCACCTCGACAACCTCTTCCTTGATCGGAGGCACGATGGTAACGATCACGACCTCGGGATCACTCAGGATCTTGACCTTGGGATTCACCGGCAGGTTCTTCACCCGGACATAGTCATTGATCTTGAAGATGGCCGACATCCACCTTGATCGACTCCGGAATGTCCGCGGGCAGGCATTCCACCTCCAGCGAGCGTGTCACTACATCCATGATGCCGCCGCCGATTTTGACGCCCTCGGCTTCCCCCACCATTTCGACATTGACCGTGAGTTTGAGCAGCTGGTCCATGGCGATTACATAAAGATCGGCATGAATCAGGTTCCCGCGCACGGGATCCAGCTGGTACTCCTTGACCATGACGTTGGACTGGGAGCCCTCCACGCTGACGGAGAAAATGGTGTTGTGCCCGCTATGCGAGTGGAGGATATCCGATGATCGCGTGCGGATCCACCAGCAAGGGAACCGGTTCCCGTTTCGCGCCGTACACGACGGCGGGAATTTTCCCCGACTTGCGGAGCCGCCGGTTCGCATTTTTGCCGCCGGGATCCCGCCGTTGAGCTTCGACCACAATCTGTTGCATGAAATCCAACTCCTTCCTTAAACAAATAAATTGCTGACGCTGGTCTCTTCATGAATGCTGCGGATAGCCTTGGCCAGCAGACCCGCCACACTCAGGATCTTCATGTTGGGCAGGATTTTCGAACTGTCGATCGGTACGGTATTCGTCAGGATGATCTCTTCCAGAGGAGCGCACTTCAGCCTGTCGATGGCGGGGCCGCTCAATACGCCATGCGTGGCGCACGAGAAAATCCTCTTGGCTTTCTGCTTGCGCAGAGCGTCGGCCGTGTGCACCAACGTGCCCGCAGTGTCGATCATGTCGTCGCAGATGATGACGTTTCTGTCCGCTCACATCGCCGATGATGTGCATGACTTCGGCCTCGTTGGGCGCCGTCCGCCGCTTGTCGACTACCGCCAGATCCGCATCCAGCCGCTTGGCGAAGGCGCGGGCGCGTTCGACGCCGCCCGCATCGGGCGAAACCACCGTCAGGTCCGGGATCTTCAGCTTCTGGAGATACTCGATCAGCACCGGAGCGGCAAAGAGATGATCCACCGGAATATTGAAAAAGCCCTGGATCTGGCCGGCATGCAGATCCATGGTCAGAATCCGGTCGGCGCCGGCAGCAGTAAGCAGATCCGCCACCAGCTTGGAACTGATCGGAACCCGGGGCTTGTCTTTTCGATCCTGCCGCGCATAGCCGTAATAAGGCATCACCGCCGTGATCCGCGCCGCCGAGGAACGCTTGAAGGCATCGATCATGATCAGCAGTTCCATCATGTTGTCGTTCACCGGGCAGCAGGTGGGCTGGATGATGAAAACGTCCTTGCCGCGCACGTTTTCAAGGATCTGGACAGTAGACCTCTCCGTCGCTGAAAGTGGTCAGGTTCGCCTTGCCCAAGCGGAATCTTCAAATGCTCGCAGATCTCCTTGGCCAGGACGGCAGGTTGGCATTTCCGGAAAATACCTTCAATTCCCTATTCACCGGCCTGAACCTTTGTATGCCATGCTGTTTCGATTCGATGCGGATCTTGGATTTCGGCTGCCCGAAGTCCGTATGCCAAAACAAGATCTGGCTGGGGCGGGAGGATTCGAACCTCCGAATGCAGGTTCCAAAGACCTGTGTCTTACCGCTTGACGACGCCCCAGCAATTCGACTGCGAAGGCAGATCAATCTGCAATCCGCAATTAACGCCGGCGATTACCCGAACATGCTTTGGAAATACTCAGCGCGAGAAAGGGTCTTCGCCGGAAACACTCGCCAGGTCTCCCGCGCGTTGCCGCTGCGGGAGGCCGCGAGAGCTGACTCCTCATCAGAGAAGAATCCGAAGACAGAGGATCCGCTGCCGGACAGCAAGGTGGCTGTCGCTCCCCGCTCCTTCAGGAAGTCTTTCGCTTCCCTGACGGCCGGGTAGGCAGGGAGGATCGAAGTCTCGAAATCATTAAAGATCTCGGCCAAGCAGCTCGTGCCATCCGCAAGTCGGCCACAGAAACTTTGAATTTTATGAGGTGCCTGCCGGGAAGTCAACACCAAACTCAAGGAATGATAAGCCGCGCCGGTGGAGATGTGCATTCCGGGGTATACAACCACGAGATGCGTCGGACGGGATCTCAGGCAGAGGATAGATCTCCTCTCCCCTGCCGATCCCCAGGGCGGTGCCGCCCTGCAGAAAAAAGGAACATCGGAGCCGATCGCGGCCGCAATTGCGATGCAAGTTCAGCAGCAGGGACTCCGAGCCGCCAGAACCGGCAGAGTCCCAGAAGCGCGGCCGCCGCGTTGCTGCTGCCCTCCACCCAAACCCGCACCCGCGGGTATGCGTTTCTTCAGGATGATTTCGGCACCCGAGGCAGGCGAAGCTGCACGAGCCAGAGCCGTAGCCGCCCGCCAGACCGTGTTTTCCTCCATCGGGACGGAGGCAAGATCCGGGCAGCGCAGTTCCATGTGCTTCGCAGGGCCGGATTTCAAGCTCGTCGTGCAGATCGATGCTCTGGAAAACGGTGCGGATTTCGTGAAATCCGTCGGCACGCCTACCCAGCACCGCCAACGCCAGATTCACCTTGGCAAATGAACGGATCAGGATCATTGCCGGTTTCACTCGCGACGTTTTTGCTTGCGAAGGGTTTCCTGAACTTTATCCAGCTTGGCACGGACCTTCTGAGCGTCCTCCGGCTTGCCGCCGATGCTCAGCGATCTCTTATAGAATTCCTGGGCTTTCTCCAGATTGCCGGACTTGGAGTAAAGATCCCCGATATGGTCTGCAATCACAGGATCCCTCTTCTCCATATCGCCTGCCTGAAGCAGGTATTTCTCGGCCTTCTGCAGGTCGTTCAGTTTGAAGAAAGCCCAGCCGAGTGAATCCAGATAGGCGGGATTGTTGGGCTCTAAAATCAAGGCTTCCTGAACCAGTTTGACCGCTTCCTCCAGACGCACGCCGCGGTCGGCGAGCATGTAGCCAAAGTAATTCAGGGTCGGTCCATCCTTGGGATTTTCCTTTAGAATCTCCTTGAACAGCGACTCGGCTTTCTCATAGTCTTTCTGGCTCTCGTACACCGTGGCCAGCTGGTACTTAACGCGGCTCTTATCCAGCTTCTGCTCCTCGGCGCGGCGCATCACCTTCTCGGCCTCGCCGAACCGCCTGGCTTCCACGTAGATCTGGCTCAAATTGATATAAAAGTCGAGATTGGCGGGATTGCCCCGAAGCATCCTGTCCAGGATTTCGGCCCCTTCCTTGGTTTTCCCCGAATCGGAGAGACTGCGTGCGTATACCAGGGCGAGGTTATCGTCTTTGGGATTCTTCTCAAACTGCTGCTTCCCAATGCCGAGGGCTTTGTCGAACTGCTTGTCCACGCGATAAGCGTTGACCAGCATGAAATAGGTGCGGGGCGACGGATCGCTTTTCACCATCTCTTCATAGATCGCAATCGCCTTCTGATTATCACCCGTGTCCTGGTAGCTGGCAGCCAGGTTCTGCTGAAAGATGCCGAGATTGCTTTTCAGCTCGTCGGAGCCGCTCTTGGCCTGGTCCACCAACTTGCTGAAGATCTTGGCCGCCTCAGCCGGCTGACCGCTCTGTTCATAGGCGGATCCCAGATAAAACAGTGGCTCGACGTTATCCGGGTCGCTCGCGATCAGGGATTTCAGGGCATCGATGGCTTCAGAAAACTGGCGCGCACCGATCTGGGCACGAGCCATCATCGTCCTGATACCCGGGTCCTGGGGATCCGCTTTAGACAGCTCGCCCAGCAGGTCGGCAGCCTCAGTAAATTCCCCGGTGTTCAGCAATGAACTGGCAAGCTGCCTTTTTAATTCGGGGGTCCCACCCGTCAACTCGATGATCTTTCGATAGAGCGGAAGGGCATCCTTCTCGCGTTTGGCCTTGGCGTACATCGTGGCGAGCATGGCTGCGGTCTGAACCGAGTCGGGTTGAACTTCGACAGCCTTCCGGAGGTATTCAATAGCCTTGTCCTGGTTGCCCTGGCGTTCGTAATACTGGGCTATGGTGACATAGCCCTGATTGCTGTCGGGCACCAGTGTCTGCCAACGCTCGTAAGCAGCGATCGCCTTTTCGGGTTGTCCCAATTCCATGAAGCAGCCGCCGAGAGCGAAATAGGCGCGCTGATCCTTGGGCGCCGCCTCCTGCATGGCCTCCAGCTCTTTGACCGCCTGGCGAATGATATCAAGTGCGGCCGGGCGACCCTTGGAGGCATCCCCCGACCTCAGGTAGATGGTCGCGAGCACCCAGTGTGGTTCCGCGTCTTTGGGATTCAGGGTGGATGCTTTCTGGGCTTCATCCATGGCCTCGGGCATTCTGTTCAGGCGCGCCAAAATATCCGCCAGCGCAACATGCACGCTGCTTTCGTTCTCATTGTATCGAACCGCTAATTGCATCTCCGACAGCGCACGGGACATATCACCTTCGTCGTCATACCACTTGGAGAGGGCGTAGTGGTAATAGCTCTGGGCGCGATCCTGCACCGCTTTCTCTTGTAATGCCTTGTCGAGGTCGACGGGATTTTGGGCAGGCGGGCGCACCTGAGCAGCAGCAAACATCGCTGTGACACAGATCACGGTGATCATAAAGAGCGCAGTTCGCCCCCGAGTTTGCCAGAACGTCGATTTCATACGATCTTTACATCCCTTTCCTTAAGTGTATCTAAACATGGGATTATGACACAGCGTTTCCAGACCTGTCAAACCACTCCGACCTAAGACCTCCATCCTCAGCCTCCGTCCAAAACGTGCAAGTTGAATTTTGAAGTCGCTCATTTTCAAGAACTTGTCCTTACCAACGGTTTTCACGTGTTGAGTCAGAATTCCGAGGTCGGAGGTCGCAAAAGATTTTCCCGCTCAAATCGCCTGGCGCCAGTTAGAAAGGGTGAAACGGGAGAAACGTCATTCCTCCCGGCAAATACACTTCATCAGGAGGCAAAAATGAATGCAAAAAGAGTGCAACTGGCCTGGGTGCTGATTCTGTGCATGGGCCTGGCCCTGGCGCCCGCGGCGGCCATGGCTCAGAAGTCCAAGGCCGCTTTGACGGAAAAAATAAACATCAATACAGCCACGGCAGAGCAACTCCAAACGCTGCCCGGAATTGGGCCGGCGCTGGCAAAAACCATCATCGAGCACCGCACCAAGAGCGGAAAATTCAGCAGGATCGAAGAACTGATCAACGTGAAGGGTATCGGCGAGAAGAAATTCCAGAAGATAAAAGACCGCCTGATCGTCTAGCGGCAGCCCGCCGGAATCCGCACCGGATTATTCAACCTCTGGCAGTTTCAGCAACCTCAAACCAGCCACGGGCGAGGGCTTCGGCACTCCTGTGCTGAAGCCCTCGGCGAATCCCTGCGCCAGAATCCGGCGGGGGTGTTCAATGATCTCACCCAGGAACTATCCCTCCTGACGACGCTACGCGTGAAAAAAAAGTAGCTTGGGGGCACAGCTCGTGCTGATGCGAAAAGCCCGGGCTCCGCCCGCCCTTGAGACCTGAACCCGGCACTGGCAGGGGATCTGTGACACCGGCAACCTGCTTTTTTCCAGGTTCTGCAGACTTCTCCTTTTTCTCCACGTCACCCTTCACCCGTGATTCACCAGCAAAAACCGCTCAATTCCGGAAGCATTTCGCTTGCTCTGATGCTACCCTGCTCCGAAAATAGAACCGATTGCGGCGCCGAACCACTTGTGTGTTTCTGTGCCGCCCTTTCAGGGCTTGAGATCTGCGGTTCTTTACCCAGGGCTCACGCCCTGGGCTTTGCTGTCCCGCCCTTTCAGGGCGGAGCATTGCACGATCTTAAAAACCCCGAAGGGGTGGAGCAGCAGAGCCCAGGGCGTGAGCCCTGGGAAGCGGGAATCGGGCGGTAAGAGCCCTGAAAGGGCGGCACAGGAAACCTGCGGCGAGAGCGCAACATTTTCATGCGTCATGGGTGCGCCCCGGCGCATGAAGAACGGCTCCGAAAATAGCAGCAGAAAGGCAAAAACGTCGGGATCGGCATCGGGGTCGCAGTCGCCATCGCAATCGGTCTTGCTAGTCCGCAAAAGCCGATAGCGATTCCGATACCGACAAATGCCGACCAGAGAGGCATGACCCTTTCATGCGTCACTGAGTGCGCACTGGCGCATGAGGGCCCGGGATCGGATAATCACAGGATCCTGAGCGCCGTGCGGCGCTCGGCGCCCATTTTGCCGGCAATGTGCTGATGTGATTCACTGGAGGAACCGATGAGACGCATCGCTCCGCAAACTTTCGCGTATTGGCGTATAGCCCGCTGGATCCTCCCCGGGCTCATTCTCTGTGCGGCGTGGGGATTCCCGGCGCAGTGGATCGGCCCCTCCCTGGTTATCCGCGGGGCTCGCGTGGCGGATGGCAGCGGCGTTCCGCTGCAACAGGCCAACGTTCGCATCCAACGGGGGCGCATCACGAGAATTGGGAATTTCATGCCGAAAGTGAATGAACCGATCATCGACGCACGCGGCCTCGTGCTGGCTCCAGGCTTTATCGACATCCACAATCATTCCGACGACGCCCTCGAGCGTGGACAATCCGCCGACACCCAGATATCGCAGGGCATTACCACGGTGGTTCTGGGCCAGGATGGGGACTCGCCGTGGCCCATTGGGGAATATCTGGCAAAACTCCGCAAGAATCCTCCGCAGCTCAACCTGATGATGCTCGTCGGCCATGCCACGCTGCGTCAGAAAATCATGGGAGATGACTACAAGCGTCCCGCTACGCAGGAAGAGATTGGGCGCATGTGCCGGCTTGTGGAGCAGGGGATGAAAGAAGGCGCCGTCGGTCTCTCGAGCGGACTCGAATACGTCATCGGAAGTTACAGCCAAACTGAGGAAGTGGCCGCCATGGCGCGCGCAGCGGCGAAGCATGGCGGTTTCTATATCTCCCACATCCGCGACGAAGCGGATAATAGTTTTGAGGCGATGAGGGAGCTCATTACCATCGGCGAGTCGGCGAAGATCCCCGTGCAGAACACGCACATAAAACTCGGTACCGTGGGGGTATGGAACAAGGCAGAGCAAGTGATCAAGATGTACGATGAGGCGCGAAGACGCGGAATCGACGTGACAGCCGACTGTTATCCCTACGAAGCATGGCATTCGAATTTGCGCGTGCTCGTGCCGTCGAAACGCTGGGACGATCCGGCTGATGTTGCCAAGGCACTTGCTGATGTCGATGGCGCCCGCAACATTCTCATCATGAGGTACCGCCGCAACCCGGAATACCAGGGCAAGACGCTCGAAGAAGCAGCTCGCGCGCGCGGCATCACGGCCGTGGATCTCTACATCGAGATGGTGAAGAACGGTGATGCGTCCATCATTGGCAAGTCCATGATCGAGGCAGACACCAGGACTTTCTACCAGTGGAAATGGACTATGGTCGGCAGCGACGGCGGCATCGGAATGAGTCATCCGCGCGGCGCAGGCACTTTTCCGCGTGTGCTACGACTTGTGCGCGAGCGCAATTGGCTTACTCTCGAGGAAGCTGTGCGCAAAATGACGTCGTTGCCTGCGTGGCGGCTGAAACTGAAGGATCGCGGCAGAATCGCCAGAGGTTACGTCGCCGATCTCGTTCTCTTCAATCCGGAAACCATTGCGGACAATTCCACATTCGAAGAGCCGGGAAAGCTGTCCACTGGCATTGAATATGTCTGGGTCAATGGAGAACTCGTCTGGAACCGGGGAAAGGCCACGGGCGCCCGTCCGGGCCTGGCCCTGCAGAAATGACCTCTATGGATCCGGGGTGGCGAAAAAGCTCCGCCTGAGCACTCGTCATTCGTGTCCTCTCATTCGAAGTTGACGCGGGGATGGACACGAACCCAGCGAACGGGCTGCGCGATCGGAGAAGCGAAGGTCTGCAGGCGCTGAGCCAGCCCGATAAAGTCCCCGCTTTCATCCAGCAGGCGATACTCTTTGGCGTCCCAGGCAGCTGTGAGCAGGTTGAGATCCATGCCGTGTCTGACCTTGTCGCGGTCGCCGGCCGACAGCCGGATGGCAGGGATTTCCTGCAATAGATCGTGCATCTGAATGACGCGCTCGGAAAAATACTCCCGGGAATGGAAACGGTCTCCTTCGGTCAAGGGACTGGCGGATTCGATCGGGAATTCTCCGCTGCGGGTGCGCCGCAACCGGATCAGGTGACCTCCGCACCCGTAGTCACGGCCGACGTCGTGCGCCAGGCTCCGTGCATAGGTCCCGGCGCTGCAGCAGAGTTCGAAAGCTGCTTCGCATCCTGCCACACTCATCAGTGTCAGCGATTTGATCGTGACCTCTTTGGTCTCCGCATCCAGTACCACGCCTTTGCGGGCATATTGATACATGGGCTTGCCATGAATTTTTTTCGCCGAATAGGGAGGTTGGGTCTGCTTCACCGTCCCCACGTATTGAGCAAAAATCTCTCCGATCCGTGCAGCCTCCAATTGCGGATTGGTAGCCTCGTTTGTCGGTTCGCCATCACGATCGAAAGTGGTGGTGGCAAAGCCAAAACGGATGACGCCCTGGTAAATCTTGTCCGAAGAAAGGTAATAGCCGGTAAGGCGAGTCGCCCTGCCAAGAGTTAATGGCAGCACGCCGGTAGCAAACGGATCCAGAGTGCCGGTATGCCCTACCTTCTTGACTCTGGTGATGTTGCGGACCTTGGCCACGACATCGTGCGACGTCCAGCCCTCCGGCTTATCGATGATAAGAACTCCATCCATTTCAACCTCAGAAGGCAAGGGGGTCAGGCCTGGATAACTTAGTTTCGCTTCCAGGCTGCCAGCCAGTGGGGGCTATGCATCAGCAAAACTGAATTTCCCAGGCCTGACCCCATGCCATTTGCCTGTCACTCGCCAGTTGTCGCTTTTTTGGCCTCGTCGAGCAGGTGGTCGATGTGCTCGCCATACTCCTGCGAACTGTCGGCGCGGAACACGAGTTCGGGCAGAAACTTCATGCGGATCCTCTGGCCGAGTTCATGGCGTATCCAGCCCGCAGCATGGCTGAGCCCGTTGAGGCTCGCCTTCTTTTCGGCTTCGCTCCCCATGACAGAGACAAAAACCTTGGCATGACGGAGATCCGGGCTCATCTCCACACCTGTGACGGTGACAAATCCGATTCTCCGGTCCTTCAGGTCCCGGAAAAGCATCATGCTGATCTCGTGCTGGATTTCCAGTGCGAGCCTCTGGGGTCTTCGCGACGGTTGCATAGAATCAGGGGTCGATGTACGAGACCTGGCAATTCACGAGCAGGTCTTCCAGGATATTTTCCGCCTCGTGCACGAACTGCTGCGTCACCCGCTCGAGCGTGGCATTGTCAGCGCTGACGGTGACGGCGGCGAGTTGCGCTCTCTGCCACAAGTCCTGATAATCCACCTCGGCAATCGAGAAATTGGTGCGCGCCCTCAGCCGGTCCTGCGCTTTGCGCAGCACCATGCGCTTCTCCTTGAGGGACTGCGAATAGGGAAGGTAGATATCGAGAACGCAGTAAGCGATGGGCATGATTGACGACCGCAGGGGCCAGGACGATTCGATGGCTGCGGGTTACGCGGCTGATCCCCCAGCCTGGCGCCCTCAGAGCGACGTGGGCTGAACTTTCTCTATGACGTAGGCCTCGATGACGTCCCCGATCTTGACATCGGAAAAATGTTCCAACGCGATTCCGCATTCGTAGCCGGATTTGACCTCCGAGACATCATCCTTGAATCGGCGCAGGGAACCGATCTTGCCTTCGTGAATCACTACGTTGTCGCGCAGCAGGCGTACTTCGGAGTTGCGCCGGATCATCCCGTCCACGATGTAGGATCCCGCAATGAAGCCGTACTTGGGCACCTTGAACGTATCCCGGACCTCCGCCCGGCCGAGGTACTTCTCGTGAGTGGTGGCTTCGAGCATGCCGATCATCGCGTTCTTGATGTCATTGGTCACGTTGTAGATGACGGTATAGAGCCGGATCTTCGACCCCTTCGTTCTCCGCCAAGTTCCTGCGCTTTGCGTTCGGGCCGGACGCTGAAGCCGATGATGATCGCGTTCGACGCCGATGCCAGGATGACATCGGTTTCCGTAACGGCACCGGCACCGCCGTGCAGAATCCGGACTTTGACCTTGTCCGTGCTCAGCTTGTTGAGCATGTCCGTGAGCACTTCTACCGATCCCTGCACGTCCGCTTTGAGAATCAAGGGAAGTTCTTTGACTTTTCCTTCCCTCATCTGCTCGAAGAGGGCCTGCAAGTGACAGCCGCGACGAGGAGCGCATCGACTGCTCACGCAGCTTCGCCTGGCGATACTCGGCGACCTGTCGAGCTTTGGATGCATCCTCGAAAACCTGGAAGGTATCGCCGGCTTGCGGCAGGTCCTGCAATCCCTGGATCTCCACCGGAACCGAGGGACCGGCATCGGTGATGTGTACGCCGTGCTCATTGATCAGAGCACGCACGCGCCCGTGCACCGCACCCGCAACAAACGAATCGCCCAAATGCAAGGTGCCGTTCTGCACCAGAACGGTCGCCACACAACCGCGGCCCTTGTCCACTTTTGCCTCCAGAACCACGCCGGAACGCCAGCCGTCTTGGGATTGGCTTTGAGATCCTTCATGTCCGCCACCAGGAGAATCATCTCGAGCAACAGGCTCAGGTTGCTTCGCATCTTTGCCGAAACCGGCACCGTGACCACGTCGCCGCCCCAATCCTCGGCCACCAGCCCCTGATCGGACAATGCCTGCTTTACACGATCCGATCTGAGCCCCAGGCTTGTCAATCTTGTTGATGGCGACGATGATGGGGACATTCGCCGCTTTGGCGTGGTGGATGGCTTCAATGGTCTGCGGCATCACGCCGTCATCCGCGGCCACCACAAGCACCACGATGTCGGTTACGTGTGCGCCGCGCGCGCGCATCAAGGTGAAGGCCTCATGACCCGGGGTATCGAGGAAGGTAATCCCGCGCCCATTGATGTCGACGCGGTACGCGCCGATATGCTGGGTAATTCCCCCGGCCTCGGTCGCCGTCACATTGGTCTCCCGGATGGCATCGAGCAGCGATGTCTTCCCGTGATCCACGTGTCCCATGATCGTAACCACGGGCGAACGGGAAAGATGGTCTTCGGCAAGATCCACAACTTCCTGCTTACGTTCCGCTTCCTGCTCGAAGCTGATGACGTCCGCGTTGAAACCAAACTCGGCACAGACCTCCTTGGCTACGTCGAGGTCCAGCGTCTGGTTGATGGAAGCCAGAATTCCCTTGGAAATGAGCTTTTGGATGATGTACTTCGACTTGATGTCCATCTTTTCCGCGAGCTCTTTGAGCGTCACGCCTTCGGTTATGCTAATGGGCTTAAACTCCTCTGGTGAAACGGGCGGACGTGGAAACTCGACAATTTTTGCGGCTGGCGCTTCCACCCGGTCCGGCCTCTTTCGTTTGAGCGGCCTGGCAGGAGTGATAGTACGCGCAATCGCGGGTCTATCTTCACGCAGGCCCCGCAGGATCCGGTCCGAGATCTCAGGCGTGACGACTTTTTCCGTGCTGGTACGCATGAGGATCTGGGACTTGGTCTTTCGGACCACGACTTTCTTCGAAACCATCCCGGCGCCGGGCCCTGGTTCCGCGGCCGGAGGAACATGTTCTTCGGCGGGAGGAGGCTCACCGGGCGCGGCGGCGGCAGGTGCTTGTGTTTCGGCATGAGCATGCGGCAAACCTGCCGCCTGTTCTGCTGCCGCCCTGGCTGCCAACTCTTCAGGCTTGAGCTCGGCAGGAGGCGCCGCAGCTTCGAGCAGAGCGGCCGCTTGCTCGAACTCGGCAAGGTGCTCGCGAGCTGCTTCACCCACAAGCGGCTGCTCGAGCGTCTTCGCGGCCTCGCCAGGGGCTAGTTCGACGAGACCCAGGGTTTCGCGGTCAAAATGCTTGCGTCCTTTCCTGGGAGCCAGGGAAGGCTTGACGGGCTCTTCAATTTCCTTTTTAATTTCGACGGGCGCGGCTTTCTTTCCTTTGCGCGGCGGCGCTTTAGCGGCGGGGGCTTCCGGTGCAGCCGCTGCCGGTTTGGGTTGCGCCTTTTGCGCAGCAGGCTTTTTCTCAGCCGGCGCTTCCTTAACAGTCTCCTTCGCCGGTTCCTTGGCCGCTTTCTTTTCGGCTTTGCGTGCAGCCTCGGCTTCCTTTTCCTTCTTTTTTTCCGCTTCCAGTCGTTTGGTTTCGGCGACTTCACGTTGCGAGAGGATCTTCTTGCGGATGGTCTCGGCAAAGCTGGCATCGATCGTGGCACTGGGTGAAAACACATACAATCCCAGCCGCTTCAGTTCAGAAAGGATTACCGCATTCTGAACTGAACATTCTGTCGCCAGTTCTGCGACCGTAGTTTTATCCATCTCGACTATGCGCCTCGGACTTGTTGCTCATCCTGCTGCCAGAGCAGTGCTGAAACGGCTATGTTAAATCAAACAGACCACGCTTTTCAACCTTCGAGGTCTCGGGGTCTACTGTCCTCGTTCTCCCCTTTCTCCCCTTTCGAAGAGTCGGCGTTGGCCTTGATTTCCGGCCCCCCGGCGAGCGGTGCGGCCTGGTCGGTTTTGCTGCCGGGACCCTCCGCTTCCGCCGCCCCGGACTCTTGTTTCTCCGTGTCCCGCGCCTTGGGCGCGTCTGCCTCTGCAGGCTTTCCGGCTTCCTGCGCTTCATGAGCCTGAATCGCCGTGGGCAGCTCTATGCCTTCGGGAACTTCGATTTCAACCTCTTCAAACAGATCACGCGCGGCTTCCATGATTTTCGCCGCCGTCTTCTCACCCACGCCGGGGATTTCGACGAGCTTGCTTTCGCCAAGTTCCAGGATTCTCTCTACGTTTTCGATGCCGGCCTCACGCAGCTTCTCGACGATGCGCTCGCTGATCCCCTCCAACTCACCCAGCGTTGTGGACGATGAGGTGAGCGACTCCATGACGCTGAGCACTTCCTGTTTCTTCTGCTCCTCGCTCTTGACATCGATCTGCCAACCAATCAGCTTCGATGCCAGGCGCACGTTCTGCCCCTTCTTGCCGATAGCCAGAGATTGCTGCTTTTCTTCGACAATTACTTCCATCCGCTTCTCGATGGGATCGATGATCAGAACTTTGGAGATCTTGGCGGGATTCAGGGCATTCGCCGCGTACTGGGCGGGATCATCCGACCACTGCACGATGTCGATTTTCTCGCCGCGCAACTCGCGAATGATGGAATTGATGCGCGAACCTTTCATGCCCACGCACGCACCCACGGGATCGACATCACGGTCCATCGATGCCACGGCAACTTTGGCGCGATCCCCCGGCTCGTGCACGGCGTTCTTGACCACAATCGTGCCGTCATAGATTTCGGGGATTTCCATTTCGAACAGTCGGAGCAGAAGCTGCCCGTCCACGCGCGAGAGGATGACTTGCGGCCCCTTGGCAACCGGCAAGTACTTTGACAATGACCGCGCGCACGCGCTCTCCCTGCTTGTAGGTTTCGACGCGGGACTGTTCGCGCAGCGGCAGCAGGGCTTCCGTTTTGCCGATGTCGACGATCATGTCCGGTCCCTCAAAGCGCTTGATCACACCATTGACCAGCTCACCGATCTTTTGAGAATACTCGTTGTAGATGTTCTGGCGCTCGGCCTCACGAACCTTCTGCAAAATCACCTGCTTCGCAGTCTGAGCGGCGATGCGTCCGAGCACGTCCATCGGCTTGGGCATCTCGACGGTGTCGTCTACCTCCAGGCTTTCATCAATCTTCTTGGCTTCTTCCAGGGAGATTTCCAGGCTCGGATTTTCTACTTGCTCCACGACACGATACACCGCAAAGATCTCCACCGATCCCGGTTGCAGGATCAAATCGGGCGTTGATATCCTCATTGGTCTTATAATATTTTCGGGATGCCGCCACCATGGCATCTTCCAACGCATCGATGATGACCTTCGGATCGATATTCTTTTCCTTGCTTATCTGCTCGATGGTTTGCGTGATGATGTTCGACATAGTGAAAACCCCCGGGGCCTGCCCCCTAAATCTCAATCATGAGATTTGCTTTCTCAATATCCTGAACCGCGATGTCGACCTTCCTTCCCGGAGCCAATTCGAGCGCCACCCTGCCTTGGGCAACCCCGAGAATCTTTCCTTTGAAGTTCTTCTGCCCTTCGATGGGGCAGCGCGTGCGCACACGGGCGTTTTTCCCGGCGAAACGCAAAAAATCGGCATCTTTAACCAGAGGCCGATCCAATCCAGGCGAAGACACTTCCATCGTGTAGCTGAAAGGTATCGCGTCTTCCACATCCAGCAACACGGAGAACCGCTTGCTGAAGCGCTCGCAATCTGCCAGGGTCACGCCGCCGGGACGATCAATGTATGTCCTCATTATGGGACGATTGCCGCCACCCTTGATTTCAACCAGGACGATCTCCAGCTCCAACGACGCAGCCAGCTGTTCCGCGAGGGTCTGAATCCTCGCTTCCAGACTTGCGCGCTCGTTATTTGCCACCCCAGCCGCCATTTCAATGACCCCAAAATAAAAAAGTGGGCAAACCAAGCCCACTTTTTTCAAAGCTAGCTAACGCACATGTTAGCTTAATAACAGTCAAATATCAAGTTCGGCGGGAATAGATCCGCTCTTCACACCCAGGCGAGGATCGGTTGCCTGCAAATGCTTGGGACGAATAGCCTCGAAGATCAAGTCATGCAAATCTTCGCTGGAAAATTTCCCTTCGGCCGGTCCTACTTTTTGGGACTGGCCGGTGCCGGTGCCGGAGGGGGTGCCGGCGGTTCCAGGTAGTCGGATTCGCCCTTACCCAGTTTAGCCAAGCTCTCTTTATCCGCGGTTTTCACAGAAAGCTCGCCAAGGACCTGGGCATACACTCCATCTTTGGCATCTTTGCCGAAAACGCAATCCACCTTTACGTTTGCGCCCTGCTTGAGGACAACGCGTGTCCCTGGATTGTCGAGTCCGTACTTTGAGAGTGCGCCAGGCTCGTCCACAAACTCCTTGACCGGTTTTTCCAGGGCATCGAACACTTCATTTACGGCATCCCACTTGGCCTTTTTCTTGTCTTTCCCGACGCTCCAGTCCCCAGCCGGGGATTTGCTCAGGCTTACCGTGCCCTTCGCGTTGGTAACCGTGATGGAGTCGATGTCAACGCGTTGATAGATGGCCAACGCTTTGTCCCGCAGATCCGCAGGCGACTTCAGGAACTTGTCGACGAAGTCCTTGTCGACGAAAAACAGCTCGGGACGGCTCTCGTCCCTGGCAATGTACAGCACAGGAGTCGTGTTGTCGGCTTTCTTCTCCTCGGGTTTGGCCTTTTGCCCCTTCTTAACCAGCTTGGATTTCTCCAGGCCGACCGTCAAGTGCCTGATCCCTTTGTCTTTGCCGACCGTGAGACGCAGATCCAAAAGCGGTTTGTCGAGTCCCAGTCCCGCATAATCGTCAGGATTCTCGTCAAAAAACTCCTTGATGCGCCCATTGGCGAGGTCGCCCAGCAGAGAATTGACTGCGGAAGAATCGGCGGCCCATTTACTCTTCCCCTGGATCCACCAGCGGTCACCCTCCTTGGTCAGATTCATTTTGCCTTTAGAGTCTGCAGGTCCACCGATTGGGTCTCAAACTGCTCGAATTTGAGAATGGCTTTGTCGCGCAGGTCATCGAGCTTCTTGTTGAAAGCCCCGGCAACCGAGCTGGAGACCAGAAAGACCTGGTTTTTCCCTTGGAGGGCAGCATAGGTAGAGTTGCCAGTGGGATTGTTGGTCGCCGAAGCGAATCTCATGAACCTTGCCGTCCTTGGTCTTGAGAGAAACCGTGGTCTGGGCGGGATCCAGGCCAAAGGGCGCGAGACTGGCCGCATTCTCCTCGATAATCTCATCACGGCTGATGTCCGAAGCCGAACTTAACAATCGGTTCAACTCGTCGGCATCCGCGTCCAGGGACCGCGGGGCGGTGATTTTCCATTGCTTGTCGCCCGCGCGGACTGCAGTGATATGCTGGCCCGGATGGTCAGATCCAGCTGCTGGACGTCGTCACCAGGCACTTTCCAGATGACCTTCTCCTCCTGTTTCGCCTTGTCGCGCTGCTCTCCTCCCTTGATTTCATAGAAATAGAGGAAGGCACCCAGACCCACACAGAGGAGCAACAGAACCAAAGTACCTTTGAAACGCATGTTACCTTCTCCGGCGAGTCCAAACGATGATACCGGCCACAAGCACGGCACCCGGGAGGAAAACCAGAGTCAAGAACTGCAACATCCTTTGCTGGCTCTGGGAGAGAATCACCTTTGCGGTCCTCGGGAGCCTTGGGTCGAATGGAGATCAGGTCTTCTTCCTGCGCCAGCCAGCTCACCATGTTCATGAACAGGTTGCCGTTGCCCTGCATTTCAAAGTAGGGATTGGCGGCAAAGTCCGAGTTGCCGACCACTACCATGCGCGCTTTCACCGCAGCCCCATTATCTGCCGCAGGCTTGATCTCCTTGTTGACGGCCACCGCCATCGGCAGGGGCCCTTTGAGATCGGTCTTTTGCGTCAAAGCTCGCATTGGTATTCTTCAGGTCAGTCTCGCCCCAGCTGTCGTCGTTGCTCTTGAACAGAGTGGTCACATTTACTCCGGCGCTGGTCTCCTTGGGGGGCTCAATAGAGCGAGCCAAGGGGAAAAAGGTCATCTGCGCTTTGAACCGATCCGTGATCTCGTGGGTCTCATACTTGAAAACAATCGGAATGCTGGGGCCCGCGCCCATCAGGCGCCCAGCGCCGCTGACATCAAGAATGATGTCGTTATCCGCCGTCACCCCCCATTCCTTCAGGAACGCGGCCAGGGAAGCGGAAGGCGGAGGATCCACCATCACCAGCAAGCCGCCGCCGCGATTCAGGAAGTCGTTGATGAACTCCAATTCCTTGGGGAACGGCTCCGACTTGGGGCCGGCCAGGACCAGCACCTTGGCGTCATCCGGCACCTTGCGCTTCGCCGGCAAGATTCAGGACGGCGACTTTGTAGCCCTCTCTCTCCAGGCCCTTCTTGACACCGGAGTAGCCGCCGCGCTCGGTATCCTCCAGATCCTTTTCTCCGTGACCCTGGACGAAGTAGACGGTTTTGGCTTCCGTCCGCCCGACCTTGATGATGGCATTGGTCAGATCTTCTTCGCGGATCTCCTGATCACGCTTCTCGATCTTTTCCTGCTTGCCGCCATAAGTATCAACAACGGTACCGATCTTCAGCGAGGAGCCGGTGAAGGGATTCTGAAAGGTCCTGTACTCCGTGACCGCCATATTGCTTGGCAATCTCGGGACGCTTGTCGGGATCGATAAATTCGAAGCGCACGTGGCGGCTGGCAGCCCGGTACTGCGGTCAGGAGTTCCTTCATGGGCGGATAATCCCCCCCCGGGAAGAACACCTTGATCTCGAGATCCTTGTCCAACTTGCCGAGGATCTGGGTAGTCTGGGGAGCGAGCGTGAACCGGCCGATCGCAGTCAGGTCGAACCGCTTCGAATGCCTCTGGCCGATGAAGTTGAGCCCGGCGACCAGGCCAAGGACCAGCGCGACGGAGACGACATAGTTGCTGAAGTATTTCGTCGAGCGCTTGCCGAGGGTCAGCATGATCTGCTTGTAGTTGGCGACCAGACCCACGACGATCGACACACCGCCCAGCAGGGCCAGACCAATCGCCCACTTATCCCAGATGTTGTTGACAGAGTAGTAAAGAGCGGCCGCAATCAGCAGCAGCAAGCCCAGGGTATCCAACTTTTGCAGAAGTTTACTCATTAGCTTTTCCACCGCAGCGATTCAAGCGAGCGATACGTAAGGAAAAGGCCGAAAAACGCGAATGTGAGATAGAAGATCACATGCGTTGTATCGATCACGCCTTTGATGAAATCGTCCAAGTGACTGATGACGGACAAGTAACTGATCACGTCCTTCATCATGCCCTGCACTCCCGATGCCAGGGCATCCACCAGCCAGAGAATGAGGATGACGCCGAGAGTAATCACACCGGCAACAATCTGGCTTTCCGTGAGAGTGGAGATGAAAAGCCCGATCGCGAGCAAGGCAGCTCCATAGAGAATCAGTCCCAGGTAGCCTGCCAGAATCGGCTTCCAATCTGGTGACGCGTAAACGAAAAGGGCGGAAATCGTGACCAAGCTGGCGGCGAACATGATCAGCAGGAAAGTCAGGCTGGCCAGGTATTTTCCCATCATGGCCTGCAGATTTCCTACCGGTGTGGTCAGCAGAAGTTCGATCGTTCCGCGCTTTTTCTCCTCCGCGAACAGCCCCATCGTCAGCATCGGAATCATAAACAGCAGAACCACGCTGATGGTCCCGAAGAAGCTGCGGCTGACCATGCCGGGGACATCCACAGGCGGTGAGCCTTGCCCGTACGCTGCCTGCATCATGGTCTGCTGAACCCAAGCCGTCAGGATGGTGTAGAAGAAGAAACCCGCGATAAAGAGAAAGACCGTCAAGACAACATAGGCTATGGGGGAGACGAAATAACTCTTCATCTCACGCTGCCAGATAGCCAGGATGTTTTTCATAGTTAAACCCTCAAGCCCGAATCAGGGCGGCCAGGCACGGCCGTCCGCCCTACTCTTCTTGTGTTACGAGGTTAATGAAGACGTCTTCGAGGCTCATGGATACGCCCCTCAGCTCGAGCAGGCCCCAGCCCTGCGTGACAATTTCCTTGGCCAGCACCCGGCGCAAATCGGTCTGGAGCTTGCATTCGACCGTGTAGCTCGACGGGCCGCCATTCTCTTCGCCGTCCGCCTGTACGCTGAGCACGCCATCAATGGTTTTGAGCTTATCGACGACTGCGTCTCTGGGACCATCTATCGACAAGGCAATTTTCTCGGCACCCTTCATCTGGTTGGTCAGCCCCACCGGAGTATCCATCGCGACAACCTTGCCGTTATGGATGATCACGACGCGGTTGCAGGTCATGCTCACTTCGGGGAGGATGTGGGTGGAAAGGATCACCGTGTGATCCCCCGCCAGATTCTTGATCAAGGAGCGAACCTCGAAGATCTGTTTAGGATCCAGCCCGATCGTCGGCTCATCCAAAATAAGCACCTCCGGATTGTTGAGCAGAGCCTGCGCCAGGCCCACGCGCTGCTTGTACCCCTTGGAGAGCTTGCCGATGATCCGGTTGCGCACATCGCCGATGGCGCACTTCTGCATGACATCGTCCACGTTCGCCTTGCGCTGCGCAGGAGCAGCTCCTTTGATCTTGGCCACAAAGTGCAGGTAGGAAGCGACGGTCATTTCCGGATACAGAGGCGGGTTCTCCGGCAGATAGCCGATCCGGCGCCGGACCTCGAGACTTTCTTCAAAGACATCATAGCCGGCGACACGCGCTGTGCCATCGGTGGCAGGCATGAAGCAGGTCAGGATACGCATCGTGGTAGTCTTGCCTGCTCCGTTCGGCCCGAGGAATCCGAGGATCTCGCCCTTCTGGACGGTGAAGGAAATTCCATCGACTGCCTTGCGGCCGCTGAAAACTTTGGTCAGATGATCTACTTCAATCACGCGTGGACCTCCCGAATTGGCTCGCAAAAATGCAAATATTAGTGAATCTGAACCGATCAGTCAACTTCAGAAGAATCAAGAGAATTTGTAGGACCTCAGATTTACGATTTACGATTGACGATCGACGCGGCCCTCAAGGTACGGCATGTGGACCTGAACCTCGCCCTTCGTTGCTAAACCGACGCCCATTGGAAATTGACGATTGACACACCCTGCTAAGGCTAAGGCAGGTTAATGGAGCCCTAAACTTCGTCAATCGTCAATCTAAAAACCCATGGCCTACAAAAATGAAAGTTTTGCTTGCAATTGAATTATTTTCGTATTATAAAAAGTAGTTTCCCTTGGCGCTCTTTGCGAATTCTATAGTGATCTTTGCGGCCTCCGTACTCTGATCCTGCCGCCGAAATGGCACGTTTCACGCCATGCGGGCTGCACGCGGGACTTAACCTGGAAGGAAACGCCCCGCCGGACATGCTTCCGGCTTCGGCGACCGATTAGGCCGGGGAAACAATCCGAAGAAATGGGAACCGGTTCACTGATTCAGCGTATTACTCTACGACTGAATCTAAAGGAAACGACGCATCGACCGCTGGAGTAAAGCGAGGCATCGTCAATTAAATCAAGAGCTTATGAAAACTAAAAAAAACTCCCTCTTTTTGAAACTATTTCCTGCCACCTGCTATCTATAAGTTGTAATCGTTTCTCGGGGAAAAAGAGGAGGCATTACCGGCCAGGGAGTTTCCGGTTGCTTCTGAGTAACTTAAAAGAAAGGCGCTAACACTTTGCAGCCAGGAATCTTTCTGGGGTAGGACATAGACTACTATGATCGAACTTGAAGAAGACGAGATGTCAGAGGCTTCGGATCTTTATGATTCGGAAGATGTGGATGGGGAAGTAATAAGCGACGATGAGTTCGCCGGGGTTACCCGTGCAAACTACGTCGATCGCGTACGTTTCAGCCGCGTGCAATCAACAGACCATCGGCAGGCCGTCAAGGGAGAAGCTGCGCCCTCCACGGATCCCCTCTATATCTATTATCGAAGCATGAGCAAGATTCCTCTACTCACGCGTGAGGAAGAGGTCTATCTGGCGAAGAAGATCGAGGCGGCCAAGATCAACACTCTGCGCCTCCTATCTTTGACCTCGATCAGCTCCGCCAAATTGATGGAACTCGGCGAGGAATTGCAGCCGGCTTCCATGATCCAGAGCGCACCTCTGTTGATAGGCGGCGAGACTCCGCCTGAAACTGAGAACGAGATTTCGCTCGAGGAGCGCAATCGTGCGCGCGAGCAGGAAATCCGCCGCATCCTCCACCGCCTCGAGCGGCTCGAGAAGCGCTATCGTGAAATGAAGCTCAACATGAAGCGCAAGGGAACGCGCAACACCGGCCGCAGCAAGGAGCTTGCCAAGATCAAACATTGCCGCGAAGCTGTTTTCCAGACGCTGTCCAAAATCGAGTTGACTGAGAATCAGATCAATCATCTGGTCGGCGGATTGCAGGATGTTCTCAACCAGATGGAGTGGAGCGAAAAGGTCAGCGGCATGTCCAGAGCGGCCCTGAAGAACCCGGGCAAAGCCAAGTCAGCCAAGGCACGCCGAAAGGCTTTGGAAAGCGAGTATTTGACCGACGCCGGCGAGTTGCGGAAGATCGTAAATCTGATCTACGAAAACAAGATGGAAATGGCCCGCGCCAAAGATGAATTTGTCCGAGCCAACCTGAGACTGGTGCTCAGTATTGCCAAGAACTATTCCTACCCGGGGCTCGACCTGCTGGACCTGGTGCAGGAAGGAAACATCGGATTGATGAAGGCTGTGGACAAATTCAACTACCGTCTGGGCCACAAGTTCTCCACCTACGCCACCTGGTGGATTCGCCAGAGCATTACGCGCGCGATCGCGGATCAGGGCAGGACCATCCGCATACCGGTCCACATGGTGGAGGCTATGAACCGGGTGCTGAAGACCTCCAATGAGCTTTCGAAGCGCATGGGACGCGAGCCCAGCGTTCATGAACTGGCAAAAGAGCTGAAGACCCCTGTTTCCAAGGTCACTCAGATCCTGAAAGCGGCGCAGGAACCCATTTCTCTGGAAGCCACAATCTCCGATAACAAGGATGCGGTGCTGAACAAGTTCATTGAGGACAAGAGCGCCATTTCTCCGGACGATGACGTAATGAAGCACAGCCTGCGCGAGGTGACGAGCGCGGCGCTCCAGACTCTGTCGCCGCGCGAACAGGAGATTGTGCGCATGCGCTACGGCCTGAACGAGACGGGGAAAGAATATACTTTGCAGGAAGTCGGGGAGATGTTCCAGGTCACGCGAGAGCGGATCCGCCAGATCGAGGAGAAGGCTCTCCTGAAGCTGCGCAGCCCTTACCGCTCCAGCAAGCTGCGTGAGTTTGCCGATTTCGTCAGCAAGAACTGAAGGGCAAATAATTCCTGAATCAAAAAGCCCCCTGGAAAATCCAGGGGGCTTTTTTTATATCTAGTCAATCATTCTACTTCACCGCACTCTTCAGCTCTTTGCCGGGCGTGAACTTGGGGACCTTGCGCGCCGCGATCTTGATTGGGGCTCCGGTCTGGGGATTCCGTCCTTTGCGAGCTTTCCTCTTGGAAACCGAGAAAGTGCCAAAACCGACGAATGTGACTTTCTGACCCTTTTTCAGGGCGGAGGCAATACCGCCTATCAATGAATCGAATGCCTCTTCCGCCTGGCGCTTTGTCATGCCTGCGTCCTTCGCGATCTTTCCTACCAGATCTCCTTTGTTCAAGGAATTTTCCTCCTATGCAAGGGTTGCTCCTGATCGAGTGGATCCTAAGTGACCTTTAACATTGCGCATTAGGCCAGTCAAGCAAAATCCCGGATTTCCTCATATCCAAGAGATTAGCGGCCACAAATTGCACGAAGCGGCATAGCCGCAACCAAAAGATCTTATCGCAGAGATCGCGGAGGCCGTAGAGAGCTCTTTTGTTTTTGAATAACTTGTCTCTGCGGTCTCGGCGAGCCTCTGCGGTGAGCAATAGATTTTCCTGCCTAGACGGCAAGGATTGGTAGGTACGCAGTACGAAGCGCCGCCCTTCCAGGCCGGCAAAGGTTCGTGCCATTCGTAGCTGCTTTTGGTTGCATGCTCCCTCTGGCGGATGCGGGACCTCGGTGATAAGTTTCTTTCGTGCGCTGTCCGAATGCAGCGATGTTCTTGTATTTACCCCGCCTTCATGAGTAGAGTAATGACCCGCGGAGGAAGAGAAATGGGGAAAAAACCCCTGTGCATCGCTATCCTTTGGCATATGCACCAACCGGACTACGGCAACGAGCAGACCGGGGAGATTTATCTTCCCTGGACCAGATTCCATGCCGTCAAGGATTACTACGACATGGGAGCCCTTGTGGCCGAGGTGCCCGGGACGCACGTCACGATCAATGTCGTGCCGTCGATGATGGATCAGCTCTTCGCCTACGCTCAAGGCACAGCGCGCGAGACCTATGCGGCGCTCACACTCCGGAAGGCGAGCGATCTCGACGATCGGGAGAAGTTGTTTCTGCTCCGCAGCTTTTTCCAGCTCTCCTGGAAGCAGATGATTCTCCCTTATCCGCGCTACAAGGAACTCCTCGATCGGCGCGGCACTGCGGATGCCGACGGCGAATTTGGCGCGGCATTGAAGCGATTCTCGACCCAGGATTATCGCGATTTGCAGATCTGGTTCAATTTGAGCTGGTGCGGCAACGAGCTGAGACGCAATCCGGTCATTGCAGCTATGCTGCGCAAGGGCCGGGACTTCACCGAGGATGACAAGTCGCGCCTGCTTGGTCTCCAGGCGGAATTCATCGGACGCATTCTCCCTCTTTACCGGAAGCTCATGGAAGAGCGTAGTATTGAGATTTCCGTGACGCCTTATTACCATCCCATCCTGCCCCTGCTTGTGGATAGCCGGTCAGCGCGGGAAGCTACGCCGGATATTCTGATGCCGGCCAGCCAGTTCTCCCATCCTGCGGACGCGCGTGAACACACGGCACGCGCTAAGAAGCGCTTCCAGGAGGTATTCGGCAAGGCGCCTCGAGGCATGTGGCCGTCCGAGGGGTCCATCAGCGAAGCGGTATCCGTTCTGACACACAATCTGGGATTTCGTTGGCTGGCCTCCGACGAGGGGGTCTTGCTGAATTCCCTGAGGAAGTCCGGGCAGGGCGGCACTGCCCTCACGCTGGCACAGAAATGCCGCGCCTGGAGCTACGCCGGCGGACCGGCCTTGTTTTTCCGCGATCATGCGCTCTCGGACCTTATTGGATTTACCTACAGTGGCTGGGAGGCGGACGAAGCCGTGACCGATTTCCTGAGGCGCCTGCGCGAGATCCACGACGCTTTGCCGGACGACGGGCGTCATTATGTGGTCCCGGTCATCCTCGATGGCGAGAATGCCTGGGAGCATTATCCCCAGAACGGGGCGAAGTTTCTCAGCCTCCTGTATCGCAGACTCAATGAAGCCGCCTTCTTGCGCACCGTGACATTTTCCGAATATCTCGAACTGGAATCCAAGCCGGAACGCCTCGATGCCATTGTAGCCGGCAGTTGGATATACAGCTGCCTTACCACTTGGCTCGGCCATCCCGAAAAAAATGCCGCCTGGGAAGCGCTTACCGCTGCCCGCCAGGTGTTCGCCCGCTATAAGCGTGATTGCGCAGATGCCGCCCAAAAGGAGAAGGCCTTAAAGGAACTGATGATTGCGGAGGGAAGCGACTGGTTCTGGTGGTACGGCGACGACCACCAGACGGAAAATGCCGCCGAGTTCGACGCGTTGTTTCGAAGTCACCTGAAAAACACCTATCGGCTGCTCGGGCAGGTTTGCCCTGCCATGCTTGACGTTCCAATCAAGAAAGCGGACGTCAGGACGCAATTCCGGAATCCGGTTCACACCATATCCCCGAAGCTGGACGGCAAAGTGACGGACTATTACGAGTGGCTATCCGCAGGTTTCGCCACACCCGCGGGCGGTGGTGCCATGCACCAGGTGGTGCGACACCTGGAGAAGGTTTATTTTGGCTATGACACCAGCCAGTTTTACATGCGCCTGGATTTCACAGGCGGGCTGGCGAAGCTGCCGCCTCTCGTGTCGGTGCAGCTCCGTTTCCTGTCGCCGCAGGAATGCAGGTTGACGGTGGAACGCATCGGGGGGCAGTGGGGTTACAGCTCTTTCAGCTCAGCGGTTCCGGATCTGACGCCTGCGGCTGCCGGCAGCAAGATCCTGGAGATCGGCATTCCGCTGAAGGCGCTCGGGATTGAAGGGCCTGGGGAAGTGCGGTTCTTCCTCGCCCTATTTGAAAAAGACCGGGAGTTGGAACGATTTCCGTCCACGGGATTTTTGGTCGTACCGGTGGCTCCTCGGGGTCTGGATGAACAGGAGTGGATTGTCTAATGGGTAAGGTTGCTCTGTCGCAGGATGAAGTCGCCTCTCTTATTGCAAGACTTAAGCGTCTCGCCGGAAACCTCTGGTGGACGTGGAACCAGGATTGCCAGGATATTTTTCACGAACTCTCCCCACGGGGTTGGCAGACTCTCTATCACAACGCCATCGCAGTTCTGCAAGAGGTCTCGGATTACGAACTGCGTGTGCGCCTCCAGGATCGAAGGTTCGCGATCCACGTGCGCGCCGCCCTCAATGCCTTCGAAGCCTATCTAAATGAAACCAACACGTGGGGACGCCGGCACGCGCCTGCCCTGCTGAAACATCCGGTTGCCTATTTGACGGCCGAGTTCGGTTTTCACGAGACCCTGCCCATTGCCGCCGGCGGCCTGGGCATCCTGGCCGGCGACCATGCCCGCTCCGCCAGCGACCTCGGCATCGGCTTCGTCGGCGTCAGCCTCTTCTATCGGGAGGGCTACTTCCAGCAGGCGATCAACCAGGATAACTGGCAAACCGAATACTATACCCTGCTGAACCCGAGATTCCTGCCGATGGAACCCGTGCTGAACGGCGACGGCAAGCCCCTGGTCTGCTCGGCAGAGATCGACTTGAGCCGGGTCTACTTTCAGGCCTGGCGGGTGAAAGTGGGCCGTTGCCAGGTCTACCTGCTCGACTGCAACCGTCCCGAGAACGAGCAGCATTATCGCGACCTGACGCTGCGCGTGTACGGCGGCGACAACACGACCCGCATCATGCAGGAGATGCTGCTCGGCATCGGCGGCGTGCGCCTGCTGCGCGCGCTGGGCATCCACCCGTCCGTGTTCCACATGAACGAAGGGCACGTGGCCTTTCTGACGCTCGAGTTGATGCGCGAGAAAATCGCGCAAGGCAGGTTCCTTCGATCAGGCACTCGCGGCAACAAGGGCCCAATGCCATTTCACCACGCACACGCCGGTGGAGGCCGGGCACGACCGGTTTTCATCGGAACTGATGCGCTATGCGCTGCACAATATCATTCCCGCAACTCACTCCGTGCCTTCCGGAGTTGATGGCGCTGGGCCGGGTCCGACCCGCAAGATGAGAATGAACCGTTTTGCATGACGGTGCTCGCCCTGAAGGCCTCGCGCGCCGCCAACGCCGTCAGCGAACTGCATGGGCACGTCAGCCGGAAGATGTGGCACGAGCTTTATGCCGACAAGCGCGTTGGACGAGGTGCCGATCGGCCACATCACCAATGGCATTCATCTACTGGGCTGGATGAAGGGGCCGGTCCGCAGTTTCTGGGAAGCGCAAGCTCGGCTCTCGCTGGGATCAGGAAGTTCAATTCCAGGGAGTTCTGGCAACGGATGCCCGATCCGGACTTCGTGACCGACGAGGAGCTCTGGGCGCTGCGCTACAAGCTGCGCCGGGAGCTGATCGAGTTCGCGCGGCGCCGCCTTCTGCACCCGGTGCAGCACCGGTCGCAGGACGACTTCATCCATTCGACCAGCTGCTGCAATCCGGACGCGCTGACCATCGGCTTTGCCCGCCGCTTCGCCACCTACAAGCGCGCGCCGCTGATCTTCCAGCAATTCGACGAGATCGCAAAGCTGGCCACGGATCAAGAGCGCCCGATCCAGTTCATCTTCGCCGGCAAAGCGCACCCGCATGGACGATGAAGGCAAGCGTTACATCCAGCACATCATTCATCTCAGCAACACAGCGAGCTGCGCAATCATCTGGTCTTCATGGAGAACTACGACGTGCATGTCGCCCGTCAGATGGTTTCCGGCTGCGACGTCTGGCTGAATACTCCCCGCCGGCCGCTCGAGGCCTCCGGCACCAGCGGCCAGAAGATCGGCTGCAACGGCGGCTTGAATCTGAGCATCATGGACGGCTGGTGGCGGGAAGGCTACGACGGCACCAACGGCTTCGCCATCGGGATCGATTCACACCCCGATTCGATTGAAGAACAGGACCGGATCGACAGTGAGAATCTTTTGCGCGTGCTCCGCGATCAGGTCATCCCCTGCTTCTTCGAACGCGACACGCAGGGGATCCCGCGCCGCTGGATCCAGATGATCCGGCGCTCTATGGCCACGCTGGTACCCCAGTTCACCACCTGGCGCATGGTCCAGGAGTATACCCAGAAGTACTACCTGCCGCGGGAATGACGGCGCGCGGAATCACGATCTGCTTGCACCGCTTAGGCGCGTTGTCAGCTGGGCGATATACATTTTTGCTGCGATCTCTGCGTTGAGATTCTCAGAATGCGCCTTTGCCGCTCTGTGTCATTCGTAATTGCTTTTGCGGTTCATAGCAGATGAATGGTAAAAAAGTGAATCGGAGGATTTCGAGCCTGCATCCGACAGTTAAAGCCGCCGGATGGGTCAGTCTGTTCACCGATGTCTCCTCCGACATGATCGTCCCGCTGCTGCCGCTGTTTCTGAAATCCGTGCTGATGAGCGGCATGACGTTTATCGGCGTGATCGAAGGCGCAGCCGAAACCACGGCCAGCCTCCTCAAACTCTTTTCCGGTTACATCTCAGACCGCCTGCGCCGGCGCAAAGCGCTGGTCCTGATCGGTTACACGCTATCCTCCATTACCAGGCCGCTGATGGCCGCAACCCAGGCCGCATGGCACGTCCTCAGCCTGCGCATGGCCGACCGCATCGGCAAAGGGATTCGCACCAGCCCGCGCGATGCCCTGGTTGCCGATTGCACGCCGGCAGAAATCCGGGGGTTTGCTTTCGGTTACCAGCGGGCAATGGACAACACGGGTGCGATCATAGGCCCGCTGGTCGGAGCCGGTTTATTGTGGATTTTCCAGCGCTGTTTTATGGTTGGCGAGGCGACGAGCTTCCGCCTGGTGTTCGCCTGTGCTGCAATTCCGGGTTTGCTGGCGCCTTTCATCATCGCGCGTTACATACAGGACTCTCCGCCGGTAGTTGTGGTGCAGAGCCGGAACATTGGGGAATCCAAAAGCACGGGCATCCGGGGCAGGCCGCTGGGGACGATGTTTTGGACCTACATGCTGGCCGTGCTGCTGTTCACGCTGGGAAATTCTTCCGACGCCTTCCTGATCCTGCGGGCAAACCAGGCCGGCCTGCCCGACTGGCAAATCCCCTTGCTCTGGGCTGCATTCAACGCGATCAAGTCGCTCAGCTCCGTGCCGGGCGGACAACTTTCGGATCGAGTCGGCCGCAAACCCATGATTCTGGCGGGCTGGCTCATTTATGCCGCTTCGTACCTGCTGTTTGGCATCGCCGGAGCTGGCTGGCAGATGTGGACGATCTTCCTCTTCTATGGCCTCTACTACGGATGTGTCGAGGGTACGGAGCGGGCGCTGGTGTCGGATCTGGTTGGGCCCGAGTTGCGCGGCACAGCCTTCGGCATTTTCCATAGCGCCGTCGGCATCGCAGCCCTGCCGGCAAGCATATTGTTCGGCGCGGTCTGGCAATGGACGGGCCGGCCCTTGCCGGCCTTCCTGATGGGAGCGGGCACGGCAGCGCTTGCCGCCGTCGTCCTCGTTTTCGTCCGCTGCAAGTAACTGGGAGGTTCCCCTTGCGTTGGCCCCAGAGAATGAGCACACAATCCAGGAGCAAGGCCATGAAGCATCGCGATCGGGTTCAGGCCGCGTTAAACCATGAAGTGCCTGACCGCTGCCCCATGCAGATCAGCTTCACCCCGGAGTTCGCTGCCCGTTTGCGCTTAGAACTGGGGCAGGCAAATACAACTGCCCGCAACCAACACGGCCGCCGGGACACGTTCGAACTGGAATGTGCGTTGGACGAGGACTTGCTATTGGCCCCGCTGGGATGGATCAGATCCAGTTACGTGAAGGATCAAGACGACGACCAGGCGGCCCCTTACCCGGATGAGTGGGGGGTGCGGTGGCGGGACATCCAATACCAGACCCGTTTCGGCACCGGTTGCTATGCGGAGATGATCTCCCACCCATTGGCCGAGGATGGCGCGATCGAAACCTATCGCCCTCCTGATCCGACTCGCCCCGAATTGTACGAAGAAGCCCAACACTTGGTCCGCTTATACAAAGAGGAATACTGGATCACCGGCATGACAGTCTGCACGATTTTTGAAACGGCATGGGCCCTGCGAGGATATGAACGGCTGCTGACCGATTTTGTGATCAATCCCGAACTGGCCGAGAGAATCCTGGACATACCCTTTCATTACCATCTGGCAGCCGCCCAAAAACTGGTCGATCTCGGCGTTGACATGATCTGGACCGGGGATGATGTGGGCACGCAGAACCGGATGCTGATGTCCCCTCAAACCTGGAGGAGATTTCTGAAGCCACGCCTGGCGGCCTTCATAGCCGCGCTGAAACAGAAGAATGCCCATCTGAAGATCGCCTATCACAGCGACGGTTGCGTGTATCCCGATCATTCCCGATCTGATCGAAATCGGGATCGACGTGTTGAATCCCATTCAGCCGCAAAGCATGGATCCGGAAAGACTGAAGCGGGAGTATGGCAGGCAGCTGTGCTTCTGGGGCACGATTGATATTCAGCACACGCTTGCCCTTCGGAACTCCCGACGATGTCAGGGCGGAGGTTTTGAAGCGGCTGAGAACCGTCGGCCGGAGCGGCGGCCTGATCCTCGGGCCGACCCACAATGTGCAACTCGACACTCCCATGGAGAATTTCTGGGCCCTGGTGAAAACCATTACCGAAACACCTTATAACCGCATCTGAGCCTGCAACTTTTTCGGCTCGGAACCTGAACCCGCTATGGTAGTGTTAGCCCTCCGGGAGTGATTTCTTCGCAAAATGCTGGATTCGATTGCAGGATTGACTGGGCTGTTCATTGCAGGAGTTGTAGCCGGAGCGATTAATTCGGTTGCGGGCGGCGGAACTCTGGTTTCATTCCCGGCTTTGATCGCCTTCGGCGTGCCGCCGGTGCCGGCAAATGCCACCAACACTGCAGCCGTATGTCCCGGCGCGCTGAGCAGCGCCTACGCCTATCGGCACGACTTCCCGAAGCAGCAGGGACTGCTGGCCCTGCTTTTGCTGCCCAGCCTGCTGGGCGGATTTCTCGGCGCCTGGGTGCTCGCCCAGACTCCCAACTGGCTGTTTGCCAGAATCGTTCCCTTCCTTGTACTGTTCGCCACCATTCTCTTCGGCGCGCGCGACCGCTTTGCGCGCCGTCTCGGCTTTGCCGCGATCGAGGATGCGCACACCAGCCCGGCCGGGCGCATCTGGGGATTCTTCTTTCAGCTGTTCGTGGCCGCGTACGGCGGTTATTTCGGCGCGGGCATCGGCATCCTGATGCTGGCGTCACTCGGCGTCATGGGCTTGCGCGACATTCACCGGATGAATGCGATCAAAACTATTCTGTCGTTTCTCATCAACGGCACGGCGCTGATCTATTTCATTGCGAAAGGGCTCATCGTCTGGCCTATTGCGCTGCTCATGGCTGCCGGCGCGATTCTCGGCGGGTACGCCGGGGCGCGCCTGGCAAAGCGCATAAACCAGCGCCACCTGCGGTTATTCATCATTGCCGTCGGCTTGTTCGTTTCCGTATGGCTGTTCCTCCGGTGACGTCCCCTGCGATCAGATCCACATAGGCGCCGTCGCAAACCAGCCACGAAGCATACAAACCAAACGTACTATTTTAAGAAAACCTTTCTACGCCGCGCTTCGTATTGACTGTGGCTAATTGAATAACTGTTAATTCCAAAAGGAGCAAGCCAGCATGATGAAGGCGTGGATTCCTGCCATCGTACTGTTTACCAGCCTTGCCTCAGCCCAGGAACGACCCAAGCCTGAGCAGATCTGCGAGCATCCCAAGCTCGAGGTTGTGGTCTCGAATTTTCCGGCCGAGGGATTGCTACTGGACATCGGCGGAGGAGGAGAAGGCGTCATCGGTCAGCTCAAGGGGAAGCAGGTAGTGGCCGTTGATTTGATAAAACGGGAACTCGAACAGGCGCCGGGCGAGCCGTTGCTCAAAATCGTGATGGACGCCCGCGACCTGAAGTTCCTCGACAACGCCTTCGCCACGACAACGGTGTTCTTTACTTTCATGTACATCGATCCCCAGGATCATGAGAAAGGTTTCCAGGAGATCCGTCGCGTAATGAAGCCGGGCGGCCGGTTGCTGATTTGGGATGTCATTTTCCCGAAGAAGACCGACCCGCGCCAGCTCTACGTGCATTACCCGCTCCATATCAAGCTCCCAGCCACCGAAATCAATACTGGCTACGGCGTCCGGTTCGCCGAAGGACAGCGGCAAGACCACTACCTCGCACTGGCAAAGAAGACCGGATTCGACGTGGTTACGCGCCAGGACGATAAAGGGTGGTTCTTGATAGAACTCAAAAAGCGACCTTGAGAGTGCTTCAACTGAAGCGAACCTCCCGGATTAAGCAGCGACCGCTTTCTGGATTGCGCCTGAAGTCATCTTGGGGCTACATTGAAGAAACTCTGATACGAGTGGCGTCCATTTGATCGATTTCCCCCAGAGAGGACCGCTATGCTCACTCGCGGGCACAGAATGTTCTGTTTTTTGCTTTTGAGCCTCTGCTCGGCAGTGTTGCTTAAAGGCTCTGGTCAAGCGCCGCAGGAAAAACCTGCCGCCGCCCAAATCCGGGTGCATACGGGGGAGGTTGTCGTCGACGTAAGCGTGACGGACGGGGACGGAAAGCCCGTCCGTGGTCTTACCCAATCGGATTTTGAAGTCTACGAAGATGGCGTCAAACAACAAATTGCCTCATTCCGTTTCATTGCCCCGACCACATCCGAGCCAGGCCCGCTCTCAGCACAGAATCCGGCCAAGACCGCCGCGCCCTCCGAGTTGTCCGCCGAGACTCCTGAGTACCCGCACCTGATCTCTCTCGTATTCGACAAGGTCAACGCGAGCGGGCCCGAAGCATCGCGCGCTGCGAACGCTGCCAGGTTTTATGTGGAAAAATCCTTGCACAAAAATGATCAGGCGGCGGTTTTCAGAATTGGGATGGGGGTTCACATCTACCAGCGATTTACCAGCGACCGCGCGAGCCTTATCAAAGCAATCCAGGAAGCCGTAAGCGGCGGTTCGCGTGATCCAGGTGATGTCTCTGAGGAAATCCGCACGGCCCTCGCAAGCACCCCGGGTGAAGGATTCATACCGGGGGTGTATACGGATAATGACAAGATTGCGTTTGCCTATTCTGCCGACTTTATTGACCTTCAAAAGTATCCACAGCTGCAGGATCTCTTGCTGCTTCTCAAATTCCAGGAAATCGATCGGGAAGTTCGCAGTGATCGTACCTTGACGGGTCTGCTCTCCGTCATAGAAAGCCAAAAGGTAATTCCAGGACGAAAGTCCCTGATTTTTCTCTCCAGCGGATTCACGCTACCCACGGGCGGAAATCAATACTCGGGCGGAGCCACGGCATTCCGCTCCGTGGCCGCCGCAGCAAATCGCGCTGGTGTGACCATATACTCCGTTGACATTGCTGGGTTGAGGGGGAGTGACCCTGAAGCAGACCGCCAGAACGCTCAACAGGTCGCGTCGAAGTCAAGAGCTATTGTCGGGCCGAATACGTTGTTGGGACTCTTGTCATCAGCAATGGGGTTGAACACACTCGATAATCTGGAGATGCTCTCTGAAGAAACTGGCGGCTATACCGTCCGAAACACTAACGACCTGGTTGCCGGCATGGAGAGAATTGGCGCATATGTGGGCGAGTATTATGTGTTGACCTACATGCCCTCCAACCTCGTTCATGATGCCAAATTCCACGCCATTGCGGTAAAGCTTGCCCGGCCCAGGCTCAACGTGAGTGCGCGCAAAGGCTATTACGCTATTCCGGATACCGACCGGCTGCCTTTGCTCGGCTATGAAGCGGAGCTGCTGGAGGACATCAATGCCAATGCTCCTCCGTCCCACTTCCCTGTGTACGTTGGCGGTTATTCTTTTACTGGACGCAACGACACCTCGACTGCAGCCTTGTTTGTGCAATTTCCGCTGTCGCAGCTCAAGATTGAAAAACATCGCGACACCAAGAGCTACCTGGCGCAAGCTGACATCCTGATGCTGGTAAAGAAGACAGACCAATCGGTCGTGTACCGGCTGAGTCAGCGATATAACCTTGAAGGCTCCCTCGATAACCTTGACAACACCCAGAAAAAGGATTTTTCATTCCAGCGCAGGATGCCGCTGGCGCCCGGCAATTATGTTCTGGAAGCGATTGTTCGCGATCGCGGTACGGGCGACGCATCTGTCAGGAAAACTGCATTCAAGGTCGCTTCCCCCGATCAGGCAATCCTACAGCCTGGTAGCCTCATGCTGAGCAAGGGATCGATCCTGGCAGCAAGGGACGAGGCTTCAGAGAATCCCTTTCGTCTGGAGAATCCTCTGCTGGTCGAGGGAGTTAATGTCCTCCCGGATCTGTCGGCGGTTTATCGAAAATCCACCGATAAGGAAATAACCGTCTATTTCGTCGCTCAGACGCACGCGGCATCGCCGCAGATCCAAGCTACCCTGGAGTTTTTGGGGGCTGGAGCACCCGATACAAAGCTCCAACGAACCCTGCCCCCACCTGATGAAACAGGAAGGATCCGGTGCATCACACGAGTTGGCCTCGACCTATTCAAGCCCGGCAAGTACGAAATGCGCGTGACCGTAACGGATGCGGGCAGGTCGGCTTCGGGCACCGCACAATTCCGCGTCGAGCGATAAAACTCTCGCCTACGGCTTGGGATCACTGCGGCGGACGGATGCGGACCTGGGGTAGAAAGTTGACCCTGGGATTTCTCTAAGGTTGCGCCTCTGCTGGCAACAGGCTCCGAGCCTTAAATCTACTTTCGAGGAGGCAGTCATGAACAGGCGTACCGCGGTCTTTTGCGCGTTTTTTGCATTATCGTTGGCTGCAGGTGAATTAGCCGCCCAACAACCGTCTCCGGTAACGGCAATCAAGGCCGGTCGGCTGATCGATCCTGAATCAGGTACGGTATCCTCCAATCAGATTATCCTGGTCGAGGGGGAGAAGATCACTGCCGTGGGTCCGAACCTGGCCATTCCCACAGGCGCCACCGGTCATTGATCTTTCGAAACTCACAGTCCTGCCTGGCCTCGTCGACGCCCACACGCACATGGCGATGACCTATAAGGAACAGCCGGAAAACAACTACTACTATCTCACCTACATCACGGATTCGACGCCGCTGCGCGCGATCCAGGCCGCATCCAACGGCATCCAGCTCCTCAACTCGGGCTTCACCGTTGTCCGCGACGTCGGAAACAACGCACTCTACGCGGATGCGGCGCTTCGGCAGGCGATCGAGCAGGGTTGGCTGCCGGGGCCGACCGTGATCCCCTCCGGACCGATGATCGGCAGCACCGGGGGCCAGTTCTGGCCGACGCCGGAGATGTACAAGTACCACAACATCATGTTCCCCGAATACATCGACGCCAACAGCCCCGACGAGATTGTGCGCGCCGTCCGGGAGAACATGTTGTTCGGCGCCCGGACGATCAAGCTATGCATCGACTGTAAGCCTTGGGGCTATTCGGTCGAAGACATCAAGCTGGCCATCAGCGAGGCGGCGAAGGGCGGATGCAAGGTCGAGGGGCATGTGCAAACTCCCGAAGGCGCACAGCGCGCCATCGACGCGGGCATCTACATCATCGCCCATAACAATGCGCTCACACCGGAGCACCACCGGCAGATGGCGGAAAAGGGCATCTTCCTGACCGGAACCGATACGCCGTTCACGCCCTATCGGGGCAGCGAACCTGCCTTCAAGCGGACCGTGGCCAATCTGCGTGACGCTTGGGAGAAAAAGGTGCCGCTCACTTTTTCGACCGACTTTGACTATTGGAACGAACGAATGAAGGATCCGAAAACTGGCGAGTGGTTATCCCGCGGAGATCTGACTATCAACTTTCTCGAAACCTGGAAGGCGGCAGGCATCCCCCAGGCCGATATCCTGCGCGCCATGACCATCCAAGGCTATAAGGCCGCCAACATCATTAACGAACGCGGCCCGATCAAACCCGGGCTTCTTTGCCGACCTGATCGCGGTCCAGGGCAATCCTCTTGCCGACATCGATGCCTTGCGCAACGTTCAACTCGTGATGAAGAACGGCATGGTGTTCAAAAAGGATGGCGTCATGATGCCGGAGAAGTTTTTCCACCCGGGCCCGGTCAAGACACTCAACGGCCGATGGAGTCGCTGACGGGCGGCGCTTGCCCCCGGCTACCCTTCTGGCTGCCCCGCCGGGGCAGCTGGTTAAGAGGAGCCGGCAGTTATCCGGAAATACCCGCGCCGGAGGCGCACAAGAGATAGCCCCGGGCAAGCGCAGCCCGGGGTTTATGAGAGCGCGATCGAGAGCCCTGGAAGGGCGAAGGAGGGTGCCGGTTTCGGCCAGAAATTGTATATAGGCGTAGTGAAATGGCTCGTCGAAACCATCCCAGACCGCCGTCGTGCTGATAAACAACAGTCCCTGGAGGATCATTGCGATCCAAAGCAACCAGGGATACAATTTCACTCTCGATGGCATCATCTTCCTTCGATCAGATCCATATAGGCGCCCTCGATCAGATCATTGGGATCGATGCCGAGCTTATCCATCAGATCTTCCGCAATGGCCTGTCCCTCCGCATCGCTCTGGCCTTTGCGGAGTACAACCTCCAGCTCAGCGAACGTCCCCAGGCCGTCAACCTTATCGAGATGCACGCGAGTTTGACCGACCACGAAGAGGTGACGCGTCTTGCGGACGACTCCCCGCACGCCTAGCGCTCGACCCAGAAGAATCTTCAGCGCTTCAGGCTCCTTGATCTCATGAATCAGATATTCCGACCTTTTGGGCCCTGCGGCATCAGTGCGTGCGTAGTAGACCAACTGAGCGTGATCGGGAGTCAGAATCCTGAGCTTCAATCGCCCCTGCGGGGTGTGGAAGAAGATGTCTTCCTGCGGGATGATCTCCACCTGGGTGTCGCTGAGCGACACTGCGCGCTTCTTGAAGGCAGCCAGGTCTTCGACGCGGGCCTTGATTTCAATATTCGCGGGCATAACGGCAATTGACCTTCCGTTGAAAAAACCTCCTCACGGTTTGCCCGGCGTCAGATACTTGTTGAACCATGTCAGGTAGCGTTGCAGCCGGTCGCGCATGTAGCTGGGCATCGTGATGCCGTGGAACTGGCCCGGATATATGATCAGCTGCGTATCAACGCCGAGGCTCTTGAGTGCCTGGTACATTTGTTCAGCGCCGATCGTGGGCACGTTGAAATCCCTGTCGCCGGAGAGAAACAGCGTCGGCGTTTTGATCCGATCTGCCTGGAAGAAGGGGTACGAGAGTTTCATCCACAGGTCTTTGCTTTTCCACGGAGGTCCGAGCTCCAGTTCATATTGCAGGATGTACTGATCGCTGCCATACATCGAGAGCTGCAGCGCACTGCTCGCGCCGCTCACGGCCGCCTTGAAGCGCGGATCCGTGGCAATCGTGTAATCAGTGAGAATGCCGCCATAGCTCCAGCCGCCGATACCCAGCCGGTTCGGATCTGCGATCCCGTTTGCGATCATGTAGTCGACGGCGCCCAACAGATCCACGACCTCCTTATTGCCCCAGTCTGCATAGATCGCCTTTTGGAATACGGATCCTCGCCCCGAGCTGCCGCGGTAGTTTACCGAAATCACGACGTACCCATTGGCGGCAAAAAACTGACGGTCAAAACTGAATGAATGCTCATCCTGGCCATCAGGTCCGCCATGGATTAGGAGCAACATCGGATATTTCCGGCCCGATGCATAGATAGCTGGTTTCACCATGAGGCCGTGAACTTCCGTGCCGTCTTTGCTGGTGGAGGTAAAATCCTCCGTGGTCCCGAGTTGCAGCTCGGCGAACAAGGAATCATTTTCATGCGAGAGTCGGCGCAGCGCCCCGTTCTCAAACGCGTAAACTTCGCCACTCTCGTTGGCAGTTGCCGACAGCAAGACAAATGAGGCGTCGTCCCGTCGCGAGATTGAGGATACAACACGACGGCCGGTGGTGACCCTCTCCACCCGATCCCCCGCTATCGTCGTCCGTCCCACGTACGAAGTGCGGTCGTCAGCGACGGTAAACAGCAGGCTCCGGCTGTCTGCTGTCCATAGGAACGGACCTGAGACACCGCGGTCGAGGCCGGCGGTCAGGACCTGGGCCGATCCGCCCGCGGCAGGCACTACGGTAAGCTTGTTCATGTTGTAGGCCGTATAGCGCGTCTCGTCGCCCTGGAGATACGCGATATATCGTCCGTCGGGGCTCCACGCCGGCCTGCCTCCATCCGGGCCCGGGTAGGTGGTCAGCTGACGCGGTTCCGCTCCTGCTTTGGCTTCGATAACATAGACATTCGAATCATCGTTGCGATCCGAGTCCGCAGTGCGATTGCTGATGAAGGCTACCGACCGACCGTCCGGCGACCAGGCCGGGGACTCCTCCTCGAAACGACCGGAGGTGAGCACTTCCGCTTTGCGCGCTTCGACGTTGAACAACGAGAGATGCGAGCGGAGCGATTCCAGGTAGCCTTCCCGGTCCTGCTTGAAGTGATAGCGGTCGATGACGATGGGCGGCTTGGTTTTGCGCTTCCAGCCCTCCATTTTTTCCGGCTCGGATGCAGGATCAAAATCGTTGACGACCAGAACGAGACGTTTGCTGTCCGGCGACCAGGAAAAGTCGGAAACTCCGCCTTTGATATCGGTGAGCTTCTGTGCTTCACCCCCGGCGCGGTTCAGCAGCCAAACCTGCGTTCCCTTCTTTTTTTCCTCATCATCGCCGCGCGACGCCAGGAAGGCGAGATAACGGTTGTCCGGGCTCCAGCGGGGCTGGCTCTCGTTGCTGTCGGCGGTAGCGGTAAGCCGGATCTTCTGGCTGCCATCCCAACTGATCATCCATAAATCGGAGTCACGGCGCTCCTTTTCAGCATCCACTGTGCCCACCGAATACGCCACCCACCTGCCGTCGGGCGAGACCTGCGGATCGCCGACGCTTTTCAATCGGGTCATGTCGTCAAGAGTAATCGGTCGTTTGGACGCCTGAGCCGCAGCGGGATTACCGGCAAAGGAGAGAATGGCGATGCACGCCGTCACTACGACAAGGGCTGCAAATCTGCGCATAGAAGAACCTCCATTCCTTAATCGGGCCATTTGTATCTTTACCGGGCATCAGAGGCAACTGGAAAAGTCCTCGCCCATTGCGGTTCAAAACCGGCGGGTGAGAAGGAAACTCATGACAATCAGGAAAACTACCAAGCCAAGTACCATAATTACCAGGCCGACAACAGCCACGATGCCAATATAGCGCCAGAAGGATTTTTGGTGTTTCAGAGCGTTTTCGAGAGCCTCAGCCGTGCGGTTTGATCTCAAAAACTTGATTGCTGTGGCATAGCGTGAGAGGAATACGCCGGGCGCGATGTACACAGGCGCCATCACCAGATAGATCAGACCGACAAAAACACCGGCGATTGTCCCGGGAAAGGAGCCCGGCCCTACGTCGACGCCGGCTGGAACAAGCCTGCCTGCCATGCCCGCGAGCATCATGCCGAAGCCAGCTAAAATCATCAGACCTGCACACACAAACGTGAGAATTGAAATGAAGCGTACCCAAGGTAAGGTTTGGTCGAGATACTGCTGGGCCTTGGAATTCAGAGTGACATCCACACTGGCAATTCCGCCCTGTTCCGGGCTGACAGGTACCTGGTATATTGGATTCTCGTTCATCAGTGCCTCCTTTTCCTACGAGTTGACGAATGGTCCAGAATACTGATTTTGATCCTATTCCGCACCTTCCTTGCGATGCACGCGAATGTAGTCGACCTCATATTTTGCAGGGAACTCGGTGGCGGACGGGTCTCCCCCCTGGCCGCCAATGGCAAGGTTGACCATCAGATAATGCGGCTGGTGGAAGGGGTTGATGTTCGTGCCGTCCTGATTGATGGTCTTGCTCAGGTCAACATCGTTGAGCAGTTGATTGTCGACGTAGAGCTGGATGCGGTCCTCGTTCCAATCCATGCGCCAGATGTGGAACAGGCGGGACCAATCCGGGTCACCGAATGCGGTGATGGGCTTGCGCGTGTCTTTCCACACCGCCTGCCCACGCCGGGCAGAGCCCCAGGCCGCATTCGCCAGCAAATAGCTGCGGTAGAATTCCATGATGTCCACCTCACCGTTGCGCGGCCACCCGCCGCTGACGCCAAGCGTCCAGAAGGCGGGCCACATGCCCGGCCGAGTGTCGATGCGCGCGCGCATCTCGATGCGGCCGTATTGCCACTGGTGCAAACCGCGCGTAGTAAGGCTGGATGAAGTGTATTCGGCAAATTCGCCGTTGCGCCTCCAGTCGCTCGAGCCGGCCTGGTAGTTGGCATTGGCCTTGCGCTCGCGGCGCGCTTCGATGATCAACATCCCGTTCTCGACGCGGGCGTTGTCAGGCTGATACCACTGCAGTTCCTGGTTGCGCACGAAACCCGTCTCGTACATCCAGTTCGCCGGGTCGGGTTGACCGTCGCGATCGAACTCGTCGGCCCACACGAGCCTATAGCCGGAATAAGCCTGTGCAGACTGGGAAGCCTCGCCACGCTGCTCCAAATCCGCGGTCCGGCGCTCTTCGCAGGGCGTGCCGGCCCCCCGCAAGATTACGACCAGCGCAAGGGCAGAAACAATGATCGCCGCAATCGCCGGATTCCAGCGCAGTACGCGTAGGCGGCCACGAAGATCGCTGGTCAATATTCCCATTTTTCCTCCAACATGTCGGCGACTGAATCGGCTCCTCCGAATGCGGTCGCCCTTGGGCGAAGGCACGAGCACCGCGCGGTTGGGGTGAGGAACGGTGTCAAGGCGCGCCTTTGTTTTTTCATGCGACCATAAATCCACAACCGGCACGTGAGCAAGCGAAATCATATTAAAACTTCGAGGCGAGAGGATCGCTGAGGATCCCAGTCTGGCTGTGCGTTGCAAGGAAATCCATATTCGCGCATCTTGGGCGCCGTGCGGCGCACGGCGCCCACTTGGAGGTTCCTTTCATTTTTGGTGGTTTGTCGATTACAATCATCGTGTTCATGAGGATCATTGATCGGCCGGTAAAGGTCCGTCTTGAAGGAGAGGCCTGTGGGAGAACGGATTTCGAGAAAAAAGTTCCTTTCGGGTGCCGCCCGTTATTTCGCCGCAGCAGCGGCCGGCAGCACCGTACCTTGCGTACTGGGCAAGGATTCATTGACTGCAGCGCCCGTTGCGCCTTCATGGCCGTGGCCTTATGCGCCGCTGGATCTGGAGGAAGCGCGCAAGCTGGGGCATGACGCCTACTATGAATACGGATGCTGTTACGCCGGATTTGCCGGCATTGTAAAGGCGCTTCAGGATAAAGTCGGAGCTCCGTTCACCGCGATTCCACTCCAGATGATGAGTTACGGCAGCGGCGGGCTCGAGGGCTGGGGTACCCTATGCGGCGCTCTCAACGGTGCATCCGCGGCCATCTCACTGGTCAGCGATGTGAGAACTGCAGGGCTTTTGATTGATGAGCTGACAAACTGGTATACGCAAGAGTTTCTGCCCAGCGATCTGAGCAACCGTTATGCGGAAAATCACGGCTTCAAAGTCGACAAGGGCATTAAAGCTCTGCGTTCGAACCGAAGCGGATCACCTTTATGTCACGTTTCTGTGACCAAGTGGTGTCAGGGGGCGAAACTCGCCGTGGATTCACCCGAGCGTCTGGAACGCTGTGCGCGGCTAAGCGGTGACGTTGCAGCCCAGGCAGTCAAGCTGCTGAATGACCAGAGCGAGGGCTCGTTTCATTCGGATCACAGCGTTCCCAAATCAGTATCGGAATGCCTCAGCTGCCACGGGGCAGGCCACTCCGTGAAAAACGTATCTGCCAAGATGGATTGTCAGCCGTGCCATCACGATGTTCACAAAGGGCGATGACACTGGTAACGAAATGTCGCTAGACACGGGGCAATTGAGGCAGGTGGTCAAAGTGACGATCACGCGAATAAAGGAGTAGATCGTGCTGCATGACCAGGGACGCGATCCACATGTCATGAGTCGGAATTGGTGTGCCCTGAGAGCGGAGTTGAAAAAAGATCCGGGCATAATGGTGAGTCGTTTGATCGTCGGCAAATAACACACTTGCCCGCGGCCGGCTCAAAAAGCGCAGGAGAACAGCTTCGTTCTTGCGAGACAGCTTGCCGCACTGGAACCCGGCACGAAGCTCGGAGACAACGACGAACGGCAGATGGATGACGCGAGCAGAGGCGAACAACTCGACAGCTTCAACCTCGCCGGCACAAAAGTCACGATAACGGTTGGTATCAACAGCAATTTTCATTTCCAGAGTTCCGGGTCTACACGGTCCATCTCCTCGATGGCCCGGTCGAATTCAGGATCGCTTACCCAGGTTCCCGCCAAATCATCCAGATCGTTATATCGGACCTGCACATCCCCGATCCCCAGACCGGACTTTAATACTGCGAGCACCGTTTCATTCAGCGATGTGCCTTCTTTGGCGGCACGTTCTCTGATCTTGGCATCGATAGGGCTGGAGATGCCCCTGATCGTGTATTGAATGCTTTTCATGCATGCATTGTATTCATTCTATGCCTGCAAGTCAATATGAGCATTGCACACGTAGGCCGCACGCGGCGATGCCGGGCTGTCGGTCAGCTGCATAGATGACTCCATTCTTAGCGTCCAATGGCATCTTCGGCACCCACGGTCTTCTTTTAGCCAGTCTGTTCCCCTTGTAACTTTTTTGATGTTGCCCCGTAATGTATGCGATCGATGCGCACGGCTGGTTGATCACGAGGGTCCGATGACAGAGTTCCAGGCCATTTATGAACGATATGCTCAGGATGTTTATCGCTTCGCGCTTTATCTGTGCGGCAATCCAACGCTGGCGGAGGACATTGCATCCGATACCTTTGTCCGTTTGTGGGCCGCGGATGAGCCGGTCCGGATGCAGACCGTGAAGGCATATCTGTTCGCGATCGTGAGACATCTCTGCATCGATCAGCACCGCGCCGGAAAGCGCCGCGCGGAGTTTGACCCGGATCTTCCCGAGCCCGGTCTCAATCCCGAGATGCAAGCGCACTACAAATCCGAGCTGCGGGCCGTACTGCAACTGCTCCAGGAGTTGCCGGAGGTGGACAGGGCAGCCATCCTGATGCGCGCACAGCATGGTATGCCCTATGAAGAAATCGCGCGCGTCCTGAATGTTTCTGTGGCGGCCGTCAAGGTCAAAATCCACCGCACCAGGCTGAAGCTGGCCGCGGCGCGGGTTCATGCAGGCGAACGATCTATAGGAGGAGTGCAATGAAAGTAACACGCGATGTGATAACTGATCTTCTCCCAGCCTACTATGCCAAGGAAGCGAGCGCGGACAGCCGCGCACTGGTGGACGAGTTCTTCGCCCAGGATCCCGAGTTCGCCCGTCTCGCCAAGGAGCAACAGGACGCAGACCTGTTTGCGGCGCCGCCATCCGCGCGTTTGCTGCCGGACCACGAGCTCGAAACTCTGATCAAGACAAGAGTCTCGCTCCGATTTCGTTCTTTCTGGCTCGCGTTGGCGATTATGTTTACTGCCTTCCCCATGAGCGCGGTTTTCAGTTCCAAAGGCCTGGTCTGGTTCATGCTGCGTGACGCCCCGGAATTCGCCTCCACCTGCATCGGTATCGCCGTGGTGTGCTGGATTCTTTTCTTCAGAACGAAGCGACGGCTGCGCTCCGCGGGCGTGTAACTTTTTACTGGCCGATGTTTTTCTGATTGCATCGGGGGGATGGATTGCTGCCGCCCTAATCCGCATGCGGCCGCCGCAATGTGCACATTCGAAAACATCGATCGAAAACTCTTTTCATCAATTCGGCCCATGTGTAATTCCTGGGATGACGAGCTTTTAGCCGCATCTCCAGATGATAATCCCAAGCTCATCTTCGCTAGATTCAAGGCCGAGGAAGCGCATCTGCCTTGCGAGGAAAGAGGCACCGTCGAGGACATCGACACGCCCGATGATTACCTCAGGCTCACCGGAGAAACGCTCGCCCTAGCGCTGGCTCGGCAGGATAAATAACGAGTGACAAAAAACAAGCGCCTTACTCGGCACTTGCCAGATAGCCGGCGAACTGCGATTTGCCAACTCCCGAGTGCCAAGGGATGCGGCATGCTGCGTGCCGAAGATGTGCACCAACATAGGATGCATTTCGACCAGCGCATCCAGGGGCGATTCCGTTACGTGCTACTTTCCGGATTCTGAACGCCAGGCCACGGGCAATCGATGGTGGTCGGTAAACGAAGAAATTCTCGCTATGCCCGGTTTTGCCCGCTGCCCCCATTACCCGGCTCGCACAGCGAAGTCTTCGGATTGCAGTGCCATCCCGGGCCACAATCGTTGTCGTCCCAGCAACCGCAATCCTTCCCCATTGTATTGCCGGGAGGACGGGGGGCCCTGTAACGCTTCTTCACATCAATGATAGCAGTCTCACAATCCTTGAGGACTTCCCAAATCGAGGTGTAAATGTCCTTCCCGTTCTGGTCGCTATATGGATCATTCTGATCTGGGTGCTCAGCGTATATTGACAAGAGCAGGTTCTCGATTCGGTTCATATACCATCGAAAGCCCGTGACCTTTGATAGCCCGTACCAGCATTCGCCTTCAACTCGCTGCCTGGTGCGCTCCTCATTATTTGCCATATCAGCCTCCAAGTTGATGCCCGAAGAGACGGGCACACTATTTGCGGTTGAATTTGTAAAGATAGATGTCACTGACATGCTTCTGTTGGGAGTAGAACAGCCTGCCGGGTGCACATGTCTGCAGGCCGCTGAAAGTAGTATCCGCCCGTTGATTGTCCGTCAGTCTTTGCTTCTTCCCGGACGTTGGATAGAAAGCCATGATATTGGAATTACCATTTTCCACTACGGTTAAATAAAGAACTCGCCAGCCGGAATCGAGTCGTGCGGTCTGGCCATAGGCCCGATCGAATTGCCCGACCTCCTGGATTGAGCCGGGCCCATCAATCTTCAGGACTTGTAGCCGACTTGAATTATCTCCCCGCGCCTCGGGCCAATCACTGCGCAAGGCAAGCACCGACTCATCCTGCCATCCCAGGCAATACAATCCTACATAGGAACCAGGTTCAGACAAAAGAGTGAGTTCACGGCCTGATGCCAGATCCCGACGCCGGATTTCCCACTTGGGGGGTGTGCCCGGGCTCTTGACGCAGTACGCCAGGGTTTTCCCATCCTCCGTGGGTTTCGGATTCACGATCATTTCTTTCGGGTTGACTGCCACAACTGTCGAACTGGGAGGGGCGCCTGTGACTTCGGCGGCCAAAGAGCACATCTTCAAGATCATGCGCTTGGAATCATCCATTTCCACAAAAAACAGTTTTGAGCTGTCAGCGCTCCAAACGACATCCGCCAGCCACTCCAGAGGGACATCGGAGATTAGTGCCCAAATGCCATCTGAGACCTTCCAGTCTTTTTGAGTGGAGAAATGATGGAGCCGCAATTCGAGGGTATTGCTCTTGGGCCTATGCACGAGGTAGGCCAGCCAGCGTCCATCGGGAGAGAGACGTGGAGAACTCCCTTCCTCCAGGATTCGCTGGGGATTTTCCAGAGGCAGCTTCTTCTCGAGGTCGCCGCTGTAGATTTCGGTATCATGCAGACGAGACCCCTGGGTCAGATTCTGCTTGATGCGCTGGAATGCCAGTCGCTTGGCTCCGACCGCGATGGTGGGGGAAAAATCGCTCAGAGCCCCGGTAGTCACGGGAGACGACCTGTTCAGAGCAGTCTCGTAACAATAAAGATTGGCCTCATCCTTGATAACGCGGCATAAAACCTTGGATCCATCCTGTGAAATATCTTCGACGCGAATCTCTTCGTCGCCACGCGTGGCCAGCTGCTTTGGGTCGGGCTTGTTCGGGGTCACCTCCCACAGATCCAGCTGCCCATACTGATTGGATGAATAGATGATGCTCCACTCATTATTTCTCCTGATCCAGCATGGACTGAATTCCCGCCACGTGTTCGTGGTCAACCTGGCTGAATTCTTCCCGTCCAGATCGGCCACCCAGATGTCATCATTTGCCTCAAAGGCGATCTTCTTTTCGTCACTTCGGATGGAAATGTCTTTCATGGAAGGTTCGGCGGTCTTCAATACCAATTTGACGGCTTTGGTTTTTTGGCCGATCACCCAGATGCTATTCTTCCCCTGCACATAAATCCGGTTGTCAATCCAACACAATACCTGGGTGGTTGATGGGGCAAGATCCAAGCGGGCAGCTGTGTCTCCAAAATCATCGAGCGATAGGATAGGTTGCGGACTTTCCTTGTATAACGCGGGCATTATTTCCAGCCGACTCTTGTTGCCTTCCTGGTAAATCCAGCACGCCAGCATTTTGCCATCGCGCGACCAGGCATGACTGACGGGATCACCAGTTGTCTCTACATATTCAGGCATCTGGGCGCTCATGTTTCTTTTATAGAGCTTTGTTTTCCCGTCCTGGTGAGAGAGAAAGGAAAACCACTGTCCGTCGGGCGAAATTCTGGCTTCGATTTCGTTGCTAGTCCAATCCACGAGCACTTCCTCTAAGAGCAGCAATTCAGGGAGCTGTCGACGTTGGTAGAGCCAATAGCCGGTCAGAATCATGGCAAGCAGGGCGACTCCAAGCAGGACAAAGATCATCGCGGAACGGCGGCGAAGCGGGCCAAACGCGTGAGTTCCGCTCCAGTTTTCCGGATCGGGGTCACGCAGCTCTTTGAGGTCGGTGACGATTTCATGAGCCGACTGGTACCGCTGTTCGGGTTTTTTGGCGAGCATTTTCCTGAGAGTGTGCAGCAGCAATTCGGGGAACTCCTGCCGATGCAGAACCAGAGACGGCGGATTCTCGTGGAGAATGGCATGGCCGGTCTCCAGCATATTCGACCGGCTGAAGGGGTGGATGCCGGTCAGCATTTCATAAAGCACGATCCCAAAAGTGAAAATGTCCGATCGGCCATCGACCGGCTTGGCCAACACCTGTTCCGGCGACATATACATGGGAGTCCCAACGGCGCTCCCGGTCCGCGTGGAATAGGTGGAGGTCGATATCTCCGCTGTCTTCCCGTCTTCGCTAACCATAATGATCTTGGCGAGCCCGAAATCCATGATCTTGACGTGACCTGCCGTGGTCAGCATGATATTGGCAGGCTTCAGGTCTCTGTGAATGACGCCTTTGGCGTGCGCATGAGAGAGCGCCTCGGCGATCTCACAGGCGTAGACGATCGCATCATGAACACTCAGCGGGCCTTCGATCAGCTTCCCACGGAGCGTCACCCCTTCGAGATATTCCATTACGATGAAATCGGCTTCGCCGGTGCGACCTACTTCAAAGACCTTGCAAATATAGGGATGATCCAGGGCTGCTGCCGCTTTGGCTTCGCGCAGGATACGATTGCAGGAAGATTCATCCTGCCGCTTTTCTTTGGAAAGGAACTTGAGCGCCACCTTGCGGTCCAGAGTGAGATCATGGGCAAGGTACACCTCTCCCATTCCACCCTGGCCGAGTTTTTCAAGAATCTGGTAGCGTGCCGCCAGGTCCTTCAATTTGCCCCCAAACAGGTGCTGCCCGAGCACAGTTACGAACAAACGTCCCGGGTTTGAAACGAATCCAGAGGCTTCAGCGAGTGCTTTGTAATCGTAAGACAACCCAGAAAGCGAAGTGTGGATTGGCTTTCGGATTTGTTCTCATGATAGCTTCACTCAAGGCAGGAGTCAACGAGCACGGCAGTAATGCCCTGAATGCCATACGGGCGCAGACCATACTATTATGTGGATATAGGAATTCTGCATCTCGGCGATCACCGAAGTTCTTCACGCCTCTGGTTCGATTCTTCCTTCGCGGGGACCCCAGCGGAAGGGTTGCAGCAATCCGGTCCAGCGCCGTGTTCTTCGCGCTATTTGCGGTTGCTATTCGTTTGCGATGTCTGAATCGCTGTGAATTTGAGGATTGTGGTGACTGTCCCGATAATCCAGTGCTAAAATGCAGAGATTAATGCTTGTGGTTCCAGCTGCTCCGATTTCCTTTGGCAGGAAATAGTTTCCGGGAGTAACGACATGGCGCGATATTTTCTCTGTCTTGCGGTTCTTGCGGCTGTGCTCCTTCCCTCCTCAGCATTTGCCCAAACGAAAACGATACAAACGCAAACGATATTTACCCCTGATGTCACGGTCACCCTGTATGGAACCCTCACGATCACGGCCGAGGAAGGCGTCAATTTGCCCGGTGGCCTCTTCGTTGTTCTATATAGAAACGACAGGAATGTATTCGGCCGTCTAGCGGTGACCAACCATGGGAACTATCGGTTTCTCAAAGTCCCCAACGGGGACTGGGAAATTGTCATAGAAGCAGAGAGCGGTGACCTCATTCGCATTCCCGTCCAGATAAATTTCACGCGCGACACCGAATTACGCAAGGACCTGGAGCTGGAATGGAGTGAAAAACCGAACTCAACATCCCCCAGGCGGGGAACAATTTCTTCAAAGGATATCTATACGCGCCGCCCTGAAAATGAAACGCTCATGAATCAGGCTCTGGCCGCAAAACACAAGAAGAACTACGATGAGGCTGTCAAGCTTTTAAAGAAGGCCGTGGCTTCAGACATCAAAGATTTCGAGGCGTGGACTGAATTAGGAACGGTTCTGTTCACGCAGGGAAATCGAAGTGAGGCCGAGAAGGCATTCAAGCGGGCGCTGGAGGAGCGGCCATCCTATCCGGTGGCGCTCTTAAACTTCGGCAAGCTGGAATTTGATCTGAAAGATTACGATGCGTCGATACAAACGCTGAGCCAGCTGATCGGCGCGCATCCGGAGTCTGCTGAGGCCCATCGTTTTCTCGGCGAGGCATATCTTCAGACAAAGAAGGGCTCGAAGGCCGTCCCGGAACTGGAAGAAGCAGCCCGTCTCGATCCTGAAGGCCAGGCGGAAGCTCACCTGAGCATGGCAGCCCTCTATAATGTCCTCGGATACAAGGACAGGGCAGCGGCCGAGTACGAAAAATTCCTGGCCGCGAAGCCCAATTATCCTGACAAAAAAGAGCTCGAAAAATACATTCAGGAAAATAAGAAACTTTAATCTTTGAACCACTTCCGATCCAGTAAGATTGGTTTCCTCAAATGCTGGCGTGGGCTGTGATGTCCAACCATTATCACTTTGTGGAACTTTCGCCTGATAATCCGAAAAACCCGGGGCTTATGCTGGGCAAGCTGCATGGAGCGATAGCCAGGAAGTTCAATGCTGAGGATGGGACTGCGGGAAGGAAGGTCTTCTACCAGTATTGGGATACTCATATCACATTCCAGCGGTCGTACTTGGCCCGGCGGAACTATGTGCAGAGCATCCTGTTCATCTAGGGAGGAGGGGGGACGTTCGTGAAAAGCCGCCGCACTCCATGGCGCCTTCGGCGCGGGGCCGGGCGGGCCGCGTCATGCGCTGGACCATTTCTGCGTTTCTGCCGCCCCGCGATTGCGCCACACGCTGCTCCCCCCAAAAGTTGCGGTCCTAATCTCTGCTCACAGGCGTTAACAAGCGCAGATTCAACTCCTTATTTAAGCACCGTTCGGGACTGTCCCCGAAATCCAGATATCTTTCAGAAATTGCTACAAACTTGCTTCCGGTTCTTTGGCTCAGCACATCGTAGACAACCACTTTAAGCATCCGATGCGTCCCGTCATACGGAATCAGGGCAGAGAATGGGATTCCCGATTTGATGAACTGCTGGTAGGCTGCCTCCCGCAACACCAGATCCGTGCATTTATAGTCAGCGCACACAGTGTCTCCCGCCCTGTTTGCTAAGAAGACGCCAATATACAGTGCGCCAATGTGCCTGACATCCACACTGCTGAATTTCACCCTCGCTGGATCGATGTGCAGGTCGACTTTGAGATGGTCTTTGCCGTTGGTGTCTGTTATCTTGGCCCACTCGACAGCGAAAGGAATGCCATTGGTCGCGGCTCCGCGTGCCTCAGCCTCGAGGCGGCGATAAATAATCTGAGAAACCTCTGACTCCATGTCGTAAAGTTCCCTCTGTGCGGAATTGGCAGGCTGGCCCATTTTGTCGACTAGGCCCTGCGGCTCGGATTGGGATTGAGTTCCACTGTAATAGCCATTTCGAGCCTGGACCCGGCAATTCTGCCAAAGTTCTCCGGGAACGAGTTTTACCACCAGCCGGTGATAGCTGCCAGCCACCCCGACGTCCGTCGGCGTAAAACCAAGGGAATATACCAACTTGAGACCCATGATTACCGTTTCCAAAGCTTGGGCAAGATTCGTGAACGGGCCAACACTCAGAGTTCTACCTCCCGTCTCACGGGCAACTCGATCTACGAAATTCGGGCTGCCGAATTGCCGGAGGGTATTGTCCCCGGGAGTCTTAAGGCTGTACAGCGTCGCGTTTGCCTGCTGTGTTTCACGAAGCGATTCCTCTTCAGTATGCACGCCTTTAACACTGGCATAGTTGTCTGAAACCAGGATGATCACGCGCCGCCGATCAGGTGCTGCCCGGCGCAAATATTGGGCAGCCTCGAAAATAGCATCGCTGATATTGGTGTCCCCGCCGACCATGAGTTTTTCTGTCAACAAAGCGATGCGATAGCGATCCTGAGTGAGATCGGTGACCCGATGAGGTGCGTGATCGAAGAAAAAAAGCGCAACCTGATCCTGCGGTCCGAGTCTCCCGAGGACAGACATCGCCGTACTGCGAAGAGCCGGGAGGAAGGGTGTGAGGCTATCGCTGGCGTCAATTACCAACGCGACGGCGAGCGGAATCTTATCCTGTGAGCAAAGCGTCAACTGCTGGGCATGGCCGTTATCAAGTACAGCGAAATTCTCTACTTTAAGGAGGCCGATGGGGCCGCCCCTCTCGTTGCGTACCAAGACGTTGACAGTAACCAGATTTACGTTTACCTTCAGGTTGAACCCATCCTGGCCGGGATGCTGATCCTCATGTTGGAGATTTTCGATGAATGCGGATGGCACCCGTTTCAGGACCGATGCCGGCCTTGGATCCACCAGGATGCCGGCGAAAAATGGAGAAAGAGCCTGCAGTATCATCCATCCCGCGTAAAAGGAAATGCACATTGCCACGTCTCTTCGGATGCACCTGAATCAAGCGGAAAACGCTTTCTTGAGCTGAGCCGAGGATAGCATAGGTCGGCCCCAAGAGTCCGGCGAAATATCCCCGCCGCCACGTTTCCGGCAAATTCGCGCGCAAGAGGGAAATCGGTTGCGAAATTGGGGACAGTAGCCCAGAGTTCCCGTGCCTGGCCGGAAGGAGACAAGCGCCGGATATAGCGAGAGACGGTACGTTCGGAGACGTTCAAACCGAGCTTCAGAAGTTCATCTTGAATCCTCGGAGCGCCCCGGGATTCGGAAAAAATCCTCGCACGCCATGTTTCCGAAGCGATCCAATATCGCACTCTCGACCGCACCTACTGGCTGCAGGAAATCTAAATGAATCCAAGTGGGAAAGTCACCATTTTCCATTTTCGCTCGAAGGCTATTTTCCAATAGCTTCCAATAACGGGCCGAGCTGTTGAGCATGTCGGCGATAAACTTCCATGTTCTTCTTGCGGATCGCGTAGAAGGTTTTCAACTCGGCGATGATCTTGGCCGTCTCGGCATTTGTATCGCCACTTGATTGGAACTCGAGGGAGGAAGGATTTGCCGCATCGCTCTTCGCCATTATCATGGCGCTCACATACTCGTCATACTGTTCTTGGCTCAAGCCTGCACGCTTCAAAGCAACCCCCAGCTGATCTTATGCAGGTAATGCTTCGGGTCCGCCGTCAGAGTGGCTGCTTGGCTGGAGCAGGAGAATTGGTCCATCGCCGATCTCCTCTCCGCCATCAAAACCAGGAAACGAATTACACATGCTGAAGATAGCGAGCATAGTGCCATCGGGGGACATCATTGAAATCTGGAAGGGGATACCGGCATTCGGCTCAGAAAACTTGCTCGTGAGATAGAACGCAACAACCCGGTCGTTCAGCGCTTTGAGTTTCTGTCCTGCCGGTGATGCAAGAGGATCCCGTCCCGAGGTCATCAATTCCCTTGCTCCCTCATTGGTTCTCATTGCCTTGACAAGTTCGTCGGGAGCGGGGAGTCCAAAAGAATAGACAGCCACCGGGACGACCAGAAACGCGCTGATCGCTTGCGAGAACCTGCGCTGATACATTGCCGACGGGGGAGCGAGGACAAATCGCGATTGTGTCTTCAGCCAGGAAAGTGGATCAGCCCTGCCGGCGCGCATGTTCTCCATAAGCGCCAGGTATTTATCCCCTTGTGCAATGGACTCACGCCATTCCTTGTTGCCCTGCTGAGCCTGTGCCGCGTCGACGCGAAGCGCAGTGATGACTTGATTGACGATGTCATCGCTGAGCACAGCAACCTGCGCCGTTGCTCCAGGTGGAATGCATGTACACAGCAAAAACATGCCAAAGACAATGGAGTGCGTTCGCATCACTTGCATAAACAACGCTCCGATCTCCTACTGTTTCACCAATTCTACTCGCCGGTTTTTCGCCCGTCCTTCTTCTGTTTTATTATCTGCAACAGGCCTGTCTTGTCCGAAGCCCGCAGCGGCAAGCCGCGTGGGATCGATCCCGGCTTTGACAATAGCATCCACGACGCTCTTCGCGCGCTGCTCTGAAAGGACCTTGTTGCTTTTCGCGTCGCCGACATTGTCTGTGTGGCCTTCTATGTTGAGCTTCAGGGTCGGATTATCCTTGAGCAGCTGGATGATCTGCTCGATCGTGGGGCGGGATTCGTCCTTGATCGTGGATTTGGCGGTGTCGAAATTGATCTGGAGCGCGATGCGGCCATCTTTGTTGAGAGCATCGAGCATATCTGTCGCCGACACGTCCTGTCTCATCGATTGCACCTCAATAACCGTCAACGTGTAGTCGCTCTCAAGAGGCCAGACCTCGAACCAGACTTCAGCGTTGCCCTTTTTCAATTTCGCGGTCACCATATGTACGTTCGAGCGCGTATCCGGAAAATCGACAAAGGCGCCATCGAAGACAATGGTCGCGCCGATCTTCTGGAGTGCGGCGAGGAAATTGCGGCGGATTTGCAGCTCACTCACGATTGAAGAGCCATCGTCCTTTTGCCTGTAGTTTGTCTGATAGACCTTGCCTTCAACGCTGAAAAGCTTCTTGCCGTCGGTGAGCTCATATGCGTCAAAATCCTTCACGAAGCCTTGGTAGATATAGAAATGGGGCATTCTGGTGAAGTAAGGCACGTCTGCTGTACCTTCAGCATCTTCTTGTGAGAAAACGGGAGGCGCCACAAGGGCAAGCCATGCGATGGCAAAGAATATGCGCGTAAGATGTCTCATAGATTCCTCCAAGGAATCGTAGAAATGGAAACCTGCAACAAAGCCGACGACAATCGAAATGATCTGCGTTAAGAGATAAGCTTCCTCTTCATCGAATGAGGCCCTGGGGAGCGAGCGTGAGGATTCATATCCTGAGACAATCCTAAGAAAATTCGAGCGACAAAGCAACAGCGATTCTTGCGGACTATGAGATGTGCAGGGGAAAATGGCAAGCCGGAATGTTCCTTGGATTCAACGTTGTGGCGCGGAATCAGGAACAGTCGCCAGATCCTGCCGCCAAGCTATTTTGCCAAAAAAAACTGCGCGTGTGTCAAGACTCTAGCCGACGGATTGACTCTGGGTTCGGCAATCAGGGTTAACGGACCGAACTTAACATAACACCCCATCTCAGAAGCTGCCTGCCTTCGGAAGGGAGATGGCATCGTGTCGATCTTGCAGCTTATTTCGCCTATCGGTCAGAACTCTTTGTGTTGGACGACGACAGCGACGAACTCTATCTCGAATCCTAACCATCCACACTCGAAACAATAGCTGAGTCGGCATCTACACGTGTCCGAGCGCGTCTGGGATGCGCTCGGCGCAATGCGACGCGACTGCCGGCATACCATCGTCCGGCCTGTCGCGAACTCCATTTGCCTTCCTTTTATGGTACTTATTTATAGGGAGGTGGGGCATGTTCCGATCAATGGGTCGTATCTCGAAAGCGCGTTCAGTATCTGCGTCCGCAGCCGCGATGCTGCTTCTATTCGCATGTGCGAAAAATCAAAATGAATCACTCGAGCGCGGATCGGCCGAGGTGCCGCTCGGTTCGCATACCTATAAGATCACTACATCGGTGCCTGCGGCGCAGCACTCGTTCGATCGCGGGTTGACACTTTCCTACGGCTTCGCCCACCAGGCGGCCGAAAAAGAGTTCCGCCGCGCGGCTGCTCTGGACCCGAAGTGCGCAATGGCGTGGTGGGGCGTAGCACTCGTCAACGGCCCTCACATCAATTTCCCGATGGTGCCGCCCGATAAGGCGAAAACTGCCTGGGATGCGCTGACGAAGGCGCGCGCGCTGGCGCCTGGAGCGAGCAAAACCGAGCGCGCGTTGATTGATGCGCTGGGCAAGCGCTATGCCGAAAACCAGCCTGAGGACCGAAGGCCCCTCGACGAAGCGTATGCCGCCGCGATGCGCGATGTCTGGCGAACGCATCCGGAGGACGCAGACGTTGCATCGCTGTTTGCGGAATCCATGATGGACCTGCGCCCCTGGGATCTATGGATGGCTGACGGCAAGCCTCAACCCGGAACTGATGAGATTCTTGCCACCCTCGAACGTGCGTTACAGATCGATGCGAACCATCCGGGAGCGAACCACATATATATCCATGCCGTTGAAGCCTCTCCTGAACCGGCGAAAGGTGTTGCCGCTGCCGACCGGTTGCGCAACCTCGTACCCGGGGCGAGCCACCTGGTGCATATGCCCGCGCACATTTATGCGCGCGTGGGGCGGTGGGACGACGCGGTTGAGGCGAATACCCATGCCATCGAAGCCGACGCGGCATATCGCAAGAACAATCCGAAGCCCGGCCTCTACGCAATGTACATGGCACACAATCAGCACTTTTTCGCTTATGCGGCGATGATGCAGGGCCGCAGCGCGGAGGCATTGAAGGCTGCGCGCTCGATGGTTTCCGACATACCGGAGGATTTTCTCACCGAGTATGCTGCGGTCGCCGACGGTTTCCTGGCATTTGTCCCGGAGGTGCTGATGCGCTTCGGCCGCTGGGAGGAAGTCCTGGCGGAACCCGAACCGAAGGACTCTCAGCCGCTGGCGCGCGCTCTATGGCGCTTCACTCGAGCGGTGTCGTTAACAGCGATGGGACGTGAGGACGAGGCAAAAAAGGAACGCGATGCATTCCTGCACGCCGCGGCTGCCGTTCCAAAGGACCGGACGTTCGGAAACAACTCCGCGGCCCAGCTGCTGGATATCGCTGCTAAAATGCTGGACGGCGAAATCGCTGCCAAGCACGACCGGTTCGATGAATCCGTGCGGCTGCTGCGCGCAGCAGTGCGGATCGAGGACGGCCTGCGTTATGACGAGCCACCCGACTGGATGCAGCCGGTGCGACACACACTGGGAGCCGTGCTGATGCGTGCGGGCCGGTACTCGGAAGCAGAGCGAGTCTACCGCGAGGACCTGGTCCGCTATCCCGAGAATGGCTGGTCACTTTTCGGGCTCGGCCGCGCG
>CAVTZY010000036.1:0-46972 GCA_963739235.1 Terriglobia bacterium | reverse complement strand
CGATGGCCACTTGAAAATCCCCCATTTGTGGCCGGGTCAAAATCCCCCAGGCGACAGCAGGAGTATAACCTACCAACAATCCGTATAGAGCTCCAAGCTCATTCCTTTTTCATCCAGAAACTTTTTGTCGGTTTTCGGTCAGCCGGATGGACGCCTCCTTGAGACGGTAGCTCCTACCTTCGAACTTGAGCAGATGGCCGCGGTGAAGGAGTCGGTCCTGAATGGCCGACGAAGCGGCGTTGTCGCCGAGGAATTTCCCAATCCTCCAGGGGACGATTGGAAGTAATCAGGCTGCTTTTTCTCGAGGTGTATCGATTCAGAATAATCTCGAGTAAATCGTCGGCAGCCTGTTCCGGGACGTTCTTGCGCAGAAACAAATCGTCGATGACCAACAGATCGCTTTCGGAGAAGAGTTTGGTCACCTTTTTTCTCCGCTTAAGTTGAGCGGATTCGAAGAGGTCTTCGAAAAAGGCATGGGCTTCGCGATACACGACTTTGTAGCCGGTCTGAATGGCGGCATGCGCCACTGTCTTTGCAATATGGCTTTTCCCGGTTCCGGGCGAGCCGATCAGCAGAGCATCAGCGCCGTCCCGGATAAATTTGCCGCTGACCAGTTCGTAGATTTCCTTTTTGGGCAGCTTCGGATTGAAGCCCCAGTCAAATTCGGTCAAAGTGGGCCGGTCCGGGAGGCCGGAGGCTTTGAAGCGGGTTTCCACGAGGCGCGAGTTTCGCCAGTCCATTTCGTCCTGCACGAGGCAGGCAAACACCTCTACGAAAGAGCACCCTGGTCGGCCTGAACGAGTCGGGTTTCCAGCGTGGCGCTCATGCCATGCAGGCGAACCGTTTTGAGATTTCTCTGTAATTCTGCTAACGGCATTTCCATTAATTGGGCTCCTTATCTTCTTTTTCATCCTGTGGTTTTTAAAAACAGCCTTGCACGCGCAAGAGCTGAAGTTGTTCTACCGACATGTCGGCCGGGTCCTGGACCGAATCCGAGATCAGGTCCCCGGAGAGGCCCCGGTCCCAGTCAAACACGCTCACCTCGAAGTGGTTCTGCCGCAGCCGCTCGAACGCCTGACAGGCGCCCTTTCGACCGGCCTCGTCCCGGTCCAGAAACAAAATGATTCGTGGAAACCCGATCCGGGACCGAATCCACGCCAACCGCTCGATCTGTTCCGCGGAGATGTGGGCTCCCATCAAGGCACCGACATTACAACAGCCCGCTTCCACGAGCTTGGCCACATCAAAAAAGCCCTCCACGAGAACCAGACCGAATGTCCTCGCCTGGCGGCCGGCTTCTGGATCCAGCAGGAGTTGATCCTGGTTGTAGATTTCCAGCCCTTTTCGGAACGGATAACTCCAGTATTTTCCATCCGAGTTTTCTTGTTCCGGCATCAGGGCCCGTCCGGTGTGGCTCAGGATGATCGACTGAAGACCCTGGCCATTCTCTTTCACGCCCCGGATTTGAAACACCACCCGGGAATGCAGGGGAGAGCCCGGTCCTCGGTTCGCTCTCGGGGGCAAAAAGCCGCAGCCCAGATAACGACAGGTGGCGGCAGATATGCCGCGACGGCTCAATTCGGGATGATCGGAGTGAAGATAACGGCGCAGGTCGATCTCGATGTCGCGATTGGCAGGAGTCGTACACGTCGGGACGCTTACCGGACTTGGTTGCGGTTTTGGGTCAGGAGCAGGCGGTGTTTGCGGCATTGCCGTGCAGATTCCTTCCCCGACCATCCACTCGGCTACTTCGAACATGGTCATCTCACGGCCCTGCCGCTGCAGCACCTCCCGGCAGAACTGGATGATGCCGCCGCCCTTGCCGCTGCTGAAATCCTTGTAGACATTGGCCGACAGACTGACGTGCATCGAGGCCTGCTTTTCCTGTGTAAACGGAGATCTGAGCCAGATCTCATCATCTCGGCTGCGGCGCTGGTGGTCTACGCTGAGTTGAAACACCTCGATCACCTTCCGCCAGCTTGCCTGCTGCCAGACCTCGCGCAGTTGCTGCCGGTCAATGACCCGCGATATGGAAGCAATCGTCTTTTGGGGAATCGGCGCCGCCGGGAGTTCCGCCTGGGCGGCGTGTTGATTCCAAAAAGCGGCGTAGTCTTCCCCCCGGGCGAATCAAGGCGTCTTTTGCGTGAGACGGTCGGATTCTTCGGCTTTCCGTTCCCCGGCTTCGGCCGCCATGCTCTCCACGATCCGCCGCAAGGCTTTGAAACTTCTCAGCCCGTTGCGCTTTACCACTTCCGCCGCTTTCTCCACGTGGCAGGCCGCGTAATGTCGAACCAGATTGACCAGGCCGTACATGCGGCGTTGACCGCTGCGGCCTTCTTCCTTGAACGATGTCTCGCACAGATCGAAGGTGTGCGGACCGATGCATTCGGCCTGTGCCAGCAAGCGGTCTGTTTCCCGGGATGGATTGAAGATCCGATCCGCGGGGTCCATCATCAGGGAACCAGGCCGCCTGCTCCTGGGATGGCGGCGGATAACCTCCATCCGGACCGGATCGAGTATCTCGACTTGATCCTCGTAGATCCGTACCACCACCTTGCTGCCGAGCGGTGCCGGACTGGCGGCATAGTAGGATTGGCCGATCTGAGTCGTCCCGTCATCGTAGACCGTCCGGGTTTCCTGCTGAAAATAGCGGAACGGCATCAGCGGCAACGGCTGCAGATAGGGTTTCTCTTCCTGGAACATCTCCTTGACCTGCCGCTTGGCCCGGCCATGGATTCGCGGCGATGCCCACCGATCCTCCCAATGCATCAACCATTCGTTCTGGGCCTCGATGCTTTCGAATTTCCGTCCCTTCAAGGCCGTGTCCTGCGTGTATTTCACCGCATTCTCCACGGTCCCTTTTCGGTCCGAATCGCCCACTCTCGCCGGATCTGCCACTACCTCGTAATGATTCAACATCGCGGCATACAGCGGATTGAGATCCGGTTCATAGATGTCCGGCTTGATCACGCCTTCCTTGAGGTTGTCCAATGTCACGTATTGCGAACAGCCCGCAAAATAGCGGAACGCTTCCTCGTGCAGCCGGCACCAGATTTCCTTGCTCGAATTCCAAACCACCTTCCGAAAGGCCCGCCCCGAGTACTTCAAGGTCATGATGAACAGGCGCGGCCGCCGGAATTTTCCGCTGCTGTGAAGAGTTGGAGCCCCCTGCCCGTAGTCCACCTGGGCTTCTTCTCCCATCAGGAATTCCAGCCGGTCATATTGCTCGGGGTCCTTCCGTTTGAGGAGCCGCACAAACCGCTTCACGCTGTTGTAGCGGTGATTGAAACCGAACAGTTCTACCAGATCCTGGTAGATGGCCATGGCATTGCGGCCCCCTCTGACCTGCTCCTCGATCCACTCCCGGTGCGCTTCACAGGCCGAGCGGACATGCTTGGGCATTTTGGGTTCAGGAGCCGGTGGCCGGGGTGGGGGATTTTGATTCAATGGTATCTCAGAGCCGGTGGCCACCTCCTGTGGGGTGGGGGATTGTGAATCCCCACTTTCTTGTACCTCGTCCGAATCGTACGATTGGCCATACCGGCGGATGGTTTTTCGATCGATCCCGGTCTTTCGCTGGATCTCGCGTTGACTTATCTCCTTGTGCAGCAATGTCTTGATCGTGGTTTGCAAAGACAGCTTCAAAACGTTCATCCTCTCTCTCCCATTTGTGAACGGACCAATGGGAGCATGCACGTTCTGTCGCCGTCTGCAGCGATGTTCATCGCGAAATCTGTGCAGCTAAGTGGGGGATTTTCAAGTGGCCACAAGTGGGGGATTTTGGGTGGCCATCAGGGGTATCCACAGCGTTTCTGATTGCTCAGAGTAAACCCTCCATAAAGACCGGTTCGAAGGTATATATCGCATCCATGCCAGATGGATTTGATGCTTACCTAAGGGCCGCGATGGAGAAGAAAAAGGTCGCTCTTACCATTGTTGCATCAAAGGATGAGGCTGAGTTTGAGATTGCCGGCAGCTCGGAGACTCAGAAGGCCAGTACTGCGAAAAAGATCATCAGGCTTAACTGGCATTCCTCTGAACAGGCGAGCATATCGATTGCAAACCTGAAAACTGGCGAAGTGATTTTTGCTTACAGCGTGAACAAGGAAAGTTCTGCGCATGGCAAGCAGAGCACTGCTGAAGCCTGTGCGAAACACATCAAGGAAATCCTCACGAAAAGATAAGAGCTAAGACGAAATCGCTGTATGACGAAATTGGAAAGCAGGAGATACTCCATCATTATGCAGCCATGGATCGCCCGGATGCCATTCAGCCTGCTTTCGATGCGCTTCTGGGCATCGTGGATAAGGTTTGCCGATCGATGTATCTGCTGTCGGAAGTTCGGTGACAGGCTACTCTTTCCCCAATTTCCATAAGACCCTGTTGGCCCATTCCTTTCCAGAGAAATTGGGAAAGAGTAGCCTGTCACCGGATCTACCGCACCGCAGCAGCTGACATTTTGATTGAGCGCGCCGGGAAGAGCCTGCAAAACTTGCGGTGATTGCTCATACGGCTTTGCAATTTCAAAAAGGAGCTCGCAATGCTCGTGATGCTGTGCCGAAATCGAGTCGCCGACTTTTCAATGTGGAAGGCCGTGTTCGATTCCCACACTCCGGCACATCGCGCTGCAGGCCTTCAGCTAAGAGAACTCTGGCGAGAGACCGTGGAGCCTAATAACGTCTTTTTTCTGTTCGAAGTGGCGAGCCTTGAGAGGGCCCAGGCGTTCATCCGCGATCCTGCTGCGGCGGAGGCGGGTAAGGTGTCCGGCGTCCTCGACGGCGAGTTTCACTTTCTTGAGACGAGTGCAGGCAACTGATGGAGGGAACTGTCAGAGAAAGGAGAATAACCGTGAATTGGACTCAACTCCTGAAACAAGAGGTTGAAAACACTTACGCAACTACGGCAAAGCTTCTGGACAGAGTCGATCCGGATCGTCTCGACTGGAAGCCGCAGAGCGGCAGCAACTGGATGACTGTCCGCCAACTGCTGAAGCACATCACCGGCGCCTGTGGCGCCGGGTGCAAGGGATTCGTCTCCGGCGACTGGGGTCTGCCGGCGGGTGTCAGTATGGAGAACATGTCCCCGGAGGAAATGCTGCCCCCTGCTGAAAAACTGCCCGGCGTGGAGAGTCTTCGAGGAAGCCAAGAGACTACTTATGGAGGACAAAGCCATCGCCCTCGAGATGATCGACCAGGCAGGCGAGCATGATCTGGCCCATAGGGCAGTCGCAGCCCCCTGGGCCCCGGGCGTAGAATTCGCCCTTGGCTACTATCTCCTGCAGATGGCCCGCCATCTCGATCAGCACAAAGGACAATTGTTCTACTACTTGAAGCTCCAGGGCCAGCCCGTCAATACCGTCGATCTATGGGGCCAGCCTTAGCCGGGATTTCGGGATTTCGGGTCAGGCCTGGAATATTTACTAAGGGCTATTCAATTGACTCCGCAAGCCCCTATATACTGTAGTTATGCTTTTTGCGACCTCGCACAAATTTGGCAAAGAAAGCTGAACCGCAAAGACCACGGCGCGGCCTTCGGCCGCAACCAAAGGGGCAAGTTAGTCGCATCGTGAACTCAAAATCGACGATTGTAAATTGATCTGACAGTAATTGAAATGGCGTTGCTCTTGAGGCAAGGTAGTTCTTGTCAGAAAACCCACCAAACCTCAGGAGAACGCCATGGACAATTATTTTATACAGAAGTACCAGCGCGATGTCACCGGTATTTTGAGCGGATGGGATCGCCTGTTGTTCCGCGGCACATTGCGGGCGCTGGCGGTCACAAGCGGCATGATGAACTATCTTTTCTATGTCGGCGTTCTCCTGAAGGACTTCGGCAGTTTTGTTGAACGGAGTTCCGAGCGGCTGAAGTCTTGCTGCATGGAAGCCGCACGAAAGCTGAATCGCCCTATTCAGTACTTGCCGAGCAGCAAGACGAGCAAAGAGGATGTGGCCTCCAACATCGCCAAGGCTGATGGGATCACCGAAGGGCTGATCGGCTTGCTGACGTGCGTCGAGCCGTGCATGACCTATGCCATTCACCGCGATCCAGCTCGGAAGAAGCTCGTACTGGAGCCGGCACTGCGGAAGTGCCTGCACATCTATCACTACTTCATGGACCGGGACTTCGGCCTGATGCACGCGCGGATTCAGACTTGGTTCCCTTTTTCGATCCAGATCTGCCTCAACGGCAGGTCGTGGCTGGCGCGGCAGATGGACCGGCAAGGCATGAAGTATAAGCAGGCGGACAATTGCTTTCTGAGCCTGGATGACGTGGCGGGGGCACAGCGGATCATGGACGGCTTGCTGTGCTGGGACTGGCCCGAGTACCTGGGACGTTTGGCCAACCAGGTGAATCCGGTCCTTGACGAGATTCTGGCGGGCTACCGGCAGGAGTACTACTGGTCGGCGTACGAGAGCGAGTGGGCTACCGATGTGATGTTCCGCTCGCCGTCGTCGTTGGCCGCCATCTATCCTGCCTTGGCACGGGGAGCGATCACAGCCTTCGGGAGTTCGAACGTGTTGCGGTTCCTTGGCAAAAAACCGCACGGCAACATTCAAACCGAGGTGACCAGTGATTACCGCCGGCGCATCGAAGGCCTCCGGGTCAAGCACTCCGTGGGGAGCAACTCGGTAAAGATGTACGACAAACAGGGCAGCGTCTTGCGAGTGGAGACGACCATCAACGATCCACGTGACATGAAGGTGTATCGCTCTCGCGAAGGCGATTCGGGAGGACAGCTCTCGTGGCAACGGATGCGCAAGGGAGTGGTGGACCTGCGACGGCGGGCAGAAGTTAGTCACGGCTGCAACGAGCGTTACTACGACGCCCTTGGTACTTTGGATACGAGTACGCCCCTGCGCGAACTGATTGCGAAAATCACCCGACCTACTACCAAGGCCGGCCACCGCATCCGCGGCCTGCGCCCTTGGGCCGGAGAAGACCTTCTGGTGTTGCGAGAGATCAACCGGGCCGAATACCTGCTGAATGGATTTCGCAATCGGGATCTGGCGGCTGCCCTCTATCCATCCGCGACGGCTGAGGACAAACAGCGTAACTCCTCTCGAGTCAGCCAACGCCTGCGGCTGCTTCGCGCTCACCATTTGATCCGAAAACTCCCGCATACTCATAGGTACCAAGTATCATCCAGAGGGCGAAAAATCGTCACGGCTATTCTTCAGGCGCAAGACCTTTCTCTTGCTACACTTGAAAAGGTTGCGGCATGAAAATCTTTGCGAAATTCAAAGAATTAGAACGTTAGTGGTACAAAGACCTCGAAGATAAAATCTCCAGGATATTTTTTCTTCGAGGTCTTTGTGGTCTTTGCGGTTCACAGTCCTCCATACCCTGAGTCTTATTTCGCCAGTGCATCCTGCACGAATTTTACCAGGTCGGCGTGGTACTTGGCTGCCGACGGCTGGTCGATGTAGACCATGTGGCCCGACTCGTAATAGCCCGCAGAGATGTTGTTCTTTTTGATGGCGTCGGACACCTTCAGGTGGGCGATGGTCCATTCCACGGGATAGAATGGGCACGCAAAATCGTAGTATCCCATGCCCACGAACAGATGCATGTGCGGGTTCTTGGCGAATCCGTTCTCCAGGTTGACTACTGTGTTGTATTCGCCCGACCACGGCGGTGCGTTGCCCGACACGTAATAGAGCGAGTCGTTTTTGTAGTTAAGATCATTCCGGATGTACGCCTCGAAGCTGGTGAGGAAACAGTTCTCGATGTTGGCGTTGCTGAAATCAAAGCTCGTGCTGGTGGAGCCGGCGTCGATCTGGTAACCGGCAAGGCGTGAGTCCAGGCGCGACGTCATCATGTGCTGGTCGCGCATGAGCTCGGTACTGAACGGTCCCAGCGGGATGAGCAGGTCGTTGGCATCGATAAATGTTTTCGCGAGTCCGGTTAAGCGCGCCATGTTACTCAGCACTTTCTCTCGCTGGGCTGGTGTGGCGCGAGCGCCGTCAAACAAATACTCCAGGTACTCGCCCGACGCGAACTGGCGTGCTTGCTCAGCGATCTGGCTGACGGAGAGCTTTTGCAGCTCAGGCGCCAGCTTCTTGTGGTAGTGAGCGGTCATGATCTCGGTGGGCAGCGTGCTGAGCTGGCGCTGGATGCCGGCGCCGGCGTTGCTGTCAATGACCGCCGACAGCAGCATCACGCCATTGATAGGGCAGTCGCGATCGGTGAGGTATCCGGCCAATCCCGCGGCACGCGTGGTGCCGTAGCTCTCCCCGCCGACAAACAGCGGCGAGCCCCAGCGGTTGTATTGGTTCAGGAAGCTGCGGATGAACTCGCCGAAAGCGGCCAGATCATTATCCACGCCGCCAAAGTTGGGGCCCCAGGTCGGCCGGTCCGGCCGGCTGAAGCCCGTACCCATGGCATCGATAAAGACAAGATCGCCGGTATCGAGCAGACAGTTGGGATTATCGACATAGGTGTAGGGCGGCGGTAATGCCAGGCCGACCGAATTCAGCTTCACCATCTTGGGGCCGAAGGCGCCCATGTGCAGCCAGATGGTGGCTGCGCCCGGTCCACCGTTGAAGAGAAACCAGACCGGCCGTTTGGCTTTGTCCGTCACGCCGTCCTTGGCATAGTAGATGTAGAACAGATGCCCCTCGCTCACGCCGCTGGTGGCGTTGCGGATCGGCATGAAGCCGACATTCGCGGTGTATTGGATCGTTTCCTTTTGCAGCGTTATCTGATGATGAGTGCGTGATCGGCTGCATCTCTTCGAGGCTGTAATTGAAGCGGTAGAAATTGTTGGGCGCACTGCCGGCACCCCGGCCCTGCGCGAAGGCGCCGACAACCATGGCCGCGATGAGGATGACGAAGCTGCAAAGTGTCGGATTGAATCGTCCGTGGGGATAGTCTAAATTGACTGCATTTCTGATCGTTGCCTGGGTGTGACTGCCTGTTAGGTTGCGAGATAAGATGTTATGTCAACTTTGGCGGGCGCACCGCGGCTGCGTCACTCACCAGCATGCCGCGTTATGCCTCAAAATGGGGCCTGGCGCTTGAGTTTTGCGCACACCTCTACCCAAGAGTTCTGCCGGCGCGCGAATTACGCTCCTACATCGAGATCATGAGAGGCGGGAGCAACCGGCGGCGGTCTGGAAGGCAGGCCGAGGCAGTCCAATATTTTTCTGATTGTATCCGGGGGGTGGATTGCCGCCACAATCCGCATGCGGCCGCCGCAACGATCGCATTCGAGAACGTCGATCAAAAAAACTCTTTTCAACAATTCGGACCATGGGTAATTCCTGGGGTGACGCTTGGGATGGGATAGGTATTTCCTGGCCGGGCAGCCGGGGTGGAAGACGGGTTGGCACGCTTCGGAGGATTTGGGGATCACCAGCGGCCGGCAGCGGGCACCCGGAGCCAGGACGCCGCTATAGCGGACCAGGTTGAACCGGGGCGGGGGCACAAGCGCGGCGAGTTTTTCGACCAGTTCAAGGGGTGCGAAAATGACGTGAGAGGTTCCGTCGCGCCAGCGGCGTTTCAAGCGGTACAGCAGGCGGCCGTCAGGCAATAGGGAGAGGCGGCCTGTGGCAACCGGGGAGCGCCCGGCGTAGCGCGAGGCGCTCGAGCCTCATACGGTCGTGGGCGGGCACACAGACATTGGCATGCACGCTAAAGCCGGAAATCGCGGCACAACGCGGGCCGGCGGTGACGGCCAGGTCTTCCAGATCGACCGCGTCGCCGACCTTTGCGACGCGGCGGCCGGCACGTGGTCCTGAGGCAACGCGGCCGGCAATCGAAGCGCTGGCCTCTTGTGCAGCTCGAATCTCTATCGGTAGGTGCCCGCGATATTCCGGGTAGTGCCGCAGGATCGGCGGAGTTGCCATGACGAGTCGTGGCTAGATGTCGTGGACCTTAAGAGTGCTTCCCGCCCCCGGGAGGGAGGAACTTGTCCTTGACATCTCCTTTCATAGGACCGGATTTCGCGGGAGTAGCACTGTCATTGCCCGCCATTGACTGTTCTGGAACATTTTGACAGTTTGACCCACTTGTCCGATATATCCGTTAGAACTAAGCCGCTGGGGCCAGTATCGACGTTTGCTGCGTTTTTGAAACCACTGTCGGAACAGGACTGGGTCGTCTACGCCAAGCCGCCCTTTGGGGGCCCTGAACACGTGCTTCAGTATCTGGCTCGCTACACCCATCGGGTTGCCAACGATAGAATAAGCAACCTTATCAGCCATAAATGCGTCAAGCGCCTTCAGGCACTCTCTATATCGGCACATCCATTTGATCATGGGATAACTCGCCTATCGTGCTCCTGATCTCTTGACAGCCACGCGAACCCACGGTTATATTGAAGCATCAATAAACGAGGCATTGATAAACGATGAGAAATCGAACTTCGCTCAGCTCCGAGCTGCTGCCAGGCACGCTCGAAATGCTCATCCTCAAAACGTTAACCCGAGGCCCAGCCCACGGCTACGCCATAGCACGGCATCTGGAGCGCGTCTCCGGTGACGTGCTGCGAATCGGCGAGAGCTCGCTCTATCCCGCGTTGCAGCGCCTGCTCGTCAATGACCGGGTCCGGGCCGAGTGGGGCGAGTCGGAACTGAGGCGTCGTGCGCGTATCTACCGTATCACGCCGGCCGGCCGGAAGCGCCTTGCTCTGGAGGCTCAAGGCTTTGAGCGTATTGCCGGCGCGATCGCAGTCGTAATGGAAGGGGTTTGACCATGTGGGCGCAACTCTGCAATAAGCTGCGCTTTCTTTTCCGGCGCCGGCGCTTCGACCAAGAGTTGGCTGAAGAGATGGACTTCCACCGCCAGATGCTCGAACTTGAAAAAACCCGGCAAGGCCTTGCCCACGAAGTCGCTGCCGTGAGTGCGCGGCGGCAACTCGGCAACACGGCGCTCGCCTGCGATTACTCGAGGGATGTCTGGATCATCGCCTGGCTCGACACGCTCGTCGCCGACGTGCGCTACGCCTTGCGCACCTTGGCTGCCAACAAGACCTTCAGCGCGCTTGCGATTCTATCCCTCGCACTTGGCATCGGGGCCAACACTGCGATCTACAGCTTTATGGACTCGATCCTGCTGCGCTCGCTGCCAGTGCCCGATCCCGAGTCGCTGGTCGTCCTGAACTGGCAGGCCAAGGACTACCGCCAGGGCGAGTTTGTCATGCGGGTAATGAGCGGCAGCACCTATGAAGATCCCAAGTCGGGAGTCACGGCCGGTATTTTCCCCTTCCCGGCATTGGAACTTTTCCGGAAATACGACTCCGTCCTTTCGAGCGTGTTCGCGCACTGCCAGTATTGGCAAGTAAGAAACCTGAACGTGACGATCAAAGGACAAGCCGACCTCGCCGCCGGCTGGACCGTGTCGGGCGACTATTTTCGGGGACTCGGCGTTCCGCCGGCTGCCGGACGCCTCATCGCTCCCGACGACGACCGGGCGGGGGCGCCCGCTGTGGCGGTCGTCAGCTACGGGTACAGTCAAAGACGTTTCGGGGGCGCCGCCAACGCGGCCGACCAGCCGATTCTGATCGACACTTCGGCGCTCGGCAAGAGTAGTCCACTACCGCTTTACAGAAGTGATCCAGATTAAGAATGGTGTTTAGAGAAGATGGTTGGAGATAGACTCAATATCATCCACGCCGAAGGCGTGAAGGGGGGTGTGGGGGGAAGTCGGACCGGAACTCAGCCCGGCTTTGCTCGTCGCGATCTCACGAGAAGTGCGCCGTCATGTTCGGCCTGGATTTTTCTGAGTTTCCATTTGAGATAATCAGCGTAACCGTCCGGCAGTGGAGTCGCCATTACTTCCTCCATCACCGGAACGAAGTAATGAAGTGAACGCACGGGAGCGAGTGGCGCGGCATCAGGGGCGCGTAGACAGCGACGGACGGTAGCCAGCAGGAAAGCTTCCTGAACCGTGCTGAGAGATACACCTCGATCATGAAGTTCACGGGCCAGACTCCTATCCTCACGACGCACGCACCCCAGAGTTCCCGGCGTGTGGCGGTAAAGCTCCAGGAGCTGAGCGGTATACCGCTTCACGTCTGACCTATTCGGTTGCATCTCGCATCAACCTTCCTGCGGATTCCTGAGAGACGGGCCCTTGATTGAGACCGTGAAGCAGTAATGCCGTAGCCGTCCGAGGAGAGCATCGACCATCTGCGGATTGCCGAGGAAGTTCGGCCATTCGTCGTATGATAAATTCGTTGTGATGAGTGTTGGCCGGCGGCGGTAGCGTTCTTCCATGAGTTTGAAAAAGATGTTTGCCTGCTCCGGTTTTACGTTGAGATACCCCATCTCATCGATTACAAGTACGTCGAGTTTCACGAGCCGGTTGAGAAGCCTGCGGGAGGAGCGGTCGGCCAGGGATGCGTACATCTCATCAAACAAGTCCTGAGCCCGGATGAACCGGCCGCGATAGCCGTTTTCGAGCGCCTTGAGCAGAATGCCGCATGCCAGTCCCGTCTTACCGACACCAGTTTTGCCGATGAAGACGATGTTTTCCGCTTTCGGGATGAAGTCGAGTTCCGCAAATCCCCGAATCTGCCTGCGGTTGACGCCGGGCTGTTTGGCAAATGGGAAGGTTTCAAGAGTCCAGAGTTCAGGCAGATGGGCCCTTTTGATGCGCGCCTCCAGGCACTGTTGCTGCCTCGAGTGCCACTCCGGACGCAGAAGCCGGGTCAAAAACTCGGTATAGGAAACCGCTTCTTTTTCAGCGGCTCGGAGCTGTTCGGCATGGATCTCGAGCATGCGCTTCAAGCGCAGGTTCTTCATGAGTTGTTCAAGTTCTTCGGTCATTGCTTTCTCCTCTATTTGTTTTTGGGATCGAGCTGAAAGTAGTCGCTGGCGATGCGGCGCAGAATCATGCGCTCCAGGCGGTCCAGATCGTAAAGACCGTAATGTGCAGCTTCGGCCACAGCCGAAAGGAAGGCCTCGCGCGGATATTCCCGCGCCATGCGCAGCAGTTGGCGCAGGGCAAGGGTGATGTATCTTCGGCCGCATTTCTTCACGGAGGCTACGTAGCCGGCGATCTCGGGAACCACCTGTTCGAGCGTCTTCTCTTCTGGACGAGGATCGGTTCTCTTGAGGCCCTGGCCCCGTACGGGGCGATGCTCGGGAAGCGTGATCCTCTTGGCGCAAGGATCGATCACGCGCTCATGGCAGACTGATTCCCGGAGCCCGCATTGGATCTCGATCCGATCCTTGCTTTCCCGGACCTCAACCTGGCGCCCGATCCAGGCTACAGGCACGGAATAGCGGTTGGTCTGTACCGCCACATACCCCTCGACATCGACGATGCGATGATGGAGGCGATACACTTCGGGGACCCAGATCGGGAGCGGCTTAAGATGCGGGCGTTCGGTGGCGAATAGATTCCACGGAATCGCACGGATATGTTTCTTATAGGTCCGGTTTACCCGGTCACACCAGGCGCGCGCCTGGTGGTTGAGGTCTTTCCAATCGGCAAACTCCCGCCCGGCGAGAAAGTTTTTCTGAATGAACGTAAACGGTCGCTCGACGCGTCCCGACCGGTTGGCATCGCCGATCTTGTGGGCATGGAACTCGAAGTCGTAGCGTTCGGCGAAGGCAGCCATCTCCGGCACCGGAATCATGTTGGCACCCGTGCCGCGCAATACCACAACGCTGGTGTTGTCGATCATCGTGATGCCGCAGCCGCCGTTGAAGTACTTCAATGCCTCGGTCAGAAACACCTTGCAGTCGAAGCGCTGGAACGTCGGATAGAACTGGAAAAACAGCATGCGCGAATAGCACAGGACCGCCGAAGCGATCTGCACGGCACGCTGTTGCCCGCCCATCTTGAGTTTGTGAGGCGATGTGTCATGCTGCATCTCCTGGCCCGGTGCAAAATCGTATTGTCCCGCGGGCTGCTTGGCCTTCTGACCGATTCCCTGGCGGCGGCAGAACGCTGTCAGGGCCTGATAGGACAGGCTCGCGCCTGCCGCCATCAGTTCTTCATGGACCCGGACCAGGTTTCCCTCGCAACGAGCATATAACTCGAGGATTTCCTGGCGGTAGGGTTCGGCCTTCTCGGCACGAGGGATCAGCGGCGGCACGATCGATTGCGAGCGGATCACCTTCTTGACCGCCGTGCGCGACACCCGGAGCGCCCGGGCAATCTGGCGTTTCCCCACACCCTTGCGATGAAGCTCCAGAATCGCCGCCCGCTGGCTCTGACTCAACATAGCCGTTCTCCTTTTCCATTTTGTTTGAGAGTCGGGTGAGGTCGTCGATGGCCTGCTGCACGCAGAGCCACGCGTTCTCGCGTCGAGCGTCATCCATGGTGGCGGCGGCTTCGCGCCATTGGCGTGCGGCACGCCGGGCCATCGCTCCAACGATGTCCAGGTTTCGGAGCAGCTCTTCCCCGGCGCGTACGCCTTCAGGATCTTCTTCCTCGATCTCGCGGCGGGCGCGCAGAAAGAGTTTGGGATCGTCGATCACGCGCTCACGTATGAGGGGCTGGCCACGCCAGGCGGCATAGAGCAAACCGACTTCCTGGGTCGTGAACTGATGGTGGGCAATCTGCTCGGCAAGGCGCTCGCAATCGTGCCGTTTGGCGCGCGCCAAGGGCACCAGATACTTCATGGCCGCATGCGCTCCGATTTTTCCGAGTCGCACGTGTTGCTGGACAGACTCGGGCAACTCGCGTACCAGCGCCAGCCGGCGCGAGACCCACGACACGCTCCGATCGAAACGCCGGGCGAGATCGTCCAGGCCCAGACCAAAGCTGCGGTGCAACTCCGAAAGCAGCCATCCTTGTTCGAGTGCCGTTTCTCCTTCGGCGGTGCGCAAGGACCGGTCCAGGATCAGCGCCTCGGTTTCGTCCATATCCCAAACCGTCGCGCGCACCGTGTCGTGCCCAAGACGCTCTAGCGCCCGGATTCTCTTGTAGCCGTCGATGACCAGAAACCGGTTCGGTTCCTCAGGCAGGCAGATGACGACAATGGCAACCTGCTGGCCTCGTTCGGCGAGAGAAGACAATAGGCGGCGTTCACGATCTGGCCGCCGTACCCGAAGCCCTTCATGACGTAAATCGAGCTGATGAAACTCGAGATCCATGCCGTCTTCCCTCCATGCCTTCTTCCATGGTCCCAACCATATCCGAGGCCGGAACTGGTTTTTCGCGGCGGATGGGGGAAGTGCTCCCGGATATCACGAAGAATCAACAGTTTGAGCCTCGAACTGGTTTTTCGCAGGCAACGGGGGAAGTCTCGCCGGATCCCTTGTGGAATCAATAACTTCTCCTCTTAACTGGTTTTTCGCGGCGCGCAGCACTACTGAGCCCATCGCACCAATGAAATCGGCTCCTATGGTGCCGAACTCATCCTGCGCGATATCCCAGGGAAGGCTGGATAACGGAGAAGGCAACCGCAACGGTTCCGGTGCGCGCCCGGGTTTCGCGCGTGCTTGAATCCGCCATGCGATGAAGTAGTCGGGATTCCGAATCCGCCAGACGGCCAAGCTCTGCTTGCGGAGGGCATTCTGGCATTCAGGCCGCCCACAGGTTCGTTGCCGACGGCCTACTCGCACATCGGGACGGAACCATTTACGACAGATTCGACACGGTTTCTTCGCAGCATCAGGCATGGTGACTCATCGTCACCACCGTAGCCGAATCATTCAGATAAGGAACAAAGGACCTGCGGAAAACGAGGGTGGGTCATTATCGGAGAGCAGAAGCGGATCACTTATGCCGAGCGCCGAAGCGACAACCTGCCCTTTACCGTGGTAGGGGTCGCGCCACCGGAATTCTTCGGCGTCGATCCCGCGGCAGCCCCGGACATCTATGTTCCGATGCACACCAATGAATTGCTGGGAGCCGGCAAGCAGTTTGGCTTTCGCCCCAAGGATTACCTCGATGGGAACTATTATTGGATTCAGATCATGGGTCGATTGCGTCCCGGAGTTACCCGCGCTCAAGCCCAAGCGACGCTGGCGCCGGCGTTTCAGCAATGGGTAACCGGCACCGCCGCCAATGACCGGCAGAGGGCGAACCTTCCCGCGCTGGTGGTCAAAGAAGGTGCGGGTGGGCTGGACAGCCTGCGCCGGAAGTACTCGCAGCCGATTTATGTGCTGCTGGCACTGGTGGGGCTAATCCTGGCCCTAGCGTGCGCCAATGTTGCAAATCTGCTGCTGGCGCGCGCCGCGGCGAGGGGGCGCGAAATTGCACTGCGGCTGAGCGTGGGCGCAGGCCGGCTTCGCATTGTACGGCAACTGCTGACCGAGAGCGTTCTCCTGGCATCGCTGGGCGGGGCTCTGGGGATACTGTTTGCAAGCTGGGGGACTCGCTTTCTTACCATGCTGCTGGCAAATGGCCGGGCGAACTTTACGCTGCACGCGGAATTGAACTGGCACGTGCTGGGTGCAGCTGCCGCGCTTTCCCTCTTAACGGGCGTACTGTTCGGCCTTGCTCCGGCGCTGCAGGCCACGCGCGTGGATGTCTTGCCGGCCCTGAAGGAAGCGCGATTGGGCCAACCGCAGGCGACGCACGCTTTCCGGTGGCTCGGCCTGAGTCGCCTGCTGATAGTGTCGCAGATCGCGATCTCGCTGCTGATACTCGTCGCGGCCGGGCTCTTTGTCCGGACGCTGTCGAACCTGGAATCGGTCGAGCTCGGCTTCAATCGCGAGAACGTATTGCTGTTCCAGTTGGATGCCCGGAAAGCCGGACACAAAGACCCCGAAATTGCTACCTTTTACGGCAATCTGCGCAGGCAGCTCAGCGCGAGTCTCTTGGAAGATTCACTCATCGGAGCCGGGACCGGGCTGCCCCTCGGCGTAGCGGGCGCGCCACAGGATCCGGCCAACCGTATTTTGAACGTCGGACCGGCGTTCTTCAAAACCATGCAGATTCCGATCCTGGCCGGCCGCGATTTCGAAGAAAGCGACCGTCCAGGCTCGCAGGCCGTTGCGGTGATCAACGAGGTGTTTGCCAAAGCCAATTTCGGCAATCGGAATCCACTCGGGCAGCACTTGATTCTGCGGAAAGCGGAGGAAGGAGAGCCTCTCGCGCGCGACATGGAGATTGTCGGCGTATGCAGAAACGCGCGCTATGGCGGTCTGACACGGAAAATCGCGCCGGTAGTGTACATGCCGTATGACCAAGGTTACCCGCTGCCGGATCAGATGGTGTACGCTTTGCGCACGTCGGGCGACCCGCTCCGGTATGTCAACTCTGTTCGCGAAACGGTGCGCCAGGCGGACGCGCGCGTGCCGGTGACCGAGGTAAGAACACAGGCGGCGGACATCGACCAGACCATCAACCAGGAGATCACGTTTGCCGAGTTGTGCAGCGCTTTCGCGATCCTGTTGCTGGTGATCGCCTGCGTCGGTCTCTACGGCACCGTTTCGTATAACGTTGCCCGCCGCACCGGCGAGATCGGCATCAGGATGGCGCTGGGGGCACAGCGTGGAGGGATCGTGCGCATGGTTTTGCGTGAAGTTTTGCTGTTGGCGGCAGGGGGGCTGGCGATCGGCATGGCCGCGGCGCCCAGCATGTCGAAACTCGTCGCATCGTACTTGTATGGAATGAAGGCCAACGACCCACTGGCGCTGACGCTGGCAATGGCGATCCTACTGATTGCTGCGGTCCTGGCAAGTTACACGCCCGCGCGGAAGGCGTCTCGAATCGATCCGATGACCGCGCTACGGCACGAGTGAGGCTTGCCGTTTTGATCTCAGTATCCGAGAGGCACCTGAGGCTTGGGCTTGTTTCACGCACGGATAAACCGGAAACTACGGCCTTAACTCCCGCGAAAGTCCCGATCTGGGAAGTTACAGACTCACTGTGTTGGGTCCCGCGGGCGATAAGTGGAAATAAACCGGCCAATCCTTTAATGACACGTTTAACGGCTGTAGCCGAGAAGCGTTATTCTTCTCCAGTTGGAATTTCTTCAGGAGGAGGGACCCCGCTTCCGGCTCAGATCTTGGCAGGTCCACCGGCAGCAGAATCCCTATAGATCAACGATTATTTTTATCCCACTTTCTGCCCCGCCGGACAAGATCGAAAACGACTGGGCGCGCAACAGCGAGAACGTGTTGTTGCGCCGATGCCCGTTATGTAATTGCGATTCCATTATCGGTCACGGCCGCCGTCGCAAGCAGGCGCACGATGAACACCACGATTGGATTGGGATCCGACGGGGGTTTTGCCCGCTTTGTGGAACGACATTCACCCTCCTCCCACTGCTCTCTCTCCCCTATACGCACTATAGCTTGCCGGCTCGCGCTCAGGCGCTCCAGCGACGTTTCATAGAGCACCGGGGGATAGTCTAAATTGACTGCATTTCTGATCGTTGCCTGGGTGTGACTGCCTGTTAGGTTGCGAGATAAGATGTTATGTCAACTTTGGCGGGCGCACCGCGGCTGCGTCACTCACCAGCATGCCGCGTTATGCCTCAAAATGGGGCCTGGCGCTTGAGTTTTGCGCACACCTCTACCCAAGAGTTCTGCCGGCGCGCGAATTACGCTTCTACATCGAGATCATGAGAGGCGGGAGCAACCGGCGGCGGTCTGGAAGGCAGGCCGAGGCAGTCCAATATTTTTCTGATTGTATCCGGGGGGTGGATTGCCGCCACAATCCGCATGCGGCCGCCGCAACGATCGCATTCGAGAACGTCGATCAAAAAAACTCTTTTCAACAATTCGGACCATGTGTAATTCCTGGGGTGACGCTTGGGATGGGATAAGTCTTTCCTGGCCGGGCAGCCGGGGTGGAAGACGGGTTGGCACGCTTCGGACCAGGTTGAACCGGGGTTAACTTGCGCAACATTCGATTGGGGAGTAGACTTCTATCAGGCTCTGGGGATTAGATATATCGCACCTCAGAATGCCTCGGTGAGAATGGGGCTCGGTTCGAGGTTGCATGCCATGTTTTGTATATCCCGACCCATCGAACCGGAGGCATGTCATGAAATTCGGAACGCTCCCCGCCGTTGTTTTCCTGGTGTTCTGCCTTGGAAATAGCGCCCACGCGCAATATCAAGGTTACCTCGCGCAAGCAGTCAACGGTATTTTCGGCAGCTATCGCTTTGCGACCACCTTTGTATTGTTCAATCACTCAGACACCGCAGTGACGGCAACCCTGAAGTTGACGGATGAAGCTGGAAATCCCTGGGCCGTGACGATCTCGGGGTTGGGTCGGAACAGTCAATTCATCATCAGCCTGGACCCCGGGGCCACGCAATTCCTGCAGACCGATGGGCTGGGAACCGGGGTCATGGGTGGAGGCACTGTGACTGCAACTGCCGCCATTGGGATCTCGGCGATTTTTACAGTCTATGATACGAATGGCAATTTCATGACGGAAGCCGGCGTGGGAAGTTCAGATCTGCTCACCGACTTCGAGCTGCCCGTCGACTTTACGGGATCATTTCTCACCGGGCTGGCCCTCTACAGTCCTGCCGGCGCGTCGCTCACACTGACGTTGATAAACGCGGACGGCAGCCAGGCCGGCACCGAGCTATTGTCATTGAGCAGCGGAGCCCACGTGGCAAGGTTCGTTGGAGGCGGAGCGGGTCAGTTCTTCGCCACAATCGGCAATTTCCGAGGCACCCTGCGTGTACAGAGCAGCGCGCCCATAGCCGCGCTGGTTTTGCGGCAATTTCTGACTGCTTCCCAACTCACCTATACGTCGCTGCCGGTGGTAGCCCATTCGTCAACCAAGCTCACATTCGATCTCGCCCAGGTGGCAAATGGTTCCTTCGGTGGTTTCACCTTTCAGACCTCTTTCCTGATATTCAGCCTCTCCTCAACTCCGGCTCACGTGACTCTGGCGCTGGAGCAGGATAACGGCACGCCGCTTACGGTGAGCATTCCAGGTAGTGGTCCCGGGACCGGCACAGGCAGCAGTTTCAGCTTCACGCTGCCGGCCGGCGCCTCTGCCTTTCTCCAGACCGACGGCAAGGGAGACGGCAAGATGGGAGCGGCCACCATCGTCTCCGATGTACCCATCGGCGCGTCATCGATTTTCACCGTGCAAAACTCCCAGGGACAATTCGAGACGGAGGCCGGCGTCGGGGATTCAGCCGTATTGACTTCGCTGACACTTCCGGTGGACATCACGGGCGCCTTCGACACCGGCGTTGCGTTTTTCAACCCGGGAAACACATCCGTGACTCTGACGCTCAAGCTGTTGGACGCAACAGGGACGATCATCGGTGTCAAAACGCAGTCATTGGCTCCGAACAATCATCTGGCAGTATTCGTCGATCAGTTGTTTCCGGGTACAGCCAGCTTCCGAGGTTCGTTGGCAATTACGGCCAGCGGCCCGGTTGCTTCAACTACGCTGCGCCAGTATTCGCCAAGCCCGAGTCTGATAACATACACGACATTGCCGAACTCCGCGGGAACAGCCACAGGAAAAACTGCGTCGCCCGTGCTTGTGTCCAAGACCGATAGCGGCATCGCCGCAACCGGCAACGTGGTCAGGAACGTGACGCTTCCGTCCGGATTCAAGCTCACAGGTACCGTCACGGGAACGGCCTTCACGATCTATGTTCAGGCCGGCAACGGGGACAACACCTATCGGTCGTCCTCTATTCTCCAGGCGAACGGCCAATACTTGATCGTCGCTCCAGCGGGAACCTACAATCTTAGAGTGGCTTACGATGCTCCCGGACTCCCTGCAGGTGCATACCTGCAAATGACCTATGCCGATCCACTACCTGTTCAGCTTTCGGGTGATACGGTGAGGAATATTACCGTACCTGCCGCGACACTCTACGGTGTGTCGGGAAGCGTCCTGGGCCTCGCAAACCTGCCCGCGGGTCCTGCGACAACCATTTATTTCACCTCCAACGACTACTTAACACAAGGGTTTTTCCCGCTCGATGCCGGCGGAAATTTCCAGGGAAAGCTGCCTGAGGGGAGTTTCCAGGTCTCCCTTTACAGAGCGGGAATTGCGCTTCGCTCTGGGCAGGTCGAACAGCTGGCGATCTACAACCTGGGATCTCTTGTGGTTGGATCCGGCCCCGTTAGCGGCACATATATGGTCCCAACCATGGGAACGCTCTCGGGAACAATCAGTACCGGTCCCTTGACAGGCGGCCTCTACTTCACGCTCACCGCTGTCGATCCATCCGCACTGCAGGCGCCGCCATCCAGCTTCATCGGGGCACCGGCGACGAGTTATGTGTTTTCGACGTTCGAGCGCTTCCGGCCCGTACCAGGCTGCCTTGGTACAAAACCTTACCTACGGTATTAACGTCTCAATTGCGTTCAAAATGGGTTCCAGCGGTGGGGGAGGGGTGATCACCATTCCTTTGCCCCCCAATTCCACGATTGTCGGCAACAGTACCACTCTCGATCTCAGTGTCCCCACCCTGCCCGGATTGGTTACCATCTCGGGCCGGGTCACGGACGCATTGGGCAATGGCATCGCCAATACCTCGGTTTCCGCAACCTCACAGTCAATCACTGGGGCGCCGAATCTTAGTATTTCGGTGGGCGCAGTAACGGACGCCAACGGCAACTACAGCATGGTTGTGTACAGCGGCACCAATTATCAGATCACATACACGCCGCCCCGTCCTCCGTCCTAGACAAGCCGTTATCAACGAATAGGAAAAACGAGCTGCATTTTGACTGGCGGGTCACGTGTTTTGCCTTGCTCGCTACTTCCGGTATGGGGGTCTCATGTCAACTCTCGGGAAAACATTCCCCGAAATCTCGTCCGGAAAACCAGGAAAACCAGGGACGCAATTAACCGGCCAACGTGCATTTCTTGACGCCGTTCCGTAGCTGACTTTTTCCTTCAGTTGTTTTTCTGCTGTGTTTTTCTCCAGCCAGCATATTCTGTTTTTCCAGAGGCGGAAGAAGAAAGGCCCCAAGCGTAGAGAGCCGCTTGGGGCCCAAAACGGGCGCAACCTAGATTGGAACCTCGCCCAGCGCTTAGCCTGCCATGACCGGCGCCCGTTGTCGAGTCCTGCCTTGAGAAAGACACGGGCGCGCTGCCAGAGGAGTTTCGTCAGAGGATCTGTCGGGGTCCGGCCTGCAGTGTGGTCTTTGTCATCTGCCGTCGCTGCGATCGAGGACAGGCATACTGCAGCGAGCCATGTCGCCGCCAGGCGCGACTCCTTCAGCGGCGCCGTGCCAACCGCGTCTACCAGCAGAGCCTGGCCGCTCGTCTGGATCACGCTGACCGCCAGCGGGCCTATTACCAGCGCCGCAAACTGCAAATACTGACAGGTCAAGGTAGCGGAGTTCCCAAGACTTCTGCCAGCATTCCCTCAGCAATAACCTATGCCGCATTCACGCGGCGAGGCCGAGAGCGGGAGAAGCCTCATGTGCCGCCATCCTCGTGGTCAGTATTACGGAAGGCAAGCCCCGGCCAGGTGTTCTGCGTTGTCTGCGGAAAATTCATTCCTCCGCCACCTTGAAGTGCAACTGCGGTGCATGATTCGCTCCCGATCGGTTTCGTTTTGTCTGGGAAGGAGCGTCTATGGCAGGTGATTTGCAGCTGCTGAAACGCCAGGCTTCTCTTTTGGCGTACCTGCGGAAACACGATTGGGTGGCGCAGTCAGTCGGTTCCAACCAGGAGTTCGTAGGACTGTGCCCGTTGCACGCGGAAAGCAGGCCTTCGTTCTACGTCAATGAAGGCAAGAATGTCTTCTATTGCCATGGCTGCGGCCGCGGGGGAGACGTCATCCGTTTCGTGCAGATCTACCTCAATCTTTCCTTCCATCAGAGCGTGGCTCACCTGAAACAGGAATTTAGCCGGCCCGAATCTTCCCCGGACGGGGTGCTCGAAGCGGCAGCCGCTTTCTACGAGCAACAGCTTTACTGCCACCCCGAGGCGCTCGATTACCTGCGGTGTCGCGGTCTGCATGACCGGCGGCTCATGGGCCAACTGAATATCGGGTATGCGCCAGGAGGATCCCTGCGGCGTCACTTGATCGGGCAGGGCTATTCACCGGACCAGCTGAGGCAAGCAGGTCTGATCAACCCTCAGGGTCGAGATACGTTTTACCAGCGCATCGTGTTTCCCTGTTTCGATCATAATCGAGTCAGCAATCTGTATGGACGCAGTATCGGCGGAGCGGCTCCGCACCGCTTCTTGGCCCGCCCGAAGGGAGACCTGTTTGCGTGGAGCATCATTCGCTTTTCTCCCAGCGTGATTGTGGTGGAAGGTTTGTTCGACATGGCCTCGCTTTGGCAGGAAGGCTATGTCAACACGACCTGTGGCTTCGGCACCCACTTTACAGGATTCCAGCTTTCTCAACTGCGCGAGTTTTCTGGCCGTGAGGTCATGATCGCATTTGACAGTGATCCGAACGGCGCGGGCCAGAGCGCAGCTCGCCGGCTGGCTCAAAAGCTTGTCAGCGCCGGCGTTATCGTCCGCATCGTCGAGCTTCCTGATGGACATGATCCGAACAGCTATTTCCGTGCCGGAGCGAACGCAGAGGACTTCAGACGCCTTACGGAATGCGCCGAGGTTTTTCAGCCATGACCTGTCGTCTGCTTTATCAAGCTTCGACTCCGGCCGGCATTTCTCCGTACCGGATCTATGACGCCGACGATCGCGAGGTCGACTGGCTCAACCGATTTCTCGATGCCCAGCATCTGCGCAATCTTTCGCCAAGATCGGTTCGTTCCTATGGCTATGGCTTACTGAACTTCCTGCGCTGGTGGCAGCCTCGGAAGCCCGGCCTGCTGTCCCGGCTGAATCAGCCGCTTCTGCTTGACTACGTCCGCCATCAGCTTGAGTCCAGCCCAAAGCCGACGCCGGAAACCGTCAATCACCGCCTGGGTACGCTGCGCAGCCTCTACCGCTTTCTCTATGGCCGCGACATCCCAAACGGCCCAACCGGCGTCCGATCGACCCGCCAAACCCGATTTCCTCACGGTTATGGAAGAACGAGCCAAAGACTCATCGGCCTGCGCCTGAAGCAATCCCGCCGTGTCGTGGTCCCCTTGACGGCGGAGGAAGTCTCGCGGTTTTGGGCCAGCTTCCGCACCTATCGCGATCTCAGCATCATCGCCTTGATGCTCTTCAATGGCTTGCGCTCACGCGAGGTCACCGAACTTCGGCTGCAGGATCTGCGCCTCTCGGAGGCCCGGTTCTCGGTTCGGGGCAAAGGGAATAAAGAAAGAATGCTGCCCCTGTCCGACGACACGCTCGAGACGGTTGAGCGTTATCTCGAATCCGAGAGGCCACTGTCTTGCTCGCCTCACGTGTTTCTGTCTCTGAAAGGACGGCGGCGTGGCGCGCCGATGACTCCGGCCGGATTTCGTTCCCTATTCCGACATCACCGTCGAGCTACTCATGTCGAGCTGGCCAATCCTCATCGATTCCGCCATACCTTCGGCGCGGACATGGTCCGCGGGGGCATCTCTCTGCCGGCCTTGATGCACCTGATGGGACACGCCCAGATCCGCACCACCATGCTTTACGTCCGGCTCTCTCCCGAGGATGTCTGGCGCGAATATCACCGCGCGATTCAGAATCGAACCCGACTTTCCGCACCGGTGCCGCGATGAAAAAACGCACGCGCCCAAGCCTGCAGGAGCTATTGGAGGGTCAGATTGAGAAGCTCGCTACCGTGTTGCGTCCGGGGACGATCGAGTTCTACCAATGCGCCGCCAGATCCTTCCTCTCCTATCTGCAGTCAAACTGGCCAGGGGTCCGCAGGCTATCCCAGCTCCGCCGCGATCCCCATATCCTCGGCTGGCTCCGCAGCCTGCATGAGCAAAAACCGCCGCTAGCCAACAAAACCCGCATGGAGAGAATCATCAATGTCCGCCGGCTTCTGCGCGATCTGGAGTCGAGCCGCGATCCGCCGCGCTCAGACCTGTTCGCACCTGGCGATTATCCGCCGCATGACCACTATCTTCCCAAACCTCTCTCTCCGGAGGACGACCAGAAACTGCAACGACGTTTTCACGAAAGGGAGACCCTGCGCTCCAAGGGGTTGTTGCTTCTCAGGGCCACCGGCATGCGTATCGGCGAATGCCTTCAGCTCACGGCCGATTCCTTGCGCGAACTCGGCCAGAACCAATGGGCGGTACGCGTCCCGCTCGGGAAGCTGCACACCGAAAGATGGGTCCCGGTCGATGATGACACTCGCAGCATCTTTCACGCCATTCAATCCTTGAGACCCTGGCAGGCCCCCGATCCCACAACGACACCCGGATTGCTGTTGCTACAAAGGAACGGCGCTCCGCCTTCTTACTTGTCCATGAGACACGAACTGATCACGGCAGCCTGTGAAGCCGGCTGCTCGATCCAGCCCACACTGCATCAGCTGAGACACACCTACGCAACCGAAATGCTCAGAGCGGGTGCAAGCTTGCCTGCGGTGAAGGAATTACTCGGACACCGAACCGTCGAAATGACCTTGCGCTACGTCCAGGTTAGTCAGATTGACCTGCAGCGCGAGTACCACCAGGCTCGACAGAAAATGGGAAGCCTTCACGTTATTCCCAAACTCCGGCGAGCCCCAGGCACCAGTTTGCAAGCGCTGCAAGGATTGCTCGACGAGGCGCGCCATAGCATGGAAATGTGGCGCCGGCGCATCACCGATGAGAAAGCAAAACGCAAATTGGCGCGCCTCACCAATCGCTTATCAAAAATCTTCGCCGAACTGAGCAAATTGGACGAACAGGGAAAATAGGCACAGATTGGCCGGTTAAGACGCTACACGGTTTATGCGCGACCTAAAAACCGGGCAGTGTCCCCAGTTTCCACTAATTCCCGTGACCATGATCGTGCAGCGAGCAAGCCTAATTCGGATCTTGAAACTCGAGGGACACGAAATTCTGGGGACAGGCTACGTAATTCCCGAATTCCGAAATTACTCCTTTGCGCGACCTCACCAGGAATTCAGGAATTAAGCAGCCTGTCCCCAGAACTTCCGAGGTCAAATCGTTAGACCGGACATTTCATTTGCTACCTCACAACGGACAGAACAATTGCTTACCACAGCCGGTCCGATTCTGCTTGCAGTCTCATACGGTTCAATCTATAAAAACCCCTTTACAGGGATTATAGGTGCGCGGCGCGGGCCGGCCGGTCATTTCGTCGGCACCTGATGTTAGGAGATTGCATGTTTGGCAGAATGCTATGTATTGCGATGCTGACCGCCACAATGGGGTACGTCCAGCGTGGCGGCGGCGGAGGTGCAACGGGAAATGATGCCGCGGGTATGGGTGGCGGTATGGCTCGTGCGACAAAACTGAGCAAAGCTGAGATGTTCGCAAATCAGCTCAGCCTGAATAAAGAGCAGAGAGAGGAGGCGCAGAAGATCCTCATCGATACCATGAAAGAAGTCGCTCTCCAGCGCGCCCAGATCGAGCAGATTCGCATTCAGATTGTTACCTTCGTGATCAACGGCGACAGTCAGGAGAACGTCAAGAAAGCCACGGAATCGCTTGCGGCGGCGGAAACCCGGTTGACGGGCATCGAAGCAAAGAGTTTCGCCCGGGTCTGTGAACTGCTCAAACCCAATCAGCAGTCCAAAGCGGCAGCTGCATTTGACCTTTGGGCTGCCGTGCTGGATCCACCCGGCAGGGCCGGGCGAGGGGGATTCAGCGCGCGTGGCAGAACCGAAAAAGAATAGGGGAATGCACATGACTTGCAGACTGCTGTTGATTGGGCTGCTTGCCTTGACGCCGGCTTTTGCACAGCGTGGAGGCGGAGGCAGAAGAGGCTCCGACTCGGTCAGAGATGCTCCCTTTGTGGTGAGCACTAACAGGATCGATGTCATCGAAAAGATGTTCAGTTTGAGTAAGGATCAGAAGAAAGCGGTGAAGCTCACCCTGGACGGTGCCCAGAAAGAGGCGGCTCCCGTTCGCGAACAACTGATCAAGGCGCATTTGACGATCGGAGGGGCGATTCAGGCCGGCAGAAGCCAGGAAGAGATCGATCAGCTGGTCCGCGCGCAAGTGGGGCTGAGAATTCGGATGTCGGAAATAGAATTCAAGGCGTTCGCCAAGATCTATGAATGCCTGAATAACGTTCAGCAAACCAATTCTCCGGCACTGTTCCAGATGATGAAGGGGATCTTCCTCGAGAAAAACTGGAATTCCATGCAGTAACAGTCGTTTAAGTCCCACTCTCCTTACCGCTGCGGCTCAGGTCGCGGTGCATTTGTTTCACGATTTGGCCGTTCAGGAATTCGGCGGCGCCGCAGGCGTCGTTCTGAATATTCCATCCCCCAAGGGCGCCGCCGTTCATAACGCAAACAACAGATTCCGGCATAATGTGCGAAGCAACATCATGCATACGATGTTTGCCCTGATGAGCGACCTCAAATTGACATTGCGCATGAGCTCGACCATGTCTGGCGCGGCAAAACGGAGCAGCTAAAGCGGATCGGCGGTTCTCATCGCCTCGAACACTTCCAAGCCAAATTCGTTATCGCCCGAAACGCAACCGTGAAGCCCGTCTGCTCAAGCCCGCCTCCGGTATCAGACTCGGACACTGCTTAATCATGATAGCAGAGCCTCGAATATAGGTATGCGTGCTCAAATGACTGAGTGGGGAGGCATCCATAAGGGGTAGGTGTGTCAAAATGACCGGATCCTGAACAGAGTTTGGCTATAGAATGCTGCTTGGGCGGGGCCTAAGCCCGGAATTAGCCTATCGCGTTTCCATAAAGATCTGGAGAAGGGGACTGAAGAGGTGCGACCCACGAAGGAACCGCCACAAAAGGCAGCCAATTGTACCTGTCCTTCGAATTGTACCACGCGAGGAGTGGCTGTCGACACTATGGAAGGGCGAACACGTGTCATTGAGGAGGTAATCCTGTTTGGTGTGTATTGCCATGCGACGCATTCGATTCCTTCTAGTGTCTGTAATCCTGGTCACGCTGACCGTCGGCGTCAACACCGCTGCGCCGCCGCATGTTTCCGCGGCCTCCACTGCTGCGGCACGGAGCTGGACCGCCGACAACGGCAACGGTACCTGCTCCAATCCCCTGTTCTATATGGATCGCCTCGACCTCGGCCCCGCCTTCCGCCTCGAAGGCGGGACCATCCACGGCAGGGTCATCTGGGCGCCATGCATTCGCTACCACGACGGTATGTTCTACCTCTTTTCCAATGTCAACAACGTCGGCTGCCAGGTCTTCCGCTCCAAGTCCCACAATGGTCCGCGATCGCCATCGGTTCAGCTTGCAACGTTGAGGATGCTCATATGAAAGAACTTGCCATGAAGACCCGACCATCGACCTTGCTCCTGACCTGCACCCTGACAATTCTCTCCGCCGGCGCGTGGGTTTGGCACGCCGCGGAGGCGCAGGTGAAGACGGACGCGCTGCCCATCGTCCCCGGCGCCAAGCCGGTCGCTGTCGAGCGCATCAAGATTCACGGCAATGCACTGGAAGGTAATCTCGAAGGCGATGCGGTCGACCGCGACACAATTGTCTTTCTGCCGCCAGGCTATGCCAGAGAGAAGAGCCGGCGTTACCCGGTTGTCTATGCCCTGCATGGCTACTCGATCGGCGCCGAGCAGTGGACACACGAGATCCAGGTACCGCAGGCAATCGAGGGCGCCTTTGCCCTGGGTTCGCAGGACATGATTGTGGTGCTGCCCGACTCCAAAACGGTGCACAACGGATCGATGTATTCGACCTCCGTCACGACCGGCGACTTCGAGCAGTTCATCGCACGCGATGTGGTCTCCCACATCGACGCCCATTATCGTTCCATCGCCAGGCGGACGAGCCGCGGACTGGTCGGCCATTCCATGGGCGGCTACGGCGCGGCGCGGATCGGGATGAAGCATGCGGACGTTTTCGGCAGCCTGTACATCATGAGCCCGTGTTGTATGGAGCCGATGGGCGGCGGGCCGGCCAATCCGGCAATTTTGAAAGCTCTGGAGTCGGTGAAGACCCCCGCGGATTCAGCCAGCCTGTCATTTGCCGCCAGAGTCCAGCTTGCCTCCGCCGCGGCATGGTCACCGAATCCGAAGAACCCGCCGCTCTATCTCGATCTGCCGCAGAAGGATGGTGCGCCCCGACAGGATGTTCTGGCAAAGTGGGCGGCGAATGCTCCGTTGGCGTTCATCGATCAATATGTCGGCAACCTGCGTCAATTCCGGGGCATTGCCATCGACGTGGGTGACCAGGACGGCTTGCGCGCCGGCGCCGGCAAGCTTCACGGGATTCTCGACAGCTACGGCATCGCCAACACGTTCGATCTCTACCACGGCACCCACACCAGCGCCGTGGCAGACCGCTTCCAGAACCACGTCCTGCCCTTCTTCAGTAAGAACCTGTGCGTCGGCAAAGGCTGCAAGTGAGGCTGCTGGATTGCTGTCGTCTGCGTATCAAGGATGTGGATCTTGTGAAGAGAGAGATTCTCGTTCGAGACGGGAAGGGACGCAAAGATCGCGTAACACTGCTTCCGCAGAAAGTAGTGGAGCCCTTGAGGATCCATCTGGAAGGCGTGCGCAAGCAGCATGAGGTGGATCTTGCTGGCGGGGCCGGAAGCATGGAGTTGCCTTGGGCCATAGAGCTAAATATCCTCGCGCACCTTGGGAGTGGGGCTGGCAGTGGGTTTTTCCGGCGACGCGGTTTTACGTGCATCCGGCGACCGGCCGAAAGCGGCGGCATCACCTGCACGAATCGCTGCTGCAGAAGGCGGTTAGGGAAGCGGCATTGAAGGCAGGAATTGCGAAGCGGGCGTCGTGCCATGCGCTCAGGCACTCGTTCGCAACCCATCTCTTGGAAGACGGCTACGATATTCGGACCATCCAGGAGCTCCTGGGTCACAGCGATGTGAGCACGACCATGATTTACACGCACGTTTTAAACCGCGGCGGTCGTGGCGTTTTGAGTCCGCTGGACAGGTGATGATGGCCGGGTGCCTGCCTGTTCGGCGAGTCGCATCGGTGCGAAGGGCCGTTTTGGAACCCACTCGCCCGCTTGAATTCGATCCGCAGGGCGGAGTTCGCGGCGTATCCAATTAGGTGGGTGGCGCCGGCCTTGCAGATCTTGCGTGTTTTCAGCCGGATGCGCAGATTCCGGCGGCGGGAGTCTCGGATACATCGCCACCGCCCGCCCGGCCAATAATTTCGCAAGTTCTGTATAATTTAAGTTAGACGTACAGGCAGGAAGAAGAGCATGCGTGATCTAACTGAACGGGAGCTCATTGTTCTCGCCGAGGTGCAGGAGTTCTGGGGGCCCCAAAACACGGAGACGGACGTCTTTGCTGTGGGCGAGGAAGTCTGCATATTCGCGAAGGATCGTGCCGGCAACATGCAGGTCGGCATAAGCCTCACAAACTTGGGTGACTGGTACGCCGATGGCTCCCTTTCATTGGAGCAACTCAAGCGGTGGATCATGGGGCCAGCCGCGGAGAAGCCGGCAAGGTGAGGTGCTCGTCATTGCATCTTACATTGCAAACGTGGGACTTGAAGCCTAACAAGCACATCGAGCAGATGCCGCTTGCGCGGCACAGCTCATGTGCAAATCGTTAGGCGTATAGACACTATGACTGAATCACAAGGAAAAGGCATCATTGGAGAAATTAAAGAAGATGGATTTCCGGTAATCTTCAAGTTCGTCGACGACCTTCCTTCCGAGGAAACACGTGGTCGATTGGGTTGGCTGACAGCAGTTTCCTGGAAATATGACGGACATCAACGAAATGGAATGCCCCCTGAAGAAATCAATATACAAAATGATTGATCTCGAGCACGCAATTGAAAATCTCGAGCAGGAAGGATACTGCCTTTATGCGTATAGTAGAACTGGCAATAATTTGAAAGAGCTGGTCTACTACATTTCGGACCGAGATGAATTCATGGAAGAATTTGACAAAGCACTAAGGGATCAACCTGTATATCCGATTGAAATTAATTTCTATGAGGACCGCGGGTGGAAAGATCTCCAGCAGATCCTTGAGATGTTTCGGAAGGCTAAATAAACGAACGCCTAACTATTCTCTCCAGCGGCCGGTCCGCTACGCGGCCCGCCGCTGAGCTCAAACGTTGGGCCGATGACGATCACCGAGGGTAACATGGCGAAAAGGCAAACGATAAGGAAGGTCGGTCTGCTTGTCGGTTCTCTGGGTAGTGTTTGGTTGCTGGCACCCCTGCGAGTTGCGAACCCAACAGTCAATCAATTGGTTGCCTTTTTGACGGTCTGGCTAGTTTTCATCAGTTTCGGCCTTGCGTGCCTCTGCCTTCAAAGCCGCTTGTGGATACGCATTGCCACGTCGATTCCTTTCTTCCTGGTTGCTTTGCTGTTTCCGTTAGCTTTGATGGTAAGTATGGTAGCTGGGGGGCCATCAGCTGCATACGACGTGATCGATTCGGTGGATCTGAGTCACTCCCGGGTGGTGGCGTACAGAATAAGCGGAGGAGCGACCACGGGCGACGCGATCAGCGTCGTCCAAGCGATGTCCATACTTCCAGGCATTGTTTTTACGAAAAATCTGGTAACGGGTCATCAGGGAACCACGGCCGCAATGAGGAAAGTAAACGGGAATTCAATCGTGGTGGTCATGGATGGCAGAACAACCGAATACGCAGTTCATGGGTATGTTTACTTTTAAGGAAGCTCATTTACGTGGATTCGACTCAAATAAAAACAAATGTGAAAACGACCCAACATGGGTATTGAGCCGACGGCGCAAAACGGCGCACCGCGGCTGATGCCTGGCGTTGGGCCGACGGAGAGAGGATCCATCTTGAAGCGCGACAAAGAAAAAGACGAGCGGGCAGTCTTTCTACAGTTTGCCGCAAAGTCAGGCCTCAACATTGAAGCCAGAAGTATCCGGAGCCGTAAATCACCGCGTCCCGACATTTCATGCCGAGTGGCGCAAGTACCGCATTACTTCGAAGTCACACGCATGGCTCATCAAGGTTCTGCAAACGTTATTGGTTATCACCTTTCCGAGCTTCGGCGCAAAAGAACGGCGTCGCCTCTGGCACCAGATTTTTACGACGACCGTGCGGCATTACGTCAAGCGATCGAGCGAAAGGCTGCTTCGAAATACGAAACAGACGGTCGTCCGATTGGTTTACTCATATTCATTGATGGCGTGTTTCATCCGCCCAAAATGCCGACACCTTGGGCACGGGCGATTTTAGAAGAAAAGGGGCCGACGGAACGGTGGAATGGGATCTGGCTTTATGATGCCGTCAATGAAAAAGTCGTTGCGAGTTGGTCTCGTAACGACAAACGGCCCAACACGCCGCTGCAGCCGACCGCTGAGAAGCGCGGCGGCTGAGCGGCAGGTCGTTAGGCAGGATGCACAGGATGGATGATTTGACACTACCGGAGGATCGGCCGATTACCGAACGTGAGGCGCTCGTGGTGGAATGGGTGCTGGCCAATTGCGCACTCGATGGACCGCTCGATCATCTGCTTCATGACGTTCGGCATCTTCGCGTAGTCGGACGGTGCGCGTGCGGATGTGCGTCTGTCGACTTCGCACCGGACGGGCAGACGGCAAGAGCGCGCCCGGTTGCTGAGGCAGTAGGTCACGATTCCCGCGGTCGGGCATGCGGCGTGATCATCTGGGAGTTGAAGGGCCGTGTCAGCGGTCTCGAGGTCTATGAGTGCGAGCCGGGCAGCGCGACCAAGCTCCCCGCCATCGAGGCACTGAGACGGTAGGAATCTGCCTAACAAGCCGCTGCAGCCGACGAGCTGCACAACAACGGCTGGGCAATTCGAAATGATGATGAGTGCCGCTCGCGGCTGAGCGGCAATGCGTTAGGCGTCGCAAACGCAGTACGCTTCAACTTGGCCGCACTTAGGAGGCTCAAATGAAGAGAGTCACAGGTATCGGAGGAATCTTCTTCAACGCGAACGACCCTGTCGCACTGCGAGCTTGGTACAAGCAGCACCTGGGCATCGACGTCCAGGAATGGGGAGGCACCGCGTTCACCTGGACCGATGCAGCGGGCAATCCGACAAAGGGAACGACCGTGTGGTCCATCGGCGCCGCCGATGGTGAGTACTTCGCACCAAGCAAGTCGACCTTCATGGTCAACTATCGCGTCGAAGACTTGGCCGCTGTACTTCAGTTGCTTCGGGACGAAGGATGCAACGTCCTGGAGAAGACGGACGACTCCGAGTACGGAAAGTTCGGTTGGGTCATGGATCCTGAGGGCAACAAGGTTGAACTTTGGCAGCCACCCCCGGGGCAGTGAGCTCCATGCCTGAAAACCAAATGCCGACGCCTAACCAGTCGTTCGAGCCGACAGCCGTCGGCAAGCCTCCGTCTGCGGCTCAACTTCAACGTTAGCTGGACAACAGTGTCTTCGTCATTGCAAAAACCATGGAAACTTTCGATCCTGACCGAGCTATAGATCCGGTGGAATGGACCACACTCGATGAAGGCGAGCGCCACTATCTCGTCGAACGTTACCATCGAAGGAAACGCATCAAAATGCCCAATTTGAGTGTGCACGCGGCTATCCATGTTGTCGTAGAGAATCAAGTAGCGCTTGGTACAGAAATTCCAACGCAGAAAACTCTGACACGCTTGGTGCGGGAAGGATTAAGTCGCCACGACGCCGTTCACGCCATTGGCTCCGTTTTGGCGGGATACATGTTCGACCTGATCAAGCATGGCGCAAAGGACCAGGACGTGAATGCGGACTACTACCGTCAGCTTGAAGAATTGACGGCGGCAGGTTGGCTCAAGAGCGCCAACGAGGAATTGGAAGAAAAGGACCCAGAATAGCGAGCGCCAGCTAACAAGCGGCTGGAGCGGACCGATGAAAAACGCGGCCGCTCAACCGCAAGACGTTATGCGGACATGATAGAACCATGATTTTTCGACTTGCGCAAAAGGCGTCGAAGAAATTGCGAATCCATTGCGAGCAACTCGAGCGAAATCATCCATCAATGCTGGAATGGTATTGCAACCTGGTTATCGTTCAGCGGCGTCAATTCTTTCTATTTACTCACGCTGCGACGCTATTCTCCCTTTGGGCGCCTGCGGCTGGCTGGAACCGGACTGACTTCAGCCCAAGATTCCGGCGTCATGCGATGGACACGCTAAGGGACTATGGATTCGCTGACAGAGACATCGTCAGGATCGTCGATGACGAGCCCGAGATCTTCGCGACGAGTGCAGATCGAGGGGTGCTTGGGTCCATGGTCGATTATGCGAAGATGCTCCAGTTCACGGCCGATTACGCTGGAGGGCTTGAGCGAATGAGCACGCGCAGCATGAACGATGTCGCGAACAAATGTCCCATGGGCAAAATTGGTATGGAGATGCCGGCTCGCTATCTACGGCAACTTGTCCAGGCCGCGGGAGCCGCATAACAAGCCGTTTCAGCGGACGGGCGCCGATGGCGCCCGCCACTGAACGGCAGATCGTTAGGCGGACAAAGAATGGCTGCGATGAACGAGCGGATCTGGGTTGAGCCACTTGACCGGAGCGCACTACTGCTCGCTGTGCTGCGCGCGGTGGCTCAGCCCTACTTGGTGATCATTGAAGGGGACGCTTGCTCTGCCGTGAATTTTCCGGTAGAGACAGTGCCCAACCAAACATTGCGCACGTGGCCATCGGAAGCGCTGGAGTGTCCGCGCTGCGGTCTCCAAGTTGCAGGGGATAGAGATGCGCTGTCGGTTCACGCGTTTCTCATGCCACATCGTTCGCTTCGAGATGGCGTCGAAGCAATTCAGGTTGTAAAGGGCGAGTTGGTCTTGTTTCTCGTTGGTGACGGCTTTCACAAGCAGTGTCTCAGTGAGTCCCACGTTCTCTGAGGCATGGCTGAAACAGCTGCTCAACAGGTCGGTCATTGCCTGGTATGGGTCAGCCGAGGAAGGGCGTCGACGGTTCGCCTTGAAATGAAGGCCGCCTAACCAGCGCGTGAAGACGACGACGACAATCTATTGTGGCAAAAACCCGGCAGCCTGGCGCCGCGGCTTACGCGCCAGCCATTAGACGGTTTGATATGCCAAATAAAGAGAAGAGCAGGTATTGCGGTAAAGCGCTTGCGGGCCTTCGTCATCCGTACGTGGAGTACGAAAATACTCCTCTCTGGCGCGCAACAAAGAAAGCGCTCTTCGACATGCAGGAGAATCAGGATCTTTTGCTCAACGAGTGGCATCAGTACGTTGTAGGCTATGTGTGCAAGCAGCTCGCAAAGAAGGATCTCGTCAAACCTGAAGCGCTTCAGAAGCCAGCGCGCAAGCGACCCGCCATCTAACACGCGCATTCTCTGGGGCGACCGGCCTCCCTGATGCGCAGAATCGCTGGACGGATTCCTTCTTCCTCACCATCCTGGTGTAGAATGTGAGTATGGGCACGAGCAAGACGCTGCGGCGGGTGTTAAGCGGAACTTCGGATGCTACCATCCGATTTGATGACCTTCGCCAGTTGCTCCTGAATCTGGGTTTCGATACTCGAGTTCGAGGCAGCCATCATATTTTTCGTAAGGCCGGGATTGAAGAGAAAATCAACTTGCAGCGTGAAGGTAGCGAAGCAAAGCCCTATCAGGTACGCCAGGTCCGAAACGTACTTTTGAAGTACCATCTGGGTGAAACAGAATGAACAGATACGAGATCATCATTTATTGGAGTGTGGAGGATCAGGCATTTGTGGCCGACGTCCCACAGCTCCCCGGTTGTGCTGCTCATGGAATAACGCAAGAGGCAGCACTCGCCAGCGCTCAGGAAGCCATCGCACTATGGATCGAGACGGCGAAGGAATTTGGCGATCCGATACCCGAGCCCAAAGGCCGTCGCCTCATTCTCGCCTAAGCGTAAGACCGTCTAACTACAGCATGCAGCCGCCGGCGCAAAAGGCGCGCCGCGGCTGATGCCGGGCGTTAGGGAGCGAAAATGGCTACTGCCTCGTCAAGTCGCGGTATAATGCCAAAGAAGAGAATCCCTGGTAGGAGGATTGATGACGAACGAATTCACTGCCGTCTTCGAGCGCGATGAGAAATGGTATATAGCCTACTGCCCTGAGATACCAGGTGCAAACGGTCAGGGAAAAACCAAGGAGGAAGCTCGCGCAAGCCTCGCAGAAGCAATCGCCCTTATCCTAGAAGATAGGCGCCAAGACGCCCTTCGCGGGATTCCCTCGGAAGCGGAAGTTGAGATTGTGACGGTCAAGTGAAACGAAGCACTTTGCTCCAGCACCTGAGAAAATATGGCTGTTACCTCAAACGAGAGGGTCGAAGCCATTCGCTGTGGTGCAATCAAGCAACAGGTGCCACGGAGGCAGTCCCCAGGCACTCCGAGATCTCAAATGTGCTTGCGCACAAGATCTGCAGGAATTTGTCAGTCCCCGAGATCGGAAAAGAGAAGTAACGCTCTCTAACTATGGCATCCAGCCGCCGGCGCGAAAAGCACGCCGCGGCTGATGCCAAGCGTTAGACGACAGAATTCATCTCTTGCCCCCGATGGCCACTTGAAAATCCCCCATTTGTGGCCGGGTCAAAATCCCCCAGGCGACAGCAGGAGTATAACCTACCAACAATCCGTATAAGAGCTCCAAGCTCATTCCTTTTTCATCCAGAAACTTTTTGTCGGTTTTCGGTCAGCCGAATGGACGCCTCCTTGAGACGGTAGCTCCTACCTTCGAACTTGAGCAGATGGCCGCGGTGAAGGAGTCGGTCCTGAATGGCCGACGAAGCGGCGTTGTCGCCGAGGAGTTTCCCCCAATCCTCCAGGGGACGATTGGAAGTAATCAGGCTGCTTTTTCTCGAGGTGTATCGATTCAGAATAATCTCGAGTAAATCGTCGGCAGCCTGTTCCGGGACGTTCTTGCGCAGAAACAAATCGTCGATGACCAACAGATCGCTTTCGGAGAAGAGTTTGGTCACCTTTTTTCTCCGCTTAAGTTGAGCGGATTCGAAGAGGTCTTCGAAAAAGGCATGGGCTTCGCGATACACGACTTTGTAGCCGGTCTGAATGGCGGCATGCGCCACTGTCTTTGCAATATGGCTTTTCCCGGTTCCGGGCGAGCCGATCAGCAGAGCATCAGCGCCGTCCCGGATAAATTTGCCGCTGACCAGTTCGTAGATTTCCTTTTTGGGCAGCTTCGGATTGAAGCCCCAGTCAAATTCGGTCAAAGTGGGCCGGTCCGGGAGGCCGGAGGCTTTGAAGCGGGTTTCCACGAGGCGCGAGTTTCGCCAGTCCATTTCGTCCTGCACGAGGCAGGCAAACACCTCTACGAAAGAAGCACCCTGGTTGGCCTGAACGAGTCGGGTTTCCAGCGTGGCGCTCATGCCATGCAGGCGAACCGTTTTGAGATTTCTCTGTAATTCTGCTAACGGCATTTCCATTAATTGGGCTCCTTATCTTCTTTTTCATCCTGTGGTTTTTAAAAACAGCCTTGCACGCGCAAGAGCTGAAGTTGTTCTACCGACATGTCGGCCGGGTCCTGGACCGAATCCGAGATCAGGTCCCCGGAGAGGCCCCGGTCCCAGTCAAACACGCTCACCTCGAAGTGGTTCTGCCGCAGCCGCTCGAACGCCTGACAGGCGCCCTTTCGACCGGCCTCGTCCCGGTCCAGAAACAAAATGATTCGTGGAAACCCGATCCGGGACCGAATCCACGCCAACCGCTCGATCTGTTCCGCGGAGATGTGGGCTCCCATCAAGGCACCGACATTACAACAGCCCGCTTCCACGAGCTTGGCCACATCAAAAAAGCCCTCCACGAGAACCAGACCGAATGTCCTCGCCTGGCGGCCGGCTTCTGGATCCAGCAGGAGTTGATCCTGGTTGTAGATTTCCAGCCCTTTTCGGAACGGATAACTCCAGTATTTTCCATCCGAGTTTTCTTGTTCCGGCATCAGGGCCCGTCCGGTGTGGCTCAGGATGATCGACTGAAGACCCTGGCCATTCTCTTTCACGCCCCGGATTTGAAACACCACCCGGGAATGCAGGGGAGAGCCCGGTCCTCGGTTCGCTCTCGGGGGCAAAAAGCCGCAGCCCAGATAACGACAGGTGGCGGCAGATATGCCGCGACGGCTCAATTCGGGATGATCGGAGTGAAGATAACGGCGCAGGTCGATCTCGATGTCGCGATTGGCAGGAGTCGTACACGTCGGGACGCTGACCGGACTTGGTTGCGGTTTTGGGTCAGGAGCAGGCGGTGTTTGCGGCATTGCCGTGCAGATTCCTTCCCCGACCATCCACTCGGCTACTTCGAACATGGTCATCTCACGGCCCTGCCGCTGCAGCACCTCCCGGCAGAACTGGATGATGCCGCCGCCCTTGCCGCTGCTGAAATCCTTGTAGACATTGGCCGACAGACTGACGTGCATCGAGGCCTGCTTTTCCTGTGTAAACGGAGATCTGAGCCAGATCTCATCATCTCGGCTGCGGCGCTGGTGGTCTACGCTGAGTTGAAACACCTCGATCACCTTCCGCCAGCTTGCCTGCTGCCAGACCTCGCGCAGTTGCTGCCGGTCAATGACCCGCGATATGGAAGCAATCGTCTTTTGGGGAATCGGCGCCGCCGGGAGTTCCGCCTGGGCGGCGTGTTGATTCCAAAAAGCGGCGTAGTCTTCCCCCGGGCGAATCAAGGCGTGCTTTTGCGTGAGACGGTCGGATTCTTCGGCTTTCCGTTCCCCGGCTTCGGCCGCCATGCTCTCCACGATCCGCCGCAAGGCTTTGAAACTTCTCAGCCCGTTGCGCTTTACCACTTCCGCCGCTTTCTCCACGTGGCAGGCCGCGTAATGTCGAACCAGATTGACCAGGCCGTACATGCGGCGTTGACCGCTGCGGCCTTCTTCCTTGAACCATGTCTCGCACAGATCGAAGGTGTGCGGACCGATGCATTCGGCCTGTGCCAGCAAGCGGTCTGTTTCCCGGGATGGATTGAAGATCCGATCCGCGGGGTCCATCATCAGGGAACCAGGCCGCCTGCTCCTGGGATGGCGGCGGATAACCTCCATCCGGACCGGATCGAGTATCTCGACTTGATCCTCGTAGATCCGTACCACCACCTTGCTGCCGAGCGGTGCCGGACTGGCGGCATAGTAGGATTGGCCGATCTGAGTCGTCCCGTCATCGTAGACCGTCCGGGTTTCCTGCTGAAAATAGCGGAACGGCATCAGCGGCAACGGCTGCAGATAGGGTTTCTCTTCCTGGAACATCTCCTTGACCTGCCGCTTGGCCCGGCCATGGATTCGCGGCGATGCCCACCGATCCTCCCAATGCATCAACCATTCGTTCTGGGCCTCGATGCTTTCGAATTTCCGTCCCTTCAAGGCCGTGTCCTGCGTGTATTTCACCGCATTCTCCACGGTCCCTTTTCGGTCCGAATCGCCCACTCTCGCCGGATCTGCCACTACCTCGTAATGATTCAACATCGCGGCATACAGCGGATTGAGATCCGGTTCATAGATGTCCGGCTTGATCACGCCTTCCTTGAGGTTGTCCAATGTCACGTATTGCGAACAGCCCGCAAAATAGCGGAACGCTTCCTCGTGCAGCCGGCACCAGATTTCCTTGCTCGAATTCCAAACCACCTTCCGAAAGGCCCGCCCCGAGTACTTCAAGGTCATGATGAACAGGCGCGGCCGCCGGAATTTTCCGCTGCTGTGAAGAGTTGGAGCCCCCTGCCCGTAGTCCACCTGGGCTTCTTCTCCCATCAGGAATTCCAGCCGGTCATATTGCTCGGGGTCCTTCCGTTTGAGGAGCCGCACAAACCGCTTCACGCTGTTGTAGCGGTGATTGAAACCGAACAGTTCTACCAGATCCTGGTAGATGGCCATGGCATTGCGGCCCCCTCTGACCTGCTCCTCGATCCACTCCCGGTGCGCTTCACAGGCCGAGCGGACATGCTTGGGCATTTTGGGTTCAGGAGCCGGTGGCCGGGGTGGGGGATTTTGATTCAATGGTATCTCAGAGCCGGTGGCCACCTCCTGTGGGGTGGGGGATTGTGAATCCCCACTTTCTTGTACCTCGTCCGAATCGTACGATTGGCCATACCGGCGGATGGTTTTTCGATCGATCCCGGTCTTTCGCTGGATCTCGCGTTGACTTATCTCCTTGTGCAGCAATGTCTTGATCGTGGTTTGCAAAGACAGCTTCAAAACGTTCATCCTCTCTCTCCCATTTGTGAACGGACCAATGGGAGCATGCACGTTCTGTCGCCGTCTGCAGCGATGTTTATCGCGAAATCTGTGCAGCTAAGTGGGGGATTTTCAAGTGGCCACAAGTGGGGGATTTTGGGTGGCCATCAGGGCTTGCAGCCTAGTGTCACCGGTAGTATCATACCCATTGTGACACAGGCTGAGAAGATTCTCAAAAAAATGAAGGCCAATCCACGAGATTGGCGAATCGAGAGTCTCAAATCAGTAGCAGAGGCCAACAATATAGCATTCCGCCAGCCGGGCGGAAGCCATGTCATTTTTCGCCACACCAACGGTGCGATGTTGAGCGTGCCGGCACATCGCCCAATCAAGCCGGTTTATGTTAAGAAATTTGTTCGCTTGATCGAATACGGAGTTTCAGAATGAAAACGTCTCGAATTGATTATCCGTTTGAGATACGCCCTCTATCCAAAGACGAAGGAGACGGATATTTTATCACATTTCCCGATCTTCCGGGTTGTTGTTCTGACGGAGCCACTCCCGAGGAAGCTATCAACAATGGTCGCGACGCACTTGAGTCATGGCTTGCAGTTGCGCGCGAGTTCGGTGATAAATTACCAATGCCTTTTTCGGATGTAAGCGGACGTTTCGTTCAGCGTGTTCCTCGCTCCCTTCATGCCCAACTCATCGCCCGAGCAAAAATTGAAGGTGTGTCCCTCAATACCTTAGTGGTTTCCATCGTATCGCAAGGACTTGGACAGCGGCAGGCAGAATTAATAAAAGACAGGTCGTCTAACTATTCGCTGCAGCGGACGGCGCAAAAGAGGCGCCGCCGCTGAGCTCAAGCGTTATACACACTCAAGGTGATGACTCCGCATGAGCACAAGAAAGACTCGATATGACGCTGATCTGCAGGGCGCCTCTGGACATCTGCAGTATGAGGTATGGATGTTCATGGAGCTCGCGCGAACTCTTGCGACCGGCCAAGACATCCCACTTGTTGTGAAGAATGCGCTGCTTGAAGCGTTCACAGTTCACGCGCGAGTCCTGCTCAGCGTGTTCTACCCTGCCAAGCCAAGATCGGACGATGTGCTGGCAAGCGACTATTTTGACGATCCGGGCGAGTGGGAACGCGAACGCCCGCCGCTGTCGTCAATCCTACAGATGATTAACGGAAGAGTCGGAAGGGAGGTCGCGCATTTAACGTACGCGCGGCTCCCAGTGACACCCGAGCAAAAGCAGTGGCCCTTTATCGAAATTGCGCGAGACATGGCCAGGGTCGTCATCAAGTTCGATAAATTGGCTCCGGTTTCGCGTCTTGGCTCGCAGTGGCGCGAGTACGCGAAAATCGTGGGCTTGAAGCACGGTGCATAACTACGGCGTGCAGCGGACCGAGGCCGCGCCTTTCTGATCCGGGCGGTGCTCATGGCCACTGTGGCGCGGCCCCGGCCGCTGACGCCAAGCGTTAGGCAGATGACCGATTACTCAATACCAGACATCAGGTAAGTCAGATGGGTATTCGTTTGAAGATAATCGATGCCGTCATGCCCCTCGACGATCCAGCATTTCTCTTAGCTACAGCGATTTCATCGGCTTTGCTGGTGTTTTTGACGATGAAATGGCTTTTATTTTGGTGTCGCACGTGTTACGCGGCGAATTTATCCGGGGAGATGAAGTCGTTCCGGACATTCCGCAACCAGGGGAAGCCCTTCATTCGATCTTGCATATTCCTGCCGCATGGCGCCGCATTCGCAGTCCACGCTTGTTGATTCCCTCGACATTTGATTAGGATGGTCAACCGTAGGAAAGGAGGAAAGGCGGTGGTCAGGCCTCTCTTTGCCGGATTGCGCCCAAACCACCACCCCCAAAAAACTACTGGTCATTTTACATAGCCTTGCGGTTTATGTCGAGCAGCTCTGCACACGGAGCGCGGACGCCCCTTCTCGCGAAGATGTGCGTCCCAGGTTTTGTGTCTTCTGTGGCCAGGCGGCACGGAGTGCGGAGGGCACTCTCCAGGTGGTGGGTCACGGCATGTACTCGCGGCAGGTCTGCGGGCTCGCCGAAACGGGATGGCTTATCATCTGGATCCAACGTTTTCTATGCCTGGTCTGCGGCCACACCATGAGCCTTTTGCCGGACTGGCTGCACCCCTGGCGCTGGTATGCGGCCCCGGTCATCATCGAAGCTCTGTACCGACACTGCACCCTGCAGGAATCTGCGGCCTCGATCGGCGCCAGGTTCGGTCGGCCTGAAGGTGCCACGGAATGGCGAAGTCTCCGGCGCTGGCGGAAGCAGCTTTTGATATCTCCTACGTTATGGGGTTGGCTGGGACCGCGACTGGGCGCCACCCATCCGGCCGCCGATCGAAACGAAGGGAAAGCCTACCTGGAGCGACTGCTGGCCGAAGGAGGGCTGGTGATGCAGCCCGCTATCGAGACCATCGATAGGCTGTCCGAACCCATTCGCAAAACTCTGCAGGATCTGATCCACAACCGCAAAACCGCCTGGCCGTTGAAGCACTTCCTTCCGGGATTTTTGAGAGCCGGTTCGCCGGATCGATCGCACCGGAGCTTACCCACAGAGGAAGACTCTGGCCCGGGCCCGCCGTGAAGAAGATGCTGGGCGGCGTCATCAACAACAACCGAGGAGGAATCCATGAACGATGATGACCGCACCAAAGAGGCTCTTTTTCGTCATGCTGTTCTGGGCGACGTGCTCAGCCGGAAACTCAAATGGGGAGAATTGGGCCTTCTACTGGCGGAGCTGTCCGCAAAGACCTTTGAAGACTACCGGGGGCGCGCTCGCCGCATGGCAGCCAGCACCCTGGAGGAGTGGCTCTACAAGCACCGCCACAGTGGATTCGAAGGACTGAAGCCGTTATCCCGCTCGGATGAGGGCTGCAGCCGGCGCTTGTCGCCCGAGCTCGAGCAACTGGTAATCGATCTCAAGCGCGAAGATCCGGGGCGCAAAGCTCCGCTCATTCTGCGGGAACTGGAACTGGCCGGCCGCATCAACCGCGGCGAGATGAGCGTTTACCCGATTCAACGACTGCTGCGCCGCCACGGCTTGTCCGGCCCGCGCATGGAACTGGATGTCCCTGCGCGCTTCCGCTGGCAGGCTTCAATGTGCGGAGAACTGTGGCAGGCCGATGCACTGCACGGTCCCATGCTGATCAACCCGGTGTCGGGGTGTCCTCAACGCGCCATTATCTTTGGACTTTTGGATGATCGCAGCCGGATCATTCCCTATCTGGAAGCTGGTTTCGGCGAAACCGAGCACCGTTTTCTCACCGTGTTGCACAGCGCGATGGCGCGCAGAGGAATCCCGCGTCGCCTTCTGCTGGACAATCATAAAAGTTTCACCGGCCACGACATGCGGCTTCTATGTGCCAAGCTGGACATCCACATTGTGCACAGCCGCCCCGGCGACGGCCCTACCAAGGGAAAGATCGAAAGGTTCTGGAGATCGCTCCGAGAGCATGTCGTGGATCGCCTGAATGTAAAAGAAGTCACAACGATCGATGAGCTCAATCTCCGCCTCTGGAGCTACATCGAAGCCGAATATCATGGCCGACCGCATGCGTCACATTCCGGCAAGACACCGCTGGAGGTCTGGGAATGCGATGCCGGTGACATCCGCTGGGTGTCGGACCATGGCGTGTTCGAGCAGTCGTTTTTCGGAGAGGTCGAACGCCTGGCGCGCAATGACTCCACCGTCCAGTGGCGCAGCATTTTCTATGAAGTGCCGCCCTATCTGCGCCGCTGCAAGGTGCGGCTCCGTTACTCATTGCTCGATGCCCGCCGCGTCAGTCTCCTGGACGGCAATGTCGAGATCCCACTGCGCGTCGTCAACCCGGTGGCGAACGCACATCGAAGCCGGGATGTTTCCAGACCTGCGGCTTCCATGGATAAACCCAAGACCGGCCTCAACGCCCCGGATCTCATGCTTGAAAACATGATCCGGCCGAATCCGGACCGTAATAGGGAATCACCCTCAAGTGCACAAGCCGATACCAAAGACCCGGAAGGAGGCAGCCATGAATAAGCTCCTGTCCACTTACGGACTTACCAGGGAGCCTTTCACCAAAGACATCGCTCCCTCGGAAATGCTGCAGACGGAACCGTTGCAGGAAGCGCTGCAATCGCTCAAGGCGGCCGTCGAAGGGCGGGCCTCCGCCGTCATTACCGGAGACTCAGGTTGCGGTAAAACCTGTCTGTTGCGTGCTCTGGAAGAAGATCTTCCGCAGGGGCGCTACCGGCTTCACTATGCGTACAACTCCACGGTCAACCGACGTGACTTTTATCGCCAACTTTCGATCGGCATGGGACTGGAACCACATTCCAGCTTTGCTGCGCTCCACGCCAGCGTCAGCCAGCATATCCAGGAACTGGCCAGTCAGCACAAACTGCGTGTCATTATTGTTTTGGATGAGGTGCAAATGCTCTCGATCCAGGTTCTTGAACAGCTCCACATCCTGCTCAATTTTGAAAAAGACTCAAAGCCCTGGTTGTCACTCATTTTGATCGGTCTCCCCGATCTACGCGAAACTCTCAAGCGCAACGTGCTGGCTTCGCTGACGGCGCGAATGCCCATTCGGATTCATATCCAGCCGATGGACGCCGACCAGGTCAAACTTTACATCCGGCATCGGATGAACACGGCCGGGTGCCGGCGCGAGGTCTTCAGTGATGATGCACTGTTGCTGATGTCAAAAGCCGCCAGCGGCATCATGCGCAAGCTGGATGTGCTCGGGGACCAGTGCCTGATCGCCGCGCTGAAGGCCAAGTCGAACATCGTGGATGCCGCCGTTGTGCAGAAAGCAATCCAGGCCTGTGCGGAAGCGCTTCTATGAGCGAAGAAAACCGGGACGCCGGAGAGTTATGGAACCGGATCCAGGCAAGCATCGACACCAATGTTTCGCCTGGATCTCTCGACACCTGGTTCCGTCCGCTCAGCGCACTGAGATGGGATGGTTCCGTGTTGGAACTGACGGTTCCGAACGAAACTTTCCGTGCCTCCTTCGCAGAACACTACCTGGATCTTTTGCTCCAGGTGGCCACAGAAGTTGTCGGCAGCGGGATTGAGATTCGACTGTCATCCCGTGAGCAGGAACCATCACATGGCGAGGGCTGCGCGCATCACACCAAGGCGCAGCCCCTGCCTGTTGTACGTGCCTCCGATCTCGAATCCCCCATCCACCGTCAATCCTGGCTCATCGAGCGTCTATGGACCCACCAAGCCGTAGGCGTCATCGGAGGCAGCCCCAAGAGCGGCAAGACCTGGCTTGCGCTGGAAATGGCGGTTTCCGTTGCCTCCGGTAGTCCGTGTTTCGATACCTTTGCCGTCTTCTCTCCTGGTCCCGTCTTGCTTTATGCAGCGGAGGATTCGGCCGCGGCGCTCCGGATTCGTGTCGAGACTCTTGCCAGAGTGCACAATGTTGACTTCAAACAGCTTGATGTCCACATCATTACCGTGGATGCGCTCCGCCTGGACCGCGCCGAACATCAGGACAGGCTTGAATCCACCATGCACGTTTACAAACCGGCGCTTCTGATAATCGATCCGCTGGTGAGGGTGCATGCTATCGATGAAAACGTTGCCGGGCAGGTTTCCGTGCTGCTCGGGTACCTCCGTTTCCTCCAGCGAAAAAGCGGCGCCGCCATTGCCCTCATTCACCATCTCCGCAAAAATGTGTCTCCGACGGGTGCGGCCGGTAACAGCCTGCGTGGCTCCGGCGACCTTTACGCATGGCTCGATTCGTTCCTCTATCTCCGGATGCATCAAGGTCAGCGGACGCTTTCCGCCGAGCATCGTTCCGCGCCTGCGTTTGGTCCGGTGACGCTCGAACTGGCGCAGTCCGATCTCGGTACGTTTCTCAAGCTCGAGTCCGTCAATGCCAATCCTCCTGAACCACCTCAGAATGGATTGGATTGCCGCATCATAAATCTTCTGTCATCCACCCCGGAACCGCTGACCATCGACGCCCTGAGATCCCGCCTGCAGGTGCGTAATCAGCGCGTCGTTGAAGCCCTCCGCATCCTTGCCTCCGAAGGTCGGATCGTGCGCAACACTCGGGGCTTCAGCCTGTCACAGGTGAACAAGACGCCCGTTCAAATCTCGTGGTAAATCGTTCCGTTCCCTTCCCACCTATAGAGAAGAGCGGGAACGGAACGACGGATGGGTAGTGGCGAGTGATAAGAGCTTGTCTAAAGCGGAGTCGTGGGATCCGCGCTTAAAGGAAGAACCTGTATTAATCGATAAATGCCATGGATAAATCTGCTGCCATGTCCCTGGATAAGCGCGCCGCGTAACAGCACGCATGGTACGCACGATCGTGTGGCCCGAATTGTTTTGGTAGTTATTCTTTTCGCGACATACCTTGGGGCCGGAATTTTGCAGATTTGGTTTGGGACGGCCCTTTATAGGGAGTATCACGACATCGATCCTGACATGACGCTTGGATTGTCAGTTCCCGTCTTTCCGGTCTGGTTTGTGGGCGCGCTTTCCGCCGGCGTATTTCTTGTCGTGCGAGCGGTACACAGAAAGAGATCTTCGGGCAACGATGAGGGCGCCCCACGGTGATTGTCACCATCTCTCAAAAGGTCTGGGATGGACAAGTTATCTCAGAACTGCCTAACAACGGCATCCAGCCGCCGGCGCAAGAAGCGCGCCGCCGCTGATCTCAAACGTTAGCCAGTTATGGGTATCCCAAGATGAAGAACCAGTACTTCGGAGACATCAACGACTACCGCAAGTACGGCCTCTTGCGGGCCCTTCAGTCAAAAGGCAACGGCAGGCTTCTTGTCACATGGATGCTGACACCCGACGACGGCAGCCAAGACGGCGGATTCCGCTCGTACCTGCAGGATCCTGACACCTGGATACGATACGACCCCCAGCTGTTCACCGGCCTCGCTGGTCTGCTTCGACCGGCATCCGTTCCCGAGGTATCGCTCATCGAAAGGTCTGCGCTTCTGCCACGGACGTCTTATTACTCGGCAGTGGTCCCGGACGTTGAG
>CAVTZY010000035.1:0-32932 GCA_963739235.1 Terriglobia bacterium | reverse complement strand
GCCAAGCTCGACCGTCGATACTGTTTCATTCAGAGTCTGCGGCTTCCGTTCGATGGCGACCTTGATGTTGACTCTTCCTTTCGAATCCGCAAAACTCGGACCAATTTCGATTGTCCTGTACCGCTCTCCAACGCGGGGAATGGTGATGATCAAGGAATACATTCCGGGGAGCAGATCCTTGAATTTGAATTCTCCCCCGGTGTCGGCAAGAGTGTGGGAAGTAAATGGAGTCACTGCATTCTGAAGAAAAACTACCGGAGTGACTCCGCGAAAAGGCTTCCCGTCGCTCTGCCTGACGCTGCCGATCAGCTGATAGGTACGCTGGGCCCCGGCATAAACGAAACCGGATGTGAGAAGAAGAAACAACCCCAGATGAATCGCCGCTCTCCGTCGCATGCAAACCTACCCGCACTTCGAGACCGGTTGCCAATAGATCGAGATCGATAGACAAGATCATACTGCCTGCGTGCAATTATTCAATGTGATCTGTACCACCACTCAGAAAACAGACAACGCCGGCAAGCGGGCCGCAGCTGCCGGCCGGGGTGTGGGATCGAATCAATCCGGGATCTGAATGCCATGCGCCTCGCGGCGCCCACGGGAGCTCCCGGGGATTTAATCTCTGCGCTGCCGGCGATTAGGATACAATCACGGCATAAACTCAATTCGTGGAGGGCCATCGATGGTTCACTCATCCCGCACTTGCTACGCATTATGCATTTGCCTGGCGACTTTTGCGCTTTTCCCCCCAATTTCAGGTCCCGCCCAGCAAACGAAGCCGGCGCCGCCAGTGGTCAAGAAATTCGTCATCGCGGATAGCCCAATTCAGTTTTCCCAGCCGGTGCGACATGGGAAATACATTGAGTCAGCGGGCCGGCGGGCCGTGCTTATGGGGCGCGAAGAGGGGATGTTTGAGTCGTGGATCTACCCGATGAAAGTCGTTCACAACCTGCGACTCGAGTTCACCGTCGATGGCTATTCCTATCCTCTGGGCGCTGCCGATCTCGCAGAGTGGATCACGGTGCGGCCCGAATGCACAACCATCACCTATTCACATCCGGCTTTTGTCGTGCGCGCCCATTTGATCACGCCGATCGAAGAGCCCGGCAGCCTGATCCTGCTCGACATCAGTTCCAACCGCAAAGTTTCGATCACAGCCAATTTTCTCATCGATTTGCTGCCCATGTGGCCCGGCGGGCTTGGCGGCCAATACAGCTACTGGGACGATAATCTGAAAGCGTTCGTCCTCAGCGAGAGCCTGCGCAAGCACTCTGCTATCATTGGATCTCCGGCAGCGACGCGTTACTCCACGCAGCCCGCGCACAATCTGCCCGATGCGCCCACGCAGTTTCACATCGACGTTGACCCGGAATACGCGCGGCAGAACTTTATCCCGATCGCGATCGCCGGAGGTCTGGACGCCGCAACCAAGATCCAGATCTCCTATCTGCACCTGCTCGCCGATGCGAAATCTCTGTATGATCAGAACGTTCAACACTTCAACAGCATCCGCACCGACTTTCTCCAGCTCAAATCTCCCGACGCAGACATCAATCGAGCTGTGGAGTGGGCGAAGATTGCACTGGACACCGGCTTTGTCTGCAATCCTCAGTTGGGATGCGGCCAGGTGGCGGGATTGGGCCTGTCGGGAACCAGCACCCGGCCCGGCTTTGGCTGGTATTTCGGCGGAGACACATTTATCAACTCGTTCGCGGTTTCATCGATGGGAGACTTCGCCACGCTCAAGCAGGAGTTGATTTTTCTGCGTGGCAACCAGCGCGCCGACGGCAAGATGATGCATGAGCTTTCCCAGGCAGGGGCATCGCTGCCTTGGTTCACGCAATTCCCCTATGCCTACTACCATGCCGACACGACGCCGCTCTACCTCATCGCGATGGAAAACTATTTCCAACACTCCGGAGACAAGACATTTCTGCAACAATCCTGGGATTCGCTCAAAAAGGCTTACGAGTATTGTCTGTCCACCGATGCCGACAACGATGGGCTCATGAATAATTCGAAGGCCGGGCTTGCTGCCGTGGAGACGGGAACGCTGCTCAACCGGCTGGCCACAGATGTCTTTCTGGCTGGCGTCAGCGTGCAGGCTCACCAGGCGATGCGGCGCATGGCGAGCGTCCTCGAAGCTGGTGACACGGCGGCACAGGCCCAGGCCGGCTTCGATAAGGGTCTGGGAAGTCTCAACCGGCAATTCTGGAATCCCGACAGGAAGATCCTCTCTTTTGCTCTTACCGAGGGGGGAGGCCGGAGCGATGAACTGACCGTGTGGCCGGCGGTGTCCATTCTTTTCCACCTGATTGACCCGGAACATGCCGCCCAGATGCTGGATCAATTGGCCAGTGCGGAGATCAGTTCCGACTGGGGTGCACGCATGCTCACGAACACCAGCAAGCTCTACGACCCGATCAGCTACAACAACGGCGCCATCTGGCCCTTCCTGACCGGCCTTCTCAGCTGGGCGGAGTTCGGCAATCATCGCACGATCTCTGGATTCGGCCACTGGATCCAGAACGCGCGACTTACCTCCATGAATGCCCTCGGATATGTGCCGGAGCTTCTTTCCGGCGATTTCTACGCACCTATGGATGCCGCGGTGCCCCACCAGTTGTTCTCTTCCTCAGGCGTCCTGACGCCTCTGGTGAAGGGCATGCTGGGTTTTTATCCTGCGGCATATGAAAAGAGCATCCGGCTGGAGCCGCACCTGCCATGCCGCTGGGGCCTCGTCACCATCAACAACCTCAAAGTCGGCAGCGGATCCCTCGACCTCCAGAGGATGCGCAGTCGAGAGGAAGCAGTATTCCGTATACCATCCTCCGGCCTGGCCGGATTCAAACTGGAACTGTCGCCCGGCTTCGAACCCGGGGCGCTGGTGCGCAAGGTGTCGGTGAATGGGAAACCCGTGCCCCACACCGAAACCTATGGCGAGGACGTGCACTGCCGGATCGAGTTTTTGCTCACCGGGAACGACACGGTCATTTTTGAGCTGACGCCGGGACTTCAGGTTCTGGAACCCATGGATGCCCTCATTCCGGGCGATGTCAATAGGCACATGAAGCTCATTCATGTTTTATGGGAACGTGAAAGCGATCGTTATTCGCTCGAAGTCGAGGGGCGCAGCGGCAGCACCTATGCGCTGGAAGTGCGCATGCCCCGCAAGCTGGAAAAGGTTGACGGCGCGCGCTGGGATGGACTGGAGACCAACGGCGCGCTTACCATCGAGTTTCCTGTTGCAGGCCAGGCATACGTGCGTCGGACCGTGACCTTAGTCATGGCGAACAAATAGCGCAAATGGAGAGAGGCAGGTGCAGGGAACGCGGATCTTTTTGCGTTTTTGATAGCTGGTTTTCACCTCGGTCGGATGTATATTCCAATGTAAACAACAGGGAGGATTCCATGGGTTTTTGCATAAAATGCGGTGCCCCGGTCGATAACGATTTTTGCGGCAATTGCGGCACAAAGGTCGGTACTGCAGGAGCACCAGGCGGACCACCTCCGCCTCCTGCGCCTGCCGGCGCGCCTGTATCTTCTTCGTCGGCGCTGACAAACGCAACGCCCCCCAAGAAGCGCGGTCCGCTTTTCTGGATCCTGCTGGGTTGTGGCGGGCTCATCGTGATCGGAGGCATCATCGTCCTTGGGACCGGCATTTTCGTCTATCGCGTAGCGAAACAGGCCGGCTTTGACCCTGAACTGATGCAGAAGAATCCCGCCATGGCGGTCGCAAAAATGATGGCAGCTATCAATCCGGACATTGAGGTACTCTCGGTCGATGAGGCCGCTGAGACCATCAAGGTGCGTGATAAGAAGACTGGCAAGGTCATGTCGGTCAATCTCGCGGACGCAAAAAAAGGCAAAATTGCCTTCGAAGACGACAAGAGCGGAAAGATCGAGATCCAGGCCCAAGCTGAGGGAGATAAGGCAGGAATCGAAATCAAAGGAGCCAATGGCAGCGTAAGTGTGGGTGCGAACGCCGGCAAATTGCCCGACTGGCTTCCTGCCTACCCGAATGCCGAGAGCATGGGGAATTTCGGTGTCAACACCAAGGAAGGAAAAGCAGCATCGCTTACCTTTAAGACCAAGGATCCAGTCGAAGACGTGGTTTCCTTTTATGAAGATGCCCTGAAGGGCGAGGGTTTGGAGGTCCAGAAGTCGGCATCGTCGATTACGGGCCTGGGTTCAGGGGTTGTCCTCGCCGCCAAGGATAGCGGTTCGCAGCGTTCTGCCGCTATAACCATAGGAAGGCAAGGGGATACCACCACGGTCAGTCTGACGTTTGAATCCAAGAAATGATTGCTCCTAAATTGCGCTTTTTCTGACGAGACGGGCGATCAGCGCCAAAAGCACGACGATTGCCAGAAGCAGAATGACCCAGAAAACAATCGTTTGTCCGGCGTATTTTGCGGCTTGGCCGGACACCGGTACATTCTCTGTACCGAAGGTAATTTCTTCAGCCGCCTCCCCGATCAAGTGCGAAGCAAGCAAGGCAAGATCGTAGCGGGGAGCCTCGAGATTGCTGTCACCGTAATAAAGGACAAGGCTTGCTCCTGCGGGACGGAAAAAGCGCAACCGATAGGATGGCAGCAGGAGGCTTGCGGATTCCAGCGGTAGGGGACTGTTGTCTCCCTCTTCCACAACCAGCAAGGCTTCCGTTGTCTGCATGGACGTCAGCTGAAGCAGGAGCGGGGGGGCCGGGGTGTCGGGATCGGCATGGTTCCAGGTGGCTGAGGCAATCCGATGGGTCCAGGGCTCCTGGCGCTCATTTGCGGGATTCTTTTCGAGCAGGATTCCCATTTCACGCCGGAACACGCGTGCCGATGTCGTCAACACCAGCCGGGCAGCGGGCAGATTCGCGTAAGGCAGACGCAACCGATAGAAGCTCACTGAACCTGAGGACTGCTTGCGGCCGGCAGCGCGCGGAGTGGGCGCCGCAGTTCTCTCCGGAGACGACAGTTCGACGGTGAGGGGCTCGTCCTGCTTCTCGATCAGGTAGGGAATCTGGCGCTTATCTGCGCCTGCGATCCGAAGATCCGACATGCGGCTATTCGCCAGAACTGCGGGATCCAGCAGGAGCGCATTCAGTCCGGGCTTGCCGTCAGGAATCTTGCGGGCATAGCGAAGGGACCCGACATCGAGCAACGCGCCGGCAGCAGGCAGCGGATTTGAAGCCGCGCTCTCGGCGGCCGGTTTCTCCTCATGCATTTCTCCCCAGTGAGCCTCCACCGTGCGCAGCTTGGCAATCGCGTCGCGAGATGCCTCCAGGTCATACTGGGGTGGCGCCAAATCCGGATTTCCGAAACAGGCAGTCAACGGTTCTTTGCCGGGACTTTCGAAATAGATCCAGGGAAGATACGCGAAGACAGCCGAGATGCGGGTGAGAACAAGCGGGGGATTATCCCCGTTTTTAATGGCTAACTCAAGTTCCGCTCCCCGTGGCGCGGTTATTGGGATGCGGAGTTCCTCTGTGGTCGTCGGACCGAGAACCGTATGCCACAATGTGGCCAGGCCCAGCAAATCGGGAACCATTTGGTAGTCTACCAGCCGGCCCTCGGACACGCGCGCCTGGCGCAACACGTTACCGCCCGTGGATGCCAGCTCAATGGCCGTGACGGGCAGATGCGCGCCGGACAGGTGGAGACGGTATCGACTTACCCCGGGCTCGCTGGCGCGTCGGCTAAATTGCAGTGGTGTCCGCAGCGGCGGTGGCAGTGAACCTGCGGATACGAGGCGGGCTGCGGCCAGGCCAGGCAGCGGAACTCGTGCGCTGGCGCTGTCATCCCAAGTCAGCCGAAGATAGCGATATTCTCCTGGAGCGAACTCGAGTTCCAGCCGTTTTAGCCTTTCGGCGGGCAGATCAAAGAGCGTTCCCTCCTCGACCAGCACCGTCCAACGGCTGCGATCCCCGCTGCCTTCCAATCGTGCGGGCTTCATAAATGGCGCTGGAATCCCGTTCAATCGCAGGCCATCGATGCGGATGGATTGTCCGAGATCTGCTTCAAATCCGCTGGATTTCTTCGTGGCTGCAACCGGCAGCAAATGCGCTTCTGACCAGCGTGGCTCAGGCATTGGCGGAGCCACCAAGAGGTACGGAATCTCGCGGTTCGCGGCATCATAGATCCTCAAATCGCCGAGTCCCCCTTTGGTGATGATTGCAGTTTCTTGCTGGTTGTCAACAACGGTGCGGGAAAACTCGCGGAATGGGCTTGCCGCCGCAAGCAGCGCGACATCGATCTCGAGGCGATTTGGCCCGGCCCCCCCCGGCACGATCGCGCGCTGATAAAGAAATTTATTCTTCTGTGCTTGCACGGATTGCCCGTGTCCGGAAGCGAGAATGAACAGGGCACAGGCAATGGCATACTGCACAGGCCTGATTCTTTTCCTTGAATAGGAGGATCCGGTGCGCAATATCGACTTCCCGCCGGATACGCCGGCAGCGAATCCCGTCTGTAGTCTCATCTCGCCTCCTTTCTAGAGGCCAGAACGAACTTCTGCAGTGCCAGAGCCACAAGTGACAGGCAAATGGCGAGGCCGACAAACGAAATAACCCGATACAGACCACCCAGCCTGGCAAGATCATGGAGGAAACACTTCAAAATAGTGATCACTAGAAGGCCCAGCGAGGAAATTCGCGCCGCGCGGCTGGCGATAGCGATGCCGACTGCCAGCAAGGCGACCGCGAACAGGGCCCAGCCAAGGGTGTAAGTCAAATCCTGCGCCAGCGTAGCCGTGAAATTGAACGTGATGCGTTCCCCGACCGAGTAATAGTCGGCGATCTCGATGTTGAGAAGCAGGAACAGCAAGATGGCGCCGCCGGCGGGACACAACCTGGACGCCCGCGGCCCTCCTTCGAACACCGTGTCTTCAGTTTTGGACAGCAGCCAGCCGGCAAGGATCATGGCGGCAGCGCTAATGAGGTAGGTGTAGAGGTACCAATTCCAGATCGCCAGGGCGCTGCGAGGGTCATGGGATACCTGGGTGATGTTCAATCCCAGCCTGACAAAAACGGTCGCCAGCAGACCGGTAGTGGCGTAGAGAAGGCCCCGGTGCGGTATTCTGCGGAACAGCCATGCCAGTGCCGCGCCTTCAAGCGCCCACGCAATCGTGATCCACTGATTCTCGAGCTGCAATGGGATTGCCACGGTAACGAACGCCAGTGCTGCGGCTGCGACTAGGGCTAATCGTCCCAGGACGCGTGCTCCGGGAGGATCGATACGGAGCAGATTCAGGAGCAGTACTGCGATTAGCAGGGCTTGCACCACCGGCAAAATTCCAATGATATTGCCATAGCCGACCGCCTCGATCGTGTAATTTGCCTCGAAGAAAAACGGCACACTCGCGAGCACGGCAGCCAGGTATGGGTGCAGGGAAGAGCCGGCGCGGCGGCCAAGAAGCATCGGATAGGCAAGAAAAACGAGGTAAATGAGTCCAGCGAAAAGCAATTGGGAATGCCAGTCTTCGGGTCCGGCATGCAGTCCCATCCAGAGTCCAACTGCGGCCGACGTCGGCACGACAGCGAGAGTCACGAGGAAATGCTGGGAACGGTACCATGCCAGACCGCAGAGTGCACCGAGGAAGAGCAGGTGAGCGCAGACCAGGAATGCAACTCCAGGCGCACCAGATTGCTGTGCCGCAAAAATAGTGACGAGTTGTGCCAGGAAGACCGTCATGGCAGCCGTGTCGGCATAGCGATCCGTCTTGATGCCGATGCGCTTCACCAGATAGATCCAAATGAAACTGAACAGCGCCAAGGCAATCGCTGAGAGAATCGCAAAGCTCGGGTAAGGAGCTTCTACCGCGACGTTTACCCAGACAATCAAGATCAGGGCGGAGGCTCCCATGGCTGCGATCAGGAGCTCATGACGGCGCGTGTAAAGCACCGCCATGCCTGCTGTGAGGTCAAGGACAAGAAGCACAGCCAGGAGTGGATACGGAGGAACTGCCAGTGATCTTTGCGCGGCGACCACGAACAGGAATAGATGTCCTACGAGGCCGAGAAATATGCCGTTTCCCAATAGCGCCAAGTCCGCGCCGCCGGACTGCTTTTGGAGCCAGATCGTTCCGGCGATGGCCACGATCGCGAAACCGGCCACGACAGCGAGTGCGGGGATCAGAATCTCGGCCAGCGCGGCATGGGACCAGAAATAGCCGAGGACAGCCCAGGACAAAATGATGCCTGCCATCGAGAGCCTGGGAAACCTGGCCGCCGAGCCTTCCAGCAGGAGTCCGAGGTTGAGGATGAGCAGTAACAGTGCCAGTCCCCAGAGGGCGATGCCGCCATGGTGGGCGAGGAAAAACAGCAGCGCCAGACTGACAAGAACCAATACCGCGCCGCCTGCTTCCGGACGAAGTGTCTTGCGCCATCGGCGCGCTGCCATTGGGGTGCCGATGTAGAACAAACCGAAAATGCCGTAGATCGCCAACCCTGGAATGAGGCGCTCCGCAGTAAGGAATTTTGCCGACCACACCGCCTCGGCCACCAGGGCAAAGAACGCTGCGAGATAATAGATCGCCCCCTGCTGGGTGAAGGCTGCAAACGCCGATGCTGCCGCCATGAGCAGGAAGAGCACCGCGAAAATCATCCCCGGAGCTGCACAGAGCGGCTTGATCGCAATGAGAACAGCGAAGGCCGGCAGCAGAAGCGGGGCCGCAAACACGGCGCGGCTTCCCAGGCCGGTGAATTCTCGGTTCAACCGGGAGGCGAGGAGCGGAGCAGCAAGATAGAAAAGCACGAAGAGGACAAGGAAGCCGAGGATTGCCGGCCATGCGCTGCTGTTATAGGAATTTGTGAACCACATTGCGAACACCACAAGTGTGGAGATTGCCCCGGCAAAATGCAGGATCTCCCGGCCGCGGGCCAGGGCAATCGCGAAAAGCCCGGCGGCAAGCAGGAAGAGAAATCCAAACAGAATGAGATATTGATTGCCGTAGCCCGACACCGATGCCATGTATCCGGCGAAGAGCACAGGCATCAAAGAACTCAACTCCATGCTCCTCTCATAGACGGAATCGCTGTCTTCCTTTTTTTCGCCGTGCCTGCCAAGAATCAAGGTGACAAACGTCAGGATCGGAAAAACCAGGAAGATGCCTCCTGCCAGCGGCAACTGACCTGCGGTCAGAAACTTCATCACCCATCCCCACTGGTAGAGAGTCGTCAACACCAGAGTCAGGACGGTCAGCAGGGGCCATTTCTTTTTGACGGCGACCCATGCCAGCCCGGCATTGAGGAGGAGGAGATAGCTGAAGAGTCCGATCGGCTGGTTCTCGCCGGTGGATAGGAGCGCGGGAGTTGCAAATCCTCCCATGAGTCCGAGAAGGGCGATGAAGAGAGAATCACGCCGAATGGAAAGCAAAACTGCCACGATGGCCACAAGCACGAGAAATAGAAATGACACACCGGCGCCGATCAGTTGCCAAAGGGCGTGCGCAGCAAAAAATGTGGCAAACAGGATTGCCACTGCAGACGCATCTATGGCGTTGGCCGTGATCCGGTATTTGTTTGCCGCCTTGAGTTCGCACAATATCAAGAGTCCTAATCCCACGATAATGCCGATGGTCATCTGAACCGGGGGCTGCAGCCAACCCTTGTCGATCGAGTAACTGAGGAAGAAAATGGCGGCTACCACCATTGCGATCCCGGCAACCCAGGAAAAGAACTTCACGCCGATGATGGACTCCCAATCAAACCTCGGTTTTTCCGGACCTGTCGGGCGACGGGGCTTAGAGGCAAACGGGAGTGCCGGCTCTGCTGCCTTTGCCTGTTGGGCAGCAGGGGAAGGAGTGGCAGACGGCGGAGCAACCGGGGCAACAATTGGCGGCAGGACCTGAGCCGGCGTAGTACTCGGGGGCAAATCGATCTTTTCCTTGTTGATATCCATGGGCTTGACAGGAATTGATCTGAGGACATCAACCGCAGCGGCAGTCGGCTTTGTGATCGCCGGTAATTGTGCCTCTGTTCCTGCCGGATGGGGTGGCTGGGCCGGAACCGGGGTCGCCGTGACGGGTTTTGATGCCCGCTTCTCCTGATGGGCATGTATCTCGTTCTTCAGTTTCTTCAACTGGTTTTCAAGCCGCTGGATGTCGTGAGCGAGAGGCGGGACCTGTTTTTGGATCTCCCGCAGATCTTTTCCGTGGCTGAGAGTGCGGTAAATCAGCCATCCGTAAAGCGATATCAATAAGAGTATTAGGAAACCCTCCATGATAGCCTCCAAGACACCTCGAATGATGAACGGTTTGTAACTGCTCCGAAGATAACTCTCCTGGGAACTGCAAAAGCAGCCACCAATGACACGAACTTTTACCTCCTAGGAAGTTCGTGCCCATTCGTGTCATTCGTGGCTGCCTTAAAAGGATCATTTATTTTCAAGCTCCTGGGTCGCATCCATGGCCGTATGCTGGTTGACACATTCGCCGGCAAGCTCACGGATGCGGCGCAGGTCGAGCTTCCCCGAGCCAAGATAAGGCAAGGCCTGGACATGGAAGTAGGAATCGGGGCGCGGCACCCAGAGATTGGGCAATCCCATTCGGGTCATCCGGCCGATGCACTCGTTCAGCCTGTCTGCGGGGAGCGTGTGCAGCACCACCAGACGCTCCCCCTTTTTTTCATCCGGCACGCCGGTGACTGCAAAGACTTGTTCGGTGACGCCGGCAATCTCCTGCAGTTTCTCCTCGATCTTCAAATGCGGAACCATCTCACCACCGATTTTGCTGAAGCGGCTCAAGCGGTCTGTGATGGCCAGAAACCCGTCCTCGTCGATGGCTGCGATATCTCCGGTGACATACCAGCCGTCGCGCAATACCTCGGCAGTTTTTTCGGGCCTGCCGAGGTAGCCTTTCATGACGTTGGGGCCGCGCACGAGCAGCAGTCCTGGCTGGTTGACGCCCAGAGGATTCATGGTCTCCGGATCAACGATGCGCACGCTGACGCCGGGCAGCGGGTGGCCGATTTTCCCGCGCTTCGCACCGACCTGTCGATATCCGGGCGCACGGTAATCGCGGGCGTTGACCGCAACGGCGGGCGAGCATTCGGTGCAGCCGTATGCTTCGAGAGGGCGCAAGCCGAACCGGTCCTCGAAAGCCTGCGCCACGCGCTCCTGAAGCTTCTCCGCACCTACTAGCGCATAATCGAGGCTGCCAAAATCCTCGGGCTCGCAGCGGCGGATATATCCCAGCAGGAAGGTCGGCGTTGCCACAAGGAAGGTTACGGCATATTTACGCACCAGCTCGCCAATTGCGGCCGCATCGAGGGGACTGGTGTGGTAAATGACGCCGGCGCCGAGCGCCAGGGGAAGCGCGAAGGTACCGGTAAATCCGAAGGAGTGGAAAAACGGCAGCACGCCGAGGATGCGATCCTTCCTGCCGAGCGAGAAAACCTGGCCGAGTTGTTCGACATTCGAGGCGATGTTGTAGTGGGTCAACATTACGCCTTTGGGATCCCCGGTGCTGCCGCTGGAGAAAATGACTGTCGCCAAATCATCCAGCGTAGGGGACGGCCCCGGCCCCAAGCGCCTTTTCCAGCATGCGGACGGGTAGGATCCAGGTCATCAAGAGCGCAAGCAGCTTCTCTCCGAGGCGGGCGCCGGCCGCCAGATCCTCGAGTAGGATCTTCTCTCCCGGCACCTCCAGATTGACCTTCTCGAGAAAGGCCTGCGATGTCACCACCGTGCGGATGCTCGCACTGGCTGGCGCAGGCGGCCAGAACCTGGTTGGAGGCGGTGTAATTCAGGTTGACCGGAACCTTGCCCGACAAGGAGCGCGGCGAAGTTCACCAGCGAGCCTGCGACGGAAGGGGGTAGCAGAATGCCGACCATCTTCTGCCCGCGCCAGGCGTGCTTTATGCGGCGGCCGAGAAAAATCGTGCGCGTCAAGAGCCGAGCCGGCGCGCATCCTGGGGACACGACCGTCCGCCATGGAAAACCGGTAAGGATGCCGGCGCGCCACGCGCACGAAGGTCCGATGCAGGGGCTTCATCCCCGCCTTGTGATTTCGATAAGCCTCGCTATGCAGATCCTGAACCGCCTGCCTGACCTCAAAGGCAGTGGACGTTGGCGGCAGCGGGCGACCGTAGCTGACCGTCACGGGATGGAGAGATCGTCTGGGACGCTTCCAGAGGAAGCGGCCGCGATCGAAGCTGAATATGCTGCCCCAGACACCATCCAGATTGACCGGGATAATCGGCGCATCGACCCCCTTCATGATCCGCTCGAAGCCCGCGCCGGAACGGCAGGAGCTGGCCGATGCGGGTAATCTGCCCCTCGGCAAAGATGCAAACCACTCTGCCCCCCTGAATCGCAGCGCTAGCTACCCGGAGCGAGTGGATCAGGTCGCGCGGGCGCAGTCTGGAAGAAATCGGGATGGCTTCCATGATGCGCGCAAAGGGGTGAATAATGGGATGGTCGTAGAAGTCCTTGAGCATGATAAAGCGCACACGGCGGTCGGTGGAGGCCATCAGAAGCATGGCGTCGATGAAGGACAAGTGGTTGCAGACCAGCAACGCACCGCCCTTAGCCGGGATGTTGTTGCGCCCTTCAATCCGGATGCGATAGATCGAATGTGTGAGCAACCACAGTAGCAGGCGCAGGAACGCATCCGGCAGAATAGCGAGGATGTAAAGGGTTGCAGCCACCGTCATGAGGGCACCGCAAAGAAATATGGCCGGCGGAGTGAGCTTCATTACCGAGGCCATCAGGTAATAAAGGCCGGAGGCAATGAAGATCCCTATAAAAGAAAATTGGTTCGCCCAGGCGATTATGCCCCCCTTCTGCTCCGGATCTGGGCGGTGCTGAATCAGGGCATTCACAGGCACAACGAAGAATCCGCCAAACAGGCCAAGCAGGCCCAGGTTGATCGCGACGGAACTCAGAGTGAGACTAGGGCGATACAGCAATATGCCGAAGACTGTAATCCCAATCGAGCCCAGGGGCACGAGGCCGTATTCGATTTTGTTCTGCGACAAATACCCGGCGAGCAGGCTGCCGATGCCGATGCCGATGGCCAAGGAGGCCTGCAGAATGCCATTTTCGCTCTCGGTGAGATGAAGGACATCCGTGCCGTAAAACACGATGTTGAGCTGGAGCAGCGCGGCCAGCATCCAGATGTAGGTATTCCCCAGGATGGCGAGCAACAGGGTCCGGTCCTGGCGCATTAGGCGGAGTTGCAGTAACAGATCGGCTCGAAAGTTGCCCCATTTTTTTGTCGGGGCGGCCGCCGGCATGTGGCCGATACCCAGGCTGGTCATCAGGCCAATAACCGCCAGCCCGAGCAGGATCAATCCCGACCAGACCTGCGCGCCCCGGAAGCCAGCGGCCAGCATGCCTCCTGCGAGCGTGCCGGCGATGATCGCCAGAAAAGTGCCCAACTCGATTACGCCATTGCCCCACGACAGGCGCTGCTGCGGCAACAGTTCCGGCAGGAGCCCATACTTGGACGGGCCGAAGAAAGCCGCTTGCGTACTCAACAGGAAGACCGCGACCAGTTGCAACGGCAGGTTGCCGAGTGCGAGTCCGGCCAAGGCGATCAGCATGACGACGATTTCGAGAAGCTTGGTGCCTACCGTTACGGTGCGCTTGCTGTAACGATCCGCGAGGTAGCCGCCGGGCAGGGAAAACAGGATGAAGGGAACGGAAAACAGAGCCGCCACCATGAAAATCAGGCGATCGCGGGCGCCAAGCGTCAGGCTGCTGGCAGTAAACATGAAGATCAACATGAATTTGTAGGCATTGTCGCTGAACGCGCCCTGAAACTGAGTTATGATCAGCGCCCAGAAGCTGGACTGCCAGGTTTTGTCGGGCACCTCAACGTCGATTTTCATAACCTTCGCCTCGTGAAATGGCGCCTTATGTTGTCAACGAGAACCGCAGTGCTTCGCGAATTCCCCAGCCGATATCCGCATGCCGCATCCCATGCCGTGCAGGCACTTTGGTTGTCCTGCAAGCGAGTCGTTCGGCGCAGTATGCAATGATCCGGCAGGCCCGGGAGATCGCATCATCGGATGAAGGATGATGCTGCGATTCTAGTCCGAAGGCCGGCACAGGTGCAAGCAATCCAGCGAACCCGGGCCGGGCCGGACCTGTCCCTGTCAGTAGTTCACTCCGCGCGGCAGCTTATCGATCGGGATCGGCGGCTGCGACTTCATCTCTTCGATCCATTTCAAGACTTTCTCCTCCGGGTTGAAGAGTTTGACCAGTTGCATGGTCACATCCAGGTATTCGATGGAAGAGTCCCGGTAGGTTACGTCCCATTTCGAAGCCATCAGCACAACCCGGGCATCGCGCGCGATGACGGGAATCTTGTCCTGCACTGCCACCATGATGTTGCTGATGGTGCAGGAGCTGAAAACCTGCTGGTGCATCAGTTCCTGCCGGGCGGGCCCTGCCGCCTCCAGCTCTTTGATCTTCGCCTCGTCGCCGTCGGCCTTGGCTTTCTGATACTCTGCCTGCATGTTTTGTGAAACCTGCCGTTGTTCGACAGAGTTGTAATAGGCCAGGGCCACGGCTCTGGAGTCGTAGGTACCGATGCGCACGGTGGTCTGGCAGTGAGCGACGACGGGGACGACGAGGAGCAGTCCCAGAACGCAGAGAAATACTCGCACACGCGTAAGTTTACACATAGTTGCCTCCATGGGTTGATTTGGACTGGGTTGATTGGACGGGTCTGAAATCTTCATATGAACGCTCGTCATAAAATGAATATAATTCATAAGAAAGCCAAAAAAAATCAACTCGGGTGGCCTGAAAAAATCGCGGCCAGGATCATCTCCTTGGCGCGTGCCGCTACGCGCCGGCCGGCGGGATCGCTCCGGAAGTGGAAGATCACGCCGGACAGCATGCTCCAGACCGCCTCGACGGTGTCGGAGCGGCTCTTTGGATCCCTGGAGCCGGCCCGCTCCAGGATGTGGGACGCCAGGGTTTTGCAGGCAATTTCGTGTGCCCGGACTCGGGCGATGGCATCAGCCGGAAAGTGCCCCTCCCAGCCGCCGTTGCGCTCTCTTTGCACCAGAAAGAAAATGATCTCGTAGTATTCGGGGAATTCCCGTGCGAAGTTGAGGAAGACGTCCAGCAGGCGAGCAGCCTGTTCCTCAGGCGGCACCGGGCGGCGCGCCTCCACAGCCAGGCGATCGTGCAGGATCTGATAGCCTTCCATGAGCAGTTCGACATACAGGGCTTCCTTGCTGGGGAAGTACAGATAGATCGTGCCCGGGGCCAGTTCCGCCTCTTTGGCGATCTGAGGGATCGAGGTGCCGGCGTAACCGTTCTTCCAGAACAGCCGCTGCGCCGCGTCGAGGATCTCCTGCCGCCGGTTATCCGCTTCCCGCTGCCGCCGCTCCCTGGTTCCCATCTAATAATACCTTTCATTAACTGAACTACATTCAGTATAATTGCATCAGGCGGTATCTGTCAAGCGAAAAAGTAAAAGGATCAATTTCTCTTCGAAAAAATTTTGAGCCACCCCGACGACCAAATTCGCATTACATGTCGGAGCGGGAAAAATCCGCGAACCCGGCAAGTGGCCCTGGCCGTCGAGACTGTCTCACATCTGGGCGTCCCGGAGGGACGCCGAGAAAGCAGCCGGGGGTGAGCCGCGCAGCGGCGCTGCCCCCGGCTAAGGCAAGCACGGTGCCAGAGCCCTGGAGGAGCGAAGGCAGACCTTCAGTTTCAGAGGCACTTTTCCGCCCCTCCCGAGCAGAAGACGCTGGCATATCATCCGGCGCATGAGTGTTGGGACAGCTTCTTCGGCCGGGACTTGAATCCAAGGAAAACCGCATGGGCGCGCCGTGCGGCGCCCGGCGCCTACTTGCGAGAACCTGGCAGGAGGAGGACTTATGTTAGCTGAAGCGCAGCAGATGCACATCCGGGAAAACGAAAGCCTGCTGGCCGCGCCGGAAAAGCGTGCCCTGCATTATCTGGCAGAACGCATGCCTGCCTGGGTGACCTCCGACCACCTGACCTTGCTTGGGCTCTTGGCCATGCTCCTGGGCGGCGCCTGCTATTGGGCAGGCAGCGTGGATCGGCGCGCCTTGCTATTCGTGGTTGTATCGCTGGCCATCAACTGGTTCGGCGACAGCCTCGATGGCACGCTGGCGCGCGTGCGCAACCGGCAGAGGCCGCGTTACGGATTTTATGTGGATCACGTTGTGGATCTGGTCGGCACCTTCTTCCTTCTGGGAGGTCTGGCTCTCTCCGGCTTCATGACCCCATTGATTGCCCTGGGGATGCTGGCCGCCTTCCTGATGGTGGAAGCTGAGGTCTATCTGGCCACTCATGTACGCTGCGTGTTTCGCATGACGTTTATGAAGTTCGGTCCGACCGAATTGCGCATCCTGCTCGCGATTGGCACACTCTACCTTCTACATGATCCAACCGTGGGGTTGGGCCGGGCGGGACGTTTTCTTTTGTTCGATGTCGGGGGAATTGTGGCCATCACGGGCATGGCCCTGGCTATGGTGGTTTCCTCCATCCGAAACACCCGGGCCCTGTACAAGTCTGAACCGCTGCCGCGCTGATGAGGCATATGCCGACACTCTGTTCCAATTCGATGGCGCCCCGGGAAATGCCGGCATCGCTGCGCCGCTGGCTGGTTTTCAATGTTGTAGGGGCCTTGGGATTTGTAGTGCAGCTCGCCGCGCTGACACTTTTTATGGGCGCGCTCCAATGGGGATATCTGCCGGCTACGGTTCTGGCGGTGGAGACTGCCGTCGTTCACAATTTCATGTGGCATGAGCGCTGGACCTGGGCCGACCGTCAGGATCCGGGTTGGATGGGTGCTTCACGGAGGTTCCTGCGCTTCAATCTCACCAACGGCGCCTTGTCCGTTGTGGGCAACATCTTCTTTATGCGCCTGTTCCTGAACACTCTGCCCGTTCATTATCTGACCGCCAATACCCTGTCGATCGCGGTTTGCGCAGTGCTGAATTTTATCGCCGGCGACCGGTTCGTGTTCCGGAATCGAATCACAGGGCGAAGGGACTCTTGAGGCGGTCGCTGATATCAACGCGCAAATCCAAAGATGCTCCGCCTCCCTGGGATCTGCTTCGAAAATAGAACCGATTGCGGCGCCAAACCACTTGTGCGTTTCTGTGCCGCCCTTTCAGGGCTTGAGATCTCCGGTTCTCTACCCAGGGCTCACGCCCTGGGCTTTGCTGTCCCGCCCTGTCAGAGCTAAGGATTGCACGACCTTAAAAACCCCGAAGGGGTGGAGCAGCAGAGCCCAGGGCGTGAGCCCTGGGAAGCGGGAATCGGGTGGTAAGAGCCCTGAAAGGGCGGCACAGGAAACCTGCGGCGAGAGCGCAACATTTTCATGCGTCAGGGGTGCGCCCCGGCGCATGGGAGACTGTTCCGAAAATAGAAGCAGAAAGCCAAAATCGTCATAATCGGTATCGGGGTCGCAATCGCAGTCGCAGTCGCAATCGGTCTTGCTCGTGTGCAAAAGCCGATTGCGATCGCGATTGCAATCCCGATACCGATTCCGATACCGATTCGGACAAATGCCCACCAGGGAGGCATGAGCTTTTCATGCGTCGCAGGGTGCGCGCCACGCGCATGGGGATCTGTTCCGAATTTTCCCCGCCTCCAAACTGCAGAAGCAGCCACGAATGACACGAACTGCTTGCCCATTAGTGTCATTCGTGGTTGTCTTAAGAAGGCCATTAATTTTCCTGCACTTGGGTGCGGCCGCGCATCATTGGCGACTTGGCGGCCCGTTGGTCATTTTTGCTTCAAAGGCCGCACGGGTGGTCGTGGGCTCGATGAGCAGGAATGCGCCCAGGATGGCGATGGCGACTCCGATCAGCAGGGTTGCGATGATCTCGTGCTCGCCGATGATGGCAAAACCGCCGATCAGCAGCAGCGAAACGAAGCCGACATCCGCCCAGCGGATCCATGGGGCGACGCGCCGGCGCAACTCGGGAAGCTCCTCCGGATAGAACCCGGAGGCGAACCAGAGATAAAAACGCAGGTTGGCCGCAATTCCGACCGATCCCAGGCACAGGAAGAAGAACAGCGGTCCCCAGCGGCCGGGCGTCCACACCTTCACCTGCCACATCGGATAAAGCATCCCGTAGTAGGTGAAGCCAATCCAGGCTTGATGGAATTGCCACCACCAGAGCGGGTGCAACTTGGGAGTGGGAACTGGCGGTGTGGGAATTGGGCTCGGCTGCGACCGGCGCAGCGAAGCTTTGGCGATTTCACTTCCGATTTGCTCCAGGTCGGCCAGGAGAGCGCGAGCCGAGGCATACCGCTGTTCCCGGCTCTTGCGCAAACAGCGGTGGACGATCGCTTCCAAGCCAGGAGGCACTATGGGTCTGAGCTGGGCAAGATCCGTGGGCTCTGCCTCCAGGATGCGCGCGATGGTGGCAACGGAATCCGACGCGGCGAAAGGATGAATGCCGGATGCCAATTCGTATAGCATGACCCCGAAAGAGAATATGTCGGTGTGGAAGTCGACCTCGATCCCCAGCAGTTGTTCGGGTGATGCGTAGGCCGGAGTCCCCAGGAACACGCCCGCTTTCGTCAAGCGGGTCGGGAGAAATGAATCCCCGGGACGGAGGGCTTGAAACCGGGCAAGTCCGAAGTCGAGAACCTTGAGCGTCCCCTCCGGCGTGCGGATCACATTTTCCGGCTTGAGGTCGCGATGAATAATGCCCTGTTCGTGTGCCGCGACCAGCGCGCGCGCCACCTCAATGGCCGTATCGAGCACTAGATGCGGCGGGAGCGGCCCCGAGGCCAACTCCTCATGGAGTGTCTGGCCGCGTACATATTCACAGACGATATAGAGCTGGCCTTCGTACTCCTCGAGTGCATAGACGGTGGCGATCGACGGATGGGACAGGGTCGCAGCGACTCTGGCCTCCCGACGCAAGCGCTCCCGATGTTCGACATCGCTCATATGTTGAGGCGCGAGCGCCTTGATCGCCACGGGACGTCCCAGGCGAGTGTCAATTGCGAGGTAGACGACCCCCATGCCCCCCTGGCCGAGTTTTTTGCTGACAGTGTAGGGTCCCAGCCTGGACCCGGGCAGCAGTTCACCCGAGTCGCGATCGATCAGCTCCGCAGCCGCCTCGTAAGCCGGCTTTTCAAGGAAGCCCGCCGACTGATCGTGGCTGGCGAGCAGGGATTCAACTTCGGCTCGCAACACTTCGTCGCCTGCGCAGGCTTGATTCAAGAACGCGGCCCGGCGCGCCGGGTCCACTTCCAGCGCCCGGTTGAATATGCTCTTGAGCTGCCGCCAGCGCTCAGGCTCCATGCCGGCCTTCCTTCTCCATCTCGCGCTTGAGCCAGGCCCGCGCCAGGTTCCACCCCCGCTTCACGGTGGCGGCGGATATCGCCATGGCCTCGGCGGACTCCTCGATGCTCAAGCCGGCGAAGAAGCGAAGCTCGACGATGCGCGCATGCTCCGGGTCCAAGGCAGCCAGCCTGGTCAGCGCCTGATCGAGAGCCAGGAGATCCAGCGACATCTCGCCCTCGGCAGCCACCGCCTCGCTCAGACTGATCCGGATCCGGGAACCGCCCCGCTTGGCGGCATTGCGGGCGCGAGCTCGTTCCACTAGGATTTGGCGCATGGAGTTTGCTGCGATCGCGAAGAAATGAGTGCGATTCTGCCAGGGCTGCCGTTTGTCACGCTTTAATCGCAAATAGGCTTCATTGACGAGCGCCGTCGCCTGCAGCGATTGCCCCGGCCGCTCGCGCCTCAGGTAGTGACGCGCCAACTTGCGCAGCTCGTCATATACCAACGGCATTATATCGGAGACCGCCTTGGGATGGATGTTCGGGTCCCTCTCGTTCGTCCCGGTTTCAGGATCCGGCGCCTCTGACTTCATTTTGATACCGTGGAAGGCCTTAATAGGGAACAGCGATTGCGCGCTTGAACTGTCTTCAAATAACGTGATTATACGATAAGACCGCAGCCTCACGTCAACTTGATGCTGAAAGGCACTTGCACTGCATCCCGACGTTTGTCGCTCTTGTGAGAATAGCAAAATCTCACCGCTGAGGGCGCATAGACAAATGATCCAAAAAACGCTTTCTCTGCGGCCTCCGCGCCCTCTGCGTTGAGATGTTGTTGTCATCTTCTTACCGGGAGTGAGCGCGCAGGAAATGAGTCGACGATTGAACTCTCCTCAGCCTGACCTAATCAACCGCTACATCGCGCAGGAAAGCCGCCGAATCCTCCGGCCGGCTCACATTGATGAACATGCCCGACCCCAGTTCGAATCCCGCGGCCTTTGACAAGCGCGGCACTACGCTCATATACCAGTGATAGTACCGGATGTGGTTGGACTCCCTCGGAGCTGTGCGCATGACAAGATTGAAATCGGGATCATTCAAGCCGAAGTGGACTTTGCGCAACACCACCCGCAGGATGCGAGCGAAGCCGGTAATTTCGTCTGCGGTGATCATCCCGAAGGAAGAGGTGTGTCGGCGCGGGTAAATCCACAGATGAAAGGGTGATAGCGCGGCAAAAGGAATGAATGCCACGAAGTGTTTGTTTTCAGCCACCAGCCGGGTCTGATCCTTCAGCTCATCGTTCAGTGTTGCGCAGAAGATGCAACTGCCGTTTTCATCGTAGAAGCGGAGCGCCCTTTCAAGCCGTTCCCGGACCTCCGTGGGGATGACCGGCGTCCCTATCAATTGCGAATGCGGGTGAAGCAGTGATGTGCCCGCGGCAGCGCCGTGGTTCTTAAAGAGCGTAACCGCCTCCACTCGTCGATCGGTAAAGACCTTATGATATCGGTCGAGGTAGGCGGCGATTACCTTCTCGACTTCGCTATCGGTCAGCAACGCCATTGAAGTGTTGTGCGCGGGGCTTTCCACGATGACCTCATGCACACCCACGCCCGAAATGGTCCGCTTGACCCCATCCACATGACGGGTGAGCTCCCCGTCCGCGGAGAGGGCGGCGAACTTGTTGGGGAATGCGCGTACCTGCCAGTGACCGAACTGTGGAAAACGATAGGTTTCGGCCGGCGTCATGCCTTCATTGCCGGGACAGAACGGGCACGTGGCATCATGGGGGGGCAAGTCCTTGCGCGGCGCCTCGGTGCTCCTGAACTGGTCGGGGCGCCGGGCGCGCTCGGTCGCGACGATGACCCACTGGCGGGTAACGATGTTCTGGCGGATTTCCGGCATGATCATTTCCTCCCAAGGAATCAGCTGCCGAATGCAGAGATCAAGGATCGGTTGCTGATCCGCTATTGTAAGCGAATCAGGTGAAAATACCTCGCGATTAAGCACGAACCTGCCAAAGACGCGGGATGCGCCTTCTGCTCCAAAAATGAACCGATTGCGGCGCCGAACCACATGTGTGTTTCTGTGCCGCCCTTTCAGGGCTTGAGATCTCCGGTTCTCTACCCAGGGCTCACGCCCTGGGAAGCGGGGATCGAGCGGTAAGAGCCCTGAAAGGGCGGCACAGGAAACCTGCGGCAAGAGCGCAACATTTTCACGCGTCACAGCGTGCGTGCCGCGCGCATGCAGGACTGCGTTTAGATGTTATCGCCCTGCCCTGTTTCTTCTTGCTTGCCGATCAGGATGCTCGTATCCTGAACTCCAATTTCACCTGTGGAGATCCAATCCCATGAAGCCAATTATCCGGTTTTTGGTTCCGATCGTCATGTGCATCGCATTGCTCGGCGCCGCCCAGACTGGCGGCACCGATGCGCAGGATCTGGGCGTGCCTTCAAGGGCCGGGCTGGTGGTCTCGACCTCGGCTCCGGCATCGGATGTGGGGGCTGCCGTCCTGCAGCGCGGCGGCAACGCGGTGGATGCCGCAGTGGCGACGGCGTTTGCGCTGGCGGTTACGCTTCCCGGTGCCGGTAATATCGGGGGCGGCGGATTCATGATTGTCCGTGACGTCTCAGGCAAGGCTTTCACTTTCGATTATCGTGAGAAAGCCCCGCTGAAATCCAAACCCGACATGTACCTGGATGAGCAGCATAAGATCATCCGCAGGCTGACGGATGAAGGATACCTGGCGCCGGGGGTTCCGGGGACCGTGCGCGGGCTCGAACTGGCGCACAAACGTTTTGGCAAGCTTCCCTGGAAAGAGGTCGTGACCCCGGCCGTCCGGCTTGCGGACGACGGCTTTGTGCTGTCCAGGAGTCTGGCGAATGGTCTCAACCGGCAGCTCAGCGGCGTGATGGGGAAATATCCCGGCATCCGTGGAAGCATACGGCAAGCCTGGCGGCGCCCAGTGGGCTGAAGGCGATCGCATCGTTCTCAAAGACCTCGCAAAAACGTTGGCGGCAATCGCGAACGAAGGTGCGGACGTTTTCTACAAAGGATGGATTGCCGACCGGATCGCCGAGGACATGAAGGCCAACGGCGGTTTGATCACGAAGGAAGATCTGGCAGCCTACCAGGCGAAGGAACGAAAACCGGTCTACGGCAGTTTCCGCGGTTATGAAATCATTTCCATGCCGCCGCCTTCCTCCGGGGGGGTGGCGCTGATCGAGATGCTCAATATCCTGGAAAACTTCGATCTGAAGAAGCGATCGCCTTATGCTCCCGAGACCCTGCACCTGACCATCGAAGCCATGCGCCGGGCCTATCTCGACCGAGCTCGCTTCCTGGGTGATCCGGACTTCGGGACCATCCCGGTGCAGAGACTCACTGCCAAGAAGTACGCAAAGGACCTTGCTGCCGCGATCAATCCCGCCAAGGCTTCCAGCAGCGTCGAACTCGGCAGGGATATCGTCACCGTTTCGCAGGACACCGAGAGCGAGGAAACCACTCATTTCTCGGTGATCGACAAGAATGGGATGGCGGTTTCCAACACCTTTACTCTCGAGGGCGGGTACGGTTCGAGAGTCGTGGTGAAGGGCGCCGGCTTTCTGCTCAACAACGAAATGGGGGATTTCAACAAGAAGCCGGGCGAAACCAATACCACAGGCGACATCGGCACCAAAGCCAACCTGATCGTCCCCGGCAAGCGCATGTTGAGCTCCATGACTCCCGCGATCGTAACCCGGAACGGCAAGGTGGTGCTGATTACCGGCTCGCCGGGCGGGCGCACGATTATCAACACGGTTCTGAACATTGTCCTCGGCGTGCTTGAATTCGGCATGAACGGGCGTCAAGCCGTCGACGCCCCGCGCCTGCATCACCAGTGGCTGCCTGATGAAACTATCTTCGAGCGCGACGCAATTCCCCAGGATGTCCAGGCAAGACTTCAAAGAAATGGGTCACAGCATCAAGCTGCAGGGCAGGCAGGGTGACGGCAACTCGATCCTGGTCGACCCGGTGAGCGGCGTGGCCTGCGGCGTGAGCGACAAACGCACACCCGACGGGAAAGCTTCCAAGTAAGGGGAGGGGAAGAAGCAGTCATCACAAAGGAGATAATAGGGTGGCGACCATGGTTCCCTTGTCACGCCGGAGGCCAGGGGCGGAAACCGGCGAGGAGAAAATCAGAATCAAAACTCAAAAATCCGGCGCACCTGAGATCTTTGATTACCGCAAAACCGGCGGCATCGGCGTAAGTGATGCGGTGGTTGGTGAGTTTTGCCAGCCATGCCATCGCGGCCGCATGATGGGCGCCTGAGGCGAACACGACACAGGTCCTGGCGCTGGACACGATCCGGTGGAGCGCCAGAGCGGCCGCGGTCACACCAACTCTGTGCAGGATCAGACGATGAACCTCGGCAAGCACAAGATTCGTCGTGGTCAGGAGCACGTTCCTGGAAACCGCCTCTCGAAACAGCCGCTCGGCTTCGGTGTGGTTTTGGTCGCGGGCGCTGAAAAAGGCAATCCAGGCGCTGGTGTCCACGTAAACCCTATCTCCGCCGTCGTGGCTTCCGATAGGTCGTAGCTGCTTTTTCCGCAACGAAGGTCTCCTCCAAATAGTCGTCGATGTGCTCGCTAAGATTTTCCGGCAAGCCCTCGATCATTCCGCAGGCCCTGAACAACGGATCTTCGTCGCGGTCACGCGTCAAAGCGCGGATAGCAATGCGCACCGCATGTGACTTCGTCCAGCCGCGCTCGCGAGCCCAGGTGTCGAGCAATTCCAGCTCATGCTCGTTCATGTAGATCTGCAAAGGTCTGCTCATGATTGATAATCATATCCTTACATTAAAAACTGATCAATTTATTCATGAACAAGCAACCGATGCCAGTGTTATCTTGGGCAAATAAAAAGGGGCAGAGAAGAGGGCAAGATCCAAATCTCTTGCCTTTACCTCTCTGCCCCGATGGATGCGTGAAGTGGGCTAAGTTCTGTCGTCGAACTGACTACTTCTTCTTCTTGATGACCGCCAGGATGTTCTTGGCGTTCTCGAGGTATTTCTCGTCCTTGCCCACCTGCAGGTATTTGGACAGATTCTCCTCGGCGCGGGCATAGTCCTTCTTGTTGAAGTAATACAAGGATCCCAGTTCGAAGTACACTTCGGCGTTCTGGGGCTCGGTCTTCATGAGCCGCTGGTAGGCGAGGATCGCCAGATCCTCTGTTTCCGGGCTTTGTGCCCACTTCTTCGCTTTCTCAAAGATAGAAATGCCGGCATCAGACATGGCGGCAAATCCCTGGTCGTACTGCTTGTCGTTCAGGTATTGCTGCGCGATCGCCTCGTAGTGCGCCTGTAAGGCCTGCTTCATCTTGGGATCCTGCGGAGCCAGGGAGATTGCGCGCTTATAGGCATCCACGGCAGCATCCGACTGTTTGAGCTGGGTACGGGCGCGGCCAATCTGCGCCCACACGCTGGCCTGCAGGCCCGGATCCGGGAGCAACGGCAGTGCCTCCTCATACTTCTTCAAGGCGCCGTTATAGTCTTTGTCGTTATAGGCCTTGTCTCCGGCATCTGCCAGTTCCTTCGCCTTTTCCAGGGTGGCATTGGTCGCCAGCCGGAATTTCAGATCGGTGTATGTCTTATCTTCGGGTCGCAGCTTGATGGCGTTGTCGATGGACTTTCCCGCCGCATCCCATTGCTTGTCGTATCCCACGCAAGCGCGAGGTAGTAGTGGGCATCAGGATCACCGGGCAGAAGTTTGATCGCTTCCTCCAGCTTGGTGATGGCTGCCCTTATAGTTCTTCTTGGTCATCTCATCCGTGCCCTCGACTTTGATCTTCAAACCGGGCAGCATTGCGATCATGGCCCTGGCGTTGTTCTGCAGGATCACAATTTGTGGCGTCGGAGGCGGTTGGACTACGCCTTTTGCGTCCTTGGTTTCCTTTGGCGGAGGCAAACTCATTACCTGCGCATTGGCCATGTTTAACGCTTTCTGGAAACTCTCCTTCGCCGCATCCCATTTCCTCTCCTGCGCCAGGCAGAAGCCGAAGTAGAAAAGTGTGTCCGGATTCGAAGGATTCAATTCGAGAGAGCTCGCGAACAGCTTTTCCGCATCCTCATACTTCTGGTCGTTCGTTTGCTCGTTCGTTTGCTCGTTCATCTTGGCCACCGCCTGCCTCAAAGTTTCGATGGCTTTCTGATTCGTTGGATCATCTTCCCAGTAAAACTTCTTCAGAGGGTCGCCTGCGGGACACTTGACCGTAATCGATTCCTGGGCTCCGCCTTTGAGGATGACCGGCTCATAAAGCCCGGGGGCCATGCCTTCCGGACGCGCCACGACCCGGTAAGCGCCGTCATCGAGCTTGTCGTATTTCGCCACGCCATCCTTGTCCGCTGTCTTGTTCTGCCAGTTTTTACCGCCGCTGCCGAACAGCAAAATCTGCACTTTGGCGCCGGCCACGGCTTTGCCTGACTCATCTACACATTTGATGTTCAGTGTGTTCGTGCCGGCGGCGAAAACCGCTCCGGCGAAGAGCAGGATTATAATACACAGACAGCAACCGAATGATAACTTGCTGGTTAGTGATCTCATCGCAACCATCTATACAATTGAGGTTAATGTTTTAGGGGTTTCCTGACACACTCGCATACCGTCACGAGGGGCTGACCCTTCCAAAAACCGGGCCCTCGGATTCCTATCCGCAAACTCCTGAAAGGAAGCGCTTAGGGGCGGCGGTGTGTATTATGCCACAAGTCCTGCTTTTACAAATGAAAAGATTTGCGGGAAATCCTGGCATCGTACGCGCTACAGGCACCTTTTCCGTTGAGGCGGCCGGAGAAGGGCCACAGAAAATCATTTTTTGGTCCGCAACGTCTGGCGTTCAAGGTCTATTTTCTTGAGCCGCTCGAGTTCGTCCGTCAGCTTTTTAATCTTCTCTTCCTGGGACTTGGCATCCGCTCTCATTTTCTCAATGTCATTCTGCAGGCTGAGAATGAAGCGCGCTTCTGTGCTAAAGGGACTCTTCGGGAAGAGGGAAACGAGGTGTCTGAACTGCACCTGCGATTGTTGCAGCGACCGCGCGCGACATTCCGCCGAAGCACAAGCCAGGGTATGCGCCAGCCCAAGCTTAAACATGGCTACATCCCGATACTGGGTCACGGGATCTTCCAGCAGATACTTCTCGTAGGAGCGGATGGCGTCGGCATACTTGCCGGTCTGAAAACTGGTCTCGCCGTCGCGGTAATTCCTGGGGAGCAGCGGCTCCGGCGGGGCGGAAAGCACCGAAGGCGGCAACGGCAGCTCGGGCCAGGTTGACGGCACCGGAACCGGGGGAGGCGGGGAAACGGGCATGGGCGGCAGTGTTGGTGGCGGGCCACTGACGGGGTGCACCGGTGCCTTGTGACACGCCCCCATCCACAGAGAGGTTCCCAAAAAGACCAGCATTAAACTTCTGGTTCTCATCCGTTTAACTCAGTTCATCTTTCAGAAGCGATCGACGCGAACCCATCACGGTCAGGCCAGCCTCAGATAGGGCTCGATGCCCGGTAGGTCACTCCACCATCGATATCGCCCGGAGGAATCAATAAAAAAAAGACGCTGCCCCCGTCAGGATTATCCTCGACCCAAAGTGCGCCACGGTGGGCTTCGGCGATGGTCGTAGATATGGCCAAGCCAAGGCCTGCTCCCTGGCCTGGGATTTTTTTCCCTTGCTTCACTTGGTGAAATTTCTCGAAGATCTTCTCCTTGTGCTCATCCGGCACCCCTGGGCCGGAATCGGTGACCGAGACCAAAGCAAATGGTCTTCCATTTGCGGGGGATAGGACCTTGCCGCGCCAAGCTTGTGGCATGCCTGGGGGCAGCTCCGGAGTTGTCGCAACCCGAACACGGATCTGCCCGTCCCTGGGGGAAAACTTGACAGCATTGCCGATCAGGTTCCTGATAATCTGCATGACCCGATCCCCGTCACATTCTACCATCATAGTCGGCTCAGGGACCTCGACTTCCAGCTCCAGCCCGCGCTCGCCGGCAAACGCCTGAAGGTCGGCGGCTGCGCTCCGGACCAGTTCGGCCAGATTATTGGATTTCAATTCGTACTCCATGACTCCGGCCTCCATGCGCGACAAATCGAGGAGATTGCCGATCATGGCGGATAGTCGCTGTCCGCTGGCGAGGTTGAGTTCGAGCAGGCGGCGCTGCTTGTCGCTTAGTGGGCCCGGAATCAACTCAAGCAAAAGCCGGTTGGTTTCCTGCATGGAAGCCAGCGGTACCTTCAGCTCATGGGAGACATGCGCCACGAAGTCCTTTTTCATCTGATCGAGCTCGTTCAGCCGGCGGGTCATGGTATTGAAGTCCTTGGCCAGCTGGCCGAACTCGTCATAACGAGTGGTATCCAGGCGATAGAAGAACTTGCCTTCCGAAATCGCGCGGGTTCCCTGAGTCAACTGTTTCAAGGGGGAGGATATGGACTGGACAATGAAGAAGGAAACCAAAGCGCTCAACAGCAGGGCAACCGCGGCGAGGATCCAGGAGAAACTCTCGGCATGTATTCCGGTTCGGCGGGAAGCATCCACTTCGGCTCTAATGCCGTCGAGTAAAGCTACATAAACGCTGCCGGTCTGGGACCGCAATTGGTCAAGCTGCTCGATCAGCACCCCAGGTGCACCCGGGACATCCTGTGATTGCACTGTTTGCTGCTGGTTCCGAAGCTCGCCCGAGAAGTTGTGCCACAATTGATCAAGCCGCTTGATATCGGCCGCAGCCTGCTCCGTCTGCCCTCTGGATTTAATCTCCTGCAGGTCGGCCTCAAAGTCTGTGCAAGACCCCTGGAGTTTTTCCTGATACATGCTCGTTTCGGGTAATGCGAAGGACTTTTTGGTGAATTCCTCCACCAGGTCGATTTCATGTCTCAGCTGCAGGGAGATGGAGGCGGCGGGGATGTTGACCGTGGAGAGTCCCGAAATGGTCGACTGCATGCTACGGATGGTGGTGATCTGGAATACGAGAAGCATGGCCATCAAGGCAATCAAAATGCCAGAGCCTGAAATTATCTTTGTCGAAATCTTCATGGCTTGCCGGTACGCCCCCGCGCACGAATGGCACCGTTGGACCCTTTCAGGGTCATTTTCCCGCTTAACTCGGTTTGCTGGCGCCCTAATTGAACGCCATTCCCCCAGGCACAACGAAACGCCGTCGTTCTACTCCACGCCATAGAATTTGAGCTTGTTCCGGATAGTCTTTACGTCAAGCCCCAATTGGCGCGCCGCCTCCGCCTTGTTGTTGCCGGCTCGTTCAAGCGTCCTGAGGATCAGCTCCTTTTCGGCTTCGGCGGCCGTAACATTGGCAGGGAGAATGATCCTGGCGCCAGAGCCGGTGTTGGGAGTGAGAACATAAACGGGCAGGTGGTTGCTTTCTATCCAGTCTCCGCGCGCCAGAATCACCGCTCGTTCCATCACATTTCTCAACTCCCTGACGTTGCCCGGCCATGGGTAAGCTTTGAGCAACTCGAGCGCCTCCTCTCGCAAGCCCTCGACATGAGTGCCGTGCTTCTGGTTGAAATCGCGGATGAAGTGCTGGGCCAGGAGGGGAATGTCCCCCTTGCGCTCACGCAACGTGGGAAGCAGAATCGTGAACACATTCAGCCGGTAGTACAGATCCTCGCGCAGCCGGCCGTCTTCGATGGCATTCCGGGGATCCTTGTTGGTCGCCGCAATCACGCGCACGTCGACAGAGAATTCATGGGCGCCGCCGAGGCGGCGCACCTTGCGGTCCTCGATGACACGCAGCAACTTGGGTTGGAGTCCCAGAGGCATTTCGGCGATTTCATCCATGAACAGGGTGCCCCGATTTGCGAGCTCGAAACAGCCCGCCCGTGTCCCGATGGCACCGGTGAAGGATCCCTTCTCGTGGCCGAGGATTTCACTCTCTATCAGGTTTTCTGGAATGGCCGAAGCATTGACAGCGATGAACGGCCCGGCAGAGCGCTTGCTCATCTTATGAATGGTGCGGGCCGCCAGTTCCTTTCCGGTGCCGCTCTCGCCGGTGATAATCACGGACGCATCCGTGGAGCTCAGACTCTGGATCACGGCATACACCTCGCGCATCGCTTTGCTGGTGCCGACGAAATCACCGAGGCCGCCCTGATCCAGCTGTGCTAGGAGACGCTGAGATTTGCGCTTGAGTTCCCGGTCATTCTCGGCAACCTGCAGGATCGCCCTCAATTTGGCGTAATCCAGCGGTTTGGTGACAAAATCCAGCGCACCCTGCTTCATGGCCTCAACGGCAAGATCGATGCTGCCTTGCGCCGTCACCAGAACTACGGGACAGTCCACGCCATCGGATTTGAGTCTCACGTAACAGATCCAGCCCCGAGAGCTCCGGCATGATCACATCGGAAATGATGATATCCGGGCAGTAGCTGCGCGCGAGCTCCTGGGCCTGGTGGCCGTCGCAGGCGCTCCGCACTTCAAACCCCCACCCCTCCATGCGCATCTCGAGTACTTCGCGCATGGCTTCTTCGTCATCGACGACCAGAATCCTGGTTTTCCGGTTCACCATGGATATTTCCTGGGTGCAGTCGCGAGGCCACATATGTACGCGACAGCAACATGCAATTCCCGATCCGCATCCCGCACCATGACCCCATGAGAGCGTTGGAGCAAACGCCCGTCCACCCGCTCTTCCCAATAAATCCCTGCGAACCCGTAGGTCTGAGCTACCCCGTTTCGGTCTGCGCGGCCTCCGGAAAATACAAGTATACTCACAGGATAGCGCGATAGAGAAGACCAAAATACGGGAAATTTTCCCTGATTAGGGAATCCAGGTCAGGCCAGAAGAACATTTAGTAACCAAAACGTGGATCCCAACGCCCAATGCAGAGATCGCAAAGCCTGCAGTTGGACAACTTGAAGAGCATCCAAGTATTCTGCAGCCTCTTTGGTGAGCAGTTGAGCTTCGGCTTGGTTTGCGGGTGGAGCCGAAGGATTTGGGGGCCTATTTTTTGAGGATCAATGCCTGGACATCTTCGGGCAGGTCGAAGCGGTCCTTCGGGATCTCCGCATTAAACTGGACACTCTCGATGTGGGTGACAATCTGCTGGTCGAGCACCAGTCTTCTCACCAGGTGTGGAACCTGAATCCCTTCGATGGTCCGGTAATCACCAAGGTAGGTTTCGGTGGCGACTTCGCCCATCGTCGGCGTCAAACTCACCATGGCAATCTTCACGAGCAGACCCGTTTTTTCATCATAATATTGTGTGACTGGCTTCCCATCTTTCGGGGTCAGCACGATTTTATAGCATGGTCGTTTGTCGACGTTTTCCTCGTTGGCCAGTTCCACTTTGGTGTAAAGATCACGCCAACGGAGTGAGGCATTGAAACTGGCCTCGCGCAGCGCTGCCGCTCCTTCTTCTCCTGTTTTCACCCTTGGCCCTGATTCGGAAGAACGTTCCCAGGCGACGCGTCCATCCGTGCCGGCTTCGATTTTTCCGACTCCTGCCAGTTCAACGGCCCTGTAGACTTTGTTGGGAAACGCCCGGTATTCAGTGGTTGTCCCTTTGAACCCCGCCTCCACAAACTCGACCGTTCCCGTAATGACCTGGTTATGGACTTTTTCATAGGCCGGCTTGCCGCCGGCAACCTGGATAAACTTTTCCAGGACTTCCTGGGCAGAAGGAGGCTTGTCCTGAGCGCAGACGCGCCACAGGACGGCAGCACTTGATACTCCCATCGCAAAAAATATGATCAACATCGGTCGCGAGAGAAAGGAAAGGTTTCACGAGACCTCCAGAGCTGCCAGGATGACCTCATCCTGGATAGATTGCCAGACAAGCATGAATATTTTGCGCGGTGCCTTCTTTCCTGGCTCTCCGCGCCACGGTTCCTCTCACAATGAGGAGCTTGACGATTAAGCCTTGAGGCTCTAGGAAATCAACGACAGAGCCTGGAAGCTGGGCGCCAGTGCAGGGTACAAAGATCGATACACTGGGTACAATGCCTGATAACGACGCACATTGGCCGGAATCGGAGCGATGCGATCCGTGATTCTCACTGTCTGTGCCACTGCGTCCTCCACGCCTGAAAAAATCCCTGCTCCTACCCCAGCCAGCAGGGCTGCGCCATAAGCTGCCCCTTCTGTGACATTCACCAGCACCAACTCGTTACCGAACACATCCGCCTGGATTTGTCGCCAGAGCGTGCTACGCGCGCCCCCACCCGATGCGCGCACCTGTTCGATAGGCACGCCGAGCCCCCGAATGAGTTCAAGGCAATCGCGCAATCCGAACGATACCCCTTCCAGCACCGAACGTATGATGTGATCTTTCCGGTGCAGGACCGTCAAGCCGACGAACGCGCCGCGAGCCTGCGGATCGGGATGAGGCGTGCGCTCGCCGGTAAGATACGGCAAAAATAGTAGCCCCTGGCAACCGGCCGGAGCGCGGGCGGCCGCCCGGGTCAGCAAATCGTAAGGGTCTTCGCCCCGGCTGAAGGCTTCGGTTCGTTCAGGCTCACCCAGACTGTCTCGCAACCAGCGGAAGGAGCCGCCGGCCGAGAGCATCACTCCCATCAGGTGCCATTTGCCAGGGACAGCATGGCAGAAGGAGTGCAAGCGGCCTTTGGATTCCGCGGCAAACGTATCCGCATGAGCAAACACCACGCCGGACGTGCCGGATGTGACTGAGATAATCCCTGCCGTGACGATGCCGCTGCCGACGGCTTGCGCCGCCTGATCGCCCCCTCCACCCACGACGGGCGTGCCCGCTTTCAAGCCGGTGTCGCGTGCCGCGGTCGCGCTGATTCTGCCGGAGACTTCGGGGGATTCTGTGCAGCGAGGCAGCCAGTCTTTAGGCAGGTCGAGAGCACTCAGCATCGCTTCCGACCAGCGCCGGTGTGCCACATCCAGCAGGGAGGTGCCCGACGCATCGGAGACTTCCGTGGCGTATTCTCCGGTCAGGCAGTAGCGGGCATAATCTTTCGGCAGCAAAATGTGCGCCGTTTTTTCATACACTGCCGGCTCGTTCTCCCGCACCCAGAGGATCTTCGGAGCTGTGAAACCGGGCAGGACAGCGTTGCCGGTTAATTCCAGCAATCTGTCCAGGCCGCCGGCCCTCTCCGTGATTTCTGCACATTGCGGGCCGGTACGCTGATCGTTCCACAGGATGGCCGGCCGCAACACCTGACCGGACCTGTCCATCATGACCAGGCCATGCATCTGGCCGGTAAGACCCACGCCGCTGATCTCCTCGCCCTTCAATCCCGCCTTGGCCAGCGCGGCCTGGAGGCTCGAACGCACACCCTGCCACCAATCCGCCGGCGATTGCTCCGACCATAGCGGGTGCGGCGTCGAGAGCGGGTATTCGGTGGTCGCGTCGGCAACCACGCTGCCGCGTTCATCGATCAGCAATGCCTTGGCGCCGGTCGTGGAAACGTCGATGCCCAACAGGTAAGCCATTCGTGATTCTCCTCAGTGATTCAAGGCGGCTGCCATGATTATGGATGCTTCGCTCAGCCATAAAGGTCATTCAAAAAATCTTCAACTCAAGAAACCAAAACGCAAGCCAAGAATACCGGCAGCTGCGATTCAGATAGTGAAAAAAAGCTAGCCACGAATGGCACGAATGGAGAGAGGGGTTACTATGGGAGTGCGATTTTGCCTCCGCCACATGGGCGGCCTCCGGCCCGCTTTGCGATAAGGCCTCTTCGTTGGGGCCATAGCTATTC
>CAVTZY010000034.1:0-140815 GCA_963739235.1 Terriglobia bacterium | reverse complement strand
TGTTGTGGCTCGCGATTGCAAAAAGCAGTGTTTCTCAAATCTCTCTCCTGATCTCCAAGCCGGGGGGTAAGTTGGGGAAATGACCGAACTTTAGCAGGGGGGATGATCTACAAAGATGCCGCAAAAATTCCAATGCCAGCTGCCAGAAGGGATCGAACCTATTTCTAAACCATCGCTCGACTATCCCACCGGCGGCAGAATATCAGCAGCCCCGGCACTTTCCCAATTGGATGCCCGCAAATGCACACTACAATCATCGATAATGGTATCGTCTCGTTAGGCTCATCGACATTTCTTCACAGTTCATGAGCACTTTTTTTGTGATTTTGGACACCCTTTGGGTAGGTGGTGGGATATCAATCTGGTGTTTCCGTAGAGTCCAGATATGCCAGCCAATCAGCAAGTTCCTGACTCTGGGGAAGGCCAAGGGGAGGGTAACTCCGCATGCGGGCGATAAATCGCTGGTAGAGGCGCTCCATTTCGGACGGGTCTTTGATTGCCCAACGAACGGCAGTGCGGAATCTTCCTGCAGCCTCCACCCACTCGCCCATACCGCAGGCGGCTTCGGAAACTCGGTCACGGACGAAGGCTGCCATGAAGGGTGCGACACCCCCCGTACTTACAGAGATCGTCACGGGGCCTTCGTTCCAAGAGGCACCGAAGATCACGGTACAAAGCTCAGGCACGTCAACCACGTTTACGGGAATCCCTTTTTGCCGCGCCTCGGAGGATACGGCCTTGTTCGTTTCCTCGCATGCAGTGGCGGCAATGACCAGTTGAAAACCGGTGCAGTCGCCGTCCTGGTACACGCGTGCTAACCAGCGAAGCCGTCCGCGGCTGACTCCCTCCCGGATGGAATCCTCGATCTCAGGCGCGATCAGCGTAAGAGTGCACCCAGCGTCCAGGAGGATATCGACCTTGTGCGCCGCCACGTTGCCTCCACCAATGATCAGGCACGAGAAGTGATCTGTTTTAACAAATAGTGGCAAATACATGGCAATTCCGTATGCTCATGATCGATCGTATCCCAAATTGACTCCACTTCCAAGGCAAGCATCGACAAAAGAGATTGGATGCAGGGGGGCTTTGGAACAGGTAGGACTTGGCTTTGGGCCGGCGAGAAGGGGTGCTCGCAGACCGCAATCTAAAGGCTTTTTGCCCCATTTGCTTGACTTACAGCGATTCCTGCTTCACCATGGAGATAGGGAAATCCCTGTCTGGACCGATAGGGGTTTCTGGGATTTGAATTTCTAGGTTATGGAGATCGGCTTATAGGCTGATCATGACAACACATCACTTAACTGAGGAGAGACTGAGGATTAAATGTCCGCTCGTTTGTTTGTCGGGAACCTGCCTTTTGATGTAACTGAAACCGACCTGCGGGAGCTGTTCGCTCCTGTGGGTCCCTTGTCGTATGTTTTTCTTCCCGTGGACCGCGACAGCGGCAAGCGACGGGGCTTTGCATTTATCGAATTCAGCGATGAAGCAAAAGCCGCCGAAGCGATGCGCCGTTTTAATGAGCAGCAGTTCAAGGGGAGACCGCTTGCTTTGAGTGAGGCTCGGGCCCGTGATGCGCGCCCTGCGATGGGAGCTCCGATGAAGGCGCGGGCTCCGCGCTTGCCGGAAGCTTTTGACCAAGGATCGGGTTTGGGAGAGCCGGGGCCCCGACGGGAACGCCGCGGTCGGGACGACTCCAGGCGGTTCGGGAAGGCCGCAAATCGCAACGCGCGTGCGGAGGGGGTTCCGAAGAAAGGGCCAAGGCGTGAGCGGGCCGGAGGCCGCGTTTTCGGCTTGGACGTTGACGATATTGAAGACTTCGACGAGATGACCGGCGAAGAAGCGGAATAGCCGATGGCCTAGACTTCCCGCACCGCGATGCGAATGTCCTCCAAGGCCGCCTGCATCCTATCCAAGTGGGTACGGAAGTGCAGGACACAGATTCTGAGGACAAATCTTCCGTCAAGCCATGTTGGTGTGAGAAACACGCGTTGCCTGGCGTTGATGGCATCGAGCAGCCGCCGGTTCAAATCGTTCAGGTCGTCGTCGTTGAGCCCTGCGCGCACGAGGCGGAAAGCCAGAAGGGATAGCTGGGGAGCAGCTACGATTTCCATGTGCGGAATCTTGTGCAACTCTTCGGTAGCCCATTCCGCCAGGTCGAGTTTTTCATCGAGGGCACGCCGGAAAGGTCCGGCGCCATGCAGCTTAAAAGGCAACCAGACCCTGAGGCCGCGAAAATCCCTGGACAGCTCAGGGGAGTAGAGACAGAAATCAACCAGGTCTGGATCGTCCTGCATGGGCGGCATGTAGTCGGCGTGAACGGTATGTGCTCGCCGTAGTTCTTCACCATTGCGCACCAGCAAGGATCCGGTCCCATAGGGCAAAAACAATGCCTTGTGAGGGTCCAGGGTGACCGAGTCGGCTCGATCGATTCCTGACATGACCTTACGCCCTCGCCCGGTCAGCATGAAGAAACCGCCATAGGCGGCATCCACATGTAACCAGAGTTTCTGCTCCTGCGCCGCGTCTGCCAGGGCTTCGAGGTCATCCACTGCACCCGTATTGGTGGTCCCTGCGCTTGCTACGATCAGGAAGGGCGTGAATCCGTCTCTCCGATCAGCCTCAATTTTCGCACGCAACGCATCCAGGCGGATGCGGAAATCTGCATCCACTGCGATCTCGCGTACATTGCCCTCAGGAAAACCTGCCATCAGGGCGGCCTTGACCACAGAGTGATGGACCTGGTCGGATGCGTACAAGGTCCCCGAAATAAAGTTTTCGGGAAGACGGGTGCGGCGCGCGGTCACCAGGGCGGTGAAATTGGCCATCGACCCGCCCGTGGTCAACAGTCCCCGCGCTTCACGAGGATACCCAATCATGTCAGAAAACCACCGCAGTACGTTGGTTTCCAATTGCGCAAGCGCCGGGGCAGCCATCCAGACGCCGACATAGCGATTCATCGAATTGGCAATGAGATCCGCAACGGCAGAATGAAAGAGACCGCCACCCGGGATGTATGCCAGATATCCAGGGGAGGCCGTGTTAAAGGTCTTTTGGACGAGACGGTCAAACAGGAGGTCGAGAATTGCGGCGAATGGTGTGGCATTCTCAGGCATACTCTCCACCGCAGAATGAGCCAGGTCTTCGGCGCCCGAAACATCGGATACCGGCTGAGTCGGCAAGGTTTCGATATGCCTCACGATTCGATCCATCGCCTGATCGACCAGGGCGCGCATCGATTCTGACGAAAGTTCCAGTTCTCTTAGATCCGGGAGTGCCGGTCTTTCGATCGCCATGAATCACCTCTGGATGTACGATACACAAAATACCACAGTATGATCCCGGATTCCCGAAGCGCTTTTGATGCTCCTGAAACCGAAATATCTATTGAGAATTCAGCAGTTTTCGCCGGAAATATCATCACTTTGCGTGCTTCGGGCATAAACCAGGGGGCTTGTTTGACCGGGGAGTCTATGTGTGTTATGCTGCAATTACTTGGCGGTACGATTTTACGCAAAATAATTCTTTGAAAATTAGGCAGCACACTTTAAACTCCAGCCAGTTTAGTTGGGATAAAGGTCGTCCCAATTTCGTCCAGCCTGTATGCAGTCAGGATGGCTGACATTTCGGAGATGATGGACCATGAGATACAGATATGCGCCTGTTGTTTTTGTTACTATTGCGATCTTACTGCTTTCCATCCCCGGCGTCGCCCAGCAGGATCAGAATAGCAAGAAGAAATTTACCTCTGCTTCTCTTGACGGCGTCACTGGGCTTTTCCACACGTGGGATGCTGACACTCTCAAAAAGGGTGAGTTTAACATCAGTCTAGGCATTGATTACACCAATCGTGATCCCGGAAGATTGATCGTTAGAAATTTCCCTCTGGCGATCGCATACGGAATTCACGATCGCGTCGAATTGTTTGTCTCCTTTGACGCCCAGAGGAGCATCAATGCTTCCGGTATCATTCCGTACGGTACGATTGCGCCATCTCTGCCGAAACCGGCGACGACCTTGAAGGGGGTGCCATTCTATAACAACACCCAGCCTTTTATCGATGTGCCGGGCGCGAGCGGGGTAGGCGACTTCCGGTTTGGCGGCGTCTTCAACGCACTCAGCGAACGCCGTGGCGGCCCGCTGTCGATAGGCTTTGGGGCCTACATGAAGATGCCTTCCGGATACAGCATCAAGGACATGAATAAGGGCCTGTCGAACGGGGTGAACGAAGGCAATCTGTTGATGCTGCTCTCCAAGCGGGTCGGGAATGCCGCTACCTTCCATTTCAACATTGGAGCGAACATTGTCGGCACGCCCAGCAAAGGCACGATAATCCTCTCCAACCTGCACAATGGCCTGATTTATCGTGGCGGCGTGTCCTTCCCCAATTTCGGCAAGATCCAGTTCATCGCTGAATTAAACGGGCTCAAGTATATCAGGTATTTCGACTCGAACACGCCGGGACTCAATCACAAATCCCCGTTGGATGCCGTTTTCGGTTTCAAGATCTACCCGAAGGAATGGATATCTTTCGGTGGCGGCTACCAGGCGCATTTCAACCGTGAACCGAACGACCTCGCAAACGGTATTGTGACGTTGGGTGTGAACGGGTTCGTGATGCAGTTGACCTTTGCGAAGCGCCGGCACGAGCCGCCCAAGGTGACTTGCGCTGTTTCGCCCCAGCAGATCATTCAGGATGAGAAAGCAACGGTGCGCGCCAACGTGGTAATTCCCGAAGGCGCGTCGATTACCTATTCCTGGGCCTCGAGCGGCGGCAAGTTGACCGGATCGGGCGACACGGCGACGTTTGATGCCACCGGCGTAGCTCCCGGGAAGTATACGGTGACCGTGACGGTCGCCGACGACTACGGTCACAGCGTACCCTGCATGACCGAAATCACCGTGAATAAGAAGTATTTGCCGCCGACAGTTACCTGCCAGGTAGCGCCGAATTCAATTCAGGTTGGCGAGACGGCAACGGTGCGCGCTACGGCCACTAGCCCCGACGGCTCGCCGCTCACTTATTCGTGGATCGTGAATGGCCAATCGCAAGCCGCCAGCACGCCGACGTATACTTTCGGTTCGCAGGGCCGGCAGCCCGGAAATTACACCATAGGGGTAACGGTCAACACAGGGAAATTCACCGCCTCGTGCTCGAGCAGCGTAACTGTGCGCGAGATTCCGATTCCGCCGCCCACCATACAGTGCCTGACTCCGACGGTGGATGTGGAGTCCGGTGAAACCGTTCAGCTTCGCGCCCGGGCCACTGCGGAGCGGGCAACGCCCACAGTCACTTGGAGTGCCACCGGTGGTACCGTGACGGGATCGGGCGAAAGCGCCACTTTCAATGCGTCGGGTTTGAGCGCGGGCACCAATTCGGTCACCGCCACAGTCGATAATGGCCGCGGTGGCAAAGCGTCCTGTACCATGACGGTGAATGTCAGCCAGAAGATCAACGTCCCGGGCTTTGCCGAAAGATTGTTCAGGATTAACAACGTCGCCAAAGCCATTCTTGATAACGTCGCCGTCCAGCTGAAGAATGATCCCCGGCTGCGGGCAAGCGTCGCGGGCTACACGGATGATTCAAAGCGGGAAGCCGCTGTCAAGGATCTGGGGCTGAAGCGGGCCAAGGCAGTCGTAGATTACCTGGTAAGCAAGGACGTCGACGCCTCACGGCTTACGGCCACCAACGGCGGTGTCAGCACCATCGGCGACAACAAAACAAGAGAGGGCCGCGCGATGAACCGCCGTGCGGAGATTCTTCTCGCAGTTCGCTGAGCGCGTGGACACGCGGATGGATGCACGGGTGGAATCCTCCGTCCGGCTTCATGTGCGCGTGAGAAGTTTGACAGGTTCATGCGCGGGGACCGCTGGAAAACGGCCCCCGCGCTACTTTTGGGCATTGAAGGTCGGCAGCCCTGGGATCTGCAACATCGGCTTGACAATCTAAATTGGCCATCAAGATAAAGTCCTCGACGTTTTATCGCATTTCTCTTATTGCCTGTTTAATTCTTGCTATTGCCGGATTGACGATGGCCGCGTGTCTTGGCTCAATGCGCTCCCGGGCAGACGGTGCGGCTTTTGAGCGGCTTGGCCCTCCGGGAGGTACGGTACGCGCGCTGTTGATCAACTCGAAGGACAGTAAGATTTGTTACCTCGGGACCAGTGACGGGCAGATCTTCAAGTCGCTGGACTCCGGAGGGTCATGGAGCCTTCTTTACCCGGGCATCAAACGGCGCCAGCTAGTGATCGACACTATAGTCCAAGACCCGCTCAACGCAGATCACATGTTTGCAGGCGGGTGGGACCTGCGCTCCAACGGGGGCGGATTGTTCGAGTCCGCCGACGCGGGCCAGTCATGGATTTGGGTAAAGCTGCCCAAGGACAACCTGGCGGTACGCAGTTTCGCCATCTGCGGGAAACATCCCACATATATGATTGCAGGCACCGGCAGTGGAGTCTTTGTGACGGCGGACGGAGGAAAGTCCTGGCAGCAAAAGGGCGCCGGGATGGGGGCCTTGCTGCAGACGGAATCGGTAGCCATCGATCCCGAAGATCCCCGCTTTCTGTTTGTCGGCACCTGGCATCTTGGCTTCCGCTCGAGTGATTTCGGCAAGACCTGGGTGCGGAATGACAAGGGGATGATTTTCGACTCCGACGTGTTTTCCATCTCCATCGATCATCGCAATCCGAATACTGTTTTCGCCAGCGCCTGCACAGGATTGTATCGATCCGGCGATCATGGCGTGTCCTGGACCAGGCTCAGAGTATTCCCGCAGAGCTATTTGGTGCGCGCCCAGGTTGTCTATATCGATCCTGCCTGTTCTACGCGCATTTATGGAGGGACAACGGAGGGACTTTTTATGAGCCAGGATTCAGGCAAATCCTGGAAGCGTGTCACTCCAGCCGACTTGACCATTCATGCGATCCAGGTGGATCCCGCCGATAGCAACGTCATTTTGATCGGCACCGAGCTGCATGGCGTTCTGCGCAGTACGGATGGCGGGCGCAGCTGGACGGAATCCAATGCGGGATTCATGAATCGTTCCATTACGCGGATCGTACCGGATCAGATGAAGGCGGGCCGTTTTCTGGTAGGCGAGTTTTTCGAGGGCAAGGTCGGGGGGCTTCATGTGTACGATAATCCCGTTAACAGTTGGATCAAGCTGAATCCAAAAGATGTACCGGGAGAGGGAATGCTGGCCATGCTCGCGCTGCCCGGAAATCGTGGACAGATCGCCGGAACCGGGCGGGGAGCATTCCTGCGACGGCCGGGTTCGAACGCGTGGACAAGCCTGTCCGGGGTCATCAGCAAGCTCACCATATACGATTTTGCCTTGGATAAGGACAGCACGTGGATTTTTGCCGGGACCAACGACGGCATCTATCGCGCCCGGCTGGCTGACCTGATATTTGAAAAGCCCTCTCAGGCAAACATCATTCCGCGGGTGTTCTCCCTGCTGCCGTCGCGGACGGTTGCCGGACGCGTATTGGCAGGCACACACATGGGCGTCCTGCATAGCGAGGATTCCGGCGCGACCTGGAATTTTTCCTCGGCCGGAATCCCAGACCATACCCTCGTCGAGTGTCTGGTTTCCTCTCCTACGGATGAAGACCATATTCTGGCCGGTACCACCTCCGGTCTCTATGAATCAAAAAATGGCGGACGCACCTGGGCAGGAATGGCCGATGGACGGCTCGGTGCGGACATCCCCTCGGTGATCTATCTGGATGCCGGCGGCTTTCGGATTCTCGCGGCGGACAACACCTCCGGAGGGGTCTTTCTAAGCGGAGACGGCGGTGCAAATTGGGACAAGGTGGCGAATCCCGAGTTCACCGCACCCATTCGTTCCCTGGTCCAGGATCCCGCGCGCTCATTTACTATCTATCTCGGCACCGGCACTGAAGGCGTCTATCGTCTCACCCTCCCGAACCGCTGACGCCGCCCAATGGCGCTGAAATAAGAAAAGATAATTCCATCGCCCTTCCAGGGCTCTCGGTCACCTTCTCATTAACTCCGGGCTGCGCTTCGCTTGCCCGGAGCTACTTTTTTGCGCGTCTCCGGCGCGAGTTTTGTTCACAAAATGCCGGCTTACTCCGATTAGCTGTTCCGGTGCTGGTTTTGTCCGCAAAACGCCGTCATACTCCGATTAGCTGTTCCGGCGCGAGTTTTGTTCACAAAATGCCGGCTTCCGCTGAACGCTGCCCCGGAGGGGCAGACAGAAAGTAGCCGGGGGCAAGCGCAGCGCCACCCCCGGTTAGCCGATTACGCATAAGGAGCCCTGAAGGGGCGAAAGAAAATCCTATTATTCTCTGGCCAATACACGGCTTTAACCGGCGTTGATCCACTCCTTATTTAAGCGCCATACGGGATGCAGCCCGCAACCCCTTCCATTCCACGGTGGCGTAGAGCGAGGAACCGGCATAGAAATCGAGACCGCAAGAAATTTTCCCGTCGTGATAGGATTAGATATTACGCATGCGGACGGCGCAAGCAAAAGCGGCGGATAAGGTATAATCTGGCTGGACATTGCCATGAAAATTCGGGCCTTGACGATTTGCATCCTGCTGGCCTTTCCGGGTGTTTGCCATCCCCAGGTACGCCCGCGAGTGTCCCCGCCTGCCGCACCTCCCGCCTATATGCAACAGCTGAAGTCCTTCGACCAGGTAGGATGGGTCACCAAGGTGGTTCTCAAAAACGATCTTACGATCCTGGTCGCTGAAGCTCACGCCACTCCTCTGGTTGAGGTTCTGACCTGGGTAAAGACCGGCACAAGAGACGATCCTGCCGGCCTGACAGGACTCTCAGTGGTTATGGAGCGGATGCTCTTACGAGGGACTGCGACCAGAAGCCCGGCCACCCTCGCGCTCGATGTCAAGACGATGGGTGGCGAGCTGAGCAGTATGACCTCTTACGAAAACACGTCACTCCGCATCGTGGCGCCTGCTCTCCAGTGGAAGAAAGCACTGGAGATTCACGCAGACGCTTTCCTGAACCCGTTGCTTGATCCCGCGGAGCTTAAACGGCAGATCGAGCAAATGCGGGCCGAAGCCAGACGTCAACTGGCGGATCCGGAAGCACTGATGCATGCGAAATTGTTGGCGACCGGTTTTGCCGGTGAGCGTCTGAGACGTGTCCTGCCGCTGTCGGCCGATGCTCTGAGTAATGTCACGCGCGACAATTTGCAGGCTTTTTACAGATCTGCCTACACACCGGGCAGGGTTCTGTTGCTTGTCTGCGGCGATGTGACTGCTTCCGACGTTCTCGCTGCGGCTGTCGACCTCTATACCGGCGCCAAGAGCGTTCCCGCTCCGGAGAATCGCGCATCAGTGGGTGAACCTGTGCCGGGTTTGCGCTATGAACAGATACATGGTGACGGCCGGATGGCGCATGTCGTGCTGGGATTTCGTACCGCCTCCGCCATGTCCGCCGATTATCCTGCCCTGGAGATATTGCGGGCCATTTTGGCGACGGGGGAAGGGAGTGTTTTCAACCGCCGTCTAAAGCACCAAAAGGGGATCATCTACAACGTAGCCGCCGATCTTGCCGCATACAGCGACTGTGGGTACCTCAGCTTGAGGATGGATTTGGATCCAAAGAATTACGACCGCTGCGAAATCGCCGCCTTTATTGAGTTTGAGATCCTGAAACGGCTGGATCCGGAAATAGGGGAACTGGAACGCGCCCGGGCGCAACTGATTCGTGAATTTTGGGAAGTCAATCAGACGGTCTCAGGGCGCGGGGAGCGGCTCGCCCGCCTCGAGTCCTTGGGATCCTGGAAATCAATCAATGCTTATTTGACGAGGTTGGGGCAGGTAAAGTGGGCCGATGTCGCGCGCGTTGCCGTCCGGTACCTGAGCCTAGATAACTGTGCCGTAATCGAATACCTTCCCGCTCAGGCTGAGGAGCGCAATGTGCGCGCCGAGACGATCAAAGATACGATCCAGGAACTCTTGGCGCCGGCCACAAGGCAGGAGATGGCTGAGCGCGAAAAGCTGACCGTGCCGGCTCTGGATGTTCCCGAAAAAGGCGGCTCGTTTAGTCCTGCCGATGTTCGCAACCCGTTTCAAACCGCTTCCATCCTGCGCGGCCCGGAGCTTTTCATCCGGGAAGACCACACCATGCCTTTCCTCCATCTTGGTTTTTTCTTTCAAGGCGGCAGGCTGATGGAATCAAAGGCCAACACCGGCATTACGTCGGTGCTGCTAAACAGCATGCTGCGGGGCGGCAAGAACAAGAGTGCAGAACAGATCTACCGGCAGCTCGAGGTTTACGGAGGTGAACTTACCCCGGTAATTGAGGATGATTACTTCGGAATCAACCTGGCGGTTTTGTCGCCTTATGTGGAACAAGGGCTTGATCTGCTCGGCGAAATGATCAAGTCACCGAAGCTCGACCCTCAGGAAATTGAGCACCAGAAGGCGCTGCAGATTCTGGCGCTCCTTAATCGGAGCGAAGGCGAACTGGCCCGCCGGCGTTTGCTTGGCGCATTGTTTCATGATCATTCTTACGCTCTCGATCCTAACGGCTCGGAAGAGAGCTTGGCGGGCATCACACCAGAGGCTGTCCAGGCATGGTACAAGTCCAACGTAGCGGACAAAAAGCCCATGGTGGTGGTCATCGGGGATACGCAGGGCACAAGTCTCGCCGGGTATTTCGTGCGCAATTTCAGCGGCTCGCGCTTTCAGGATATTGTGCTGCCGCAGGGCTTTGCCAAGGCAGTAGAGAAAAAGGAGGTGATAGAGAGCAGTTGGGGGATGAGCGCCAGTTCGATTATTATGGGATTTCAAGCGCCTCCCGAAGAGGATGATGACTCATTTCCCTTGTTGGTGCTCCAGAGCTACGCCGCCGGACTTGGCGGGCGTGTGACGGGGCAGATTCAGGATCGCGTGCGCAGCGCTTCCGAGGTTTCTTTAGAATACGAGCCCAGATTGCGTGGTGGCAGGGTCACCGTGCGCTTGTCGGAAATGCCTGCAGACGAGGACCAGGCGTGGACGGTGCTCTTAGATGAACTAATGCGTCTGACCACCGCTCCGATCCAATATCGGGATTATCGCGCCGCCATGAATTCTTCGATTGCGGAGGTTCAGCGCCGGCAACAAAACCGCGGCAACCAGATCGCCGACGTAATCAAGAGTGTGCTCGCAGGGAAAGGGATCCAGGGTTTCCAGGAATATGTCAGCCGTCTGCAGGAAGTCAAACAGACCGACCTGCAGGAAGCTGCCAAGCGCGTGTTCAAAATTGAAAAATCAGTGGCCTTGCGCCTGCACGGCAAGTCATCGCCATAGGCTGCGGTTTGCTGCGCGCGAATCGCGCCGATAGGAAGGCGGGGGTTGTTCATGGTGCCCGAGAGGAGAATGTGCGGCTGAGATTGCCCAGGACACGGATGGGAATCTTCGCTCTCATCCTGATCACACTTTGGCTGCTGCGAATTCTGCTGTTGCCCGCATCGGTCCAGCAATCGCTCGCTCCGGGTCTGCGCTTGGGTCTGGACCTGCTTACAATTCTGCTTGCAGTGCCGGCTGTGTATTATGCCTGGAAACTTTTCGGCGTGGTTCGCGGCAGGCTACTCTGGAAGATACGCCGTCGCCTGATTATGGCTCATCTCCTCGTCGCGGCCATTCCGCTCGCGCTCGTGGTGGTAATCCTCTATGTGTCCGGCTTGCTGTTTTATTATCAGCTGAGCTACTACCTCATCGAAAAACAGATCGGAATTCATACAGCTCAGATTCAGGCCTTCAATCTGTCCCTGAATGCCGGTCTCCAGCATGCTGTTTCGGGGACGACTCCCGATCGCAGTGCTCTCAAGCAGGTGGTCGACCTCGACGCTCGATATTTGTTGGGCATGTACCGGAACGCGTCGATCATGTTGCGAATCAAGGACCCGGGCAGCGGCAATGCCTTTGCCTACGGCGTTGGCAGAGTCAATCTCCAGGGCGCCGAATATCGGATCCCCCCCTGGGTATCTGAAAATGGCTTCAGCGGGCTCGTGTATGAAGATTTTCAGCCGGCGATTTACACAGTGGCGCAAAGCGAAAATAAACGCTCCGGACAGTTGTACCTGAGAAGCCTGGTTGTGGGGAATTTCCGCCCCGAGGTTCCGTACAGCCTGGAAGTGTCCGTGCCGCTGGATGGCGATATGCTGGCAAGCCTGAGAAGTGCGCTGGGACAAGACCTGCTGCTGGCGGATCACCAACCGAGCACCGGCTTGAATGTGATGCTGCAGGACACCGGTATTCTCAGGGAGAACATTCTTTACGCTACCTACGATCTCGGCAGCGACCAGGAAACCGTGGGCAGGCCCGTGTGGTCCATGCCGTTGTATCCCTACTACTGGAGCACCGGGGCGGAAGCAGACCGGCCTGTGGATACCATGCTGTTCGTAGAACTGTCGATCAGCAAACTAATCCCAAATGTCTTAGGATCGGACAGTAATGTGAGCCGGACCATCCTGGGAGCGCTGTATCTAGTGGTAGGATTTTTCCTGGTTGTCGAACTTCTGTCCCTGATCGCCGGCATCCTGCTCACAAAGTCAATTACCACCGCGGTCCACAATCTCGATCGCGGCACCGAGTTTATCCGGCGCGGCGATTTCAGCCAAAGAATCGTCGTCAGATCCAACGATCAATTGGGAGCATTGGCCAAATCGTTTAATCAGATGACCGAGTATGTTCAAACTCTAGTTAAAGAACGCGTCCAGAAGGAGCGGCTGGAAAGGGAACTGGAAATTGCTAAGGAAGTACAGGAACAATTATTTCCTAAACATGCTCCGCAAATGAAAAATTTGGAATTGACAGGGCTATGCCTGCCGGCTCGAATTGTCAGTGGCGACTACTACGATTTTCTCCAGTTCGATCACGAGAACATTGGCGTCGCGCTCGGCGACATCTGTGGCAAAGGGATTTCAGCGGCGCTGCTCATGGCCAATTTGCAGGCGACTCTGCGCAGCAATGTGATGGCCCGGGAATCTTACCGCGGGCATGAGCACGCGGCAGCCAATGGCAATGTTGCCGGTGTCGTGAAGATCCTGAATCATCAGATCTACAACTTTACTTCCGCGAATAAGTTTGCATCCTTTTTCTACGCGGTGTACGAGGAAGCGAAATCCACCTTCACTTACTGCAATGCCGGGCACAACCCGCCGTTATTCTTCACCGATAGCGGGTTCCAGCGGCTGTCCACTGGGGGCACGGTGGTTGGGATCTTCCCGGACGCGGAGTTTGAGCAGGAGACTCTCCACCCTCGGAGCGGCGATTTATTTGTCGCTTATACCGACGGCATTGTCGAGTGCGTAAACGAATACGGCGAGGAGTTCGGCGAGCAGAGATTGATTGACCTGGTGCAGGGAAAGCGCGACCTGCCGGCGGACAAACTGCAGAAGGCGATTGTTGATGAGGTTCTGGGCTGGGCATTCGAGGAAGAGCGCGACGACGATATGACCCTGATCGTGGCACGCTTTCACTAGGAAGCTTGACGGCGGCGCGGGACGCGGGATAAGCTGAAGTCCGGATTTGTTAATGAGATAGACGGATTATGCCTCGAAGATCCTTTTTGACGACTTTTGAAATCAGCGAGATCTGCGAAGTCAATCCGACCACCGTACAGAACTGGGTCAAGGAAGGGAAACTGAAGGCGTATGCCACGCCGGGCGGCCACAGGAGGATACGCCGGGAAGATCTGATCAGCTTCATGAAGGAATTCGGCATGCCCATACCGGCCGAACTCGACGAGCCTCCCCCGTACATCCTGATCGTGGATGATGAAAAGGATGTGATTGACCTCTTGACGGAGGTCATGCTCACCGGGGAGGAGGAGCTGGAAGTTGTCAGTGCTCAGAACGGTGTTGATGCTCTCCTAATGATCGGAGAACGCAATCCTGATTTGCTGATCCTGGATATCATGATGCCCGGCATGAACGGGATCGAGGTCTGTCAGAAACTCAAGGCGGGAGCGACGACGAGGAACCTCAAGATTGTTGCCATCACCGGCGATCACAATTCCGCAATCCATGACCGGGTGTTGGCCGCAGGTGCGGATCTCTTTTTCGCCAAGCCCTTTGATATGGTGAAATTTCGCGCTGCTTGCATCCATCTGATGAATTCTCCTAGAGCGAGGTAATCATTGTCCGTTCTTGACCAATTGGATCGTCTTGCCTCTTTCGATTCTCAGTCGATGAGGCAGTTGATCGAGGCTTTGCCCACCTTCGTGGCTGGTGCTGCCCGCGTGGTCCGGACCCTTTCCTTGCCGGCACCTCCGCGCATCTCCCACATCGTGGTAAGCGGCATGGGGGGCTCAGCCATCGGCGGTGATGTGGTCCGTGCAGTGACCGCCGTTTCGTTGCGGGTGCCACTCCTGGTTTCGCGCGACTACCGTTTGCCGGGATTCGTAGATTCGTCCACGTTGGTGGTTGCAAGCAGCTATTCCGGGGACACCGAGGAGACGCTGAGCTCTTACGAGCAGGCGCGCGCAGCAGGCGCGACGATTATTTGCCTGACATCGGGCGGGAAACTGTCTGCTCTGGCGCGCGAATATGGGCACCCAGTGATCCAATTGCCGGCCGGGTTGCCGCCGCGGGCCGCCCTCGGCTACTCGGCGATCATGCTGTTTGGCAGTCTGACAGCCCTGGGAGTACTGCCGGACATGACCGGGCAATTCGATGAAACCGTGGCAGTACTCAACGGGCTCGTGACAAGATATGGTCCGGGAGCGCCCGAGTCCAGGAACCAGGCCAAAATTATCGCCCGGTCTCTCTGGGGCAGGCTCGTTGGGATCTACGCATCCAATGCGCTGTTGGATCCGGCAGCCGTGCGCTGGCGCGGGCAGATCGAGGAAAATGCAAAAAACCTGGCATTCCATCATCTACTGCCGGAAATGAATCACAATGAGCTCGTCGGCTGGGAGCTTCCCGCACAAGTCCTGCAACAGGTGGGGGTCGTGTTCCTGCGTGATCGGAGTGACCACCCCCAGATACAGCGCCGATTTGATCTTACGCGGGAGATGGTGGCGCAGAAGACCAGTGTCGTGCACGAAGTCTGGACCGAGGGTGAGTCTCATCTCGCCCGGATCTTTTCTCTGATCTGTCTTGGAGATTTCGTCAGCTATTATCTTGCCTGCCTCAACGCGGTGGATCCGACTCCGGTGCCCGTCATCGAGACGCTAAAGCAAAAGCTTGCCTCCTGAGGCGATGGGTCGATCATGAAGCTCGCGAAACTGCACGGACTCGGAAACGATTTTCTAGTGGCCCTCGGGGCCGATGCCGGTTCCGCATCCCAGTCTCTTTCATCCCTGGCCCAGAGCGCGTGTCGGCGCCACACCGGCATTGGTGCAGATGGGGTAGTTTTCTACCAGCCGACGGTGGGCGATGCCGAAGCGGATGTGTCGGCGTTGATTTACAACGCAGACGGCAGCCGTGCGGAAATGTCCGGCAATGGCACGCGGTGCCTGGCTGCCTACCTTATCCATTCGGGCGCTGTCTCTGCTCGATCGCTTCGGATTCGCACGGTATCCGGCATCAAGACCTATACGCTCAAGGAAAGGGTGGGTAGAGCTTACATCTTCGATAGCTCGCTCGGATCTCCCATCATCGATCCCGCCGCAATCCCCGTAAATCTGGGCGCTCGAAATGCGCCGGTGATTGGATTCGCCCTCGAGGTCGGATCGGAGGTCGTGCCGGTTACGATCAGCTCGATGGGAAATCCGCATTGCTCAACCTTCTGGCCGGACGTGACCCGGGCGCCGGTCGAGACGCTGGGTCCGCAGCTCGAGCGGCACAGTTGTTTTCCGAATCGCACCAACGTGGAGTTTATTCAAGTGGTTGACCGCCATTGCATCCACGTACGCTTCTGGGAGCGTGGCGTAGGGCGGACGCTGGCATCCGGGACGGGAAGCGCAGGGGCGGCGGTCGCCGCTATTCTCAACCGGTTTGTTGAAAGCCCGGTCACAGTTGAACTGGAACAGGGAAGTTTAGTGGTCCAGTGGCAGCCTCCTGGTGAGTTGGTTCTCACAGGGCCGGCTGAGTATATCTGCAGTGCCGATTTCCCGGATACGACAGGCTCATGACCGCGCCGCTCGATTTGCTCCGCTATTTCAGTGCACACGTTGACGAGCACCTCTCCCTGCTGAAGTGCCTTGTCGAGATGGAATCTCATTCTCTGGACAAGAGGGGGGTCGACCGGCTGGCTGATTTCATTGCTCGGGAGTTCGAGTCCAATGGGGCAACTGCGGAGATCCTGCCGCTTGCCTGCAGTGGCAACGCCCTCAAAGTGGTCTGGCAAAGCACGGGCTCGGGAAAGCCGGTCTTGCTTTTGGGACATTTGGATACGGTATGGCCGGCGGGCACGATCGAGCAGCGCCCCTTCGCAGTGAAGGATGGCAAAGCGTACGGTCCCGGCATTTATGATATGAAGAGCGGAATTCTGCTCTGTCTTCTCCTGTGCCGCGGGATGCACGACCATGTTCTTCGGCCGGACCGGGATGTGATTTTCTTCTTTATGCCCGACGAAGAGATCGGTTCGGCGGGCGGGCTGCCGATTCTGGAGACAATCGCCACAGCCTCCCGTGCGGTTTTATGTCTGGAACCGCCTCTACCTGGTGGAAGAGCCAAGACTTTTCGCAAAGGTGTGGGCACGTTCCGTCTTCGAATCACCGGGATCGCTTCGCATGCCGGCGTGGAACCGGAAAAAGGTGCCAGTGCCATCCTCGAGATGAGCCGCCAGATCATCAAGCTCCAGAAGATGAGCAGCAAGGAACGCGGCATTACCGTGAGTGTCGGTACCGTCAAGGGCGGCTCGGCGGTCAACGTGGTGCCGAGCTTCGCGGAGGCGGAGATTGATTTCCGTTTTGCCACCCTGGAGGCCGGGCGGCGCTTGGAGCAGCGAATACGCAGCCTGCGGCCGCAGGATGAACGGTGCCGATTGGAGATTGAGGGCGGCATCAACCGTCCACCTCTGGAACGCACCGGCGCTGTGGCCGGATTGTTTCAGCAGGCCAAGGCGCTCGCTGCCACGATTGGCATGGAGTTTGGTGAGGGAGGAACCGGGGGGGGAGCGACGGCTCATTCACCGCGGCGCTTGGTATTCCCACCCTGGACGGCCTGGGAGTCGATGGAGATGGCGCGCACGCGGTGCACGAGCATATCATTGTTGCCGATTTGGCACGGCGCGCGGCACTGCTCGGCATGCTCGTGCAGGAGCTATAAATATGAACATAAAAAAAATACGCAACGATTCGGATGCCGTTATTTGCGGCAAGCACAAGCGAGGACGGGCTTGGATAAAGTTAGTCATATTTGCCTGGTTCGCTGTCTCCGCGGGTCACGCGCAGGAATCACCCAAGTCGTTCGCCTTTGCCGGCGGGCCTTACATCATCACTGCGGAAGCGTCGGGCGCACACCAATTCGTGCTCAACCTTGTCAATTTGTCTGAATATGTAATCGTGGTCCAGGCCAGTGACTTTATTTACAAGGGCGCCTCGGGCAGGTTTTATATCGGCCAGGTATTTGACCAGCCCACCAAGACGACGCGCGGAGAGGCCTACCGCTACAGCGCTTCCATCCTTGTGAATAACGCCTCCTTCAAAGGGCTGAATATACTGGGCGCATTTCGCGAGCAGGACCGGATCGAAGAACTGAGCGTGCGCATCGCTTCGAAGCGATTTTATCTCCAGCCGCTGGACAAGGCACAATTCGCGCAGTTCTCTGCCCGCGTGGAAGATCTGGACTTGAGAAACACCGATGCGCAGGCCGCCATGCGCGCGGCGGGTGTTCCTGACACGGGCAGGCTGACAAGTAACGACGGCTCCACGGACTGGGATCGTGACTGGCAGGAGCAGCTCTTGCCGGACGGTGTCAATCCCCCGCGCTACCTGGAGCACCCGGAGGTCACGCCCACGGAAGAGGCGCGGAGTACCAATACCTACGGGGCGGTCAAGCTTTCCGCAACCATCACACGAGACGGGGCTATCCGCGATTTAGTCGTAGTCAAGGGCCTTGGGCATGGCCTGGACGAGCGCGCCCTCGAGGCCGTCAAGACCAGTTGGCTCTTTCTGCCGGCAACCAGAAACGGCGAAGTGGTCGAAGCCAACGTCAAGTTTGATGTTAACTTCGCCCCGCCAAAGAAGTGAGGGCGAAATCGAATAGAGAATACAGAATTCAGAATCTGGTATTCAGAAGTCGAGCGATGTTCAGCACCGGGCCCATCCTTCGCCCCGTCAGGACTCGCGCCTACGATTCAGCCAACCCCGGGTGGCACGTCGCTTGCGAGGGCGCTCATGAGCTTGATGCTTCCCTTTGGGAGGCCTCCTCAGGCCATGCGTTCTCCGGGCGGAACCTCACTGTTTTGTGTTCTGATAGTAGAGACTAATTGCAGAGAGCAGGGAAGGAATCGTGCTTTCCACGGGGATGATATCGGCTCGTCTGCCGTGACTGGCCAGGGTACCGGCGGTGACGGGGCCGAGCACGGCAACCCTTGCGGAGGACAGGAGCTTATCTGCGTGGCCGCTTCCGAGTAATGTGATGAAGTTGCTGACCGTGGATGAGCTGGTAAAGACAAGCAGGTCCGGCGGCTGGTCCAGCAGGCTTTGCAGACGATCCGGGTTTACGCGAGGAAGGGTGTTCTCATAGCATGGAATATCATCGGGTAAGGCGCCGGCCTCCTCCAGTTTACGTGGGATCAGGTCGCGCGCTTCTTTGGCGCGCGGCAGCAAAACACGCAGGCCTCTAAGCGGATCTAAGCCGCCATGTACCTCGGCTAAGGCGGACAGGATTCCCTCCGTGGTGTGCTCATGGGGTACCAGCGTGACGTGGACGCCTGAGGCCTCGAGTGCAGCGGCAGTCGCCGGGCCCACCGCGCAGATCTTCAGGCGGTTCAAGGGGCTGATCGAAAGATCCCGTGCCTTCATTCGATCAAGGAAAAACCGGACCCCATAGATGCTGGTGAAAATGACCCAGGCATACCCGGCCAGTCTGTCCAAGGCTGCATCCAAGGCCCTTTTGTCGCTCAGTTCCTTGATCTCAATCACCGGGAAACCGATGACTTTAGCCCCGAGAGATTCGAGCCCGGAGGTGATGTTTAGGGTTTTCATCTCGCTGCAGGCAATCATGACCGTCTTACATGCCAGCGGCAGATTGGCCTGAGACATGATCAATGCAGCGATCGTAGAATCGCCGCCCCTCCCATGGAGAGAATTTTCTCCGCCAATACGGTCGCGGCTTCCTGTGCTTCCGCCAGGGAAGATTCCAGCGCATCCCGAACGACGGTTGTCCCGTCCGGAGTTGCCACCAGCCCTTCAATAAAGCAGGTGTCGCGATTGTGACGCGCATGCACGGCAATGGGACTGTTGCATCCGCCCCCCATGCGGCGGAGAAAAGCCCGCTCTGCGAGAACGGCGGCCGCAGTTTCAGGCTCGTTCAAACCGGCAATGCGCGCGGCAACCCGATGATCGCCTTTACGTACCTCGATGGCCAAGGCACCCTGCCCGGGTGCGGGAAGCATTTCAACGAGTTCGAAACGCCTGCTGATCCGATCCTCCAGCCCGAGCCGCCTGAGCCCGGCGCATGCCAGAATGATGGCATCATAGTGGCCGTCGTCCAGCTTTTGAAGACGAGTGCCTACGTTGCCGCGGATATCCTTGACAATCAGGTCGTGACGTTGTGCCAGCATCTGCGCCTGCCGCCTCACGCTTCCCGTTCCTACTACCGCTCCTTGCGGCAAATCATGCAACGGGTGCAAATCCTGACGGGCAATCAGGGCGTCGCGCGGGTCTTCACGCGCCGGAATGGCGGCAATCTCTAGGGATTCGGGAATCCTGGTGGGCAGATCCTTCATGCTGTGCACCGCCAGGTCAATTTCGGCAGCCATCAGGGCTTCTTCGATCTCGCGTACGAACACGCCGGTAGCAGAACCTGAACGGATGGACGATTTCAGGTCCTGGTCTGCCGATGTCTTGATGACTTTGGTGGTGATCTGGATGTCGGGGAAGAGCGCACGGATCCGCTCCTCAACCCATATCGATTGCGCCCGCGCCAGCAAACTGCCGCGTGTGCCAATGGTCAACGTGCTGATCGATTTCTTAGCTCTGATGGTCATATTCCGAAGATGCGCCTGATGGTGTCGAGATAGATCTCCCGGTGTGTGGGATTATGGTGGCTATTGCGCATCTGGATGACAAGCGGATGGGCGATCTTGTTGGCGATGCGGGCAACCATCCATTCGAGTTCCTGGGTCTCTCGTTCATTGCGGAGGCCGGTGCGTCGCATGTAGCGCTGCAATTCTGACCTGCAGATTTCGGAGATCCGGTCCTGCAGCTGGGCGACGACGGGGCCAAAGTCGCGGGTTTTGATGCGGGCACAGAATGCCTCGACCTCTTCTTCGACGATCTCCTCAGCGCGCGTGGCGGCACCGCGGCGCTCCGCGATGTTGGCTTCCACCACAGCCCCGAGATCATCGACATCATAACAAAAAACATTATCGATCGATGATACGGCAGGGTCCACATTTCGGGGCACAGAAATATCGATGAAGACCATCGGTTGCTGCCTGCGTTGGGCATGCGCCGTTTGGGCCATCGCGCGGTCGATCAGGACCTGTTGGCTTGCGGTAGAAGTGATGACGATGTCGGATTTGGCCAGCCATTGCACCAGGTTCTCAAAGGGAACTGCTTCACCCTGAAATCGCTCTGCCAGCCTCTGCGCAGCCTCGGGACTCCGGTTGGCAACCCGGATCTGGGTGGCACCGCTAGCGGTCATGTGGCGCACGGCCGCCTCGCCCATCTCCCCCGACCCCACGATCAGGATTCTTTTATTTTTGAGCTCGCCGAAGATCTTCAGGGCCAATTCCACGGCCGCCGAGCTTACGGAGACGGAAAATTCACCGATACTGGTTTCAGCGCGCACGCGCTTTGCGGTGTGGAAGGCTGCCTGCATCAAATTGTTCAGGTAATAACCGACCGTGGCTGCATCCGAGGCTATGCCGTAAAAAGATTTCACCTGCCCGAGAATTTGCGCCTCACCGAGCACCATCGAATCGAGCGAACTGGAGACTCGAAACACGTGCTGCACGGCCTGTCGTCCCATGTGCCGGTAGAGGTGGGCCTTGAGCCGTTCCGGGGGGATTCCGCAGTTCGCGGCAAAAAAATCCTCGAGGGCGTCGATCCCTTGGTCGCCCCTTTCGACGCGCGAGAGCAATTCGACCCGGTTGCATGTCGAGATGATCATGCCTTCTTCAATGCCGGGCTGCTGGATCATGCGCTTCAGCACATCCGGCAAAATGGGGGCGGGGAAGGCGGCTCGCTGGCGAACATCCAATTCCGCCGTGCGATGGTTGAGCCCGATGATTACCAAATTCAACATCACATCACCGCATCCACTGTAAGCTGAAGTCGGAATTGCCGTGACCGGCAGGGCAGCAGGAGCCGGGTCTGGGAGCCCTGCCGCAGCAGCCGATCACCCGAACGATTCACAGGGATGGAATAAAACTACAAGTACGTATGTAACCCCTTGTTGATTCCGAATGTGCACAGCACCGACACAAAACCCGCGATGCCGATATAGGAGGCCCAGCGACCGCGCCAGGCCGCCGAGAGCCGGTAATTAACAAGCAGCAAATATATACCCCAGGTAACCAGCGAAGCCGTCTCTTTTGGGTCCCAGCTCCAATAGCGACCCCATGCCTGCTGCGCCCAGAGAGCACCGGTCACGATCGTAATACTCATCAGCACAAAGCCCGCATACAGTGAGCGCCGCAGCAATTCATCGCACACCTGAAGCGAGGGCAGGCGGAAATAGAGGAAGCGGAAATTCTTGTGTTTCAGCTCCGTTTCCTGGGTCAAATAAAGTACTGCGGAAACGAAGGTGAGGAAAAACGCCGCATACGCAAGGAAGGCGACCCCGGCATGGAAGAAAATCCATCGGCTCTTCAGCAGCGGCGGAATCGCGTGGTTTCCCTCCCAGATCATCTCCGACAGAATCACAAGTACGGAGACCAGCGGAAGGACAAAGGCCCCGAGGACATTGATTCGATAGCGTACAAGCGCCACAATGAAAGTAAGAGTGATACACCAGGCAAAAAAGGATAAGGCTTCCGACAGGTTGGTCAGCGGCAGGTGGCGCACCCGGAGAGTCAGCAGAAAGAGATACATGGTGTGACTCGCAAAACCGCACCCAACCATCACCAGGGCCACATTCACGAAAATCTGCATTTTCCGGTAGAAACCGAAAATCGAATGCATCAGGCCCAGTGTATACAGAACCATTGTGATAGGCAGGATCCAAGCCATACGAACGCCCCGAGAGTGAGTAGTTTAGCACCTGAATCCAGCGTGTGCCAGCCCCATAACACATAGAATACGCCCCCGGAGAGTCGGGCTCGCAGGCACATGGGGCTCCAGTCGCACGGGCAAAAACTTCCGTCGTCGCTCTGATATCTGCCGACTTAGGAGACATCCTCCACCTGGGACTTCCCGCATGCACCCGGCGCGGGTGAGCGTCGCATGCCGGACTCTGTTATGGTATAGTCTACCGTCTTGGCTCTAATCATTTGGAGTATTGAAGTTTGAACTTATTTCAAGGAATTGATTTCGGCAGCGTCGCAATCCAGTTTGCCGTGCTGCTCTTTTCATTGAGCATTCACGAGGCTTCCCATGCCTGGGTGGCCGATCGATGCGGCGACTATACTGCCAGGTATCTTGGGCGGGTGACTTTGAACCCTCTGGCGCACATGGATCCGCTCGGAACTTTTCTGTTCCCGTTGCTGCAATTGCTTGCGCATGTCCCGCTGATCGGCTGGGCGAAACCGGTGCCGGTTAACCCGGCACATCTTCAAAACCGCCGCCGCGATCAGATCCTGGTCTCGCTGGCGGGCCCCGGCGCCAACCTCCTCGCTGCCACGATCTCTTTTGTCCTGCTTGCGGCGCTCAAGCTGTCAGCGCCATTGGCCAATGGTGTCATCGTCAACATGATTGTGAGCGGGCGCATCCCGAAGCAGAGTTCGATCGTGGTACCGCTGCTGGGATTGCTGTTTTTCGCTTTCGTGATCAATCTTGCCCTGGCGCTCTTCAACATAATCCCGATCCCGCCGCTGGATGGGCACTGGATCCTGTACGAGCTGCTGCCCTACAATGCCGGCAGGGCGCTGGCGCGCATGAGCTCATACGGTTTTGTGCTACTCTATGCGCTCATGTTTTTGGGCGCGTTCAGGTTCATTTGGTGGCCGATCGACCATTTGTTGGGATTATTGCTTATCTTGTAACCTTACGGAGCGCTGAGGAAGTGGGCGATAGCGTTCCCGGCGGGGCAGGAACCTGCTACTGTGTGAATTAATGGCCGACATGGACGAGACCGAGAATCCGGAAATCACCGGCGCTTCCCTGGAAGAGCCCACGATGACGATCCGCCTGGAGGGATTTGAGGGCCCGCTGGACCTTCTGCTCCACCTGATCAAGCGGGAAGAACTCGACATCTGGAACATCCCGATCGCACACATCACCGAGCAGTACCTCGGCTACCTCCAGATGATGCAGGATCTGAACATCAATGTGGCGGGGGAGTGGCTGGTCATGGCGGCGACTTTAATTTACATCAAATCGCGCATGCTTCTTCCCCCTGATCCGGTCCAGGAAACCGCGGGAGGGGAATCCCTGGATGATCCGAGAAAAGAGCTGGTGTATCAGCTCCTGGAGCACCAGAAGTTCAAGAACGCCGCGCAAATGCTCTACACGCGCGAGGAGGTGGAGAACGCGGTTTGGAACAGCCCGCCCAGGGATGTGCTCGAGGATGAAAAAGAAGTTGTTGCCGTCACCTTATTCGACCTGCTAAAAGCCTTTCACGAGGTGGTAAAGCGTTTCGAATCCCAGGCCGCCATGGAGCTCGACCAGGAGGAAGTGACGATCGACCAGAAACTGGCTGAGATGCGCAAGATGTTGATGGTGCACGACTCGCTGGTCTTCTCTTCCTTTTTCACCCGGGCAAAATCGAAGCGCCATCTGATAGTGACCTTCCTGGCATTGCTCGAGCTTGTGCGGCTGCGTGAGATTTGGCTATATCAGGAGAAAGCATTTGAAGAGATTCACATTACCAGAAGCAAATCTGCCGGAGAGACCGCCTGAGGACTATGGAAATCGAGGAACTTCAACCTATACTGGAAGCAATTATCTATGCGGCTGACGATCCGGTGCGCCCGGAGCAGTTGAAGGAAATATTCCCGGACGAAAGCTACGACAAGATCGAAACCGCGCTGCAGCGGCTGGCCGAGGAGTTCAATAGCCGGCGCGGAGGCATGTGGATCCGCGAGATCGCCGGCGGTTTTCGCATGACCACGCGCCCGGAGCATCACGAACGTGTGCGGGCCTATCTCAAAACCAAACCGGGCGCGAAACTGTCCATGGCAGCCCTGGAAACGCTTGCCGTCATCGCTTACAAGCAACCCGTCACTCTCGCCGAAATTCTTGCCATACGCGGCAAGAAGTCCACTACGGCACTGCACACTCTGCTCGAAAAAAAGCTGGTCGTCATTACCGGGCGCAAGCCGGTGGTCGGGCGTCCCATTCTGTACGGCACCTCCAAAGAATTCCTTGTGCATTTCGGATTGAGGGACCTTTCGGAGCTTCCTACCCTGGAAGAGTTCGCCCAGATGGCCGGCGAACTCTAGCAGCCGATCATGGCTAGTCAAGAGCGCCTGCAAAAAATCATTGCCGCTTCGGGTATCGCGTCGCGCCGCAAAGCGGAAGTGCTGATTATGGAGGGCCGGGTTTCCGTCAACGGGCAGGTAATCACCCGGCTCGGCACGCAGGCGGATGCATTCAACGATCACATCAAGGTGGACGGCAAGTTGATCCATCCGCCGGCACGAAAGCACTATATCCTTCTGAACAAGCCCAAGGGTGTCATCTCGACGGCAGCAGATCCCTTTGGCCGCGCCAAGGTGACGGATTATGTAAAAGCGAAGGAAAGGCTCTTTCCTGTGGGGCGACTCGATTTCAACACCGAGGGAATTATTCTCCTGACCAATGACGGCGAGTTTTCCAAGATCATAGCGGATGCCGGCGATGCCTTTCCAAAAGTCTATCAGGTAAAGTCCGGGGAATCCCTGAGGAGCCTGCACTGCTTCGCCTTCGTGCTGGGCTTCGGCTGCCCGACGGTACGCAACTGGCTCCCTGCAAAATCCGTGTGCTGCGCGAAGGCAAGCATGCATGGCTCGAGGTGACCCTGACTGAAGGCAAGAACCGCGAGATACGAAGAATGTTCGAGGCGATCCATCATCCCGTGTCCAAGCTCCGCCGCACCCGGATCGGCTTTTTCACTGCGGAGGGTCTGCCGGCCGGTAGGTCGCGCCAGCTGACGCCGAAAGAAATCGCACGTGTTTTGCGCCTGGGCTGCAAGAAACAGCATGACAAGTGAATGACGGCCACGGCTCAGGCTGGGTATAATGTTGGTGGGCCGAGAATAGGGAGGTCTCGATGTTTACTGGAATCATCGAGGAGACCGGGATCATCCGCTCTCTGCGTCCGTCATCCGCGGGAGCAGCGCTGCTCATCGAGGCGGTGAAGAGCGCGTCTGAACTAAGGCCCGGCGATTCCGTCGCCGTCAATGGGGTCTGCCTGACGGTTGTGGAAAAGTGCGGCCGGGGTTTTTCCAGCGATTTATCCGCCGAGACGCTGCGCCGCTCAAGCTTCGGGCAGGCACGGGAAGGAATGGTCGTCAATCTGGAGCGCGCCCTGGCAGTCGGGGATCGTCTTGGGGGGCACATCGTTCAGGGTCATGTGGATGGCGTGGGAAAGTTGATTTCTTCCGATGCCAGTGGTGAAGGCTTCGAAATGGAGTTTTCGCACCCGGCGGACCTGGAGCGATACCTGGTGGTCAAAGGGTCCGTGGCTGTTGACGGCATAAGCCTCACGGTCGCTGCTCTCAAGCAGGGCTCTTTTATCGTGGCCGTTATACCGCATACCCATCGTGCAACGAACCTCCGGCACCTGAAAAAAGGCGATGCTGTGAACCTCGAAGCCGATATCCTCGCCAAATATATCGAGCGATTTTTTCACCTCAGCCGGCAGGGTGTCCAGGAGCCCAAGACCGAAACTCACGGTGGAAACGCTCAGAGAGCAAGGGTATTGACGTGATTGTGGCCATCTCTCGCATCTGGTGCTTCCTGTCACTCATCCTGCCCATGACTTCGCAAGCGCCGCAGATTGGGGCGGATTCACAAATGCCTTCGTTCGGGCGCGACACCGTTTTGGTCTACAAGAGTTCGAATGAGAAAGAGGGTCCTTTTACTGTAAGGATCGCGACCTTCCTTCCTGACCGCTACGTCGAATGGGAAGATACCACCACGCAAGGGACGATCTTCATGCCGGCGAAGACCGTAAGCGCCGCGCGCGCCCTCGTCAATTATCAGCTTTTTCAGGCTGGAGTAGACACGCGGGGGAAGGATGCCACCACGCTGTGGCTCAGCGCGCGCATATTCCAGGAGCTGAGAGGGAACAAAATGGTCAAGTTCATAATCGACGGCCTGCCTACGTCGGTGACGGTCCTCGGCGGCGATCATCTGGAGATCGAGGTGAACCGATCCTTGCGATCACTCCCGGTGATCAAAACCAAAGACGAGCGTGGCGCCGAGCGCTGGTTTCTCGACACGGAAGATAACCCCCTCCTGGTTAACTTGCTGGTTCGGAACTACCAACAAAAGCTGGCCAGCATTACCACCGATCGTGCCAACACCTTGCGCTGGATCAAAGACAGGAAAAAATGAGCCAACGCCCCGTTCGGATCGCTGGCGCCGATTACCGGGAAATCCCGTCGGTTGACAGCCCCCGCTCAATAGCGGTGCGTGTAAGCTGCAGTAGTTGATCCAGGTCTTCGAGCTTTATCCGATCCGTCGGAATGGATTCGTGGAAGATCATTCGGATTGTGCCGGGCTTGATCGCGTAGCGGCCCGGGGGCTGAATTGTACGGCTATTGCAGATGGTGACAGGCATCACCGGCACGCCTGCGTTGATGGCCATCACGAAGACTCCCTTCTTGAAGTCCCCCAGCTGCCCGGTACGGCTCCTTGTGCCTTCCGGAAAGGCAAAGAATGAATATCCGCCCTTGAGCAGCCGAGTGGCGCGGGCGATGCCGGCTCGGGCCTTAACCGCATCGGAACGATCGATCGGAACAAAGCTTAACGCGCGCAGTACCCACGAGAGAATCGGGATCCTCATGATCTCTTTCTTGATGATAGCGCGAAGATTCCGGCCGGTCGCATAGAACAGCACGGGACCGTCGAAGTTGCCCTGATGGTTGGACAAGAACAAATAAGGTTGGTCGGGACGGATTCGTTCTTTTCCGTGCACTTCTACTTTCACGCCGCACATCCAGCCGGCCACCTTGATGCAGAAGTGTCCCAGACAAAAAAGCAATTCGCCGCGCCCGGACAGCAGAAACCACAGCAATCCGATCGGAGCGGCGAGCGCAATATATGATCCCACAAAGATATATATAAAAGTTGTCCGCAGCATAAACGCCAGATTCTACCGGATTCGGTGAAAAATCCGTCATACAAATCACGGAGCCGCTGCGATTCAGTTGCGGCTGAGCCGGAGGATGAGATAAGCTTTGATCTTGACGCCGGCACCTTGGCGCGTATATTCGGCCGGCAGATTACTCGATGGGGAGCGCACCGTGGGATTTTCAGGCATTACCGAAGCCATTGAAGAGATCCGTCAGGGCAAAATCATCATTGTCGTTGATGACGAAGATCGCGAAAACGAGGGTGATTTAACAATTGCCGCGGAAAAGGTAACCCCGGAGGCCATCAACTTCATGGCCAGATATGGCCGAGGGTTGATATGCCTGGCCATGACAGGGGAGCGCCTCGACGAGCTTCACGTCCCGCTTATGGTAGGGCAGAACACGACCAAGTACGGGACCGCTTTCACCGTTTCCATCGATGCGCGCTACGGAGTCAGCACGGGGATTTCAGCGGCCGATCGGGCTACCACCATACTTACGGCGGTGAATCCCGGCAGCACTCCTTCCGATCTGGTCCGACCCGGGCACGTCTTCCCCTTGCGCGCGCGCGCCGGTGGGGTTTTGGAACGCTCCGGCCAAACGGAAGCTGCGGTGGATCTGGCGCGCCTGGCAGGGCTTTATCCGGCTGGGGTAATCTGTGAGGTCATGAATGAGGACGGCACAATGGCCCGCGTGCCCGAATTGATGGAAGTCGCGCGGACGCACGGCATAAAAATGATTACCGTGGCAGACCTGATCGCTTTCCGGCTCAGGACCGAGACGTTTGTCCGCCAGGTGTCGGAGGCCACACTCCCGACAGAGTTCGGTGATTTCCGTGTCGTCGCATTTGAGAATTCCCTGGATAACGAAAATCACATTGCGCTCATCAAGGGCAGCATTCGCGAAGGGGAACCAGTACTGGTCCGTGTCCAGACACAATCTACCATGGGCGACGTCTTTCATTCCCTGCGCAATGACAGCGGGAAAACATTACATGCCGCGCTGAACATCATCGAACAGGCAGGCGCCGGCGTGCTGGTCTATTTGCGTCAGGAAGGGACAGGCACGGGTCTGGTGGATGAAATCAAAAGCTATGCTTTGCAGGACCAAGCTGCCGATACTGAGGAAGCTGAAAACTCGCTGGGATTCAATGCCGACCCGAGGCTGTATGGGATCGGGGCCCAGATTCTGCGCGCTCTCGGCGTGCGGCAGATCCGACTATTGACCAACCACCCGAAGAGAATCGTCGGCCTCCAAGGCTATGGAATTGCGGTGGCGGAACAAATCCCTCTCGAAGTGTCTCCCTCGTTTCTTAAGCGATAGCCCATAGTGGTTCACCCAAATCCTTGCCGCCAAGAAAAGAAGAGCAAAAGATCAACGCAGTCTCTCGTGCATCGGGGGGCGCAGCCAGGTGCATGAAAATTAATGGTCTTGTTAAGGCAGCCACGAATGACACGAAGCGCCGCCCGTCCGGGCCAGCAAAAGGTGGCGCCATTCGTGGCTGCCTTTGAAGTTTTGAGACGAGTTATTTTCGGAACAGCTCTTCATGCGCGTGGCGCGCACCCTACGACGCATAAAAGTGGCAATCTGCCGGCGCAGACCTTCTGTAGAGGTTCGTGATCGTGATCGGGTTTTTAGATGTTTGTTGACTGCCGATCACGACCACGATCACGATGTTCGCCAGGGCAGCTATTTTCGAAGCAGTCCCCCATGCGCGGGGGCGCACCCAGTGACGCATGAAAATGTTGCGCTCTCGCCGCAGGTTTCCTGTGCCGCCCTTTCAGGGCTCTTACCGCTCGATGCCGGCTTCCCAGGGCTCACGCCCTGGGCTCTGCTGCTCCACCCCTTCGGGGTTTTCAAGGTCGTGCAATGCTTAGCCCTTCGGGGTTTCCAGGGTCGTGCAATGCTTAGCCCTGAAAGGGCGGGACAGCAAAGCCCAGGGCGTAAGCCCTGGGTAGAGAACCGGAGATCTCAAGCCCTGAAAGGGCGGCACAGAAACACACAAGTGGTTCGGCGCCGCAATCGGTTCTATTTTCGAAGCAAAGAGCACAGAGGCCGCAGAGAGAAGTCATTCAAAAACGAAGAGTGCGCTGCGAGCTCTGCGCCCTCTGCGTTGAGGCTTTTAAGTTGCGGATTTTCCTTCGGGGGCCTTTGTGGCGGGCTTTTGCAGGCAACCTAATCTCCAGATTCGTAATAGGCGCTCGCACCTATTTCTGGTGGAGTTTGGCGACCTGGGCCTCGATGATTTCATCCTCGATTTTGCGGAACAGAATGTCCCTGGCGCCAAGCGGGTGTCCGGCCGGGAGGCGCAGATTCGGAATGTCCTGCCAGCGCTGGTCCTGATGGGATCCGGGCGCATTGAGCATCTTCCAGAGCTTGGCAGCAGAAAACGGCATAAATGGATCCATGAGCACAGCCAGCGCCAACTCGAGCTGGATTATGGTATGGAGCGTCGCGGCACAGCGCGCCCGGTCCTGCTTCAAAGTGGTCCAAGGGGCGGCATCGTTAAGGTACTTATTTCCGAGACGTGCCAGGTTCATTAATTCGCTGGCCGCGCGCCTCACCTGAAAATCATCGAGCAAGGCGCCAATATTCGTCACGTAGGCGGCGATGGAGGCCAGCACTTCGTTATCGGCGGGGGTAAGTTCAAGTGCTTGGGGAACCTTCGCTTCGAAGTGCTTTTCGATGAAGGAGAGGCTGCGGTTCACCAGGTTCCCCAGAATATCGGCGAGCTCACCGTTATTGCGAGCCTGGAAGTCTTTCCATGCAAAGTCCGAGTCCTTGTTTTCCGGGGCATTGGCAGCAAGGTAATAGCGTAGCGGATCCGGAGGGAATAGCGCGAGGTAATCGTCGACCCAGACGGCCCAGTTGCGGCTCGTGGACAGCTTCTCCCCTTCAATATTTAAAAACTCATTGGCCGGGATGTTGTCCGGCAGGATGAATTCATCGTGCGCCATGAGGACGGCGGGCCACACAATGGCATGAAATACGATGTTGTCCTTGCCGATGAAATGGATCAGCCGCGTCCTGGGGTCGCACCAATAGTCGCGCCAGCGGTCCGGGGTCCCCAGTTTCTGGGCCCATTCCACCGTGGAAGATATGTAGCCGATGGGGGCGTCGAACCAGACATACAATACTTTCCCTTCGGCTCCGGACAGTGGCACAGGGATGCCCCAATCGATATCGCGGGTGATAGGGCGGTCCGTGAGGCCTTCGCCAAACCAGCCTGCACAGAACTCGCGCACGTTGCTTTTCCAATTGGGCTTGGAGGCCTGCCATTCCTGGAGCCGCGGCTGGAATTCTGAAAGGCGAAAGTACCAGTGCTTGGTGCTGCGCATCTCCGGCGTGGCGCCGCAGACCTTGCATGTGGGTGCGATCAGCTGCTCCGGTTCCAGCCAACGGCCGCAAGATTCGCACTGATCGCCACGGGCGCCGCCGTGATGACAATGAGGGCATTCGCCCTCGATGTAGCGATCCGGCAGAAAGCGTCGGCAGGGCACGCAATAATATTGGCGAACTTCCTGCTCCTTGACATACCCCTTTTCGTTGAGCTTCAAGAAAATGTCCTGCGAAATCTTGTGGTGAAGCGGCAGGGAAGTGCGCGAGTAGTTGTCGAAATGAATGCCCAGCCGGCCGAAACTCTCCTTCATCATGAAGTGGTAGCGATCGACAATTTCCTGAGGGGTCAGATTTTCGCGGTCGGCCCGGATCGTGATCGGCACGCCGTGCTCGTCGGAGCCGCAGATGAAAATGACGTCGCTTCCTTTGAGTCTCTGGTACCGGACAAAAACGTCGGCGGGCATATAGGCTCCCGCCAGGTGCCCGACGTGGAGCGGTCCATTAGCATAGGGCAATGCTGCAGTCACGAGAATTTTGTCGGCCAAAGTCTCCTCCCCTCAGGAAACGACAAATCATACCACAGTAGTTTGTTGCAGTTTCCCCATTGCATTATCTTCAGCAGCCGGCTTCCCAAATGCATCCCGAGCAGGTTTTATGCACCAGTAATAAGTTTTGAATAAGGCATCCCCCCACCCGGGATGCAATATCCCGTCTTGTCCTATCCAGGGTTCTCTCCGTTTTCCAATCCAAAATGCCCAATCCAAAATCCAAAATCATATAATGTTCCTATGCCTGTCCACTCCTATGACCATCTTTCGATTCGCAACTACCGACCAGAAGATCTTTCCACCATGTACGACATTGACCGGATCTGTTTCCCGGACTATATGGCCTACTCGCGCGCAGAGCTGGTTTTTTTCCTGGGGCATCCGGCTGCGATCAGCAGGGTAGCTGAGCCTCGCCGGCCGGATCCTTGGTTTTGTCGCCGGCCGGATGGAATCGGTCGATCATGCTCATGTCACCACTCTGGATGTGATTCCGGAGGCACGCCGTCATGGTGTGGGATCTGCGCTGATGGAAGTGCTGCACGAGGAGTTTCGTGCCCGAGGCATAATCCAGGTCATGCTTGAAGTCGCCGTCGCCAATGAGGAAGCGCAAGGATTCTATGCACGTCTTGGTTACGGGCGCCTGGGGCTGCTGCGCCATTACTACAAGGCGCAGAGCGATGCCTATCGCATGTCGCTACTGCTGTGAGGACAACTATTTTACGCGCGCGATGTAGCCCTGCCGGGTCTGGACCTTCAGCAGGACCGGCTTGCCGTCGTGGTTGAGATCTGCCCTTACCTCTACTCGAACCTTGCGGAACTTGCCGTCCCGTTTCGTGTTGCTGGAGGCATAGGCCAGGCTGTACTGGTTTCGCAGGCTGTTCGAGATGTTCTTGAAAATAGAAGGCAGCTCGGCAGGGAAGCGCGGGAAGACGGCGTCCCCGCCCGTCAAATCGGCTACGGAACGGAGCCGGTTGTCCGCCATCAGCCAGGTAATGTCGTCCAGGTTGTAGCGGAGCCGGACGCTCTGTCCGACGCTGATGGCATAGATCGAGGCATTCGACGACTTGCATTTGTTCAGGACTTCGTCCCATGTGTGCTGGCTGAAAGTGTCGAGCCCCGTGCTAACCAGGAGCACCGCCACCTTGCCGTCAATTTCCTCAACCCGGTCGAGCGTGAAGATGAGGGCGTCGCACAGATTGCTTTCGCTAAAGGCCGGCGTGCTAAAGCGGCTGAGAGCGTCCATCAGCTCACTGCGTTTCTGGGTGAAATCGGTGAGGATGGTGGGGCGCAAATCGTAGCCAATGACCGCAGTCCAATCGCCTGGGCGAAGGCTTTCGGCGAAGCCGTATATGGAGTTCCAGAACGTCATAGATGAACCACTCTACCATTTTGCTGAAATCGACGAGCATCACCGAAGTGATACCTGCATCCACGGGAGCAAAGTGGGTGATCTCCTGTTTGACGTTGTCTTCGTAAACTGTGAAATTTTCCGGCTGCAGCCCGGTGAGGATATTTCCTTTTTTATCCGTAACCAGGGCCTGCAGGCTTACCAGGTCCACCGAAACCGAGATCGCGGTTTGGCCTTGGGGTTTGTCCTGATCCGGCCCCTTCTTGATCGGCGGCCCCTTCTTGGGAGGGTTCTGAGCGCTATAAAAAGCTTGGGGATTGGCTTTCTGCGGTGTGCCTGAAAAAATCAAGGCAGGCAAGCATAAGCCGATGACCAGAAGAATGCCGGCAACTTTCATGGACCACGCTCCAGGCAGGGGCCTCGGCTGAAATGGGCCGCCCTGCAATAACATGATACAGTAGCACAACCCTGGCTGCCAAAGGTAGATGGGGACGGCTGAACCAGCAGGCAAAACAGCCTGCGCCAAAAATCGCACGCGTGACCTTTACTTTTTTGCCTTCACGTGGTCAAAATATCTCTCAAGAAAGGCACGCCGGCCGTTCTCCCCGGGACCGATTCAAAGGGAGCCTGCTGGGCTCTGAAGCGGCAGCTTTTCACGGATTGTTTCAAGTGGGGACAAATGATTTGACGTACTTATTTCCTGATGCTAATAATTTGTTCCGCCTTTAAATTACCGGAACAGTTTTGGGGGAGGCTAATCGTGGGTTATTGTCCGGAATGCGATGCAGAAATCCCAGAGGAATTTGAGGACGTCGGGGAAATCATCACGTGCCCTGAATGTGGTGTCGACCTTGAAGTGATCTCGCTCGATCCAGTCGAATTTGACCTTGCACCGGTCGATGATGAGGATGAGGATGAGGAGGATTACAACTTCGACGACGAAGAGGATGAAGAAGAGGACTGGGACGACGAGGATGAAGAGTCCCAAGACGAAGAAGAGGACGATTATAATTAGGCTCGGCGATCCTGGCTTGCTGATGCCGAAGCGATTGGCAGCGCTGTGGAGCACCGTGTGTACGAGCATGCTTTGTGGATTTCACTGTGATGAGGCATATCCGACTACTCATTTTTGATCTGGATTACCTCATTTTTGACTGCGCTGCGCTCAAAGTAAAAGCGTTGCGCGAAACCCTGATCCCATTCGCCGACGCGATCCCCCATGATGTTCGCCTTCCCGATGCCATGGACGCAGAAGAGGAGTTTCGCGATCACGGTCGCCACTGGACACAACAGCTTCTGCTCGGGCTCGACGCCACCGGCATGACCCAGCTCCAATCCGATTATCGGATCCATGAAGAGCGGCTCGTGTTAGCCGGAGCAGGCAGGATTTACCCCGGGTTGGTGGAACTTCTTTTTCAATGCCGCCAAAATGGCATATCTGCAGCAATCGGCGCCGATGCCAGCCGCGATTACCTGATGGCCGTCAGTGACCGGCACGACCTGGACAACCTCTTCGAAATGGTGTATTGCACGGAAGAATTTGGGAAAGGCAGTGCTGACGAGATGATCGATGAGATCATGAGCCGTGCTGAGGTGAATCGAAGCGAAACCCTGGTGCTCGGAACCCGGCCTGACTTCTTTCAGTCGGCGCACAACCTCGACATTCTGACCATCGGCTGTGGCTGGGGTTTGCAGTGCCATGACGCACTGGGCGCAGCCGACCTGCAGACGCTAACCATTTCCCAAGTTTATCCCGCCATTGTCAAGGCTGACGGTTTGGCCGCGCAGGATCTCAGCTGATACCGGACAGGCTAGTTTGTCAGATTAAGCCGCTGCTTTGCGGGAGGACTTGCCGAGTCGACAATTCCGGGAGGGTAGGAATGGGCAAGGAATGGCCGCAAAAACAATTCGTTTCCGGGCGCGCAGCCTGTTGGACTCCGGAGGCTGATTTTTGACATGAATTTACAGGAAAAAGAGACTCAGTTGGAAATGCTGCTTCGCTCGATGGCGCCCGTCATCGTGGCATTCAGCGGCGGTGTGGACAGTTCCTTTCTGGCGTACAAGGCGAACAGCCTTCTCGGTGACCAGGCGCTTGCCGTGACGGGAGACAGTCCCTCGGTGCCGAGCAGCCAGCGCGAAATGGCGCTGCGCCTCGCCAGCGAATATCATTGGCGCCATGAGATCATCGACACGCAGGAGATCGAGCGCGAGGAGTACCGGGAAAATCCGCCGGATCGTTGCTTCTTCTGCAAGGATACGCTATTCGAGCAACTTGTTCGCCTGGCGCAAAAAAGGGGTTTTGCCACCGTCGTCGATGGCTTGAATGCCGACGACATGGGCGATTACCGCCCGGGACGCAAGGCAGCGGAGAAGTACGGCGTCCGCAGCCCGCTCATGGAAGCCGGATTGAAAAAAGAGGAAATCCGACAACTCTCGCGCCGGGCGGGACTGCCCACCGCCGAGGCGCCGGCGTCTGCATGTCTGGCCTCGCGCTTCCCCTATGGGGTGCGCATTACTGCGGACAAGCTGCGCACGGTGGATCGCGGGGAAGAGGCGCTGCGTTCCATGGGCTTCAGAGTCTTTCGTGTCAGGCACCATGAGGAACTGGTGCGCCTCGAATTCGGGAAAGAAGACTTGTTGAAAGCTCTAAATCCTGAGGTTGCTGCGCAGTTGACGAGTCTGTTTAAGGGGCTGGGCTATAAGTTTGTAACCCTCGACCTCGAAGGCTACCGCATGGGTTCCCTCAACGAGGTTCTCGTCACCCGGATAACCTGATCGGTCTTTTCACAGAGAGATCCCGGCATACCGATCCCTGGCGCCAGTTCCATGCGGTCGACACGATTTCCCCGATGGAAGAGTGTCTGGCGCTCCACCCCAGATTGGCTCTTGCCTTGGAAGGATTCGCAACCAGCTGCGGCGGATCGCCGGGACGGCGCGGTTTCATCACGGTGGGAACCTCCCTGCCAGTCACTCTCTTTACCTCATCTACTACCTGAAGCACGGAACAACCCTGCCCTGTGCCCAGGTTGAAGGCGTCCGAGGGGCGGCCGGCGGCCAGGTGTTCGAGTGCTGCCACATGAGCGTCGGCCAGGTCTACGACATGAATGTAATCTCGAATGCAGGTGCCATCGGGTGTCGGATAATCGTTGCCATACGAGCTCTGCGCGCCCCCCGTTGCCCAGGGCGATCTCAAGGAGGCGAGGGATCAGGTGCGTTTCGGGAACATGCCACTCCCCGATGCCGGCGTCGTGAGCGGCCCCGGCGGCATTAAAATAGCGTAACGCGACAAAGCGGATGCCATGGGCATTCTGGTAATCGCGCAACATACGCTCGATTACCATTTTGGTGACTCCGTACGGATTGACCGGATCCTGAAGCGTCGACTCATCGATCGGTACACGGGCGGGCAATCCATAGGTGGCGCAACTCGAGGAAAAGATGATGTGCGCGACGCCGTGTTTCTGCATGGTGACGAGCAGGTTCAGCGCATTGAGGATGTTATCGTGATAGTATTTATGCGGATTTTGATAGGATTCTTCCACCAAAGCATGAGATGCGAAATGAATGACGGCCGAGATCTTCTGGGACGAGAACGCCGCATCCAGGTCACCCGGCCGGCCCAGATCTCCCTGGAAAAAAGGAATGTCGCCTACGAGCTCGCGGTACCCTGTGGTGAGGTTGTCGAAGCATAGCGGAACATAGCCTCGAATCTTCAGAGCGCGCAGGGTATGGCTGCCGATATAGCCGGCGCCGCCGGTCACTAGAATTCCGTGCATGCCTTATTCCTGAAAAGTAGCGGTCGAGCGCAATCGGAGCTCAGCTCAGATCACTTTTCGACACCTTCCAGAGTCTGCTGTATTACTTCTTTTACTTCTTCAATCTTGAAGGGTTTGGCCAGGTAAAGATTGTTGTTGTGTTCGAAAAACAGGCGTGTTTCGGCGCTGACCGTGTCTCCGGTTATGAAAATGATGCGCTTGGCCAGTTGGGGACGCTTCGCCTTGATCTGCTGGAAAAGTTCGCGGCCGCTCATGTTGGGCATCTTGAAATCAGTGATGACCAGATCGTATTCGTTATGCATCACTTTCTCCATCGCAGCCAAGCCATCTTCGGCGGTATCGACCTGGATGGGGAACATTTTGAAGATTTCGATGAAGAAATCGAGTATGTACTTTTCATCGTCCACGATCAGGATGCGCTTATCGCGGATCAGGTGATCGAATTGCAGCGCCTGGGGCATGAGCTGCGGGAAAATGCTCGCATCGTCGATGAGCCTCGCAATAATCGGGAGTTCGATAACAAATATAGCGCCTTCCCCCGGTTTGCTGATCGCGTAGATGTTGCCGCCGTGCTCTTTGATGATGCCGTAGGACAGGCTCAGTCCGAGCCCGGTTCCTTTCCCGACCTCTTTCGTAGTGAAAAAGGGATCGAATATTTTGGAAAGCTGCGCTTCGGGAATCCCCGGACCATCATCGACAAATTCAACCAGGATATTGTTGTTCTGCAGATCCGCGCGCGATCGTATCACCAGCCGGCCCCGGCCGTGCGCTTGCAGCATCGCGTGTTCGGCGTTGGTCAGGATATTTAAAAACACCTGCTGCAGCTGATGCGCATCAGCGATGGTCTTGGGCAGGTTGCGGTCCAGCTCGCGGACGATTTCGATGTTGTTGACCGCGAGTTCATAGTTGCGCAGTTCGACCGTCCGCTCCAACATGTCATTCACGTTCGACAGATTGCGCTCGGGCTTCTGTTTGCGCGCAAACGAGAGAAGGTTCTGAACGATTTTTTGGCAGCGCAAAGCCAGATTGTTGATTTTGAGGAGGCTGTCGCGTGCCCGCTCGTCGAGATCCTTGCGCAGCTGCAGCAGCTGAGAGTAGCCCATAACGCCTGTCAGCGGATTGTTCAGTTCGTGAGCAATGCCGGAGATCAGTTCGCCGATGGCCGACAGCTTCTCCGACTGAATGAGTTGCTGACGCAGCAATTTTTCATTGCTGATGTCCTTGGCGACGTGGATGGATCCGACCAGACGATTGTTCTTGTCATACCAGGGACTGACGGAAATCTGGAAGGTGCCGCCCATGGCCGCAAGCTCACATTCTTCCACCATCAGATTTTCCGACTGGAGCGCCTCCATATGCCGGCAGGGGCTGAAACTCAGTTGTGCCGGATTGTAGATCTCGGAGCAGAACTTGCCGATCATCTTCGGCGGTGTCGTTTTCAGGCGCCGTGCCAGTGCGAGGTTGGCGCGAAAGATCTTGCCCGTCGTGTCATGGACCGAAACGCAATCCTGCATGGCGTCGAAGGTGGTCTCCCACTCCTTCTGGCTGCGCGAGACGACCTGGAACAGGCGGGCGTTTTGCAGCGCGATTGCAGCCTGATGAGCCAGCGTTTCGGCGCGCGATATCTCTTCCTGGGTAAAAGTGCGCTCGGCGGATTCGTCACTGCAAATCAGCACGCCGATAGTCTGTTCCTTGGCGATCAGGGGCGCGAAAATTGCTGCCCGCCAGTGCATGGCCTGCATCACCTTCGGGTTGAAGGGCTCAAGCCTTGGTATGTCTTCGATAGCGATCACGCGCTGCTGCTGCAGAGCGCGGACGGCTGTGGATTCCTCGGAGAGCATGATTTCGATATCCTGGATTTTCAAACCTTCCTGTGTGGAGGCCGATCCGATCAGGCGCTGCTGGCGCTCGTCGCGCAGAAACAAATGGCATTGTCGGGTCTTAACCAGGCGGCGCCCTTCGATGACGATCCGCCGAATGATGCCTTCGAGGTCGAGGCTCTGTGAGACGATCTTGTTCACCTCGTGGAGGGCGACGAGATCCTCGGAAAGTTTGTCTGCCTGCTGGCGCAACCGCGCGGCCGCAACCGAGGCCCCCAGCAGTTCAATCAATGTTGAGGAAAGGGATTCCTCAGTCCGGTCAGCCGCCTTCTGTTTGCCGGCCGCAAGCGCCAGCGTGCCGAGTACACGGTTCCCAGACCACAAGGGGTACAGCGCAAAGAACTGGAGGCTTCCCGCCTGCAATGCTCTCACGAGGGCATGTGCCCCGCAGCGGGGAAGATCCTTCATCTCCAACGACCGGTTCTGAACCAGCTGCTGCTCGGCAAAGCACTCGATTTGTGAGCTTTCCAGAGCCGCTATCGCATCATCGCTGAAGCCCCGATAGAGCGATAGTGACTGCGCGTCGGGAGCGGAGGACAGTCGGATGGCACCGGCATCCATTCCCAACACAGCCAGAATTTCCTCCAATGCGGCGGCCAGTGCCGTGTCAAGATCCTTGGACCCGTGAATGATGGCCGAAATCCTGCGAACCACGGCCCATTCATCTTGCCTCTTCGGGAGACGCCGCTGCTGCGGAGAGAGGGCCAGGGCTGCGAGCGCCGGAGTAAGCGCCAGCAGCAGCGAAATGGGAAGTCCGACGGCGGTTGAGGTCACGAGATCCAATATCATATCGATGATTCCGGGCAACAATCAAAGCGTCGCTCATTATAGAAACGACACGGAGCGATTGCCAGGAGAATCGAAAGAACCGGTACGGGATGAGGCAACCAGGACTACAACGACGCGCCTCAGCAAATAAACCTTCTTCCCATAAGAAAAACAAGCGCCTCTGGCGGTCAGACTTGAGGAAGTTTCGCCGTATCGAGCGCCGGGCGAAAACGGGATGCGGATGGACCACGAAGGGCGGAAGAGCCGAGGCCCCGGAGGGGCCATAGAAAGTAGCCCCGGGCAAGCGCAGCGCAGCCCGGGGTAGGATAGTTGAAAATGACAGCGCCCCGGCAGGGGCGACAGAATGACGGCGGTGACGAACGGGATTTTGATCTTATCTATCGCCCCTCCAGGGCTCTGGTTGGTCGATTGTCTGACCCCGGGCAGCGCTCCGCTTGCCCGGGGCTACTATCTCTCGGCTCCTCCGGGGCCCTCATAAGTCTGCCTCCTCCCTTTGGGAGGTCTCCCGAGACCGCCCATTCTGCGGGTTGAGCCGCACTTTAGGTGCCCGTTTTTCAACGGCCAATGGAGAGTGAAACTAGCGGTGATTCACTTTCCGGGCGCGGCAGGCTTTGGGGCGAAATAGCCGATGCGATAGCGCACCTTTTGCCCCGCTGCGGGAGGCGGGTCGAGGGCGATTCTGATGCGCCGCCAGGAGCCATCTCGCGCGGCATTGGAAGAGATATAGCTGATGCTGTATTGGTTGCGCAGCTCGAAGGCGATCTGGGACACGATCTTGTGGATGTCGTTAATGTCCTTTGGGAAAAATGCCTTCCCACCGGTCTCGTCGGAGATTCTCTGCAGTGCATCATGAGCCTTTTCCGGCTCGCTTTTCGTCCAGTGGCCGAAAAGCCCTTTATCGGGCACCTCATTGAGATAGCCGATCGCGTAGATTTGAACGTCGGATTCCTGTACCTTGGCAACCATCTCGTCCAGCTTGTAGTAGCTGTCGCGATCTTCACCATCGGTGATGACGATGACTGCCTTTTTCGGCTTGGATCCGGATTGTGCTTTCTGCACGCTGAGATAGATGGCGTCCCAAAGAGCAGTGCCGCCCGTGACAACCGTATTATTGAGATCGTCATTAATCAAGTCGACATCGTTCGTGTAGTCCTCAATCAGCTGGACTTCTTCGTTGAATCCGATCAGGAACACTTCGTCGTCGGGATTGCTGGCGCGCATCAGCGCCAGCGCAGCTTTCGTAACATCATCGAACTTGTTGCGCATGCTGCCGCTGGTGTCAATGGCGATCCCCAGGCTGACAGGTACATCCTCCTGTGAGAAAGACGCGATGTTCTGATTTACAGCATCTTCAAATACCTTGAAACTTTCTTTCTTGAGCCCACCGATGAATTGACCGTTCTTGTCGACCACGGTCGTGTGCACGACCACCATGTCGACATTGACCCCGATCTTAAAATCCTTCTGCGGAGTTTGCGGCGGTTGTGGCGTTGTGAGTTCGGGCTTGACCGGCTTCTTCCTATCGTCCTGCTGCTGGGTGGTCTTTTTCTGGTTTTGGCCTTGCCATGCCGAGGAACGGAACGGGGCGGACGACCAGGAGCAGATTAGCAGTAGGAATGATGCCGCTGCAACAGCCCGCCGCCAGGCATCAATTCTTCGCGGCATAGTACCCTTCCCTGGCGTGCACGCTCAGCTTGGGCAGTCCCTCGGGAGGATCGAGTTTAACCTGAATCCTGCGCCATTTCCCGTCGTGGGTCTTGTTCGTGGGATTGTAGCCAAGGACGTACTGGTGGCGCAATTCTGCGTGGATGAGATCGATGTAGTAATCGAGCTCGTTAAAATTGTTGGGGAAAAAGGCTCTGCCGCCGGTCAGCGAAACAATGCCCTGGATCAGGGAGCGGCCGTATCCCAGCGTCCCCTGTTCTCCGACCGCATAAATCTGAACGTCGGATTCTTTCGCGAACTCCCGCACTTCAGATATGGAGTAGCGGCTGCTGTTGTCTTCGCCGTCCGTGATCAGAATCAAGGCCTTCTTTTCGTTCTTGCCCACCTTGATCTGATCGAGCCCCATGTACACGGCGTCGTAAACTGCGGTTCTTCCCCCCGCCTGTTTGAAGGCGATCTGGTTGCGCACGGTCGCGCTTTGATTCGTGAAGTTCTGGACCAGGGAAGTCCTCTCGTTGAATGTGATCAAGGCATACTCGTCTTGCGGGTTTCCGGATTCCAGGAAGCGGACGATGGCATTCTTAGCCTTCTGGATATTGTTGTTATCCTTCATGCTGCCGCTGACGTCGAAGATGATACCCACACTGACAGGGGCCGATTCCATCGTGAAATGGGCGATGCTTTGCTCGACTTTATCTTCGAAAACCTTGAAGTGCTCCTTTTCGAGGCCTGTTACGTAACGGTTCAAGGGGTCGGTTACCGACACCTTCAGGAACACGGTTTCGACGCCGACGCGGAACACGGGTGCTTGGGATTTCTGCGGAGTCTGCTGGCCGCGAATATACGCGCCGGCACAAAAAAACATCAAAATGGTGATTACAGCCAATCGTGCAGTAATGCGGTCTGCCACCTTGACCTCGCCCAAAGTTTACGCCAGGGAACGCATGGACGTAGGCTCCTTATTTAGATTCTAGCAGACGGGGTCCAGCTGTCAAGAAATCCCTGATGCCGCTATTTGCCAGGAAAGGCGAAAGATCAAAGCAGGCGCAGGAAGATCAATGGCCCTTTTACGGCAGCCACGAATGACGCGAATGGGCAAGAAGCCCGTGTCATTCGTGGCCGCTTTTGCAGTTTGGAAGCGAGTTATTTTTGAAGCAGTCCCCCATGCGCTGAGGCGCACCCATGACGCATGAAAATGTTACGCTCTCGCCGCAGGTTTCCTGTGCCGCCATTCAGGGCTCTTACCGCTCGATTCCCGCTTCCCAGGGCTCACGCCCTGGGCTCAGCTGCTCCACTCCTTCGGGGTTTTCAAGGTCGTGCAGTGCTTAGCCCTGAAAGGGCGGGACAGCAAAGCCCAGGGCGTGAGTCCTGGGTAGAGAACCGGAGATCTCAAGCCCTGAAAGGGCGGCACAGAAACACCCATGGGGTTCGGCGCCGCAATCGGTTCTATTTTCGGAGCAGAGGTCGGGTGCAAGGTCGTTCGATGACAAGAGATTTCTGCGATTTCTGCGTTTAGGTGTTTGCTTTCGGTCGGGAGACACTCATTGGATTACTCTTGCAGTCGGTCAAGGAACTCGAGACCCACCAGAACCTCTCTTGGTTTTGACCCCTCAGCCGGCCCGACCAGACCGTTGCGGTGCATCATGTCTACCAGCTTGGCCGCCCTGCCGTAGCCGATGCTTAGCCGGCGCTGGAGCAATGAAGTAGAGGCTCGTCCCTCGCTGACAACAATGCGCACGGCGTCCTTGTACAGCGCATCCTCGACCTGGTCGTCAATGGGATTGCCGGCCTCGTCGAACTCCTCATCTTCTCCATAGGTCAAAACGGAATCGTCATAGGTCGGGCGCCCCTGTTTGCGCAAATGCTCTACGATTTGTTGCGCTTCTTTTTCACTCACATACGCGCCATGAATACGGGTAAGGCGCGAAGTTCCGGGCGGAATGAAGAGCATATCTCCATTGCCAAGCAGTTGTTCCGCCCCGTTGGCGTCGATGATGGTGCGCGAGTCTACCTTGGTGGCGACTTTGAATGCGATCCGGCTCGGGAAATTTGCTTTGATGACGCCGGTGATGACATCCACCGATGGTCGTTGGGTCGCGAGGATCAGATGTATGCCAACCGCACGCGCCATGGCGGCCAGACGGGAGATCGATTCCTCAACTTCGCGAGACGAAATCATCATCAGATCTGCCAATTCGTCAATGACCAGGACAAGATACGGCAGGGTGGTTTCGAGTTCGCCTTGTTCATGGTTCTCGGCTTCAAGGAATGACAGCTGTTTGGCGGCGGAGCGCACCAGCGTATTGTACTGGTCGATGTTTCTTACACCGCGGAGGGCGAGCTTTTTGTACCGGGACTCCATTTCGCTAGTGGCCCAACGCAGCGCATTGGCTGCCTCCTTCGGGTCCGTAACGATGGGAGTCAGGAGATGCGGAATATCGGCATAGATGCCAAGCTCCAGGCGTTTGGGATCGATAAAAATAAAGCGAACTTCCTCGGGCGTTGCCTTGTAAAGGATCGAGGTGATCATGCAATTGAGCGCGACACTCTTGCCGGCTCCGGTGGCACCGGCAATGAGCAGGTGAGGCATGCGCGCCAGCTCGGTTACATAGACGTTCCCGTTGATCAGCTTGCCCAGCGCCAGGGTGAGCTTGGAAGACGATTTGCGAAAAACATCGGACTCGACCAGTTCGCGAAGCATGATGGTTTCGCGCTGGGCATTGGGTATTTCGATCCCCACCGTGGCCTTGCCGGGGATGCGATCGATGCGGATGGATTCGGCTTTGACTCCAAGGCAGAGATCATCCACCAGGCTGGTAATCTTTGAGTATTTGACGCCGGCATCCGGTTTGAATTCGAAAGTGGTGACTACGGGGCCCGGGTGGATCTGGGTGATGCTGCCATGGACATCAAACTCCGCACACTTTTCGGCGAGCTGACGAGCCCGTTCCATCAGCTCCGCCTCATTGACGGCAAAATGTCCTTCCGCTGCCGTCAGGAGATCCACCGAGGGCAAGGCAAATTTTTTTGCAGAGCGCGGCTGCTTCTCCTCGGCAGCAGGTCGTGTCTGAATCGGCTCCGCGGGGGAGACGATCGAGGGGGTGCGAGTATCTGCGGGGATGGGAGGCACGGGAATAGGTTTGATGGGAGCGGGTCGAGGTGCCGGTTCAGGCCACTTCGGCGCGGAAGGTGGCGGCAGAACGACCGCGCGGATGGGTTTGCGGTTTTTGCGCCATTCCTGAAATCTCCGCCACATACTTAAGCGCGGCGGTTTCTCCTCGCCGGGCTCACGATTAAAAATCGATGCAAACGACAACGAGGTGGCGGCCAGCATGCCGAGAATAAGTGCCCCGACAATCACTACAATGGTACCAGTGGTGTTCAGGTTGCGCACCAGGGCGTCGGCCAAAAGTCTGCCGAGCATTCCTCCGGGCTCAAAGCTGAGGTCGGTGATCGGGAAAGGAAAGATATGCAGGGCTGTGGACGCAACGCATACCAGTAACACGAAGCCCAGCGTACGCATGAGCGGCGCACTGATCGTCCGGCCGCGGATCAGCTTCCAGCCCAGTACCGTCATGGGCACCAGGAGCATGAACGCCGTCAGGCCAAAGCCTTGATACAGCCAGTCGCTGACGTAGGCACCAATCCGACCGGCCCGGTTAATGGCACGAGTATTCTCGGATGCCGTATTGAAGTTCGGGTCGTGCCGGCTGAAGGTGATCAGGCAAAGCAGCAGCAGAACCGTGAGAGTCAGGAGCAAGACGCCGAAGAACTCGTGCCGTTTTGCCTCCGTTTCCTTGTGCATGTCCGTTAAATCCTTCTCAGGAGGGGAACCTAGATTTCCAGAATGACGGGAACAATCATAGGACGGGTTGCGGTGCGTTTGCGAAAGAATCTTTTCAGATCCGCCCGCACCATCTCCGAGAGAACCAGCGCGTCAACCCGTTCTTCCTTGCTGCACTCCTCGACTGTGGCGAGAATCACCTGCCGCGCTTCCGCCATCAGCGCCAGGCCGCCGGTTTCCTCGATGTGTCCGCGGCTCACTAGCTCAGGCGTGCCTTCCACCAGACCCGTGGATTTGCTGATCAGCACGACGGCGAGGACGACTCCCTCTTCCGACAAGTGCTGCCGGTCTTTGACTACCAGCTCATCGAGTTCCGCAAGGCCTCCCGCATCAATGAGCCTCCTGCCGACCGGCGCACGGCCGCGCACTTCGAGGGCATCTGGAGTCAAAGCAATTACATCCCCGGTTTCTGCGATCAGGATATTCTTCCAGGGAATCCCGGTCTCTTCTGCGATCAGGGCGTGGTTGTAAAGTTGGCGATACTCCCCGTGTATAGGAGTAAAAAAACGCGGGCGGATCAGGTTCAGCATCAGCTTAAGTTCTTCCTGGCTGGCATGACCCGAAACGTGAACCATGCCGTGGCTCTGGTCATAGATCCTGGCTCCTCGTCGGCAGAAGTGATTAATAAGATGTGAGATCCGAGATTCGTTCCCTGGGATGGCGCGCGCGCTGAAAACAACGGCATCCCCGGCTTCGACGCCGAAATCCTTGTGCTTCCCAAGCGCTAGGCGCGACAAAGCCGAGGCGGGCTCACCCTGGCTGCCGGTGCTCATCAGAACCAGTTCTTCCGGGGGCAGTTTCTCGGCTTGCTGAGCTGTGATCAGGAGATCCGGCGGTACACTGAGATAGCCTAGTTCGCGGGAAATTGCCACATTCTGTACCATGCTGCGACCGATCGGCACAACCTTGCGGCCAAACTGAAGTGCGAGGTCCAATATGATCTGCACTCGGTGGCTGCTCGACGCAAAACAGGCCATAATGATTTTGCCCCTGGTCCTGTGAAAAACCTGCTCCAGGTTCCGATGAACTTCACTTTCCGAGGGGGTGTAGCCGGGTCGCTCGCTGTTGGTGCTGTCGGAAAACAACGCGAGGACTCCGCGGTCCCCGATCGCGGAGAGACGGGCATAATCACTCAGTTGGAGATCAGGCGGAGCCTGATCGAATTTAAAGTCGCCCGTGTGGACCATCGTGCCCATAGAAGTTGTCAGGGCTACCGCCACAGCGTCCGCTACGCTGTGGGTTACGCCGAGAAACTCCAGGCTCATGTCCGCAATTTCGACCTTGTCCCGAGGATGGACAGGGCGCAAGTCAGCGCGATCCAAAATCTCCTGCTCCGCAAGACGCCCTCTGGCAAATCCGAGGGTCAGCGGTGTGCCATAAACCGGAACTTCGATTTCGCGCAGAAGAAAAGGCAACGCTCCGATGTGATCCTCGTGGCCATGGGTCAGGATCACGGCACGGACTTCCTCCTTGCGATCCAGGAGGTATTTGAGATCCGGTATCACGAGATCCACGCCCGGCAGCTCATCCCTGGGGAACATGATGCCGGCGTCGATGACAACGATATTGCTGTGATAGCGGATCGCCATCATGTTCATCCCAAACTCCCCCAATCCCCCCAGGGGCACAACTTCTATGCAGTCGTCATTGGTCACGAGTTCATCCCTCAAAGGAACAAGTGTAACATATTACATGACTTTCGTTGTTTTGCAGCCTTGGTAATTTCCCCCGGACCCGCGGGCTATGCTCTGGAGGTCTGCGCGCTGAAATCGCGAAATACCTCGGCCAGGTGTTCATACTCACCGACCGAGAGATCTTCTGCGCGCCGCGTGCCGTCGATGCCGGCAAGATTGAGAATGGCTTCTGCCGGAGGTCCCAATTCCGGGTCCTGCCGAAGGGAGTTGGCAAGTTTCTTGCGGCGATAGGCGAAAGCGGCCCTGGTAATCCTCAGAAAACAGCTCTCTGAATCAGGCATGCGACTTCTATTTCGAGGCCGTAAGGTGATCATTGCCGAATGAACCTTCGGCCTGGGCACGAAGCATGCGGGGGAAACCTTGAGCCCCAATCGGGTCTCGCAGAGGTGTTGGCAGAATACGGAGAAGTAACCATAGTCCTTTGAACCGGGACTGGCATTGATCCGCTCGGCGGTTTCAAGTTGAAGCATAAATATCATATCTTCAATTGGTAACCCCTGAAACAGCAGTTTTTCGATGATGGCGGTGCCGATGTTGTAGGGCAGGTTCCCGACGATCCGCAGGCGCACTCCGGGGGACAGGTAGGGAGACGTGATGGCGGCAAGATCCGCGTGCAGGACATCCTGTTCGAGGACTTCGGTGTATGGATAGGGAGCCAGAGACCGGGTAAGGCTCGGAATCAGGTCCCTGTCGATCTCCATGACCAGCAGCCTGAGAACCTCTGGCGCCAATCTGGTGGACAGGGCGCCTTCGCCCCCGCCTATTTCGAGAATGAGATCATTACGGGTCGGGGAGATGAGCCCGACGATGCGGTTCAAAATCCCTGTATCTCTAAGAAAATGTTGCCCGTAGCGCTTCTTGGGGATCGTTTTCATTTGTCTTGACAAGGTTAGATCCGGCTCACATAATTATCGGTCGCTCGGAACGACAGGTCGTGCGCCTGCTATCATAACTCTGGGAGGGATACGATTATGAGTGGAAAAGTTGGGGAGGTTGGGGATCAGAATTTTGAAACCGAAGTACTGAATTCCACCATCCCGGTTCTTGTCGATTTCTGGGCTGCCTGGTGCGCACCTTGCCGGATGCTGGCGCCGGCGGTAGAGGCGGTTGCCGAGAAGTACGAGGGCAAAGCCAAAGTCGTAAAGCTTAACGTAGACGAAAACATGGTTACTGCCGGAAAGTACAACATCCGGGGAATTCCCACTCTTCTTCTCTTTAAAGCCGGTGTGATTAAGGAACAGATCGTGGGCAACACGACCAAAGACACGATCTCCAAGATGATCGATAATCACCTGTGATCCGGCAGCACAGGAGGGACATCCCGCCCAGTCACTGCCAGTCTGCAGCAGTTTGCGGAAGCAATAAACGGAATGTGCTCTCTTGACTTGATGCACACGGGCTTCTCCACCAAACCGAGACCATTTTCATGGCCAACCTGATCGTCGTGGGCGCCCAGTGGGGCGACGAAGGAAAGGGCAAGATCGTTGATCTGCTTACTCGGCATTTCGACGTCGTGGCGCGCTATCAGGGCGGCCATAATGCCGGCCACACCATCCTCGCCGCCGGCAAAACATTTGTCCTTCACCTGATTCCCTCGGGAATACTTCATCCCGAGAAGACCTGTGTAATCGGGAATGGCGTAGTCCTCGATCTCGAGGCATTAAAGCAGGAAATTGAAATGCTCGCAGCCGCGGGCATAAGCTGCCGCAACCGCCTGTTCATCAGCAACCGCTGCCACCTGATTCTCCCCTATCACCGTGTCATCGAAAGTGCTGACGAAGAACGCCGCGGCAGCCGGCGTATCGGCACGACTAATCGAGGCATTGGGCCTTCCTACGAAGACAAGATTGGCCGTCGTGGATTGCGGGTCTGTGATCTTGCAACTCCCGAGGTGTTGCGCGCCGCCCTGGCCGACATAGTGCGCGAGAAGCAGTCACTTCTGCCCCGCGGAACGCAGCTTGTTTCGACGGATGAGCTATACGAAAAAATCCGGGGGCTGAACGAGGAACTGTCCTCCTATTTTACTGACACGGCATTTTATCTGAATCGCTCGATGGACGAAGGGAAGCATGTGCTCTTCGAAGGGGCCCAGGGAACGCTCCTCGACGTTGATCATGGCACCTACCCGTTCGTCACCGCATCGAGTGCAACCGCAGGCGGGGCATGCGTCGGCACGGGCGTAGGGCCGACGCGCATCGATGGCGTGGTCGGGATCGTCAAGGCTTATACCACGCGCGTCGGCGAGGGGCCGTTCCCCACGGAGCTGACCGACACAATCGGTGAGTCGATCCGCGGTCGTGGACAGGAGTTCGGCGCTTCGACCGGTCGCCCGCGCCGCTGCGGTTGGTTTGATGCCATGGTGGTCCGCTACGCGCGCATGATCAATAACCTCGATTCGCTGGCCGTCACCAAACTGGATGTGCTGGACCATCTTCCAGAGATCAAGATTTGTACAGGCTATCGGTATCGAGGTCAGCTGCTTGATTCGTTCCCTCCCGAAATTCACGTACTGGAGCAGTGCAAACCCGAATACATGACCCTTGTGGGATGGAAACAGCCCACTGCGGGAACCAGCGACTACAACGACCTGCCTGTGCTCGCCCAAGACTACTTGAAGCGCGTCTCCAATCTCGTCAAAACCGAGATCTCAGTCATTTCCACGGGGCCGGATCGGACGGAAACAATTATTACGTCTTATCCTGCTTTTTGAAACCTTTTCTCCAAATATGTCATTAACTTGGTGAGCGTTGCGACATAGCGATTGTACACGAAGATGTGGCGACGCGAGGAGGGGGTTGAGATGAAAAACAATGCGCTTCGCATAGCCATAGCGGCGCTCTCCGCCGGGTTAATATGCGGCGTTGCCGGTATGGCTCAGGATTTTCAGAAAAGTTACTCCTTGGCGCCGGACGGCACAATCCGGATCCGGAGCATTTCGGGAGAGGTCAGGGTTCAGGGCTACGACGGCACCAAGGTTGAGGTGGAAGGTCTTAAGGTGGGGCGTAACCGCGACCGAGTTGAGATCGTGGATCGAAGCACGGAGAACCGGATCGACGTGGACGTCCATTACCCTGAGAACTGCAATTGCGACGCCAGTGTCAACTACCGGGTGCGCGTGCCGCGCGATGTCAGGTACAACTTTGACCTCATCCGCTCGTTCAGCGGCAATGTTTACCTCACGAACGTCAGCGGCCGTGTGAAAGCGGAGAGTATCAGCGGTCTGGTTCAGCTTCAGAATATCACCGGCGCTGTGAGCGCGTCGTCGACCAGCGGCAATGTAACCGTGCAGAATGTCAACGGCATGGTCAGCGCCTCTTCGACCAGCGGCAATGTGGATGTGTATCTCAAACAGATCGAAGGCCCCGGGGACATGGAGTTCAGGTCGATAAGCGGGAGCGTGCACGTCAAGGTCCCGTCCACTCTGGATGCCAATGTCACCATGTCTACCTTGAGCGGCAGGCTGACGACGGATTTCGACATTGAGGTTCAACAGAGACGCTATGCTCCCGGATTCTCAGCCCGCGGCCGATTAGGAGCCGGTACGAACAACATTCGGATCACGAGCGTTTCCGGAGGGGTTGGTCTGGTCAAGGATGTAGGGAAAAACTAGATGAAGCAATGCAGGAGTACTCCACTGGTTCTTGCATAGCCCGACAAGAGATCCTATGCTTCAGTCGACCATGACAGTGCGAGATGACGGGGCACCGGAACACGGGGGCAAGCTGCGCCTGATAACGACAGGGTTGCGCAAGGCCCGGAGGGATCGGCAAGGGGTGCCGGGTTTGGCGGATGATAAAGGGCTGGGCAACAGCCATACCTTGGATGACCGGGCCGTCCCCGGGGTTCTAGACCGTGCGCGCGCGGGCGACCCGGAAGCATTTCGAGACATCTTTCAACGCTTTGGCAGGCCGATTCTGGCATTCATCTTTCATTTCCTGGGCGACAGAGCGCGTTCGGAAGAGTTGACCCAGGAGACATTTTTGCGCGCGCACCGCGGCCTGGCGCAGATGCCGGTAGGGATTAAGCTGTCCACCTGGTTGTTTGGGATCGCCCGCAATGTGGCGCGGGAGGCAATCCGGGATCAGCGGCGGCGCCGTCGCGAGGTCGGGCTGGACGATATTGCATTTTTGGCCGTTCACGATGAGAAGGCAGGCCCTGACGAGAACTTCATGTCGGAGGAGTTGCAGCGCATCATCCGGCGCGCGCTCATCAGTCTATCCGAAGACCAGCGGTTGGTTTTCGTTCTGAAGTTATTCAGCAAGATGCGCTATGAGGAGATCTCCCTGATTACGGGTTCGTCCATCGGGAAACTTAAAACCGATCTGCATCGGGCGCGACAGCAGATGAGGGAACAGCTGCAGTCGTACATGACACGCAGGGTGCCCGGGAAGTGAGGTGGATCATGAAATGTGACCAGATTGCCAGGTTGATTGAGGATTATCACTACGGCGAGCTAGAAACAAAGGCGGCTGCGGAGGTTACTGCCCACCTGCAGGATTGTGGGTTCTGCCGGCAGCAGCTGGCGGCGCTGGAGCGCGAAGCGGGAATCTACGAGACTTACGCGGCCAGGACAGAGAGAGCTCTGGAAGTTTCGCCTGACCTGTGGAAGGGCGCGCTCGAGGACTCTGCGGTGGCAATGGCGAAGGCCCGGCGCACGGGCGGCGTGCGCTGGCTGAGCGCGCTCCTACCAGCCTCATTCTGGGCCCGGCAAGCCATCGCCGCAATGCTGCTCGTTGCGGTCTCTGTGACGGGAACTCTGCTCATCGTCGAGCATTACCGTTCGAGGGAGACTCTGGTTTCGCAGCAGGTAGCCGGCCGGGCAGGAACATCCGGGGAAAAGAGTCTCGAGTATGCGCTGCAATCGATTCAGCTGGCCGAGCAGGAATACCTCAAGGCGATCCAGCAGCTGAACGCGATTGTCGAAAAGCAGAAACCGAGCCTGGATCCGCGGATCTATGCCGAGCTTCAGGTCAACCTCAGGCTGATCGATGACCATATTGCTGCCACCCGCAATGCATATTACGCCCATCCGCAAGATGCCGAACTGGCTCTCTACATGCTGGCTGCCTACAGCAGGAAAGTGGCGCTCCTCCAGGACCTGACGTTCCTGAGCGACTGGGCAGAAGTTTGAAGGGCAGTAAGCACGGATCCTGACAGCTCAACCCAGAGAGCACCGCGAAGAATCAAAGATCGCAGAGACCAGGGTGGCTTAGCGCAATCCGCATCCAAAGACCTCTGCGGCCATCAGCTTTTCTCAGCGCCCTCTGCGTCTATCTTTTTGACGCGACTTTGCCCCCCGCGTCCTTACCCAAAATTGCCGTTTTGATGTGCTCGGCGCTAAAATCAGTCTATGCAACCGGCTTTTATCATGCTACTTTATCGGGCGTCAAACGGAGATTCGGGCGGATATTTATGCAGTGAATTCCGGCAATCATGCCGCCCATCGGATGGGCCGTTAGCTCAGTCGGCAGAGCATCTGCCTTTTAAGCTACAAAAGCGCAATATCCTAACACGATGAAAACACACTGAGACCCGCTCCCACAGCGGGTTTCAGTACATATGGGGTATATATCTGAATTAATCACATATTTTCTGATTTAGGCTGGAATTCACCTACGATTTTCACTACAGTCTTTTTAACCTGATGCAAACCAATAAAGTCCTATTGGAGGACACACCGATGAAGACGCGAGAGGGAGCGCAATACAAAGCAAATTCAGAACTACTTGATATACAGGCTACGGCAAGGATTTATGGCGGGACGCCGGCGGCGTGGCGGGCTCGAATTGCTCGGAAGCAAATACCGTATCGTCGGCTTGGCGGGCGGATATTGATTGTCAGGCGGGAGTTGGATCAGTTGATTGCTGATTTACCCGGCGTCCACCTAGCCGAAATCAAGCGATCCGCAAAAGACGGATTGTAGTTGTGAGAGCCGCGAAAAAATTCTCTCTGTATTGGCTCAGGTGGAACGATCGCAGCTGAGCCCATATACAACCATGTCCTATTTTCGCTTAGCTTGAGTCTTCCGTGCGGATGTTGGAGTAGATTTGCTGGCTCGATAATCCCGCATTGCGTCGCGCACAGGAACTCCGTGTGTTCGACAGTCATTGCAGTAATTGCGAAATCCTGCTTTCGGGCGCCTCTCTGGCGAGTATCCTGTGCCGCAACCGGAGCACACCGAAAGTCCATCAGACCGAGCAGCCATCAAAGCGAGTTGCATACCGAGATGGCCAAACAGAGACAGGGTATGGAAAGAGAATTGTGCTTTGTCGAACCACTGGAAACAAGGCGTCACTTCACCTTGATCCAGCCAGTGTTGAATCTCATCTACTATAAAATATTGTTGGTTTCTTATGCCTTCGACCGGCGAACCAAGCCTATCAGACACTCCAGGCAACAAACCGAAATTGTCAGACCACGGCCAGAGATTTTCTAAATCTGCTGGCTTGCCATCGTGAAGTCTGGCGAGCGCATTTACGATTGCCTTGGCACGGCGGATGAAGTGTCCCCATGATGCAAGTGAGTCCCACCCGTAGAGGCACATGTCCTCAGTGTCCTCTCTGAAATTCGGTTGCCCGTGATCTGATTTGCGTTTGCAGTTCGGCAAACCACAACTGCAAATATCGAGGACGCCGTAGGCCTGGGCATAGTCGCGGATCCGCCGCGGTTTGTGCGGGTCAAGTGATAGGAATGCATCCAGTAGTTTCGCTGGCGGATATTCGCGCCATTCGTTTTTGAGCTTCCATCTTAAGCGATCCCCGTCAATCGTAACCGACTTCGGGACCGGCAAGCCGGAGGATGGAAAGGCCCTGTCAATTTCTCCCTGCATCGTGAGCAGTCCCATGTGTTTCAATTTCTTTACTCCGCAAGATGTTATATGCACGTTATAGCAAAAACTTGGAGAATGCTACCATACCCCGCATAATCGCGCAAGTAATGATTACATCAGGACAACAGGAGGATGGAGTATGACAACAGAAAAACAACCCGCAAAAGCCCGACCGCTGCGGACCATGGCGGGCGAGCTGATGGACCTGCACACAGTCGCACAGGTATACGGCGGCACGGTCCAGAGCTGGCGTAACCGGATCGCACGGCGCCAAGTACCATTCCGGCGGCTGGCCGGCAGGATCGTGATCATCCGGCGCGAGCTGGAAAAATTCCTATCGGATCTGCCCGGGCTCACTCCACAGCAAATCAGCGACCAAGCAAGCCGGCAGTAGGGAGGGCTAAATCTCATGGCAACGCCAAAGAAACAAAAAAGAGATCGGCTACACGTGGTGCTCATGTATGGCCGCGACCTGGAGGGAGCACAGATGGTACTTGCTACCGATGTGCCGGCCGTGGTCCGAGCCGCGCAAAGAGAAATCGAGCGAACTATCACAGCGGACCTGCGGCGCCGATGCGTGGAATGGAGACTCGCATGACGGAGGAGCGGAGCGGATACATCACGTTGCCGCGGCGCATAGAGCATGATCCGATCTGGCTCGGGCAGAAGTTTTCGCAGGCGCATGCGTGGCTGGATCTTGTGCTGTCGGCCAGGTGGGGCGATGGGCGAATCATGCGTGGCGTTCAAATGGTCGATGTTCAGGCCGGGCAAGCTCTGGTTTCACAACGCGAGTTGGGCCGGCGCTGGCGTTGGGATATTAAGACGGTCCGCCGGTTCATGGCTTTATTGGTGCGCGAAGGTCGCATGTCAATGGAGACCTACGGTTCTCGCGATTCTGGGTACACGCTCATAACCATAGGGCGGTATGCCGAGGACTACCAGGCGAAGATATCGAGGGACCACGCTCGACCAGACCTATCCAGCAAGGAACGCAGTAAGTTACGCGACCTATCGAAGATCGATAGGGACCACGGAGGGACCACGGTAAGGGACCACGCTCGACCTGACATATCCGGCAAGGAACGCAGCAAGTTACGCGACCTGTCGAAGATCGACAGGGACCACGGTAAGGGACCCTACGAGGATCATATAGATACTCTTGAGACTCCAGATAAATCTGGAGAATTTCCCAAACTCAAATCGAAGAAATCGTTTCGAGTAAATGCCAGCTGCGAAGATATCGCGCTTGGCGCCTGTCTCCACCGCTGCGAACAAGTCGGCAGCGAAACGCGATTCTCTTGTCCTGTGTGCAAAACCGAGCGGGCACTTTGTATAAATGCGGATCGAAATGCGTGGTTTTGCCACACGTGCAATCGAGGCGGCTCAGCATGGAAACTCGCGGCTCACCTCTCGGGCAAGGATCCGAACGATAAGGCGGGGGTTTCCGCCTGGTTGCGTGCACGCGGTTTACTTGCGAAAACGGCGGCACAAGCCACAGCGGCTGAATCCGCAATGCAAGACATGACGCGGATGATATCGGCAATCGGCAGGCGTGCCTGAGCCGGGAACGCGAAAGCATCGACGCCGGCGAGCAATGCTTGTGATGCTGGATCCGCTCGCACCACAGGAGAGCCCGACCAGCAAGGCACATCGGCGCGGCCGCGTGCAGAAAGACAACACGGCGATAGCATCCCGGCCATGATCACGATTAGCGGGCAGACGCAGGCCCGATAGGACACTTTTCAAGACCAGAAAAGGCAAAAGACAACAAAATCGCAGGCTCTAAGCCTGATAGGCAACTGCTCTGCCCAATCGCAGCGGCTCTGTATCAGGGGATAAGTGGGCTCGAAACATGCCGTAGTGAAAATCGCAGGAGAATTTTTATAAAAAAAATCAAAAACGAAAGGAGGTGAAAATATGCCAACGAAAAAAAGGCCCGCTGAAAAACAGCGGAAGAACAGCGGGAGGAAACCACCACGAGGGCGACCATTCGAGCCCGGTAAATCCGGGAATCCCAAGGGACGGCCACGCGGTCCGCTATGTCTGACTGATTCGCTGAAGAAAGAGTTAGACAAAGTATGCCCGAGCGACAAGCAAGGGCGTACGTGGGGGGCAGTGCTCGTTGAAAGATTCCTGGAGGTCGCCATGTCCGGCAGTGTGACTGCAATGAAAGAGCTGCTCGATCGGACCGACGGAAAAATCAAAGAGCGCATCGGGTTTGACCAGAGGCCGGAAGTCCGGGTTGTTTACCTGACAAACGAAGCGGAAACCGCCGAAATCTGGGAGCGGGAATGCGAGGAGGCAATCAGAGAGGAGGAGGGGCGGAAAACAAAGCTGTAGGTATGGCCGGCTGCCCGCGTGGGTGCCGGATAATGCGGCCGGCATTGTGCTGGCCACGAAACATAAATCAAAATGAAAAAGGAAAAAAATATGCTAAATCCACAGTGGATTTTTTCCGTTACGCGACCCGGGCCGAAAGCTCTTGACCGCGCTCCGGCAATGTGCGGGCGGATGCAGGCAAATAGAGCTGCACCGGTGACGGCGTGCACGAGGCAAGTACAAGTACGCTATTCGAGCTGGACCTGCACCAGAAGATCGCCGACGCCCAGAGCAGATGCGTAGAGGCCGTGCGCGATCTCCTGGGCACCTGGCTGACGGACGCTGCGCAGGCGATCGCAGCAGAGCCGACCTTCCAGCCTGACCGCTGATCCAGCGTGCCAGACTGACGGCGGTACCGGCGAAGCTGGTCTCTGTCGATCAGAGCGTCCTCGATTCCGACCGGGTTCTTCGTGATTCCTTGTCAAGCCAGCAAGCCGTGCTGGTCGAAATTCTCGAAAATGTCATGCGGACTCGGCTACTCGAGGAGTTGTCGCACATGACTTCATCCGAAATTATCGGTTTTCTCGAAACGGCCGCAGCGGAAAACAGCGCGGCCAAAGTTTTTCTGGCGGGCCTGGCGATCGATCGGCGTGCCGATACCGCAGATGCTCAGCAGCTTCGCAGTGCTCTCCGCACGACGGCCAACGGTCTGCAGTTCCGCGAGGCCGAATCCGTGTAACGGCGATCGGCGAAATCAAAATGCTCAGCCTCCAGGTCCGGGGGCTTGTGCAGACTCTGACGGCGCATTCCAACGACGTACAGTCCTGGAGCAACGGGCTGATCGAGCGGGCACAATCCGACGCGGTAAGGGCGCGTCTCATTCGGCGTGTTTAACGAACACGGGGGGCGGGTCTAGGCCCGCCCCTGAAGTAGGCCACAAATCACGCCAGACGGCCACCAGTCAACCAATATGCTCCGGGCAGGGCCAATGCCTTGCTCGGGGCACTTTAAAGCAGTCACGGCCACCAGACAGGAGATCACGCATGCCATGCACACTGTGCGATAGGGACGAACCGCGCTGTTACCCGGATCGATTGCTGGTCTGCAGTCGATGTTTTCGTATCGTGATTGGTTCCTCGCAAGAGCAAATCGTCAAGGCGCATGCCCTGGCGATCGAGAGGGGACTACGGGAGAAAGCGGAAGTTTTGGAAAAATTCATTCTTGGAATAGGAGAGACTGAAAATGGAGAACAAATTAATACCAGACGCCAAGCAAGAGACTTTGCAAAACATCTTGACGGAAGAAGAGGTCCAAAAATTAACCGGCCTCACAAAACCACAGCTCGCGGACTGCCGGAACAGGAAGCAACTGCCATTTCTCAAAATCAGCTCGACCTGCAGGCTGTACCGCGAGGCTGACCTGGTGGAATGGCTCAAGACGTTACGGACCGTTTTAAACCAGGGCTCACTGTCGCACGTAGGCTCTCACAGCCAAGCGTAGGCTCTCACAGCCAAGCGTACGCGAGCGGTTTTTGTACCCCCTATAGTTGGCCTACCCCCCAGAGATTTGAATGTGTGGCGAGGCCCTCAGAGGATGTGGGCTGCGGAAAGACTCTACCAGGAGCGGATCCCGGCCGGGCAGAGTGCCAGGAGGATGGCGATGACACATGACGACAGCGCCGGCGAGGAAATCCAAGAGGAAACCGCTATCTGCCAAACGTGCGGCGAACCATTTTCCCCGAGGAGCGATGGGCAGCGGTTCTGCGCCTCGCCCGCATGCCGGGCAAATGGCCACTGGCGGCAGGCGAAAAATGCAAACTTTTGCAAACAAAATGCAAGGAAATGCAAGGTTCCAAATGAAAGGAAATGAAAGGGCGAAATGAAAAACGCTCGATATTTATACCCGCTGAAGCGGAAGGAACACATCCGCATTTTGCTCAAGTTCTTAGCCACGACGGGCGCACCACTTGTCGACACCGAAAAGGAACGACTTGACGAGCTCGCCCGGTTGTACCAGGAAACCGGCGCCCTGTCAGAAGGATCGTACCGGCGGCTGGTCGATATCTACGACCGATATTCTTGAGAAAATTCGGCAAGGTTCCCTGATGTTTTCACTACACTTTTTGCAGTCAGGACAGAAGACCAGCACACACAGCTACTTGTAAGGCAAGGCTTCTGCCCTGGTAACAATTCCCCTACTTTGGAGTGGAGTGGCAATGGCTGCAACGCGACGGCAGTTTATCGAGTGGCGCTTGAAATCTCTGACCTTGGACCTGGAGCGCGGCAGATTGACTACCAGCGAAACTCGCCGGCTGCATCGATGCGCCGATATCTTCCATAGGCGCGGGGCTCTCTCTGATTTCACTTACCAACTACTCGAAGCGCTCTATCTTGCACATTCGTAGGCAGAGAACTGATCTCAGGTCTAACTTCCTGCACCAAGGTGTAGGAAGTTCAAAAAACGGAGAATTGGACCGATCACAGATTAGGCGCAATGGCCGGCATGGGCAAAAGCATGATATTTGCGCTTGGAGCTAACCGGGAAAACGGGCTCAGGCGCACGAATGATAACAAATGACAACATACCGGGCAGGGGAACGCGACTCGGAGTCGATTTCTCTTGACAGGGTGAACACGTGAGTACATATTGGGAGCATGAAAAGGCTCAATGTAAAGCTTCCCGACGATTTTCACGCCAGGATGAAGGTTTGTGTCGCATTGGAGCGCACGGAAATCTCCGACGTGATCAGAGACTTTTTGGCGAAGTACATTGCGGAAATCGAAAAGAAGCATCATCTGAAAAAGTGAACAGCATGGCACGGGCTCGCAAGCTGTTCGGACCAGCCGGCGAGCCCTAACCAGCAACCTACACGGAGGAAGCATGGCTAGAACCACTTTACACAAAGTCACACCCGCAACGCACCAAAAACCGCAGTTGAGTAAGCACCTCTCGATCCTCAAAACCGTCGACGCCCGCGCCGAAAACGAATTTGCCGAATCGATGCGCATCGTCCGGGGGTTGCCTCCGGACAAGGGAGGTGCACAATGAAAATTCATCTCTTAACACGCTGGGAACTCACAACGGATCACGCGGCCAGCTCCTACGGACAACCCGTACTTGTCAACCATGACACCGGCGAGGCCTTCGGGCCGGGCGACATCACCAAATGCTATGCAAGCTGGCCCTACCAGCCGGCAAGCCGGGCCGTGGAGCGCATGGCGGCAAGGTGCGAGCTTACCGACGAAGAGCGGGCAACCGTGGAGCGATTCGTCAATTTCGGGAAGTGAACGAATTCAACCGAGGCCTCGCAAGGGGCCCCTGGAGGCCTTATGGCACGAAAAGGCGATGGGATTTACAAACGCGGCAAGGTTTGGTACCTCGATAGCTGGATCAGCGGCAAGCGCTGCATGGCGAACCTCGGGAAGAATATCACCCGGGCCGTTGCGCTCGAACTTGCCTCGATCGAGCGGGCGAGGTTCCTGCGAGCCGAGGCAGGCATCAAACCAAAGAAGCGGAAGGATATGGCTTTCGAGACGGCCAAAGAGCAGTTCCTAGCGACCGCGGAAACGCACAAATCAAACGCCAATGGCGAATCCTGCTCGCACTGGATACTCGGGAGTGGTTTTCAATCAACGAGCTTCACGATTGCCTACCACGGCCGCGGCCGCATCGCCGAACGATCATGAGGGACCTCGAAGGCCTGACAGAGGTTTTCCCGATCGCGCGGCGCACGTGGCCGGACGAAAAGGCCGGTATGCCTGAGTATCAGTATCGGCTGCGGAAGTCATTGGCAAGCCTACTGGAAAAGTAAACCATCAACGGGGCTCCTTCGGGAGCCCCAAAGAGGAACGTATGGCAAGAAAAGGAGACGGAATCTATCTCAGGGGCTCAACTTGGTGGCTGGATTTCCGGCATCAGGGAATGCGGCACCAGGTTGCCCTTGGCAAAGGCATCAAGCGAACGATCGCCGGCGAACTCGCAGTAACGAAGCGCGGGCAGATCCTCCGGGGCGAAGGCGGAATTGGCCGCAAGAAAAAGGATTTGACCTTTGACCAGGCAAAGGAATTATTCCTGGCGTGGGCTCAATCCAACAAACGGCCGAAAACGGCGGGCGGTTACGAAAGCTGCATGAACCGGCTGGCGGAGTTTTTCGGCGGTAAGCGGCTTTCAGACGTACACCCGTTCATGATCGAACGATACAAGCAAAAGCGGCTCTCGGAAGGCGCAAAGGTTTCCGTCAACCGGGAACTTTCGAGACTCCGGACCATGTTCAACCTGTGCATTACTTGGAAAAAGTTCGAAGGCGCAAACCCGGTATCGAGGTTCCCGAGGGCGCCGGAAAGCCGGGGGCGGGTGCGGTTTCTCTCGGACGCTGAAGAGTCGGCATTGCTCGCAGAGGCACGGGAGCCCGTGCAGTCCCTGATAATCCTGGGAATCCATACGGGATTGCGCGTTCAATCTGAAGGGCTGAGCCTGACATGGGATAATGTCAATTTCAGCCAAAAGACTGTAACCGTTGAGGATCACTTCGCGAAAAACGGAGAAACCCGGACGGTACCGCTAAACTCGATCGCACTGGCAAGCCTGAAGGGTCTTCGAGAACGGGCGGGCAATGCCGGACACGGGCTCCAGGAAGTCTTTGTTTGCCAAAAGGGCAGCCCAAAGTTTGGGAATCTACGATGGGAGCCCCTTAAGAGTTTCAAAACTGCCTTTTCAACGGCATGCAAGCATGCTAAATTGTCTGCCGATGTTACGCCGCACGTTCTAAGGCATACGTTTGCAAGCCGGCTGGTCATGAGAGGGGCCGACCTGCGAACGGTTCAAGAGCTTGGCGGCTGGAAGAGTCTGACAATGGTACAAAGGTACGCACATTTGAGCCAGGAGCACAAACGGCAGGCAATCGAGCTGCTGGCGAAGAATTCCCCTACGCTTTTCACTACAACCCCTCAGAGGGCGGAAGCGGCTGAACCCGTAACCGCTAATGTTGTCAACATGATGGGCCGTTAGCTCAGTCGGCAGAGCATCTGCCTTTTAAGCAGAGGGTCGCTGGTTCGAGTCCAGCACGGCTCACCAATCATCGCGCACCGCACCGACACCTCATCAACTGACTTTGTTCGCGAACAAGTTTTTCCCGCTCATCGTCGCTGCTATTGCAGTTTTCGGGAGTTCGCATCTATCGCGCAAACCGTGCTGCAGGATCTGGTGTAGATCTGCGATCAAATCGGCCACAGCTTCGATGATGGTCGAGAGGCGAAGCGTGCCCCAGTGATGCCTTGCGATCGCGCTGTTGAGGTGTAAGCCATCGGTGTGAGGTGCTGGCCGGGTGGAGAATGACGATGCGGCATGATCGTGCATTTTTCAGGATTTGCGCTGAGGCAGGGTATTTTCATAGCCGGCGTCAACAGCCAGGTTCTCACCCTTTGCGGCTGCCATGGCCAATTGATCGCAGCGCTCATTTTCCGGATGGCCGGCATGGCCTTTGACCCAACGAAACTCGGCCTGGTGTCTTGCGGTGCAGTTAAGCAGCCGCTCCCATAGATCGGGATTGAGCGCCATTTCGCTCTTGTTGCGGCGCCACTGGTTGGCGCACCAACGCACGGCCCAGCCCTTTTCGATCGCATTCACCACATATTGCGAGTCGCTGTGAAGGGTGACGCGGCATTTTTCCTTGAGCGTTTCAAGCGCGACCACGGCAGCCAGTATCTCCATGCGATTGTTGGTGGTCAGACGAAAACCGCCGGAGAGCTCTTTGCGATGATTCTCGTAGAGGAGAACGACGCCATACCCGCCCGGCCCGGGATTGCCCAGGCAGGCTCCATCGGTAAAAACCGTAACGTGTTTAATAGCCATATCGGCATCCTCTGCTGAGAAGCCTTAGGTTCAGGATCGCACGGGATCGTCAGGATGACCCGTACGCGTTGAGAATGTCAAGGGTGCGAACGAAATCCATCTCAGTCTTGCTTATGGAGGGTGTGTTTGAGGGAAAGGGCAGGGGATCAGAATGGGTGCCGGGAAAATGCAAAATGCCGGAGTAGCTTGAAATTCCGAGGCAATAATGCCAGAATGTGCGCCGCATTTCTGCGGATAGCTCGGGAGCCGGAAAATGCGCAGGTTTTGAGGTATAGTAAATCCCGGCACCTGATGACAGTTCCTGCGTCCCCATCGTCTAGTCGGCCTAGGACACCGCGCTTTCAATGCGGCAACACGGGTTCGAATCCCGTTGGGGACGCCACTGATTTGTAGACGGTATTTCGCGCCTTCCTTCTGAAAAACCAGGGTTCATTTCGGTCCGACTCCACGGATTCCCTAATATCGAGTTAACTAGCCGAGGACGGAGACAAGCCGGGAATGGTCTGCTCTGTGGTCACGGCGATCACTGGGGGGAGTGGTTGTGCCGCCTTATGTCCGGTTTTTTGCTTCGGGGAATTCGATGCCGGTGCAGATTAAAGATCCTATCCACGCCCCCAAACCGGCGATGAGGATATCCGTGATGTTGGCATAGCGCGAGGGAACAAACAACTGTGTGAATTCGATCCCCGCGGCCAGAGCCATGGCATAGCCTGCAATCAACCAGCGCGGGCAATGTAAGCACGACAACTGCAAGAGGCCTGCCAATAGCCCAAATCCTGCCAATCCATTCATGGCGTCACCCAGTGCCGGCGCCGCGGTCTGTTTGTAGTATTCAATGAACGGTATCCACTGAAAAGAGGTTGTCGCCGGCCAATTCACAAAATGGAAGGGACTCAGGCCAGCCGCTATTATGGCCAGGTTCCAGAGGATAAAAGCAAGGAACGGTCTCGCCAATGCTGGAACGAAGAGCCCGGCCATCCACCCTGCCGCCGCGCCCGAAATCTCCATGGCCAGATCGCGCAATGAAGGCGCATGCGAGGCCACCAGCAGTTGCAAGAATTCCAGTTCGAGGGGAAGGAGTAGCACTATAGCTGACGTTGCCCGCGCGCACGACAGTTGCATGAGTCGGCCGCTGCGAGCCATTCTGCCGGCGAGCCCGCCTACGAGCGCAAAGCCCGCCATCTGTACCCAACCATCGCCGACGGGCACGCCCAATTCCCAGGGATTTTGGCGGAGGATTCTGATATCGGAGATGATTTTAGAAACATCCAGGCTGAAATCAAAAGGCGCAAACATGAAGACCACCAACGTTCCGACCAGCAACCAGAGGTAGGTATGTTCGCAATCAAACGAGGCCCCGCGCAAGAAACTGCGCAAACGCGGTCCGGTCCCACGAGCCAGAGCAGCGCCGGTGAAGGTACCGACGCCATTGTTCAGAATGTCCGTGACACTGGAGGAGCGCGATGGGATGGCCAATTGCAGAAACTCCGTAGCCATGCCGAGCGCGAATCCCAGAGCACACCACTTCCATACCTTGCTGGACCTGCCGTTTTCCGATCGATGAAGGAAGCCTAGAAAGCCGAGGGGCAAAGTCAGAAGAAATGTTGGCCACGGTATCCGGCACGCTAGGAATGCGGCCGCGCGCGACATCCCAATAGGGCAGGGAACCTGCCTGGGACCAGGCTTTTGAAATTTCTGTTGTTGAGAAATCAAACCGGAAAGGAAATAGCGTTCCATAGAAAAAGAAAAGGAGAGAAAAATAAAAACCATAGCGGAAGAGAGTTCGCGAAGTATCCGTCGGGGAATGTGTCATGCTCGGGCATCATTACTGTAGGAACTAATCATCGAAAATGGATGCGCGGGTGTCTGCCGCTCAATCTCCCATCGGCGTAACTGCCAAATGTTCGCATTTGGCTTAGATCTCCTATCGGATCTGTGCTAGAAAAGCAATGGAAATCAATCCCGATGTCCGCCGATCGGCGGGCCGATGTTGGGTCGGCTGGAGGATATCATGATGCGCCGCTCCCTTGGTCTGTACAATGCGGTATTTGTGCTGGCATATGCACTCGCGATCGCGCTTTCGAGTGAGGAGAGTCGCAGTGCAACGGCTTATCTTGAGGTCCCGGTGGCGTTGGCTGTTGTTGCCGATGACCCGGTTGTCCTGATTTTTCCGCAAATCGCCGATGGCGGGGGCAATAGAACACAACTGCTGCTGACGAACGCTTCTGAAACCGCTACCACGGCCACGATAACTTTTTATTCCGACACGGGAACACCGTTAAATCTAACCATCAATGGCTCCAATTCGAGTTCATTCCAGGTGTTCCTACCTGCACATGGATCCACCAAGGTAACCACGACAGGCGCCGCTGAATCGGCGCTCATAGGATGGGCTAAGGTTACTGCCAATCCAACGGTGGATCTCTCCGGCAACGCTGTTTTTCAGTATTACCGGGGCCCAGACCTATATGCGGAGGCGTCGATTCCCGGAATCCTGCCGATTTCATCCATGGATTTTTTGCCGATGAGGAGGACGGATTCCGAACCGGCTTTGCGCTTGCCAACGCCGGAGCGGGCCCCGCGGAGGGAACGCTTGCTCTGCGCCGGCGTGATGGGACAATCTTCAGGTCCAGCCGTATCTCCATACCTCCCGGGAGTCACATGGCTGCATTTCTCTGGCAGATCCTTGGCGAGGATATTCCATCGGGCAGTGCCGACCTCAGGCTAAGCGCCGGCTACCTTGCCGCGACCGCGGTGCGCTATCACACGTCGTCCGTCTTCAGCGCGCTCCCAGTCGGACAACCTGGTTATGCCGCGGCGGGCGCAACAGCCATGTTTTCGCCGAGAGGAGGCGTGCGCGCCCGGCTGATAGATGAGATCAACAAAGCCGGTGCGACCATTGATATAGCCATTTATTCCTTTACGGCGGATGCGATCCGGGACGCCCTGATCAATGCGCGCAATCGAGGCGTGCAAATCCGAATTATTGCGGATAGCAGCCAGGCGAACGATCAGGGCAGCGAAATCGCCACCCTCGAGCAATTGGGATTTCAGCTGAAACGGTCGGCCGGGGCGTCCGGCGGCATCATGCACAACAAGTTCATGATCATCGATGGCATGATTCTGTTTACGGGCAGTTACAACTGGTCGGCCAGCGCCGAGGATAGTAACTACGAAAACGCGGTTTTCATCCAGGGATCCACTGTCATTCAAGGGTTCATCGCAGAATTTAACCACATCTGGGGGCGATAACCGTCATTGCAGAGTACGGCCCAGCACTAAGGGCAGCGGCTGTGTCTTTCCTCCGCCGTTTTCCCGCTTAATGCTGACCAGGTTGTTCTGGTACGCATAGATGAGTAGTTCGAGGCGGTCCGAGACATCGAGTTTTTTGAGAATGGAGGTGAGGTGGTGCCGCACCGTGGCTTCGCTGATCGAAAGCCTGTCGGCGATCTGTTTGTTCTTCAGTCCTTCACCGACCCAAGAAATGACCTCGAGTTCGCGGGGGGTCAATTGAGAGGCGGCATCGTCTGCCGCCGAGGGCTTGGGAGTTTCCAGGTCGCGCCGCAATCGGGACACCAGTTTTGCGGTCATATTCCGATCGAGCCAGAGTTCGCCGGCATTGACCCGATGGATGGCCTTGATCAGCATGGCGGCAGAGGTCTCTTTGTGCACAACCCCCATAGCCCCTTGCCGCATGGCCCGTTGGTGTTCGGCCGGGTCATGGACGCCCGTCAGAACGATGATCTTGGATTCTTCCGAAACCGCGAGAAACTCCGGAATGAGATCAATGCCGCTTTCTTCGCCAAGGCAAAGGTCGAGGAGGATGATCTCAGGGAGCTCGCGTGCGGCCATAGGGATGGCTTCCGCCTTGTTGGCGGCTTCGCCAATGACTACCATGCCGGGTTGCTTCTCGATCAGCATGCGCAAGGCAGCGCGCACGACCGTGTGATCGTCCACAAGCAGAATTCCTATGGTTTGCCGCGATCCTTCGCTCTGAGTAGTCATCATGTTTGGGATGCCAAGGGCGAAATTAAGTCAATAAGGTCTTTATTTCTTTCTCCAAACTTTCTAATCGACATGATCGCGCCCGAGGTTCACAGCAATTTCGCGATGTAACCAGCCCCATCGCCGGTCACTCCGAATTGCGCAGCTCGGACATGAAGCCGCAGAAGCGCTCGAATTCCTGGTGCAGATCCGACATATGATCCTGCGCCTGCCGCAGATTGCCCTGGCGCCCAAGCCCTTCAATTTGTGCCGCCTCGATTCTCAGGGGCTCGGCTCCGATGGTCGCGGCAGAGCCCTTGAGGCGATGCGCAAGGGTCGCCACCTTGCAGGAATCGTGCGCAGCTAACGCGGCCTCTAGACCATCGATATCCTTTTGTGTCTCGGCCTGAAACACGTAGAGGAGTCTGGTGATCAACTCGGGCTGCCCGCACAGGTCTTCCAGTAACTTGTTGGGATCGATGGGCCTAACGCGATCACCGCGCGCATGGAAGAACTCGATAGACATGCGCACTCCTTTCGGGCTGCAGCCTGCAGTGGCATTCGGAATCAGTGAATTCAGTCTTTTTATCGTACCGGATGACAAATCTCATTATGGATTTGCAATGAATTGTGTGGATTCAGCGAGTGCCCCGCCAGGGCTCAATGGCAGAAGGACATGGGAGGCTCGATCGGGACCGCGGGATCAACCTTTGTCCAGCACCTTCTGGTAGTAATCCTCGTAGACTTTGATGATTCTGTCGGCGCAAAATCGTGCCTTGGCGGTTTCCCTGCCGCGCTTCCCCATTTCCCGGCGCAGGCTGTCGTTGGAGAGGATTTCGAGCGAGCGCTCCGCCATGCCGTCAATGTTGTGCACATCGACCAGATACCCCTCTTTGCCATGGGTGACCACTTCGGGGAGACCTCCGACCTTCGACACGACCACCGGGACCTCGCAAGCCATGGCTTCCAAGGCCACGAGGCCGAACGATTCGGTTTCGCTCGGCAGGAGGAGCAGGTCGGAGGCCCCAATCAGCTCTTCGATGTTGTCCCGCTTGCCCAGGAAGCGGATGTTGTTCATGATGCCGTATTGGAGCGCCAGGAATTCGGCATGACTGCGCTCGGGTCCGTCTCCGACCATGAGGAGAACCGCGGGGAGCTCCTTTTGAACCCGCTGAAAAATCTCGATGACGTTATCGGTCCGTTTTACCGCCCTGAAGTTCGAGAGATGGATGAGTATCCTTTCCCCGGGGAGAGCGAAACGCGCTCGCAGTTCCGGTCGCGGCTCCGGACGATAGATATCGCAGTTGACAAAGTTGTAGATCACCTCGATTTCATTGCTAACGCCAAATGTCTCCAACGTGGCTTGCCTGAGGTACTGGGAAACCGCGGTGACGCCGTCGGATTGCTCGATAGAAAATTTGGTAATGGGAAGGTAGGAGCGATCGGCGCCCACGAGGGTAATATCGGTGCCATGAAGAGTTGTTACGACAGGAAGCCTGTGCGGGAGCAGCATCGATTTGGCCAAAAAGGCGCTGACCGAATGCGGAATGGCGTAGTGGCAGTGGAGCAGATCCAGCCCCAGCGTTGTCGCTACTTCGGCCATCTTGGTCGCCAGGGCAAGCGTGTAAGGAGGATGATCGAAGAGAGGATAATTTGTGACCTGAACCTCATGAAAGAAAATATTCGGTGTCGTCCGGTTCAAACGCAAGGGCAGGGCATAGCTGATGAAGTGAATTTCATGCCCTCTTTCGGCGAGTTCCTTGCCAAGCTCAGTGGCCACGATGCCGCTGCCGCCGTACGTCGGGTAACAGGTAATTCCGATCTTCACGCGCATTCCTCCTCGGCGATGAAAAAAAAGCGGGCATGCTCTTTGTTTTGTTCTTGTGCAAATGCCTGCCGGGCGACGAAGGGTTTTCTTTCGCCCCTCCAGGGCTCCTTCGCTGGCGACCACATACCGGGGGCGGCGCCGCTGCGCGGCTTGCCGCCGGCTACTTTCTCAGTGCCCCTCCGGGGCAGCACACCAGGAAGCGCGGAAACGGCAGGAAGCGTAATGCGCGCGATGACATACTTGTCAGAGCGCATGCATCTTTCAGCAACTGCGGCGCTGGCGAGCAGCGGGATGCCTGTGATGGCCTGCCCCTCCCAGGGCACGCATACTTCAGCAAGCGCGGGAACAGCAGGAAGCGGGATGCCTGCGATGGCCTGCCTCTCAGTGGGCACGCATAATTCAGCAAGCGCGGAAGCAGCGGGATCCGAGAGGCCCGCGATGATGTGCGTGATGGGGCGCCTCGTTGCGCGCGCAGCCGCGGCAGCGGCGGCAAGATAGTAGCCCCAGGCAAGCGCAGCGCCGCCCGGGGTAACCAGTGAACAGAAGCAGAGCCCTGGAAGGGCGAGGGCATGCGCCACAGAGTCGTTGACGGTCTGCACGTCTTCGCCTCTGCAACGTCTCTGCAGTGAGATTCTTTTGGTTGCGGCGTTTCCGCTTTGTGATCTTCTTTGCTGACCGTGCATTTCGGATGCCGACCTGTCCCCGTACCTCGACATTAGGCGAGCTTCCTTAGAACGCGGGCGGGGAGGGTAATCACCGCCCAAAACAACTCAAACACACCGGAGACCGCGATGCCGACAAGTCGAAAAGGAAGCAGAATCACCCAGACCAGAGGATAGAGGACCAGAGCCAGCAAGGCCAGGGGCCAGCACAGAATCAACAGGATACACCAGAGTAAGAACTTGATCATAGATCAGGACCTTTCCCTTGGGTCAGGCAGGGAAGGCTGATCGGAATCCTCTTCCTCGTCGGCCAATTCCGGTTGAGGAGCCCCTTCCACCTCTCCTGCAAAATATCTGTCGTACAGTTTTTGGGCTTCGGGCAAGTCGGCTTGTTTTACCAGAAGGGTAATGATGGTGCTGCCGGCAACGACACCGAGCGGGTCTCTGTTCCCGCGCAGTACAGTGCTGATCCCGTTATCCTCGAGCAGTTCCTGAATCATCTCGGCTTCGGAGGCATTGGGGAACGTCGCCAGTTCGACCAGTTCCACCGGTGTCGTGTCCCCCTCCGCCGGCGCCTCTTCAGGCAACGACGGGACAAGCTCAACGTCGCAATCTGTACAGCGGGTAAATCCAGCTCGATATTCAATCTGACAACTCGGGCAGAACGGCATATTCCACCTCCAGCGCTATCGAACGCGTCGAATAGTTACCACCAATCTGCACCCTGAGATAGCATAACGTCAAGTGACGAGCGCGGCGGCGTCACGGGTGTGGAGATGAGTTCCAAACCTCCGGGCTGATCACTTATCAGATGCGCGTTTGGTGAGTATCGCCTTGATATCGTCGAGTATGATCTGTGCGATGGCGTCACGGCCGGAGACGCCGGCGGCGAAAACCTCGCCCCGTTCTCTGGTCGCGAAAATTGCGCCCTTGGAAGTGCCCGCGATGGAGTGCAGGAGCGACTGCGGTCCCAAAATCATAGGGCCCACAGTCAGGCGCGGTCGTCCTTCCTGCAGGTGGGCACGGCCGACGAGACGCACATAGCGCCCGGAGGCCCGAGCTTCCGCGATCAATTGCTCCGTTTCCCCACCGATCCCAATGCGCGCCACATCGCGGATGGATGCTCCGGCATGCATCCACTCGTTGGCCAGGATCAAGAGTTTGCATGCGGTATCCCAGCCCTGGATGTCGAGCTCGGGATTCGGCTCTGCGATCCCCTGCTGGATTGCCAGGACCAGAGCCTCCTTGAAAGTAATGCCGCGCTCCTGCATTTCGGTAAGAATGTAGTTGGTGGTTCCGTTGAGGATGCCGCGAATATCCGTAACATGGCAGCCGGCAATTTCGGCAGGGGGCCGGACGCCGGTTGTGCCGCTATAGGCCAGCTTTGTGCCCATATGCCCGGCTGCGGAGACGAGAGACTGGTAGCCGTGAACGAGCGGCCCCTTGTCCACGGTTACGATGTCGAGGCCTGTATCGATGGCGCGCCTGAGCAGGTCCAGGGCGGGCTGGCCGTTCACGGGATTGGTGGGCATACACTCCACCAGCACCGAAATGCCTGCATTGTGGAGGTGGTTGACATAGGACAAGACGTTGAAAAAGGAGCCGCGCACGGCGCAATCGGCCACGGTTCGCCCTTGCTCCTGCATCTCCAGGAGCCCACGCGCTTCTTCTGCCTCCCGCAAAATCAAGCCGCCGGTGATATCCGCGATGCCGTAGATCTTGAACTCGTCGCTTGCACCCGTCTTGTCGAGATAGCGCATGAATGCGCGCCCGACATTGCCAAATCCCAATAACGCAATCTTAACCATAAATATTAGTGCGAATTCCCCGGTTTCTGCCGGAGTGCAGCACGCGAGCCACATACCGCCTGGGCACTCCCAGCAGCTGTCGCGATGCTGAAGTAATAAACCAAGGCAGAGCGGATAGCAAGGGGAACCGCGCGGCGCAGCTGTATTGCAAAAACTCAACGCAGAGCACGCGGAGGAAGCAGAGATCGCTGAGCCTTTTTTCTTTACCTCTTCCGCAGCCTCTGCGCCCATAGCTTCGAAAATGACTCTTTGCGTCTTGGAGTTTTTGAGTCTTAGTGGTTCCTTGTCCGCTTAACCACTAAGACACGAAGACTCCTTGAGCTATATCATTTTCATGCGTCGTAGGGTGCGCCCCGGCTCCTGGGAGACTGCGTTGATGTTTTTTTATTCGGCTTTTGAACTGTGATGCTCAGTCGGAGCCGGTCGGGGACTGGCGCAGGCGCTTGCGCAGTGTTTTGCGGTCAATCCCGAGGATTTCGGCGGCCCGGCTCTTGTTTCCATCGACAGAGGCGAGGACGTTTTTGATGTACTCGCCTTCGAAATCCGCGAGCGTGCGCTGCTTGCCGGCTTCTCGATGAGCGGCTGGACGCAGGAGGGAAGGCAAATCGGGGACATCCATAATGTCGCCATCGGTCATCACCACGCGTCGTTCGAGGATCAGACCGATCTGTCGGGCGACTTCATTGATCAGGTTGCGCTTCTCTTTCAAGAATGGACCTTCGTCGGCCGGCGGTTTCTCTTCCGAGTAGGCCACTTCGATCCGACCGCGGGGTCTGCCGCTGAGAACGATATCTGCGCTCTGTATCATGGGGCAATCGCGGAAACCGTCGGTGGCGAAAACGCGCCCGTCGAAGGTGATGCGGGCGGATGCGATTTCAGGGTATTGCCAGCCCGATGGCAGGAGTTCCACCACATCCCTGAGCAGCGCGTCGGCAGGACGTCCGATGTTCTGGGTCGCTTTGCCGATTCGATAGAGGCATGTCAACTCTTTCACGCGTTCGCCGAGTGCCCATTGAGCTGCCTGATGGGCCAGCGCAACTCCGAGGGTTTCGGCGACCGCCTCGTAAAACTGAATGTCGTTCCTGGCAAAAAAGTCGATGCGGCGGCTGCACAAGTGCAGAATCGCCCTGGTGCGGTCATCGACGGGGAAGAGAATCAGCGCCAGGGATTGATAGTCGCCGCTGATCACAATGGTGCGGGAATCTGCGTTGTTGCCTCCCTTCTCCCGCAACAGGATCGGACGGGCGGCATCGCCGGTCCAAAAGCTGCCGGCGCGGGTCAGAAATGGCGCCGCGGCATAAAACTGCCCGTTCAGCACCGCCTCCGAAATCTCGTGCGGAATCGGGCTGGCCATGAGAGCGGATGAAGAAGCGAACGGTTCTTGCGACTCAAGGCCGCGGCATTCCGCACAGATCCTGCCGTCCTCCGTAATCCAGGCGATGCAGCTTTGATATCTGCCACTTTCGGCAACTCTGATTTCCACGACATCGCATCCGGAATAGTCGATCAGGATCTCGGCGGCCTGACGGAGGAACTCTTTGCGGGTAAGGCCGCGATGGGTAAGAAGAAGAAGCTCATGAAGCAGCTCTCCCAAGTGGTGGGGGAGCTTGGTTCCGCGCGCATGCATTTCTGCGCCTTCGGGCTTATTCGGATTCATAGGCCACTCACGGAACTCCCTGCAAGGCAGTGGACGATGCGGCAAAGCATGAGCAGTTTCGATACCCGCGCACGCAGGGCATTGCAGGGAAAAGACGGGACTCTGACGTTCGTGACACGGATTCTGCGAGCGTCAACCCGGGGGAGGAGTTCCTAGAGAATCTCCTCCCCGTTGCATAGTTGACTGCAAAGGCCGGACTACGTTTAGACGAGGCCCTGATCGATCATGGCGTTCGCCACCTTGACGAAGCCGGCGATGTTGGCGCCCAACACGTAGTTGCCGGGCTGTCCATATTCGGCAGCCGTTTCCACGCTCGCTTTGTGGATGGCCTTCATGATGCCATGGAGACGGGCGTCGACTTCTTCTCTCGTCCAGGAGAGGCGCAGAGAATTCTGCGACATTTCGAGACCTGAAGTCGCCACGCCGCCGGCGTTGGCAGCCTTGCCGGGTCCGTAGAGGACCTTGTGATGCAGGAAGACTTCAATTCCTTCCGGCGTCGTAGGCATGTTGGCGCCTTCCGACACGCAGTAGCAGCCGTTGTTGACAAGCATCAAGGCGTCTTCTCCGGTGATCTCATTCTCATGAGCGCACGGGAGGGCGACGTCGCACTTCACAAACCACGGCTTCTTGCCTTCATGAAATTCGCACTTGAACTTGTCTGCATATTCCTTGATGCGGCCGCGCTTGACGTTCTTCAGGTGCATCAGGAAGTCCCATTTTTCGCCCTTCACGCCATCTTTATCTACGACGGTGCCGTTAGAGTCGGACAGGGTGATCACTTTGCCGCCAAGCTGATTGACCTTTTCCACGGCATATTGGGCCACGTTGCCCGAAGCGGAAACAACTACCGTCTTGCCCTGGAACGACTGGCCGCGCGTTTTCAGCATTTCTTCGGCAAAATAGACCTGGCCATAACCCGTGGCCTCCGGACGAATGAGAGATCCGCCCCAATTCAGCCCTTTGCCCGTGAGCACGCCTTCGAACGAGTGGGTCAGCTTCTTGAACTGGCCGAACATGTAGCCGATTTCACGGCCGCCGACACCGATATCGCCGGCGGGAACATCGATGTTTGCTCCGATGTGGCGATACAGTTCGTTCATGAAGCTCTGGCAGAAACGCATCACTTCAGAATCGGATTTGCCCTTGGGATCAAAGTCCGCTCCGCCTTTGCCCCCGCCCATCGGGAGGGTAGTAAGGCTGTTCTTCAGAACCTGCTCAAAACCGAGGAACTTCAAGACGCCCAGATTGACGCTGGGATGAAACCGGAGACCACCCTTATACGGCCCGATTGAATTGTTGAATTCAACGCGGAAACCGCGGTTCACATGGATCTCGCCCTTGTCATCCTGCCAAGGCACCCTGAAGATGAAAATACGATCCGGTTCAACCAGTCTCTCGAGGATCTTGTGTTCGATGTATTCGGGATGTTTTTCCAAGCAGGGATACAGCGTATCCACAACTTCGCGGACTGCCTGGTGAAACTCCGGCTGTGCCGGATGTTTTGCCACGAGGGCGTCCATGAATTTTGCACTATAACTCTTCATATCCATGAATATATTGCCTCCTTAAAAGGTTTGCTATGTAACACTGGTGGTGCAATTCTCCCCAGACGTAGGGGAGTTTTATACCGCCGAGTCATTATCCCATACAACAAAAAAATGACTTTATTATGGATAGTTAATTTTGTTGCACTACCTTCTATTCCCACCTCCGACCTCCGACCTGCGACCTGCGGCCCAAAGCTCCTATCTTAGGGTCGGAGGTGGGTTGCTGTTTCATGGTCGGTGATCGTTGCGAGCGTGCTACATTACTTATGCGCACGATTGTTTTCTGAATCTTCTGGATTGGAGATCCGATGCAAGATCGCGCACTCGATGCCATTCTTGGACCGCCGGAGCAGGTGGTTGCCGCATTTGATTCACTCATGCCCCGCAGAGTGAATAATTTGGTGCTGGTTTCCAGTCTGTATGATCGCTACACCTTTATTGCGGCCGGCCGGCTCTTATTTTCGCTCTGGCCCACCGATCCGAAGATCATTGTTTTCTCTGCGCTCTTTGCTCCCTCTGCGGCCTCGGCGTTGAGCTGTTGATTTTCTTGCCTGAATGGCAAGGACTTTTGCGTAGGTAGTACAAATGGAGGCGTATGTCGATTCTCAAATATTTGAAATTGGAGCCCGCACACTTTTCCCCATCCTCTGCGGATACTGAAACGGTCCGCAAGATTACGAGCGCGCTTGATCAGTTGGAGCCTGAACGAGCCAAATACATCGCCGCGTTCGCTTACATCTTAAGCCGGGTTGCCAGGGCGGACCTGGTGATCACGCCGGAAGAAACGGGAGCAATGGAAAAGATCGTCATGGAATTTGCGGGGCTGCCGGAGGAACAAGCGGTCCTAATAGTCCAGATTGCCAAGACGCAGAACATACTCTTTGGGGAAACGGAAAATTTCCTGGTCACACGCGAGTTCAACAAAATCGCATCCGCAGAACAGAAGCTGGCCCTGCTCGAATGTCTTTTCCGCGTTTCGGCCGCGGATGAAAACATTTCAGCGGTAGAGGACAACGAGGCAAGTCAGATCGCGGATGAACTCAAAATCGAGCGCAAGGATTTCATCACCGTGCGCTCGAGATTCCGCGACTATCTGGCCGTTCTCAAGAAATCTCCAGAATCCAGGATGTAAGTGGAAATGTTGTTTGGCCCGGATTTCGCCGGGACGAATCGTCGGATTGACATCGATGTGCGGTAGCGTCATACTCCGTCAAGGTGCATCGAGGATGCTCAGGGTGCGAGAATCATCTTGAGAACCATGTGAATGAAGTGAAGGAGCTGATGATGATTACGCTGGTTCGTGGCCGCTGTCGGGGCACGGACATGCAGTGAAGTCGAAAAACGTTATGAAGGAGTTTTATCAGGAACCCTGACCGCAAATTTTGACAGGCACCCGCGGGTCGCGAGACGATCAACCTCCGTAGCTGATGGCTGACAGAAACAGCGGTGGGCAGGATGGAATGACAAAACTGGATTTATATCGCCGCACCACCCGGAGCAGAAAAAAGAGTCTCGTCCCGCTGTCAAAGTTGCGTGCAGCCGAGGTAGTCCGGACGGTCGTCGACCATCCCCGCAGGCTCGATGAACTGATCAATCTGCTGCGGGATAAAGAGAGGTCGATCCGGGGGCGGGCTGCAGCAACGCTGACGCGCCTTGCGGAATCGCACGCGGCTCGCCTCATCCGCCACATCGAGGCTTTAAGGGAAGGGCTCGGGGACGACTCCGCTTACGTTCGCTGGCATCTCGTATACACTCTCGGCCAGGTGATCGCGCGCTATCCGCGGCGCGCATCTTTTTCCCTGGCGGATGTGAAAGCCCATCTGGGGGATGAGGACAAGGTCGTGCGCAGCTTCGCCTGCCGGGCACTGGAATCCGTGGCAGCGCGGCAGCCCCAGTTGGTGCAAGGTCTGTTCCCTTCGAACAAAGAAGAGATGCCCCCGTCCTTGAGACGGGTACTCAGAGGGAACCGGTCCCAATACCGGCAACCAACGAAAGCGATAGTAATTCCAAAATATGCTCCGGGTATATCAATAGCAGGCGGGCAAACCAGGGTGTAATCGAATATTTTTCTGCTTTATTATCCAAATCTCAGGAAAAGCGGAACAGACCCGAAATCGATACGTAATTACTTGCGGGAAGACGCCAGAAAGGCCGAAGGGTGTGTGTATGCACCTGGGCATTTCCGAGGCGGGGCGAAGCTCAGCAGGAAGCTGAACTTGGCGCCTGAGGCGGATCCTATTCTAAACTGCGAGGGAGTTTTATGATACAGCGAGTCAAAACTGCCGCGATTTTCCTGACCCTTTTTGCAGGGTTCAGCCTGGCGCAGGAGAATCCCTTTACCAAGAACTTTAAATTATTCAAGGATGTCGCTCCCGGCGTCGATTTTTACGCCAGCAATCAGAGCGACATCGAACCGTTCGTGCAACCGGTGGTCGGAGTGCGGAAGGAGCTTGCCAGTTACCTTGGCACGGATTTGACGAAAGGAGCCATTTTCGTCTGCTCCACGGTCGCGCAAAACGACTTGGTCTATGACGTGCGCGCTTTTAAACTCGGGTACAAGTGGTATTTGATTCAATTGACCCCTGAGGCGCAGCGTGAGCAAAGGCAGGCTCGCCAACAGGCAATGGCTGCCCAGGCAGCTCAAGCCGGCCAGAGCGGTGATCAAGCTGGCAGAGGCGGTCAGGGTGGGCAGCGTGGCGGTCAGGACCAGGCTGGCCAGCGTGGAGGCCAGGACCAAGGCGGACGGGGCGGACAGCGTGGAGGCCCGGGTGGGCAGTCTCCGGATATGAGGGCTGCGCAGATGGCTCGTGCGGCAACGAGCATCGCTACTTCGGTCGGATATGCCAGCGTCATGACCACTCTTGACGCCAATAAGCCCTACAGGGTTTCGCGTTTGGAGGACATGAGCCGAAGTCCGCTGGTTGACTGGCTGGATATCGGCTTAGTTGCCCATGCTACGGGCAATTGGGCGACCAATTTGAAATTCTTGCAGGATCACCTGGATGAGACGTTCGGGCTTGATGACGTCCTTGCCATGAACCGGCCCTTTGTTGCACAGCAGGTCCCGTCGGCCGGGGGTGCGGGCGGTGGTAGGGGAGGCGACTCTGGGGCCGCGCAGGCTGTGGGCGGCGGTGGGAACCCCGGCATGATGGCCATGGGCGTTGGCGGCGGACAAGGGGGCGGTGGCAGCCGCGGTGGTGGTGCGGCTAGAGTCTTGCCGAAGGACCAACAAGACCGGTTGCTGTTTGACGCTCAGGCTGCAACGTTTTTCGCCTATCTGATCGAGAAGGCCGGCGTGGACAAGACGAAAGATGTTGTCCAGCAGAATATGAAGGGGACAGAGGCGTTGACGGTCGTGCAGAGCTACCTTGGTAGTGACATTGAGAAGGTTGAGCAAGACTGGCAGACGTGGATCAAGGCACAGAAGCCTCCGGAAACCATCCGGAATAATAACACTACAAATAACTAATCCTGACAGCTTGGCCTGATATCATCGCGAGGTTTAAGAAGATTATGGTTCCAATATCCAAGAATACGCAGCGACGATGGCTCTGGATTCTCCCGGCGCTTTTGATCGGGGTTCTGGTACTGGGGGGGGGCCGATGGCTCAGCTCGACCCACGCACAGGCGCCGGCGGACAAGGGCGGCAACGCGCCCGCGCCGAAGGTTCTGGAGACAAATGCACCTGCAGTCTACACGGTGGCAAACGCTGACATCACCCGCACGATCCTGATCTCGGGTGAACTGCAGGCGGTAAAATCGACGGACATTCAGGCGCCTCTCACAAAGGCGAGCGCCTCTAACATCATCACGTTTTTGGCTGATGAAGGAAAGTCGATCAAAAAAGGGGAAAACCTGGTTGAATTTGACCAGCAAGCCTTGCTCAGCACAGATAACCGACCAGCAGCGCGCAGTAGATGAGGCGGCACTGACGATCGAGAAAACCAAGAAAGACCTGGAGGCGAACAGATCCGACAAGCTTAATGCCGTTGCGCAGGCTGATGGTAACCTTAAGATCGCCAAGCTCAACGCTGATATCCCTAAGGTACTCCAGCCGTTAAACACCTTTCTTGGCTATCAGAATACTTACGAGAAGGCCAAGCTTGCGCTCCAAAAGGCCAAGGAGGATCTGGCCAACTTTGAGGCGCAGTTACGAATCCTCGGTTGGACTAAGCCAAATCGCAAAGGCACAAGCGGAAATCAGATTGAAGAGAATGCAAAACGACCTGGCGCTTTTGTCGGTGGTTGCTCCTCAGGATGGGGTCGTCATCTACGGCGATAACCAAGCCCAAAACCGCAGGTTCCAGATTGGAGACACAGCCTGGCCGGGCCAAGTCGTGATTACCTTGCCCGACCTCTCCGGGATGAAGGTTGTCGGATTCGTCTATGACACGGACCTCCAATACTTGTCGCCCGGCATGCCCAGCGAAATCCACCTGGATGCGGTTCCCGGCAGGGCGTGGCGTGGCAAGATCGTGTCGCTGACCAGCGTGGCGAGCAAGAAGGGTTACTCCACTGCACAGAAGGTGTTCAAGGCTGTGATCACTGTCGAATCGGTGGACCTGAGTGTGATGAAACCCGGCATGAGTGCACGGGCGGAAATGTTCCTGTCGATGGCATCGGGTGTTATCGCCATTCCTCGTCAGAACCTCGCTCTGGATGGGCAGGGTCGCTATTACGTGCTCAAAGAAACCGGTCCCAAAACTCCTCCTAGCAGGGAATTGGTTAAGGTCGGCGTTTTCGGCGACCAGATGGTTCAGATCCTTTCGGGAGTGAACATCGGAGATCGCCTGCTTCCAGTTCAAAAGACCTTGGGAGAATAAGCAATGAAATCCAAAATGCCTATTGCAGTATTGGCCGGCATCGTCATCTTGGTTGCAGCCGGTATCTGGTATTATCGTACCGCGTCGGCGACGGTCACAGTAAGCGACAAGGACCTCATCACGGTGCAGAAGGTCGACTTCCCGCAAATCGTCGTTTCCTCGGGTTTGATGGAAGCCAAGTCCAGCGTGGCCGTCACCCCGCCGCAGGTTTCGGGTGCAAGAACCTTCAAGCTCACCCGAATGATTGATGAAGGAACCCAAGTAAACGAAGGCGACTTTCTCCTGGAATTTGACGGCTCTGATTACAGCAAGAACTTACGAGATGCTCAGACTCAATTCCAAAGCCAGCAGGAGCAGTCTCAGCAAAGTCGGTCCCGCTTTGACAGTCAGATACGCGATAACAAGCTCAACCTGGATCAGGCCAAAAGCGATCTCGGAATCCTGGAACAGAAGATCAATCAGCAGGCCGAGCTCGAGAGCGCGCTCACAATCGCCATTACCAAGATTCAAAAGGATATGGGGCAAACCAGGGTGGATCTGCTCGAGAAGAAAATCAAATACATGGATGATAGCTCCCGCCTGGACATGCAGATATCGCGCAGCAGGGAAGGGCATTTCAAGAAGGCCATGGAAGACCTGCTGGACACCATGGATGCTCTCACGGTCAGAGCGCCGGTGACAGGGGTCGTCATCTACCAGCGCAATTTCAATAATGATGTTCCCCAGCTGGGTTCGAACCAGACTCCCAGCAACCCGGTGTTACAGATACCCGATCTCTCAACCATGCGGGTCAAGGTGCTGGTCGATGAGGTCGATGCGGGCAAAGTACATATCGGCCAGAAGGCCCGGATTACCGTGCCTGCCCTCCAGGGCATGGCGTTCGACGGCAAGGTGATTGAAATGAGTTCGATCCTCAAACCAGCCACATATGATCGGGCCCAGAAAATCGCCGAGGCGCGCGTCGAGCTCGACTCAGGACAGGACATAACACTGCTGCGACCCGGTATGAGCGCTAATGTTCAGATTCAGGTAGGGATCATTACGCAGGCGCTTGCTATTCCCCTGGGGTCAATTCAGGAACGGAACGGGGGGTCTTTTGTGCAGGTGTACGACAAGCTCAAAAAACAGTTCGACTGGCGCCAGATCGAACTCCAGGCCAATGATGAGTCGTTGGCCGTTGTCAAGGCCGGCCTGGCAGAAAAAGAGCAGATTCGCTCCAAACCTAAAGTCTAAAGTATAAAGGCTGAGGTGATCATGGGATACCACGACCAAAATGACGAATTAAAAAAAAGGGGGACGGCACGGCTGATAATGCGGGTTGTAAGCATTCTCATTCTCGTCGGCGCCGTGGCAAGCATTGCGGTGTATCGCAATGCGATCTGGACGCGTTTAAATAAAATACTCGCCCTTGGCAAGGATGAGGAGCCGATTCCGGTGTTGAGTCTTGAGAGAGGGCCCCTGGTGCTCGATGTATTGGCCGATGGCGAGATCGTCGGGCTGGAGAGTGTTCCGGTGGCAACGCCTACTACCTCCGCCGGTTCACTCAAGCTGGCTTGGCTGATTAACGAAGGCACACTGGTGAATAAGGGCGATGCGCTGATCCGTTATGACAACACGAATACGCAGCTTGACCTGGAGTCGCAGAACAACTCGCTCGACTCGAATGGGCTGAATGCCAAAATCCAAACGGGCACCCAACAGTTTAACGAAAAGAGCATGAAGATCGACCGCACCACCGCTGAGATGGATTATGAGTACACGAAGACCGTCCAGCCGGAGGATGAGACGATCTTCTCGAAATGGGAAATCATCACTGCCCAGACTGAACGCCGACTTCGCCAAGTCGAAGATTGAAAACCTGGCGGCAAAAGCGAAGGTCCAGAAGCGTATCAATCGCTCTCAGGCACAACAGACGACAATCCAGAGAAATCGGTCGCTGACTGAAAAGAGCTTGACTGAGCAGGCACTGTCTGTGATGGATACGGCTGCACCGGCTGCGGGACTCGTGGTCTATCATCGGAACAACCGGCAAGATCCAAAGATCGGAGATAACTGTCAAGCCGGACAGGTCATGATCGATCTCGTCGACCTGAATGCGCTTGCAAGCACGACTCTATGTGCTGGAAAAAGAAGCGGGGAGTTTGGCTAAGGGCAAGGCGGTGACTGTCAGGTTGGACGCCCTCCCGGATAAGGAATCTCCACGGCGAGGTGGTCTCGGTTACCTCCATCGCAGCCTCGCTGGAGCGCAATTCGCCGCTCAAATATTTCACCGCGACGTCACCATCAAGGATGCCGGCCCATATCTTCGTCAAATTAAGCCCGGTATGGCATTGCGGGCCAACGTGATTCTGGAGAAATACGACTCCTGCTTCATGGTCCCCTCCAGCGCCATTGACTTTAAGAATGACCAGGCTCTGGTTTACATCAAAATGGGTAATGGTTATGAGAAACGGAATGTGAAGATTGGCATGGGAAAGCATGGTCAGGCGACCATCCTGAGCGGAGTGAATGAGAAGGAACTCATCGCCCTGCGCAACCCGTTTGAAGAGAAAAAGCTGAAGCTGCCTGATTTCAGCAAAGCCTCGGCATCCAACCAGCAAAGGGGCAGGGGCGCGGGCGGACCGGGCGGGCCCGGCGGCATGCAGCAGATGCAGGGCGGCGGTGGCTACGGTGGTGGTGGTGGCGGTTATGGCGGCGGCGGCGGTGGCGGCGGCGGCGGCGGCGGCCGAGGAGGCCGCTAGTCAGACTGAAGAAGGACTCTAAGTTTCAGACTGAAGAAGGACCCATAAACTATGTTCATGATGGAAAGTATCAAAGTCGCTTTGAGCAATCTGAGCAGGCGCAAGCTGCGCTCGTTCCTGACCATGTTGGGAATGATCTTTGGCGTCAGCGCCGTGATCGCGATGCTGTCGATCGGCGCCGGCGCCGAGAGCGAAAGCCTGCGCATGATCGAGAGCTTCGGCATCCGCAACATCATCATTTCCGCCAAGGATTTCAAGCCGGAAGAGCTGAAGCAGATCCGGGTCGACTCTCTGGGACTGCACATGCGGGATGTTGAGGCGATCGAGGCCGTGGTGCGCCCGAGGCCGCTGGTTTCGGCCAAACGCGTTGTCAAAACCTGGCAGGTCGTTTCCGAGAAAGGGCGCAGCGATAGCCGCGTGCTGGGTGTCAGCAGCACTTACGCCGAAATCAACAACCTCAAGCTTCTGGAAGGGACCTTCTTCCTTCCTTTCGATGACGAAGCAGAGAACCAGGTTTGCGTGCTGGGAATCACAGCCAAGCAAAAGCTCTTCGGGTTCGGCAACGCAGTCGGACAGAGGCTCAAAATCAACGACCAATGGCTGAACGTCATCGGTGTTCTGGCAGATGCAACCGTGGGAAATAAGCAGGAATTTGAGGGAGTGAAGATTCAGAATCCCAATAACGATATCTGCATTCCCATTTACACCTCGATCAAGAAATTCGATGTCGACCCTCTCGAAAACCAGCTAAACGAGGTGGTCGTCCAGGTGCCAAACGATCCTGGAGTCGACATCAAGGACCAATCGGCGTCGATCAACAGCCTGATGTCTACGATGCATCGTTATGTCGATGACTTCTCCATCGTGGTTCCGGAAAAGCTGCTCGAGCAGAACCAGAAAACACAAGCGATTTTCAATATCGTGATGGGCGCCATCGCCAGCATTTCGCTCCTGGTTGGCGGCATCGGCATCATGAATATCATGCTGGCCTCCGTGCTCGAACGTACCAGCGAGATCGGTTTGCGCCGCGCCATCGGTGCCCGCAAGCTCGATATTCGTTTGCAGTTTATCGCCGAGGCGGTCGCTCTCAGTCTGGCTGGAGGTCTCATCGGCATTGGATTGGGATGGGGAACCTCGAAGTTGGTCGCAATTTTCTCAGGGTGGACGACGATTATCACCATTGCCTCGATCACCCTGTCATTCGGCGTGAGCAGCCTGGTCGGGCTCGTCTTTGGAATCTACCCTGCGGTCCAGGCCTCAAACCTGGATCCGATCGAGTGTCTGCGTTACGAATAGTTTAAGCAGTCAACCCGAGGAATAAACCGCCGAGGTTCGGTGAGCACTCCGAACCCCGGCGGTTTTTTTATGGCGGAACAGCATCCGTAAGGCCCTGGGAGCCTGTTCTGCAACGGCGCAGGAGGACGTAGATCGCGCCGACGCCGCCGTCGGCGTACGGGGCAGAGGCATAAGCCACCACATGGTGGGACATGCGGCGAGTCGCCAGCCAGCGTTGCAGGTGCTCTTTCAAAATGGCTCTGTCGCTGGGGGAATTGATGCCCCGGCCATGCACGATCTTGACGCAACAGGATCGTTCCCGCGACATGCGGATGATGAACGCTTCCGCCAGCCTCTCTGGCCTCGATGCGGCTGAGCCCATGAAGGTCAATTGAGCCTTGGATCGAGTAAACACCGGTGCGCAGATTGGGAAGAAAACGCCGTCCTGCGACGCCGACCCAGCCTTCGATGTATTCGGGATGATCCAGAATCGGCGGGATTAGATCGCTCCGACAGCTTCGTGAAACAGGCGCTCATCTTCCCCCTCAGGATCACCGAAAACAGCCTGGGGAGGTGTCATGGCCGAGGGGGCCGGATCCGGGCGCCAATGGATGCGCGCCACTCCCGCCATCGCGTCTGCAAACACCCGATCGGGATCCTCGGCTTGCTGCCTGCTTTCAAGGCGATCCGACATGGGTGCAGCCGACTTGGACTTGGGCTTTTCTTCAGGCTGCAGCCTGATTCCGGCCTGACGCGCCAGGCTGGGCAATTGCGAAAATGGATTATCTGTCCCCTCAGGAGCTTTCTTTCGATTCACGGACATATTTCCAGCGCTCCTACGATGAAGAATAATACACTCTGTGCCATGGGCCATCCAAGGGGGGCGGTGAATGCATCATTCCATAGAATCCCTGCGGCCTCTGCGTTGAACTTTTCAATCGCGGTTTTCTTAACCAGGCAAACCCAAGAACTGTAAGGGTTTCAGAGCATTAACGCCAAACCTTGACATTCACGTAAGAATTGAATATGGTTTTCCATCACACTGGCCCCGAAGTAAAAAGTCACAGGGGAAAGTGGTTTAGGAATCAAAAAGGAGAGTTTCAATGCTGACTTTGACGTTGACAGCGGTTGGTAAGGTCAAGGAGATCATGACAGAACGTGGTGAGGAAGGCGGCCTGAGAATCGCCGTTGTCGGTGGCGGGTGCTCAGGATTTCAGTATCAGATGTCGCTGGACGCGGAAGCGAATGCGGATGACAAGGTAATCGAGCAGGAGGGATTGAAGGTTTTTATCGATGCCCGGTCTTTGCTTTACCTGGAAGGAACGAAAGTCGACTATATTGATGGGAACGAGGGCTCCGGATTTAAATTCGACAATCCTAATGCTCAGAAGACATGCGGGTGCGGTGAATCATTCAACGCCTAATGCGGGAGATCTTGACGGCAATCCCTGAAAACGCGGGTGTTTACGGGCCCGCGTTTTTCGCTTAGTATGCAGTGCGGTTTTATCCGGCGGGAATCGGCAAGATCGAACCGATGCGATCCTTTAGATATTCGGTCGGAAGAGAGGCAACTTTGGCAGTCAAATCAATGCTGGACCGGATTGTTCTTGCCGGCATCAGGCTGCGGCCGCGTTTGGGGGTCACCCCCGGCGAGCGTCGGACGCCCCAGTTTTGCACTGCCGATCTGACTGTCTGGGGTGATTTCGAAGCTGCTGCTGCCACGGATGAGCTGGGCGCTGCCTTGGACTACAGCCGAATCCTGGCAAAAGTGGTTGAAGTAGCCCACGAGCGCGAGTACAACTTGCTGGAAACGCTTGCCTATCGCCTTGGGCGCACAGTTTTGGAGGCTTTTCCCGCTCATCGGATTAACGTGAGAGTGCGTAAACAGCCTGCCGCACTTGTCGATCAGCTTGATCACGTTGAGGTCGAAGTCGAGCTGTCCTGAGTTTCTTGTTCGGTGCCGGAATATTGAGGCAGGTTTTCTCGGCAGTCCTTTATGCGCCAGGCGCGCACACAGGCGCATGAAAATGACGGATTTTTGTAATTGTCTAGCCAGGATGAAAATTGAACCGCAAAGACCTCAAAGAATAACCTTGTGAGGTTTTCGCAATGCGCCAATGTTACTTTGCCTCTTCCGAAGGGTATGCCGTTCGATCTTTGAGGCCTTTGAGGTCTTCGTGGTTCAGTTTTTGGATCCGACTAAACAGTTACGGTTTTTTTGACGTTTCTACGAATGACGCTAATAGGAACGGACGGCGTTCCTTTGGCCGTGATCCGCGGGGATAGGAATATGCAAATTGGTGAATTTGCCAAACAAGGGGGTGTCAGCGTCCGGGCGATACGCTATTATGAAGAGCTCGGGCTGATACGGCCGGAAAAGCGCAGTCCGGGAGGTTTCCGCCTCTACGGTCAGGAGAATCACAAGAGACTGGCGGTCATTAATTTCCTCAAGGAAATGGGGCTTTCATTGACCGAGATCCGGGAGATTCTGCTTGCCAAGAAGGCCTCCGGCGGCGACAAGTCCACTGTCGCGTTTCTATTGCGGACATTCAGTGAAAAGCTGAAGTTGGTGGAATCCAGGATCGAGGCAATGAATGCCATGAAGACTGAGCTCGTCAATGCGCTCAGGATTCTGCGATCCTGTGAGAATTGCGATCGTGAGGTGCTGCTCGACGCCTTGTCCTGCGGCGAATGTGTGAGCCTGCTGCCCACGGACGCAGTCCCGGACACCTTCAGGGTGATCCTGCATTAGTGAGCCGGCAGTTTTGGATTCTGGTGTGCGGATTCTGGATTGGGTGGGGGCCGTGAGATCCCGGCATTTCAGGATGCGAGAATTTGGAGGGTGAGAATGGCATCGTTGCCTGCGGGAGAGGTTGGTTTTTTTACCTCCAAGCTGGAGAGCATGATCGGCTGGGCGCGCAAATACTCCATCTTTCAATACCCGTTTGTCACGGCCTGCTGCGGGATGGAATACATGTCGGTTGCGTCGAGCCACTACGACATGGACCGCTTTGGCGCAGGTCTGCCGCGCTTTTCGCCCCGGCAGGCCGATGTCCTTTTCGTCGTCGGGACGATCAGCCACAAGATCGCGCCTGTGCTGCGCCGGGTCTACGATCAGATGTGCGAGCCGAAATGGGTGGTCGCGTTCGGGGTCTGCACCTGCACGGGCGGCTTCTACGACAACTATGCCACGGTGCAGGGAATCGACACGATCTTGCCGGTGGACATTTATATTCCGGGATGTCCGCCGCGGCCGGAAGCCGTGCTGGACGGCCTCATGAAGCTGCAAACCAAGATTGAGAAACAGAAGCAGATCTATTAGGGATTCCCATGGAAACAACCAGCAAAACCGCCGCCAAAGAAACCAGGAACATGCTCCTCAACATGGGGCCCTCGCATCCCGCAATGCATGGAGTCATCCGACTGATCACCGAGCTGGAGGGCGAGAAGGTTGTCAAGGTGGATGCGGAGATCGGCTATCTTCATCGGGCCTTTGAAAAAAGCAGCGAAAACTCGAGCTGGACCCAGGTGATGCCTTACACCGACCGGCTGAACTATGTGTCGCCGCTGATCAACAATTTCGGCTATTGCGCCGCGGTGGAAAAGCTCCTGGGCATCGAAATCACGGATCGCTGCAAATACATCCGGATTATGATGAGCGAAGTATCGCGCATCACCGATCATCTGACCTGCATCGCCGCTTCCGCGATGGAACTGGGCGCCATGACGGCTTTCCTGTACCTGATGAAGGCGCGCGAATATCTCTACGAGATCGTGGAACAGGTCACCGGGGCGCGCCTGACGGTTTCCTATGGACGCATCGGCGGCGTCAAGGCGGATCTGCCCGACGGGCTTGGAAGCCAAGCTGCAGGATGCTCTCAAGCAGACGGAGCGTGAACTGCGGGAAGTGGACAAGCTGCTTACCAAGAACCGGATCTGGATCGACCGCACCCGGGATGTGGGCGTGCTTACCAGGGAAAATGCCATTGCCTATCGCGATTACCGGCCCGCTGGCACGTGCCGCCGGCATCAACTACGACGTGCGCAAAGCATTTCCCTATTTTGTATATGAGCGCATGCAATTCGATGTCCCCTTGGGTGAGCGGGGTGACAACTACGATCGCTACCTGGTGCGCATGGAAGAAATGCGCCAGAGCATTCGCATCATCCGCCAGACCTTGCGCGAGCTGCCCGGGGGAGCCGTGGCTGTGGATGCCAAGGGAAGGATCATGGACGTCCTTCGAACTCGTCGACGAGGCCAAACTGGGACATACGGCCGGTCTCGTCAACGTGACCAGCACGGTCGAACCTACGCTGGAAGGCACGGAGAAGCGCTTTCAACAGCGGATTGCAGCCTGCCGGATCGGAAAGTCATGCTGCCGAGCAAAGAGGACACCTACGGAAACATCGAAGGGTTGATGAACCACTTCAAACTGATCATGGACTATCACGGGATGCGGCCGCCCGCGGGTGAAGCCTATTTTCCGGTCGAAGGCGCAAACGGCGAACTGGGATTCTATGTGGTCAGCGATGGCAGCGACCGGCCCTATCGGGTCCGCTGCCGGCCGCCCTGCTTCTTCAACATGGCCGGCCTGCACACCATGCTCGAAGGATACATGGTCGCGGACATCATCGCGACCTTCGGCTCGATCAACATGATCGCCGGCGAACTTGACCGCTGAAAGAGTGATCGAGTACCGAGGATCCGAATCGGAGTGTCGAATTGCTGCATTCGAACTCGGTACTCCATCAGGCGTCAGAGCGATGGTTATGGTTTCGTTTCATTGAACAGGCGCGGAATCGGATCGGCTTGCTGCGCAGCTACCTGGGAAGGCAGGCGCGCGTTCCTGGCGGTCCGCTGACGCTCGCGATTGAGAGCACGGCCAAGTGCAATCTGTTCTGCCCGATGTGTCCGCGGGAATACCTCTATTTCCCGCCCAAGGACATGGAGCTTTCCCTGTTCCGGAAGATCATCGACGAAGCCAAGGACTTTCTGGAATTTGCCGTGCCCTACGGATCCGGCGAGCCGCTGCTGAATCCTGAAATCTATGACATGATCGCCTATTGCAAGAAGCTCGGAGTCCCGACCGGGATTTCGACCAACGCCACGGTTCTGTCGGAAGCGGCCAGCCGCAAGCTGATCGCCGCCGGGCTCGACTACATCATTTTTGCCTTTGATGGGGCCACGCCGGAGACCTTCGAAAAATACCGGAAGGGCGCCAGTTTCGACAAGGTGCGCGATAACATCCTTACTTTCCTGCGTGTGAAGAAGGAGATGAAATCGCGGATCTTCTGCATCATCCAGGTCGTCAAGCTCAAGGATAATGTTCATGAACTGCCGGACCTGGTGCGCATGTGGAGAGTGGATGGCATTAACGAAGTGCGCATCAAGAAGGACGAGGTCCACAACGAAGGGAGCGCCATACCGGGAGACCATGGGTCACGGCCGCCGTTGCGGCATCCGTGTTATCTGCTCTGGCGCGGCCCCATGTACATACACTACGATGGAACGGTGTTTCCCTGTTGCTACATTTATCCGAACGAGCCGATCGGGAATATCAAAAAAGAAGCTTTTGCGGATATCTGGAATTCCGACAGGATGGTGCAACTGCGCGAGGCGCACATTCGAGGCGATCTCAGCCGGTATGCGCCTTGTCAGAACTGTTCCGCGGCCCGGCCCAGGCTGGCGGTGACGGCCGCCAGTTTTTTGATCAATACCCACACGGTCAGAAAGGCCATACCTTTTTTCGAGCGCTTGGCGCAAATGCGCAATATTTCTGTTTTTGAAACTTTAAAATAGTCTTGAGGTTGCATTCGATGCCCAACCGCCCTGTCAAAGCTTTTAACTTTGTCGAAGTCAATCGACTCATTTCCAAGATCTCAGATCTGACGGAGGAGGTGATCCAGGAACTCGACAGCATCCGGCGCCGGAACGCTCCGCAGGAGGAGTCCGGAGGCGGATCGATATCGGATATGATTTTGAAAGAGGTGGAAGAGGCTCTCCAGGCCTGGTCGGAACGTATCATCGAGTTGGGGGGCCTGCCGAAAGGTTACTTCACCGTGGATTTCCAGTCCATCGATCCTGAAATGCTCTATTGCTGGAATTACGGCGAGGACAAGATCTGCTTTACGCACAAGGTATGGGAAAATTTCAGTCACCGGCGCCCGCTTACGGAAAGTATCGATGCTTCGGGGGAGCATATGAAGTGGGTGAACTGATATACTGCCGGGGCGCTCGGCTTGCGGGATGCGGGGTGTGAGTAATGGTGACGTTGAAGTCAAAACGCGAAATAGAAATCATGAGAGATGCCGGCAGGATCGTGGCCGCAGTCCTGCAGATTTTGCGGACTCACTGCAAAACAGGTGCTACAACGCTCGATTTGGATCAGATTGCCGAAGAGGAGACCCTCAAACGAAATGCGCGCCCGGCATTCAAAGGGTATAGGGGTTACCCGGGCAGCCTGTGTGCTTCGGTGAATCAGGAGGTTGTCCACGGCATTCCCGGAAGCCGGGATTTGAAAGAAGGGGACATCATCGGCTTGGACTTCGGCGTTGTCTATAATGGCTATTACGGCGATGCCTCGATCACCGTGCCCATCGGACAGATCAGCCCGGAAGTGCAGGCTTTGCTGCGTGTGACGGAGGAGTGCCTCTATCTTGGGATCGAACAGGCCGTGGTCGGCAACCACCTGGTCGACATCTCACGCGCCATCCAGAACCATGCCGAATCGCATGGGTACACGCTGGTGAAAGAGCTGGGCGGGCATGGCATCGGCAAGCGCATGCACGAGGAGCCGATGGTGCTCAATTACGTCACTAATGGTAGGGGGATCAAACTTCAGCCGGGCCTCGTTCTGGCGCTGGAACCGATGGTTAACTTGGGCACCGAACGGGTAACCACGCTGGCAGATGGTTGGACCGTCGTGACTGCCGACGGGAAACCCTCGGCACATTTCGAGCACACCGTCGCCATCACTGAAAGCGGGCCGGAGATCCTGACTCAAGTTACCTAGCTTGTTCAGAAGGCAAAGAACGGACCCCGCCCGATCCCGATAAAATCTCATAGATTTCTAGCCTTTTAGACTGGGCTTCGAATGCTGGACAAAATTGTTGCTTACATGCGCTGCCCGCGCTGTGCTGGGACAAATTTGAAATCCGATGGCGGCAGCATGAACTGCAGGGGCTGTTCCGCGCGCTATCCGCTCCGGGAGGGGATTCTGGATTTGATGGGGGACGAGGCCCGGGAGGCGATTACACCCTTCCAGCGCCTCATGCAAACGCCGCTGTTGGTCTCGGTCTATGAGAACATCTGGCGCCGGCTCGGATACTTCATCGCTAGCTCCCGGTCTTTCGAGAACGAGATCAAGACCGTTCTCAGATTCCAGCATACACGCGGGACGGAGCGACTTCTTGATCTCGCTTGCGGCACAGGGATTTTTACACGGCCGCTGGCAATCCGTGCGCAAGGGATTGTCGTCGGCCTGGACCTCTCCTGGCCGATGCTCCGTCATGCACGGCGATTACTTGACCACTCCAGCTGCGGCAACGTGGTGCTGATGCACGGCACTGCCTTCCGGCTGCCTTTCATAGGCGGGGCGTTTCATCAGGTGAATTGTTGCGGAGCCCTGCACCTTTTCGATCAACCTGATCCGGCGCTTAAAGAAATAGAGCGCGTGCTGCACCCGGAGGGGCACCTCTCGGTGCAAACCACGATCCGGCCTGAGCATTCGGGAGGCGCGGCCTATCTCCTCGAGCGATTCATTCGTTTCGGATTCTTCAACGAAAGCGAATTGCGTGAGCGTTTGCGCCTGCACGGCTTCAAAATCCTGGACAGCGAACGGCACCGGATCAGCTACACATTTCTAGCCCGCCGCATGAACAGCTGATCAGGCGTGCCTTCGACGCGCAGAGGCGTGCGGTCCGAACCGCAGGGGGGCTTTCGAGATCTGCGCTGATATTTTTGGGGATTGCGGATGCCTGGCAATGTTATGATAAAAAGGTAACCCCATTTCATAGCGATCTATCGACGGGGAGGACTCTCCATCGTGCCCATCAAAAGGTTGGAAGAAGAGAAAGAACTGTTTTACGCATTCCTGCGCCAGAACGGCTTGAAAAAAACGCACCAGAAAGACCTCATCCTGGAGACTTTTCTCGCCAACGAAGGACACATGAGCGTCGAAGACGTTTATGCCCTGGTTAAACGAAAGGATAAGAAAGTCGGCATCGTCACGGTTTTCCGCACGCTGAAATCTCTCACTGCCTGCGGAATAGCCAAGGAAATTACCCTCGGCGATGGGCTTACGCGGTTCGAACATTGTTACCAGCACCCGGTGCACCATCACATTATTTGTACGATGTGCCACAAGGTGATTGAGTTCCTTTCCCCGGAGTTGGAGAAGGTTCAAGAATCGATTGTGGCCCGTTACAAGTTCCAGCAGGTGAACCAGCGCATCCAGATTTATGGCGTTTGCCAGGATTGCCGTGAGGAGCGACCATCCCCGGAGGAGCCGAAGCCGGACACAGGGAAGATCTTCGCGCGGGATGCTCTGAGGATGGCGCTGGCCATGCAGAAGCAGGGAGTGGAGTTCTATCGTTCTGCGGCCGCGCACAACCAGGATCCGGCGGGGCGCGCGATTTTCGAGGCCATGATGCGGGAGGAGGAAACCCATGCTCAGGAACTCGAGCGCGAACTCGAGGTACTGCAGAAGCAGGAAAAGGGCCTGGAGAATGCTCCCGTATTCCTGCACTTTAACTTTTCGGAGCTCCAGCATCTTATGCCGTGCCTGCAGGCAAGCGTGGTCGGGGGCGGGATGCTCATGGATGCGCGCCGCGCCCTCGAGGTCGCAATCCAGCTCGAGACTCGTGCGGCAGGATTCTTCAGGGAATATTCGGAGAGGTTTGGCGAAACCGAAGGGAAACGTATCTTCCAGCGCTTTGCCGACATGGTGTCCAAGCACGGGGCTTCGATGAGCCGCCGCGCTCTTACCATGACAGTCGCCAAGGCAAAAAGCAGCGACTAGATGGCTATCTTCTCGACCCGCCTGAAAAGCAAATGACAAACGCAGAGGGCGCAGAGCCCGCAAAGAACTTTCTCTGCGGGCTCTGCGCCCCGCGTTAAGATGTTTGCCACGCCTGTGACTGGACTTCGCTCGCGGAATTCGCTATCATCCCTCATCTTATGGATCAGCAATCGCTCGGGTTCATCCAACGTTTATATCTGCGTGAAGTTGTTCAAGGCTTGGCGCTTACGGCAAAGCACTTCTTTGTCAATATGCCCCGCCACATCGCCCGCGGCATTGGCCTTAAGGTGGGAAAGGGCGCCACGGTTACCTATGAATACCCGGAAGAACGCAGAGAGTCAGCCCCCAGGCTGCGCACCCGCCACCGTTTGACGAAACGCGCGGACGGCTCCCCCAGGTGTGTTGCCTGCATGATGTGTGAAACCATCTGCCCGGCGCGCTGCATTCACATCGTGGCGATGGAGAATCCCGATCCCAATATCGAGAAGATGCCGAAGGTTTTCGACATCGATTTCGGTACCTGCGTTTTTTGCGGTTTCTGCGTCCAGGCTTGCCCGGAAGATGCGATCCGGATGGACACCGGGATCGTCGAATTGGCAAGCTATACCCGCGAAGGCCTCCTCTACCACATCGACAAATTACTCGACTGACAGAGCTTTTGCCACGAAGCGCACGGATCGATTTTGTGCTCCTTACGTATAAGTCTTTGCCATTTTAAGCAAGATAAGCAACTGCTTACCGCAGAGACAAGTTGTAGAAAAACAAAAGAGTTCTCTGCGGTCTCGGCGATCTCTGCGGTGAGATTTGTTAGTTGCTGCTATATCGCTTCCTGTTCTTAGTGGCTAGGTTTTTTGTTTACGGATGGAAATCAGTTCGGCGGCGATGCTGACGGCGATTTCTTCGGGGGTTTCCGAACCGATCTGAATTCCTACGGGGGCGTAAACGCGTTTGAATTGTGCCGGGTCCATCCCTTCCTTCTCGAGTGTCTCAAAGAAGAGATTCACTTTCCTCGAGCTTCCCATCAGCCCGATATATTTGGCCGGGGACTTCAACGCAAAACGAAGGCAGGCAAGATCGTACTGATGGCCGCGGGTGACGATCAGCAGGTAGGTGGAGTCATTGACGGCCACCTGTTTGAACACTTCATCCCAGCCATCCACATACAGGGCATCGGCATGGGAAAATCGTTCACGGCTGGCGTATTTGATCCGATCGTCGACCACGTAGATGCGAAATCCCAGGGTGTGGGCGATGTCGGCCACGCACTGGCCCACATGACCTGCTCCGAAAATCACCAGGGTAGGATCCGGCAAAATGGGTTCCACATATACCTCCATGCTCCCGCCGCAAATCATGCCGCCATCTTCCGCATCGTCGCCCGTGAGGTCGAATTTCAGCAGCGACGGCTTGCTGCTGAGCAGCGCCGCCATGGCCTCGCGACAGACTTCGGCCTCGGCACAGCCGCCCCCGATCGTACCGGTGCGCCGGCCGTCTTCGTAGATCAGCATTTTGGCCGCGTCCTTGCGCGGCGTGGAGCCTTTGCGCACGATCACGGTCGCCAGGGCCGCCCGGAGTCCCGCGCGGCGCAGTTGAACGATTTCCTCGAATATATCTTCTTTCATGCGATGCGCATTATGCCTCAGCTGAAAAACAAAAGCAAAAGCTGCCATGAAGGACACGGCGCGGCCTTCGGCCGCAACCAAAGGGGCAAGTTAGTCGCATCGTGAACTCAAAATCGACGATTGTAAATTGATCTGACAGTAATTGAAATGGCGTTGCTCTTGAGGCAAGGTAGTTCTTGTCAGAAAACCCACCAAACCTCAGGAGAACGCCATGGACAATTATTTTATACAGAAGTACCAGCGCGATGTCACCGGTATTTTGAGCGGATGGGATCGCCTGTTGTTCCGCGGCACATTGCGGGCGCTGGCGGTCACAAGCGGCATGATGAACTATCTTTTCTATGTCGGCGTTCTCCTGAAGGACTTCGGCAGTTTTGTTGAACGGAGTTCCGAGCGGCTGAAGTCTTGCTGCATGGAAGCCGCACGAAAGCTGAATCGCCCTATTCAGTACTTGCCGAGCAGCAAGACGAGCAAAGAGGATGTGGCCTCCAACATCGCCAAGGCTGATGGGATCACCGAAGGGCTGATCGGCTTGCTGACGTGCGTCGAGCCGTGCATGACCTATGCCATTCACCGCGATCCAGCTCGGAAGAAGCTCGTACTGGAGCCGGCACTGCGGAAGTGCCTGCACATCTATCACTACTTCATGGACCGGGACTTCGGCCTGATGCACGCGCGGATTCAGACTTGGTTCCCTTTTTCGATCCAGATCTGCCTCAACGGCAGGTCGTGGCTGGCGCGGCAGATGGACCGGCAAGGCATGAAGTATAAGCAGGCGGACAATTGCTTTCTGAGCCTGGATGACGTGGCGGGGGCACAGCGGATCATGGACGGCTTGCTGTGCTGGGACTGGCCCGAGTACCTGGGACGTTTGGCCAACCAGGTGAATCCGGTCCTTGACGAGATTCTGGCGGGCTACCGGCAGGAGTACTACTGGTCGGCGTACGAGAGCGAGTGGGCTACCGATGTGATGTTCCGCTCGCCGTCGTCGTTGGCCGCCATCTATCCTGCCTTGGCACGGGGAGCGATCACAGCCTTCGGGAGTTCGAACGTGTTGCGGTTCCTTGGCAAAAAACCGCACGGCAACATTCAAACCGAGGTGACCAGTGATTACCGCCGGCGCATCGAAGGCCTCCGGGTCAAGCACTCCGTGGGGAGCAACTCGGTAAAGATGTACGACAAACAGGGCAGCGTCTTGCGAGTGGAGACGACCATCAACGATCCACGTGACATGAAGGTGTATCGCTCTCGCGAAGGCGATTCGGGAGGACAGCTCTCGTGGCAACGGATGCGCAAGGGAGTGGTGGACCTGCGACGGCGGGCAGAAGTTAGTCACGGCTGCAACGAGCGTTACTACGACGCCCTTGGTACTTTGGATACGAGTACGCCCCTGCGCGAACTGATTGCGAAAATCACCCGACCTACTACCAAGGCCGGCCACCGCATCCGCGGCCTGCGCCCTTGGGCCGGAGAAGACCTTCTGGTGTTGCGAGAGATCAACCGGGCCGAATACCTGCTGAATGGATTTCGCAATCGGGATCTGGCGGCTGCCCTCTATCCATCCGCGACGGCTGAGGACAAACAGCGTAACTCCTCTCGAGTCAGCCAACGCCTGCGGCTGCTTCGCGCTCACCATTTGATCCGAAAACTCCCGCATACTCATAGGTACCAAGTATCATCCAGAGGGCGAAAAATCGTCACGGCTATTCTTCAGGCGCAAGACCTTTCTCTTGCTACACTTGAAAAGGTTGCGGCATGAAAATCTTTGCGAAATTCAAAGAATTAGAACGTTAGTGGTACAAATAATCTCTATTTTAAAAACAACGGCAAAAGCAAACGCAGGCACGGATTCCATGAATGACCGTTGTTTTTATTGTCATTTATAGGGGGAGTCCGTACCGCTCACGCGGTGATTTATCTGGCCGCTACGGCTTTCCGCCTGGCCATCCTCTTGAATTTCGGCCGGCCGCGCATCCAAACAAAACGCATAATTCGATAAAAAGATCATTCGTGCCATTCGTAGCTGCTTTTGCCATTAAAACAAAAAGTTGTTCGTGTCATTCGGGGCTGCTTTTTGCAGGAGTGATATTTTTTGATATCGTGGGAATCGGGTGATAGTATCCAATTTTGTCGGCGTGAAGGGCGGCAAGCCTGAGTCTCTAAACCTGAAATCGTAGAAGGTGATGCTTGAGCACTGAAAATGAAATCTTTGATGTGGCGGTACTCGGGAGCGGTCCCGGAGGATATGTGGCCGCCATCAGGGCGAGCCAGCTGGGACTGAAGATCGCGCTGATCGAAAAATATGCAAAATTTGGCGGCACCTGTTTGCATTGGGGGTGTATCCCCACCAAATCACTGCTTTACTGTGCCGATCTCTACGATAAGGCGCTCAAGGGCAGGGAATTCGGCATTCTCTGCAAGGACGTCAAGCTCGATTTCCGTCTCGTCATGGCGCGCAAGGATAGGATCGTCAAAAAGCTTTCCATGGGGACGGCGTTCCTGATGAAAAAAAACCGGATCTCGACATTTCTCGGGAGGGGGAGGATCACGTCTCCAGGGACCATCCATGTCGAAGCCGAAAACCCGGCAGAAGTGAAAGCCAGGAACATCGTGATCGCGACCGGCTCGGAAGCCATGGTCCTGCCCGGTTTGGAATTGGATGGGCGCGCAATCATGACGAACAAGGAGATTCTCGACATCGACAGCGTCCCCAAATCACTTCTGGTGGTTGGTGCCGGCGCCGTGGGGATCGAGTTCGCATCGCTGTTTGCGCGCTTCGGCTCGGAGGTGACGGTCATAGAAATGCTGCCGCGCATCCTGCCTCTGGAGGACGAGGAGATTTCCGCCGAACTGCACAAGCTTCTGATCAAGAAACGAGTCAAGGTGCTGACCGATATGCGCCTGGAGAACATGGTGGTCCAGGATGGCAACGTGGTTGCCACGGTGCAGACCGGGGGTGGCGAAGCGCAGACGATCAAGGCGGAAAAGGGCCTGATTGCCGTGGGGCGCAAGCCGATGACCGAAGGGATTGGCCTGGAGGAGCTAGGGGTAGCGGTCAGCAAAGGGCGGATTCCTGTAAATCCTGATATGGAGACCAACGTGCCAGGCATTTTTGCGATTGGCGACGTGGTGCCGACGCAGCAACTCGCTCATGTCGCTTCGCACGAGGGGTTGCATGTCATGAGCCGCCTGGCAGGTAAGCCTACGGTGCCGCTGAATTACGATCGGGTGCCGAACTGCACATTCTGCTATCCCGAGGTCGCGAGCGTCGGCTTGACGGAGCTGGAAGCTCGTTCCAGGGGGCATGAGGTGGTGACCAGCAAGTTCCCGTTTGCCGCGATCGGCAAGGCATCGATTCTCGGAGAGAATGACGGGTTTGTGAAGCTGGTCTGTGACAAAAAGTACAACCAGATTCTTGGCGTCCACATGATCGGGCCGCACGTCACCGAACTGATTGCGGAGGGGACCGCCGCGCTTGGCTTGGAAGCGACGGCGGAGGATTTGTCCCACCTGATCCACGCTCATCCCACGGTTTCCGAGGCGGTCATGGAGGCAGCCGAGGCAATCTATGGAGCAGCGATTCACTTTTGAGCGGCTTCGTGACCGGATCCGATAAAACCTGCTATGCGGTCCACTTTCGGGAGCGCGTCGATTACGAACGCGCTCTGGCGCTGCAAATGGAAATTTGCGAGCGCAAGAAGGGCGGATTCGCGCACGACATTTTACTGTTGCTGGAGCATCCCCCGGTGATCACGCTGGGGCGGAATGGCAACTGGCACAATCTCGTGGTATCGGAGGAAACTCTGAAGGCGAGGGGTGTCAGCCGCTATGCCACGGACCGCGGCGGTGACATTACTTTCCACGGCCCGGGGCAGCTTGTCGGCTACCCGCTGCTGAAACTCGAGCGGGACGAACAGGATGTCCACCGCTATATGCGGAATCTGGAGGAGACCATCATCAGGGTCCTGGCCGAGTACGGCATCGAGGGCAGGAGAGAGGAAAAGCTGACAGGCGTCTGGACCGCTGCCGGCAAAATCTGTGCCATGGGTGTCCACATCAGTCGCTGGGTGACTCGACACGGCTTTGCCTTTAATGTCAACACGGACCTGTCATTTTACGACCTGATTATTCCCTGCGGTCTGATGGGGAAATCAGTCACTTCGATGCAGGCCATCCTGGGTCGCGAAGTGGATCTGCGGGAAGTTGCCGACAAGGTGGCGGAACATTTCGGCCGGATCTTCGACCGCAAAATGATCGTGGGGTCAGGCCTGGAAAATTTAGTTTTTGAATTCGACCGACTTTTGTTGTGGTCGGGAAGCCAAAAATGAAATTATCCAGGCCTGACCCCGAAATTATGGGGGACTCATGCCGATCAATGTGATCATGCCGCAAATGGGGGAAGCGATTCTTGAAGGGACCGTCACCAAGTGGTTGAAGAAAGTCGGAGACAGGGTCAAGCGGGAGGAGTCTCTGTTTGAGGTGTCGACCGACAAGGTGGATACGGAGATCCCATCCCCGGCCGAAGGAGTTATAACTCAGATACTTGTCAAAGAAGGGGAATCGGTACAGGTCAACACGGTGGTCGCGGTTCTCGAGGCTGCCGCCGAGGCAACTGTCGAACCGGGTAGAATTCCCGAGGCAGCGGCTCCGCCCGAGGTTGGTGCCGTGAGTGAGGTTCAAGGTATCCCCATGGAGGGGGTCGTTCCTGAGGCAGAGATCATTGCCGAAGCAGCTGAACCCGTGAAGAGCGCTACGGCTGTCGAAGTTCCCGCCGACGAGTCCGAATTTGTTCGCACGTCTCCCCTGGTACGGCGGATTGCCCGCGATCATGGCGTCGACTTGTCGAAGATTCGCGGGACCGGGCTCTCAGGAAGGATCAGGAAGGAGGACATTCTTGATCATCTCGAGATAAAGGTGAGCACAACGGCTCCGCCCAGAGCAGCGCCGCAACCGGCAGCGACATCTGTGGAAGAACCCGTTGCCGCTCCGGTTTCGATGACGCCCGCACGCGACGAGACTCCAGTAGTTCAGCGTCCTGAGCCTGTCGTTGTCGCGGTTGAGACTGAGCAGGAAATGAAACCGAGCCAGCCGGTCCAACCTGTGGAAATTCCCAGATCTGAGGAAGACTCCGAGATAGTGACGATGTCGCCTATGCGCAAGGCGATCGCGGAACACATGGTACTGAGCAAACGGACATCCGCGCATGTTCAAACCGTCTTCGAAGTCGACATGACGGCCATCCTTCAGCTACGGGAAAAGCACGCCGACGAGTTCGAAGCACGCACCGGCATCAGTCTGACCTACACGCCGTTTTTTGTGAAAGCGCTCATCGAAACCATGCGCGACTTCCCGATCCTGAATAGCTCTGTCTCCGGCGACAAGATCCTATTAAAAAGGGCGGTTAATGTCGGCATCGCCGTCGCCTTGGATATCGGGCTGATTGTCCCGGTGGTAATGAACGCGCACCTGAAATCTTTCCCTGAGTTGGCGCTCGCGATTCATGATCTTGCCAAGCGCGCGCGCACGAAGAAGCTCAAGCCGGAAGAGGTCCAGAACGGCACCGTCACCGTCACCAATCCCGGCATTTTCGGTTCGCTCTTCGGGATGCCCATCATCAGTCAGCCGCAGGTAGCCATCCTCTGCGTGGGAAGCCTGGAAAAGCGGCCCGTCATAATTAATGATGCCATTGCGATCCGCACCATGGTGTACCTGGTGCTCTCGTTCGATCACCGTATTATCGACGGCGCGATCGCAGACCAATCGATGGCCGCGCTCAAATCAAAACTCCAATCCTGGAATACCTGGCGGGACTAAAAGCAAAAGCAGCCACGAATGACACGGCGCGGCCTTCGGCCGCAACCAAAGGGGCAAGTTAGTCGCATCGTGAACTCAAAATCGACGATTGTAAATTGATCTGACAGTAATTGAAATGGCGTTGCTCTTGAGGCAAGGTAGTTCTTGTCAGAAAACCCACCAAACCTCAGGAGAACGCCATGGACAATTATTTTATACAGAAGTACCAGCGCGATGTCACCGGTATTTTGAGCGGATGGGATCGCCTGTTGTTCCGCGGCACATTGCGGGCGCTGGCGGTCACAAGCGGCATGATGAACTATCTTTTCTATGTCGGCGTTCTCCTGAAGGACTTCGGCAGTTTTGTTGAACGGAGTTCCGAGCGGCTGAAGTCTTGCTGCATGGAAGCCGCACGAAAGCTGAATCGCCCTATTCAGTACTTGCCGAGCAGCAAGACGAGCAAAGAGGATGTGGCCTCCAACATCGCCAAGGCTGATGGGATCACCGAAGGGCTGATCGGCTTGCTGACGTGCGTCGAGCCGTGCATGACCTATGCCATTCACCGCGATCCAGCTCGGAAGAAGCTCGTACTGGAGCCGGCACTGCGGAAGTGCCTGCACATCTATCACTACTTCATGGACCGGGACTTCGGCCTGATGCACGCGCGGATTCAGACTTGGTTCCCTTTTTCGATCCAGATCTGCCTCAACGGCAGGTCGTGGCTGGCGCGGCAGATGGACCGGCAAGGCATGAAGTATAAGCAGGCGGACAATTGCTTTCTGAGCCTGGATGACGTGGCGGGGGCACAGCGGATCATGGACGGCTTGCTGTGCTGGGACTGGCCCGAGTACCTGGGACGTTTGGCCAACCAGGTGAATCCGGTCCTTGACGAGATTCTGGCGGGCTACCGGCAGGAGTACTACTGGTCGGCGTACGAGAGCGAGTGGGCTACCGATGTGATGTTCCGCTCGCCGTCGTCGTTGGCCGCCATCTATCCTGCCTTGGCACGGGGAGCGATCACAGCCTTCGGGAGTTCGAACGTGTTGCGGTTCCTTGGCAAAAAACCGCACGGCAACATTCAAACCGAGGTGACCAGTGATTACCGCCGGCGCATCGAAGGCCTCCGGGTCAAGCACTCCGTGGGGAGCAACTCGGTAAAGATGTACGACAAACAGGGCAGCGTCTTGCGAGTGGAGACGACCATCAACGATCCACGTGACATGAAGGTGTATCGCTCTCGCGAAGGCGATTCGGGAGGACAGCTCTCGTGGCAACGGATGCGCAAGGGAGTGGTGGACCTGCGACGGCGGGCAGAAGTTAGTCACGGCTGCAACGAGCGTTACTACGACGCCCTTGGTACTTTGGATACGAGTACGCCCCTGCGCGAACTGATTGCGAAAATCACCCGACCTACTACCAAGGCCGGCCACCGCATCCGCGGCCTGCGCCCTTGGGCCGGAGAAGACCTTCTGGTGTTGCGAGAGATCAACCGGGCCGAATACCTGCTGAATGGATTTCGCAATCGGGATCTGGCGGCTGCCCTCTATCCATCCGCGACGGCTGAGGACAAACAGCGTAACTCCTCTCGAGTCAGCCAACGCCTGCGGCTGCTTCGCGCTCACCATTTGATCCGAAAACTCCCGCATACTCATAGGTACCAAGTATCATCCAGAGGGCGAAAAATCGTCACGGCTATTCTTCAGGCGCAAGACCTTTCTCTTGCTACACTTGAAAAGGTTGCGGCATGAAAATCTTTGCGAAATTCAAAGAATTAGAACGTTAGTGGTACGAATTGTTTATGGTTTGTGTTCTTTGTGGCTGCCCTGAAAAGCGGTGCAGATTCCCTCCTCGAGAAATATCGTGGCCGCCGGGGCCGCGGCTCCCCCAGTCCAGAAGTGTTTTCAACTTGTCCCTCGCAGGGGAATGTCCTATAAACTGCTGCTTACTTGGATAATCTCTCATGGTCTATTCTGCAAAACGCGAGGAAACAATGAAATCCATCAACCGTCGTGATTTTGCCAAAAAAGCCTTTTCGGGCATTGCGGGCAGCGCCCTGCTCTCTACGGCAGCACAGCAGCGACTGCTGGCTCAAGCGGGCTCGATGGCAGCCCCACTGTCGAGCCGTGACGATAGCGAGACGTATTGGGAACTCGTCAGGAGCCAGTTCGCCCTGCTTCCGGGACTCTATTATTTCAACAACGGATCGCTAGGCGCCTCCCCTTCCCTGGTGATTGATGCTACTGAAAAATTCCGGCGCACGCTGGACGCATTCCCATCCAAGTACATGTGGGGAGGGTGGAACGCCGAAAAAGAGAGCGTTCGCAGCAAGGCGGCCACTTTGCTTGGGGCATCGTCCGATGAAATCGCCCTCATTCACAACACGACCGAGGGGATGAACGTGGTCGCCAGCAGCATGGATCTCCAACCCGGCGATGAGGTGATTCTTGCGGACCATGAACACACCAGCGGGACTGTGCCCTGGCAGTACTGGCAGGAACCCAAAGGTGTAAAGCTGATCCGGCCCAAACTCCCGATCCTGCCCTCGAGCCCCGCTGAGATTGTCGAGGTGTACCGGCAGGCCCTCAGCCCGCGGACTAAAGTGATCTCCATGTGTCACGTAATCAACACCAACGGTATGATTCTGCCCGTCCGCGAGGTGGCGGAATTAGCTCACGCGCGCGGCATTCTCGTGGCCGTCGACGGTGCACAGTCCGCGGGGATGTTTTGTTTCGATGTCAAAGATCTGGGATGCGACTTCTATGCCGCCAGCTCACACAAATGGCTGTTCTCGCCGAAAGGCGTCGGCATATTTTATGCGCGAAAGGAATCGCAGAAATTCATTCGCCCTCTGGTGGTGGCCTCGGGATATGAAGACAAGTCCATCCGGCGATTTGAGAATTACAACACCAGGAATCTGCCCGAGGTGCTGGGATTGGGCGCCGCACTGGATTTTCGCAATCTCATCGGCGGCGAACGCATCGAAAGCCGTGTGCGGGAACTCAAGCGATATTTCCGGGAACGCCTGGCGGGCAAATCCGGCTATAAGTTCAAGTCTCCCGCGCCGGACAACCTGTCAGCGGGCATCACCACGGTGGAACTGGAAGGGCACAAGGTGACGGAGCTGGGCCAGAAGCTGACGGCCCGCCAGATCGACTGCCGTGCGATGACCGAGTTCGGGTTGAACGGCCTGCGAATCTCCTTGGCCATTTTCATTACGAAATCAGACATCGATCATCTGGTTAAAAATCTGGAGGAGCTCAACGGTTGAGGAGCGCCCTGTGCAGGGTCGCGATTGCTTCAGATTTGACACCGTCTTTTTGGAGGTACTCATGATATCCCTATCATCCTGCTTCAGGAAGAAGGCCGCATTGATCATTTTCCTGCTGGCTGTGCCGCTCTGGGCCCAATCTCTTAAGACTCCCGCTGAGGAATCGGGCTGGAGCCGGTACACCCAATCCGAGGACGTTTCGCGTTTTCTCCAGGCTGTCCACCAGGTTTCGAAAGAGGCCGTTGTCCAGGTCATCGGCAAGACCCTTGCTGCCAAAGAACTTCCTGCGACGGATCTTTATCTCTGCATCATCACCGAGGAAGGCATTGACAACCCAAAGCTGTTGAATCGCAAGAAACCGACGTTCATGATCACGGCCTCTCAGCACGGCAATGAGCAGTCGGCCAAAGAAGCCGCCCTCCTGATCATTCGCGACCTGGCCGCGGGCGAGCTCAAACCGCTGCTGAAGCAGCTGAATTTCCTGGTGATCCCGCAGGCCAATCCGTACGGCAATTTCGTCGACAGGCGCCAGAACGAACAGAACCTGGATCTCAACCGCGACCACGTGAAGCTGGAGTCTCCCGAGACGCAGGCGATCCACGGGGTGTTTCGCACCTGGATGCCCGAAGCAACGCTCGATCTCCACGAAAAAGGAGATGACTACAGCCGGGTGTCGACAGGGTGTGTCTCCAATATCAACATCAATCCGGCCATCGAGCGTTATTCGCGAGAAAAGGTTTTTCCTGCGCTCGAAAAGCAGGTGACGGCGGATGGATTTACCTGGCACGAATACCTGGTTTCAGAAGCTATGGGCAGCAATCAGGCGGCCGGCGCTCCTGACCGCCCCGCGGCGGGCCAGCAACGCGAGACCCTGATGCGGCCCAGCACCACGGACCTGAATGACGGCAGGAACAGCCCGGGCATCTATGATACGCTCTCGTTCATTCAGGAATGCTCCTCGCGTCACGACCTGCCAACGCTGCAGGAAAGGTCGCGCTGGCAATATTCCGGAATACGCGCCCTGATCCAATTTGTAGCCGGGGACAGCAAACAGGTGCTCTCGCTCGTGAATGGCAGTCGCTCGGATCTGGTGAAACGGGCCGGCAAACCCTCCGCAGATAATGTTGTGCACCTCAAAATGGAATATGTGAGGGATCCCAAGCAGCCAGAACTGACGCTCAAGGCCTTTGCACGGCAGACCGGCGCGCGCGGAAACGCAGCAGCACAGAATCCCGTGGTGGAGACGCAGGTGGTGAAAAACTGGTTTCCCAAGGTGGAGTCCCGGCTGGCTGTGCCTCGGCCGCTCGGCTACATCATCTTCGCGGAACAAAAAGATGTGATCAAGACCTTACTTGATCACGGCATCGTCCTTGGGATTTTCGGCAAAGATTCATCGGTTGATGCTGAGGTCTATCTGGTCAAGGATTTCGTGCCGTCAAAAGAGGATTATGTGGCCCCGGAAAAGATAGTTGTTGAAATCAGGCCCGGCCCGGTCACGGTGAAGAAAGGCGATTTTTACGTGTCTGTCGAGCAGCCGGCGGCCAACTTGATCTCATGCCTGCTCGAGCCGCAGTCCGAATATGGCCTGATTCGCTATCAGGCATACAAGCTGGAGCGGCAGAAGGGTGCAATTTTCCCATTCGTTCGCGTCGTCAAGCGCAAGCCGTCTGTCACACCCTATGGTGCGTCCGCTGCAAAATAACCATGAAAACAACCGCCAGGACGCCAGGAACTCACAATCCTGGCGCCCCGGCATCGAATGGATGGCGGGGTGGGGAGCGATGAACCGGAAGCTAAGGATGGGCATGATCGGCGGCGGCAGGGATTCCTTCATCGGTTCCGTGCACCGCATGGCGGCGACTCTGGATGGCCTATGCGAGTTGGTGTGCGGAACGTTCAGCAGTCTTCCGGAACGCTCACGATCGGAAGGAGCGGCGCTCCATTTGCCGGCGGATCGGGCCTATGGCTCATTCGAGGAAATGATCGAGGGGGAGAAGAGGCGGCCCGAAAATGAGCGCATGGACTTTGTCTCAATCGTCGTCCCAAACCACCTGCATTTCGATTTTGCCCGCCGGGCTCTCACAAACGGTTTTCCGGTGGTCTGCGATAAACCGCTGGCTTTCAGCCTGGATGAAGCGAAACGCCTCGAAACCATCGTGAGTCAAACCGGCCTCCTGTTCGCCCTTACCCACAACTACACCGGTTACCCTCTGGTCAAGGAGGCGAGGGACTTGGTAGTTTGCGGAAAGCTCGGCATAATCCGCAAGATTGTCGTCGAATATCCCCAGGGAGGGCTTGCCACCCGCGTGGAAGCCACCGGCAACAAGCGAGCGATCTGGCGCACGGATCCTGCGCGCTCGGGACCAGCCAATTGCATGGCAGATATCGGTACTCATGCCGAAAACCTGGCAGAATACGTCACGGGCTTAAGAATCACCGAGCTTTGCGCAGACCTCACGACCTTTGTTGAGGGACGTCGGCTTGACGACGACGGCAGCGTGCTGCTACGCCTGGATGGGGGCGCCCGCGGGATTCTCCATGCGAGCAAGGTCTGTGCCGGCGAAGAAAACGCGCTTCATATCCGCGTGTATGGAGAAAAGGGCGGATTGGAATGGGATCAGATGCAGCCGAATTCCCTGACGGTGAAATGGCCGGACCGCCCTGTGGAGATTTACCGCACAGGCGCGCGTTACCTGTCCGAGATGGCAAGGCTCGGCGCGCGTCTCCCCGCGGGGCATCCGGAGGGATTTATTGAAGCCTTTGCGAACATATACCGCAACTTCCTGTTGACTCTCGAAGCGCGCCTCGAGGGGAAAGAGCCTAGGCCGGAGCATCTGGATTTTCCAACAGTGCGCGACGGTGTCCGTGGCATGGCGTTCATCGAAACCGTGGTGGAGTCCGCCAGGAGCGACCGGAAGTGGACAAAGTTTATGGAGTTGGCATAAGAGAAGTGAACATCGATCTTCTGTTGCTCTTTCTGTGGTTCCGACCCGGGAGTGATCTCGATGCGTGCAAAAGCCAGCCACGAAGAAAACGGCCCAGCACATCCGCTTGCCAGAACCTCAACGCAGAGGCTGCAGAGACCGCAGAGAATTTTTTTTGCCTTTGAATGACTTCTCACGGCGACCTCTGAGTTGATCTTTTGCTTTTCTTGCCTGAATGACGAGGATTTGTACTTACGGAGCGCGACGAGAGGAAAATGAAGAATGCGGGATATGTGAAGCCGGCTGCTTTCCTCCTGATGCTGTGGCCGGGCTTTGCCGCAACTGCCCAGAATGCCGCGCCACCCGATGATCCGGCTGCGCTCAGGATGGAAGGCGCGTCGATTCAGCTTCGTTACAACGGCACGCTGATTTTCGACGGCCGCATCAAGAATCCGGAGGGGCTTCGGAACGCGGTTCCCAACGTCATGCGCAATGGCGGCGCCGTCGATCAAGTCATAATCTTGAATGCACGCGGGCGCGAGCCGCTTGAAATCACAGGCACGGTCGCGGCCAGCGAGCAGGCGTTCCCCTGCGAATCAGACCGGGCCGTGCGGGGACGTCCGATCGTGCGCCACAGTTCGGGCCTCAGCAGGAGCCTGCTGAATCAGGCTGTCTTTGATCGCAAGTGGGATTGGGTGCTGTCCGTAGATGATCAGCCGCGCACTTCGGTGCGGGTCATTCCCGTGAACGATGGATCGCAGGGGCGCACTTTCACACTCGAAGCGCGCGGCAGCGAAATCGTGCTCCGTTTCCGACCTCTTTATTACCAGAAGCACCGCGGGCTTGAGTATTTCCAGCCCTGGACGTACGCGGCCTGGTCCAAACCGGTGGTGGGCTGGTGCTCCTGGTTCGCCTTTTTCAACAAGGTAACGGAGCAGGACGTGAAGCACACGGCCGATATCATGTCCGAAGTCCTGCTCCCGTTCGGGTACGAGTACCTTCAGATCGACGATGGATATCAGCGGGCGACCGGATTGCCCGAGCTCTGGCTGCAGCCGAACGAGAAGTTCCCCGAGCGGTCTCGAGGCATTGGCGGCGTACATCCGACAAAAAGGCCTGAAGCCCGGGATCTGGACCAACGCCACATTCTCCCAGACGGATTACGCGGCGCAGCATAAAGACTGGTTCGTTCTGGATGCAGCGGGCAACGTAGCCCGCGGCAACTGGATTAATCATCCGATCGATGCTTCCGTTCCCGCTGCCCTGGATGCTCTGGTGCGACCCATTTATAGGGCCCTGCGAGGGATGGGTTGGGATTACTTCAAGCTGGATGCTCTGCGGCACCTGCGCTACGAGGGATACAACACCTTCCGCGATTATTTCGCCAAAAAGGGTGTCGAGCCTGGTGACGCCTTGCGCCGCTACGTGGCGGCGGCGCGCGCAGAGATGGGGACCGAACGATTTCTGCTGGCCTGCTGGGGCGTAAGGCCTGAGCTCATCGGTCTTGTCGACGGCTGCCGCATCGGCACAGACGGTTTTTCATACGCCGGCCTGGCTCAGTACAACTCTTTCAATAATGTGGTCTGGAGAAACGATCCTGATCATATCGAGTTGAGTGAAACGGAGGCCTGGCGTTCGACGATGGTCACTTCACTGACTGGGTCCCTTTTTATGCTGACCGATAAACCTGAACGCTACCATACGCCCTTTGTCGATCCGGCACGGCGTGCCGCGCCCGTGCTCGTGACGATGCCGGCGCAACTCTACGACGTTGATCCGTCACGATCCTCACAACTGGGGCAGGTCGACAGCCAGGTCAGCGGCCGCGATCCAAAGCCGTTCGATGCCGGCCTTACGCCGGCGGCTTTTCTCTATCTTCTTGACGTGAATCGCCCGTACGAGTCCTGGGAGGTGCTGGGCCGCACGGGGGGTGAGTTTGAGGAGATCCGGTTCGACGAGCTCGGGCTGGATCCCGCAAAAACGTATATGGTTTTTGAATTCTGGCAGAAGAAGATTCTGGCAACTTCTCCAAGTCGTTTGCGCCGGGCGCGCTGCCTGCAAAATTCAACTCTCAGGTGTTCATCATCCGGGAACGGCTCGCTCGCCCGCAACTGTTGGCCACCAACCGCCATATTACGGGCGGAGGTGTAGACCTGGTCGAACTCGCCTGGAATGAGAACGAGCTCAGGGGACGCAGCCGGTTGGTGGGTGGAGATCCTTACGAGATTTACCTCACCGAGCCGGAGGGCTGGACGTTGAGCGGTGTCCAGTGTGAGGGCGGCAGCTCGCTGCCCATCGAGCGCCAGGGCGAGATTGTCAAGAGCGGATGCCGTTCGGACACCTCCCGCGAAATCGCGTGGAGCGTGCGATTCCAGAAAAAATAGGAGCGGATAACCTACTGCTAAATCCGGAAATTGCTACATACCGGCCGTAGAAACTCACGAGGGGCCTGTCATTGCCCATTCGAGATTTCACTGTGATGTCGGATATGCAATCTCCGGCAGGTGAATGATGGCAACGCTTATCCGGGCGGCATGGATCATCTCTCTGGCGCTGTCTCCGAATGGCGGCATCGGGCCGGTAGTTTGGCTGGCGGCAACGGCCCTGAATTCTGAACCGCCCGAGCGCGGCGCGTCTCTCCAGCAACAGAACCAGGGTATCCCCCAGGCTGATTTCACGATAAAGACCAATGCCGTGCTGGTCACGGTAGATGCCGTGGTGCGCAACGCCAAGGGAGGTTTCGTCGGTGATTTGAAGGCGGACGACTTCGTCATATATGACAACGGCGTGGCCCAGCAGGTCTCTTTGTTTTCGCGAGAAGAACTTCCCCTTGCCGTTGCCCTGGTGGTTGATCGCAGCCCAAGCATCCAGCCCTACTTGCCGCAACTTCGTCTTGCGGCGCTGACTGCTCTCCAATATCTGAAACCGGAGGATCAGGTTGCGCTCTTCTCCTTCGACATGAATCCGGCTCAGTTCAGCGAACTCACCCAGGATCATCTTCTCCTGGCTCAAATGATCGGCAAGATCCCAGGCGGCGTCGGCACTAACATCTATGATGCTCTCTACGACTCGGCGCAATACCTGCATGAAAAAGCTGCGGATAGGCGGCGCGCAATCATCCTGATCTCGGATAACTATCAATCGGTAGGAAGCGCACATAGTATCAGGGATACCCTCCAGGAAATGCTGGAGGCCGGCGCGCCCCTTTACAGTATTAAGACCCGGGGAGATAACCCCGGAACCGCAAATGTAGCAGGGGATCCGAATGTAATCGCCCGGTTTGCCAGGGAAACCGGGGGAGACGTTATCTATGCGGACTCGGTGGCAAAACTCCCCGAGGCTTTGGATGCAACCATAATGAATCTCAAGCAGGGTTACACCCTCGGTTTTACTCCTTCGAATGCAGGGGAAGAGGGAAGTTACCACCGGCTCGAGGTCAAGCTCAATCCCAGCGGAAACTGCGCCGGATGCCGCGTGCAGGCTCGCAGCGGTTATTACGTGGGGATTCCGGCGCCCCCGCCGGCCGGAAACAAAGGCCGCAATACCAAAAAACCTCTGCCCCAGGCGACAGCGCAGCGCTACGATCTCGAGGAGTTGATTTCCCAGAACCGCATCCAGGGCGCCCGGGCCAACAATGCCGATCTGGGAGATATTGACTTCGAGATCCGCACGACCGAGGTGATGGACGCCCAAAACAAACCACAGATCCAAGTCGACATGACGATCGACCCGGCGCAGGTCCTGTTCAAGATTATCGGCGACCGGCACGCCGGCAGACTGCGCATCACCGTCTTTTATCAGAACGCGAACGGGAAACCTCTTGGAGCCGATTGGAGAATCATGGACATGCACCTCCTGGAAGCGACCTATCAACGAATCCTGCAGTCGGGCATCCCATACTCCGTCACGATACCGCGCAAGGAACCGAAGCAGATGCTCAAGGTCGTCGTCTATGATCCCTTGAGCAACCGGCTCGGGAGCAAGCTCGTAAGAATGCCGAATTAACCCAGAATATTATGGTGCGGAATATCCGCAACCTAAGAACTTTAACGCAGAGGGCGCAGAGAAAATCTGGAGCACGCAGAGGCTGGTGTTGTTTTCTGCGACCTGCGTTGAGCTTTTACTTTTCCGTGCCGGCCAAGCGAAGCGCAGGCCAATCATCAGCGCCGCGTGGCAGGCACTCAGACAATGGTATTGGTGAGAAAAGCGTCGATGTGGCGGTCCAATTCCGGCAGGTCGCGATAGGAAAGGACGCGTAGCTGCGCCGAAGGGTTGCCGGTGATCATTTTGGAAATGAACAGGCCGTCGCGATACAGGCAGAGCACCGGTTTGTCCTGCCGGAGGGCGCACGCAATTTCGTATCCGACGCCGAGCGACGGCGTGGACACCTCGGCGATCATCGCATCGCATTCCCGTATCCAGTTCATGTCGCGGTCATAAACAGCGCGGGCGCTGACCGTGCTCTCCTCTTTGAGGACGTTGGGATGGGCCACATGCGCGGTCGGCACGGAATGGCCAAGCGATTGGAGGCGGGCGACGATATGCTGATAAGCGGCCAAATTGTCGCGACCGCCCAGGATCGCCCCCGCGAAATAGATTCGTATGTTCATAGGTTCGGGAAAAACTCCTTCGTCCGTGCGCGCGTCCCTTCTATAAGCACCCGGCCTCGAAATTGCCAGGATGCCAAAAAACCTGTCGGCGATCCAAAGTACTACAGCTTTTGCAGCAAAACCGTGCCCGATCCCGCCCCTTGAATCCTGGCCCGGATCTGGACCTTCTGGCCGATGCCGGGTATCGTCAAAATCAGTGAATGGGTCCGACCCTGCTCCGGACGCAGCAGCAACGGCTGCGCGATCCCGTTCAGTAGCACCTCCGCATCGGAGATGCTGAAGGCGGCTCCTCCCTCGGCGACGAAACGCAGTCGATACTGGGTGGCCGCATCGATTCTCTTTGAAATGTCCAAATTGAGATTGCCGTTTGTCCAACGGCCGGCGGCATCATCGGCCCACAATCGCGCCTGATCATTCCAGGTCCTGGGAGGTGCGCTGTTCGTGGCGAACACCGCCAGCCGGTGTATTGCCGGCGTGCCCGCAGATTGGGGGCACCGCAGCCGCAGGGCTTCGAGGGAGATGGGCTCGATCGGCTGAAGGCGCATCTGGCCGATGGCGGTGCCGTTGCCGACCGGGATCCATATCCCCTGTGCCAGCCCTTCGAGAACATACTCCCTGACCTGTTCGCCCCGGCTGATATCTTCCTGCATGATCATGTGATCGACGTTGGACGGCTGTTTGAGCTTGAGCTCCAGGGTTGCGCCTGATCCGCTTGTCTCGGCGAGGCTCCGGCCGAAACGGCGTCGCACCTCATCGCCGAATTCCTGAACGCGGGCGACATCGGCTGCCGGAATGAGTCCGCTGCGGTCGGGGGTGAGATTCAGCAGCAGATTGGCTCCTCGCCCTACGGATCGATAGTAAATCTCCATCAGTTGATCGAGGGACATGATCCGGGCCTGATTCGTGGTACTCCAGAACCAGTTGGGACGGCGCAGAGAGACGTCGACTTCGTTAGGCATCCAGACATCGCCGTCCGGGTCCCCGTGCATTGCGGTCGCAATTCCGGTTTTGGCATCGCGCGCGGGGAGAGAATTCCAGGCCGGATAAGGCGCAAAGCCCATCTCGTTGCCGACCCACCGAATCGTGGCATGCGGCCCCTGGAAGATCATCGCCTGGGGCGCATACTTCTGCAGGATGTCCCCGACGGGTACTGCCTGGCTGCCGTCGAACCAGATTTCGGTGATCGGCCCGTATTTGGACAGCAATTCAGTCAGCTGGTTTCGATAGATGGCGTTGTATGCCTGTTGCTCTTCCGCCGTCTTGCAGCGCCCGCCTGTGCCGGCGCCATGTTTCGCATCCTGTGGTGACAGGTAGATCCCCAGCTTGATTCCTCGTTTTTTGCAAGACGCTGCCAGATCGGCAGCCACATCCCCCTTGCCGCCACGCCACGAGGTGCTCTTGATGCTGTAATCCGTTGTCTCGGTCGGCCACATGCAAAATCCGCCGGCGTGCTTGGCGACGAAGACGATGTACTTCGCTCCCATTTTGACCGCGGTATCCACCCACTGATCCGTGTCAAGCTTGTCGGGATTGATGAGGGAGAGCGGCGTGGAAAGGTCGTCATACTCCTTGTCCTGCCAGGTGTTCGGTGCGAAGTGGATGAACATACCCACGCCGAGGCCCTGCCAGGCGCGTTGCTGCGCGCTCGGGAGTGCCTTCGGGCCTGTCTTCGCGGCATCTTGCGGAACGCTGAGCGCCGGCAACAGTAATCCCAGTGCAACCCAAAAACGAATCATGATTCCTCCCGCCGTTGATCTGAAAACCCCTTCGGCTTTACTCCCACTCGATGGTGCCCGGGGGCTTGGAGGTGAGGTCGAGGCAAAGTCCGGAAACACCTTCTAGTGCCAGGATACTTTCACGCAGTTCGTGAATCAGTTCTTTAGGCAGAGGCGCCGGCGCTGCAGTCATGGCTCGCTCCGAGTGCACGGGGCGTATGACCACGAGCTCCTGCCCGCGCCCGTCGAAGGACATCGGCAGGATGCAGGTAGGGCACTGCCAGATTTCCTGGTAGACGTTGTGACGCTTAAGACCTTCCATAACGAGGTGATCTGCCTCCCTGAGCAGGTCAAGCCGCTTGCGTGTTACGGTGGCGGGCAGGAGCGCGCACGATGACGGGTGCGCCTTCATCAAGTTCAAGACACAGCGGTTGATGCCCGAAACGTTCCTGAAGATTGTGCCGGCCACTTCGACCAGCTCTTTCCACGGTCGGTTTCCACTCAGCATCACGGGGTGCTCGTAGGACCGCAGATCGGCTTTTACCCCCACCGAGCGGATCGGCAACACGCAGCCTTTCAAGGCGAGGGGTGTAGCCAGCTGGCGCACGCCGGCTTCCATCCCTGCGAAATCCACGGTGTCCCGCTTGCCGTCGGAACAGAGGAGGCGCACTCCGAGTCCCGGCCCTGGGAAAGGATGCCTCCACACCAGATCGTGCTCGATTCCCAGAAGCTCGCCGAGTTCCCGAACCTCGGTCTTGTAGAGATCGGCGAGCGGCTCGATCACCCGACCTTTGGAGATCATCTCCTGGATGATCGGCACGCGGTTGTGGTGGGTTTTGATGACATCCGCGCGTTTCGTGCCGCCGGTCTCGATGGTGTCCGGGTAAATCGTGCCCTGGCCCAGGAGATGATGCTCAATGCCCAAATTGCGCGCCTCGCGCTCGAATACCCGGATGAAGGTGTCGCCGATGATGCGCCGTTTTATTTCGGGTTCGACCACGCCGGCCAGTGCAGCGAGGAAATCCTCCGATGCGTCGACAAAGTGCAGGTTCTGGCCGAGGCCCATCTCGCCGAAGCGACGCACGACCTCCTTGCTCTCGTTTTTGCGCATCAGGCCGTTGTCGATGTGAAGGAGGTGCAGGTGCTCAGGCCCGAGCGCCATGCTGAGGAGCTTTGCCGCCACGGTGGAATCGACTCCGCCCGATGCCAGCAGGAAGACCGATTCCCCGCCGACCTGGTCGCGGATCCGCCGTACCTGCTCGTCGATGTAGCTTCCCATGGTCCAGCTTGGCTTGCATCCACAGATCTCCAGCACAAAGTTTCGGATCATGAACTCGCCGTGAACCGTGTCGTCGACTTCGGGATGAAACTGGAAACCATAGCGCCGCAACTTTTCGGAAGCGATAGCGGCAAAGCGATGGATCGTGCCGCCGGCGCCGAGGCGGGAGTAGCCGATCTCCTTGAAATCGGGGCTGACATCAACTACCGAATCGAAATGGCTCATCCACACGGTCTCCACCGGGTCCAATCCTGTGACGATGGGGCTCTCGCCCGTGATATGAAATTCGGTGTGTGCCCATTCCTGGCCGCCGTGGATGACCCGTCCGCCATAGTGCTTGGCGATTTCCTGGTGGCCGAAGCAGAAACCCATGATCGGGGCCGGCAGATCGTAGATCGCTTTGGTGTACTGGGAATCCTCTCCGAAGGAGGAGAAGCTGGGGCTGCCCGAAATGATGATGCCGCGGCAATCCTGGAATGCCTCGATGGGATCGTCCGGCTGATGGATTTCAGCAAGGACGTGCAACTTGCGGACCTTGGTCGCAATGAGGTGGGCGTACTGGCCGCCGAAGTCGATTACCGCAATGGTGTCATGTTTCATGGATGCAAGTATCCAACATCCGCCTGCCACGATCAATGAAAGCCTGCTCATTTATCGGTAACAAACGGCCGGCCACGAACGTGCCAGTGTGGGATCTCCGTGATCTCCGCTTCGAAAACACCTTCGTGGGGTGCCAATCGTTCGGTCGCTTCTGCGCCGCCCTTTCAGGGCTTGCGATATCCGACCCCCAAACCCAGGGCTTACGCCCTGGGCTGTGCTGTCCCGCCCTTTCAGGGCTAAGCGCCGCACGGCCGTGAAAATTCCAAGGATCACAGCTGCAAAACCCCGAAGGGGTGGCGCAGCAAAGCCCAGGGCGTGAGCCCTGGGAACAGGGGAGCGAGCGGGTAAAAGCCCTGAAAGGGCGGTGCAGAGCAGATGCGATGAGAGCATAACATTTTCATGCGTCACAGGGTGCGTGGCACACGCATGGCAGACTGCCTCGAAAACTGGAGGTTTCTGGCGACGAGTAGGCCCGGGCTGCCGGATCGGGCTTTGGATCGAATAATGCGTGGTGTCGGAACGCCGTTCGGCGCCCGGCGCCCACACGGTAAGGCTTTGAAAAATCTGCATCGACTTGCTATCAATTTTTGAGAACCTCTGGTATTGTCACCCCATTCCGGAGGACAAATCATGATCGCAATACGACGACACCTGCTTTCAGCCATGGTCCTGGCCGCTGCGCTCGCCTGCGCGGCACTCGTTGCCCAGACCAAAACCGCACCGCCCGCCCAGGCAAAGCCTGCGGCTGCTGTGCCCGCGCAGGCCGCTGCCGGCAAAATCACGAGTCCCAAAGATGAGTGGGGCCACAGTATCGGCGACGACTACTTCATGGCCAACTACCAACAACTCATCGCATACTGGCACAAGCTGGAGAAGGAGTCGCCGCGCATCCACATCCTGGAGATCGGCAAATCGACCGAAAAACGGCCGCAGTTGATGGCGATCATCACGGCGCCGGAAAACTTCAAGATGCTCGATCGGTATAAGGAAATCTCGGCGCGGCTGTCCCACGCGGAAGGGCTGACCGACGCCCAGGCGCAGGCTCTGGCGAAAGAAGGCAAGTCGGTCGTATGGATCGACGGCGGGCTTCATGCGACCGAGGTTCTCGGCGCACAGCAGCTGCTCGAAATGGTCTACCAGATGGTTACGCTCACGGACGAAGAGACCATGCGGTTTCTGAAGGACGTAATCCTCTTATGCGTTCCGGCGAATCCGGACGGCTGGGATCTCGTGGTCGACCAGTACATGAAGTACGGCAGCATGAACACGCCTGTCCTCTATAACCACTATGCCGGTCACGACGACAACCGGGATTCCTTCATGAACGCGCTCGATGAGACCACCAACGTGAGCCGCGTCATGTACCGGGAGTGGTTTCCGCAGATCATGTACAACCATCACCAGACGGGCCCGGCGGGCTCGGTGATGTTCGCACCTCCGTTCCGCGACCCGTTCAACTACTTTTTCCATCCCATGCTACCCGCCGACATCGACCTGATCGGCTCGATCATGGCCACTCGCTTCATCGCCGAGGGGAAGCCGGGGGTAGTGTCGCGCAAAGGCGCAAGCTATTCGACATGGTGGAACGGCGGTTTTCGGACCACGGCCTATTTCCACAACCAGATCGGGATTTTGACCGAAGCGATTGGCAACCCGACGCCGACCAGCATCCCTTTCACGACGCGCTACGCAATCGGGGACTCGAATATGTGGTGGCCGATTCAGCCCCAGGAGGTCTGGCATTTCCGGCAGTCGATTGACTACTCGATTACTGCCGACCGCGCGATCCTGGATTTCGCGTCGAGATACCGGGAGACCACGCTCTATCGCATCTACGAGATGGGTCGCGACGAAATCAAGTGGGGCAGTGAAGATCACTGGACCTTCACACCGCATAAGCTGGAGAGAATCGCGGGTCAGGTTGCGGCAGCGGCTCCCCCGGCCGCCGTCACAGCAGCCGGCGGTCGCGGTGGTGGTGGCGGAGGGGGTGGCCGCGGCGGCGGCGGCGGCGGACCGGCCTTGTATTCCGCGCTTACGACGAAGGAACTGCGCGACCCGCGCGGTTTCATCATTCCATCTACTCAGGACGATTTCGGCAGTGCAACGCGCTTTGTTAACGCGCTCATCAAATCCGGAATCACGGTGATGCGCGCTACGGGTCCCTTCACAGTTGCGGGCAAGCAGTACCCTGCCAACTCCTACGTCGTGAAGACGGCGCAGGCGTTCCGGCCTCATGTAATGGATATGTTCGAACCGCAGGATCACCCGGATGATATCGCCTACCCGGGTGCGGCCCCGACCCCGCCGTACGACGTTGCCGGATGGACGCTTGCGTATCAGATGGGCGTGCAGTTCGACCGGATCCTCGATGGATTCGACGGACCTTTCGAAATATTGAAAGATCTCGCGAAGGTTCCGGCCGGCGCAGTGAAGAGCGCGCAAGGCGCTCCCGTCGGCTACTACTTCAGCCACAAAGCGACCGACAGCTTCATTGCCATCAATCGCCTGGTGGCGGCGAACGAAGAGGTTACCTGGCTAAAGGACGGCCCCATGGGCCCGGGCACTTTTTATGTTGCGGCCAAGCCGACGACGCTTGCGATCCTGCAGAAGGCAGCGGCTGATCTGGGCGTGACCTTCACGGCGACCAATACAGCGCCGTCCGGTCCGGCTGCGAAGCTGCGCAAGTTGCGCATCGGGCTCGCGGATCACGTGGGCGGCGGCATGCCTGCAGGCTGGACCCGGTTGATCTTCAAGAACTTCGAGTTCCCGTTTATTGAAGATACCAACGATGTCTTCCCACCCGATATCAACGCCGGCAACCTGCGTGCCAAGTACGACGTGCTGGTCTTCAACGGCGAAAGCCTGGGAGGCGGTGGCGGCGGTCGTGGCGGTGGCGGCGGCGCGGCGGCGGGTGGCGATATGCCTCCAGGAGCCGGAGGAGACATCCCACCCGGGGCGGGTGCCGGCGCTCAAGGCGGCGGTCGTGGCGGTCGTGGCGGCGGGCAGGGAGGCGCGCGCGCGGCCAATGATGACCGGCCGGCTCCACTCCCCGAACCGGAGAAGTATGCGCGGCGGCGCGGCAATCTCACCGCGGAAGGGTTCGCGGCGCTCAGGCAGTTTGTTGAGGAAGGTGGTACGATCATTGCCATGGGCAGCTCAGCCAATGGCGCAGTCCAGCAGTTCAAACTGCCGCTCACCAACCATCTGATCAAGGCCGACGGCTCGCCCGTTCCGCGCACGGACTACTATGTACCGGGCTCGATCCTGCGCGTGGCCCTCGATCCAAATAATCCGCTGGCGCACGGTTATGGCGATCAGACGGATATTTTCTTCAGCAACAGTTCCGTCTGGAAGGTGAATCCGAACACATCCGGTCCGGCGATCCACGCCGTAGCATGGTTCCCGAATGATGCGCCGCTCCGCAGCGGCTGGGCCTGGGGCCAGAAGTACCTCGACAAAGGAGTCGAGATGGTCGAAGCTCCGATCGGGAAAGGCCGGTTGATTCTGTTCGGGAACGAACTGCTCTTCCGCTCTGAGCCACACGGCAGCTTCAAGTTTTTCTTCAACGCTCTGTATCTGTCCGTTGCGGAGGGGCTGAAATAAAGGCGCTGCGCTTCGAAGGAGTGAAAGAATCGATTACAGAGATTGAACCGCCAAGGTCGCAAAGACCTCGAAGAAGAATACCTGTAATTCTTTGAGGTCTTTGCGGTCTTCGCGGTTGATGATCTCGAGCCTTCTTCTGGGACATGGTTCTCCTCTCTGAGAACTGCCCCTATTATATCTGTCTCACTTTAGGGGTCCACTCCACCACTAGGAGCCCGTCCGAGAATTAGGAGGGGCCGCGTTCCGAGCGCCGCCGGAACCCGAAGGGCGCATGGGGATTGCGGGGCGATCTCCGCGTTGCTCGTCGTCAACGATGTGCAGCGACATCGCCTCCTCCTCGCGCCTTGAGTCTCGCCCCGCAAGCCCCATGCGCGCGACCCCTCCTAATTCTCGGACGGGCTCCTAGCCTGTCCCCGATTTTTCGCTATACAAGTCGATGGGACTGTCCAGGAGCACGGCGATCACGGTCACCTGTTCATCGAGGACCTCCGGCGGCACATCGATATAGAGCAAGCCCGGGGCGGCGCTCCAATACTGCTTCCCGAGTATCTTGTAGGAGAGCTTGGTGCCGTTGCCTACCACGCGGATGCGGTTGATTTTGTTCTTAAGGCCCTTAATCAGGAGGGGACCGTTGGGGCGTGAGTCCACGAAGAGATAGAGAGTCTGACGATCTTTCGACAGCGTTGTCGGCCCTCGGAAGTAGGCAGAAGGGATGCCCGCAGAACTTTCGAAAATGGCTTCCTTATGCTTTTGCGTCCATCTTCCCAATTCTCTGAGAATGCGCACCTGTTCGTCAGGAATCGTCCCGTCCGCCTTGGGCCCAATATCGAGGAGCAGGTTCCCCCCCATGCTGATGCAGTCGCTGAAAATGCGGATGAGCTGATTGGGAGTCTTGTAGTTCTTGTCGTTGCCCTGGTATCCCCACGAATCATTCATGGTCAGGCACAGTTCCCAGTATTTGGCCTTGGGCGCCGTGATGGGCACGCCCTGCTCCGGCGTGGCATAATCGCCATAGCCATTCAGGCGTGAGTTCAAAATGACGGCGGGGAGCCAGCGAAAGATCTGCTCGCGCAACGCTTGCGCCTGCCATTTCTCGGCCGGGAAGTCCCAGTCGCCGTCGAACCAGATCAAATCCGGCTTGTAGAGGGTCGCCAGCTCTTCCAATTGGCCGCGCTGGAACACCAGAAAGCGATTCCAGCGCACCGGATCATCGGCGTAGCGTTTCTCCTTGTTTGTGAAGAAAGGGTAATCCGGGTGGGACCAGTCCAGGTTCGAAAAATACAGGCCGACCTTCAATCCGAGTTTGCGCAGTGCCTGGCAGTAGGGATCGAGCAGATCCCTGCCGGCCGGCGTCTTCTTGACGACATTCAGATCGCTGTACCTGGTGTTCCATAAGGCGACGCCGTCGTGATGCTTGGCAGTCAGGACGGCATAGCGGGCGCCGCTCTCCTGGATCAACTGTGCCCAGGCATTCGGATCGTATCGGACGGCCGTGAAGCCCTTCAGCTGCTTCATGTAGTCGCTGTAGGAAATGTAGCTGTTGTAAAAAGACCAGGATTCATCGATCCCGTTCACTGCATAGATGCCCCAATGGATGAAGATGCCGAGCTTGGCGTCGGCGAACCATTGCATCCGCTTGTCTTTTTCCTGGTCCGCCTCCTGGGTGAAGGCGGACACCAGGCAGAAACAACCGCAAAGCAGGGAAAGCAGGGGATTCCGCTTCATTGGTCGAGGTTCTTTTCGGCAAAGTCCCAGTTCAGGAGCTTATCCACGAACGCTTTAATATAGTCGGGGCGCCGGTTCTGGTAATCCAGATAATAGGCATGCTCCCAGACGTCGATCGTCAACAAGGGCTTGATATCCTTGGCTATGGGCGTATCCGCATTGGCGGTCTTCATGACCTTCAGCTGGCCGCCATCCAGCACCAGCCAGGCCCAACCACTTCCGAATTGCGTAGCGGCTGCATTGGAGAACTCGTCGGCGAATTTCTGATAGCTGCCGAAGGAGGACAGGATTCTATCCCTGATCTTGCCCTTCGGCTCGCCGCCACCGCCAGGTTTCATGCTGTTCCAGTAAAACGTGTGATTGAAAACCTGGGCTGCATTATTGAAGAGCGAGGCCTGTTCGGCCTTGCCTGATGTTTTTTTGATGATGTCCACGAGCGGCATGGCTGCGAACTCGGTGCCTGCGATCATCTTGAGTACGTTATTGACATAGGTCTGGTGGTGTTTGCCGTAGTGGAACGAAATGGTGTTTTCGGAGATAGAGGGCGCCAGGGCGCTCTGGGCATAAGGCAACGGAGGCAGCTCAATGGCGGCGGGCTTCTGCTGCGCTGATGCCGGCTTCCCGGCATTCGTCAGCGCAAAGGCGAAAGCGGCAACGGCAGTGCCCGATTGAATCAAGAATTCCCTGCGGTCGGCAGTGGACGTGTCCTCTGGTTTCATGATTCGACTCCTTTCTGATCCATGTTGCGGCCGGTGATTCTGATGTGCCAAGAGGATATCTCAGACAACGGTTCCATGTCTAACTTTAAGGATCGATGGATCCCCAGAATCCGTCAAACAGGGGAATCATCTTCGGGCTGCGCTACCTCGTGGGTATCGTGGTTCCAATTTTCGCTGCGGTTTAGCTGCACCGTGCTTTCGGTACATAGTTTGAATTCTATAAAAATTGAAGTGTATTTGCAGGGTCGGTTGGTGTTCAATGGGCCCATGCGATTCATGATGAAGGCAGGCGTGTTCCTGGCGCTTTGGCTGGTCGGCAGCCAGGGCTTGGCCCAGCACTACCTTGAAGCCCGCGGCGCCAACTCGAAGTACCGCTATTTCGATTGGAATTACACGTTCAAAAATTCCGCAATTGTGGATCTGTTTTATGTCGGAGTTCCGGGCAGCAATGAGTTCAATTTCGGCGGCGGATACGGCTTCAAGCCCAAGCCATCGCTCACAATTGCGCCCCTGGCCTACGCGGTTGTGGCGAAGGAAGCGGGGCAGCGCGGCATCAAGATTGCCTTGCTGGTGACGTTGGACAAGAACGGGTGGCGTGTGAACTCATTTATCGGCCATTTTGCGCGGATTTCGGGAGACGTCAAATCCTACCAGGTTCTTGATACCCTGGATGCCAGCAAGGTGATATTCAAGCGATACGAAATAGGCATCTCCAACGGCTTTTTTCACGCCGATCAGAAATGGAACCCTCAAATTGGCCCGCTCTTCAAGTTGAATGACCGCCTTGGAGTCTGGGCCGTGTCCTATCGCTTCGGCCCGCAGAGAGAGCTTCGATTCGGCCGGGTCTTGTTGCTGAAAAAATAGTCGGGCGCAGGCAGTGGGTGCCGGGCTCGCTCCAATTTAGGGAACATTCGCGGGCCAGGTGCGTATCCAAGAGGACGCGGTCTTCAGGGATTTTCTCAACAAAAAAGTCGGCAGGCGGATATGGATACAATTTGGCAGGACATTCGACAGGGAGTGCGCGTGATGGCGCGCAATCCATGGTTTACAGTAATTGCCGTGCTGGTCCTGGCGCTGGGTATTGGTCCGAGCACAGCCATCTTCAGCGTGGTCAACACGCTGCTGTTGACTCCCCCACCTTATCCGGATCCTGACAGCATCGTCAGGATCTCGCAAATCCGCCCCGGGCTCCAGGGGCCCCAGAGGAGCGGTTCGATATCCACGGATGATTTCCAAGAGTGGCGCGCTTCGACGCAGTTTTTTGAACAGATGGCCCTCTATGCGCCGAACACGATCACGCTCACCGGCCAGGAAGAGCCTGCGCGGCTGAATGGAGCGAGCGTCTCGCCATCCTTGTTCCCTCTTTTACGCGTGCAACCGTTCCTGGGACGCGTTTTCGCTCCGGATAACGAGAAGGCCGGAAACGATCGCGTTGTGCTGCTGGCTCAGTCCTGCTGGGAAAAACGTTTCGGCGGTGGCCGTTCCATAGTGGGAAAGTCGATTAAGCTCGAAGGCAATGATTACATGGTGATGGGGATCCTGCCTGCGGGTTTCGACTTTCCTGCGCGCGGGACCGAGTATTGGATTCCCTTTGCCCTCAACCCGCCGCAACGCGGCGGCAGAGAGGTCCGCATCCAGGTGGTGCCGGCCATTGGACGCCTCAAGCCCGGCGCAACCGTTTTCCAGGCTACGGCGGAAGGAAATAACATCCTGAAGGCATCTGCGCAGAACGACCCCCGGCTGCAAATAGCGGGGCTGACGCCATCTCTGCAGTTGATGACCCTGCAGGAGCAAACCGTCGGGCCGGTTCGACCTGCGCTCATTGCGCTGCTCGGGGCTGTCGGCTTCGTCTTGTTGATCGCATGCGCCAATGTAGCCAGCCTGCTCCTCACCCGCGCCACCGACCGGCAAAAAGAAATTGCCATCCGAGCTTCCCTCGGAGCAGGACGCGGACGGCTCACGCGGCAATTGCTGATTGAGAGCGCAATGCTGTCGTTGATCGGCGGCGGACTTGGTCTGATGCTGGGATATTGGGGCGTTGCCCTATTACCCAGGATCGGCCCGGGCAACATTCCTCGTGTCGATGAGGTCCAAATCGACCTGAGAGTGCTGGGCTTCACCCTGGGTGTTTCGCTGCTGACCGGCCTGCTTTTCGGATTGGCGCCGGCGCTGAAGTGTACCAGGCTGGAGCTCGTGCAAGCGCTCAAGGAAGGCGGCATACAGTCGAAAACCGGACTCCGCCTTTTCCGTCACAACCGCTTGAGAAGCCTGTTGGCCATCCTCGAATACGCCCTGGCTTTGGTCCTTCTGATTGGGGCTGGCCTGCTGCTGAACAGCTTCCTCCGGCTGATCAGCCAGGATCCCGGCTACGATCCCAGAGGGGTGCTTACCATGCAAATCAGCCTGCCACGCGCACGCTATGCCCAACCGGAAGCGCAGATCGCATTCTATGAGCGCATGCTCGAGGGAATTCGAGGCACGCAAGGGGTTCTCTCGGCCGGCATTGCCAATCTCATGCCGATGAGCCAGGCCCGCATGCAGCTCAGCTTCGGTGTCGAGGGCCGGCCGCAGTCGAACAATCCAGCCGACAACGTCATCGCCGGAGTGCGCCTGATCAGCCCGGGATTTTTGCAGGCGCTGGGCATACCGGTTCTTCAGGGGCGTAACTTCAATGACCAGGACCGGCAGAACAGCGATCCCGTCATCCTGGTTAATCAGGCATTCGTGCAGCGCTATTTCAGCAACGAAAACCCGCTTGGCAAATCCCTGGAGTTGATGGGCCCCTGCCGGATTGTCGGCGTGATCGGAAATGTCAAGCCCCAGGGGCTCGATTCTGAGCCCCAACCCGAAGCCCTCCTCTGCTATCAGCAATTCGGCCAGATGCTCATGATGGGCGGGCCGGCGTCCGCACCCAATTTGGTGGTGCGCACCGGCGGCAACCCGCTATCCCTGGTCCCGGCGATCAGGACGGAAGTAATGGGTCTGGACCCGCAGCTTCCCGTTTTCAATGTGTCGACCATGGAGCAAAAGGTTTCGGATTCCGTGGCACAGCCCCGATTTTTCGCTGTGCTGCTGAGCATCTTTGCAGTGATGGCGCTCGTGCTCGCAATCGTGGGTATTTACGGGCTTCTTTCCTACCATGTGGCGCAGAGCACCCGTGAGATCGGCATCCGCATGGCGCTCGGCGCGGATCGCGCTCACGTATTCCGGCTGGTTCTCGGACAAGGTGCCGCTCTGGCAGGGATCGGCATCGTCCTGGGGATCGGAGGCGCCTGGGCAACGAGCCGCTTTCTCGAGAGTTTTCTTTTCAGCGTCAAACCGGTCGATGCCGGGACCTATTCGGGAATTGCGTTACTAATGGCATGCATTGCGATCCTCGCTTCCTACGTCCCTGCACGACGGGCTACGGCAGTTGATCCGATCGTCGCCCTCCGTCAGGAATAGGGATCACCCCGAGCTCGCATTTCTCCCCAGGCTCGGAGGCTGTAACTTTTCAGGCTGTAGCTTTTTAGGCTGTAGGCTGTTAGCCACTGCATCATGAACCGCAGGGTTCAGCCGCCCACACGTCACTGCCTGGCGCTCGATCGCAGGCTTCTCACGCATCTCTGAGTGATTGTTGGATCCAGGCACCGCAAGCCCGCGTGGATACACTAGGCGCGCCCGCATCGGAGCCACAGGCATACCTGCAATCTGTCGAGCATCCCGGCCGAGAAGCATGCGGTGTAGCTCGTCTGGAACTGCCATACGTATCGGCCGTACTGTATGTTTTTGCTGACAGTCTACAGCCTAAAAAGCTACAGCCTGCAAAAAGCGGACTAGGCTTTCAGCACCATGCGGTAGCGGGCATTGCCTGCGCGCACCTTATCGAGTGCCGCGTTGACTTGTGCCATAGGCATGACTTCCACTGTGGCGCCGATACGATGCCGTGCAGCAAAGGCCAACATCTCCTCGATCGTGGCGCGCCCGCCCGTATTGCTGCCGCAGATTTTCTTTTCCTTCAGCAGCAGTAAGACCGGCGGCACATTCAAGACGGCAGTGGCCGGGGCACCGACGGCACACAGCGTTCCCTTGGGCCGCAGCACATTCACGAGTCCTACCCAATCCAGGTCCGTGTGCGGCGTGGTCAGGATGAAATCGAGTGAATTGGCGGCCTTGGCCATCTGGTCGGGATCTTTGCTCCAGACAAAATGATGGGCGCCCAGGCGACCGCTTTCCTCTTCCTTGCCGGGGCTGGTCGAGAATGCCGTGACTTCGCATCCGAAGGCGCGGGCGAATCGGATGGCGAGATGCCCGAGCCCGCCGATGCCTACAACGCCGACCTTGGACCAGGGCGTCACCCCGAAATGGCGCAAAGGAGAATAGACGGTGATACCTCCGCACAGCAGGGGCGCAGTAGCAGCGGCATCGAGTTCGTTCGGGATTGGAAAAGCAAACCGGCTGTCTGCGCGCACTACTTCCGCGTAGCCCCCATGCCGTCCCACGCATGTCGCAACAGATTGCTGACAGAGGTTCTCTGATCCACATGTGCACCATTCACACTGCATGCAGCTCCCGGCCTGCCAGCCTATGCCGACGCGCTGGCCCACCCTCAAACGGCCGGCTTGCTTGCCCAGGGCGGTAGCGACGCCCACGATTTCATGACCGGGAATGAACGGGTAACTGGTCATCGCCCAGTCATTGTCGATCAGATGAATGTCGCTGTGGCAGATGCCGCAGTATTCGATGCGAACTTCTACGTCGTAGGGCCCCAAGTTTCCAGGCTCATAGTCAAATAGTTTCAAGGGTTGCTTCTCTTCGTATGCTGCGTATCCATGGATCGTCATCTGAACCTCCTCGGCGCTCAAGGATTAACTCTATCATCCTATCCCCTGAAGCGCACAATACACAACGTCTCAAAAGCAGCCACGAAGAACATGAAAAGCATGCATCCTATCGTACTACTTACGTATATGTCCTTGCCATCCAGGCAAGAAAAGCAAAAGCGCAACGCAGAGGACGCAGAAGTCGCGGAGAGTGCAGAGAAAACATTCGGGTCGGTGGGCAAGAGCGAAAGGAAGAGACGGCCTCCCGCGGCAGGTTTGACCCTGAGCCCGGGGGAAACGCGTTCTGGAAGAATGGGATTTTCCAGAGGTCGTCTGCTGCGCTTCCCCCGGGCCCAAGGTCAACCCTGCCGGCTTCGCTGGGCCCTTCGGGCCCGCAGGGTGCCGTCTCTTCCTTTCGCTCTTGTACGAGTTTGACAGGGTCCCTTTTCTTTCTGCGCGCTTTCTCTGCATGCTCTGCGCCTTCTGCGCTGAGGTTTTTGGCTGCGGCTATGCGGTTTCGTATCCTTCGTGGCTGCTTTTGCTTATTGGCACGGGGATCTTCTTAGGTTGGATCGAGTTCTTTCACAACGTCGACGGTGGAGTCGCTGTCGGTCACTGAATTTAAGAATTCGACAGATCGAGCGCGGAGCCAAGGCAAATTATCAGAAAGACCATTGTGGCGAAAACCGCCCCGGAGGCCCAGTTGCCGAGAAAATTCCCAACTCCATACATAAGCAGGACGGCAGCTAGCATCACGCGCGCACAGATCCGGGGCGCTTTTTTCCTGTAGGCATCCGCAGGAGGGCGCCACAAGAGCGCAATGTCAAACAATGCAAAGGCGGTGCCGGCGTATGCGAGCGTCAATACCAGTACTTCGGCGATGTGGCGCGACAAATTCTGCCAATGCGTTGAGGGACCAAAAAATCCACCGGCCAGGCCCATTGCCGTCGATACCATGCAGAGCATGATCCCGCACAAGAAAGCGATCAACCAGGCGCGCTGTGCGATGCCGCGCGCGTTTCTCTTTGCCGGATGCCGCAAGATTCTGCTGTAGGAAATGACCGCCACGATCCCGACCAAAATGACGATCCACCCTGCCACATCCGCGAATCGCTGAACCAGATTTTCAAAAGGAGTCGCAGGGGCCAGAAAGCCGACGAAGCTCATGGCGACCAGGGTCATTTGGAAGGTAAATCCGAAAAGAAAAGCCAGGATCCGATTTCGAAGGGCCATTTAGAATCCTCAGCGGGACTGAAAGGCCAAGTGCCCCGTAAATCATCATTGAGCAAAAATTTGAAACCGATCATACAGAAGATTGCCCGGGATTGCTTCAGCAAAGTTGGGCGTGCCTGGGCGCGCACGAATAAATGCGTACGCCTGCCTTGGAAATTGACTTATGATGCTGGAATCGAATCCATGCGTCTCACCGCGCGTCGGGGGTTTTTCTAATTCCTGCCTTGCTCATACAGGAGGATGGCAATGAAATCCTGCTCAAAAATGCTCACGACGGTCCTGACTTTCCTGGCGGTAATCTCCATTTTTTCCATCGGCATCACGCAAGAACGCAACGCCGCTTCTCCTGCGGATCTTATCATCCGTAATGCCAAGGTTGTCACGATCGACAAAGCCAATCCCAGTGCCGAGGCGATCGCAATGCAAGGAGATAAAATCATTGCAATTACCACGAATCGGGGGATCACCCAGTATATCCAGGAAGGGAAAACTACGGTTATCGATGCCAAAGGCCGCCTGGTGATTCCAGGTTTCAATGATGCTCATGCCCACTTCGGTCCTCTGAATCCGGACTATATCGATCTGCGTTACATCACCGATCCCAAGATCATTACTGAACGCGTGGCGGAGAAGGTGAGGACGGCACAGCCGGGAGAGATGATCCGGGGTGGAAACTGGGAACATGAGATGTTTTACAACCGGCAGTGGCCGACCAAGGAGCTGCTGGACAAGGTTGCCCCCAACAATCCAGTAGCCCTGAACCGGGCTGATGGCCATTCGGTTCTGGTCAACAGCTATGTGATCCAAAACTCCGGCATCACCAAAGAGACCCCCGATCCGCCCGGTGGCGAGATTCAGCGCGATCCGGTTACCCATGAGCCGACCGGCATTTTCAAAGAATCTGCGCACAAAGTTCATAAGCATTAGGGCTGTGTCCGATCAGTCACTTGTACTACTTGCCCTCGAATCCTTTGCAGGGGGTCAAGGATTTTTTTGCCACGCGACGCAAGGCAGGTAGGCGCGAAGCGCCGGCAGTGAATAGCGTCCCCTGCCCCTCAAACATCGTGCAGTTGCCTGTCCGACTAACAGCTTGCAGAACCATGAGTTCCGCGAGTTGTCACTGGGGAGCCCCTTCCGTGAGGGCGGGGTAGTGAGAGAAAAGAAATCGAGGTCCGAAGGACCGGTACTTATGTCTTATGCCGCACCTTCAGCGCTAATTCCGGTTCGCCTGAAAACCCCCGGCATCACGGCCGGGACTATTGATTGCCGCCTCTTCGAGGCTCTTTTTATCCGCGCCTTTGCGATGAGCTTATGAGTTGCAGCTTTGCCGCACCGTGTCCTTTGGGGCTGCTTTTGGCGTCTGTTGGCTCCCGATATTCCAGCACTAAAAGAAAAAAATGGAACGAATCGGAAGCTAATGATGAATTAGTAGACGTAGTTAGGAAAAAGCGGCCAGGGTATGCAGCAGATGGCGTGGGAAAACATGGATGACAACCAATTGTTACAAATGGCTGGAGCTGGGGAAGAGGCTGCATTTGTAACACTTTACCGCCGCTGGCAAGGAAACCTGTACCGCTATTCCCTGAGACTCAGCGGCTCAGCGCCTATCGCGGAGGATGTCACTCAGGAAGTCTTTCTTGCGCTCATGGATGGGGGCTCAGGCTTCGATCCGACGTTGGGATCCTTTTCGTCCTACGCTTATGGCATCGCACGCAATCATGTCCTGCGGCGGATGACCCGGGAACGCTTTTTTGCGCCGATGACCAATGAGGCGGAGCAAGAGCAACAGGAAATCCATGAAACATGGGGCAGCAAGAACGACCCTCTCGGCAATCTGACCCGGCAGGAGAAAATCGACGCGCTCTATCGAGCGGTGGCGACCCTCCCGCTGCGCTATCGGGAGGTCGTAGTTCTGTGCGAGCTTCAGGAGTTGAGTTACGCAGATGCGGCGCAGGTAATCGGATGTCCCGAGGGAACCATTCGTTCGCGGCTCCATCGGGCACGAATGTTCCTTTTGGAAAAGCTTCAAGAGAAAACGAGCGAGGCTGCCCGCGCACCCAGGATTGAAACCGCGAGGTGCTTATTATGAACTGCCAGCTGTTTGAAGAATTGACTGCGGATCTGGTTCGCGAGAAAAGCCTGGAAGATGCCGTCCGGTTTCAGGCTCTGGCGCACGCTGAATTTTGTGCGCGCTGTTCGGCGCGTCTGGAGAGTCAGCGGGAATTAAGCACCGCCTTCAAGCTGGCCGGCGCCGAGGGCGGAGAAGCTCCCGCACATGTGGAGACGGCACTCCTCTCAGCCTATCGCGCGCGCCAGGCAAAAATGTCGCAGGAAGGTTCTTCAAGTCGCACCGCGAGGCTTATCCCTTACAGCTTCTGGGGGATTGCCGCCGCGCTGATCATCGCTCTTCTGGGAGTGGCGACCTTCCGGCTACTTCAAATGCCGCATCCCAGCCAAGTCGTAGGGCCGGCACAGAACGTCGCAGCACCGGGCACGTCCCCGGCCGCCCGACTCGAGCCGACACCCGCGCCCGCGGCGGCGAAAGACGAGCCGGCGCCGGTTGCGGCCAGGCTGGAACCGGCGGCCAGGAAGACGGCGCCCCGGCAGCCGGCAGCCAAAACGCAGTCCGCGGACGGAGAGATTGCCACCGATTTCTTTCCGCTCGCCTCGGGAACAGAAATCGCCTCGATGGAAAGCGGCCAACTCGTGCGCGTGTTGTTGCCCAGAAATGCCATGGCTTCCTATGGGCTCCCGGTCAATCAGGAGCGCGTAGACGAGCCGGTTGCTGCCCAGGTTTTGATCGGCCAGGATGGTGTGGCGCGCGCCATACGGTTCCTGAGCGGGCAGAATACGAGTTTTGTTCAAACCGGGATGCGCTCGAAACGCTGAGACCGATCTGAAATCATGAATGTAAGTCCTGCTAAGGAGAATGAAAATGGAGAATCGGAGATATCGGATATACGCATTCGGCCTGTTGTTACTTCTTGCCGTCGGCACAACTGCCTGGGCACAGACCAGTTCGCAGAGCCAGCAGACCTTTAAAACGGAGGTAAAGGCAGTAGGCAATGATGGGATGATCACAGTGACAGCTGCGGGTGATCCTCAATCCAAAGTTTCTACCTTCACTTTCGTGGCATCGGAAATGGGATTCGAAGCTAAGGTAGTCAAAGGAGTGCCTTTTTCTGCAGACACGGTGACCGAGTTCACTCAAATCCTGGGGAATGGCCAACGCCTCTATCGGAGCAGCACGGCGGCCCTGTATCGGGATAGCGAAGGACGCATTCGCCGCGAGCAGACGATCGAGGCTGTTGGCCCCTACGCGGCTGCCGGCCCCGTGCATAAGACCATCCTGATCAATGATCCGGTTGCCGGCGAGAGCTACTCGCTTAATCCGGATGAGCACATCGCCACCAAAACGCCGGCCGCCAATGCGGGTTGGGTATCGTCCAATGGCGCGGTGTCAGTGTATTACGCCAAGGCGGGAGATTCCGAGCTGCCCCATGTAACCAGGGAGAAGGTCGTGATCAATGGAGTCAACGCCGGAGCGGGTTTCGTTGCTGTGGACGGCACTGTCGCGAAAGTCGCTTCCCCGACCAATTCTCGGACGGAACCGCTGGGAACTCACGTATTCGAAGGAGTGACAGCGGAAGGCACGCGGACCATCGAAACCATACCCGCCGGCACGATCGGCAACGACACCCCGATTGAGATTGTTTCGGAACGCTGGTATTCAGACGAACTGGGCATGGTTGTCAAGACTGTCCACAACGATCCCATGTCCGGGCAGAATGTCTACCAGCTCAAAAACATCAGGCGCGGCGAGCCGTCACCAGACCTGTTCCAGGTTCCCTCCGACTACACGATCAAAGACACCACCATCAAGATACAGACCATCAAGAAACACGGCAATTAGGTTCCCTCTACCATCAAGGGATCTCGAGCCCACGCGTCTTCGAGTCTTTATTCCCAAAGACTTGAAGACGCGAAGGCTCGCGATTCAGTCCACCGCCGCCAGTATCTCAAGACATATCCGAGCCGACCACCGACGAGGCGCGCTCATTAACCGCAGATGAACGCAGATGCACGCAGATCCAATGAGCAGGTTGGCCGGACGAGGCCTTGCTGCGACCCTTTCCGGCGCCAACGCTTCGCCTTGCACGGTCATGGTTCGCAGCAAGGCTTTGTCCGATATCTGCGTGCATCTGCGTTTATCTGCGGTCTAATCTCTCTGTGTCCTCCGCAACCTCTGCGATGGGATTTTTGTGCTGTGATTTTGCTGTTTGGTGCTCTTCGGGGCTGCTTTTGCATTTTCGATCCAGTAGGCATTCGGCCGCAACTGCGCTAGACTCCCTGAGATGAATACCAACCTGATAATCGATCAGGCTCGCTTCTTCGATGGCATCTCTCATGGCAGCAAAGAAGCGCTGGCGAAATTATGCCTGCTCTGGGAAAGACAGAAAAAGGCGATACTCTTCAACGAAGGAGATCCGGGCGAGGCGATGTTCCTGCTCGCCCGCGGCCGCATCGGGCTTCACAAATTGGCTCGCGACGGACGCGAGGTGGTTATCAAGGTCATCAAGCCCGGCGAAGTGTTCGCGGAGGTGATCCTCTTCGAGGAAAAAGTCTATCCGGTCACTGCCGTGGCGCTCACGGATGTTCTGGTCCTCAAGCTTCCTCGCCGCGACCTCCTCGGCCTGCTGAAGCAGGAGGATTTCCGCAACGATTTCATCGCCATGCTGCTGGCCAAACAGCGCTACCTGGCGGAGAAGATCCGGCAGTTGACCAGCCAGGATGTCGAGGAACGGTTGCGCGCATTTCTACGTGAACAGTACGGAGAGCGAGAAAACATTACCGTGGAAATCAATAAGAAGCAACTTGCGTCGGCGATCGGCGCCACACCTGAAACCCTGTCGCGCCTGCTTCTTCAGCTCAAACGCCGTAAGTGCCTCATCTGGAAGGAAGGCGTGATTGTCACCACCCCTGCCTTCTGGCGCAGATGATGTTTTTCCCGAGGAACTTACCTCAGATTCAAGCCACAACAGCGTTCGTCCCTTTGTAGTTCGAAATCATCCGGCAGACCAGCCGTACGTCCTGTGGATAAGCAACCTCAAATACATCCACTATACTGATTCTCAAGCAGTCATCAAAATGCTGTCTCTCACGGCCCGGTAGTGCCGCCCATGAGGAGTGCGGCGACATCGCCGCACTCCGGAGCGCTGTCTTGCGGTTCAAACGCTGCGGGCTACTTCTTGATGGGATTGCCGCGTCCCACTCCGAAACTGGCGGGGCCCAGGCCCCTACCCATGCCTCCCGGCCCACCGGCGAGAGATTCAACCATCCGCACAACGCCCCCACTCCCCATACGATTTACCAGCGTGCTGACTTGATCGGGGGTTAGAACCTGGACCACGGCCATGGCAAATGCGGCATCTGACATCAATCTGCTGCTGGCCTGGCTGGTTTGATTTGCGACCAGAATGGGGATCTGAGCCGATGCGACCGCCGTCTGACCCGCGAGAATGGCGTCGTCGTACTTGAGACGTGCCGCCTGGACATCTGCGCTTGGTGCCGCCGGCTGGTTCGCCGCACGGAAGTTGGTGATCAACGTGCTGATTTTTGTTTCCTGGTCTGACGAAAGCGCCACCGCACCGGCGTTCTGCAAAGCGTTCTTCAAGGGCATGAGGAGATTCTGCGGTTGCCCTTGTCCCATGCGGCCCATGCGGCCCTGCGCCAAAGCGGTTCCGGCCAGCATCGCCACCATACAGAGCGCAATCGCCGTCAGATACCCTACGTGGAATCGTTTGATGCGTTTGTTCATTCCATTCTCCTTTCCAGCAGTGACAAACGTCTCGTGAACTCAGGGGAAATGACTCCGGAACTTTTCGGCAGCTACTTTGACCTTATTCCGGGACGCCAATCACCCTCCTAATCAATGTGTGTTCATGAAAAAATATTCTCATATCTGGCTCCGGACTGATATTAAATCTGTGTAAATTCCTATACGATTGGGAGGAACTGGCAAGTTTGCATTTAACCCTGAGTTTGAGCGGACCGGGGGAGGAACCAGTTCGACCCGGAGGATCCTTGGCATGTTTAAGCCCCATTCGCACGAGCCGATGGACGCACTTGGCGGAATGCACGTTCACATGTCTTGTATATGGATACTGTGAGGATTAGTCATGCAAATTTGTAACGTTCCCTTTTGTGTAACCGATTGGTCCGGGATTGCAGCGACGATCCACCCCGGGGAGACGGGAACCGCGTACTGGCGGACCCTCGAGGTCGGCAATATCCGCGTGCGCATGGTGGAGTACTCGCCAGGCTACCTGGCAGATCATTGGTGCGAACGCGGGCACGTCCTGCTTGTGCTCGAAGGCGAGCTGACGACGGAATTGAAAAACGGCGAATCCTACGTGCTGAAGCCGGGGAGCAGCTACCAGGTCGCGGACAAAGCCGCACCCCACCGCTCACGCACCGAACAAGGTGCAAAGATCTTCATCATCGATTAAGCATCGCCATGGCGGGAAATGTCCTCGCCGTCCCCCATGCGCCGGGGCGCACCCAGTGACGCATGAAAAGGTCCCGTCTCTTTGGTCGGCATTTGTCGGTATCGGAATCGGTATTGCAATCGCAGTCGCAGCCGCTATCGATTTTTGCGGACCGATACTACCGATTGCGCTTGCGATCCCGACTCCGACGGTTTAGCTTTCTGCCATTCTGGAAGCAGTCCCTCATGCGCCGGGGCGCACCCAGTGACGCATGAAAATGTTGCGCTCTCGCCGCAGGTTTCCTGTGCCGCCCTTTCAGGGCTTTTGCCAGCTCGATCACCTGGCCCCAGGGCTCACGCCCTGGGCTCTGCTGCTCCACCCCTTCGGGGTTTTCAAGGTCGTGCGATGCTTAGCCCTTCGGGGTTTTCAAGGTCGTGCAATGCTTAGCCCTGAAAGGGCGGGACAGCAAAGCCCAGGGCGTGAGCCCTGGGTAGAGAACCGGAGATCTCAAACCCTGACAGGGCGGCACAGAAACACACAAGTGGTTCGGCGCCGCAATCGGTTCTATTTTCGAAGCAGGAAGATCAATCCTTGTCGTCGCTGTTGGAGCTGACGCCGGATGAAGGCTTGATGTCGATGCCGTAGCGTTTGATTTTGGAGATCAGGGAAACGCGCGAGATGCCGAGGATTTCTGCGGTCATGGTACGGTTCCCATCGGCGAGCTCGAGCATGCGCCGGATATGATCGGCTTCCATGTCGGCCAGCGTCTTGCGCTCGGAGGCCGGCACGATTGGCGACCTTGATGTGCTGACCGTGTTGAGAATATAGCGGGGCAGGGATCGGCGGGTGAGACTCCGGCCGGTCTCGACCACAACGGCCTCGGCAATGATGTTTTCGAGTTCCCTCACGTTGCCCGGGTAATCGTACATCTCGAGGAGATCGATGACATCCTGTTCGATGAGCATGATGTTTTTTTTGTTCAAACGATTGTGCTTCTCGAGAAAGCAGTTTGCGAGCAGCTCAACGTCGCCCTCCCGATCGCGCAGCGGCGGCAGGTACACAGAGCAGATGTTGAGGCGGTAATACAAGTCCCGGCGGAAACGCCCCTTTTCAATCTCGTCGGCAAGGTCACGATTGGTGCACGCAATGATGCGCACGTCGGACCCGCGCTTCTCGGTCGATCCGACCCGGAAATACTCTCCTTCCTGGAGCACGCGGAGAAGTTTCGATTGCACCGGCAGCTCAAGTTCGCCGATTTCATCCAGGAGGAGAGTTCCCCCATCGGCTTCCTCGAAGAAGCCGGCTTTGCTGCGCACCGCGCCGGTGAATGCGCCCTTTTCGTGGCCGAAGAACTCGGAGGAGAAAAGCTCGGAGGCAAATGCGCCTGCATTCACCGCGATGAAGGGCCGATCGCGCCGCCGGCTGATCTGGTGGATGGCCCGCGCGACGAGCTCTTTGCCGGTGCCGCTTTCGCCCCAGATCAAAACATAGTTTTCGCTCTCGGCGATTTGGTCGACACGCTGCAGCACTCTCAGAAAGCTCTTGTCCTGGGTGAGAATCGACCTGAACGCCTCCTTGTGGCGCAGGCCTTCGAGGCTGACTTGATCACGCAGCTTCGATATCTCGACGCGTAGCTGTGACCGCTCGAGCGCCCGGTCCAGGGTGATGAGGAGACGGCTTTCGTCTATCGGTTTGCATAGATAGTCGTAGGCGCCCGTCTTCATGGACTCTACTGCGAGCGGCACATCTTCCACCCCGGTTACGACAATTACTTCGATCTCAGGATGTTTCTCCTTCACATATTTCAGCACGTCGCGGCCGTGGACCACCGGCATATCCATGTCGAGCAATATGGCGTCGAACCCGCCGGAGTCGATGACCTCAAATGCCTGCGTGCTGTCGCTCAAAACCCTGGTTTCGTAGCGCTGCGTCTGAGCAAGCAGGATCATGAAGTAATTCAAAACGGCGACATCGTCGTCAATCACCAACACCCGGTTCATCCTTCACTCCTTACCACCGGGAAGTGGTACTGCAGGCTTGTGCCTTCTCCCAATCGGGTATCCACTTCGATCCATCCCTGGTGATCCTTGATTATGCCATAAGTGACGGAAAGCCCAAGTCCTATGCCTCCGGTTCTTTGTTTGGTGGTGAAGAAGGGATCGAAAAGCCGCCGCTTGACCTCTTCGGTCATGCCCGGCCCGTTATCCGATATGGAGATGCTGATGCTCGCTCCGCCAGGGTCCGTGGAAGTTTGTACCTTGATCACGCCATCCGCCCGGTCCCCAAGAGCCTCGGCGGCATTGATGAAATTCGCTACCATCACTTGTTCGACCTTGTTGGTATTACCCGTGATTTTGTGGAGGTCCGGATCGAGCTTGGGAATTACATGGTGGCGTTTGATTTTGTTATGCACGAGGCGGAGGCTCGACCGAACGGCCTCATTAATATCCACGGTTTCGTCGAATCGACCCTCTTCCGCCCGCGCGAATTTCTTCAGGTCTCTGACGATGTCGGCGATCCGGACCGTTCCGTTGGACATGTCATTGAGCAGAGTCTTGATGTGTTCTCGAAAGAAGGGATACTCGAGCCGCGCGACTTTAAAGCCTGGATTTTCTTCCGCGTAACGGTCCAGGACGGGGAGGATGGCGTCCGTGGCCTCGCTCAGGATCCGCATGTTACCCTGGATGAACTGGACCGGATTGTTGATTTCGTGGGCCATGCCCGCGGATAGTCGGCCAAGGGATGCGAGCTTTTCCGACTGCACCAATTGCTGTTGTTTTTCGCGGAGGTCACGGTTCGCTTTTTCGAGGTCGCCGGATTTTTTCTGAAGCATGCTCCTGGTCTGCATGAGCTCGCGTTCGCGCGCGCGCAGGCTTTGCACGATGGTGGAGCTCATGTAGATCGTGCTGAGGAGCGTGATCAAAAGTGAGATGCTCACCGCCAGGATAAAATAGGGATTTTGGTACCTGGGGTACGCGAACAGGTGTTTGAGCGTGTAATGGGGAATGGCCTGTGTGTACTCGAGAACTACGACGCTGAGGAAAAGGAGGTAGGCGATCAGGCCTTCAAACCACACCTGGGGGCGTCTCAGGATGATGCTGCCAATGATGATGTGGAGCAGGTATAAAGAAATGAACGGATTTTCCACGCCCCCGGAGTAGTGAATGAGGACAGTGAGCGAGAGGTAGTCTTCACAGATCTGAAAGTTGGCCTCAATCTGGTCGTATGACGGATCAGGTGTTCCCTTGCGGGCTACAGCGACATGTCTCAGGTAGAGAGCGGAGTTGTAGATTAGGATAAAAGCGCCTACCGCCAGAATCCGGAGATAGGGCAAATCTACTCTGAACAACCGGCAATACGCGACGGTAATCAGGAGTCCGGAGAGAAAAGCCCAGCGAATCCTGATCAGCCAGCCCAGCCTACCGAACAACTCCTCTTCGACGAATAGCCGGTCCATGCCTTATCTCACAAGGTTCAACTCCGCGAGCTTCTTGTCGAGGATGGAGTCCAGGGAAGCGTAGGGAAAGACGTTCGCCACCGAGGCTGTTGAGTCGAGTCTCACGGGTGCCAGCGCCAGCACAGCCGCAGGCTTGCGAGGCAGGGTCGATCCCGAACTCCTTGCCATCTCGAGATCCGACGCGGAGATTCCCAGCGAGGTCGCCAGATCTGCCCGGATTTGCGCAGGCTCGATGGCTCGGACCGGCAGGTCAAGCGCCCGGCACAGCCTGGCAAGGACCTCGGCTGTCGTCAGACCCGGCAATGGCCTGCTGGCCTGATTTACGATACCCAGCTTGCCGTCGAAGCTCACGACCGTGCCGTCGGATTCCGCGAGCGTGGCGGCCGGCAGAACGACATCAGCCATGCGTGCCGTTTCTGTGAGAAAATGATCGATAACGACCAGGGATTCGATTCTGGTTAGTTCCTTAACGGCTCGATAGTCGCCGTAGGGATTTTCGAACATCACCAGTGCGGTGCGCAGCTGATCCACATGGAGCGGGTTAGCCACGCCGGCGATGCGCGCTCCTTCGCTGTTGCAGTCTGATTGCAGAAGCAGGAGGCCAGCGCCCTTCTTCCAGAGATGGTTCGTCAGGATCAGGATCTGCGCCAGCGCCTTGAGGTCGTCGGTGGACCTCTCCAGGGTTTCATCCAGGTCGTAAACGGCGACCACCCTGTTCGCACCGGCGATCTTTTCGGCACAGGCTTCGATCTTGGCCTGGTCGACTCCTGAGCTGTGCGCTGCCTTGGCCAGGGTAGCTGCGGCAACGGAAGACCTGAGCGCCTCGTGGGCAGCTAAACTCGCGCCGTGGCCATTGCCCGGACTGCTCTTCAGGAGATAGTGAAGGATTGCCGAGAAGATTATTCCGGAGGTACCGCGGCGGGCATCGAGCCAAAGATCGCTTGGGCGGAGGAGGTCGATCGAGCTCGAGTTGACCGCAATGATTTCGGCTCCCCGGTTGATTGCCCGGCGGATGGCCATCCCGAGAACAGGATGGCTGGAGCTCGGATCGGCGCCTGCGAGCACGATGAGGTCCGCGGCGCCGATGTCGTCCTGGGTGCAAGTGGACGCGGTTTCGCCCAGGATGCCGTCGAGGTCGTGTCTCGGGCCGCCGCGCCGGTTCTGCCCGAAGCTGCCCACCTCATGGGTGCCGAGGGCAGCCGTCGCCAGATGGCGCACCAGCATGGTTTCTTCGAGCGTCATGCGCGGGGCTGTCATAACGCCGATGGCTTCGGCGCCATGTTTCGCATGCTGCTGCTTGAGCAAGCGGGCCGCGGTCTCGATGGCTTCATCCCATTCAACTTCTTCGAGCTGTCCGTTCTTTTTGACCAGGGGTTTGCGCAACCGGTCCGCACCCTGAATGAGTCCGGTGCCGAAGCGGCCTTTCAAGCAGAGTTCGCCCCTGCCCGGGATAAAGGCCTCGGGGGCGGTGGCCCAGAGCAGGCCGGCCGATACGACGTTGAGATCCAGCTCGCAGCCGACGGAGCAAAAGGTGCAGACGGAGGAGACCTTGTGAGTCTTCCATGGCCCCTGCCGGCCGCAAGGCAGTTTGGCTTCGAGAGCGCCGGTCGGGCAGCTCTCCACGCAGGCGCCGCACGCGATGCACGCGCTCTCCGCCAGCGGTTTGCCGAGGGCGGGCCGCACCGTGGTTGCGAAGCCGCGGCCCACGAAGCCGAGGACTGCAAGGCCTACGATATCGGCGCAGGTCCGGATGCAACGGCCGCAGAGAATGCATTTGTTCGGATCGAGAGAGATCAGGGGATGGCTGTGATCGACCCGGTGCCGGCGCACTTCCCCGGCGAATCTGGCAATATCGACGTTGTATTCCGCTGCGTAGCGTTTGAGATCGCAGCCAAATACAGATTTGCAGCCGCACTCCATGCAACGGAATGCCTCGTCCTTCGTCTGCTGCTCATTCAGGCCGGTCTCAACCTGGCAGAAGTCCTGGACGCGCTCCGACGGCTCGCGTTCAGGCATCGTGCTGCGCTTGTTGCGCTCGATTTCCTCAAACATCCATTCCGGGATATCACCGAAGAAATCGCGGCGGCTCTTGAAGTCGGGATTGGGCTCTTGCACTGCGCCGGTCTGGAGGAAGCCGTCGATAGCCTCCGCGGCCGTGCGGCCGTGCGCGATGGCGTCGATGACAGCGGATGGGCCAAGGACGACGTCGCCGCCGGCAAACACGCCTTTGACGTTTGTCACCATGGTAGCCGGATCAGACTCGAGCGTGGACCATCGGCTCACCCTGGGGCGCAACTGCTCGGGCTCGTCCTGCAATACGGTGAGGTCGGTATCCTGGCCAATGGCTGCGAACAGGTAGTCGCAGGCGAAGTCGGTCACGGCGCCTTTGATCGGGACGGGCTTGCGTCTGCCGCTGGCATCCGGCTCGCCGAGCTCCATGCGCTGGCAGCGCAGAGCCCGGAGGCGCCCGTTTTCCGCGATGATCTCCAGCGGGGCGACGAGGAGTTCGAGCTTCACCCCTTCCTTTTCGGCGGCGTCGACTTCCTCATGGTGGGCAGGCATCTCCTTGCGGGTGCGGCGATAGAGGATCGTGACTTCATCGGCGCCGCAACGAAGTGCCGTGCGCGCCGCATCGATGGCGGAGTTGCCGCCTCCGACGACCGCCACTTTGCCTTTCAGCCCTGGATTGCCATAGAGGTCGCAATCGCGCAGGAAATCGAGCGCAGAGCGGATCCCTTCCACCTCGTCTTCTCCCTTGACGCCCATTTTTTTGCCCAGCGGCGCACCTAACGCAACGAATACGGAATCATATTTTTCCTGTTCCACCAGGTCTTGAATTGTGAAGTCTCTGCCGAGAGCCTTGGACGTCTGTACCTCCACGCCCAGGTCGAGAATGCCGCGGATTTCCTCATCCAGTTCGGTGCGCGGGAGACGGTATTCGGGAATGCCGTACCTGAGCATGCCGCCCAGCTTGGGCAGCGATTCGTAGATCATGACCTCGTGTCCGCGCAGAGCGAGATAGTTCGCGCAAGTGAGTCCTGCGGGTCCGCCGCCGATAATCGCCACACGCTTCCCTGTGGGGGTGATATCTTTCGGCCTTTCCGTCACGGCGGAGGCATTTTCCGAAATGAACCGCTTCACGAAGTTGATCCCTACCGGTTCGTCCACGTTGTTGCGGAGGCAGTTCACTTCACATTTGCGCACGCACACCCGGCCGCAGACGACCGGAAGCGGATTGCGTTCTTTGACCAGGTCGAGCGCTTCCTGGTAGTAGCCAAGCCTGGCCAGGCTGAGGTATCCCTGGATATCCACGTGAGCGGGACAGGCGCGCTGGCCCGGGCAGACACAGTCGGCATAGTGGTCCGACAGGAGGAGCTCGAGGGCGGTCTTGCGCGCATTGACGATTTTTTCACTCCGGGTGGTAACCTCCATACCGTCACGGATACGGGTCACGCAGGCGGGGAGCAGACGCGGCGCCCCCTTCACTTCAACGACGCACAGGAAACACGAGCCATAGGGCTCGAGCTTGGGGTCGTAGCAGAGGGTGGGGATTTCATCGAGTTTATTATCGCGAACAACCTCGAGAATCGTCTGCCCGGGCCTTCCGGACACATTTTTCCCGTTGATCTGGAGTTCAACCGACAGGGCCTTCTGATCTGCAACTGACTGAGTTGACATCACAATTCCTCTAAAAAACTATAGCTCTCGAACAATACTGGTACTGTTCATCCGCGCATCAAAAGCGAGCCGCAGAAGACTTTCCTTCGCCCCTTCAGGGCTCCTCAGCCTGCAACTTCATACCGGGGGCGGCGCTGCGCTTGCCCCCGGCTACTATCTCTTGCCCCTCCGGGGCAGCCCCCTTGGGGCCGCGCCAGCGACTCCAACTGAGTAGCGCCGGGGGCAGGGTCTTGGCCGCCGCGGCAGCGGCGGCAGGACAGTAGCCCCGGGCAAGCGAGGCGCCGCCCGGGGTAGGTGATGACAAGAAACAGAGCCCTGAAGGTTACGCAATTGTGCTTGCTGCGCAGTCAAAATTGACGCAACCTGTGATTGTGCAATATGTCGCTTCCCCCAACATGTTGTGGTACGCGCCATATCGCACAATCGAAGGGGCGACGGAATAAGCCCTGAGTTTTGTCTGCACACTTCTCTTTACCCTTTGCGACTTTGTTGGTGCCGCTAGGTTTTCACAATTGCGTTCTGGTTGCAGACGGTGATGCATTTGCCGCACCGTATGCACTTCAAAACATCGATCTGATGAGCCGCCTTCTTCTCACCCGTAATGGCGCCTACATCGCATGTTGCGACGCAGAGCCCGCAGCCGGAGCAGGCTTCGGCGATAATCGAGAAATCGACGAGGGCGAGACAGGATTTGGCGGGGCACTTCTTATCCCGGATATGGGCATGATACTCATGCAGAAAATACCGCAACGTCGTGAGCACCGGGTTGGGCGCGCTCTGGCCCAGTCCGCAGAGGGAGCTTGACTTGATCTGCTCGCCGAGCTCCGAGAGCATGGCGATATCCTCATCTTTTCCCTTGCCGACGCAGATGCGCTCGAGAATCTCGAGCATGCGCTTGGTGCCCACGCGGCAGAAGGTGCACTTGCCGCACGACTCGTTTTGCGTGAAAGAGAGGAAGAAGCGCGCCACGTCCACCATGCAGGTGGTCTCATCCATGACCACCATGCCGCCCGATCCCATGATGGCGCCCGTGGCGGTGATTTGTTCGTAGTCGACCGGCGTGTTCCCGAGCGAGGCTGGAATGCAGCCGCCCGAGGGGCCGCCCATCTGCACGGCTTTGAATTGCCCGCCTTGCAGGGTGCCGCCGCCGATGTCATAGATGACCTCATTGATTGTCATCCCCATAGGTACTTCGACCAGACCACCACGTCTTACTTTGCCCGCGAGCGCGAAAACCTTGGTCCCCTTGGACCCGGCGGTGCCATGAGTATTGAATGCCTCGGCGCCGCGCAGCAGAATCCAGGGCACGTTGGCGAGGGTCTCCACGTTGTTGATGCAGGTGGGGTGCCCCCAGAGACCTGATTCGACCGGGAAGGGAGGCCGCACCTTCGGCATGCCGCGCTTGCCTTCGATCGAGGCGATGAGCGCCGTCTCTTCCCCGCAGACAAAAGCGCCGGCCCCTTCTTTGAGCCGCACATGGAAGTTGAACCCTCTGCCGAAAATGTTGCTCCCGAGGAAATTCCTTGCCCTCGCCTGGGCGATCGAATGGCGCAGCCGCTTTACGGCTTCGGGGTATTCGGCCCTGGCGTAGATGTATCCCGAATCGGCGCCGATCGCGTAAGCCGTGATCGCCATGCCTTCCAGCACGGAATGCGGATCGCCCTCGAGCACGCTGCGATCCATGAATGCGCCCGGATCACCTTCGTCCGCGTTGCATATGACGTATTTGTGCGCGTCCTTCGCAGCCGCGGCCAGCCGCCACTTTGTCCCCGTGGGGAACCCGGCGCCGCCCCGGCCGCGGAGGCCCGAAGTGGCAATGACCGCGACGACTTCTGCCGGAGTCATCCTGGTGAGCACCTGTTCGAGCGCCTGATACCCTTCGCGCGCGAGGTATTCGTCCAGACTGTCCGGATCGATGATGCCGCAATTACGGAGCACGATCCGTTTCTGTTTCGCATTCACACCGGCAACGTCCGTCACCCAATCGGAGATCACCTGGCCTTTTTTCAGATGATCCTCGACGATGCGCGCGACTTTCTCGGAGGAGATGTTGCTGTAGAGCGTGCTGCCGCCATGGCCGTCGCGGATTTCGACGAGAACTTCCGCGTAGCACATGCCGATGCAGCCCGTTTTCTTGAGGACCGCGCTTTTCTGGTCAGATCCGAGGAGTTCGGCGAACCGCTGGTATACCTTCTGGCCGCGCCCAGGTTCTCAAGCAGGATATTGAGCTGCTTGGCGAGGTTGACATCGATGGGGGAGGCCGCCACCATGGGATGGCCAAAGGCCATGGCCGTAGCGCCGAGCGACCGGTAATTGGCATCGGAGAGCGGGGCCAAGCAGACCTTCTTGTCGCCGATCATGGCTGTGATCTCGCGCAGGGTCCGGTATCTTTCTTGGCATCGCCGCAGCCCCAGATGATAATCGGCACATCCACCGCAGCGATGACCGCGCCCGCGGTCTTGGCCGCCTCAGAGGAAGGACGATTCATGCCATTGGGGTCGGTGCTGACCAGGGAGAGACAGATGGCCTCGGCCTGGTACTGGTTGACACATTTCTGAGCCCAGGCGGTGGGGTTGTCGAGGACATCGGCGAAGTGC